>NZ_FPBG01000005.1:136007-699909 GCF_900116505.1 Pseudomonas sp. NFPP25 | reverse complement strand
CATTTGCTGTCAAGTGATTTTTTTAAGAAGTTTTCAAAGTTTCCTTTTTAACTTCAACCACTTGCGCTTCCGATCTCTCGTTAGCGGGAGGCGAATTCTACAGCGTTACACGCTGCTGTCAACACCTCTTTTCAACCGCTTTCGACCGAGAGGATCGAATCGTTAACAAGGCGAAAACTGACTGCCTTACCAACTGCTTCTGGCTTCGATGAACTGAAGCGTAACCGCTATCGAAAACTGCATAACTCGTTGAATCTCAAGGAGTTTTCCGTTTCGACTGCGCCGGAAGTGGGGCGAATTATAGACCTGTAGAATCTGCCGTCAACAGTTATTTTCATAAATCTGTCATATCGGTCAGAAAAGCCCATAAAAGCAAAGGCCGGCCCCAAGGGGCCGGCCTTTATCGCTTCACTCTTACAGGCTAGGGAAGGCGAACTGCGAGGCTTCGTGGCTGGCGCGTTGCGGCCAGCGCTGGGTGATCGCCTTGCGACGGGTATAGAAACGCACACCATCGGGACCGTAGGCATGCAGGTCACCGAACAGTGAACGCTTCCAGCCACCGAAGCTGTGATAGGCCACAGGTACCGGCAGCGGCACGTTGACGCCCACCATGCCCACTTCGATCTCGTCGCAGAACAGACGTGCCGCTTCACCGTCACGGGTAAAGATGCAGGTACCGTTGCCGTACTCGTGATCGTTGATCAGTTGCATGGCCTCCTCCAGGCTGTTGACCCGGACGATGCACAGCACCGGCCCGAAAATCTCTTCCTTATAGATGCGCATCTGCGGGGTAACGCGGTCGAACAGGCAGCCACCGAGGAAGAAGCCGTCTTCATGACCGGCTACGCTCAAACCACGACCGTCCACCACCAGTTGCGCACCTGCGGCCACGCCGTCTTCTACATAACCACTGACCTTGTCACGCGCCTGGGCGGTAACCAGCGGCCCCATATCCAGGCCACAGGAAGTACCGGCACCAATCTTCAGCGCCTTGATCTGTGGCACCAGCTTGGCCACCAGGGCATCGGCCACCTGGTCGCCCACGCACACGGCTACCGAGATCGCCATGCAACGCTCACCACATGAACCGTAGGCCGCGCCCATCAACGCACTGACGGCGTTATCCAGATCGGCATCCGGCATCAGCACCGCGTGGTTCTTCGCCCCGCCCAGAGCCTGAACGCGCTTGCCGCGCTTGGTGCCTTCGGCATAGATGTACTCGGCAATCGGCGTCGAACCGACAAAACTCAGCGCCTTGACTTCCGGTGCCTCGATCAGCGCGTCCACCGCAGTTTTGTCACCGTGCACCACGTTCAGCACGCCCTTGGGCAGGCCGGCTTCATGCAGCAGCTCGGCAATCAGCAGGGTCGAGCTTGGGTCACGCTCAGAAGGCTTGAGGATGAAGCAGTTGCCACAGGCGATCGCCAGCGGATACATCCACAGCGGCACCATGGCCGGGAAGTTGAACGGGGTAATGCCGGCCACTACGCCCAGCGGCTGGAAGTCGGACCAGGCGTCGATGTTAGGGCCCACGTTACGGCTGTACTCACCCTTGAGGATTTCCGGCGCGGCGCAGGCGTATTCCACGTTCTCGATACCGCGCTTCAATTCGCCAGCAGCATCTTCCAGGGTCTTGCCGTGCTCTTCGCTGATCAGCTTGGCAATACGGGCTTCGTTCTGCTCCAGCAATTGCTTGAAGCGGAACATCACCTGGGCGCGCTTGGCCGGTGGCGTATTGCGCCAGGCCGGGAATGCCGACTTGGCCGAGTCGATGGCTTGCTGGATGGTTTCACGGCTGGCCAGCGGCACTTTATGGATCGCCTGACCGGTGGACGGGTTGAATACGTCGGCGCTGCGACCGTTGTCGCTTACCAGCTCACCGTGGATCAGGTGTTGGATCAGACTCATGCGGGGACTCCTGAAAGAGGGAAAGCGCAGGCGCGAAACACTTCGCGCCTGCTTCTATATAAGAAGGATCGAATCAGTCGAGCTTGCTCAGCACTTCGCCAACCGCGTCGAACAGGCGATCGAGGTCCTGCGGCTTGCTGTTGAAGGTTGGGCCGAACTGCAGGGTGTCGCCGCCGAAGCGCACATAGAAGCCGGCTTTCCACAACGCCATGCCAGCCTCGAACGGACGCACGATGGCATCGCCATCACGGGGTGCAATCTGGATCGCGCCAGCCAGGCCGAAGTTACGGATGTCGATCACGTTCTTCGTGCCCTTGATGCCGTGCAGTGCATTCTCGAAATGCGGGGCAACCTCGGCCACGCTCTGCACCAGGTTTTCCTTCTGCAGCAGGTCCAGTGCCGCCAGGCCCGCAGCGCACGCCACCGGGTGCGCCGAGTAGGTGTAGCCGTGGGGGAATTCCACCGCGTACTCGGGTGTCGCCTGGTTCATGAAGGTCTGATAGATCTCGGAGCTGGCAATCACCGCGCCCATGGGGATCGCGCCGTTGGTGACCTGCTTGGCCACGCACATCAGATCCGGCGTCACGCCGAAGCTGTCAGCGCCGAACATGGCACCGGTACGGCCGAAGCCGGTGATCACTTCGTCGAACACCAGCAGGATGTTGTGCTGGTCGCAGATTTCCCGCAGGCGCTTGAGGTAACCCTGTGGCGGCACCAGCACACCAGCGGAGCCGGCCAGAGGCTCGACGAAGACCGCGGCAATGTTGGAAGCGTCATGCAGTTCGATCAGTTTCAGCAGCTCATCGGCCAGAGCGATACCGCCCTGCTCCGGCATGCCACGGGAATAAGCGTTGCTGGCCAGCAGGGTATGGGGCAGGTGATCGACATCCATCATCGCCTGGCCGAACAACTTGCGGTTGCCGTTGACGCCACCGAGGCTGGTGCCGGCGATATTCACCCCGTGGTAGCCACGGGCACGGCCGATCATCTTGGTCTTGGTCGACTGGCCTTTCAGGCGCCAGTAGGCGCGCACCATCTTCACTGCGGTATCGGCGCATTCGGAGCCGGAGTCAGTGAAGAACACGTGGTTCAGGTTGCCCGGGGTCAGGTCGGTGATCTTCTCGGCCAGCTGGAACGACAGCGGGTGGCCGTATTGGAAGCCTGGGGAATAGTCCAGGGTGCCCAACTGCTTGGCGACCGCTTCCTGGATCTCCTTGCGCGAGTGACCGGCACCGCAGGTCCACAGACCGGACAGCGAGTCATAGATCTTGCGGCCCTTGTCGTCCACCAGCCAGCTGCCTTCGGCGCCGACGATCAGGCGCGGGTCGCGCTGGAAGTTGCGGTTGGCGGTGTAGGGCATCCAGTGAGCGTCGAGCTTGAGCTGGCTGGCCAGGGACTGAGGGGCGGTTTCCGGCATGTTCATGAGCAAAACCTCGCAAGGCAATGAAGCGGCGTAGGAATGAAAAGCGTTGTTGCAGCTAAGTTGCCACGGCTATAAAGTCGGTGAAATCCAACTTTAATAACCTTCAGTCTGGCATCCACTAAACTATGAGCAGCCGTCGAGCCGACCCGCTGGCGCAAGTCAGCGACTTTGATATCCGCCTGCTGCGGATCTTTCGCAGCGTGGTGGAGTGCGGTGGTTTCTCCGCCGCGGAAACCGTGCTCGGCATCGGCCGCTCGGCCATCAGCCAGCAGATGAGCGACCTGGAACAACGGGTCGGCCTGCGCCTGTGCCAGCGCGGGCGCGCCGGGTTCTCTCTGACCGAGGAGGGCCGCGAGGTCTATCAGTCGACCCTGCAGCTGCTCAGTGCCCTGGAAAGCTTCCGTACCGAGGTCAACGGCCTGCACCGCCACCTGCGCGGCGAATTGATCATCGGCCTCACAGACAACCTGGTGACCCTGCCCCACATGCGCATCACCCACGCCCTGGCGCAATTGAAGGAGCGTGGCCCGGACGTGCAGATCCAGATCCGCATGATCGCCCCCAACGAAGTCGAGCAAGGGGTGCTCGACGGCCGCCTGCATGTCGGCGTGGTGCCCCAGGCCAGTGCCCTGCCCGGCCTGGAATACCAGCCGCTGTATGACGAACGCTCGCTGCTGTACTGCGCAGTGGGTCACCCGCTGTTCTATGTGGATGACCGGCAACTGGACGACCAGCGCCTCAACGACCAGGACGCCATCGCCCCGACCTTTCGCCTGCCGGCCGAGATCCAGGCCCACTACCAGGCGCTGAATTGCACCGCCAGCGCATCCGATCGGGAAGGCATGGCCTTCCTGATTCTCACCGGCCGCTACATCGGCTACCTGCCGGACCACTACGCCAGCCTCTGGGTGCAGCAGGGCCGGTTGCGTGCCCTCAAGCCCAAGTCACGCTTCTACGACCTGAGCCTGGCATCGGTCACGCGCAAGGGTCGGCGCCCTCATTTGGTGCTCGAAAGCTTTCTGGAAAGCCTGGCGGCAACCCGCTAGAGCGTCTCCACTCACCAGCAAGGCCCCGTATTCAAAGGCCCGCACCGCAAAGCAGACAAAATAACCTGAGCACCTGGACAGCTTTTTGCAAAGACCTCGGCACCTTGAACCCCAGCCCGAGCTCCACGCCATGCAGCCAGATGCTTCCCGCCCCAGCGAACTGATCTACGGCCTCGACGACCGCCCGCAACCCCTGCCCGCGCTGCTGGCGGCCCTGCAGCATGTGCTGGCCAGCTTTGTCGGCATCATCACCCCACCACTGGTGATTGGTTCGGCCCTGGGCCTTTCGACGCACCTGCCGTACCTGATCAGCATGGCGCTGATGGTCTCCGGGGTCGGCACCTTTATCCAGGCCCGGCGCCCCTGGGGCATCGGGGCCGGCATGATCTGCCTGCAAGGCACCAGCTTCGCCTTCCTCGGTGCCGTACTGTCGGCGGGGTTCCTGGTCAAGCAACGGGGTGGCAGCCCGGAAGACATCCTGGCGATGATCTTCGGCGTGTGTTTCTTCGGCGCGCTGGTGCAGATCGTCCTCAGCCGCTTTATCGGGCGACTGCGCCGGGTGATCACCCCGTTGGTGACCGGCATCGTCATTACCCTGATCGGCATCAGCCTGATCAAGGTCGGCATCACCGACCTGGGCGGCGGCTTCAATGCCGCGGACTTCGGCGCCCCGGGCAATCTCGGCCTGGGCCTGCTGGTGCTGCTGACCATCATTCTGCTCAACCGCAGCAACACCCCGTGGGTGCGCCTCAGCGCCATCATCATCGGCCTGGCCCTGGGCAGCCTGGCGGCCTGGTTCAGCGGCAAGCTGGTGCCCCAGCCGCTGCCGGACCTGCCGTTGATCAGCCTGCCCCTGCCCTTCAGGTACGGCTTCAGTTTCGACTGGAGCGCCTTTATTCCCGTAGCCCTGATCTACCTGATCAGCACCCTGGAAACCGTGGGAGATCTGACCGCCAACTGCATGCTGGCGCGCCAGCCCATTAGCGGCCCTTCCTATATAAGCCGGCTCAAGGGCGGGGTCCTGGGGGACGGCGTCAGTTGCATGATCGCCGCCACCTTCAGCGCCTTCCCCAACACCACCTTCGCCCAGAACAACGGGGTGATTCAGTTGACCGGTGTGGCCAGCCGCTTCGTCGGCCTGTACATCGGCCTGATCCTGTTCTGCCTGGGCCTGTTCCCGCTGATCGGCGCGCTGCTGCAACAGATCCCCAAGCCGGTACTCGGCGGTGCCACCCTGGTGATGTTTGGCAGCGTCGCCGCAGCCGGGGTACGGATCCTCGCCCAGGCCCCGCTGGACCGGCGCAGCATGCTGATCATCGCCACTTCGTTCGGCGTCGGCCTGGGCATCGCCGCGCAACCGAACCTGCTGCACCTGCTGCCCAAGGTGGTGCAGAACCTGTTCGATTCGGCGATCACCAGCGGCGGCCTCACCGCCTTGCTGATGAGCCTGCTATTGCCGGAAAGCAAGGGCGCGGCGAATGACGCAAATCCGATTCCGGAAAACGACACCCTAAAGGCCCACTGAGGCTTTTGTAGCGCCAAGGCTTGTCTGATCCACGTGGGTGCGCTATCAACGCACAGGTTGCACCCACAGACTTGCTCGGAAACCTCCATGACCTTTGAAGTCCCCGCCCACAGCGCTCCTCACCCCGGCAAACCCGCCAGCCGCATTCGGCAGAAGAATGAAGAGGCCATCCTCCAGGCCGCCGAGGACGAGTTCGCCCGTCACGGTTTCAAAGGCACCAGCATGAACACCATCGCGCAGAAGGCCGGCCTGCCCAAAGCCAACCTGCACTACTACTTCACCAACAAGCTGGGGCTGTACATCGCGGTGCTGAGCAACATCCTCGAACTCTGGGACAGCACCTTCAACACCCTCACCGCCGAAGATGATCCGGCCGAAGCCCTGACCCGCTACATCCGCGCCAAGATGGAATTCTCCCGCCGCCAGCCGCAAGCCTCGCGGATCTTCGCCATGGAGATCATCAGCGGTGGCGAGTGCCTGAGCGAGTATTTCAGCCAGGACTACCGCGCCTGGTTCCAGGGCCGCGCCGCGGTGTTCCAGGCCTGGATCGACGCCGGCAAGATGGACCCGGTAGACCCGGTGCACCTGATCTTCCTGCTGTGGGGCAGCACCCAGCACTATGCCGATTTCGCCACCCAGATCTGCCGCGTCACCGGGCGCACCCGGCTGACCAAGCAGGACATGGAAGACGCCGGCAACAACCTGATCCGCATCATCCTCAAAGGCTGTGGCCTGACACCTGCACTGAAAGACTGACCCCCATGCCCTTTACCCTGGCCGGCCTTTGCGAATACCGCGAGGAAATTCGCAAAAGCCGCTTCATCACCTTTGCCGCGCCCATCAGCAGCGCGGCCGAGGCCCAAGCCTTCATCCAGCAGTACAGCGACCTCAACGCTTCGCATAACTGCTGGGCGTGGAAACTCGCCGACCAGTACCGCAGCAACGACGACGGTGAACCCGGCGGCACCGCCGGGCGACCGATCCTCGCGGCCATCGAGGCCCAGGACTGCGACCAGGTGGCGGTGCTGGTGATCCGCTGGTACGGCGGCATCCAGCTGGGCACCGGCGGCCTGGCCCGAGCCTATGGCGGCGGCGCCAACAAGTGCCTGCAAGGCGCCGAGCGCATCGCCCTGGTCAACCGCGTACCGCTGCGTTGCGCCTGCAGCTTCAGCGAACTGGCACTGGTCAAGCTGCGGGTTGCCGAACTGGGTGGGCTGCTGGTCCAGGAAGACTTCACCGCCAACGGCGTAGAGCTGCAACTGGCCCTGGGCGAAGAGCAGATCGATACCCTGCAGCAACAGCTGGCGGACCTCAGCCGCGGGCGCATCCTTTTGCAGCGCTGAAGGCACCAACCCGGCCCGGACCACCTTGTGCATAACCCGCAAGGGCCCCGGGCACTTGCCCACATCTACTGTGCACCCGACTGTGGATAAGCTGAGCACATAGCGCTGTAACCCTTCTGCAACGTGGCTTTGCGGGCTTTGTTCATTTTTTGTCCAAAGCGCCCCCAGGAAGCTTTTTTCCACAGCGAAACAGCCACTTAAGCCGGTTTATCGCAGTTCACGGGCAAGCCAGTGGTGCTGATGCCCAAGCGCCGCTCTTGCACACAATTACTGTGGAGCAAGCTGTGGATAACCCGTGCAAGGCTGCTCCAGCCCCTGATTGCGCAGGGTCTGCAGGCAACTGATCATTTTCTGCGCAACGGCCTGGGGACAAAAACAGCGCCTTTTCAAACACCTTGCCCCGAAGTGGTGCCAGGACCCTGGTCCTGTCAGCCAGGCAGGATGCCGCCCGGGAGCGCTTCACCGGCTTTCCTGACCCACTGGCCAGGAAATTGCTTTATCCACAGGCACAACTCCCAGAAGCCGAGCCTGTCATGTCCAATCACCCTGCACCCAGCAGCCAGGCACCACGCCTGCAACTGCGCCGGATCAGCAAACGCTATCCCGGCTGCCTGGCCAACGACGCCATCGACCTGAACATCGCTGCGGGTGAAATCCATGCGTTGCTGGGCGAAAACGGCGCCGGCAAAAGCACCTTGATGAAGATCATCTACGGGGTGGTCCAGGCCGATTCGGGGGAACTGCTCTGGCAAGGACAGCGCCAGCTCATCGACAACCCGGCCCAGGCACGCAGCCTGGGGATCGGCATGGTGTTCCAGCATTTCTCGCTGTTCGAAACCCTCAGCGTGGCGCAGAACATTGCCCTTGCCATGGGCGCCGGCACCGGTACGCCGAGCCAGCTGGAAGGCAGAATCCGCGAGGTTTCCCAGCGTTACGGCATGGCCCTCGAACCCCAGCGCCTGGTGCACAGCCTGTCCATCGGCGAACGCCAGCGGGTGGAAATCGTCCGCTGCCTGATGCAGGACATCCGCCTGCTGATCCTCGACGAGCCGACCTCGGTCCTGACCCCGCAGGAGGCCGACGACCTGTTCGTCACCCTGCGCCGGCTGGCCGACGAAGGCTGCAGCATCCTGTTCATCAGCCACAAGCTCGCCGAGGTGCGCGCCCTGTGCCACAGCGCCACGGTGCTGCGCGCGGGCCGGGTGGCCGGGCACTGCAGGCCGGCGCAGTGCTCGGATCGCGAGCTGGCGCGGCTGATGGTGGGGGACGCGGCGGCGATGATCACCGACTACCCGAAAGCCCGCGGCACGAACGACTTCCTGCGCCTGGACAACCTCAGCTGGGACAACCCCGATCCTTTCGGCTGCTCACTGAAGAACATCGACCTGCGCCTGCGCAGCGGCGAGATCGTCGGCATCGCCGGAGTCGCCGGCAATGGCCAGGACGAACTGCTGGCCCTGCTCAGCGGTGAACAGCGCCTGCCCCGTGGCGAAGCCGAACGTATCTGTTTCGCCGGCCAGGGGGTGGCTCATCTGTATCCCGACGCCCGACGCCTGCGCGGCCTGGCTTTCGTTCCCGCCGAACGCCTGGGCCACGGCGCGGTGCCGGAACTGAGCCTGGAGGACAACGCCCTGCTCAGCGCCTTTCAACAGGGCCTGGTGCGCCACGGGCTGATCCAGCGACGCAAGGTGCGGGAACTGGCCGAGCGCATCATCCAGCGTTTCGGGGTCAAGAGCGCCGGTTCCCAGAGCCCGGCCCGCAGCCTGTCCGGCGGCAACCTGCAGAAATTCATCCTGGGCCGCGAGATTCTCCAGCAGCCTCGCCTGCTGATCGCCGCGCACCCGACCTGGGGCGTGGATGTAGGGGCCGCCGCCACTATCCACCGGGCACTGATCGCCTTGCGCGATGCCGGCGCGGCGATCCTGGTGATCTCCGAAGACCTGGACGAGCTGTTCCAGATCAGCGACCGCCTCGCGGCCCTGTGCGCTGGACGCCTATCGCCCCTCAAGGCCTGCGCCGACACCTCGCTGGTGGAGGTTGGCGGCTGGATGGCCGGCCACGCCGATTCCCTGAACTCACCCGCTGCCCTGGCGATTTAACGGAGCTGTCCATGCTGCTTTCACTCGAACCCCGTGGCCGCCAGTCGCGGCTGATGCTCTGGTGCTCGCCACTGCTGGCGGCGCTGCTGACCCTGGGCTGCGGTTCCCTGCTGTTCATGACCCTGGGGCATGACCCCTGGCTGACCTTGCACACCCTGCTGATCGCCCCGGTCAGCGACTTGTATGGTGTGTCCGAACTGCTGGTCAAGGCGCTACCTATCCTGCTCTGTGCCCTGGGCCTGGCGGTGGCCTACCAGGCGCGGGTGTGGAACATCGGCGCCGAGGGCCAATTGCTGCTCGGGGCCCTGGTCGGCAGCGCCCTGGCGGTCAATCTCATCGAACTGCAAAGCCGCTGGGCGCTGGTGCTGATCCTGCTTGCCGGAACCCTGGCCGGGGCTGCCTGGGCCGGGCTCACCGCCTGGTTGCGCACCCGCTTCAACGCCAATGAAATCCTCACCAGCATCATGCTCAACTACATCGCCCTGAACCTGTTGTTGTACTGCGTGCATGGCCCGTTGAAGGACCCCGCCGGGTTCAACTTTCCCGAGTCGGCGATGTTCGGCGACGCCAGCCGCCTGCCGCTGCTGATGGAAGACGGCCGGGTCCACGCCGGGGTGTACTTCGCCCTGCTGGCCCTGGTGGCGGTCTGGGTGCTGCTGCAGAAAAGCTTTGTCGGCTTCCAGATCAGGGTGCTCGGCCTGGACCAGCGTGCCGCCGGCTTCGTCGGCTTTCGCCAGAAGCGCCTGGTCTGGCTGGCGCTGTTGACCAGCGGTGCGCTGGCAGGGCTGGCCGGGGTCTGCGAAGTCGCCGGCCCCATCGGCCAACTGGTGCCCCAGGTGTCTCCCGGCTACGGCTACGCGGCCATTACCGTGGCTTTTCTCGGCCGCCTGAACCCCATCGGCATTGTGTTTTCCAGCCTGCTGATGGCGTTGCTATACATCGGTGGCGAGAGCGCGCAGATGAGCCTCAACCTGCCCCAGGCCATCACCCAGCTGTTCCAGGGAATGATGCTGTTCTTCCTCCTGGCCAGCGACGTGCTGATTCTCTATCGCCCGCGCCTGAACCTGCGTTGGATGCGCCGCAACGCCAGCGCCACTGCTACCGCCGGAGCCCTGTGATGGATATCGATCTGCTGAGCAATATTCTCTACGCCATGGTCCGCTGCGGCACCCCCCTGCTGCTGGTGGCCCTGGGGGAACTGATCTGTGAAAAGAGCGGCGTCCTCAACCTGGGGCAGGAAGGCATGATGCTGTTCGGCGCGGTGATAGGTTTTATCGTCGCCCTCAACAGCGGCCATTTGTGGCTCGGGGTGCTGCTGGCGATGGCCGCCGGAATGCTGCTGGCGGCGCTGTTCGCCCTGGTGGCCCTGGTGTTCACCGCCAACCAGGTGGCTACCGGGCTGGCGCTGACGATCTTCGGGGTCGGCCTGTCGAGCTTTGTCGGCGCGGCCTGGGTCGGCAAGCCCCTGGCCGGCTTCGAACCGCTGGCGCTGCCGCTGCTGAGCGAAATCCCGCTGATCGGCCGCATGCTGTTCGCCCAGGATTTGCTGGTGTACCTGTCCTTCACCCTGTTCGCCCTGGTGGCCTGGGTGGTGCTCAAAAGCCGGGTCGGGCTGATCATTCAGGCTGTCGGCGAGAACCCCGACGCCGCCAGCGCCATGGGGCTTCCGGTGTTGCGGGTGCGCGCGCTCGCGGTGCTGTTCGGCGGCGCCATGGCGGGGCTGGCCGGGGCCTACCTGTCCCTGGCCTATACCCCGATGTGGGCCGAGAACATGAGCGCCGGACGCGGCTGGATCGCCCTGGCGCTGGTGGTGTTCGCCAGCTGGCGGGTGTGGCGGCTGCTACTCGGCGCCTACCTGTTCGGCCTGGCGAGCATCCTGCACCTGGTGGCCCAGGGCCTGGGCCTGGCGATTCCTTCCAACCTGCTGGCGATGCTGCCCTATGCCGCGACCATCCTGGTGCTGGTGCTGCTATCCCGGGATGCCTTGCGCACCCGGCTGTATGCACCGGTGTCCCTCGGCCAGCCGTGGCAGTCGGGACACTAGATGGCTGCCGGGGCCTTACCGACAGCCGCTCGCACCGGCAGCAACTGGGCCACGCACCAGGCCAGCTCGAAGAACAGGATCACCCCGATCAATGCCGTGGCTGCGTGGGCCAGGGCGTGGTCCACATAGATGTCGCTCCATCGATTCAAGGAGCGCGCAGGCCAAAGCCTGGAGTATGCTTCAGGGTCAGCCCTTTCGAGCCCCATGCTTGCACATCGGAGAACCGGGCCAGTTGCGCCCCGTGCTGCAACTGCGACTGGGGCAAGCCTGTCCATTGAATCCGTGATCCTCATTTATCAAGGAACCTCATCATGTCCACGGCAAAAACCGCACTGATCATCGGCGCCTCCCGGGGCCTGGGCCTCGGCCTGGTCCAGCGCCTGCTGGAAGACGGCTGGCAGGTCACCGCCACCGTGCGCAACCCGCACAAGGCCGAGGCGCTGCAAGCCCTGGGCAAGGTGCAGATCGAGCAACTGGACATGGACGATCAGCAAGCGGTGATCGCCCTGAGCCAGAAGCTCAAGGACCAGGTGTTCGACCTGCTGTTCGTCAACGCCGGGGTCAAGGGCCCGGACAACCAGTTGCCGGGGCAGGCGACCCTGGCCGAAGTCGGCCAGCTGTTCTTCACCAACGCCGTGGCGCCGATCAACCTGGCCCAGCGCTTCGTCGGGCAGATCCGCAAGGACAGCGGCGTGCTGGCGTTCATGAGTTCGGTGCTGGGCAGCGTGACCATGCCCGACGCGCCGGAGCTGGCCCTGTACAAGGCCAGCAAGGCCGCGCTGAACTCCATGACCAACAGCTTCGTGACCCAGTTGGGGCAGAAGCTCACCGTGCTTTCGCTGCACCCGGGCTGGGTGAAGACCGACATGGGCGGCGAAGGCGCCGATATCGATGTGCAGACCAGCACCCGCGGGCTGATCGCCCAGGTCAATGCCTACACCGGCAAGGGCGGTCATCACTTCGTCAACTACAAAGGCGAAACCATCCCCTGGTAAGGCCGCGGCTGCCCCGGGCAGCCCTTGCACAGGCCAGCGAAGGCTCTGGAACGGGGGGCAAAATGCAAGTTTTGTCCCCCGGCAAATCTTTCGCTAGACTGCGCACCTCGCCCCTTGCGGCGACCCTGGATCAGCAGACAGGGCATCACTGAGCTGGCTAACCTGAACCCACTTTCAGAGGAGCCGGCAACCATGCCTGCGATCCGTACCTGGTTAAAAAATCCCCTGGCCATCTTCACCGGCAATGCCCTCGACGCCCGTGGCGGCCTGGTGCTGCAAGACGGCCTGATCGTTGAAGTGCTGGGCCTCGGCCAGCAACCTGCAAGCCCCTGCCAGCAGGTCTTCGATGCCCGCGAGCACGTGCTGCTGCCGGGCCTGATCAACACCCACCATCACTTCTATCAAACCCTGACCCGCGCCTGGGCGCCGGTGGTCAACCAGCCGCTGTTTCCCTGGCTCAAGACCCTGTACCCGGTCTGGGCCCGGCTGACCCCGGAAAAGCTCGCCCTGGCGACCAAAGTGGCACTGGCCGAACTGCTGCTCTCCGGCTGCACCACCGCCGCCGACCATCACTATCTGTTCCCGGACGGCCTGGAAAACGCCATCGACGTGCAAGTCGAAACCGTGCGTGAACTGGGCATGCGCGCCATGCTCACCCGCGGCTCGATGAGCCTTGGCGAAAAGGACGGCGGCCTGCCACCGCAACAGACCGTGCAGGAAGGCCAGGTGATTCTCGACGACAGTCAGCGCCTGATCCAGCAGTACCACGAGCGTGGCGACGGTGCGCAGATCCAGATCGCCCTGGCACCGTGCTCGCCGTTCTCGGTGACCCCGGAAATCATGTCGGCCAGCGCCGAACTGGCCAACGGGCTCGATGTGCGCCTGCACACTCACCTGGCCGAGACCCTCGACGAAGAAGACTTCTGCCTGCAGCGTTTCGGCCTGCGCACGGTGGATTATCTGGACAGCGTCGGCTGGCTCGGTCCGCGCACCTGGCTGGCCCACGGCATCCACTTCAACCCGGATGAGATCGCCCGCCTCGGCCAGGCCGGTACCGGCATCTGCCATTGCCCGAGTTCGAACATGCGCCTGGCGTCCGGCATCTGCCCCAGCATCGAGCTAACCGATGCAGGGGCGCTGTTCGGCTTGGGCGTGGACGGTTCGGCGTCCAATGACGCCTCGAACATGATCCTCGAAGCGCGTCAGGCGCTGTACATCCAGCGCCTGCGTTACGGGGCCGAAAAGATCACCCCGGAGCGTGTACTGGGCTGGGCGACCCAGGGGTCGGCAAGCCTGTTGGGCCGTACCGACATCGGCGAACTGGCGGTAGGCAAGCAGGCAGACCTGGCGTTGTTCAAGCTCGATGAACTGCGTTTCTCGGGTAGCCATGATCCGGTTTCAGCGCTGCTGTTGTGCGCCGCGGATCGAGCGGACCGGGTCATGATTGGCGGCAAGTGGCGGGTGATTGATGGCCAGGTCGAAGGGCTGGATCTGAAAAACCTGATCGCCGATCACAGCCAGGCGGCCCGGCAACTGATCGCCGGCACCTGATCTTTGGCGCCCACGGCGAGGGAGCGTATCCCTCGCCTGTGCGTTGAACGGTATCAGAGGGAGGAAACATGTTAGTTTGCCGCCCTCATCCGAACCGTTATAGGGACATTACGTGAAACAAAAGCACGGACTGGCGCTCTGCGTCGCGCTGCTGATTTCGGGCTGTGGGAAACAGGAGGTTGCAGGCCCCGCCAGCAAAGTGCTGTCACCTGAAAAAGTTGCAGACATTGCTTCGACCATCAGCCGCAGATACCCGGACCTGTCCCCGCAAGTCCGCGATGCGGTGCTCAACACCGTCGTGCGTTCGATGGACAACATGGTGCTGATTGAAGGGGGCGAATTCCAGATGGGGGATTTCGGCTGGCCCCGTGGCTTCGACCCACAGGCCTTGTGCCAATGGCCCTGTGGCGTGGACCCGGCAAACATGGAACGGATCAGCCTCGACATCGATGACGACTTCGTTCACCCGGTCAAGTTGAGCAGCTACTACCTGTCCTCGCTGCAAACCACCTTGGGCGATTTCGATCTGTTCTTCCTGGCGCAAGGCCGGCCGCAATTCGACGCGGCACTGCGCAACCGCGCCGACATGAAACACCTCTACCAGGAAAACCTGCCCGCCCCGGCGTCTCGAAAATGGCAAGAGGCCAAGGATTACTGTGGCTGGCTGGCAGACCTCAGCGGCTATGCCGTGGATCTTCCGACCGAGGCCCAATGGGAATATGCGGCGCGCAACCGTGGCCAGCCGGTGATGTTCGCGACCGACAACGGCAATCTGGACTATGGCCGCAACTTTCCGGCGCCTGACGACAACGAAACCTTCGCCGTGGACAGGTTTGTGCCTAACCCGCTGGGCCTCTACAACCTCACCGGCAATGCCAGTGAATGGGTCAACGACTGGTACGACAAACACTACTACCGCGAATCTCCCGTGGAGAACCCGCAAGGGCCTGAAACAGGCATTTATCGAGCGCAACGGGGCGCCAACAACAAGTTTGCCAACGACCCGACCTTTTCTCCTTCGGCCAGCACCGTCCGCCGTTGGCGTTGGGGCGCACTCGCGGCCTGGAATGCCCCCGGGGTCAGCTTTCGCTGCGCTATCCAGTCGGCGCAACCCCTTTAAAGACCGAGCAGCGACAGCATGATGAAGGTCGCAAACAGCACGAAGTGAGTCATGCCTTCTATGGCATTGGTTTCACCGTCGTTGAGGTTGATCGCGCTGACGATCAGGGTGATGAACACCATCACCGTCTGCACCGGGGTCATGGCCATCTGGAAGGGCTGGCCGGTGTACAAGGCCATGGCCTCCATCACCGGCACCGTGAGGATCACCGTCGACAGGGAAGCGCCCAGGGCCACGTTGACCACCGACTGCATGCGGTTGGCCAGGGCGGCGCGCAGGGCGGTCAGGATTTCCGGCGCGGCGGAAATCGCCGCCACCAGGATCGCCGTGATCACCGGCGGTGCGCCCGTGCCTTCCAGGCCCAGGTCCAGGGTCTTGGACATCACCTCGGCCAGGGCGCCGATTACCACCACCCCGAACACCAGGATGCCGATGCTCCAGGCCAGGTTGATGGCATGGGGCTGTTCCTGGACCTCTTTATTGCGGCGTTTTTCCGGGTAGCTGTAGCTGAAGAAATAGCTGTGCGGCCCGACCTGCATGCGCAGGAACAGGGTATAGAGCACCACCATGGCGCCGATGGTGAAGGCCGAGTAGACCTTCCAGTCGGCCTCGGGGATGAACTCCGGCACCACCATCGACACGCCCATGGCGGTGAGGATCATCACGCTGTAGGTACGCGCCGAGTCGTCGTTGTAGGGCTGCTCGCCATGCTTGATGCCGCCCATCAGTGCGGCCAGGCCGAGGATGCCGTTGATGTCCAGCATCACCGCCGAGTAGATGGTGTCGCGCACCAGGGTCGGCGAGGCTTCGTTGCTCATCATGATCGCCAGGATCACCACTTCCACCAGCACCGCGGCCAGGGTCAGGATCATGGTGCCGTAGGGGTCGCCGACCTTTTCCGCCAGCAGTTCAGCGTGGTGGGCGACGCGCATCGAAGCCATGACGATAAAGCCGATCAGCACCAGCCCGGCGCTCAGGGCGATGCCCTGGCCACTGCCCAGCAACAGGTGTTCAAGCGGATAGGCAGCCACGGCGGCCAGCAGCGCAAGCAGTAGAAACTTTTCTTGCTTGAGGGAATTGAGCATTGCAGTCCTTTGACGGGAATAAAAACGAGTACAGGAGATGACTGAAAGACTGCACCAAGTCACTAACGTTTCGTTACATGTTAGTGCACCAGCCCCAGGCGCCGCGCACCGGGTTGGTTCTTGAAAAGCCCTTCGCCGGCAAGCAGCCTCCTGCATTCCAGCCCCGTAGAAGCTGGCTTGCCAGCGAAAAGCGCGCCCCAAAGCCCCCGTAGAAACCGCCTCGCCGGCGCAACGGCCATCTTTGTTGTCCTGTTGGTCAGCTATTTGCATTGCCCTCCAGTGCTTGCCGCCCCAGCCCCCCACAACAAGATGGAGCTCCCATTCATGCATACACGCCCGTTGCACAAGTTGCTCTGCACCCTGGCCGCCGCCATCGGCCTGAGTGCCAGCCTTACCGCCAGCGCCGCCGATCCGCTGAAGGTCGGTTTCGTCTACATCGGCCCCATAGGCGATCACGGCTGGACCTATCAGCATGAACAGGGGCGCAAGGCCCTGGTGGAAAAATTCGGCGACCAGATCAAGACCAACTACGTGGAGAACGTAGCCGAAGGCGCCGACGCCGAGCGGGTGATCCGCAACATGGCCAAGGACAACTACGACCTGATCTTCACCACCTCCTTCGGCTACATGAACCCCACGCTGAAGGTTGCCAGGCAGTTCCCCAAGGTGACCTTCGAACACGCCACCGGCTACAAGCAGGACAAGAACCTCGGCACCTACCTGGCGCGCACCTACGAGGGCCGCTATGTGGGTGGTTTCCTCGCGGCGAAGATGACCAAGAGCAAGAAGATCGGCTACGTCGCCTCCTTCCCCATTCCGGAGGTGATCCGCGACATCAACGCCATCCAGCTGGCCTTGAACAAATACAACCCGGGCACCGAGATCAAGGTGGTGTGGGTCAACTCCTGGTTCGATCCGGGCAAGGAAGCCGACGCCGCCAATGCCCTGATCGATCAGGGCGCCGACGTGATCTTCCAGCACACCGACAGCCCGGCGCCGATCCAGGCCGCGGAACGGCGTGGCGTGTACGCGGTGGGCTATGCCTCGGACATGGCCCACTTCGGCCCCAAGGCGGTGCTGACCTCCATCGTCAACAACTGGGGCCCGCACTACATCCAGGCCACCCAGGGGGTGATGGACCACAGTTGGAAACCCCAGGACTACTGGGGTGGGCTGAAAGAGGGTACGGTTGAACTGCCCCTCAGCGACCTGCTGCCGGCCCCGGTGAAAACCGAGGCCGAACAGATCATCGCCAGCATCAAGAGCGGCGAGTTCCACCCGTTCACCGGCCCGATCAAGGACCAGGCCGGGGTCGAAAAAATCGCCGCGGGGGTCAGCGCCAGCAATGCCGAACTGGCCTCGATGAACTACTACGTCGAAGGCCTGAAGGCGGACATCCCCAAATAATCTGGCCGTCGCTGTCGGAGCATCCGCCAGCGACGACGGACCGCCAACAGGATGGGAGCACTTTCATGAATCAACTGCCGATCATCGATATCAGCCCGCTGTATCAGGATGAGCAGCAAGGCTGGGACAGTGTCGCCAAGCAGATCGACCGCGCCTGTCGCGAATGGGGCTTCTTCTACATCAAGGGTCACCCGATCAGCGCACAACGCATCGAGCAATTGCTGAGCACGGCCAAGCAGTTCTTCGCCCTGCCCAGTGTTGAAAAACTCAAGATCGATATCACCCAGAGCCGTCACCATCGCGGCTACGGCGCCATCGCCACCGAGCAGCTGGACCCAAGCAAGCCCAGCGACCTCAAGGAAACCTTCGACATGGGCCTGCACCTGCCGGCCGAGCACCCGGACGTGCTGGCGGAAAAACCCCTGCGCGGGCCCAACCGCCACCCTGACCTGCCCGGCTGGCAAGCCCTGATGGAGCAGCACTACCAGGACATGCAGGCCCTGGCCCAGACCCTGCTGCGGGCCATGACCCTGGCCCTGGGCATCGAACGTGATTTCTTCGACCGCCGCTTCCAGGACCCGGTGAGCGTGCTGCGGATGATCCACTATCCGCCGCGCCACACCGCCAGCAGCGCAGAGCAGCAAGGCGCCGGCGCCCACACCGACTACGGCTGCATCACCCTGCTCTACCAGGACGCCGCTGGCGGCTTGCAGGTGCGCAACGTCAAGGGCCAGTGGATCGACGCCCCGCCCATCGACGGCAGCTTCGTGGTCAACCTCGGCGACATGATGGCGCGCTGGAGCAACGACCGTTACCTGTCGACCCCGCACCGGGTCATCAGCCCGCTGGGGGTGGACCGCTACTCGATGCCGTTCTTCGCCGAGCCGCACCCGGATACCCGCATCGAATGCCTGCCCGGCTGCCAGGACGCGGAGCACCCGGCCAAGTACCCGGTGACCACCTGCGCCCAATTCCTGCTCTCGCGCTTTGCCGATACCTACGCCTACCGCCGGGAGCTGGAGCAGGCCTGACCGCCCCCCCGGTCAGGTTTTGCCGAACATTTGCGCCGCCAGATGTAGAATGGCGGCTTTTTCGGGCCCGGTGAAAACCTGGCGAAAGCCGCAAGCCACAGCCAGTTCCCCACAGAAGGGCACGGCCCCGGCAGCGCATCACTCTCGCAGCGCCCGCCTGCACCTGATGAGACGACACCATGTATGACTGGCTGAACGCCTTGCCCAAGGCCGAGTTGCACCTGCACCTGGAAGGTTCCCTGGAACCGGAACTGCTGTTCGCCCTGGCCGAACGCAACAAGATCGCCCTGCCCTGGAGCGACGTCGAGACCCTGCGCAAGGCCTACGCCTTCAACAACCTGCAGGAATTCCTCGACCTGTACTACCAGGGCGCCGACGTGCTGCGCACCTCCCAGGACTTCTACGACCTGACCTGGGCCTACCTGCTGCGCTGCAAAGAACAGAACGTGATCCACACCGAACCCTTCTTCGACCCGCAGACCCACACCGACCGTGGCGTGCCGTTCGAAGTGGTGCTCAACGGCATCGCCAGCGCACTCAAAGATGGCGAGCAGCAACTGGGCATCACCAGCGGCCTGATCCTCAGTTTCCTGCGCCACTTGAGCGAAGAAGAGGCGCAGAAGACCCTCGACCAGGCGCTGCCGTTTCGCGATGCATTCGTCGCCGTGGGCCTGGACAGTTCGGAAATGGGCCACCCGCCGAGCAAGTTCCAGCGGGTATTCGACCGCGCGCGCAGCGAAGGCTTCCTGACCGTCGCCCACGCCGGTGAAGAAGGCCCGCCGGAGTACATCTGGGAAGCCCTGGACCTGTTGAAGATCCAGCGCATCGACCACGGTGTACGTGCCTTCGAAGACGAGCGGCTGATGCAGCGGATCATCGACGAGCAGATCCCGCTGACTGTGTGCCCGCTGTCCAACACCAAGCTCTGCGTGTTCGACCACATGTCCCAGCACAACATCCTGCAAATGCTCGAGCGCGGGGTGAAGGTCACGGTCAACTCCGATGACCCGGCCTACTTCGGCGGCTACGTCACCGAGAACTTCCACGCCCTGCACACCGACCTGGGCATGACCCAGGACCAGGCCCGGCGCCTGGCGCAGAACAGCCTGGATGCACGGCTGGTCAAGCCGTAACGGCCTTCGCCGGCCAGCCGGCTCCTACACGAATCTGTAGGAGCCGGCTGGCCGGCGAACAGGTCCCCCCCGTCTCTATCAGCTCCCCGCCTCGCTCAACTCCTCCAGGGTCTTGCCCCGGGTTTCCATCCCGAACAGCCAGACCACCCCCGCGGCAATCACGAAGCACGCCGCCCCCAGGGCGAATACGCCGCCCTGCCCGGTCAACGGAAACACCAGCCCGGTCACCAGCGGCCCCAACAGCGAACCGATGCGCCCCACCGCCGAAGCGAACCCCGAGCCCGTGGCCCGGGCCGACGTCGGGTACAACTCGGGGGTATAGGTGTAGAGCACCGCCCACATGCCGAACAGGAAGAACTGCATCAGCAGCCCGGTGCCGATCAGCAGGCTGACGTTGCCGCCAAAGACCGCACTCTGCCCGTAGAAGAAGGCCATGACCCCGCCGCCGAGCAAGGTCACGATGCACACCGGCTTGCGCCCCCAGCGCTCCACCAGCCAGGCCGCCATGAGGAACCCGGGAATCCCGCCCAGGGAAATCAGCACCGTGTAGTACACCGACTGGGTCACCGCGAAACCGGACTGCTGGAGCAAGGCGCTGAGCCAGGACGTCAGGCCGTAGAAGCCCAGCAGGGCGAAGAACCACAGGCTCCAGATCATCATCGTGCGCTGGCGATAGAGCGGCGACCAGATCTGCTTCAGTGCCGAGAAAAAGTGCCCCGGCGCACTGTCGATACGCGGCAGGCGCAGCGGATCCGGCAATTGCGCTGTGCCCAGGGAAGCGCGCACCTTGTCTTCGATGCCACACAGCACCCGATTCGCATCGGCGTGGCGCCCGGCCTGTTCCAGCCAGCGCGGTGACTCGGGAATGAAGAAGCGGATCACCAGCACGAACACCGCCGGTACTGCCAGCACCAGGAAGATGTCACGCCAGCCGATCAGCGGCAGGAGGAAATACGAGAGCACCCCCGCGGCGACGAAACCCAGGGGCCAGAAGCCGTCCATCAGGGCGATGTAGCGCCCGCGACGCTGGGCCGGAATCATCTCCGAGAGCATCGACTGGGCGATGGGAAACTCCATGCCCATGCCGATCCCCAGCAGCACCCGGAACAGGGTCAGGCTGTCCACGCTCTGGGCGGTGGAACACAGGTAACTGGCCACGCCCCAGAGCACGATGCTCCACTGGAACACCGGCTTGCGCCCATAGCGGTCGGCAAGCATGCCCGACAGCGAGGCGCCCAGCACCATGCCGAAGAAACTGGAGCTGGCCAGCAGGCCGGCCTGGGCCGAACTCAGGCCAAACTCGGTTTTGATCGAGCCGAGGAGGAAAGTCATCATCGCCAGGTCCATAGAGTCGAAGAAAAACGCCAGGGCGATGATGATGAAGATCACCCGGTGATAACCGCTGATGGGTAGCCGTTCCAGGCGCTCTGCGGCGCTGTATTCCTGTATGCCCATGCCCGTTCCCCCGGTTGAATGCTTGACCGCCCGAGTGTGCGGGATCGAGGCCGGGGCTGATTGCCGAGGGCGACCTGTTCGCGTCCACCAGCGACGCCGAGGGCACGGTGCCCAGGCTCGCCGGCAAGCCGGCTCCTATCGCGGGCGTTGCGCGCTGATCTGCGCGCAACGCTCCTGGAGCAGGTCACGCAGTAGTTTCACCGGTTTGCTCAGGTGCGCCCGGTGGGTGCACAGCAGGTTCAGCGACGCGCCTTCGCAGCGCAGTTCCGGCAGCAGTATCTGCAGGCGGCCGGCCAGCACATCGGCGGCCACATCCAGCCAGGACTTGTAGGCAATCCCCTCACCGGCCACGGCCCAGCGCCGCACCACATCGGCGTCGTCGCTCAGGCGGTCACCACTGACGGTGAGGCTCACCTCGCGCTTGCCGTCATGAAAGCTCCAGAGGTCATGAGCCCGGCTGTCGAGCATGTACAACAGGCAGTTGTGCTGGGCCAGTTGCTCCAGCTGGCGCGGCTCGCCGTAGCGGACCAGATAACTGGGGGCGGCGCACAGCACCCGGCGGTTGTCCGGAGCCACTGGCAGCGCCACCAGGCTGGAGTCCTCCGGTTCGCCGTAACGCAGGGCAATGTCCACCGGCTGGCGGAACAGGTCGGCAATCCGGTCCCCCAGCAGCAGGCGCACGCTGAGCTTGGGATGTTCACGCTGGAACTCGTCGAGCCAGGGCAACAGCAGATTGCGGCCAAAATCCGAAGGGGCAGAAAGCTGCAACACGCCACTGACCTGATCCTGACCGCTGGCCAGCAGGCGCCGGCCTTCATCCAGGTTGCTCAAGGCCGCCCGGGCGTATTCGAGAAAGCCCTCGCCCTCGGCGGTGAGCCGCAGGCTGCGGGTGGAACGGGCCAGCAGCCGTGCGCCCAGGTGTTCCTCGATGCGCTTGAGGGCAGCGCTGGCCACCGCCGGCGACAGGTCCATGACCCGGGCCGCCGCCGACAGGCTGCCCAGGTCTGCGGCACGCACGAACAACTGCAGGTCATCGAATCGCAGCATGAGGTCTTCCTGGATTATCAAAAAAATATTGAAAGAGCCTGCTCTTTTAGCCGGTTTTATCCTCGGGAGAAATAGCCAATCATCCCTTCCATCGCCCAACACCTGAGGAAGCCCACATGTCCCAAGCCTTCACCGCGATTGCCACCCTGATCGCCAAGCCCCAGCAGCAAGACGTTCTCAAGCGCGAGCTCAGCGCCCTGGTCTTGCCCAGCCGCGAGGAAAGCGGTTGCCAGTACTACGAGCTGCACCAGGATGCCGAGCAACCGGGCACCTTCTACGTGCTGGAGCGCTGGGACGATGAAGCAGCCCTTGAGTTTCACAACAACACCGCGCACTTCCGGCATTTCCTCCATCAGACCCGCGAGGCGATCGAGCACTTCGAGCTCAAGCGTCTGCAGTTGATTGTCTGAGCCTTTTTTCCCTACTCATCATCAGGAACTCAACATGAAAGCCATCGCTTATTACGCTTCCCTGCCCATCGACGATCCCAAGTCCCTGCAAGACATCGAGCTGCCCGAGCCCGTGGCCGGCCCTCGCGATCTGCTGGTGGAAGTCAGGGCCATCTCGGTCAACCCGGTGGACACCAAGGTGCGCCAGAACGTCCAGCCCGAAGGTGGCGCGGCCAAGGTGCTGGGCTGGGACGTGGCCGGGGTGGTCAAGGCCGTGGGCAGCGACGTCAGCCTGTTCAAGGTCGGTGACCGGGTGTTCTACGCCGGCTCCATCGCCCGGGCCGGCGGTAACAGTGAGATGCACACTGTGGATGAACGGATCGTCGGCCACATGCCCAAGAGCCTGGACTTCGCCGCGGCCGCCGCCCTGCCGCTGACCGCGATCACCGCCTGGGAGCTGCTGTTCGAACGCCTGCAGATCAGCCAGGAGCCGGCTGACAAAGGCCAGAGCCTGCTGATCGTCGGCGCTGCCGGCGGGGTCGGTTCGATCCTCACCCAACTGGCCCGTCAGCTCACCGGCCTCAAGGTGATCGGCAGTGCCTCCCGCGAACAGACCCAGGCCTGGGTCCGCGAGCTGGGCGCCCATGCGGTGGTGGACCACAGCCAGCCACTGAGCGCCGAACTCCAGCGCATTGGCGCAGGCCAGGTGACCCACGTCGCCAGCCTGACCCAGACCGATGCCCACCTCGACCAACTGGTGGAAGCCCTGGCACCCCAGGGCAAACTGGCGCTGATCGACGATCCGAAAAGCCTCGACGTGACCAAGCTCAAGCGCAAGAGCCTGTCGTTGCACTGGGAGTTCATGTACACCCGTTCGCTGTTCGAAACCGCCGACATGCAAGAGCAGCACGTGCTGCTCAACCGGGTCGCCGAACTGATTGACGCCGGCACCTTGAAGACCACGGTGGGTGAGCACTTCGGCCAGATCAACGCAGCCAACCTGCGCCGCGCCCACGCCCTGCTGGAGAGTGGCAAGGCTCGCGGCAAGATCGTCCTCGAAGGTTTCTGAGGCGTTAACGAACGGCAGCCGGCACCGGTAAAAGGTGCTGGCTGCCGTCAGTCCGAGAGTTGATTCCGGTCATATTTGTGACCGTATTCGGGTCTACACTGGGGGCCCTTGCAGCGCAGTCTTTTACCGTTAGGAGGTCAGCAATGAAGATCCTGATAAAAGAATTGGCACACCCCCAGGGCTCTCAATGGCAGGTACGGCTCGACCAGCATGTGGTGACGTTCCGCAGCGAGGCCGAAGCCCGGGCCTTCACCCAGACCCTGCAAAGCCGCCTGCAAGCCCCCCACCCGATTCCCCAGAGCCAGCGCGCCACCGGCTGACTCAGAGCTCGGCAGCCTTCAGCGCCCGGGCATTCTGCAAGCGCCGGGTCATGACCGCCATGCTCACCGCCAGCACACCGCACAGGCTGATGACCATGGCCATCGGCATGGCGCTGCCGTCATGCAGCACACCCACCAGGTACGCCGCCCCTGCCGCCACGCTGAATTGCAGGCAACCGAGCATCGCCGAGGCGCTGCCGGCCCGTGCGCCCTGACCATTCATGGCGCAGGCTGCGGCATTGGGAATGATGCAGCCCAGGCTGGCGATACACACGAACAGCGGCAGCAGCAGCGGCCAGAGCGCACTGGTGTGCAAGGCGCTGACGCCGAGCAGGGTCAGGCCCGCTGCCAGGTAGATCCACACGGTGCGCGCCAGCAGGAACGCCGGGCCACGCTTGGCCAGCAGGCGCGCATTGATCTGCGCCACCAGGATGAAGCCCCCGGCATTGATCCCGAAGAACCAGCCGAAGTGCTCCGCTGGCACGCCGTAGAGTTTGATGAAGACAAAGGGCGAACCGGCAATGTAGGAAAACATCCCGGCAATGGCGATCCCGCCGGTCAAGGCGTGGCCGAGAAATACCCGGTCCGACAGCAGCAGGCCATATTGGCGCAGCGCCCCGGACAGAGGCAGGCGCGGGCGGGTGGCCGGCATGCTTTCCGGCAGGCCCAGGGCCACTGCCAGCCCGGACAGTGCACTGAACACCGTGAGCATGATGAAGATCGACTGCCAGCCGTAGAGGTTGACCAGCAGGCCGCCCAGCATTGGCGCCAGGATCGGGGCCAGGCCCATCACCAGCATCAGTTGGGAGAAGACCTTGGCCGAACCCACCGCATCGCACTTGTCGCTGACCACGGCCCGGGAAATCACCATCCCGGCGCATCCGCCCAGGGCCTGGACAAAGCGTGCGCCGATCAGCCATTCCAGGTTCGGCGCATAGGCGCAGGCCAGGGAGGCCAGCGTGAACAGGCCCACCCCCGCCAGCAGCGGCAGACGCCGGCCAAAACGATCGGCCACCGGGCCATAGGCCAACTGGCCGATGGACAGGCCGAGGAAGTAGGCGGCCAGGGTCAGCTGAACGTGTTTTTCATCGGTGCCGAAAGCCAGGGCCATCGAGGGGAAGGCCGGCAGGTAGAAGTCGATGGCCAGCGGGCCGAAAGCGCTCAGAGCGCCGAGAATCAGGATTGTGCGGAGGTTCATGGCATCCAAACGAGCGTTGGTCAGCGGTCGCACAGTCTAGCCGCGCTTGGACGCCTTGAACATTCCGATAGGTCGCTAACTATATAAAAAGGCTCAGGCAACCTTGACCGCGTAGCCTTCCTCGCTGATCAGGCTGATCACCTCATCGCTGGACAGGCGGCTCTCGACTCCGACTTCCTTGGCCGCCAGATCCACCCGCACGGTGGCCGCCGGGTCCTTGCTTTGCAGCGCCTGGGTGATGGCACGCACACAGTGACCGCAGGACATGCCTTGAACGTTGAATACTTGCATTGCGCTTCTCCTGTATTGGGTCGGAGCAAGTCTTGTCCTTGCCACCGTGGCAAGGTCAAGTTCCGGATTGATCTGCCGGGCTGGAAATCGGCGGCGCGCTCGGCCAAGCTGCACGTCTTACGACATCACAGCGGGAGATTCAGCCATGCGCTGGTCAACTTTCAGCCTCGTCGGCCTCCTGGGCCTGTTCGCGGCAACCCCATCGGCGCTGGCCGCCGGAGAGGACTACGGCGTGCTGATCATTTCCAGGGAGCGGCTGGAAGTCGCCACGTCCTGCGAGATCGGCCTGTACATCCAGGACCAGCTCGCCGGCCGGCTGTTCCAGGAACAAAGCGCCTCGTTCAACCTGCCGCCGGGCAAGGTTTCTCTGCGCCTGAAACTGCTGCCAGGCCAGGCCCCGGGCTGCAATGCCGGGCTGCTTGCCCCGAGTTCCCAGGACATCAGCCTGCGGGCTGGCGATGTGCTGAAGTTCCGCATCGCCATGAACGCCTCGGGCATGTACCTCAAGCCCGCCGCCCTGGAATACTGACACCCCGCCCCCTGCCGAGCTCCCGGGGCCTGCTGTTCGCGCACTGCGAGCAGCCCCTGGGACAAAATGAAGCACCCGTGCAATGCCCCCTTGACCTTGCCTGCGTGGCAAGGTTGATCCTGTAGGCAACATTCACAGGGAGCGTCGCCATGCCTGAATCAACCACTTTCGACCTGCCGATTGCCGGCATGACCTGCGCCAGTTGCGCCGGGCGCGTAGAGCGTGCCCTGGGCAAGGTCGCCGGCATTCGCACGGTCAGCGTCAACCTGGCCACGGAACAGGCTCGGGTCGAAGCACCGCAAGACAGCCTGCCGGCCCTGCTGGAAGCCGTGGAAAACGCCGGCTACAGCGTGCCGGTGCAAGCCGTCGAACTGAGCATCGGCGGCATGACCTGCGCCACCTGCGCCGGGCGAGTCGAACGCGCCTTGAACAAACTCCCCGGCGTGCGCAGCGCCAGCGTCAACCTGGCCACCGAGCGTGCCCATGTCGAACTGCTGGGCCAGGTCGACCCGGCGCTGCTGGTCAATGCCGTGACCCAGGCCGGCTACTCCGCCAGCCTGTGGCAGGCCGAGCAGAAACAGGGCGACGAGCAACAGCAGAACCTGCGACGCGAGCGCTGGAGCCTGGTGCTGGCCATCCTCCTGGCCCTGCCCCTGGTGCTGCCGATGCTGGTGCAGCCGTTCGGCCTGCACTGGATGCTTCCGGCCTGGGCCCAGTTCGCCCTGGCCACCCCGGTGCAGTTCATCTTCGGTGCACGCTTTTATGTCGCGGCCTGGAAGGCCGTGCGCGCCGGCAGCGGCAACATGGACCTGCTGGTGGCCCTGGGCACCAGCGCCGGCTATGGCCTGAGCCTGTACGAATGGGCCACCGCCGCCGCGGGCAGCATGCCGCACCTGTACTTCGAGGCCTCGGCGGTGGTAATCGCCCTGGTGCTGCTGGGCAAATACCTGGAAAGCCGCGCCAAGCGCCAGACCGCCAGTGCCATCCGCGCCCTGGAAGCCCTGCGTCCGGAACGGGCGATCCAGGTTATCGACGGCCGCGAACAGGAAGTCGCGATCAGCGCCTTGCGCCTGGGTGACCTGGTGCTGGTCAAGCCCGGCGAGCGCTTTCCGGTGGACGGCGAAGTCATCGAAGGCCAGAGCCATGCCGATGAAGCGCTGATCAGCGGCGAGAGCCTGCCCGTGCCCAAGCAACCCGGCGACAAGGTCACCGGTGGCGCCATCAACGGCGAAGGCCGGCTGCTGGTGCGCACCCTGGCCCTGGGGGCGGAAACCGTGCTGGCGCGGATCATTCGCCTGGTGGAAGACGCCCAGGCCGGCAAGGCACCGATCCAGAAACTGGTGGATAAAGTCAGCCAGGTGTTCGTGCCCACTGTCCTGGTACTGGCGCTGATCACGCTGGTGGGCTGGTGGCTGTACGGCGCACCGCTGGAAACCGCGGTGATCAACGCCGTGGCGGTGCTGGTGATCGCCTGCCCTTGCGCCCTGGGGCTGGCCACACCCACGGCGATCATGGCCGGCACCGGCGTGGCGGCCCGCCACGGCATCCTGATCAAGGATGCCGAAGCCCTGGAGCGGGCCCACGAAGTCAGTTCGGTGGTCTTCGACAAGACCGGCACCCTGACCTCCGGCACCCCGCGCATCGCCCATATGCAGGCGGTGGAAGGCGATGAAAACAGCGTGCTGCAACTGGCCGGTGCCCTGCAGCGCGGCAGTGAGCACCCTCTGGCCAAGGCCGTGCTGGACCTGTGCCAGGAACGCCAACTGCCGGTGGCTGACGTCAGCGCCAGCCAGTCCCTCACCGGGCGAGGCATCGCCGGCACCCTGGAGGGCCGCCAACTGGCCCTGGGCAACCGCCGCCTGCTGGAAGAAAGCGGCCTCAACCCCGGCGACCTGGCCCAGGCGGCCAGGGACTGGGAACACGAAGGCCGGACCCTGTCCTGGCTGATCGAGCAGAGCCCGCAATCCCGGGTGCTGGGCCTGTTCGCCTTTGGCGACACCCTCAAGCCCGGCGCGCTGCAGGCGGTGCAGCAACTCAATGCACGGCATATCAGCAGCCATTTGCTGACCGGCGACAACCGCGGCAGCGCCAAGGTGGTGGCCGATGCCCTGGGCATCACCGACGTGCACGCCGAAGTGCTGCCGGCGGACAAGGCGGCCACGGTGGCCGAGCTGAAAAAGACCAGCGTGGTGGCCATGGTCGGGGATGGTATCAACGACGCCCCGGCCCTCGCGGCGGCGGACATCGGCATCGCCATGGGCGGCGGCACCGACGTGGCCATGCATGCGGCCGGCATCACCCTGATGCGCGGCGATCCACGGTTGATCCCGGCGGCCCTGGAAATCAGCCGCAAGACCTACGCGAAGATTCGCCAGAACCTGTTCTGGGCCTTCGTCTACAACCTGATCGGCATCCCGCTGGCGGCCTTCGGCCTGCTCAACCCGGTGCTCGCCGGGGCGGCCATGGCGCTGTCCAGCGTCAGCGTGGTCAGCAATGCGCTACTGTTGAAAACCTGGAAACCCAAAGACCTGGAGAACGCCGAATGAACATCGGCCAAGCAGCCCGAAAGAGCGGCCTGAGCGCCAAGATGATCCGTTACTACGAGTCCATCGGCCTGCTCAAGCCCGCCCATCGCAGTGACAGCGGCTATCGCCTGTATGGCGATGACGACCTGCACAGCCTGGCCTTCATCAAGCGCTCCCGGGACCTGGGGTTTTCCCTGGAGGAGGTGGGCAAGCTGCTGACCCTGTGGCAGGACCGGCAGCGGGCCAGCGCCGATGTGAAGGCCCTGGCCCGCCAGCATATCGACGAGTTGAACCAGAAGATCCGCGAGCTGGCAGGGCTGCGCGACACCCTGCAGGACCTGGTGGAGCACTGCCAGGGCGACCACCGCCCGGACTGCCCGATCCTCAAGGAACTGGCCTCGGGCAGTTGCTGCGGATCCTGAGCCTGTGACCTGCTGGCCCATGTAGCCGCTGCCGAGCCCTGGACGAGGCTGCGAAAAGGCCCGCAGGACCTTGCTTGGCGATCTCCCGCCAGACCTCGGCGCCCTCAAGATCCCTGCGTCCCTTCGGGCCGTGCGCAGCCTTCGGCAGCGGCTACAAGGTGCAAGGGGCCAAGGGGCCAAGGGGCCGGGTAGTTTGCGGGAATGAAAAATCCGGCCAAGGCCGGATTTTTTTATGGCATCACTGCATCCAGGGCGGAGGCGGTGGTTCTTCGGATTTGCCCGGCGGCGCATCATCCGCCGCGCGTACTGCCTGGCGACGCTCCTCGTCCAGGCGCGCCGCTTCGATCTCGCGGATCACGCTGCCGACATCCGCCAGTTCTTCGGGGTCGTCGAACTCGCCGGTCAGCACGCTGCCCGGATGCAAGGTGCCAGCCTCGTACAGGGCCCACATTTCCTTGGCATACCGAGTGCCCTTGAGTTCCGGGGCAAAACGCCCGAAATAGGACGCCATGTTGCCGACGTCACGCTCCAGCATGCTGAAGGCATGGTTGTTGCCGGCAGCATCCACCGCCTGGGGCAGGTCGATGATCACCGGGCCATCCGGGGTCAGCAGCACGTTGAACTCGGAAAGGTCACCGTGCACCAGGCCGGTACACAACATCAGCACGATCTGGGAAATCAGGAAGGCGTGATATTCACGGGCCTGGTCCGGTTCCAGCACCACATCGTTGAGCCGCGGTGCCGCATCGCCGTACTCGTCGGCCACCAACTCCATCAACAGCACACCTTCGAGGAAGTCGAACGGCTTGGGCACCCGCACCCCGGCATTGGCCAGGCGGAACAACGCCGCCACTTCGGCGTTCTGCCAGGCGT
This sequence comes from Pseudomonas sp. NFPP25, assembly GCF_900116505.1. Taxonomy (NCBI): domain Bacteria; kingdom Pseudomonadati; phylum Pseudomonadota; class Gammaproteobacteria; order Pseudomonadales; family Pseudomonadaceae; genus Pseudomonas; species Pseudomonas sp. NFPP25. The sequence continues at coordinate 670,081 of NZ_FPBG01000005.1, read as the reverse complement.
CCTCGGTTTCCTTGCGCCCGAACTTCGAGCCCTTGGCCATGGCCCGCGCCTGACGGCTGTTACGAACCTTGCGCCCCTCCTGATACTCCGCCGCCTGACGGAAACTGCGTTTGTTCGCCTCCTTGTAGACCTTGGCGCAACGTAGCTCGTTGCCGCAGCGCACCACATACACAGCTGCCTCTTTACCACTCATGAGTGGGCGCAGCACCTCGTCTACCAGACCGTCTTCGATCAGCGGTTCAATGCGTTTTGGAGTCTTCATCAGCTTTTATTGTGGGTCCCTTGTTACCAAACACGCGAAAGTCACTCGTTATACGGCAATCCTCCCACGACGGGAAAGGGCTGCCGACCACCGAGCGACAGCAATGCACTCAATGTGCCAGATCAATCCATCGACGCCGCCAAGGATCATAGCCGAGACGGCGTCCGCAACCGTCCATCAGTGGCACTCAGGCCAGCCCCTTCGCGGGCCTGCCCGCGGAAGTTTTTTTCTGCCTGAGGCTCAATATTGCCCGGCGCCAGCCGAAGCCCTCAGAGAGACAGGGAGTTTGTCCGACAATCCAATAAAGACGTCAGCCACCGGCCAAGGTTCGATCGCCGCGGGCTCGACTTCACCCCAGGGATGCAATCAGCGTCATCTTTCAAGCTGCCGATAAATCCGCGAGTCGCCTGCACTTCGTGGTCTTACAAAAAACTGGAGCGCGGATGAACATCAAACAGAAATTGACCTGGGCCTTTGCCGTCATCGCCAGCCTGCCCGTGGTGCTGGTAGCCACGCTGGTGGTGATCAACCTGCGCAGCGAGGCCGAAAACACCTTCGTCGACGGCAGCGGCCGCGAGATCCGCCAAGTGGCCAACGCCATGCAGCTGTTCTTCGAAGGCATCAGCCAGAACATCGATTACCTGGCCGCTCAACCCTTGATCACCCAGGCCGGCGACAACCTCAAGACCTGGATGAGCGCCGATGCCGCGAAGGCCCCGGAAGGCGAGCAGGACAAACGAATCTTCGAGCTGTTCGCCGCCATGGCCGCCAGCCATCCTGCCTATTCCTATGTGTCCTATGGCGTGAGCAACGGCGGATACGTCTCCTGGCCCGCCGACCTGAAGCTGGCCAACTACGACCCCCGCGTACGCCCCTGGTACAAGACCGCCCAGGCCAACCCGGGCAAGACCCTGCGCACCGAGGCCTACTACTGGGCCAGCGACGATGCGGTGCTGGTCAGCACCGTGCGCTCGCTGGCCAACCAGTTGGGCCCCCAGGGCGGCGTGGTCGCAGTCGACGTGTCGCTCAAGCAGCTCACCGAGATCGTCAAACAGATCAAGCTGGGCGAATCGGGCTACCTGATGCTGATGGAAAACAACGGCACGGTGCTGGTGGACCCCAAGCAGCCGGAGCACAACTTCAAGGCCCTGGGCAGCCTCGGCGAGGGTTACGCGCAACTGGCCAAGGCCGGCAAGGGCCTGGTGCAGGTGGAACTGGGCGGTGAGCACTACATGGCCAACGTCTGGCCTTCGGAGCAACTGGGCTGGACCTTCATCGGCCTGATCAAGCAGAACGAAGTCATGGGCGCGGCCACCCAGCTGACCTGGATCATCGCCGGTATTGCCGCGATCCTGGCGGTGCTGTTCGCAGTGCTCGGGGCGAGTTTCGCCAGCCTCATCGTGCGGCCGATCCGCGGCGTGGCCAGTGGCCTGGAAGGCATTGCCCAAGGCGAAGGCGATCTGACCCGCAGCCTGAATATCCGTGGCAGCGACGAAACCGCGCAGTTGGCCAACTGGTTCAACCAGTTCCTGGCGGCAATCCGCAACCTGATCCAGAGCATCGGCCAGGCCGCGCAGAAGATCCTCGCCACTTCCCACAGTTCGACCCAGGTCTCCAGCGACATGGCCGAAGCCGCCGGGCGCCAGCGCGAAGCGGTGGACATGGTGTCCACCGCCTTCCACGAAATGGTCGCCACCGCCAACGAAGTGGCCCGCTCCTGCAGCCAGGCCGCCGAGTCGGCGGACAGTGGCCAGCGCCAGGCCCGGGAAGGCCAGCAGCAGATCGATGACGCGGTGCACAGCGTCGATCGCCTGAGCCAGGAGATCGAACAGTCGGCGCAGTCGATGCAGCAACTGGAACGCGACAGCACCGACATCCAGTCGATCCTCGGCACCATCCGCTCGATCGCCGAACAGACCAACCTGCTGGCGCTGAACGCGGCCATCGAGGCCGCCCGGGCCGGGGAGCAGGGTCGCGGTTTTGCCGTGGTGGCCGACGAGGTGCGGGCCCTGGCCAAGCGTACCGCCGACTCCACTGCCGAGATCGACGGGCTGCTGGGCAACCTGGCCAAACGCACCAGCGCCGTGACCCAGCAGATGCACGCCAGCCTGGAAGTGTCCCAGCAGTCGGTGAACCGCATCGGCCTGGCGCGCAACAGCTTCGGGCAGATCCGCGAATCGGTGGACGTGATCCGCGACATGAACACCCAGATCGCCACCGCCGCCGAAGAGCAGCATCAGGTGGCGGAAGACATCAACCGGCACATCAGCCAGATCCATGGCGATGCGCAACTGGTGGCGGAACTGGCGAACTCGGCGCGCCTGGACTCCCAGAGCCTGGCGGGGCTGTCCAATGAGCTGGACGCCCTGGTACGGCGCTTCAAGACCTGAAGACGCCTTCGCCGGCAAGCCGGCTCCTACGGATGGGCGGCATTTCTGTGTAGGAGCCTGCGTGCCGGGGAAGGCCACGAACCTCAGCGCTCGATGATCGCCGTCACACCCTGGCCGCCCGCGGCACAGATGGAAATCAGCCCGCGCCCCTGCCCCGCCACACTCAGCAGCTTCGCCAGGTTGGCGACGATGCGCCCGCCGGTGGCGGCAAACGGGTGCCCTGCCGCCAGGGAACTGCCTTTGACGTTGAGCCGGGCGCGATCGACGCTGCCCAGAGGTGCCTCCAGGCCCAGCCTGGCCTTGCAGTACTCGGGGTCTTCCCAGGCCTTGAGAGTGCACAGCACCTGGGCGGCGAAGGCTTCGTGGATCTCGTAGTAGTCGAAGTCCTGCAGGCTCAGGCCATTGCGCGCCAGCAAGCGCGGCACGGCGTATACCGGGGCCATCAGCAGCCCCTCGGCGCCGTTGACGAAGTCCACCGCCGCGGCCTCGCCGTCGCGCAGGTAGGCAAGAACCGGCAGGCCCCGCTCCCTGGCCCACGCTTCACTGCCCAACAGCACCAGCGAGGCGCCATCGGTCAGGGGCGTGGAGTTGCCCGCCGTCAGCGTGCCGCTGGCGCTACGGTCGAAGGCCGGCTTGAGGCTGGCGAGCTTTTCCAGGGTCAGGTCCGGGCGCAGGTTGTTGTCCCGGGTCAGGCCGAGGAAGGGAGTGATCAGGTCGTCCTGCCAGCCTTCGGCGTAGGCGGCGGTCATTTTCTGATGGCTTTCCAGGGCCAGTTGATCCTGATCGGCGCGGGCAATGTTCCAGGTCTTGGCCATCTGCTCGCAGTGCTCGCCCATGGACAAGCCGGTGCGCGGCTCGCCATTGCGCGGCAGTTCCGGCTTGAGGTGATGGGGCCGCAGTTGCAGCAGGGTCTTGAGCTTGTCGCCGGTGCTCTTGGCGCGGTTGGCCTGCAACAGGATCTTGCGCAGGCCTTCGTTGACCCCGATCGGCGCATCCGAAGTGGTATCCACCCCGCCGGCGATGCCGCAGTCGATCTGCCCCAGGGCGATCTTGTTGGCCACCAGCAGCGCCGCTTCCAGGCCCGTGCCGCAGGCCTGCTGGATATCGTAGGCCGGGGTGGTGGGCGAAAGCCGCGAGCCGAGGACGCATTCGCGGGTCAGGTTGAAGTCCCGGGAATGCTTGAGCACCGCACCGGCGGCCACCTCGCCAAGGCGCAGGCCGTGCAGGTTGTAGCGCTCGATCAGGCCCTCCAGGGCGGCGGTGAGCATCGCCTGGTTGCTGGCGGTGGCATAGGGGCCGTTGGAACGGGCGAAGGGGATGCGGTTGCCGCCGATAATCGCGACGCGACGCAGCTGTGTCATGGAAAGCTCCCTATTCTGTGAGTGCGACTGCGGTGGGTACCTCCTCCAGCGTAGGAGGGATCTGGCCGATCGAACGACCCAGGGCCATTCATGGTCCACACTTTGAACCCCAACCTTCGGAGTGCGTTCCATGTCTGACCGTTATATCGACTTCGCCAACTCGTCCATCGGCCAGCGCCTGGTCGGGGCTCTTGGCCTGCCGTCGCCGGTACGCCTGGAGCGCTGGCAAGCCGGTCGCCTGCGGCCTATCGAAGGTGCGCTGTTGCTCGGCGGCGGCGCGCTGGCACAACAGGTGGCCGCCCTGGCGCCGCGCCTGACCGATGGCATCTACAGCTATGGCGCCGACCCGTCCCTGGCCACCCCCTGGATTCCCGGCCACGGGCCCAGGCTCAAGGCCGTGGTGTTCGACGCCAGCGAGCTGCTGCACACAGACCAGCTCAAGCAATTGCGGGAATTCTTCCAGCCACTGCTGAGAAACCTCGAGCCCAGCGCCCACCTGGTCATCCTCGGGCGTGCCCCGGAAACCCTTGACGAGCCCTTCGCCGCCAGCGCCCAGCGCGCCCTGGAAGGCTTCAGCCGCTCCCTGGCCAAGGAACTGCGCAACGGCGCCACCCTGCAATTGCTGTATCTGGCAGCCGGAGCGGAAGAACAGCTGGAAGGCGCCTTGCGCTTCTTTCTCTCGCCCAAGAGCGCCTACGTTTCCGGGCAGGTGATCCGCTTGCAGCCCTGCGCGACCCAGGTCCAGGACTGGAGCCGCCCGCTGGCCGGGCGCAAGGCCCTGGTCACCGGCGCCGCCCGCGGCATTGGTGCGGCCATCGCCGAAACCCTGGCCCGGGACGGCGCCCAGGTCCTGCTGCTGGACGTGCCCCAGGCCAAGGCCGATCTGGAAGCCCTGGCGGCCCGTCTCGGCGGCCGCGCCATCTGCCTGGACATCTGCGCCGAAGACGCTCCGGCACAGTTGATCGAGCAACTGCCGGAGGGCATCGACATCCTGGTGCACAACGCCGGCATCACCCGGGACAAGACCCTGGCCAACATGACCCCGGAATACTGGGACGCGGTGCTGGCGGTGAACCTCAATGCGCCCCAGGTGCTGACCCAGGCCCTGCTGGACAGCGCACGCCTGCACGACCATGGCCGGGTGATCCTGCTGGCCTCCATCAGCGGCATCGCCGGCAACCGCGGGCAAACCAACTACGCCGCCAGCAAGGCCGGGCTGATTGGCCTGGCCCAGGCCTGGGCGCCGCTGCTGCACGCCCGGGATATCAGCATCAATGCCGTGGCGCCGGGCTTCATCGAGACCCAGATGACCGCCAAGGTGCCCTTCGCCCTGCGCGAAGCTGGAAGGCGCATGAGTTCCCTGGGCCAGGGCGGCCTGCCCCAGGACGTTGCCGAAGCGGTGGCCTGGCTTGGCCAGCCGGGCAGCGGCGCCGTCAGCGGGCAGGCCCTGCGGGTCTGCGGACAAAGTCTCTTGGGGGCCTGAAAATGACTGCACACTGGCACGAACTGAACCTGCCCGCGTCCCTGCCGCCGCTGTTTCTCAAAGCGGCAATGCGCCGACGGATCAACGGCACGCAGTTACCCGAATACGGCCTGCGCTGCTGGATCAGCCTGACCCCCGGGCAACTGGCGGGCTACCGCAAGGTCTGCGGCTTTGCCGATAACGGCCTGCTGCCCGCGACCTACCCCCATGTACTGGCGTTTCCCTTGCAGATGCAGCTGCTCACTGCCCGGGACTTTCCATTTCCGCTACTGGGGCTGATTCACCTGGGCAACAGGATTCGTGTGTTGCGCCCCATGGGCAATGTCAGCAGCGTTCGAATCGGGGTCCAGGTGTGCAACCTGCAACCTCACGCCAAAGGCGCAACATTCGACCTGGTGACCACAGTGGACGATTTGCTGGGCCCCCTCTGGGAAGCGCAAAGCCGCATGCTCTGCCGTGGAGTCAAGTTGGCGGGAGAACCTTCCAGCCAACACTTGCCCAACGCCGACAACCTCGGCGAAATCGCCTGCTGGCGCGCCGAGCGCGATATCGGCCGGCGCTACGCCAGGGTTTCCGGCGACTACAACCCGATCCACCTGAGCGCCTGGAGCGCCCGGCTGTTCGGCTTTCCCCAGGCCATCGCCCATGGCCTATGGAACAAGGCGCGCACCCTGGCAGCCCTGAGCGAGCATCTGCCAGCAGCGAACATCGAAGTGACGGTGCAGTTCATGAAGCCCGTGCTGCTGCCCGGCGACGTACGCCTGCTAGCCAGTGCCGGGGGTTCAAGCGGAGAACTGCAGTTGCTGGGCAGCGGCGAGTTGCAGCATATGCTGGGCAACTGGCAGCCCATCGCCTGAGGGGCCTCAGCCCCGGCGGATCAGCACCACCCCGACGACGATCAGCAGCAATCCGGCAATCTTGCCGAGGCTGACCGGCGCTTCCCGAAACCCTACCCAGCCAAAGTGGTCCAGCGCCAGAGCCATGCTCAACTGGCCGGCCAGCACCAGCGACATGAACAGCAGGGCGCCGACCCGCGGCCCGGCAAAGGCGGCCGTGGTAATGAAGAACGCCCCCAGCAGGCCGCCGCACCAATGCCACCAGGTCAGGCCCTTGAGGGCACCCAGGGTCGGCATTTCGCGCTGCAGCACCACCAGCACCAGCAGCGCCGCGGTGCCGACGAAAAAAGAGATCAGGGCCGCAGCCAGCACCCCGCCGACCTGCTTGGCCAGTTGACCGTTGATTCCGGCTTGCAGGGCGAGAAAGGCTCCGGCAACAAACGGCAGGCACAGCAGCCACCAGACAGGCGTCAGCATATTGAGCTCCAGAGAGTTTTGGGCGGCGCAGTATAAACCAGGCCACCATCCCATCCCCCTGCCAGCCATTAAACGCCAGCGAAAAAGTGCAAGTACCGCGAGCTCAGCACAAAAACTGCCTATTAATTGTGTATATATAACTTTAGTTGAACGAGCACTTTTCAAGGACACTACAAAACATCAAATCATTGTTTTAAAACAATTCATCACACACTAGGAGCGCCAACCAATACTTTGAGACTAGCTACTTGTAAATCAATTAACCGAACAAAATAAGTCATTAATACCAAGTTCATAATTGTTCAATTTATTCCCTGCGCCTTTTATGTAGACAACGGACGAAGGTATCTCCAGCGCAAGAACTGGAGAGCTATCGAAAACAACGAACGTTGTAACAGGTGCAAGGAATACCAGACATGAAAACTCAATTCGGATGGAAAGCGTTAACGGCAATAACCATGATCCTGACCCTCAGCCTGGCAGGCTGCAGCGGCGGTGGTGGCGGTCATAAAAGTGGTGGCAGCAGTTCGCCAGCCAGTGCCAGCGGCGGTACTGACGGCACCGGTGGCACTGGTGGCGGCACCGGCGGAACAGGAGGCACTGGAGGTGGCACTGGTGGTACCGGTGGAGGCACAGGCGGTACCGGCGGCACTGGCGGAGGCACAGGTGGCACAGGTGGAACTGGCGGCACCGGAGGAACTGGCGGTACCACCACTCCCCTGACGACCAGCAGCCTGGTCTCGGATCTGGGTACCACCCTCAGTGGCGTCGGTACCGGTGTCAGCGGCCTGGGCACTTCCCTGGCCACCGTACCCGTGGTTGGAGGCGTGGTACAAAGCGCCGTCAACACCACCGGCAACGTGGTGGACACCGTCGGTGACGGCCTGACCAACGGCCTCGGCACTTTGGGCACCGATCCCAAGGCCCTGAGCAAGACCACCGCCACCGTCGGCAACGTGGTCAGCGATGTGGGTACCGGGGTCACCGACCTCAGCGGCAAACTGGCAACCACCACCCAGAGCGTTCCGGTAGTGGGTGGCCTGGTGACCAGGGTGGCTCCGGTAGTCGGCGGCGTAGGCACCCGGGTGACCATGCTCGGTAATACCCTGAGCACCGTCACCAGCAGCGGACCTCTGGGAACACTGACCGACAATGTCGGCGACAAGGTACTGGTTCCAGTGGTCAGCCTGGCGGAAGACGTGACCGGCAATATCGGCGGCGCCACCGGTCTTGGTTCCCCTGTAAAAGGTCTGCTCAATGGCGTAGCTCAGGCCGTGGACAGCACCGGTAACAAGATCACTGACGCTGGCAACGGCAACCCTGTAACAAATCTGTTGGGCAACACCCTGAGCAACGCAAGTACGGCCGTGGGCACTGCCGGCGGTTATGTGAGCAACTCGGGTAGCGGAACCGGGAATGGCAGTGGCCTCGGCGGCAACAACGGCCTGCTGGAAACTGTCGGCGGTGCAGTGGCCAACTTGAGCAACGGCCTGAATGCCGGCAATACCAACGGTACCGTTAGCGCAGGCGGGGTCACCGGAGCGGCAGCCGGCAACCTGATCGCCTCGGTAGGCGGCGCTCTGGGCGGCAGCGGTACCCCTAACCTGGTAGTCACTGCACCATTGGCCAGCGTCGGAGTGAGCCTGGGCTCGGCATTGAACCCCGTCACCAGTTCGGTTGCCGGCCTGACTCAGCAAGTAGGTGCAGCTACCGGCCTGGGTAGCCCGACCAGCAGTCTTCTGGGCCAGGTGGGCGGCGCAGTCAGCAACGTAGGCGCGGGCGTGGCCAGCAATAGTGGCGCCAATCCGATAGGTACCGCCTTGGGCGGCACCCTTGGAGCCGTGGGCAACACCGTGGCTTCGGTTGGCGGCCTGGTCAACGGCGGCACAGCGCCCAGTGGCGGCTTGCTCGGTGGCCTTGGCGTAGGCGCCAACGCCAGCGCCAGTGGCAGCGCCTCTGCCGGTGCGGGCCTCAATGGCGGCCTGGGTGGCGTGCTCGGCGGCCTGACCGGCGCCCTGGGCGGCAACAAGAAATAATTTGCACCTGGCCGATTCGACGGCCTCACCTGCAGCGCCTACGCTTGGTTGAGGGCGAGAGATTCCCATGAGTCTCTCGCCTTTTTGTTTATCCAGAGACAAGCATCCAGAGCCAGATCGTGGCCAAGACCCGAGCGGCAACTGGAGCCAGGAACTTTCTACACCGCTGCGGCTCGACCATGGAGTGTCCTATGCGCACGTTGGCCAGTTTGTTGTTAGTTGGATGCTGTACCTCCGTTTACGCCGACTCCCTTCCGCGCTTTCTCAACAGCAATGACAGCATCAACAACCTGCCCCAACCCAACCTGCCGGTGGATGCCTACCGCCCGGCAACCCCGCAACCGCAACTGCCCGAGCAACCCACTGCGCCGCAAGGCCAGCAGCCGCTGATGATGGGCACCAAGGTCACGGTGCGCCAGGTGCAGATCGAGGGCGGCACGGTCTACCCCCTGGAAGAACTGGCAGCGATCTACCAGCCACTGATCGGCCACGAGGCCAGCTTCGGCCAGTTGATCGAAGCCACGCGCAGCATTACCCGGCGCTATCAGAAGGACGGCTACCTGCTGTCCTACGCCTTCATGCCACAGCAGAACTTCGACCAGGGCGTGCTGCGGGTAGTGCTCGTGGAAGGCTACATCCGGGACTACCAGCTGCAGGGCGACATCGGCCCGGTATCCGCCTACCTGGACAAACTGGTGAGCAAACTCAAGGCCGAGCGCCCGCTGACCCGCAAGACCTTCGAACGCTACACCACACTGATGAGCAAGGTTCCCGGGGTCACCCTGCAGGCGGTAGTGCCGCCACCGGGCACTACCGACGGCGCAACCCAACTGGTGGCCGTGGCCAGCCGCAAGGCCATCGCCACCACCCTCAACAGCACCGACGACAACCGCAACGGCCTGCAGGCCCTGGTGGGCATCACCAGCAACTCGCAGACCGCCTGGGGCGAACAGCTCAGCCTCAGCGGGCTGTTCCCGCCGGGCCACGACAAGGAACACTACTACCGCCTGGACTACAGCCAGTTGCTGGGTTCGGAAGGCACGCAACTGAGCCTCTATGGCGCCCGCTACCGCGCCGACCCACGGAGCAACGTGCAGCTGGACAACGGGATCGAGCTGGAGCCCCATCGGGAGAACGACCGCTTTTCCATCGGCGTCAGCCACCCTTTCATCGCCTCGCCCAATGAAATGCTCACCGCCGGCACACGCCTGTATGCGGTAAATGACAAGACCCGTTACCGGGTCAGCAACAGCCCGCTGACCCTGGAAGAAAAAACCGACATCCGCGCCCTGGCGCTTGAGGCGGACTGGAGCAAGTCCGATCCGCGCCAACTGCGGATTCTCAGCGCCGGCCTGTATCGGGGCCTGGACAGCATGGGCGCCGAGACCAACAACAGCCTCTACGATCTGGATTTCTTCCGCCTGCGCCTGGCCGGGGTACAGAGCGATCGTTTCCTGGACAATTGGCAAGGCGTGCTTTCCGCCGCCTGGTACTGGAGCAACGACAACCTGCCCGACAGCGAGCGGGCGTCCTTTGGCGGGCAGAACTTCGCTCGCGGCTACCCCGATGACCAGGCGACCGGGGACAAGGGCTGGGGCGTGGCCTACGAAGTGAACTACAGTTTCAACCGCGAGGGGCCCTGGGTGCGTGTGCTGCAGCCCTATGTGGTGCTGGACCGCTCCAAGACCTGGTTCAACCAGCTGCCGGTCAGGGGCAGCAGCCTGTCATCCGCCGCGGTCGGTTTGCGTTTCGGTGATGCCAAGCACTACAACATCGCCCTGGAAGCGGCCAAGCCAATGTCCGATGAAGCCCTCGACACCTACAACCGCAAGCCACGCTATACCTTGAGCTTCAGCTATCAACTTTGAGCATCCGGATGACTGAGACCCGCTTTCGAGCGGGTCTTTTTTTGCCGCCAGGACAGCACCGGCCAAACCCTGGGGTCAGGGGCCAACGATATGCAGCCGGGGTTCGGGAAACAGATTGTTGAGGGTTTCCAGCAGGCGCACGTGGTAGATCGGCTTGCGAAACAGGTCCAGGACCTGCAGCCGCAGCAGGTCGCTGACGTCATCCATGTCGGCATGCCCCGACATGACGATCACCGGCAGGTGCTGGCGCGCGGTGTGCTCGCGCAGGCGCTTGATCAGCGACAGGCCGCTTTCCTCGGGCATGCGCAGGTCAGTGATTACCAGGGCGATATCCGGATGCCGGGTGAGGTGGTCCAGGGCAAGTTTCACCGAGGTGGCAGTGAAGCAGCAGAAACCCTCGCCTTCGAGCAGTTCGGCAAGCTCCAGCAATGCATCCTCTTCGTCATCGACCAGAAGAAGTTGCTGACGTGAGGATGGGGAAGTCATGGACGGTACCCTGGTGTGAACTTCATGCAAGTAGGTGAACGCAGCCAATGCACAGCCGGCCGGGCGCAACCCAACCATCAGCAGGCCTTTGGTTAGGCAAACCGCAGGCCTGCACGAGACCCGGAGGGCTGGAAGGTCGGGCGATCACAGCCCAGCGGCTGCTCAGCTGGGCCCCTCCATGCTCAAGGGGTAGGACGGGTGACGGTGGTGCCTCCGAGGTTAGTCAGGATGTTGTTGAAAATGGCCAGAACACGATCGCCCAGGGGGGTGACGAACGCCACGACCACAACGGCCACCATGGCCACGACAATGGCGTACTCGATGGCGGATGCGCCTTCGGTGCGGTCAAAAAACTGGCGCGCCCTGAGCAACAAGTATTGGAAAATCATCCTAGCTCTCCTTGCGCCGCAAGGCGCCGTTGGAACAGCACCGGGCAAATTCCCCGGTGCCACCTGAGCATTGTCAACAAAGACCGGCCCAGCAACTGTAAGAACTGATTAGTCAGTAAGTATTAATTGGAAGGTAGGTGCCAAAAAACCTGCCCATGTGGACAGACTCATACCTTTGTTAGCTATTTTTGGATGAGTTAATGGCATTTCGTCCTAGCTCTACTACCTTCACATAGCGAAATAGTTGCATGTTCATAGCTGCCTGATTGCGAAATTAACTCGTTTGGAATCACGGGCTGGTAGTGCAGCAGGAAAGGGAGAGCCTTCATGAACAGTCGCCTCACCATGGGTCTGGCCGGACTTCTTCTGGTAGGTGCGGTGTTTTTCGGTTACTGGGGCCTGGTTCTCAGTCGTAAACCCGAACCAGCACCACCGGTTCAACCCGTGGCGCCCAGTGTCGTCGAACCAACCACCACCAGCGCAGAAGACCAGACCCGCCAACCGGTGGTCGTGCTGGTGCGCGATGTGCCGCCCTTCGTGCCCCTCGCCGCCGACGATCTGGCGCTGGAAAAACTGCGTACCGCGCCGGCCGGCAGCCTCAGCGCCATCAGCCAGGCGGTGGGCCGTACACCCTGGCGGCAGTTGAATGCCGGCACCTGGCTCAATGAGCAGAGCTTCAGTACCGGCGGTGCCCTGGCGCGGATGATTCACAGTGACGAACGAGCCCTGGCGGTCGCGGTCGACGAGGTGATCGGCGCCGCCGGGCAACTGAGCCCGGGGGACTATGTCGATGTCGTGCTGTTCCTGCGCCAGGACACCAGCAACCCGCAGCAGTCGGCACAGATCGCCGTACCCGCCATGCGCGTGCTGGCTGTGGGCGAACAGCTGGGCCTGGCCAATGACGGGCAGCCCGCCTCCCCCGGGTTGAGCAACGAAGAAAAGCTCAAGCAGGACCAGCGCCGGCTGAATGCGCGCACGGTGGTCCTGGCCGTCCCCGAACAGCTCTTGAGCCGGCTGATGCTCGCCACCCAGGTCGGAGTGCTGCGCCTGGCCGTGCGCAGCAGCGAGGAACAGCGCCTGGCCCATTACTGGGCCGGCAACGAAGAAGCCCGCGAGCACCTCGATGCCGCCAACAGCAACCTGTTCCAGTTCACCCAACTTGCCCTGGGCAGCGCCCCGCGCGCACCGGCCGCCCAAGGTGGCGCCGCACGGTCGGCGGTGGAAGTGATCCGGGGCAACCAAGTCACTCAACAAACTCCCTGATTGAGCAAGGATGCACTACATGCGCAGTCGTTCCATGCCACTGTTCTCCGCACTGCTGACCCTGAGCCTGGGCCCGCTGCTCTGCACCCAGGCCCTGGCTGCGGCGGTGGCAGGCTGTTCGAGCCTGGCACCGTTGCCCGCAGCGCTGGAGATCGGCGAAGGCTTGCAGCAGGAGCTGCAATCTGCTGTGGCCATCACCCGCCTGGCGGTGGGCGACCCGAAGATCGCGGACGTCCAGACCACCGGCAACAAAGCCTTCCTGCTCACCGGCATGGCGCCCGGCGCCACCAGCCTGATGGTCTGGACCGCCTGTGCCAGTACCCCACGCCAGAGCATGGTGTTTGTCCAGGGCCGGGCCACCGCCGACATGAGCACCGGCCGCCTGCCGGCCAGTGACGATCCACTGCTGCCCAGCCAGGTGCAGACCGACATCCGTTTTGTCGAAGTCAGCCGCACCAAGCTCAAGGAGGCCAGCGTTTCGATCTTCGGCCGCGGGCACAACTTCCTGTTCGGCGCGCCCGGCACCGCCCCCGTCACCGGTGGCACCTCCGGCAGCGTGACCCCGACCTTCGGCGGCCGCCGGACCAACATCCCGCTGGACAACGGCACCTTCAACATCGGCTTCGGCAACGGCCGGGTGCTGACCCTGATCAACGCCCTGGAAGGCAGCGGCTTCGCCTATACCCTGGCAAGGCCTTCCCTGGTGGCCCTCAGCGGCCAGAGCGCAAGCTTCCTGGCCGGGGGCGAAATCCCCATCCCGGTGCCCAGCACTGGCAGCAACAGCGTGACCATCGAATACAAGGAGTTCGGTATCCGCCTGACCCTCACGCCCACTATCGTCGATCGCGGGCGTATCTCCCTTAAGGTTGCCCCGGAGGTCAGCGAACTGGACTACAGCAACGCCGTGACCATCGCCGGGACCCAAGTCCCGGCGCTGACCGTACGCCGCACCGATACCAGCATTTCCCTGGCCGACGGCGAAAGCTTCGTCATCAGCGGCCTGATCAGCACCAACAACAGCTCTCAAGTGAACAAGTTTCCAGGGCTGGGGGACATTCCGGTGCTCGGTGCCTTCTTTCGCGACACCACGATCAATCGCGAAGAGCGTGAACTGCTGATGGTAGTGACTCCGCACCTGGTCCAGCCCCTGGCCGCGGACGCCAAGCTGCCGGCCCTGCCCGGCGAACGGCTGCGCAACTACGACCCGAACTTCTACCGCATGTTCTTCCTCGAGAACGGCAACTTCGACAAGCGCAGCGGGTTGTCGCAATGAACCAGGACCTGAGCCAGACGTTTCTCGCCATCACCCGCAACAGCACCGACCTGGAGTGGCTGCAAGGCGCCCTGGCGCCCCTGGGCCAGGTCGTGGGTGCCGATGGCAGTCTCGACGAACTGCTGGCACTGGTGGATGTGACCTTCGCCAACCTGGTGTTCGTCGGCCTCGATCGCGAACACGTGGTGGCCCAGGCGGCCCTGATCGAAGGCGCCCTGGAGGCCAAGCCGATGCTGGCGATCGTCGCCCTCGGTGATGGCATGGACAACCAGCTGGTGCTCAATGCCATGCGCGCCGGCGCCCGCGACTTCGTCGCCTACGGCTCGCGCTCCAGTGAAGTCGCCGGGCTGGTCCGGCGTCTGAGCAAACGCCTGCCGGCAGTGACACCCAACACGCAACTGGGCGGCCTGACCGTGCTCTATGGCGCCCAGGGCGATGGCGACGGCGCCCTCCTGGCCAGCCACCTGGCGCTGGTGGTGCAAAAGAGCGGCCAGCAGACCCTGCTGCTGGACCTGGGCCTGCCCCGGGGCGACAGCCTGGCGCTGCTGGGCCTGGAAAGCTCGTTCCACTTCGGCGACGCCCTGCGCCACCTGCGGCGCCTGGATGCCACGCTGATCGACAGCGCCTTCACCAGCGCCGAGGCGGGCCTGCGGATCCTCGCCTACGCCAGCCACGACGCGCCTCTGGAGCACACCAGCGCGGCGGAGCTGTACATGCTCCTCAGTGCCTTGCGCCAGCACTTCCAGCACATTGTGGTGAACCTTGTCGGCCAGCCGGACAGCGAGGCCCTGCGTACCTTCGTCAGCCATTGCGACAAGCTGCTGTGGTGCACCGACCAGAACGTGCTCGACTGCCGGCGCAACCTGGCCGTACTCAATCACTGGCGTGAAAAAGGCATGAAACTCGAGCATGCGCGCTTGCTGGTCGACCGCTACCTGCGCACCGTGGCACCGGATTCCGAAACCCTGGGCAAGACCTTCGGCCTGGAGGTGATCGCGGTGCTGGCCTACAGCCCCGAGGTGCGCCTGAACGCCAAGAACCAGGGCGTTACCCTGTTCGAACTGGCCCCGCGCGAGGCCCTGACCCAAAGCCTGCGTACCCTGGGCGAGCGGCTGGCGAAACGCTCCCAGGGCCTGCCCAAGCCCAAGGCCGGCTGGCTCAATCGCATCATGGGGGGCAGATGAGCGGCGAAAAACTCTTTGGCGCCCCACCCCGCGCAGGCGCCGGCAACAGCGACCACGAAGGCCTGAAGCTGGTGCTGCATCGCTACATCATCGATGCCATCGAAGAGTCGGGGAAAAACCTGCTGGAAAGCTCCCGGCAGAACCTCTCGCAATTCGTCACCGACAAGGTCGCGGAGTACATCGCGCGCATGCACCTGGCGATCTCGCGCTATGAAATGGAGCGGCTGGCCGAGGAGATCGTCGACGAGCTGACCGGCTTCGGCCCCCTGGAAGTGCTGTTGCGCGATCAGGCGGTGACCGAGATCCTGGTGAACGGGCCGCATCGGGTGTTCGTCGAACGTGAAGGCGTGCTGCACCAGAGCGACCTGCGCTTCATCGACGCCCACCATGTGGAGCGGGTGATGCAGCGGATTCTCGCGCCCCTGGGCCGACGCCTCGACGAGTCCTCGCCGATGGTCGATGCGCGCCTGCCGGACGGCAGCCGGGTCAACGCGATCATCCCGCCCATCGCCCTGGACGGGCCCTGCCTGTCGATTCGAAAGTTTCGCAAGGACATGCTCAAGAGCAGCGACCTGATTGCCATGCAGACCATCGACCTGGCGATCTTCGAATTCATCCAGGAAGCGGTGGGCAAGCGCTGCAACATCCTGATCAGCGGCGGCACCGGCACCGGCAAGACCACCCTGCTGAACATCCTCAGCCAGTTGATCAACCCCCATGAACGGCTGGTCACCATCGAGGACGTGGCCGAACTGCAGCTGGGCCACCCCCACGTGGTCCGCCTGGAAACCCGCCCGCCCAATGCCGAGGGGCACGGCGAGGTGAAGGCTAGCGACCTGATCCGCAACGCCCTGCGGATGCGTCCGGACCGGATCATCCTCGGCGAGATCCGTGGTGTGGAAGTACTGGACGTGCTGACCGCAATGAACACCGGCCACGACGGCTCCATGAGCACCGTGCACGCCAACAACGCCCAGGATGCCCTGCTGCGCCTGGAAACCCTGGTGGGCCTGACCGGCCGCCAGATCGCCGAGCGCACCCTGCGGCAGATGATCTGCGCCGCCCTGGATGTGGTGATCCAGTTGACCCGGATGCCCGATGGCCGGCGTTGCGTTAGCGAAGTCGTGGAAGTGGTGGGCATACGTGACGACATCTACGTCACCAATACCCTGTTCCGCCTGGATCGTCGTACCGGCTTCGGCTTCCTGCGCGAGGCGATGAACCCTGCGGGTGACAAACTGCGCCGCGAAAGCGGGCTGGGCGTCAATTGAACCGGCGAGGTGGCCCATGATCGGTCTGCTGTTTACCTTGATCTGCCTGCTTCTGCTGGGGCTTTCCGGCTGGCTGTTCTACCACGGCGTGCACAAGACCGAGCGGGAACGAGTGCTCAACCGCCTGGCCGAAGGGCAGCCCGACCTGACGCCGCAACGCACCTCCTGGGGTGGCCTGGAGCGCGCGTTCGCCCGGGCCGGCCTCGGCCAGCCCAGCGAGCGCCTGGGCCTGTGGCTGGCGGTGTGGGTGGTGCTGGTGCTGCTGGGCTATGTGCTGGCGAGCTGGCTCGGCCTGTTGGGCGGCATCCTCCTGCCACCCCTGCTGCTGCGGCTGTATATCGCCTGGCTGTATCAGCGCCGGCTCAAGCGCATGATCGAACAACTGCCGGCCTTGCTCGATCACAGCGTGCGCAGCCTGAAGTCCGGGCGCACCCTGGCGGACGCCGTGCTGGGTGCCATCGAGGCCAGCAACGACCCGCTGAAGAGCGCCATGGGCCGCATCCAGCGCAACGTGCAACTGGGGGTCAACCTGCCGGACGCGGTCAGCGATTTTGCCGAGTTCTACGAGCAGGACGAACTGCGCATGTTCGCCCTGGGCCTGAAGGTCAATCATCGCTACGGCGGCAACGCCAGCGAGTTGCTGGAAAACCTGATCAAGCTGATCCGCGAGCGCGAGCAAGGGGCGCGGCAACTGAGCGCGATGACCGGGGAAACCCGCATGACCGCCTGGGTCCTGGGGACCCTGCCGCTGTTGCTGGTGGGCTACTTCATGCTGACCAACCCGGGCTACATGCTGGGCATGTGGCACGACTCCGCGGGGCAGAAAATGCTGATCACCGCGGTGTGCCTGCAGATCTTCGGCTGCCTGGCCCTTTGGCGCATGTTGAGGAGCATCTGAAATGCTGGTTCTGGCCGCTGCACTGATGTTTCTCGGGGCGTTGCTGCTGCTTGGCAACGGTGTGCTGGAACAGCGCCGGCGCGAGCGCCAGATCGCCCAGCGCTTGCAGGGCAACATGACTCGCGACAGCCGCCTGGGCAACTGGCTGCGACTGCTGGGCGACAGCCGCTTCGGGCAGCGCGCGGTGAGCATGGACAGTGAAACCCAGACCCTGCTCAACCGTCTGGGCTGGCGCCGCGCCAGAGAGCGCTCACTGTTCGCCGCCAGCCAGATCGCCACGCCGGTGCTGGCCGTGTGCCTGGTGATCTTCATCCAGGAAGTGGCCTTTGCCCAGGCCCAGAGCAAGTGGCTGGTACCCATGCTGGCACTCGGTGCCGGCTACCTGCTGCCCAAGCGCGCGCTGGCCTACGCCGCCAAGCGCCGGCAGAAGCACATCGCCCTGGAGATCTCGACCTTCATTCCCCTGCTGCGCATCCTGTTCGAGTCGGGCATGGCAGTGGAACAGGCGTTACGCGTACTGAGCAGCGAAGCGCAAAAGCTGCTGCCGGAACTGACCCAGGAACTGCGCCTGATCCTGGCCCGTGTCGACTCGGGGCTGGAGCTGGGCCATGAACTCAACCAGACCGCCACCCTGCTGGCGGTGGACGAGTTCACCGACACCTGCGTGATTCTCCAGCAACTGATCCTGCAGGGCGGCGGGGCAATGAAATCGCTGCAGGCGCTCAAACAACTGCTGGACGACCGGCGCCTGACCCGCCTGCAGGAATACATCTCGAAAATGTCCGCAAAAATGTCGGTGGTGATGATGCTGTTTCTCTTCCCCGCCCTGTTGATCGTGCTGGCCGGGCCAGGCTTCACCGCCATCGCCCGGGCCTTCGCTTCCTAAGAGGGAACCTGATGAAAGCCATAATTGTCGTTGCCAGCCTGTTGCTGCTCGGAGGATGCGCCAGCAACGGCCAGACGCCCTGGGCGGCCCTGACCAACTCCAGCAGTTGCGCCAAGCTCAGCTCCGAGCAGGAACTGGCAGTGAACCTCGCCGACGAAATGGCCACCGATGGCAAGCTGCACGCCAGCCTGGCCAACCTGCAGAACCTGCCGGACAACCTCGCCGAGGTGCGCGTACGCAAGGCGCGAGTCTATCGGTTGCTGGGCCGCAGTGAGGCCGAACCCTTGTACCGCAGCCTGCTGGGCTCGTGCCTGGCGGCCGAAGGCGAGCACGGCCTGGGGCAGTTGGCGGCGGCCAGGGGCGACAACGGCCAGGCCCAGGCGCACCTGCAACGGGCCGCGCGCCTGGCGCCGACCAATGAAAAAATCCGCAATGACCTGGGGGTGGTCTACCTCAACCAGTTGCGCATCGAGGATGCGCGCTTCGAGTTCCTCACCGCCATCGAGCTCAAGCAGTCCGAGCCTCTGGCGGCCATCAACCTGGTGACCCTGTTGCTCTACCAGGACAACTGGCAGCAGGCCGCGCAAGTGGTCAGCCAGGCGAGCCTGAACCCGCAGCAGTTCGCCCAGGCCCAGGCCCGCGCCGAAGAGCTCAAGGCCCCGACCGCCCCGCGCGCCAAGGTGACCCAGGTCGCCAGTGGCGCTACCACCTTGCAGCCAGACGCCGCACCCGCCAAGGAGCGCTGATGATGAAACTGCCGATGTTCTATTGCACTGCCCTGCTGGCGCTGCCCCTGGCCGCCCAGGCTATCGAGGCCGGCCCTGCTTCGCCCCAGCAACAGGAAACCGAAGCCTGGCTACTGTTGCAGAACCGCAACCTGGCGCCCTCGCCCCAGCCTCAGACGGCCACGCCCACCGAACGCGAGCTGGCGCTGCAGCGCTGGCTGAAGAAATACAAATACGAGATCCCGGACCTGTACGACCCGGACGCCGGCGGCAAGGTGGAAACCAAGTAGGAGAAAGCCCGCAACCGGCGGCGAACGGCTCGCCGCCGCAGGCTCAGTGGGCAGTCACCCGCTGGCGCAGCCCGGAATTGCTCGGTGACAGGGCCAGGGCCAGCTGTGTGCGGTTATGCATGTGGGTCAGGCGCAGTACCTGGGAGACATACAGCTTGACGGTGTTTTCGGTGATCCCCAGCTCGCAGGCAATCTGGTAGTTGGTCTGGCCCTTGCCCACCAGTCGGGCCACATCCAGTTGCCGTGGCGACAGCTGGTTGAAGATGGCCGGGATCTCGATGGCATCCCCTTCGCCGGCGCCTTCGCCCCGGGGCTCTTCGCTGCGGCTGGTAGCCGGGCTGCGCCGGACCTTGTCCAGGTCCTGGTACAGGTCATCGATGGATTCGGAAAGAAACTGCAGCTTCTGGTTGAGGTGCCCCAGGTGCAGGTTCTTCTGCCGTTCCTGCAAGGCGACCTCCTGACGCTGCAGGCCTTCGAGGAGTTCGTCCAGGTCGATGGGCTTCTGGTAGTAGTCGGCGATGCCGGCGCGCAGGGCCTTGATCACGTCCTGCTTGTCGGACTGCCCGGTGAGCATGATGGCTTCGAACACCCGCTGCTTGCCGGCCATCCGTTGCAGTTCCTGGACCAGCTGAATGCCGTCCATATCGGGCATGTGCAGATCGCAGAGCACCAGGGAAATTTCCGGGTCCCTGTTGAAGCACTCCAGCGCCTGGCGGCTGGATTGGCAAGGGACACAACGGTAACCGCTGCTTTCGAGGAACTCGCAAAGCTCTTCGACAATCAGGGGCTGATCGTCGACCACGAGCACCTTCATCTGTGAGGTGAGCTTGTTCACGTGCTACTCCGTGCGGGCCAATCGCCGATTGGCCACTCCTGTGCTGCCACGCATGATCCGGGCAGCCACGACTTAAAACCTAGACCTACTTTCCGACTATGTACATAGCATTAATGGGTCCGGCGACTAGTGGATCACGCTCACAGTTAAGACCATTCCAGCCAGGACAAAGGGGGCAAAAGGGTATTTTTTTGACCCCCTCCCAGCGCGCCCTGCCACGGGGGTATCAAGTGCTTGTTTCTGCTGGGGCCAGAGCCTGAGCACAAGCAGCCAGAGCAGGCTGCACAGACCGGCGGCGATGAACGTCCCCAGCAGATACAGGGGGCCGGAGGCCAGCCCCAGGGCCGCCATCAACTTGACGTCGCCGGCGCCCATTCGTCCGCTGGCGTAGCCGGGCAAGGTGAACAGCAACGCCAGCAACAACGCCCAACCGCCCTGGCTCGCGCCGGCCCCCAGCCAGGTCGTGCCGCTCCACAGCAGGTAGACCGTCGCCAAGAGCGCGGCGCCAAGAGTCAAGCCATTGGCAATATGCCGCTGACGCAAATCCTGCAGCGCACAGATTGCCAACCAGACCCACAAAACCCAGAAATGCATCAGCCAGAACGGTCCCTTTTGCCGGAATGGTCCTATGCTCAATGGACATAGTGGTTGTCAGGGTAGACGCACTCATGAAACCGGGCCTCCCTAGAAAGCAGAAAGGCGCTGTGGCGATCGAATTCGCCGCGGTGTTCGTGATCTTTTTCGCGGTGTTCTACGGTCTTGTCAGCTACAGCCTGCCGCTGCTGATGATGCAGTCGTTCCACCAGGCCACTGCCGAAGCGGTGCGGCGCG
This sequence comes from Pseudomonas sp. NFPP25, assembly GCF_900116505.1. Classification (NCBI taxonomy): domain Bacteria; kingdom Pseudomonadati; phylum Pseudomonadota; class Gammaproteobacteria; order Pseudomonadales; family Pseudomonadaceae; genus Pseudomonas; species Pseudomonas sp. NFPP25. Next base: position 649,037 of record NZ_FPBG01000005.1, on the reverse strand, counting down.
CGGTGATGGTCGACCCCAATACCCCGAACTACGCCACCACGGTGCAGAACCTCGCCAACAGCGTGGTGCAGACCCAGACCCAGTGGATTCCCCCGCCCTTCAACTTCGCCGCCACCGACTACAGCGCGGTGTACAGCGCCGGGGTGCTGACGGTCTCGGTGAACTACCCCACCAGCAAGCTGAACCAGGTGCTGCCGCGGCTGGTGCTGCCGGGAATCGGCCCGGTACCCAGCCTGCCCACCACCCTGACCGCTAGCTCGAGTCTGCAATTTTGACCTCTGGCGACAAGCTGCTCGGACGTCTACTGGGCCGCCAGGCGCTTCCCGCCGCACAGCCGCACAGCCCGCTGCCGCCCCAGGCGGTGGGCCTGCAACTGGTGCTCGATCAACACGGGCGCATCCTCAGCAGCCACGGCCCGCTGCGCCACAGCCTGATCCAGCTGCCCCCCTCCCGGGAGCCACCGCACCTGCTGGACTACGTATTGCCCGGCAGCGTCCTGGCCCTTGAGGGCGGCCCTGCCGACTGGAGCGGCCAGGTGCTGGACCTGGACCTGCGCGGCGCCGGCGGCCAGCCCCTGCACCTGCGCGGCTGGGTCCAGCGCTGTGGGCAGGAATGGCACCTGCAACTGCTGGATATCGGCGACCTGGTCCAGCAGCGGCAACAGGCCCTGGGGCGCGAGCAGTGCCGGGTGTTTGCCGCCCAGGCCAGCGAACAGTTGCGCCTGTGCAACCTGACCCGCCTGCCGGACGTGCTCCACGACCAACTCACCGACCTGGCCCGCTATTGGCACATTCCCTGTCTCGGCCTGGCCCTGCTCGACGAGCAGGAGCAGGGCTGGGTGATCCACAGCTGCTACAGCGCCCATGACGCCCCGCGCCTGTGGCAGGAAGGCCAGGCCCTGGGGGCCGGCCTGGACAGCCTGAGCGGCAACACCCCGCAGCACCTGAACCAGATCCAGGGCCTCAACGAACACCCGCGACTGCAAGGCATCTTCGGCCATCGCGAAGGCTTCCTGGTGCCGTACCGGGATGATCACGGCGTCGCCGCCTGGCTCTTGTGCGGCTGCTACGCGGTCCAGCAGCATGCCCCGTACCTGCTGGATCGCGACTGGCTGATGCTCGCCGCAGCCCTCGCCGGGCCCTTGCTCAGTCGCCTGCGAGAGCATCGCCATCACCTGCACCTGGAACGCCTGGAGGCCCTCCAAGGGCTGCTGGGCGCCGGCTGGTGGGAGCTATGCCCGGACACCGCCGAAATACTGCTGGCCAGCCGCCTGGCCGCCAGCCTGCACCTGCCTGAGGATGGCGCTCGCCTGAACGTGCAAGCCTGGCTGGAACTGATTCATCCCGCCGACCGCGGTGAGCTCAGCAGCCGCCTGCAGGAACTGAAACTGGGCAAGCCGCTGCTGCTCAATGTGCGCCTGCACGAGCCCGACCCCAGCGCCCCCCAGCGCTGGTATCGCTTGCAGGGCCAGGCCCTGGGCCGAGGCGAAAGCCAACGCCTGGTGGGTTTCATGCTGGACATCAGCGACATCAAGAACCAACAGCAGCAGGCCGCCGCCGCCCATGCCCGGCTGGACAACCTGATCGCCAGTTCACCGGCGGTGATCTACGTCCAGCGTTACCAGGAAGGCGCCTTGCAGCCGAGCTTTTTCAGCGCCAGCCTGCAACCCCTGCTGGGCTGGAGCCTGGCGGACTGCACGGCGCAGCCCCTGGCGGAGTGGGTGCACCCCGACGACCGCGACCTGTATTTCCAGCGCTGCCGCCAGTTGCTGCGCGAAGGCAGTGTGCATACCCGCTATCGGCTGCGCGATCGCCACGGGGCATACCACTGGGTGCTGGACGAAGCCAAGCTGCTGCGCGACGACCTGGGGTTGCCAGTGGAAGCCGTCGGCCTGTGGCTGGACGTCACCGAGGCAACCCTGGCCGCCGAGCAGGTGCGCCAGAGCGAAGAGCGCTATCGGATCCTGGTGGAAGATTCGCCGGCGATGATCTGCCGCTATCGCCCGGACCTGACCCTGACCTTTGGCAACCGGCCGCTGGCGGCCTACCTGGAATGCGCCCCCGAGGAACTGCCGGGCAGCAACCTGGGGCAGTGGCTGTCCGCCGAACAGCGTGAAGGCTTCGAGCGCCGGCTCAAGCTGTTGAGCCCGGAATATCCCGTGAGCACCGCCGAGATCAACCTGCAATTGCCCGGGCGCGAACATGCCTGGTGGGTGTGGTCGGATCGCGGAGTGTTCGATGAACAGGGGCAACTGCTGGAAATCCAGGCCGTGGGCCGCGACAACACCGAAGTCCGGCGCGCCCAGCAGCAGCTCACGCAAAGCGCGAAAATGGCCACCCTGGGGGAAATGGCCACCGGGCTTGCCCACGAGATCAACCAGCCGCTCAACGTGATGCGCATGGCCATCGTCAACGTGCTCAAGCGCCTGGGCAATGGCGACGTGCAGATCGACTACCTCACCGACAAGCTCAAGCGCATCGACGCCCAGGTCCAGCGTGCGGCCCGGGTGGTGGACCACATGCGGGTGTTCGGCCGACGCTCGGAAGTGGAACAGCAGCCGTTCAACCCGGCCCACGCCATCGAAGGCACCCTCTCGCTGCTGGCCGAAGGCATGCGTGGCAAGGGTCTGGAGTTGCGGATCAGCGAGCTGGGGTTCGAGGTCCAGGTGCTGGGGTTTGTCGACCAGTTGGAGCAGGTATTGATCAACCTGCTGGTCAATGCCCGGGACGCCCTGCTGGGCAAACAGGAAAAGCAGCACGACTTCAAACCCTGGATCGCCGTGTACGGCCAGCGCGACGAGCAGTGGGTACGCCTGTGGGTCGAGGACAATGGTGGCGGCATCGACCCGCGCCTGCTGGAGCGGATCTTCGAGCCGTTCTTCACCACCAAGCCGGTGGGCATCGGCACCGGGCTCGGGCTGTCGGTGAGCTATGGCATCGTGCAGAACATGGGGGGCCGCCTGAGCGTCAGCAACAGCCAGGACGGCGCGCGCTTCTGCATCGAACTGCCGATCGCCGAGGCGGATCAGATCACCAGGTAGGCCTTGCCGGTCTGCCCGCAGGTGAGGTTGGCCCCCACTTCCACGTCCATCAGGTTGATCCCCAGCCCCGACAGCAGGTTATTCAGCAGAGGGTCCAGCAGCGGGCTCAGGAGCCCGGTGATCAACGGCGTGAGCAGGTTGCTGACCCCGCTGATGGCCGAAGCCAGCCCCGTGACAATGGCTCCCAGCGGGTTGTTGTTGACCGGCTTGTAGACGATCAGGTTGATGCCGGCCAGGGTGCCCGCCAGGCTGTTGACGATGTTCGTGGTCGGGGCCGCCGTCTGGTAAGTCGGGGTCTGGTTGACGTTGGGCGGTATCGGAAACGGCGACGCCGAGCTGGAGAACACCAGGTCCTGGGTATTCTGCGCCACGCTGGTGTTGACCATCACCGCGATGCCGCCGCCCGCGTAGTGCACCACCGGGTCGCAGCGCCCCGGCAGGACCAGGAACTGGTAGCAGGTGCGTATGCCCAGGTCCACCAGCGGCAACGGCTTCACCACGGGCTCGGCGGCAGACGAAAAGGCATTGGCCGGGTCGATCTGGCCGACCTTCAAGTCGGCGATGGAACTGATGGCATGGGCGGTCAGGCTCTTGGTCCCGCTGTTGTTCACCGGGCAGCTGTAGTCGGTGACATAGGCAATCGCGCCCCCCGCGTCCAGGCTCAGGTCGATCTCCGATGAGGAGGCGATGGCCGGGTATAGCTGTTCGCACCCCGCCCCCAGCAGGCATAACGCCGAACCCAGGGTCGCCACCAGGTTCAGGCTCAGCAGGCTGTTCAACACCGGGGTCAGCGGCGCCACCAGGTTGCCCACCGCGGTGCTCAACCCGGAAACCAGCGGCAGGGACAGATTGACCCGCACCATGGTCCGTACCTGCGCAGTGCGCACATAGATCCGGTTGGCGCCCATGGGATCGGCCTTGGCCAGCGCCGGATTGCCGATGGCCGACAACTGCGGCGGCTCGATGACCTTGGCCTGCACCGTGATATTGGCCAGCCCCAGCACGTTGATCGGCAAGGTCGCCGCCACCGCGCTGTTGCTGTTGGACAACTGGATCACCGCCTGCAACAGCTGGAACAGTTGCAGGTTGGCATCCAGGGCGGTGCTGGGCAGGCCGGTCTGCAACTGCAGGATATCTCCCAGCTTCAAGGGCGCGGCATTGATCGCGGCAACCTGCAGGTTGCCCAGGGCGGTCAGGATGTCGGCGGTGGCGCCATTGGCCTGGACCACGGTGATCGCCGCCTGGATCAGTTGCGTCACGCTGGTGGTGGTGTTGAGCAACTGGGTGTAATTGCCAGCGGCCACCCCCAGATTGATCGCCAGTTGGTTGAGGTAGCTCAGCAGGTTGATGTTGGTGTTGAGCAAGCCGTTCCAGCCCACCGCGCTGAGGCTCAGGCTGCCCCCCATCATCCCGCCCACCAGTGGGTTGAGAATGCTCGATTGCGCGGTACTGACGGTGCCCAGGGTGCTGCGAATGCTCAACTGCGCCACGGTAGGCGTCGGCGCCGCGGCAACGGCCGTGGCGCTGAGCTGGGTGGTGAGGTTGATCGGCCCCGGTGTGAACAGGGCCGCCACCCCCGATGCCACGCTGATGGGCACGGTATGGGTGGCGATCACCCGTATCGCCACCGCTTGTGCAGGGTTGGCAGTGAAGGTCCGCAGGCCGTTGGCCCCGGTGGTCAGGGAACCGCAGGAAGTGCTCAGGCTACTGCCGGTGGCTACGGTGAAGCCGTTGCGGGTGGCGTTCTGGCCGGCGTAGGCAGCGGCCGTCAGGCCGGCCTGGCAGGTGCCGCCACGGCTGACGGCCTCCAGCGCGGCGTTGTCCGCCACGCGCTGCAACTTGCGCTGTTCCATGTAGAGCCGGCCGCTGTCCACTACCAGCAGCATCAGCAACAACGCCAGGCCGAAGGTCACCGCCGCCATAAGGCCAATGGCCCCGCGCTGACGGGCCGGGCCGTAAAACCGCTTCAGGGGAGACATCGGGGCACTCCTTTACCGGCTCGCAGCCGAGCGCTATCTCCATCGATGAAAGCAGTGTAGTCAAAGGCCGTGGCAGACGCTGGCCGGGGCGCAGGGGCGCCGGACTGGCGGCAGCAGGCAGGGCCGCACACCCTGTGCCGCCCTGCCCGGTCGAAGGTTTCAGTGGGGCGGGTAGTTCTGCAGGATGCGCATCACCGTAGTGCGAACCGCGGCGCTGCGATCTGCCGGGTTGGGCGAGCTGCTGAGCATCTGCTCGTCGCTGCCGCGCCACACCAGCTTGCCGTCCTTGCCGTCCAGCAGGTCGATCTGGATGGTTGCCACCTTATAGGTGATGTTGCGGGTTTCGTTGTACATCGGCCCGCCCCAGTAGCCATTCCACGGGCCGCCCCAACCGCCGCCATAGTTGGTGGTGACCTGCTGCTGGCGGTCCTCGACGATCAGGTACGCCTGCACATTCAGGTCGGCCCGGGCACCGCCCTGGGCCGGACGCAGGCCGCGCTGGTCCAGTTGCTCGGCCACCGCCTGGCGGATGCGCTGTTCGGTCAAGTCGCTCTTGATCCGTGGATCATCCGGGCGGTATTGCAGGGCGGGTTCTTTCCAGTTCCAACTGCGGTAGGCACCAAAGTCCCGGCTGGCGTCGAAGTCATGATTGACCTGGTTGGCGGCGCAGGCACTGAGCAAGGCGGCACACACCAGTAGAGCGATTCGATGGAACATGCTGTTTCTCCGCTTGAAGACAAAAACCGGTGGCGATCCTAACTGGGAGGATAGGCCGCCATTGCCTTTTGCACCGCCTCACGCAAGGCATCGGCCCGCTCGCCGAGGCTGCCGCGGCTGCTGGTCTCGGCGCTGGCGCTCCAGACCGGCTGGCCGCTGGCGCCGTCATACAGGTTGACCCGCACCACCACCACTTCCACCTCGTAGGTGCGCACCACCGGCACGCTGCCGTACATGCCGTAGCCCGGGCCATAACGGTTATAGCCGCCGTAACCGCCATACCCGTAGTCGTCCTGGACCTGGCGCAGGCGCTTTTCCAGGTGCAGGTCGGCGCTGACCCACAGGTCCGCCGGCCGGTTGTCATGCACAGGGCGCAAACCCTGCTGATCCAGGGCATTGCTGACCGCCTCGGCAATCTGCGCCGAGTCGGCCCAGGCCGAACCGCTGGGCAGGCGGCCATTGAGCCAGGCCCAGTTGCGGTAGCGGCCATAGTCCCGTTGCGGCGCCGGGTAGGCGCTGCGGTCAAAGGTGTTGGCCGCTTGCGGCGGGGCCGGCGGCAGCGGGTTGGAGCTGGCGACATAGGGGTTGCTGCCCTGACAGGCGGCAAGCCCCGAACACAGGAGGATCAGACCCAGGCGGTGTTTCATTGCACACTCCGTTAGACCGGCCGGCACAGCCAATGCAGATAACGCCCAAGCCCGGCGAAACTTGGGTGTCGACGGTGAGCCAGCTCCATTTCCAGCAGATCCGTCAGCTCGGCACGGGCCTGGAACTCCACCGGCATGTAATCGTGGAAAACCCGCACTCCGCTCTGGCTTTCGACTCGCCACAGGCCCTCAAGTTGCGCCGCCAGCTCGCGAGGATCAAGGGGCTGTTGCGGGGTCAGGCTCTGTTTCTCGCCGGCCATGTCGTTCTTGCGCATCTTGCGGAAGTGGCCCTTGAGCAGGTTGCGGTAGACCAGTGCGTCGCGGTTGTAGAAGGCCAGGGACAGCCAGCCATCAGCGGCGGTCAACTGATGCAGCACCGGCAGGATCGCGTGGGGTTCGGCCAGCCATTCCAGCACCGCGTGGCACAGCACCAGGTCGTAGGGTTCGGTCAGTTGCCCCAGCAGTTCCTGCCAGGGCGCCTGGATGAAGGTTGCCTGCTGCCCGGCGTCGGCAAAGCGCTGGCGGGCGCCTTCAAGCATCGGCGCGGCAGGCTCGGCCAGGGTGACCTGGTGCCCGCGCTCGGCCAGCCACAAGGACATGTGCCCCAACCCGGCGCCGATATCCAGCACCCGCAGTGGCCGCTCGGGCAGCGCTTCCTTGAGATCGGCCTGGAGCACCGCCAGGCGGATCGCGCCTTTGGCGCCGCCATAGATCTTCTCGGCGAAACGGGTCGCCAACTGGTCGAAATGCCGGTCGCTCATGAGCAGAACCGCCGTTCGCTGTCCGCCAGCTTGCTGCGTACCACCTGGTCCATGTCCAACCCCAGCTCGCTGCACAGCAACAGCAGGTAGAGGACGATATCCCCCACTTCCTGGCCGGCATGGGCCAGCTTGTCTGCTGGCAGTTGCCGCGACTGGTCCTCGCTCAGCCACTGGAAGATTTCCACCAGCTCGGCCATTTCGACGCTGGCGGCCATGGCCAGGTTCTTCGGGCTGTGAAATTGCCGCCAATCGTTGCGGTCACGAATGGCGTGCAGGCGTTGGGTCAGTTGCTCTAGGTTCATCGGGGTCTCCTGAAGGCGTATAGCTTCCGGGGGATGGGCGTGGGACGCAAGAGCGCTTTCGCTGGCCAGCCGGCTCCTCCAGAATGCGCAACCCCCGGCAGCTTCTATGCTTAACAGGGAACTCGCCACGGGTGTTCATGGCCCAAGCTTGAGCTCGGGCACTCGGCCCATCTTTCATCAGGACGCGCACATGCAGGTAGAAAGTTTCTTCGAATGGCTCGGCCAGGCCATCGGCTCGGTGATCCGCTTTATCGTCGACCTGCTCAGCGGGTTGTTCAATACCCTGACCCACGCCGGGGGCAACTTTGTCGACGGCCTGTCCCGCGCTCTGGGCATGGACACCTCGATCGTCAGCATCATTGCCCTGATCATCGGCCTGATGTTCCTGTACTCGGCGATCCGCGCCTTCATGCGAGCCTCGATCATCCTCGGCATCATCTGGCTGGTGCTCGGCCTCTGGCTGCTGAGCTGGATCATCCACTGATCCCCCCGCACTAACCCCCGGCGCCCGCGGGCGCCGGGTACAATGCCCGCTCTCGCAAGGAGCCTGCATGCCCCCCCTGATTTCCGATTGGCGTCACCGCCCCACCCATCGCCGCGTCTGGGCCCTGGCCGCGCCGATGATCCTGTCGAACATTTCCGTGCCCCTGGTAGCGCTGGTGGACAGCATGGTGATCGGCCACCTGCCCCACGCCCACCAGCTGGGCGCCGTGGCGGTTGGTGCCAGCCTCTATACCTTCCTGGCCTGGGCCATGGGCTTCCTGCGCATGGGCGCCACCGGCTTCGCCGCCCAGGCCGCCGGGCGCGGCGACGGGGCGGCGCTGCGGCAGATCCTGCTCCAGGGCTTGATACTGGCCATGGGGCTGGCGCTGCTGCTGGGCGCCATAGGCGTGCCCCTGAGCGGCGCGGCGCTGCACCTGATGCAGCCCTCGGCGGAGCTGGACCAGATGACCCGGAGCTTTTTCCACACCCGCCTGCTGGGCCTGCCCGCGGCCCTGGCCAGCTTCGCCCTGGTGGGCTGGTTTCTCGGTACCCAGAACGCCCGGGCACCGCTGGCCATCCTGCTCAGCACCAACGTGCTGAACATCGCCCTCAACCTGTGGTTCGTCCTCGGCCTGGACTGGGGCGTGGTGGGCTCGGCCCGGGCTTCGGTGATCGCCGAATGGAGCGGCGCGCTGGTCGGCCTGGCCATGACCCGGCCGGCCCTGCGGGCCTATCCGGGGCAAATCGCCTGGGCGGCATTGCGCCGCTGGCAGAGCTGGCGCCCGCTGCTGGCGGTCAATCGTGACATCTTCATCCGCAGCCTGGCCCTGCAATCGGTGTTCTTCCTGATCACCGTGCAAGGCGCCCGCCTGGGCGATGCCACAGTGGCGGCCAATGCCCTGCTGCTCAACGGCCTGCTGCTTACCGCCCATGCCCTGGATGGCCTGGCCCACGCAGTGGAGGCCCTGTGCGGCCACGCCATCGGCGCCCATGACCGCCCGGCCCTGCGCCGCTCGCTGGTGGTAGCCGGAGGCTGGTCGCTGCTGGCCAGCCTGGGGTTCGCCGTGCTGTTCCTGCTGGGCGGTCACCTGTTCATCGAAATGCAGACCGATATTCCCGACGTGCGCCAGACCGCCTTTACCTACCTGCCCTACCTCGCCGTACTGCCGTTGATTGCGGTCTGGAGCTACCTGCTGGACGGCCTGTTCATCGGCGCCACCCGGGCCCGGGAAATGCGCAACGGCATGCTCCTGACCGTGCTCCTGCTGCTGCCCTTTGCCTGGGCGCTGCAAGGCCTGGGCAACCACGGCCTGTGGCTGACGTTCCTGCTGTTCATGTTCCTGCGCAGCCTGACCCTGGGCGCCTTCGCCTGGCACCTGCAGCGCCGCGACCGCTGGTTCGCCGAGGCTCGCTGAACCTCGTGCCCGCAGGCCGCACAGCCTGAATTGCGGGCAAAAAAAACCCACCGCAAGCGGTGGGTTTCCAGGGTTCGCCGGGGCTGTCAGGAAGACAGGTAGGACGAACGGGTCAGGCCCAGGCGCAATGCGTCAAGGAACTGGGTACGCTCGGCGGCGCTGATCTTGGCGCTGGCCACCTTGTCGCGGTAGTGGGTCATCAACTCCTCCGGCGACAGGTGCACGTAGCGCAGCATGTCTTCGATGGTGTCGTGGGTCTCGATCCCGGCGTGGTACACGCTGCCATTGGCCCGCTGGTAGATGTTCACCGAGTCGGTGTCGCCGAACAGGTTGTGCATGTCACCAAGGATTTCCTGGTAGGCGCCCACCAGGAAGATCCCCAGCAGGTAGTCCTCGCCCTCGTTGAGGCCGTGTACCGGCAGGCTGGTCTCGATGCTCTGCTCGTCGACGTACTGCTTGATCTTGCCGTCGGAGTCGCAGGTCAGGTCCTGCAGCACCGCGCGGCGCAGCGGCTCTTCGTCGAGGCGGTGCAGCGGCAGGATCGGCAGGACCTGGCCGATGGCCCAGGTGTCCGGCAGGCTCTGGAATACCGAGAAGTTGCAGATGTACTTGTCGGCCAGCTTGTCGTTGAGTTCGTCCAGCACCTGGCGGTGGGAACGCTGGCGCGCCTTGAGCGAGTTGTGCAGGCGCCGGCATACGGCGAAGTAGCACTGCTCGGCCAGGGCTTTCTCGGCCAGGGTCAGCTTGCCGTCGGCGTACTGGGCCGCCACGTCGCTCATGTAGTGAGTGGCGCGCCAGTAGGTTTCGGTGACCATTTCAATGTCAGTCGGGCCCAGCAGGTCCACCAGCCATTGCACGGTTTCCGGCAGCTCCTGCTTGTTGTCGATCTGCGGCACGTCGTCGTTGTGCTTCTCGACGTCGGTGACCTGCACCACCAGCATGGCGTGGTGGGCGGTCAGGGAGCGGCCGCTCTCGGAGAAGATGTGCGGGTGCGGCAGGCTCTGCGCATCGCAGAATTCCTTGAGCATGCCCACCACCACGCCGGCGTAGTCGTCCATGTCGTAGTTGATCGAACTGGCGTTGCGCGAGTGGGTGCCGTCGTAGTCCACACCCAGGCCGCCGCCGACGTCGATGTGGTCCACCGGCAGGCCGAGGTTGCGCAGCTCGCCGTAGTAGCGGATCGCTTCCTTGAAGCCGTGCTGGTAGTCCGCCAGGTTGGCGATCTGCGAGCCCATGTGGAAGTGCAGCAGGCGGATGCCCTGGTCCAGGCCGGCGGCGCGGAAACGCTCCACCACCGACAGCAGTTGCGCCGCCGACAGGCCGAACTTGGACTTTTCACCACCGGTGTCGGCCCACTTGCTCGAAGCCAGGGACGACAGGCGCACCCGCAGGCCCACCTGTGGCTTGACCTTGAGGGACGCCGCTTCCTCGATCACCAGGCCCACTTCGGACTCTTTCTCGATGACGATGAACACGTTGTGGCCCAGCTTCTGGCCCATCAGCGCCAGGCGGATGAACTCGCGGTCCTTGTAGCCGTTGCAGACAATGGTGCCGCCCTTGGGCGCCAGGGCCAGGACCGCCAGCAGCTCCGGCTTGGAGCCGGCTTCCAGGCCGATGGAAACATTCTGGGTGGCGATGATGTTCTCGATCACCGCTTCTTGCTGGTTGACCTTGATCGGGTACAGCGCGGTGTACTTGCTCTGGTATTCCAGGCGCCCGATGTTGGCATCGAAGGCACCGGTCAGCTGGCGCACGCGGTCCTGGAGGATGTCCGGGAAGCGCACCAGCAACGGCAGGGACAAGCCGCTCTTGCGCAGCTCCTCGACCTGCTCGAACAGATCGATGGGCAAGCTGCTCGGGCCGTTCGGACGAACTTCGACGCGACCGGCGTCATTGATCGCGAAATACCCGGCCCCCCAATGGCGAATCCCGTAGACACTGCGGCTGTCCGCAACTGTCCATTGGCTGCCATCGTCTTTACGTGTGCGTCGTACGGACATCGAAGTCCCCTATAAAGAAGTCATAGAGCGCCGCCCCACTCCAGGGCTGGCGCAGTCTAAAGAATGAAAATGACGATTAGCCTGCAAGCGCAATAGACCGCGCCCGCCGTGCCGAGTTTAGAAACCGTTCATGAACAGGCTCTGTGAAAACCATGGAGACGACGCCGGTGTCCTGAGCGAATCAAGACAGGGTCCAGTCACAGGTGGTTTTCACAGAGGCTGCTAGCCGCCGGACTTCTTCGCCTTGAAACCGTGCTTGACCAGTTCCGCCAAGAGTAGCTCGACATGGTCGCCCTGGATTTCGATGACGCCGTCTTTCAGGGCGCCGCCGGTACCACAGCGTTTCTTCAGCGTCGTGGCCAGCTCCTTGAGGGCATCTTCGGCCAGGGGCACGCCGGTGATGGTGGTCACCGTCTTGCCGCCACGGCCCTTGCTTTCGCGGCGCACGCGGGCAATGCCGTCGCCGGCCGGGATCACGGTTTGGTTGCAGATACAGGCGGCTACCGGCTGGCTACAGTCCGGGCAATGTCGACCTGCGTCGGTGGAAAATACCAGGCCACCAAGGGCGGCGAAGGATGCGGCTTTTTTGGCCACCGGCAATCCTCTTGGGAGGACAAAGACTGGTCGAAGCACATGGCGGTGCCATCGACCGCGAAGCCCCACTCAGGCAGGGGCAGCGCTACTGAACCAGGGCAGCCTGGTTCAGCTTGAAAAGTCGCGCAGTGTAACGGCAAAAAGCCCGGTTGCTAAGAGCCAATCAGCGCCAATTTATGCAACTTTAGCGACGCCGTGCCAGATAGCGCTGCAGGGCAGCCAGGGAGTCCGGGCAATAGGGCTTTTCGTGAATTTCCCGCAGCACCTGATCCAGTGGCATGAAGTGCGCTTCGAGGACTTCTTCCGGCTGCAGGCGCAGCGGGCCGTCCCACACCGCACAGAACGCCGAGCACCAGAGGCGGTTGCCGGTGTCCTCGAAGAAGAAATGATCGTGGGCGACCAGTTCCACCCCGCTCACCCCCAGTTCCTCCTCCAGTTCCCGGGCGGCCGACTCGGCGTAGCTCTCGCTGGCCAGGACCATGCCGCCGGCGGCGACGTCCCAGTAGCCCGGGTAGATGGCCTTGCTCAGGGTTCGCCGGTGCACGCACAGCTCACCGGCGGAGTTGAACAGCATGATGTAGGTGCCACGCCCGATCAGGCCGCGCTCGCGCAACTCGGAACGGACCATGGCACCCAGCAACTGGTCTTCGCCATCGACCCAGGCAATCTGTTCTGCATCGGAGGCGGCGCGGTGGGCCGCCTCTTTGTCGGTTGCGACCATGGATCAGCCTTGATTGAGCAATTGACGCAAGTCGATGACCGCCGCGTTGGCCCGGGAAATATAGTTGGCCATCACCAGCGAGTGGTTGGCCAGCACGCCGAAGCCGCTGCCATTGAGAATCATCGGGCTCCAGACCGGCTCCTGGGACGCTTCCAGTTCGCGAATGATCTGGCGCACGCTGACGGTGGCGTTCTTCTTCGCCAGCACATCGGCGAAGTCCACCTCGATGGCCCGCAGCAGGTGCGACAGCGCCCAGGCCTGGCCACGGGCTTCGTAGAACACGTTGTCGATCTGCATCCACGGGGTTTCCACCACTTCTTCATCAACCTGCGGGCCCTGGCCCGGGGCCGGCACTTCGGTCTTCAGAGCAGTATTGAGCTTGACCCGGCCGACGCTGGCCGACAGGCGCTGGGACAGCGAGCCCAGGCGCGTGCCAACGTCACCCAGCCAGTTGTTGAGATTGTCGGCGCGGGCATAGAACTGCGCGGTCTTCTGGTTCGGATCGGACAGACGCGCCTGGTAGCGGCTCAGGGAGTTGATGCCTTCCTGGTATTCCGATTCGCTGGACGGCAGGATCCAGCTCTTGTTGTCGAAGTTGAAGCGCGGCTCGGCCTTGGCCAGGTCGGCGTCTTCTGCGGACTGCGACTGGGAACGGGCGAAGTCCTTGCGCAGGGCACGGGTCAGGTCGCGGACCTGGACCAGCACGCCGTATTCCCAGCTCGGCATGTTGTCCATCCACAGCCCCGGTGGAAAACGGTCGTTGGAAATGTAGCCACCCGGCTTGTCCAGCAGGGTGCCGACCACGGTCTTCAGGGTTTCCACGGTGGTGTAGCCCACCACCATCTGTCGGCCTTCCTTCTCGGCGGCGATCTGGGCGTTCTGCTGGACCGGGAACAGCGCCGGCTCCTGGCTCCAGTACCAGCCCAGGGCACCGGTGACCAGCAGATACAGGCCCAGCAAGGTGGCCAGGGCACGACTGAACAGCAGGCCACCGAAATAGCTGCGTGTCGCCGACTTGGGTTCGGCAGCACGATCTGGCGCGCTGCCTGCGCGATTCTTCCAATCCAGCATGGCTATGTCCTTTCAATCACTTGAGTTCATCGGTTCGACCACAACCCTACTCCATCGTGCCTTGCCTTGACGGGATAAATCTTCCGGCAAATGCGCGCCGCGCAATGATTGCGAATCAGCTGGCCACTATAAATGAAGCACAGTCCGGAGCCTACGCGACCAGTCGGTCAGGAACTGAATAACGTCGCTTTGCACATTATTGACGTACGACACTCATGGGACACAAAAGTGGTGCTAGCATAGAGCCACCAGTCGATCTCAGCATGCACCCTAACTAGTAGTCAGGATATGACCGAGCCAGAAGACCCCAGCCGTGAGCGCCTCAAGCACCACTTTGCCCAGCGGGTAATTCATCAGGCACGTCAGATTCTTGAGATATGGCAGCGTCTGCAACGCAGCGAATGGTCGACCACCGACATGTCGGAGCTGTGCGAGGCCAACCTGCGCCTGTTGCGCTTCGCCGAACGTTTCGAACAACCCGAACATACCCAGCTGGCCCGCAGCATCAGCCAGTCCCTGGAAGCGGTGGACGCCAACCGTGGCCGCCTCAGCAGCAACCTGATCACCGACCTCAACCGCCTGATGCAGCGCCTGTCGCGCACCGGGCTGCGCCACGGCGACCAACTGGAACAGACCTTCCTGCCGCCCCTGCGCAAGCCGATCTACGTGATGCTGCAGGACCACGACCGGGCCGAGCGCCTGGCCAAGCAGTTGGAATTCTTCGGCCTCAGCGCCCAGTCCCTGGACAGCATTCCGGCCTTTCGTTCGTCCATGGTCGAACGCCTGCCGGCGGCCATCGTCATCGATGTGGATTTCTGCGGTGCCGGCATGGGCCTGACCCTGGCCGCCGAGGCCCAGGTCGGCCTGGAGCAGAAACTCCCGCTGCTGTTCTTCAGCCTGCATGAAACCGACACCCCGACGCGCCTGGCCGCAGTGCGCGCCGGCGGCCAGGAATTCCTCACCGGCACCCTGGAAGCCTCCAGCCTGCTGGAAAAAATCGAAGTACTGACCTGCGTCGCCCAGTACGAACCTTATAAAGTGCTGATCATCGACGACTCCCGGGCCCAGGCCCTGCACACCGAGCGCCTGCTCAACAGTGCCGGGATCGTCACCCGCACCCTGATCGAACCGATCCAAGCCATGGCCGAGCTGGCGGACTTCCAGCCGGACCTGATCATTCTCGACATGTACATGCCGGCCTGCACCGGCACCGAGCTGGCCAAGGTAATCCGCCACAACGACCGCTACGTCAGCGTGCCGATCATCTACCTGTCCGCCGAGGACGACCTGGACAAGCAGCTGGACGCCATGAGCGAAGGCGGCGACGACTTCCTCACCAAGCCGATCAAGCCCCGGCACCTGATCACCACCGTGCGCAACCGCGCGGCCCGGGCGCGCAACCTCAAGGCGCGGATGGTCCGCGACAGCCTCACCGGCCTGTACAACCACACCCATATCCTGCAACTGCTGGAAGACTGCAGTTTCCGCGCCCGTCGCGAGGGCAAGCCGCTGAGCTTCGCCATGCTGGATATCGACCACTTCAAGCGGGTCAACGACAGCCACGGCCACCCCATGGGCGACCGGGTGATCAAGAGCCTGGCGCTGTTTCTCAAACAGCGCCTGCGCAAGACCGACTTCATCGGCCGCTACGGCGGCGAAGAATTTGCCATTGTCATGCCCGACACCGACCAGGACGCCGCATGCAAGGTTCTGGACGAAATCCGCCAGCGCTTTGCCGAGATCCACTACCCGGCCCAGCCCCAGGACCTGTGGTGCACCTTCAGCGCCGGGGTGGTGGAAATGCAGGAGGATTCCGACAGCCTGATGATGGCCAGCCAGGCCGACGAAGCCCTGTACCGGGCCAAGCATGGCGGGCGCAATCGGGTCCAGGCCGCGCGATCAAGTCAAAGTGCCATCTTTTCATCCGAATCCACCGATTCGGTCATAACCTTGTAATACAAACGCAATAAATTCAGGCGCTTACCATTTAAGCCGTTGGTAGAGCCCCGATGCGCCTGAAGCTGCTGACCAATCTCAATACCCTGCTGCTCGTTGCCGTTTGCCTCGCCCTGGGGGCGACGCTGTGGTGGTCGCAACGGGCCCTGGAACGCCCCTATCTATTGATGGAGCGCTACCTGGGGCTGTCCCAGCAGTTTCAGAACCAGGTGGCGCGCAATATCGAAGACTACCTGGCCAGCGGCGATGCCCTGCGCCTGAGCAGTGCGGCCCAGGCCCTGGAAACCCTGCAGGGCGAGCTGGGCGAACTGCCGCCACCGCTGGCGCAAAGCCTGCGCCCGAGCCTGGCCAGCCTCGACGACTTCAGCAAGACCGACCTGCTGGCCGCCGGCAAGCTGGCAGGCGATCCCCAGGCCCTGCTGTTGCAGGCCGAACGCGAGCTGGGCGCGAACCTGGAGCAGCTCAGCCAATACGCCAGCGGGGCCAGGAGCGCGGAAGCGGCGAACTACCTGCCTTTATTGCTCACCGCCTCCCAGCACCTGGGCAAGCTCTCCCTGGCCCGGGACAAGCTGGTGAGCAGTGGCCGCAGCGAGCTGGCCGCCGATGTGGAACGGGAAGTGAACAGCATCCGCGCCCAGGCCGATCAGCTCGAAGCCCTGCCTTTATTGGGCGTGGCCGCCAGCAGCGAATCGGGCACCGATGATTTCGCCGCCATGATGGGCCTGGAAAACACCGAAAAAGCCGCCGCCGAAGATGCCGGCATAGGCTTCAAGCGTGAACTCAACAGCCTGCTCAGCCGCTATCCGGCAGAACTGCAACGCACCCGCGAGCAGATCCAGAAGCGCGCCGACCTGAGCGCCGCAACCCTGCTGAAGATCAACGCCGTGCGCCAGGCCATCGCCGAGCTGGAACCGGCGGTACGGGCCCAGCACGGGCAGATCCAGGGCGAAGTGCGGCTGATGCAGGGGCTGATGATCGGCCTGATCCTGTTGATCGCCCTGGTGATCGACACCTTGCAGCGCAAGCTGGCGCGGGTTCTGACCAACCTCGCCCCGGCGCTGTCGACCTGGGCCGAAGGCGACTTCAGCCGACCGATCCAGCTGGGCAAGACCAACCGCGAGCTGCATGACATCGAGGAGTCCCTGAACCGCCTGCGCGCCTACCTGGTGGACCTGGTGGGCACCATCCGCCAGAACGCCGAACAAGTGGCCGGCAGCAGCCGCGCCCTGGCCGACCTGAGCAGCGGCCTGCACAGCGGCGCCGAGCGCCAGGCCGGCGACACCGCACAGATCCGCGATGCCCTGGGCGAACTGGAAGCCACCATCCAGCAGGTCGCCGGGGACGCCAGCCAGGCCGCCGACGCCAGCCGCAGTGCTGGCCTCGCCGTGCAGCAGGGGCAGAAAGTCATAGGCCTGAGCCTCACCGGGCTGCACGCCCTTGTCGGGGAAGTCCAGGGCAACGCGCAGATGATCGAACACCTGGCGCAGGAATCCGCCACCATCGGCGGCGTGCTGACGGTGATCCGCTCCATCGCCGACCAGACCAACCTGCTGGCCCTCAACGCCGCCATAGAAGCCGCCCGCGCCGGGGAAATGGGCCGCGGTTTTGCCGTGGTCGCCGAAGAAGTGCGCTCCCTGGCCCAGCGCACCGCCGGGGCCACCGCGGAGATCCAGACCCTGATCGCCGGCCTGCAGGCCGCCGCCCAGCAATCGGTACAAGGCATGCGCGCCCAGGTCGAGCACGCCGAGGCCACCGCCGGCCAGGCCCAGGCCGCCGATGGCGCCCTGGACGAAATCGTCGGGGCGATCCAGACCATCGCCGATACCGCCGTGCGGATCGCCGATGTCACTGCCCAGCAGAGCGGCGCGGTGAGCGAAATCCGCGATCACAGCGAACGCATCCACCAGTTGGGCGGCGACAACCTGCTGCGCATCGGCGAAGGCCGGGCCCAGGGCGAAAACCTGCTGGACCTGGGCGGGCAATTGCATACGGCCGTCCAAGCGTTCCGCGTCTAGGCTCTGAAACGGGCGCGCAAACCACAACCCACCGCCATCAGCGACGAAACGGGCGACAAGAAGCACGCCCCCCTTCTTGAGGGCAAATGACCGGATTTAACCTGTCGGTCACATATTTTGCGCAAACATCGGTCATCGTGCTGGCTATTGCAGAGAACTGGACAGTCATAAAGTCTTTCCGGCATAGTCGCCGGGTTCTGACAACAGCCCCCGATAACAAGGAACAACCGATGGCCACCCTACTGGTTCTTCACGGACCCAACCTGAACCTGCTCGGCACCCGTGAACCGGGGGTCTACGGTGCAACCACCCTGGCCCAGATCAACCAGGACCTGGAGCAACGGGCCCGTGATGCCGGGCACCATCTGCAGTACCTGCAGAGCAATGCCGAGTACGAATTGATCGAGCGCATCCATGCCGCCCGCGATGAAGGCGTGGATTTCATTTTGATCAATCCAGCAGCTTTTACGCATACAAGCGTCGCATTACGTGACGCGCTGCTGGCGGTGAGCATCCCATTCATCGAAGTGCATTTGTCCAACGTGCACAAACGCGAACCTTTCCGTCATCACTCCTACTTCTCCGATGTTGCGGTGGGAGTGATCTGCGGCCTTGGCGCCAGCGGTTACCGACTGGCCCTGGAGGCCGCCCTAGAACAGCTTGAACGTCAGGCAAACGCTTGAACGACAAGCGATAAACGCCCCTGACCGACCCTTGGGAGTTGATGATTCATGGATATCCGTAAAGTTAAGAAACTGATCGAACTGCTGGAAGAGTCCGGCATCGACGAGCTGGAGATCAAGGAAGGCGAAGAGTCCGTACGCATCAGCCGCCACAGCAAGACTCCAGCCCAGCAGTACTACGCACCGGCTCCGGTTGCCGCCCCAGTGGCTGCGCCTGCCGCTGCCGCTCCTGCTGCCGCCGCCGCTCCTGCAGCACCGGCCGCACCCGCGCTGAACGGCACCGTGGCCCGTTCGCCGATGGTCGGTACTTTCTACCGCAAGTCTTCGCCTACCTCGCCAGCCTTCGTTGAAGTCGGCCAGAGCGTGAAGAAGGGCGACACCCTGTGCATCGTCGAAGCAATGAAGATGATGAACCACATCGAAGCTGAAACCAGCGGTGTGATCGAGTCCATTCTTGTCGAAGACGGCCAGCCGGTTGAGTACGACCAACCGCTGTTCACCATCGTTTGAACCGCGGAGAGTCTTTGATGTTGAAGCCTGCGAAGTTGGAAAAAGTCCTGATCGCCAACCGCGGCGAAATCGCCCTGCGGATCCTGCGTGCCTGCAAGGAAATGGGGATCAAGACCGTAGCCGTCTACTCCAAGGCCGACAAGGAGCTGATGCACCTGGGCCTGGCAGACGAATCGGTATGCATCGGCCCTGCGCAAGCCGCGCAGTCCTACCTGCACATCCCGGCCATCATCGCGGCCGCTGAAGTCACTGGCGCCACGGCGATCCACCCTGGCTACGGCTTCCTCGCGGAAAACGCCGACTTCGCCGAACAGGTGGAAAACTCCGGCTTCGCCTTCATCGGCCCGAAAGCCGAGACCATCCGCCTGATGGGCGACAAGGTTTCCGCCAAGCACGCCATGATCGCAGCCGGTGTTCCGACGGTTCCAGGTTCCGACGGCCCGCTGCCGGAAGACGAAGAAACCGCCCTGCGCATTGGCCGTGAAGTCGGCTACCCGGTGATCATCAAGGCCGCTGGCGGCGGCGGTGGTCGCGGCATGCGCGTGGTGCACAAGGAAGAAGACCTGATCGCCTCGGCGAAGCTGACCCGCTCCGAAGCCGGCGCGGCGTTTGGCAACCCGATGGTCTACCTGGAGAAGTTCCTGACCAACCCACGTCACGTGGAAGTTCAGGTGCTGTCCGACGGCCAGGGCAACGCCATCCACCTGGGCGACCGCGACTGCTCGCTGCAGCGTCGGCACCAGAAAGTCCTCGAAGAAGCGCCGGCACCGGGCATCGACGAGACCGCCCGCCAGGAAGTCTTCGCCCGCTGCGTCAAGGCGTGCATCGACATCGGCTACCGTGGCGCCGGCACGTTCGAGTTCCTCTACGAGAACGGCCGCTTCTACTTCATCGAGATGAACACTCGCGTGCAGGTAGAGCACCCGGTATCGGAAATGGTGACCGGTATCGACATCGTCAAGGAAATGCTCAGCATTGCCGCCGGCAACAAGCTGTCCTTCACCCAGGACGACGTCGTGATCCGCGGCCACGCGCTGGAATGCCGGATCAACGCCGAAGACCCGAAAACCTTCATGCCAAGCCCAGGCACGGTCAAGCATTTCCATGCCCCGGGCGGCAACGGCGTGCGCGTCGACTCGCACCTGTACAGCGGTTACGCGGTTCCACCGAACTACGATTCGTTGATCGGCAAGCTGATCACCTACGGGGCCACCCGTGACGAAGCCATGGCGCGCATGCGCAATGCGCTGGACGAAATCGTCGTCGACGGGATCAAGACCAACATCCCGCTGCACCGCGACCTGACCCGTGACGAAGGCTTCTGCAAAGGGGGCGTGAACATTCACTACCTCGAGCACAAGCTGGCCGAGCAACACTGATCAGCACCCGCCACACCGACAAGGCCGCTTTCGAGCGGCCTTGTCGTATCCGCCGCCCTGCAGGAGCGAGCCTGCTCGCGAACCGCGCAGCGGCCATTCCCTGATCAACCGTCCTTGCGACCAAGCACAGGGCATCCCCCTCGCTCCCAAGGGGCGTCTCGCGTAAACTTGCGCGCTTCTCGCGGCCCACTAGGCTGCACATCACATATTTTCAAAGGTGCCCGCCATGCCTTGGCTGCAAGTCCGTCTCGCCATCAGCCCAGAACAAGCCGAAACCTACGAAGACGCTTTTCTTGAAGTCGGTGCCGTCTCGGTCACCTTCATGGACGCCGAGGATCAGCCGATCTTCGAACCTGAACTGAACACCACCCCGCTCTGGTCCCACACCCATCTGCTGGCCCTGTTCGAGGGCGGCACCGAAGCCGCCAGCGTACTCGCCCACATGGAGCTGCTGACCGGCGGCCCGCTGCCCGAGCATCACAGCGAAGTCATCGAAGACCAGGATTGGGAGCGCAGCTGGATGGACAACTTCCAGCCCATGCGTTTCGGCCAGCGCCTGTGGATCGTTCCCAGCTGGCACGCCGCGCCGGAGCCCGAGGCCGTGAACCTGCTGCTGGACCCGGGCCTGGCCTTCGGCACCGGCACCCACCCGACCACCGCCCTGTGCCTGGAATGGCTGGACGGCCAGGACCTGAAGGACTGCAACGTGCTGGACTTCGGCTGCGGCTCGGGGATCCTGGCCATTGCCGCCCTGTTGCTGGGCGCCAAACAGGCGGTGGGCACCGATATCGACGTGCAAGCCCTGGAAGCCTCCCGTGACAACGCCGGGCGCAACGGCATTGCCGACGAGCTGTTCCCGCTCTACCTGCCCGAGCAACTGCCCCAGGTGCAGGCCGATGTACTGGTGGCCAACATCCTGGCCGGGCCACTGGTGGCCCTGGCGCCGCAGCTTTCGGGGCTGGTCAAGTCCGGCGGGCGCCTGGCGCTTTCCGGCATCCTTGCCGAACAGGGCGAGGAAGTCGCCGCAGCTTATGCCCAGGACTTCGATCTGGACCCGATCGCCACCCTTGATGGCTGGGTGCGCATCACCGGCCGTCGGCGCTAGAATGGCCGCCTGCATAATCCGGATGGCCGCATGACCGACAGTTTCGTCACCCAGTGCCCGCATTGCCAAACCCGCTTCCGCGTCAGCCACGCCCAGTTGAGCGTGGCCCGTGGAGTGGTTCGCTGTGGCTCCTGCCTGCAGGTGTTCAACGCCGCACGGCAGTTGCTCGAGCAGCGCGCGGCCAAGGAAGCTGCCACCTCGAAAGCCGCTGCCAAACCCGTAGCGCCACCGGCTGCTCCCGCAGCGACCGTGGCGCCGGCACCGGCGGCACCCGAGCCGGATCTGCCCCCCCCCGCGGCCCCTGCCGCTCCTCAGCGCGCCATCAGCCAGAAGCAATGGTCGGCCGCCGAGATGGACCTGGATCACCTGGACCTCGATGAGGAACTGGCCAAGCTCGAACAGCGTGAAATCCAGCCAGCCAAGGCCTTTGGCCAGGAACGCGAGCACAAGGAAGGCAGCCTCAGCGCCCGGCGCGACACCCAGGACGCCGACGAGGCGCACTGGCCGGACGGACTGTTCGGCAGCGCCGCCGAACGGGACGACAGCGAGCCTTCGCCCCCCAAGGTGCAACCGGACGACGCCGAACCCAGCGCCGAACCACCCAAGCCCAGCCGCACCGAACCGTCGCTGTCGTTCAACCTCGCGGACCTGGACGACGAACCCCAGGCGCCCAGGTTGCGCCTGGACGATGACCTGGAACCTCACTCGCCTGCCAACCCGGACGACCAGGACGACGAGCCCGCCGTCTCCGGCAAGAAGCGCCGCGAGCGCAACGAGCCCGGGGTCAAGGAAGAGGTGCTGCTGGACCTGGTGGACGACCCGCTCCACCTCGACTGGCAGAAGCGCCGCTCGCCCTGGGGCAAGCGCCTGCTCTGGCTGCTGCTGATCCTGCTGGCCGCCGGCGGCCTGGTGGGACAATACGTCGCCTATCACTTTGATGAGCTGGCCCGCCAGGACCAGTACCGCCCCTGGTTCCAGCAACTGTGCCCGGAATTCGGCTGCACGGTACCTTCCCGGGTCGACATCGCCCGGATCAAGAGCAGCAACCTGGTGGTACGCAGCCATCCGGAATTCAGCGGCGCCCTGGTGGTGGACGCCATCATCTATAACCGCGCGCCCTTCTCCCAACCCTTCCCGCTGCTTGAGCTGCGCTTCGCCGACCTCAACGGCCACCTGATCGCCAGCCGCAGCTTCAAGCCCGGGGAATACCTGGGCGGTGACTTGCAGGATGCGGCGGAAATGCCGCCGCAGACCCCGATTCACATCGCCCTGGATATTCTTGACCCCGGTCCGAAAGCGGTGAACTACAGTCTGAGTTTCCACTCGCCTGAGTGAATCGGCTGCACAAGTTCACGGACGACTCTGGATTAACGACAGTTTTATGACTGTTTCGCCTGGATTGCTCCCAGGACGTTACAGAAGAACTGTTCAGATTTTATCCAATTCAGCCTTTATCCGGTCATCGAGAGCGGGTATCATGCCAACCCTTTTTCGAACTCTCATGATCCGGCCCCACAACAGGGAAGTCCTATGTCGGCGGTACGCATCGGCCCATATACAGTGCACAACGGTTTGATTCTCGCCCCGATGGCGGGGGTTACAGACCAGCCCTTTCGTCAGCTTTGCAAGCAATTGGGCGCGGGCCTTGTAGTCTCGGAAATGGTCACCAGCGACATGAGCTTGTGGAACAGCCGCAAATCGCGGTTGCGCATGATCCACGAAGGCGATCCCGAGCCCCGCTCGGTGCAGATTGCCGGGGGTGATGCACAGATGCTGGCAGACGCCGCCCGCGCCAACGTCGAGTTGGGCGCACAGATTATTGATATCAACATGGGTTGCCCGGCCAAGAAGGTCTGCAACAAGGCCGCCGGCTCCGCGTTGCTGAAGGACGAAGCCCTGGTCAACGAGATTCTCCAGGCAGTAGTGGCCGCTGTGGATGTACCGGTCACCCTGAAGATCCGCACCGGCTGGGACCGGGAGAACAAGAACGGCCTGACGGTGGCGAAGATCGCCGAGCAGGCCGGCATCACGGCACTGGCGGTCCATGGTCGGACCCGGGCCGACCTGTACACCGGTGAAGCCGAGTACGACACCATTGCCGCGATCAAGCAGGCGGTGTCGATCCCGGTCTTTGCCAATGGCGATATCGACTCGCCGGAAAAGGCCCGGCGGGTGTTGCACGCCACCGGCGCCGACGGGCTGTTGATCGGCCGGGCCGCCCAGGGGCGGCCATGGATTTTTCGTGAGATCGAACACTTCCTCAGTACCGGTGAAACCCTCCCGGCACCGGAGCTGTTCGAGGTGGAACGTATTCTGCTAGAGCACCTGGCCGCGCTGCATGCCTTCTATGGAGATGTCATGGGCGTACGCATTGCGCGCAAGCATGTGGGCTGGTAT
Source organism: Pseudomonas sp. NFPP25 (assembly GCF_900116505.1). NCBI lineage: Bacteria > Pseudomonadati > Pseudomonadota > Gammaproteobacteria > Pseudomonadales > Pseudomonadaceae > Pseudomonas > Pseudomonas sp. NFPP25. The sequence continues at coordinate 625,262 of NZ_FPBG01000005.1, read as the reverse complement.
CTCGCAACCCTGCCGGGCGCCAGGGAGTTTCGCGCCCACTTCAATCGTTTGGAAGATACGGAAGCACAATGCGCCAACGTTCGTGAGTTCTTTGCCGGACGTTACAAGAGCCTGGAAACAGGGGACGGAGAGGGGGTGGCCGCATGACGATGATGACCGAGACTTTAGTGAGTGGAACAACACCCGTGAGCGACAACGTGAATTTGAAACAGCACCTCAATACACCCAGCGAAGAAGGCCAGACCCTTCGCGGGAGTGTCGAGAAGGCGCTGCACAATTATTTCGCCCACCTTGAGGGCGCTGCCGTCACGGACGTGTACAACCTGGTGCTCTCCGAAGTCGAGGCTCCGTTGCTCGAAAGCGTGATGAACTACGTCAAGGGCAACCAGACCAAGGCCAGCGAACTCCTGGGTCTGAACCGCGGTACCCTGCGCAAGAAACTCAAGCAGTACGATTTGCTGTAAGCATTCAATCAAACCAGAAAGGCGCCCGCGTAAAAAACGGTCGCCTTTTTTGCTGACTCCTTTGCTTTTGATGGAAATTGAGATGACCGACCAGACTACCCGCCTGCCGATCCGCCGCGCCTTGATCAGTGTTTCCGACAAGACCGGGATCCTCGAATTCGCCAAGGAGCTGGAAGCCCTTGGTGTGGAGATCCTCTCCACCGGCGGGACCTTCAAACTGCTGCAGGACAACGGCGTGTCCGCAGTGGAAGTCGCGGATTACACCGGTTTCGCGGAAATGATGGATGGCCGGGTGAAGACCCTGCACCCGAAAATCCACGGCGGTATCCTCGGCCGTCGCGGCATTGACGACGCCATCATGAACGAGCACGGGATCAAGCCGATCGACCTGGTCGCGGTCAACCTCTACCCGTTCGAAGCCACCATCAACAAGCCAGGCTGCGACCTGCCGACCGCCATCGAGAACATCGACATCGGCGGCCCGACCATGGTCCGCTCGGCGGCCAAGAACCATAAGGACGTGGCCATCGTGGTCAATGCCAGCGACTACGCCGGCGTCCTGGAAAGCCTCAAGGCCGGTGGCCTGACTTACGCCCAGCGCTTCGACCTGATGCTCAAGGCCTTCGAACACACCGCTGCGTACGACGGCATGATCGCCAACTACATGGGCACCGTGAACCAGGCCGCCGAAACCCTCTCGACATCCGGCCGCAGCGAATTCCCGCGCACCTTCAACAGCCAGTTCATCAAGGCCCAGGAAATGCGCTACGGCGAGAACCCGCACCAGAGCGCGGCGTTCTACGTTGAGGCCAAGCCTGCTGAAGTCGGCATCGCCACCGCGACCCAACTGCAAGGCAAAGAGCTGTCCTACAACAACGTGGCCGACACCGACGCCGCGCTGGAATGCGTGAAGAGCTTCGTCAAGCCGGCCTGCGTCATCGTCAAGCACGCCAACCCGTGCGGCGTGGCGGTCAGCCCGGACGCTGAAGGCGGTATCCGCCAGGCGTACGAACTGGCCTACGCCACCGACACCGAATCGGCCTTCGGCGGCATCATCGCCTTCAACCGCGAGCTGGATGCAGCCACCGCCAAGGCCATCGTCGAGCGTCAGTTCGTCGAAGTGATCATTGCCCCGAGCGTCAGCGAAGAAGCCCGCGCCATTGTCGCTGCCAAGGCCAACGTGCGCCTGCTGGCCTGCGGCCAGTGGTCGGCTGAGCGCGCTGCGGCCTGGGATTACAAGCGCGTCAACGGCGGCCTGCTGGTGCAGAGCCGCGACATCGGCATGATCAGTGCCGATGACCTGAAAGTCGTGACCAAGCGCGCCCCGACCGAGCAAGAGATCAACGACCTGATCTTCGCCTGGAAAGTCGCCAAGTACGTCAAGTCCAACGCCATCGTCTACGCCAAGAACCGCCAGACCATCGGTGTCGGCGCCGGCCAGATGAGCCGCGTGAACTCCGCGCGAATCGCCGCCATCAAGGCCGAGCACGCCGGCTTGCAAGTCGCCGGTTCGGTCATGGCCTCCGATGCGTTCTTCCCGTTCCGCGACGGCCTGGACAACGCCGCCAAGGTCGGCATCACCGCAGTGATCCAGCCCGGCGGCTCGATGCGTGACAACGAAGTGATTGCCGCGGCCGACGAAGCGGGCATTGCCATGGTGTTCACCGGCATGCGCCACTTCCGTCACTGATACGACAACGGTCGCACTGACACCGGCATCTGCTGCGTTGGAGCCCACCTCGATGATGCTCATTGCCAACAGGCACTGCGCTCATCGAGGTGGGCTCCGCCTTGCATCTACCACTGTCATTGCAACCTCCTGAGGCGTCCAGCTCTTCAGGTTCCAAAACAGAATTAGCGTCATCCGAGGTTTTTGAAATGAATGTACTGATCATTGGTAGCGGCGGTCGTGAACACGCTCTGGCCTGGAAAGTCGCTCAGGACCCACGGGTTCAGAAAGTGTTCGTCGCCCCAGGCAACGCCGGCACCGCCATCGAGGCCAAGTGCGAGAACGTCGCCATCGACGTACTGGCCCTGGAGCAGCTTGCAGACTTTGCTCAGAAGAATGTGTCCCTGACCATCGTCGGCCCGGAAGTGCCGCTGGTGGCTGGCGTGGTCGACCTGTTCCGCTCCCGTGGCCTGGACTGTTTCGGCCCGACGGCCGGTGCTGCGCAGCTGGAAGGTTCGAAAGCCTTCACCAAGGATTTCCTCGCCCGCCACAAGATCCCTACTGCCGACTATCAGAACTTCACCGAGATCGAGCCGGCCCTGGCTTACCTGCGTGAAAAAGGCGCCCCGATCGTGATCAAGGCCGACGGCCTGGCCGCCGGCAAAGGCGTGATCGTGGCCATGACCCTGGCCGAAGCCGAGGAAGCGGTGCGCGACATGCTCGCCGGCAATGCCTTCGGCGACGCCGGTTCCCGCGTGGTGATCGAGGAGTTCCTCGACGGCGAGGAAGCCAGCTTCATCGTCATGGTCGACGGCAAGAACGTGCTGCCCATGGCCACCAGCCAGGACCACAAGCGCGTCGGCGACGGCGACACTGGCCCCAATACCGGTGGCATGGGCGCCTACTCCCCGGCACCGGTGGTCACTTCAGAAGTGCACCAGCGGGTGATGGATCTGGTGATCTGGCCCACCGTGCGCGGCATGGCCGAGGAAGGCAACGTCTACACCGGCTTCCTCTATGCCGGGCTGATGATCGACAAGGCCGGCAACCCGAAAGTCATCGAGTTCAACTGCCGCTTCGGCGACCCGGAAACCCAACCGGTGATGCTGCGCCTGCAATCGAGCCTGGTGCTGCTGGTGGAAGCCGCCCTGGCCCAGGCCCTGGACAAGGTCGAAGCGCAGTGGGACCCACGCCCGAGCCTGGGTATCGTTCTGGCGGCAGGCGGCTATCCTGGTGACTATGCCAAGGGCGCGGCCATCACTGGCCTGGACGCCGCGGCAGCACTGGAAGGCAAGGTGTTCCACGCCGGTACCGCACTCAAGGATGGCCAGGTCGTGACCTCCGGCGGCCGGGTACTGTGCGCTACCGCCATGGGTGACAGTGTCGACGCGGCTCAGCAACAGGCCTACCGCCTGGCGGCCGAGATCGACTGGCAGGGCTGCTTCTACCGTAAGGACATCGGCTACCGCGCCATTGCCCGCGAGCGCGGCCAGGAGTAAGGCTGTCGTTGACCCCGGCAAGGGCACACGCCCTTGCCGTGCGGTCATTACGCCGCGCATAGTTATAATCAGGCATCAACCAACGAAGGGATTTCGCCGTGCGCTGGCTCAGGATTGCCCTAGGCTTCACCGTCACCTTGCTGACCCTGCTCTGCTTGAACCCGGCCCTGGCCGCTCAAGGCAGTGGCTGGGCGGTTTTGCTCGACGAACAGGCCGACCTGCAGCTCAGTGACATCCGCTCCCCGCGCTACACCAACCAGTTCAGCCCGATCGAGCTGGACAAGCTCACCGCCGCCGAGCCCGATGGCGCCCTGTGGCTACGCTTCAAGCTGCAACCGGGAACCCATGAGCAGATCCTGCGGATCTTCGCCCCCGACCTGTCCCACCTGAACCTCTACGTGCTCGAAGGCGACAAGCTGATCGAGCAAGTGAACACCGGCTCCGGCCCGTCGCAGGCGCAAAAGCCCCTGCCCAGCAGCGACTTCATGCTGCCGCTGCCGCAAAGCGCCAAGCCACTGGACGTCTATGTACGCCTGGTGTCCGAACACGAACTGCGCCCCTTCATCACCCTGCAATCGGCGGTGATGGGCGCGGCCGACCAGAGCCAGACGCTGATCTACGGCCTGCTGTTCGGCTGCCTGGCGATGCTGATCCTGCACAACCTCACCCGCTTCGCCTACACCCGTTCGCGCAGCAGCCTGTGGCTGGCAGCCTGCGAAGGGCTGCTGACCCTCAGCCTGCTGATGCTGCTGAACCTGTTCGGGCCCTGGCTCCCGGCCTGGGAAGCCCTGCAGACGCCGGGGGCCTATATCGCCCTGCTGCTGACCGCGCCCTGCGGGATGATGTTCGCCTACCGCTTTTTCGCCCCCCTGGGCGCGCATCCGCTGAACCGCCTGCTGCTGGGCAACATCCTGCTGATCAGCCTGTTCGGCCTGTTGCTGCTGTTCGTCGATACCCTGCCGCTGAACATCATCACCTACGGCCTGGTGGCCCTGGCCGGCCTGAGCATGCTGTTCGTCGGTGGCTATCACTGGCACAAGGGTTATCGCCCGGCGCGCCTGTTCGTCGCCGCCATGGTGATCTTCAACCTCGGCACCCTGGTGATCCTGCCGGCCCTGCTGGGGCTGACCCTGGTGGCCCCGCAAGGCCTGATCGTCACCCTCTTGAGCGTGGTGTGCATCGCCGGGCTGCTGATGAGCATTGCCCTGGGCGAGCGCCAGCGCAACATCACCGAGAACCGCTTCAGCGTCAGCCGCGACCTGGCCGCCAGCACCGCCGAGGTCAATGCCAAGGCCGAGTTCCTGGCCAAGATAAGCCACGAGATCCGCACCCCGATGAACGGCGTGCTGGGCATGACCGAGCTGCTGCTGGGCACCCCGCTGTCGGTCAAGCAGCGCGATTACGTGCAGACCATCCACAGTGCCGGCAACGAGCTGCTGACCCTGATCAACGAGATCCTCGACATCTCCAAGCTGGAGTCCGGGCAGATCGAACTGGACGATGTGCAGTTCGACCTCAACGCCCTGATCGAAGACTGCCTGAGCATCTTCCGGGCCAAGGCCGAACAGCAGAACGTCGAGCTGATCAGTTTCATCCAGCCCCAGGTGCCACGGGTCATCAGCGGTGACCCGACACGCCTGCGCCAGGCCCTGCTGAGCCTGTTGGAAAATGCCCTGAAGAAGACCGATGAAGGCGAAGTGCTGATCGTCGTCGCCCTCGACGAGCGCAGCAGCAAACCGCGCCTGCGCATCGCCGTGCAGGACAGCGGCCAGCCGATGGAGGCCGAAGAGCGCGAAGCCCTGCTGCACACCGAGCTGCACAGCAAGAACTTCCTCGCCACCACCCGCCTGGGGGGCAACCTGGGGCTGGTGATCGCCCGTCAACTGATCCTGCTGATGCATGGCGAGTTCGGCATCAAGAGCGGCACCAACCAGGGCAGCACCCTGTGGCTGACCCTGCCCCTGGATGCCGAGCGCCTGGAACACCCGACCGCCGACCTCGACGGCCCCCTGCAGGGCGCGCGGGTACTGGTGGTGGACGACAACGACACCTGCCGCAAGGTGCTGGTACAGCAGTGCAGTGCCTGGGGCCTGAACGTCAGCGCCGTGCCATCGGGCAAGGAAGCCCTGGCCCTGCTACGCACCAAGGCGCACCTGCGGGACTACTTCGACGTGGTATTGCTGGACCAGAACATGCCCGGCATGACCGGCATGCAACTGGCGGCGAAGATCAAGGAAGACCCGAGCCTGAACCACGACATCCTGCTGATCATGCTCACCGGCATCAGCAATGCGCCGAGCAAGGTGATTGCACGCAATGCCGGGATCAAGCGCATCCTCGCCAAGCCAGTGGCCGGCTACACCCTCAAGACCACCCTGGCGGACGAACTCAATCAGCGCGACAAGGCCCCCGCCGCCCCCTACAACCAGCCGGCGCAAGCTGCCCAGGCCCCGGCGCCAGTCACCGTGCCCAGCGACTTCCGCATCCTGGTGGCCGAGGACAACAGCATTTCCACCAAGGTCATCCGCGGCATGCTCGGCAAGCTCAACCTGCAGCCTGATACCGCCAGCAACGGCGAGGAAGCCTTGCAGGCAATGAAAGCCAACCGCTACGACCTGGTACTGATGGACTGCGAAATGCCGGTGCTCGACGGCTTCTCCGCCACCCAGCAACTGCGCGCCTGGGAAGTCGGCAACCAGCGGGTGCGTACCCCGGTGGTGGCGCTCACCGCGCACATCCTCGCCGAGCACAAAGAGCGCGCGCGCCAGGCCGGCATGGATGGGCACATGGCAAAGCCCGTGGAGCTCTCGCAACTGCGGGAACTGGTGGAACACTGGGTGACCCAGCGCGACCTGCGCGAGCGCAGCACCGCGCACACCAGTTGAGCCGACAGGCTCTGCGGCGCCTGTTAAACTCTCGCTCGCCCTCCTTTAGTCGTGAGCTCCCACCATGCTCCACGTGCTGTTCAGCGTTTACCTGAAGATGCTGGTGCTCTACAGCCCCTTCTTCGTGCTCTCGTGCTTCATCAGCCTGACCCGCGGCTATTCGCTCAAGGAGCGCCGGCGCCTGGCCTGGAAAGTGGCCCTGGCGACCCTGGTCTCCAGCATCCTGCTGTACCTGTTCGGCCGGGTGATCTTCGGCGTGTTCGGCATCACCGTGGACGCCTTCCGCATCGGCGCCGGCAGTGTGCTGTTCATCTCTGCCCTGGGCATGGCCCAGGGCAAATCGGCGGTGCAGACCGACAACGTGCAGCAGGATGTGACCATAGTCCCGCTGACCATTCCCCTGACCGTGGGCCCGGGCACCATCGGCGCCCTGCTGGTGATGGGCGTCAGCCAGCCGCACTGGGACGACAAGCTCACCGCCATCCTCAGCATCGCCCTGGCCAGCCTCACCGTGGGGGTGGTGCTGTACCTGTCCAACCGCATCGAACGCATCCTCGGCGACCAGGGCTTGCAGATCGTCAGCCGGTTGATGGGGCTGTTCGTCTGCGCCCTGGCGGCGCAGATCATCTTCACCGGGGTCAGGGGCTACCTGGTCCCTTAGGGCCCCGGCCACCCTCCCATCAAGCGACAGGCAACGGAATGCAGACTCTTCAACGACCCACTGGCACGGGCCCCGTCGCCGCGCGCGCCCTGTGCCTTGCGCAGATCGGGCGCGGCCTGGCCTGCCTGCTGGCCGGGCTCCTGCTCATGCCCCTCCCGGCACTGGCTGGCGAATCGCCCCAGGCCAAGCTCGAGGCCTGGCTGAACAAGACCAGTGAATCCATTGAGCGCTTTGGCGACTTCAAGGTGTACCACCGTCGGGACGGCAGCAGCCCCCGGGAAATCACCTACAAGGGCCAGCTCTATCGGCCGCTGAACGCCTGGCAGATCACCGATGTAAAACCCACCGGGGCGACCCGGGGCGGGCAACCGGTACTGCTGGCCACCACCATCGAATGGATGGGCGTCGGCACGGTGCTGATCGCCGTGCAGAACGACACGCCCCTGGCCCGCATCCTCAGCCCGGTCAAGAGCAAGAGCGAACCCGACTGGGGCCAGCCGCAACCCGGACGCAGCGACCTGCTGCTGTTTCCCGAGGGCGCGCGGGCCCTGGTGCCCTCCACCGGGCAAGTGCTGTGGTTCGACGAGCGGCTGCCCGGCTGGGGGTTCTCCCACTACGCCATGCTGGTGTCGGTGTCGCCGGACAACAGCAGTGCTGCGTTCCTCGGCAAGGAAGGGCTGCTGCTCAGTTCGGCGGAACAGGGCGTGTATGCCCAGTTGCCGATCAGCAAGGAGCTGAACCTGAGCCAGCTCTGGCCCCTGTTCAACCAAGCCGGCGACCGCGCGCGAAAGGCCCTGGACGAAGGCCGGCGCATTGACCAGAGCCGCCTGCATCACGCCTTGCAGGTGGACTGGGTCGGCCGCCAGTTCAGCTGGCAGCAGGTGCAGGGAAGCTGGCAGCTCAAGGGGCTGGGCCTGAACTCCAGCCCGCTGAAGAAGGAGCATTGAGTGATGACCGTTCTACGTCCATGGCCCGCCCGACAGCTGCTGCAACTGACTACGGCCATGGTGCTGGCCGGTTGCGCCAGCCATGGCAGCGAGCAACCCAGCGATATACGCACCGAGCACGCCAAGGCCTCAGACGCGGTGCTGGAGCTTGAAGTCAGCTTCGCCAAAGCGCCGGACTACAAGCCTGAAACCCGCGGCCCCTATGCATCCAGCCAGTACGTGAAGATCGAGGGCGCACCGGCCCTGGAGATACCCTTCTACCAAAAAGGTATCGGCTTCGAACTGGGCGTGGTGGGTGACCCGCGGGCGCTGCTGGCCCTGCCCTACCCTTCGCCCAAGGCCGACTCATCGAGCAAGAACCTGCGGGTCATCGGCCAACGCCTGGACAGCACCCGCTACCGTTTTGTAGTGCTGCCGCTGTCGGGCTGGAACAGCCTCGACAGCTTCGAGGTGGCCTTCGCCCACAACGGCCGGCGCGAGGCCATGACCTTCACCTACAGCACGCAAGTGGCCTGCAACAGCAGCTTTGCGGTGACCACGCCGACCTACGGTTTCGCTATGTCGGTGGAGGCGCGCTTTCCCAAGGGCGTCCAGGGTTGCCTCAAGGCCTGTGATGCACGCCCCGAGTACGCCGGGCAATGCGCCTACAACTCCGGTTTTCGCCAGGTCTCGAACCTGTAGCCCCCCCCTTCCAGCAGGAGCAGGAACCACCCAATGCCCTACAGCGCCGATGCCGCTTTCATTCAGGAACAATGGCAGGCCGGGTGTTTCCCCCGGGAAAACACCCTGGTCCTCGGCAGCGGGTTCTACTGCCTGTTCGACCTGCCCTATGAACATCCCCGGCTGATCAACAACGTCTGGTTGCCGGCCCTGGACTATCCCCAACAGGATGAGCCTGACTTCGTCACCACCCTGGGCTTGTGCACCGACGGTCCACAGTCGTTCTATGCCCGGGGTGGGGAGACGGCAGGCTACGGCGGCGATGGCTTCCTGGCCTTGCAGGAAAAAGGCTCGGATGCACTGATCTGGCTGATTGCCCTGCGGGACACCAACCCCTTCAACCGAGTAGAGATCCAGGACCAGTACCTCCATGGCGAATCGACCTCCGGGGTCAGGGTACGAATACCCATTCAGCGCCCTGACCAATTGACCCTGACCTGGCCCTGAACCGCCCCCTCGAAAAGCCGAGCCCCCATGGAAAAACTCACCGCCAACGCAGCCATCGACCTTCTGAGCCGCCAGAGGTTGCCCGGCCTCGACGCCGCCGCGCGCTTCTCCCACCTCCTGAACTGGTGGGGAATAGACAGCGACGACCTTGAATTCGCGGCACTTGCACCCAGCCTGCAACAACAGATCCTGACCCAACCGGAGCCCCCGCAAGAGGTGCAAGACCCACGCTACGACGCGCTGCTGCTGATCGCCCTGCGCGCCGAATATCGCGGCGTGACCCACCTGTACCTGAGGCGCTGCCTGCGTGAAGCCGGGCTGGGTGACTACACCGTCAGCGCGAACATCGAGTGCCTGGAGGCCTGCCCCTGCTGCGGCTACCTGACCCTGGGCGCACGAGGCGAATACGAGATCTGCGACCTGTGCCACTGGGAAGACGACGGCAGCGAAGCGCTGGATGTGCCGAGCGGGCCGAACCATAAAACCCTGGGCCAGGCCCGGGAACAATTCACCCGCGACATGAACCATCTGCCGCTGGACAAATGGCCACGCGCCACCGAGTACCCTGCATGATTCCAGCGCCACTGATTGCCCTGATCGAAGCCCAGCCCCGCTACCGCCCGCTTCCTGAAAGCGCCGAGGTCACCCTGGCGCTGGAAGCCCTGGGCATTGCCCCGGACAGCGAGTTCGCACAGATCTACCTGGCCTGCCACCCCGCCGATTTCAGCAGCCGCGCCAGCGACGAAGTGCTCCTCGACATTGCCGGGCCCGGCGAGGAAGTTCGCATGGGCACCGAGTTCATCCATGAGGTCTGGGAGCTGCCAGAGAACTTTGTGGCCTTCACCTCATTGCAAGGCGAAGGCGGCTACTTGCTGGACAAGGACAGCGGCGGCGTCTGGGATTTCGACCTGGGCGACCGGGAAGCTTTCGTCGCCGGCCGCATCCCCGCCAGATGGGCCGGCTTCTTCGAATTCATCACCTGGCTGCTGACCGCCGAACCCAGCGACTCCTAGAGGGGTTTATTGCCGTACCAGCGCGGGGTGTACACCCAGTCGCCGCCCCCGGCCCGGGGGAAGACGCAGGTGGTGGAGGAACCCACCAGCACCATGGTGCGCATGTCCACCTGCTCCGGGGTCAGCTCGCCCAGGGTGATGACCCGCAGGGTCTGGCCCGGGCGGCCAATGTCGCGCCCCAATACCACAGGGGTTTGCGGCGTACGGTGCTGGCGCACGATCTCCAGGGCCCGGCCCAGTTGCCAGGGCCGCGAGCGGGAAATCGGGTTGTAGAAGGCCAGGGCCAGATCCGCCTGGGAGGCGAGGTCCAGGCGCTTCTCGATGATGTCCCAGGGTTTGAGATTGTCCGACAGCGACAGCACGCAGAAGTCATGGCCCAGAGGCGCACCGGCCTGTGCCGCGGTAGCCAGGGAGGCGGAGACGCCCGGGAGGATCTCCAGATCGACGCTGTGCCAGGCCGGGTCGCTGGATTCGTGCAGGGCTTCGAGCACCGCCGCGGCCATGGCGAACACTCCCGGGTCGCCGGACGACACCACCACCACCGAACGGCCCTGGGCCGCCAGCTCGAAGGCGTGACGGGCGCGCTGCATCTCTTCGCGGTTATCGGTGCAGTGCATCACCTGGTCGGCGCGAAACGGACCGGCCATGCGCACATAGGTCTCATAACCCAGAATGTCATTGGCCCGGGCCAGTTCGGCTTTCACCACGGGCACCATGAGCTCGGCAGCGCCCGGACCGAGGCCGATCACGGCCAGACGCCCACGGGGACGGCCGATCTGCTCGGGGTACAGGGGCTGGTTGGCCACGGCAATGGCGATGTCCTCGCCCACCTTCAGCGGCGGCAGCAATTGCGGCACCGCCTGTTGCGCCAGCTCGACGACGCTGTCGGCGGCCGGCAGGAAGCGCAGCGGTACGCCCAGTTGCGCTGCTGCCTGGTGCAGGGCACGGTCGGCCATGTCGCGGTCGGCGGCCAGCAGGCACGCCACTGACTGCACGGCGATGCGCGCCTGATGCAGGGCCTGGCGGATGTGCGTGGCCAGGTCGCTATCAGCTTCGCCGGCCAGTCGCTGCCCACGGCAGGCAACCAGCACGCTGCGGGGGTAGATCAGCAGCTCATTGGCCACGGGCTCGCGCTCGGCGGAACCGACCCGGATGGTCAGGCGGGCCTGGTCGTCCTCGGGCAGCTTCGCTGCGGCCAGCCAGGGTGCTGCGCCTTCGATGCGCACGCTTTCGCCACCCAGCAGGTCGGAGACGAACCGCTTGCCCAGCTCCAGGTCACCCAGGGCATAGCCACTGGGCGGGTTGAGCAGGCAGGTGCCGAAGCGCAGTTCACCGCTAGTGGTAATGGCCGCGGCCACTCCAAGGCCCGCAGCGATTTCCCGGGCCATGACGTTGACGCCGCCAAGACCGCCCAGCAGCGGCACCACGGCGCTGCCGTCTTCGGCCACCGCCAGCACCGGCGGCTCGGCGCCCTTTTCCAGCAGCAGCGGCGCCAGGGTGCGGATCACGATGCCGGCCGCACACAGGGCGATGATGGGCGTGTCCTGCTGATAGAGCTGGCGCAGGGTCGCGCCGAATTCGTGGTAGACCCGGTCGGCGCCTTCGACCCGTTCCGCCAGACCGTGGATCAACGAGTCGGGATACAGCCGCTGGATCTGCCGTGCGGTGTCGAGGCTGCCTTGGCCAAGGATGACGATGGCCGGAGTTGAACGGGCCATCAGCCTTGCCACCTTTCGCCGGGAACGATGATCAGCGAGAAGTACGGCGAGGACATCGGCTCCACGTCATCCAGCGGCACGATCTTCTGGTTGGCCATGGTGGCGCGCTCGACGTACAGCGCACGCCGCGCCAGCCCCAGTTCTTCCAGGACCTGGCGCACCTTGGGGAAGTTGCGCCCCAGCTTCATCACCACCGCCGCATCGGCGTCCGCCAGGCGACGCTTGAGTTCCTCATGGGGCAGCACCCCGGAAAGCACCGACAGGCTCTGGTTGCGATACACCAACGGCGCGCCCAGCACCGAAGCGCCGCCCAGCATCGAGCACACCCCCGGCACCACTTCGGCCTGGTAACGCTCGGCCAGCCGGTCGTGCAGGTACATGTAGGAGCCGTAGAAGAACGGGTCGCCTTCGCAGATCACCGCCACGTCGCGGCCGGCGTCCAGGTGCTGCGCCAGCTCCTGGCTGGCGCTGTCGTAGAAGTCGCTGATCACTTGTTCGTAGGACAGCGGCGCCGGCAGCACCTCGGTGGTGACCGGGTACACCAGGGGCAGCAGGGTCTGGGCCTGTTGCAGATGCCCTTCGATGATGCCGAAGGCATTGCCCTTCTTGCCCTTGGCCACGAAGTAGGCCACCACCGGTGATTCGCGCAGCAGGCGCAGGGCCTTCAGGGTAATCAGTTCCGGGTCACCGGGGCCCACGCCAAGGCCGATCAAACGTCCGGGCTGCTGCATCATTCGACCTCCGTGGCCAGGGCATTGACCGCAGCCGCCGCCATGGCGCTGCCGCCCAGGCGGCCCTGCATGATCACGAAGGGCACCCCGCGGCTGTCGGCGGCGAGCATCGCCTTGGATTCGGCGGCGCCGACGAAGCCCACCGGGAAGCCGAGGATCAGCGCCGGTTTCGGCGCGCCCGCATCGAGCATTTCCAGCAGGTAGAACAAGGCGGTGGGCGCGTTGCCGATCACCACCACGCTGCCTTCCAGGTGCGGGCGCCACAGCTCCAGGGCCGCAGCGGAACGGGTGTTGCCCAGCTCCCGGGCCAGCGCTGGCACGCTGTCGTCGCGCAGGGTGCAGATCACCTGGTTGTTGGCCGGCAAGCGGGCCCGGGTAATACCCTCGGAAACCATGCGCGCATCGCAGAGAATCGGTGCACCGGCCGCCAGGGCATCGCGCCCGGCCTTGCCGGCGCCCTCGGAAAACTGCAGGCCATCGACGGCCTCGACCATGCCGCAGGCATGGATCACCCGCACGGCGAGTTTCTCCAGGTCGGCGGGAATGCGCTCCAGCCGGGCTTCTTCGCGAATGATCGCGAAGGAGTTGCGATAGATCTCCTGACCGTCGCGGATGTAATCAAGCATCAAGGTTGCTCCGTGGGCGGGCATCGAGCAATGCCTCTGCCGCTTCAATAGAAAGGTTGCGTGCGTGCAGCGTGCCGAAACCCGGCAGCGCTGCATCGCGCAAATACAAGTCATAGCGCCCTGGGGCCACCGCCAGCAGGGTGGCCGGCGCCACATGAGCGGCGGCGCAGGAACGCGGGCAGGCGGACAGGTGCACATCCAGTTGGCGGCCATGGCGCTGGAGCAGTCCTGCCAGTTGCAGGGCGTCGCTTTTGGTGTCGGCCAGGGCCTTGCCGCAACCACTGGAACCGGTGCAGGCGATCAAGTGAGCCAAGGCCTGTTGCGGGCTGCACAGCAGGCCCAGTTGTTCCAGGGCGGCAGTGGCCGCCGGCGCATCCGCCGCGGCGATCGAGGGCAGCAGCAGGCTCTGCCAGGGGGTCAGGCGCAGGCTGGCGTCGCCGTACTCTCGGGCCAATTGCGCCGCGCCCTTGAGCATGGCCGGATCGAGCCGCCCCAGGGGCGTGCCCGCGCCAACATAGACCTGCCCGGGCGCAGCCTGTGGATAAGTACCGATGTGCAGCCCGGCGTCACTGGCCTGGCGCCGCCAACCACCGATATTCAACAGCGGCCGGCTCAGGCGGGGCTCCAGTTGAGCGAGGAAATCCTCCCGCGACATGTCCATCAGCAGGTGACGCATGCGCGTCTGTTCCGGCCGCGCCAGGTCGAGAAACAGCTCCAGCACGGCCACCAGCAGCTCGTGGCCCTGGTCCTGCGCCACCGCCGCCAGGGGTTCATCCACCGGGCAGCCAGCCAGGCCGAACGCCAGCAGCCCCTGGCCGTCGCGTTCAAGGGCCGACAGCCACAGGTCATGGTGATGTTCGAGCATGGCCAGGGCTTCGCCACCGTCGAGCTGTACGGCGAACTTGGCCGACAGTTGGTGAAAGCGCGGATGGCCCTGCAAGGTGTCGAGAATCTGTGCGGCCAGGGGCCGGGTATCCATCAAGCACTGCCGATCGATCCCGGCGCAGGGGCTGAGCATCAGGTTGCGCACATCGTCACCGGCGGCAGTAGTCGGCCCAAGCCCGGCAGCCAGCAGTGCGGCGATCAGTGCCTGATGCTCCGGGCCGATGCCGCGAATCTGCAGGTTGGCGCGGTTGGTGGCCTCGATCACGCCACCGGCGTAAGCCTGCGCCGCCTCGGCCACTGCCACGGCCTGCTCCGCGCTGATGACGCCGCCAGCCAGCTTGATCCGGCAGATGCTACCGTCCAGCGCCGGGACGATGCGCAGCAACCCCGGGCAGGCCGAGGGGCGGATGGCAGTGGACATCGAGCGTTCGTTCAAGGGGGTGACCGGCCGTGTGGGAAAAGCGCTTCGTCAGCGAAGGCGCGGTATTATGCCTGCTTTGTCCGAAGGCATGAAAAGCCTGCCTGTCGGAACAACAGGTTTTGCGTTCGAGGAATAGAGATGTCGCCCTGGCTGACAGTAGTGGGAATCGGTGAAGACGGCTTCAAGGGCCTGGGCAGAAATGCCCGGCATGCCCTGCTGGGCGCATCAAAGATCGTCGGCGCCCAACGCCAGCTGGACCTGCTGCCACCCTGCATCCGTGGCCAGCGCCAGCTGTGGCCCAGCCCGTTTTCCCTGGAGCCGGTGCTGAGCCAGCGTGGTGCTGCAGTCTGCGTCCTGGCCAGCGGTGACCCCATGCTGTTCGGCGTCGGCGCCAGCCTGGCGCGGCAGCTGCCCGCAGAGGAAATCCAGGTACTGTCTTTTCCTTCGTCCTATTCCCTGGCGGCTGCGCGCCTGGGCTGGCCTTTGCAGGAGGTGATCACGCTCTCTGTGGTCGCGCGGCCGATCAGCGCACTCAGCGCCCAACTGTCCGGCGGGGTACGCCTGCTGGTGCTGAGCAATGACGGCCACAGCCCGGCCGCCATCGCCGGCCTGCTGCGCGAGCGCGGTTTCGGCCCGAGCCGGATCAGCGTGCTGGAACACCTGGGCGGCCCCCTGGAGCGGCGCATCGACGGCACCGCCAATGACTGGGCCGACCCGGCAATCGCCGACCTCAACCTGCTGGCCATCGAATGCCTCGCCGAAGCCAGCACCCCGCGCCTGTCGCGGCTCGCCGGCCTGCCGGACTCGGCCTTTCGCCACGACGGCCAGTTGACCAAGCGCGACGTGCGGGCCATGACCCTGGCGCGCCTGGCACCGGTGCCCGGCGAGCTGCTCTGGGACGTGGGTGCCGGCAGCGGCTCCATCGGCATCGAGTGGATGCGTACCCACCCCAGCTGCCGCGCCCTGGCCATCGAGGCCGACGACGGCCGCCAGCAATTGATCGAACACAACCGCGAGGTACTCGGCGTGCCCGGGCTGCAACTGATACGCGGCCGCGCGCCCCAGGCACTGGCCGGGCTGGAACGCCCGGATGCGATCTTCATCGGTGGCGGCGTGACCCGCGAAGGCGTGCTGCAGGCCTGCTGGGAACAACTCAAGCCCGGCGGGCGCCTGGTGGCCAATGCCGTGACCCTGCAAAGCGAAATGACCCTGATGGACTGGCGAGAACGCCACGGCGGCGAGCTGACCCGCATTCACATCGCCCAGGCCCAGCCACTGGGAGAGTTCGACACCTGGCGCCAGGCCCTGCCGATCACCCTGCTGGACCTGCACAAGCCCCGGGACCTGCCATGAACCTTGCAGGTGCGGGCTTGCTCGCGAATACGTCCGCCCAAGAGACCGAAGTACGCCCTTGGCGAGCAAGCTCGCCCCTTCGAGGGCTGGGGCATGCGTGAAGAAACAGCGGAACAGCCCGCGCCCCTGCGCAGCGGCCTGACCACCGGCAGTTGCGCCACCGCCACCAGCCTGGCCGCCGCGCGCCTGCTGCTCGAGGGCAGCAATGCCGACGCGGTGCAGATCATCCTGCCCAAGGGCAAGCAGGTGCAGATGCGCCTGGAATTCTGCCGCCACACCGCCGACGGCGCCGAAGCCGGCACTATCAAGGACGCCGGCGACGATCCGGACGTGACCCACGGCGCCCTGCTGTACTCCCGGGTGCGCCTGACCCCTGAACCGGGCATTCGCTTCGTCGCCGGCCAGGGTGTCGGCACCGTGACCCGCCCCGGCCTGGTGCTGGCGGTGGGCGAGCCGGCGATCAATCCCATACCGCGCCGGATGATCGGCGAGCACCTGCAACGGCTCGCCGAAGAACGGGCCTACCCCGGCGGTTTCGAGGTCACGGTGAACGTCGAGGGCGGAGCGGAACTGGCCCTGAAAACCATGAACCCGCGCCTGGGGATTCTTGGCGGGCTGTCGATCCTGGGCACCAGCGGCATCGTCCGGCCCTTCTCCTGCGCGGCCTACATCGCTTCGATCCATCAAGGCATCGACGTGGCCAAAACCAATGGCTACCTGCACATCGCCGCCTGCACCGGCAACGCCAGCGAAGACACCATGCGCCGGGTCTACGAGCTGCCGGAAATCGCCCTGATCGAAATGGGCGACTTCGTGGGTGCGGTGCTCAAGCACTTGCGCAAAGTACCGGTGGATAAACTCAGCCTGTGCGGCGGCTTCGGCAAGATCAGCAAGCTGGCCGCCGGGCACATGGACTTGCACAGCCGCCACTCCAGTATCGACCTGCCGCAACTGGCGCAATGGGCCGCCGATGCGGGGGCCGACCCGGCCCTGCAACAGGCGATCCGCCAAGCCAATACCAGCCAGCAGGCACTGGCCATGGCCAGCGCCGCCGGAATCGCGCTGGGCGATGCGGTATGCCGGCACGCCCTGGATTTCGCCCGCAGCGTGGTGCCGCCCCAGGTCCAGGTAGAGGTCTTTGCCATCGACCGCCAGGGCGGCATCGTCGGCCACGCCGGAGGTTTCCAATGACCCGTATCCTGCTGCTGGGCGGGGTCACCGAGGCCCTGGCCATCGCCCGCACCCTGGGCCCGGAACATATCTACAGCCTGGCCGGGGTCGGCCGGGTGCCCGGTGACCTGCGGTGCCAGGTACGGGTCGGCGGCTACGGCGGCGCCGAGGGCCTGGCGCGCTTTATCCGCGAGCAGCGGATCGGCCTGCTGCTGGATGCCACCCACCCCTACGCAGCACAGATCAGCGCCAATGCCGTGGCCGCCGCGAAGAGCGCTGGCGTGCCCTGCTGGGCCTTGCGGCGCCCGGCCTGGCAGCCGCAACCGGGTGACGACTGGCGCGAGATCGACGGCTGGGCGCAACTGGTGGAGGCCCTGCGCCCCTTCAAGCGGCCACTGTTCACCCTGGGCCGCGAGCCCTTGCAGCACCTGGATGAAATTCCCCCCGGGCAATTCTGGACCCTGCGCGCCCTGGAGACCTGCCCGGGCAACGAGCACTGCGAAGTCATAGGTGCCCGCGGGCCGTTCCTGATCGAAGACGAGCGGCAGTTGTTCGCCCGCCGGCAGATCGACGTGCTGATCAGCAAGAACAGTGGCAGCAGCGCCACCGAACCCAAGCTGGAAGTGGCCCGCGAGCGCGGGCTGCCGGTGCTGGTACTCAAGCGTCCGGACCTGCCCGAAACGGATCGCAATTTCAGCAGCACTGCCCAGTTGCTGCTGGCCCTGGGCTTGCCGGATAAAGCCTGACAGACAAAACCATCGCGCCCCACAGCAACATGGGAAACCCCTGGCAGCGCGCGCCAATTCCTTGCTTTAGCCTTCCTTGAACAGCCTCAGTGACGCCGGCGCCGGGCAGGACCGCCTGTCGCTTCACTGGGTTTTTCGCGGGCAAATGGGTTGCCGCGACGTATCCCAAGGAATACATTTTCCATGTTCGTTTTCGAGCAGACTCCTGAGTTCAGCCGCTGGCTGCTGAACCTGAAGGACCCGCAAGGGAAAACCCGTGTACTGGCCAGGATCCGCGCCGCACAGCTGGGCCGTTTTGGCGACTGCGAACCTGTGGGCGAAGGCGTCCACGAGATACGCATCCACCGCGGCCCGGGTTACCTGGTGTACTTCTCGCACCGCGGCAAAGTGATCTACCTGCTGTTGATCGGCGGCGACAAGGCCACCCAGAAACGCGATATCCAACGGGCCAGGCAACTGGCCTGCGACCTCAAGAGCGAGGGCTGAAACATGCGCACCCCAGTGACCCGCTTCGACGCGGCGGAGTACCTCAAGACCCCTGAAGACATGGTCGCCTACCTCGACGCCTGCTTCGAGGAAGACACCGGCGACGGCGTGCTGATCCGCGCCGCACTCAACGACATCGCCCGTGCCCGCGGCATGACCCAGGTCGCCCGTGACACCGGCCTGGGCCGCGAAAGCCTGTACAAGGCCCTCGGCAGCCAGGGCAACCCGGAGTTCGCGACTATCATCAAGGTGATGAAGGCCCTGGGGCTGAAGATCAACGTCAGCAACGCCTGAACCGCTCCTGCGACACCACACCGCACACGGTGTTTTTTTACTTATCCACAGCGATCAGGCTAAATACCCGCCTGATCGCTCAACCGACGGATCGCCCACCATGTCCCGACAACGGCTCGCATTTGCCTGGATCGCCTGCTTCGCAGTGCTGTTCAACATGCTTGCCATGCCGCTTTCCGGGGCCATGCAGCGCAGCGATTCGGGGCTGGACGAGCAACTGCTGTGGGGCAGCTTCTGCTCCTCCACCGGCACCAAGCTGGTGGCCATTTCCCTGGGCAAGCTCGACCAGCAAGCGCCGCAGAACGACGACCATTCCACCATGCAGCACTGCTGGTGCTGCTCCGGCTCGCCGCCGCTGGTGGCCTTGCCCGGGCACGTTCCCCAGCTGTCTTTCACCCGCTTCGCAGTCCAGCCGGGCGCACCGCAACCGCAGGTAGAACGGCTCACCCTGCGCCAGCAATGGCCCAGCCTGAACCCCGGTGCCCCGCCTCTGGCATGATTCCCTTTCGCAAGTGATCTGCGTCTTTGAATCGTTCTGGAGAACTCACATGTCCAAACCATCCCTGGTCAAGCAATCCCTGCTGCTGGCCGCACTGCTGCTGCCTGCCTGTTTCGCCACCGCCCACGACTACGAGGCCGGTGACCTGCAGATCGCCCATCCCTGGTCTCAGGAACTGCCGCCGAACGCGCCCACCGTGGCCGCGTACTTCGTGGTGCACAACCCGGGCAAGAACGCCGACACCCTGCTCAGCGTCGACTCGCCGATCGCCGGCAAGGCCGAGCTGCACGAGCACGTCAAGCAAGGCGACATGATGAAGATGCAACAAGTGGCCAAGGTGGCGGTGCCCGCCGGTGGCGAGGCGACCTTCGCCCCCATGGGCTACCACGTGATGTTGCTGGAGCTCAAGGACCGCAGCCTGCTCACCGACGGCAAGCGTTTCCCGCTGACCCTGCACTTTGAAAAAGCCGGTGACGTCACGGTCGAAGTGGCGGTGCAGAAGCAGGCGCCGGACGCCATGCAAGGGCATATGCACGCCCAGTAAGCACTGACCGGCCCTCACCGTGAACGCCCCGCACGCGCCTGGCCGCAGGCGGTCCGTGCCGCGCCGCGACTCGTCTGGAGTCCGCCGCGGCAGCTGGATCAGCCTGTTCGCCATGCTGATGATCTTTATCGGCCCGCTGATTTCCCAGTCGATGCCGATGGATCACGCGATGCCGATGAACATGTCCGTTTCCATGGACATGGGCGACGCTGCGCCCGGCTGCCACGGTGAAAGCCCGCACCACGCACAGAAGGGCAGATCCCAGGGCGAAGAGCATGTGCTCTGGGAAAAGTGCGGTTATTGCAGCCTGCTGTTCAATTGCCCGGCACTGCCTTCGGCGCTGTCGTTCGCCGCTCTGTTCACGCCACCCACACCGTATTTCCTGATCCCCGCCACGCGCCTGGGCCACGCCCGGCAGACCGTGTTCCCCGGCGCCCTGACCCGCGCCCCACCGTTCCTCGCCTGAGTCTTCAGCTCATCTCACACGGCCGGCTGTCAGCGCGACAGACGCGTACCCGCGGCCGTGTCATTCAAGACCGAACGATGGAACATCTATGTTTTCTGCCGACTCTCGCCTGGGCGTTGCCCAGCCACTCAAGACCTTCGCCCTGAACCCTGCGCGCCAGCACTTCAACCGCGCCCTCGCGGTCCTCTGCGGCGCTCTGCTGACGCCCCTGGCGCTGGCCGACGATGCCGCAACGGACCACTCCCGGCACAGCACCGAACTGAGCCCGACGGTGATCACCGCCATCGCCCCCAGCTCGCCCCTGACCGTGGTCACCAACCCCAAGGACCCGCGCCAGCCGGTGCCGGCCAGTGACGGCGGCGACTACCTCAAGACCATTCCCGGCTTTGCCCTGGTGCGCAACGGCGGCACCAACGGCGACCCGGTGCTGCGGGGCATGTTCGGCTCGCGGCTGAACATCCTCACCAACGGCGGCATGATGCTCGGCGCCTGCCCGGGCCGCATGGACGCGCCGACCTCTTATATCTCTCCGGAAACCTACGACCGGCTGACCGTGATCAAGGGCCCGCAGACCGTGCTCTGGGGCCCGGGCGCCTCGGCCGGCACGGTGCTTTTCGAGCGCGAACCGGAACATTTCGGCGAACTCGGCACCCGGGTCAATGCCAGCCTGCTGGCCGGCTCCAACGGGCGCTTCGACAAGACCCTGGATGCCGCTGCCGGTGGCCCCCTGGGTTATGTGCGGGTGATCGGCAACACCGCCCACGCCGACGACTACCGCGACGGCAACAATGACACCGTGGCCTCGCGCTACGACAAGTGGAACGGTGACGTGGCCCTGGGCTGGACCCCGGACGCCGACACCCTGCTGGAACTCACCGCCGGCAAGGGCGATGGCGAAGCCCGCTACGCCGGGCGCGGCATGGACGGCTCGCAATTCAAGCGCGAAAGCCTGGGCCTGCGTTTCGAGAAGTCCAACCTTGGCGAGGTGCTGGACAAGGTCGAGGCCCAGGTCTACTACAACTACGCCGACCACGTGATGGACAACTACAGCCTGCGCACCCCATCCGGCACCGGAATGATGGCCGGCCCCATGGCCTCCAACGTCGACCGTCGCACCCTCGGGGCGCGGATCAAGGCCACCTGGCGCTGGGCCGACCTGCAACTGATCGGCGGCCTGGACGCCCAGACCAACGAACACCGCAACCGCGCCAGCAGCGGCATCGACACCTACAAGGAGCTGCCTCGCACCAAGGACGCCGACTTCCACAACTACGGAGCCTTCGGCGAGCTGACCTGGTACGCCGCCGAGCGTGACCGCATGATCACCGGCGCGCGCCTGGACCGCGCCTCGGCCAAGGACTACCGGCAAAGCATCGGCTCGGGAATGATGACCCGCCCCAACCCCACCGCCGGCGACACCCGGGCCGATACCCTGCCCAGCGGCTTCGTGCGCTACGAGCATGACCTGGCCGACAGCCCGACCACGCTCTACGTCGGCCTTGGCCACACCCAGCGCTTCCCCGACTACTGGGAGCTGTTCTCGCCGAAAATGGGCCCGGCCGGCTCGGTGAACGCCTTCGATTCGATCAAGCCGGAAAAGACCACCCAGCTCGACTTCGGCCTGCAATACCAGGGTGAAGACCTGGAAGCCTGGGCCTCGGGCTACATCGGCCAGGTGCGCGACTACATCCTCTTCGACTACAACTCGAAAATGATGGGCATGAGCACCTCTCGGGCCGAGAACATCGACGCCCGGATCATGGGCGGCGAACTGGGCGCGGCCTACAAGCTGACCTCCAACTGGAAAGCCGACGCGACCCTGGCCTACGCCTGGGGCAAGAACAGCAGCGACGGCAAGGCCCTGCCACAGATGCCGCCGCTGGACGCGCGCCTGGGCCTGACCTACAGCGAGGACGACTGGAGCGCCGGGGCCTTGTGGCGCGTGGTCGCCGCGCAGAACCGGGTGGACCTGAACAAGGGCAACGTGGTCGGCAAGGACTTCGGCAAGAGCGGCGGCTTCGGCGTGTTCTCCCTCAACGGCGCCTACCGGGTGACCAAGAACCTCAAGCTCAGCACCGGGGTCGACAACCTGTTCGGCAAGGCCTACGCCGAGCACCTGAACCTGGCGGGCAATGCCGGCTTCGGCTATCCGGCGACGGACCCGCAAGCCATCAAGGAACCGGGGCGCACGCTCTGGACCAAGGTTGACCTGAGTTTCTGATGCCCCTTCGCCGGCACGCCGTCTCCTCGTCGCAGGAGCCGGCTTGCCGGCGAACAGCCCCCATAAGAAAAGATCCACAGCCCTGCGGAGCCTTCCCCGATGAACCGACCCAAAGTGTCTTTCTACAACCTGGCCTGGCGCTGGCATTTCTACGCCGGGCTGTTCGTCGCCCCCTTCATGGTGATGCTGGCCCTGACCGGCATCGTCTACCTGTTCAAACCGCAGCTGGACCCGCTGATGTACCCCAGCCTGCTCAAGGTGCCTGCCGCCCACCACAGCCTCAGCGCCGATGAGCTGTTGCAACGGGTTCAGGCCGCCTACCCCCAGGGCCATATCAAGCAGTACCTGCCCCCTGTGGATGCCGAGCGCAGCGCGCAGTTCGTGGTGCAGCACAAAGGCCAGGAACTCAATGTATTCATCGACCCCTACCACGGCGACGTGCTCGGCGAGCAGGATGCCAAGGGCAACCTGCAGGCCATGGCCCGGGCCATTCATGGCGAGCTGATGATCGGCACCCCGGGTGACCGGCTGGTGGAACTGGCCGCGAGCTGGGGCATTGTCCTGGTGGTCTCGGGCCTGTACCTGTGGTGGCCGCGGGGCAAGTCTTCGGCCGGGGTACTCTGGCCACGCTGGAGTGCCCGCGGCCGCCTGTTCTGGCGTGACCTGCACGGTGTGCTGGGTTTTTGGGGCTCGGCCTTCCTGCTGCTGATGCTGCTCAGCGGCATGACCTGGACCGGCTTCTGGGGCAAGCAGTACGCCGACCTGTGGAACCGCTTTCCGGCGGCCATGTGGAACGACGTGCCGACCTCCGACCAGCAGGCCGGAGAGCTCAACAGCGCCAGCCGCCAGACCGTGCCCTGGGCCCTGGAAAACACCCCCATGCCGATGTCCGGCGACCACGCCGAGCACATGGCCCACAACGCCGGCAATACCGCTGCGGCCGCCCCCGCCATCAGCCTGCAGGCGG
The DNA here is from genome assembly GCF_900116505.1 of Pseudomonas sp. NFPP25. Lineage (NCBI taxonomy): Bacteria > Pseudomonadati > Pseudomonadota > Gammaproteobacteria > Pseudomonadales > Pseudomonadaceae > Pseudomonas > Pseudomonas sp. NFPP25. The sequence goes on along the minus strand of NZ_FPBG01000005.1, from coordinate 601,830 downwards.
TGCAGGACATCGCCCGTCAGCGCCAGGTCGAAGCGGGCTACAGCATCACCCTGCCGAGCACGGCGACAGGGGTATTCACCATCGCCGTATTCGCCGACGACCCGCGCCACGACGCCACCCTGCACGTCGACCAGTACAGCGGCCAGGTGCTCGCCGATGTGCGCTGGAAGGACTACAGCAACGTGGCCCGGGCCACCGAGCTGGGAGTGATGCTGCACGAAGGCAAGATGTTCGGGCGCTTCAACCAGATCCTGGTGCTGGTGGTGTGCCTAATGATCCTGCTCGGCGCCGTGAGTGGTCTCATCATGTGGTGGCAACGACGGCCCCAGGGCCGGCTCGGCGTACCACCACTGCGCCACGACCTGCCACGCTGGAAGACCGCAATGCTGGTCATCGGCCTGCTGGCCCTAGCCTTCCCGCTGGTGGGGGCTTCGCTGGTCGTGGTCTGGCTGCTGGACCGCCTGCTGCTATCGCGCTGGAACCGTGATCCTGAATCAGCCTCATCTTCAACATGAATCAGCCGAGATGCGCATTCCAGAGGGCTCTGTACACTCCGCGCGCTTCAGTCGCGCACAGTTATAATGTTACTTTATAACGCTTGGTGTAAGATCCCCGCCCGCAGCCTCATCCGCTGCGGGCAACCCTCTGGAAGAAGTGATTCACCGTCCCGATGAACAAGTACCTGCTGCCCAGCCTCTGCCTGATGGCCCTGACTTCCCCAGCCCAGGCCGACGGCTCCGCCCTGACCCTGCCCACCGGCACCATCTCCGCCGCCAGCGAAGCCGACGACAGCATCCGCCTGGCCACCCCCACCAGCGCCGGTTCGCGCCTGGGCCTGAGCGCCCTGGAAACCCCGGCCAGCACCGACAGCCTGAGCGGCGATCGAATCCGCGCCCGGGGCGATCGGAGCATCCAGGACGCGGTATCGCGCAGCGCCGGCATCAGCCGCACCGGCACCCCGGGCGACGGCGGCACCTCGCTGTCGGCACGGGGCTTTACCGGGCAGAGCTCGGTGATGCAGTTGTATGACGGCAACCGCATGTACACCGGCATGGGCACCGTGACCTTCCCGGTGGACGCCTGGGCGGTGGAGCGGGTCGACGTGCTGCGCGGCCCGGCCTCGGTGCTGTACGGCGAAGGCGCCACCGGTGCGGTGATCAACACCGTTGCGAAAAAGCCGTTCAGCGGCGAAATCGAAAACCACCTGCGCCTGGGCTACGGCTCCTTCGATCGCCAGCAGCAGGCCCTGGACAGCGGCGGCTCCCTGAGCGACACCCTGAGCTACCGGCTCAACCTCAACCGCGAGCGCAGCAACGGCTGGATCGACCGGGGCGACTCCTCCGGCGACTTCGTCAGCGCTGCCCTGCGCTGGCAGGCCCGTGACGACCTGGCCTTTACCCTGGCCCACGACTACGGCGACCAGAACCCGATGAACTACTTCGGCACGCCGCTGATCGACGGGCGTTTGCACAAGAGCCTGCGGGACAAGAACTACAACGTCGGCAATGACAAGCAGCACTACAACGACCAGTGGACCCGCCTGACCAGCCAATGGCAGATTTCCGACAACCTCAGCGCCAGCAACGAGCTGTACTACCTCAAGGCCCAGCGCCGCTGGCAGAACGCCGAGAACTACAACTACGATCCGGCCAACCGGCAACTGACCCGCAGCGGCAACTTCGGCATCGGTCACCAGCAGGAACAGGTCGGCGACCGCCAGACCTTCACCTTCAAGCACTCGCTGCTGGGCCTCGACAGCCAGACCCTGACCGGGGTCGACTACAACCGCATCCGCTTCCACATGAAGAGCAACTCGCCCTTCACCGACAGCTTCACCCACGGTCAGCCGGTGGACCTGTACCACCCGGCCCCGGGCGATTTCGCCAGCGACAGCCCCTACCGCGACCAGTTCAAGACCACCACCAGGCAGATGTCGGTGTTCGCCGAAAACCGCCTGCAGCTCAGCGAGCGCTGGTCCCTGGTGAGCGGTGTGCGCCGCGACTACGTGCATATTGATCGCGATGACTTGAAGGACGACAGCCGAAGCGACAAGACCCTGACCGGTAACAACTGGAAGGCCGGGCTGGTGTTTGCGGTGACCCCGGACACCTCCCTCTATGGCCAGTACTCCACCAGCACCGACGGTGTCGGCGGGCTGATTTCCCTGAGCAAGAACCAGCAGCAATTCGACCTCTCCAGCGCCAGGCAGACCGAGATCGGCCTCAAGCAGATGTTCTGGGACCAGCGCGGCGAATGGACCCTGGCGGCCTACCACATCGTCAAGAAGAAGCTGCTGACCGATGTCCCGGGCGACCCGGACCTGAAACAGCAGGTGGGCCAGCAATCCTCCAACGGCCTGGAAGCCAGCCTGGACCTGCAACTGCCCCGCGCCTGGCAACTGCAGGCCAACGCCGCCATCGTTCGCGCCCGGTACGACGACTTCCAGCAGGACGTCGACGGCGTGCAGGTCTCCCGCGACGGCAAGCGCCCGGTGGACGTGCCACGGCGCACCGCCAACCTGTGGCTGAGCAAGGCCCTCGACGATGACCTGCGGGCCGGCGCCGGAGTGCGCTACGTAGACGCACGCTACGCCGACATGGCCAACCGGAATCAGTTGCCCAGCTACACCGTGGTGGATGCCGCGCTGTCATGGAAAGCCTTGCCCAGCACCACCCTGGGCCTGCAATTGAACAACCTGTTTGACCGCCACTACGCGCAAAGCCAATACAATGACGGCCAGCAATGGATACTCGGCGAGCCGCGCTCGTTCTTCGTCACCGCTGACTACACCTTTTAACCTCACCTGCGGCCACCGCGCGGGGACCACACGGATACGGCATGACCTCCCTGAACCTCACCAACCTGGCCTGGACACCCCTGGGCCAGGGCCACTGCCACCACCAGTTCCAACTGCGTGAGGCCAGCCTGCAGGTGGCGGCCGGCGAGTTCGTCGGCCTGATCGGGCCCAACGGCAGCGGCAAGACCAGCCTGCTGCGCTGCGCCTATCGCTTCAGCAAGCCGCAGCAGGGCGAGGTGCAGCTTGAGCATCAGAATGTGTGGAAGCAGTCGCCGCGCTGGTGCGCGCAACGCATCGCCGTGGTCCTCCAGGAGTTTCCCGACGCCTTCGGCCTGATTGTGGAAGAGGTGGTCGCCATGGGCCGCACCCCGCACAAGGGCCTGTTCGACGGCGACACCCAGGACGACCGGCGCATCGCCCGCGAGGCCCTGGAATCGGTGGGCCTGCTGGGCTTCGAGGACCACGCCTTCGCCACCCTGTCCGGCGGTGAGAAACAGCGGGTGATCCTGGCCCGCGCCCTGGCCCAGCAACCCCAGTTGCTGATCCTCGACGAGCCCACCAACCACCTCGACCCGCGCTACCAGCTAGAGTTGCTGCAGCGGGTCAAGCGCCTGGGCATCGGTACCCTGGCGAGCATCCACGACCTGAACCTGGCCGCAGCCTTCTGCGACCGTCTGTATGTCCTCGACCACGGGCGCATCGTCGCCAGCGGCACGCCCGGCGAGGTGCTCACCGTCGAGTTGCTGCGCAACGTCTTCGGCGTCGAGGCGCTGATCGACGCCCATCCCCTGTCCGGCTACCCACGAATCACCTGGATCACCCAACCATGACCTTGCGCTCCCTGCTTCGCTCCAGCCTGCTCCTGGCCCTGTCTCTGGGGGCCGCCCAGGCCTTCGCCGAGGCCACCCATTACCCGCTGACCATCACCAGCTGCAACCGCGAAGTGACCTTCAAGCAAGCACCGCAACACGCCCTCAGCCATGACATCAACATGACCCAGATGATGCTCGCCCTGGGGCTCAAGCCACGCATGGTGGGCTACAGCGGGATCAGCGGCTGGAAGGCCGTGACCCCGCAGATGAGCGCCCTGCTCGACGGCCTGCCGGAACTGGCGGCCAAGTACCCGTCGGTGGAAACCCTGCTCAATGCCAACGTCGACTTCTTTTTCGCCGGCTGGGACTACGGCATGCGCGTGGGCGGCGACCTCACGCCCCAGACCCTGGCGCCGCTGGGGATCAACGTCTACGAGCTGACCGAGTCCTGCGCCTTCGTGATGAAGCGCCCGGCCGCCAGCCTCGAGGACACCTACACCGACCTGCGTAACCTCGGGCGGATCTTCGACGTGCAGGATCGCGCCAACGCCCTGATCGCCCGGATGCAGGAGCAGGTGGCCCAGGTACAGAAGGACCTGCCCAGGGACAAGCCGCGGGTATTCCTCTATGACAGCGGCGAAGACCGGGCCATGACCTCGGGCCGCCTGGGCATGCCCCAGGCCCTGATCGACGCGGCCGGCGGGCGCAATATCCTCGATGACGTCGACGCCAGCTGGACCCGGGTCAACTGGGAAACCGTGGTCGAGCGCAACCCGCAGGTGATCGTGATCGTCGACTACAGCGAAGTCAGCGCCGAGCAGAAGCAGCAGTTCCTGCTGAACAACAAGGCCCTGCAAGGAGTCGATGCGATCAAGAACCAGCGCTTCATCGTCATCCCCTATGTGCAGGCCACGCCGGGCATCGACAACGTGCTGGCGGTGGAAACCCTGGCCAAGGGTTTCCACGGCGAATGACCAGTCCCCGCTATGCCGCACTGTTGATGGCCCTGGGCGCCCTGCTGCTGGCGTCCTGCGTGGTGTCCCTAGGCTTTGGCCCGGCGCGGGTGCCGGTGGAGGTGGTGGGGCGCATTCTGTTGCACAAGGCCCTGGGCCTGGGCGTTGTGGACTGGAGCCCGGGCCAGGAGCACATCGTCTGGCTGATCCGCGTGCCGCGCATGCTCCTGGGGGCCCTGGTGGGTGCCGGGCTGGCACTGATCGGCGCGGTGCTGCAGGCGGTGACCCGCAACCCGCTGGCCGACCCGCACCTGCTGGGGGTGACCTCCGGCGCCACCCTCGGCGCGGTGATCGTGGTGCTGCACCTGGGCCAGGTCATCGGGCTTTTGACCCTGCCCCTGGCGGCCTTTGTCGGCGCCCTGCTGAGCATGGCGCTGGTGCTGGGGATCGCCGCCCGCAACGGCCGCCTCGACAGCGACCGGCTGTTGCTGTGCGGGGTGGCGGTGTCGTTCGTGATGATGGCCGCGGCCAACCTGCTGCTGTTCATGGGCGACCACCGCGCCAGCTCCGCAGTGATGTTCTGGATGCTCGGCGGCCTGGGCCTGGCGCGCTGGGAACTGCTGGCGATCCCCGCCGCCAGCGTGCTGCTGGGGCTGGTGTTGCTGCTGGGCATGGCGCGCCCGCTGAACGCCCTGATGGCCGGCGAGCAGACCGCCGTGACCCTGGGCCTGAACGCGCGCAATGTGCGCCTGAAGGTGTTCCTGATTGCCTCGCTGATGACCGGAGTGCTGGTGTCCATCAGCGGCTCCATCGGTTTTGTCGGGCTGATGGTGCCGCACATTGCCCGGCGCCTGGTGGGCGCCGAACACCGCCGGCTGCTGCCGGTGTGCGTACTGCTGGGCAGCGTGTTCCTGGTCTGGGTGGATGTGGCTGCGCGCACCCTGATCGCCCCCGAGGACCTGCCCATCGGCGTGGCCACCGCGGCCATCGGCGGGGTGTTCTTCATCGGCCTGATGCGCCGCCGCTGACTGTGCCCGCCTCTGTAGGAGCCGGCTTGCCTGCGAAGGCGCCCGTAGGCCTTGTGCCTGGTTCGAAGGCCTCTTCGCTGGCAAGCCAGCTCCTACAATCGTCGCCCTTGCTTTAAGATCGCGCGCTTGGATCTCTCAGGATGAGTCTCATGTTCAGAACCGCGCTCCTGACCTTGCTGCTCGGCACCTCCCTTGGCGCCGTGGCCGACACCTCTGTCGATGTCTCGAAAATCTACGGCAACATCCAGATCGTCAACAGCTTCCCCGACTACAAGGTCAAGGTGGTGAACTCCTTCCCCGACCTGAAGGTGAAGCAGGTCAACTCCTTTGCCGACGCGCCGGGCAAGTGGAAAATCGTCAACAGTTTTCCCGACTACAAGATCCAGATCGTCGACTCCTTTCCCGACTTCACCATCAAATATGTCGATTCCTTCCCGGGCGTGAACTGAAGCCACCCCCAGGCCACGGCTGCCGCCCAGCGGCAGCACCACAATGACGCATCCTCGCGCACCACGCCCTTGCCCAGGCCTCGTCTTGGGGCATCACCTCCCCCGCCCGCGCCGTTAAAGCGACGTTTTCATGCCTTGCGCCGACTCGGCACACCCCTTGCAAAACAGCCCTTCAGCAGTCCGCATCTACCACCTGAAAAATCAAGAGTTCATGGAGATCGCACAATGAAGCGTCGTAGTTTGCTCAAGGCTTTCACTCTCACGGCAAGCATTGCCGCGATGGGCATGACCTGGACCGTCCAGGCCGCCGAAACCATCAAGGTGGGGATCCTGCACTCGCTGTCGGGCACCATGGCGATCTCCGAAACGTCCCTCAAGGACATGGCGCTGATGACCATCGACGAAATCAACGCCAAGGGCGGGGTCAACGGCAAGCTGCTGGAGCCGGTGGTGGTGGACCCGGCCTCGAACTGGCCGCTGTTCGCCGAGAAGGGCCGCCAGTTGCTGACCCAGGACAAGGTGGCTGTGGTATTCGGCTGCTGGACCTCGGTGTCGCGCAAGTCGGTGCTGCCGGTGTTCGAGGAGCTCAACGGCCTGCTGTTCTACCCGGTGCAGTACGAAGGCGAAGAGATGTCGCCCAACGTCTTCTACACCGGCGCCGCGCCGAACCAGCAGGCGATCCCGGCGGTGGAATACCTGATGAGCGAGGACGGCGGCAGCGCCAAGCGCTTCTTCCTCCTGGGCACCGACTACGTCTACCCGCGCACCACCAACAAGATCCTGCGCTCGTTCCTGCACTCCAAGGGCGTGGCGGACAAGGACATCGAAGAGGTCTACACCCCTTTCGGTCATGCCGACTATCAAACCATCGTCGCCAACATCAAGAAGTTCTCCGCCGGCGGCAAGACCGCAGTGATCTCCACGGTCAACGGCGATTCCAACGTGCCCTTCTACAAGGAACTGGCCAACCAGGGCCTGAAGGCCACCGACGTGCCGGTGGTGGCGTTCTCCGTGGGCGAGGAAGAATTGCGCGGCATCGACACCAAGCCACTGGTGGGCAACCTGGCGGCCTGGAACTACTTCGAGTCCGTGGATAACCCGGTGAACCAGAAGTTCGTCGCCGCCTGGAAAGCCTACGCCAAGGCCAAGAACCTGCCGGGGGCGGACAAGGCCGTGACCAACGACCCGATGGAAGCCACCTACGTCGGTATCCACATGTGGGCCCAGGCAGTGGAGAAAGCCAAGTCCACCGATGTCGACAAGGTTCGTGAGGCGCTGGCCGGGCAGACCTTCGCCGCACCGTCGGGCTACACCCTGACCATGGACAAGACCAACCACCACCTGCACAAGCCGGTGATGATCGGCGAGATCCAGCCCGACGGTCAGTTCAACGTGGTCTGGCAGACCGAAGGCCCGATCCGTGCCCAGCCCTGGAGCCCGTTCATCCCGGGCAACGACAAGAAGCCGGACTACGCGGTCAAGAGCAACTGATCCGAACCTGACGCCTTCCCCGTAGGAGCCAGCTTGCTCGCGACGAGGTCCGCAGGACCTCCAACGAAAACCGCCCGGCTGGCCGCTGCGCGGATCGCGAGCAAGCTCGCTCCTACAGGTTATCCGGGCGCTTTCAAGGACACCGATATGCCCACTGCCCTCTACCGTTTGATCCTCGCCGGCCTGCTGTTACTGCCATGGACGGCCCAGGCCGGGGATGCCGAAGACTTCGTCGCCGGCAACTCCGGCGAGCAGGCCCGGCTTCTGGAAAGCTGGGCCGCGCAGCCCGACCCGGCGCGCCTGGAACTGCTCAACGCCCTGCAGCAGGGCCAGTTGAACATCGCCGGCGAAAGCAGAACCCTGCGCCTGAACAACCGCCTGCGGGGCCTGATCGACAGCGCCCTGGCCAGCCACCAGTTGCTCGCCAGCGACGCCAACAGCCGTCTGGCCGCCGCCCGCCAACTGCAGAAAAGCGCCAAGCCGGCGCAACTGAAATTCCTCGATGCCCGACTGGCCGCCGAGCAAGCCCCGGACGTGCACGATGCCCTGAGCCTGGCCCTGGCCAACCTGCAACTGGTGGACAGCGACCCGGCGGTGCGCCTGGCCGCCGTGCGCCTGCTGGGGGAAACCGGCGACCCGCTGGCCCGTACCCGCCTCGAAGGCCTGCTCGAACCCGGGGTCGAAGCCGATGCCGCGGTACGCACCGCGGCCGAAACCAGCCTGGCCCAGGTCAAGCGCAAGCTGCTGGTGGGCGAAGTGCTGGGCCAGGCCTTCAGCGGCCTGTCCCTGGGTTCGATCCTGTTGCTGGCGGCCCTGGGGCTGGCCATCACCTTCGGCCTGCTGGGGGTGATCAACATGGCCCACGGCGAGATGCTGATGCTCGGCGCCTACGCCACCTATGTGGTGCAGTTGCTGTTCCAGCGCTACGCCCCGCAGGCCATCGAGTACTACCCACTGCTGGCGCTGCCGGTGGCGTTCTTCGTCACCGCCGGGATCGGCATGGCCCTGGAGCGCACGGTGATCCGCCACCTCTACGGCCGGCCCCTGGAAACCCTGCTGGCCACCTGGGGCATCAGCCTGATGCTGATCCAGCTGGTGCGCCTGCTGTTCGGCGCGCAGAACGTCGAAGTGGCGAACCCGGCCTGGCTCTCCGGCGGCATCCAGGTGCTGCCCAATCTGGTACTGCCCTACAACCGCATCGTGATCATCGCCTTCGCGCTGTTTGTCGTGGTGCTCACCTGGCTGCTGCTGAACAAGACCCGCCTGGGCCTGAACGTGCGCGCGGTGACCCAGAACCGCAACATGGCCGCCTGCTGCGGCGTGCCCACCGGGCGCGTGGACATGCTCGCCTTCGGCCTCGGCTCGGGCATTGCGGGCCTGGGCGGCGTGGCCCTGAGCCAGATCGGCAACGTCGGCCCGGACCTGGGCCAGAGCTACATCATCGACTCGTTCCTGGTGGTGGTACTCGGCGGGGTCGGGCAACTGGCCGGCAGCGTGCTGGCGGCCTTCGGCCTGGGGGTGGCGAACAAGATCCTCGAACCGCAGATCGGCGCCGTGCTCGGCAAGATCCTGATCCTTGCGCTGATCATTCTGTTTATCCAGAAACGCCCGCAGGGACTCTTCGCACTGAAAGGACGGGTGATCGACTGATGAATCAACCACTGCTCATTACCGCCACCCAGAAAGCCGGGCCCAGGGTCACGATCACCGTCGGGGCGTTGCTGCTCCTGGTGCTGCTGGCCCTGCCGCTGCTGTCGCTGCTACCGGCGGACAACCCGCTGCAGGTCTCGGCCTACACCCTGACCCTGGTGGGCAAGATCCTCTGCTACGCCATCGTCGCCCTGGCCCTGGACCTGGTCTGGGGCTACGCCGGGCTGCTGTCCCTGGGCCACGGCCTGTTCTTCGCCCTGGGCGGCTACGCCATGGGCATGTACCTGATGCGCCAGGCCGCCGGGGATGGCCTGCCGGCCTTCATGACCTTCCTTTCCTGGAGCGAACTGCCCTGGTACTGGGCCGGCACCGAGCATTTCCTCTGGGCCCTGTGCCTGGTGGTGCTGGCCCCGGGGCTGCTGGCCCTGGTGTTCGGCTTCTTCGCCTTCCGCTCGCGGATCAAGGGCGTGTACTTCTCGATCATGACCCAGGCCCTGACCTTCGCCGGGATGCTGCTGTTCTTTCGCAACGAGACCGGCTTTGGCGGCAACAACGGCTTTACCAACTTCCGCAGCATCCTGGGCTTCGGCATCACCGAACCGGGCACCCGGGCGGTGCTGTTCCTGGCCACGGTGGCGCTGCTGGTGGGCAGCCTGTACCTGGGCTGGCGCCTGGCCCGAAGCAAGTTCGGCCGGGTGCTGACGGCCCTGCGCGACGCCGAGAACCGCCTGATGTTCTGCGGCTACGACCCGCGCGGCTTCAAGCTTTTCGTCTGGGTCCTGAGCGCCGTGCTGTGCGGCCTGGCCGGGGCCCTGTACGTGCCCCAGGTGGGCATCATCAACCCCAGCGAAATGTCCCCCACCAACTCCATCGAGGCCGCCGTGTGGGTCGCCCTGGGCGGGCGCGGCACGCTGATCGGCCCGCTGCTGGGGGCCGGTGTGGTCAACGGCATGAAGAGCTGGTTCACCGTGGCCTTTCCCGAATACTGGCTGTTCTTCCTCGGTGCGCTGTTCATCGTCGTGACCCTGTACCTGCCCAAGGGCGTGATCGGCCTGCTGAACAAACGAGGTGAACAATGAGAGTCACAGCAACGGCGGACTTCATGCTCGAACCCATTCTCGACACCAACAAGGACGCCGGCACCAGCCGCGACGCCATCGGCCTTGGCCACGCCGCCGGCAAGGGCCTCAACACCCGCCACGGCACCATCCTGACCCTGGAGGACATCAGCGTCAGCTTCGATGGTTTCAAGGCCCTCAACGACCTCAACCTGTACATCGGTGTCGGCGAGTTGCGCTGCATCATCGGCCCCAACGGCGCCGGCAAGACCACCCTGATGGACGTGATCACCGGCAAGACCCGCCCCTCCCGGGGCAAGGCCTGGTTCGGCGAAACCCTGGACCTGACCCAGATGAGCGAAGTGCAGATCGCCCAGGCCGGGATCGGCCGCAAGTTCCAGAAACCCACGGTGTTCGAGGCCCTGAGCGTGTTCGAGAACCTGGAGCTGGCGCAGAAGACCGACAAGTCGGTGTGGGCCAGCCTCGGGGCACGCTTGAGCACAGAACAGCAGGACCGCATCGCCCAGGTGCTGGAGACCATTCGCCTGAGCCCTTCGGCTCAACGCCAGGCGGGCCTGCTGTCCCACGGCCAGAAGCAGTTTCTGGAGATCGGCATGCTGCTGATGCAGGACCCGCAACTGCTGTTGCTGGACGAACCGGTGGCGGGCATGACCGACGCCGAGACCGAATTTACCGCCGAGCTGTTCAAGACCCTGGCGGGCAAGCACTCGCTGATGGTGGTGGAACACGACATGGGCTTTGTCGGCTCGATTGCCGACCACGTCACCGTGCTGCACCAGGGCAGCGTGCTGGCTGAAGGCTCCCTGGAACAGGTGCAGGAAAACGAACGGGTGATCGAGGTTTACCTCGGCCGTTAGCGCAACCGCCGTTCGCCGGCAAGCCGGCTCCTACCCCTCCCGCAGGAGCTGGCTGGCCAGCGAAGACCACCCCGCAATCCCCACAAAATTCGAGTACCCGACCATGCTCCAAGTCGACAAGCTTCACCAATACTACGGCGGTAGCCACATCCTGCGCGGCCTGAGCTTCGAGGCCCGGATCGGTGAAGTCACCTGCCTGCTGGGGCGCAACGGCGTGGGCAAGACCACCCTGCTCAAGTGCCTGATGGGCCTGCTGCCGGCCAAGGAGGGCGCGGTCAACTGGGAGGGCCGGGGCATCACCGGCTACAAGCCCCATCAGCGCGTCCACGCCGGGATCGCCTACGTGCCCCAGGGCCGGGAAATCTTCGGCCGCCTGACCGTGGAGGAAAACCTGCTGATGGGCCTGTCCCGCTTCCCCGGCTCCCAGGCCAAGGAAGTGCCGGCCTTCATCTACGAACTGTTCCCGGTGCTGTTGCAGATGAAGCAGCGCCGTGGCGGCGATCTCTCCGGCGGCCAGCAGCAACAACTGGCCATCGGCCGGGCCCTGGCCAGCCGCCCGCGCCTGCTGATCCTCGATGAGCCCACCGAAGGCATCCAGCCCTCGGTGATCAAGGAGATCGGCGCGGTGATCAGCAAGCTCGCGGCCCGGGGCGACATGGCGATCCTGCTGGTGGAGCAGTTCTACGACTTTGCCGCCGAACTGGCCGACCAGTACCTGGTGATGTCCCGGGGGGAAATCATCCAGCAGGGCCGCGGCGAAAATATGCAGGCCGAGGGTGTACGCGGCCTGGTTACGATCTAATCTGTAGCCTCCTAACGATAACGACCCAGCATGAACCTACCTGCCGCCACCGCCCTGTTCACTCCCAGCTGGCACGCCGAACTGGAGCTGGCCTATGCCCGTTGCGGTGCCACCACGCGCCCGGTGCTGCGCCGCCACCTGGGCCCGCTGCGGGTGCAGAAGCACCTGTATGCCGAAGGCCCCGAGGTTTGCCAGCACATCATCGTCCACCCGCCCGGCGGCATTGCCGGCGGTGATCGGCTGGCCATCAGCGCCCGGGTCGACAGCGGTGCCTGGGCCCAGTTGACCAGCCCCGGGGCGGCCAAGTGGTATCGCGCCACCGGCCCGGCCAGCCAGGCCCTGAACCTGCAGATAGCGCCGGGCGCGACCCTGGAGTGGCTGCCCCAGGAAACCATCGTCTTCAGCGCTGCCCAGGCCGAGCTCACGACCCGCATCGAATTGCAGGGCGATGCCCGGCTGTTCTACTGGGACATCATTGCCCTGGGTCGCCCGGCCAGTGGCGAGCGGTTCGAGCAGGGCCATTTCCAGGCCCACCTGGACCTGTACCGCGACGGCCGGCCGCTGTGGCATGAACGCCAGCGCATCGGCGGTGGCGACGGCCTGCTGGATTCCCCCATCGGCCTGGATGGCCAGCCGGTGTTCGCCACCTTGCTGGTGACCGGTGAAATCGACAGCGAACTGCTGGAACGCTGCCGCGCCCTGGCGCACCCGGTACGCGGCGACCTGAGCCAACTGCCGGGCCTGCTGGTGGCCCGCTGCCTGGCCAGCGAAGCTCTGCAGGCCCGGGGCTGGCTGATCGAGCTGTGGCGCCTGCTGCGCCCGGCGCTGCTGGGCCGCGAAGCTAGGCCACCCAGAATCTGGAACACCTGACCCGCATGCCCTTTTCCACTGCACCTTTTTCTACTGCCTGACAACGGATTGACCACGATGGATCTGACCCCACGCGAAAAAGACAAGCTGCTGATCTTCACCGCCGGCCTGGTGGCCGAGCGGCGACTGGCCCGCGGCCTCAAGCTCAACTACCCGGAAACCATGGCCTATATCTCCGCGGCGCTGCTCGAAGGCGCCCGGGACGGGCAGACCGTGGCCGAACTGATGCACTACGGCACCACCCTGCTCAGCCGCGAGCAGGTGATGGAAGGCATCCCGGAGATGATCCCGGACATCCAGGTGGAAGCCACCTTTCCCGACGGCACCAAGCTGGTCACCGTTCACCAACCCATCGCCTGAGGCCGTGCCATGACCTATCGCATCCGCGATGCCCTGCATGCCGACCTGCCGGCGATCCGCGACATCTACAACGACGCCGTGCTCAACACCACGGCGATCTGGAACGAGCAACCGGTAGACCTGGGCAACCGCCAGGCCTGGTTCAGCGCACGCCAGGCCCAGGGCTATCCGATCCTGGTGATCATCAACGCCGAGGAGCAGGTGCTCGGCTACGCTTCCTTCGGCGACTGGCGGCCTTTCGACGGCTTCCGTCACACCGTGGAACATTCGGTCTATGTGCGCAGCGACCAGCGCGGCAACGGCCTGGGCCCGCAGTTGATGGCGGTGCTGCTGGAGCGCGCCCGGGGCTGTGGCAAGCACGTGATGGTGGCCGCCATCGAGAGCGGCAATAGCGCCTCGGTCCGTCTGCATGAGCGCCTGGGGTTCATCAGCACCGGGCAGATGCCTCAGGTGGGCACCAAGTTCGGGCGCTGGCTGGACCTGACCTTCATGCAGCTGATTCTCAACCCCGGGGCGCAACCGCCCGCCCCGCACAAGGAGTGAAATCTCGATGAACGCCGCCCAACTGCGCCTTGTCCATGGAGAAAGCTTTGCCCATTACCGTCAGGGACTGATCGAGTTGCTGCTGGACTCGGTGCAGCATGGTGCGTCCATCGGCTTCATGGCCGATCTCGACGACAGCCAGGCCCGCAGCTACCTCAGCAGCGTGCAGGCCGGGGTCGAGGACGGCAGCCTGCTGTTGTGGGTGGTGGTACGCGACGAGAAAGTCCTGGCCAGCGTGCAACTGGCCCTGTGCATGAAGGCCAACGGGCGCAACCGCGCCGAGGTGCAGAAGCTCCAGGTCCTGCACAGCGCCCGCCGCCGCGGCCTGGGCCAGCAGTTGATGAATGCCCTGGAACAGGCCGCCCGCCAGCACAAGCGCGGGCTGTTGTACCTGGACACGGAGGCCGGCTCCGCGGCGGAAGAGTTCTACCGCGCCCTGGGCTATACCCGGGTCGGCGAACTGCCCAACTACTGCCAGAGCCCGGACGGCACCTATACCGCCACCGCCATCTACTTCAAGACCCTGGGACAACCCCTATGATTCCTGGCCAATACCAGATCCAGCCCGGCGAGATCGAACTCAACGCCGGGCGCCGTACCCTGCGCCTGAACGTATCCAACAGCGGCGACCGGCCAATCCAGGTCGGCTCCCACTACCACTTCTTCGAAACCAACGACGCCTTGACCTTCGACCGTGCCGCCAGCCGCGGCATGCGCCTGAACATCGCCGCCGGCACCGCGGTGCGCTTCGAACCGGGCCAGACCCGGGAAGTGGAACTGGTGGAACTGGCCGGCAAGCGCCGGGTATTCGGCTTCGCCGGGCGGATCATGGGCGACCTCTGATCCCTCGACCCTACGCACGTAGGAGCCAGCTTGCCGGCGAATGCGGTCTTTCGGGCCCCTTCGCCGGCAAGCCGGCTCCTGCAAGACCTGTTTTTGTAAGGAGCTGCGATGAAGATTTCCCGTGAAGCCTACGCCGACATGTTCGGCCCCACCGTGGGCGACAAGGTGCGGCTGGCCGACACCGAGCTGTGGATCGAAGTGGAGAAGGATTTCACCACCTACGGTGAAGAAGTGAAGTTCGGCGGCGGCAAGGTGATCCGTGACGGTATGGGCCAGAGCCAGTTGCTGGCCGCCGAGGTGGTGGACACCCTGATCACCAACGCCCTGATCATCGACCACTGGGGCATCGTCAAGGCCGACGTCGGCCTCAAGGACGGGCGCATCGCCGCCATCGGCAAGGCCGGCAATCCGGACATCCAGCCCGACGTGAACATCGCCATCGGCGCCAGCACCGAGGTCATCGCCGGTGAGGGCATGATCCTCACCGCCGGCGGCATCGACACCCATATCCACTTCATCTGCCCGCAGCAGATCGAAGAGGCGCTGATGAGCGGCGTCACCACCATGATCGGTGGCGGCACGGGACCTGCCACCGGGACCAACGCCACCACCTGCACCTCCGGGCCCTGGCACATGGCGCGCATGCTCCAGGCGGCGGACGCCTTCGCCATGAACATCGGCTTTACCGGCAAGGGCAACGCCAGCCTGCCCGAGCCGCTGATCGAACAGGTCAAGGCCGGGGCCATCGGCCTCAAGCTGCACGAGGACTGGGGCAGCACCCCGGCCAGCATCGACAACTGCCTGAGCGTGGCCGATGAGTACGACGTGCAGGTGGCGATCCACACCGACACCCTCAATGAATCGGGCTTCGTCGAAACCACCCTGGGCGCCTTCAAGGGCCGCACCATCCATACCTACCACACCGAAGGCGCCGGCGGCGGCCATGCCCCGGACATCATCAAGGCCTGCGGCCTGGCCAACGTGCTGCCCAGCTCCACCAACCCGACCCGGCCCTTCACCCGCAACACCATCGACGAACACCTGGACATGCTGATGGTCTGCCATCACCTGGACCCGAGCATCGCCGAGGACGTGGCCTTCGCCGAAAGCCGCATCCGCCGGGAGACCATTGCCGCCGAGGACATCCTCCACGACCTCGGGGCCTTCTCCATGATCAGCTCCGACAGCCAGGCCATGGGCCGGGTCGGCGAAGTGGTGACCCGCACCTGGCAGACCGCCGACAAGATGCACCGCCAGCGCGGTCCGCTGCCGGGAGACGGCCCGGGCAACAGCAACTTCCGGGTCAAGCGCTACATCGCCAAGTACACCATCAACCCGGCGATCACCCACGGCATCAGCCATGAGGTGGGTTCCGTCGAAGTGGGCAAGTGGGCCGACCTGGTGCTCTGGCGCCCGGCGTTCTTCGGGGTCAAGCCGACCCTGATCCTCAAGGGCGGGGCCATTGCCGCCAGCCTGATGGGCGACGCCAACGCCTCGATCCCGACCCCGCAGCCGGTGCACTACCGGCCGATGTTCGCCAGCTTCGGCGGCAGCCGTCACGCCACCAGCCTGACCTTCATCAGCCAGGCGGCACTGGAGGCCGGGGTGCCGGAGCAGTTGGGGCTGAAAAAACGCATCGCCGTGGTCAAGGGCTGTCGCAACGTGCAGAAAACCGACCTGATCCACAACGACTACCTGCCGGATATCGAAGTCGACCCGCAGACCTATCAGGTCAAGGCTGATGGCGTCCTGCTGTGGTGCGAACCGGCGGACGTGCTGCCCATGGCCCAGCGCTACTTCCTGTTCTAGGGCCGGTCCACCACTGGGCAGAGTGGCTGCTGAAATGTTCGATTAGGCGCTAAGATGCGTCTCGGTTTTCCACTCACTGCCCAGTAAGGTGCCCGGCTATGCGCCTGTCCGATTTTATCGTGCAGCACGTTGATCGAATCGTTGATGAATGGGAACAATTTGCCAGGAGCCTCGCCCAGGACTCCCTAACCCGCACGGACCTGCGTGACCACGCGCGCTCCATCCTGCTGGCCGCCGCCCGGGATATGTGCACCGCCCAGAGCCCCGGGGAACAACGGGCCAAGGCCAAGGGCGAAGGCCCGGAAAAAACCCCCAGCCTGGATGCCGCGGCCGCCAGCCATGGCGAGCTGCGCCATCACGTGGGGTTCGACCTGGTGCAGATGACCTCGGAATTCCGCCACCTGCGAGCCTGCGTGATCCGCCTGTGGGTGGCCAGCCTGCAGACACCGGACCTGGCCTACCTGCAGGACATGATCCGTTTCAACGAAGCCATTGATGAAGCCCTGGCCGAGTCCACCGCGGCCTATGCCGAACAGGTCAGCCGCTCGCGGGATATCTTCCTGGCAATTCTTGGCCACGACCTGCGGGCGCCGTTGCAGGCAGTGAGCATGTCCACTGAAATGCTGGCACGCAAAGTCGCCCTGGACGGCGACGCCCAGGCCTTCGTTTCACGTATCAAGAGCGGCACCCGGCACATGGGCGCCATGGTCAGCGACCTGCTGGAGTTCGTGCGCAGCCGCCTGGGCAGCAGCCTGCCTATCGAACCTGCGCCCATGGACCTGGCCAGCGCGGCCAAGGCGGCCATGGACGAAGCCTGCGCCGGGCAGCCCGATTGCACCCCGCTGATGAGCTTCGAGGGCGACAGCCATGGCATCTGGGACCGCGGGCGCATCGAGCAGATGCTGCAGAACCTGATCGGCAACGCCCTGCAGCACGGCAACAACCGCCGCACCGTGACCGTGACCATCACCGGTGGCGCGGAACAGGTGCTGTTGACCGTGCACAACTACGGCACGCCGATCCCCCCGGAGGCCCTGGGCACCCTGTTCGACCCGTTGGTGCGCAGCGTCGACGAAGAACTGGGCAACCCCAGCACCAGCCTTGGCCTGGGGTTGTTCATCGTCAAGGAAGTGGTGGTTGCCCACCAGGGCAGCATCGAAGTCAGCTCCAACGCCAGCGATGGCACCACCTTCACCGTGGTCCTGCCGCGCGTCTCCCGCGCCACCCCGTAGGAGCTGGCTTGCCAGCGAAGGCGCCAGCACAAGCGACGCAAGGCTCAAGGGCCTCTTCGCCGGCAAGCCGGCTCCTACAGGGGGCGGTCAGTCCACCAGCAGGCGGCCCAGGCGCTGTTTGAGCATCTGGTTCTCGGCGCGTAGTTGCCGCACTTCGTCCAGCAGGTCCAGGGCCAGGGCCACGCCTTCCCATTCCAGGTCCAGGTCGCGGCGCAACTTCGCCGCGCGCTTGGCCAGGGACAGCTCATAGTCGTTGAAGCGCCAGTCCTTGGGCGCCCGGCCCTGAGGTTCGAGGATGCCGTGCTCGACGATTTCGATCACGTAGGCCGCCGACAGGTCGGCCACTTCACAGAACTCTTCCATGTCCAGCTGAACGATCAGGGTGCTCATGATCAGCGCCTCCTAGTGTCGAATCAGAAATTTTCCCGGGGGTCGAACGCCGCCTTCTTCGCCAGCTCCTGCCACAAGGCCTTGACGTCGTCGCCCGCCTGCTTGGGCATGACCGCCTTGAGTTGCACGAACAGGTAGCCGCGCTGGCCGGCCTTGTTCAGCAGGCCATGGCCCTTGGCGCGCATGCGCTGGCCATTCTGGCTGCCGGCCGGAACCTTGAGGTTGATCTTGCCGGTCAGGGTCGGTACCGCGACCTCGGTCCCCAGCGCCAGCTCCCAGGGGGCCAGTGGCAGGGTGATGATCAGGTTCTCGCCTTCGACATCGAACTTGGGATGCGGCGCGAAGCGAATGGTCAGGTACAGGTCGCCATTCGCGCCGCCGCCCACGCCCGGCGCGCCCTGGCCCTTGAGGCGGATGCGCTCGCCGTCGGTGACACCTGCCGGAATCTTCACGTTCAGGCTCTTGCTGGTGTTGCTGACGTGTTGGCCATTGGCGTTGTACTGCGGCACCTGGAAGCTGATCTTCTTCGACTCGGTGGACAGGGTTTCTTCAAGAAAGATCGGCAGTTCCATTTCCACATCCTGTCCACGACGACCGCTGCTGCGGCGCTGCTCCGGGCCGCCGAATCCTGGCCCCCGGTTACCAAAGATCGAACTGAAGAAGTCCGAGAAATCGCCACCGTCCTCGCCGCCGCCAAAACCGCCACGGCTCTGCCAGCCCGGCGGACCCTGGAAGGGCTGGCCATGCTGGCCGTACTTGCGCAGGTCATCGTACTCGGCGCGCTTGTCGGCGCTTTTCAGCGCTTCATAGGCTTCCGAGGCGTCCTTGAACTTGGCCTCGGCATCCTTTTCCTTACTGACGTCGGGGTGGTACTTGCGCGCCAGCTTGCGATAGGCGGCCTTGATCGCCTTGTCGTCCGCTGTCGGCTCCACGCCGAGAATCTTGTAATAGTCTTTGAAGTCCATCGAGGGAATCACCATCCGTTATCAAAGTCGCGCGGCGTGCAGCACAGCATGCTCGGTCTGGCAGCATGAGAATTGATCAATCTCAATTCTCTGACTGAACGGCGCATCAGAAGTTTATCGGCAGCCTCGGGCGGATCTTGTGATCCCGGGTGGCTGCTCGGCCCATGCCTGCAAGTTTGGGGGTCAAGGATAGTCTTTCAAGGCACGACAGGGGGTGATTTAGCAGATAGTCGGCCTTTGCAAGGCGCGAGGACTGGCGTACGCTGCGCGGCCGTTTTTTTCACCGGATCCAAAGACATGAACAACGCCACCCCGGCCCGTGCCTGCGGCATTGACTTCGGTACCTCCAACTCCACCGTCGGCTGGCTGCGCCCCGGCGAGGAGACGCTGATCGCCCTGGAGGACGACAAGATCACCCTGCCTTCGGTGGTGTTCTTCAATATCGAGGAGCGCCGTCCGGTGTACGGCCGCCTGGCGTTGCACGAATACCTGGAAGGCTACGAAGGCCGGCTGATGCGCTCGCTCAAGAGCCTGCTGGGTTCCAAGCTGATCAAGCACGACACCAGCGTGCTGGGCACTGCCATGCCGTTCAAGGACCTCTTGGGGCTGTTCATCGGCCAACTGAAAAGCCGCGCCGAGGCCGCCGCCGGTCGGGAATTCGAAGAAGTGGTGCTGGGGCGCCCGGTGTTCTTCGTCGATGACGACGCCGCCGCCGACCAGGAAGCCGAAGACACCCTGGTGGAAGTGGCCCGCAAGATCGGCTTCAAGGAAGTGTCCTTCCAGTACGAACCCATCGCCGCGGCCTTCGACTACGAATCCACCATCGAGCGCGAGGAACTGGTGCTGATCGTCGACATCGGCGGTGGTACCTCGGACTTCTCCCTGGTGCGCCTGTCTCCCGAGCGCCGTGGCGTCGATAACCGCCACGACGACATCCTCGCCACCGGCGGCGTGCACGTGGGCGGTACCGACTTCGACAAGCAACTGAGCCTCCAGGGCGTGATGCCGCTGTTCGGCTACGGCAGCCGGATGAAGAGCGGCGCCTACATGCCCACCAGCCACCACATGAACCTGGCGACCTGGCACACCATCAACTCGGTGTACTCGCAGAAATCCCAGTTGGCCCTGGGCAGCATGCGCTATGACATCGAGGACACCGGCGGCATCGACCGTCTGTTCAAGCTGATCGAACAGCGCGCCGGGCACTGGCTGGCCATGGAAGTGGAAGAGACCAAGATCCAGCTGACCCACGCAGAGAACCGCCTGGTGGCCCTGGACCGGATCGAGCGCGACCTCAACGTGGACCTGACCCGGGCCCTGTTCGAATCCTCCATCGACGGTTTGCTGGAGCGCATCCGCACCAGCGTCACCCAGTTGCTGAGCGACGCCAATGTCGGTGTGGGCCAGGTCGATACGGTGTTCTTCACCGGTGGTTCCAGCGGCATTCCGGCGCTGCGCCAGAGCGTGGCGGCGATGCTGCCCAATACCCGGCATGTGGAAGGCAATATCTTCGGTAGCATCGGCAGCGGCCTGGCCATCGAGGCCAAGAAGCGTTACGGCTGAAACAGCTTCGCCGGCCCGCCGGCTCCTACAAGGTTCTGTAGGAGCCGGCGGGCCGGCGAACAAGGTTCACACCAATCCCGCCAGCTTCAACTCGCTCTTCAGGTACGCGTAATAGATCGGCCCCGCCACCACCCCGGGCAGGCCGAAGGCGGCCTCGAACACCAGCATCGCCAGCAGCAGCTCCCAGGACTTGGCACTGATCTGCCCGCCAACGATCCGCGCGTTGAGGAAGTATTCCAGCTTGTGGATAAAGATCAGGTAGCCCAGCGCCGCCACCGCCACCCAGATCGACAGCGACAGGCCGACGATGGTGATCAGTGTGTTGGAAATCAGGTTGCCGATCACCGGCAGCAGGCCCAGCAGGAAGGTCAGCACGATCAGGGTCTTGGTCAGCGGCAGCTTGACCCCGAACAGCGGCAGGATCAGCGCCAGGAAGATCCCGGTGAAGAAGGTGTTGAGCAGGGAGATCTTGATCTGGGCGAAGACGATGTTGCGAAACGCCTGGACCAGCAGGTGCAGACGGTCGAACAGCGCCGCCGCCAGAGGCTTGCGCTTGGTCAGGTCGGGGACCCGCTGCAGGGCAATGATCGCCCCCAGGACCATGCCGATCAGCAGGGTCACGAACATGTGCGCCGCGTCCTTGCCTACCAGTTGCAACTCGCTCAGGTGCTTGCTGGCCCAGGCGCCGATGGCGGCCTGGAACTCGGCGGCGCTGGCCGGCAGGTAGGAATCGAGGAACGGCGGCAACTGGCCCCGGGCCTTGTCCACCACCACCATGAACTTGCCCAGCGAGGCACCCGGGTTCTCCGCCTCATGCAACAGGAAGCTGATGGCCCCGGCGAACAGCAGGGTCAGCAGGCTGACCACCAGGGTGCCCAGCAGGGCCACCGCCAGCCAGCGCGCACGCCGGCCTTCGATCAGCCGCTGCAGTTGCGGGGTGAGCATGTTGACCAGCTCGAACACCAGCAACCCGGCCAGCAGGCTGGGCAGCAGACGCAGGGGCAAGGCCAGCAACAGGCCACCGAAGATGATGATCCAACTGATGAACAACAGATGACGCTGTGAAAACGCTGGCATATAGCCTCAAGACAGACAGCGGGGAAAAGACCGGCAGTCTGCCAGCCTTCACCCCTGAGGAATAGTGGCAGGCGCCGTGAGGACGCGGGCTTACAGGGTACTGGAGTGTTGTGACAGGCGAAGGTTCAGTCGGCTTTGGCCCCGGGCGCCGGGGCCGAAAGGTCGGGCAGCGGCACGTCGTAGCCGCAGTAGTGCAGGCGGGTCAGGGTCAGGCGCTTGTCGGGGTAGTCGCTGCCCCAGGCGCTTCCCCGGTCATAACGAGCCTTGCCGCGGGCACAAGCAGCCTGGAGCCGGTTTTGTGCCTGAGCCAGAGCCGAAGGTGCCAGACGCTTGATCTGCAAGCTGGCAAAGAACGGCAGGATAAAGATTCGATCAAGATCGTAACCCTTGGCGCCCAAAGCCAGACGTTGCCCGGCATGTACATAGAACGGTTGAGTAAGGCCGCTTTCCCCTTCCCAGCACCAATACCTGACCTCATCCTCCCAGAGCCCCACTGCAGCCCCCTGCCAGTGCTCATAGAAGCGCAGGCACTGGTAGCCACCCCGGGTGACCCAATCCACTTCACGGGGTTTGGCACCACTGCCGGGCAAAGCCAATGCAGCCAGCTTGCCCTGGAGAAAGGCGTCGTGGGGATACATCAGCCCATAACCCTCACCGTCGAGAAAACTGCTGACCTTCATGTACAGCGAAGACGCCGATACCTGGACATCGCCATAGGCGAAGGTCCCCTCGGTAGCGACAGACAGGCTGTCGCTGATTCTGTCGTAGTAGAAACCGCCCATGAGCGTACCGCATTCTGTGTGCCGGAACGGTTCAGGCAGGTCGAAGGAGAAACGCTGGGGCAAGGTCACCCGCTTGGCCCCTTCGCTACACAACATGCGCTGCTCGGTGCGTCGCTCCTGCGGCTTGGCGGGGAGGTTCAGGCATCCCCCGAGCAGCAATGCCAGCCCCACCACCACACTTGGACTCCCCCTCATCTGCGGATAGTGTCCTTGCCATTGGCATCGATGAACGTAGGTTCAATGTACCGGGGATTCTTCTTGAACTGGTCCTGCAGCGCATTGGGCGCATCACCGCACATGCCCTTGGCAACACACAGGTAGTTCGAGTGCGGGCTATCCACTCCCGTCAACGAGGTGCTGGTCGCCAGCGAACCGAAGAAACGAGCCACCGGGTCGGACGAGTGCGTGAAGTTCTGCCCCAGCAGATCCGACACGGTATCGGTGACCGGCAACATGCCGAAAAAGGTCTTCGACCCCGGACGGTTGACCTGGAAGAAGGCGCCGTTGCCGATATCGAATCCGGCAGCATCGGCGGCTTCAAAGAAGCTCTTGGAACCCACTGGGGCGCCCGACAACTGGATGCTCCCGACCTGGCCATTGAGGTTGAAATCCAGGCCGGAAATCGCCCGGTAGGTCAACAGACCGCCCTGGCTGTGGCCGGCAACGTCCAGCTTGTACTCATCCTTGATCCCGGCCTGGAAGAAATCGTGCAGCTGCTGGGCGTTACCAGAGCGTACCGTCCCGCCCAGCGCCACATCCCACAGCGACTCGACCAAGTCGCCGAGAATCCCGTGCTCGGGGTTGTAGGCCTGCATGAAGGAATCGGAGCCGGTCTGCATCGCACCGTTGACCAATGCCGCCATCAGCGAGTTCTGGATGCCGTTGGTGAACACTGCACCATCACCATCGGGACGCTCGATCTCCATCAGCTTCTGCACGTTCTCGATCATCGGTTTGCCGGACAACGGGTCCACCTTGATGGTCTTGCCGTCGGACTCGTACTGGTACTTGGTCTCAACCCGATAGAAGCGCATGTCACCCGTGATCAAGGCCGGCACCTGGGTGATCAGGCCACCATGGTTCTCGACGCCGGGCATGATGCCACCGGTGTACTTGCCAGCCTTGTCGAGCACGGTTTCCAGGAGCCCGGGAATCCAGGCCAGCGGCAGCAACGACGGGTTGTCGGCCACCACCTGGTCCGCCGCCTTACTCAGGTCGCCAAACTGGGTGAAGATACCCGAGGCATTCTTGCCATAGTTCTTCATCCCCTCCTTCCACTGGTTCAGGGTCTGAATCGGGTGGTTCACCGACTCCAGGGACGACTGCGAGACATACAGGTCGGTACGCTTTTCCTTGTCCTTGGTGATTTCATAGGCCTGGGACACATCGCGGTTCAGGCCCGCAGTGGAGTCGACGCCAGTCTTGGCGTCGTTGCGCACGGTGATGGTGCCCGCGCCCACTGTGGCGCGCACTTCCTGCTCACGCTCCTTGCGGTAGTCATAGCCGCTGACGCTCCAGCCGGACGCCCCGGTCTTGCCCTTGCCTTCCTGGCTCTTGTCCGTGGTGAAGGCCACGTCCTTGCCGCCGGTGGCCTTGGCGCCATCGCCGCCGCCCCAGCCAAAGGTGCCGCCCGCATTGACGTAGTAGCTGTGCTCCTTGTCCTGGCCGGAGATATCGCGGAAGCCCAGGGTGCCGGTGTCCAGCTTGAGGTTGCCGTTGTCGGCGGCGACCAGCGCGCCGTCGAGCTGGGTGTGGTTCTCGGTGCGGATGTCCACTCCGTTCTTGCCGGTGATGCTGGTCTGCTCCTGGACCCAGTTGGTCTTGCCGGTGGTCTTGCCCATGCCCAGGGAACCGCTGACGCTGCCACCGCCGCCCAGGCCGATGCTCACGGTGACACTGGCATCCATTTCCTTGCCGCTGACCTTGCCGGTGTCCGGCACCGAGGACACGGTCAGGTCACCGCCAACCCGGCCGATGACCTCACCACCGCGCAGGGTGGCGCCGGCGATGGTGGTGTCCTTGCCACTGCTGAAGCGCAGCTGGTCGCCGGCTACCAGATTGGCGTTCTGCTGCCGCTGGTTGTCCCGGTCCAACTGGCCCTTGCCCATGTCGACGCTGGCGTAGACCGAGATGAAGTCCTTGCCGCCCACGGCCAGGCCCACTTCACCACCGCCGCTGTGGCGGTTGGACTCGCTGCTGGAATCGTTCTGCGCGGCGCGGATGGTCAGGTCGTTACCGGCGCCCAGGTCGATATCGCGCCCGGCCTGGACCTGGGTTCCGATCAGGGTCAGGTTGTTGCGCGCTTCAAGGCTGACATCACGCCCGGCGAGGAATACCGACGGGGTGTTGGTGCCCTGGTTCATCTGCTCGCTGGCCACACCGTTGCTGCCGCCGATACCGGCACGGGCGCTACCGCCGCCGCTCTGGCCATTGATGCCGCCCTGGCTGCGGGCGGTCTTGCTCTCTTCGGAGACCGAACCGCGGGCCACATCCACATTGATGTCACGGCCCACCAGGGTGATGTCGCGCCCGGCGTCGAACTGACCACCGCGAATGTTGATGTCATTGCCGGCCACGGCGCTGATATCCCGACCGGCCCCCAGGCTGGCAGGGCTGTTGCTGTGCACTTCCTGGCGCGAGCTGCTGGACTGGCTGGCCGTACCGAAATGGGTCGCGGTGGTCGGGCCCGAGGTGAACTGGTTGATCGCATCCACGGTGCTGAGCACGCTGGAGGCCTTGCTGGTGTTGTCCTCGCCTTTGCCGGTGCCCTTGAGGGCGTCCATGGTGTTGCCGTAGTTGTGGCTGACATTGACCGTCAGGCCATTGAGGTCACGGCTCTTGCTGCGCTCCTCGATCGAGGTTTCCTTGCCCGCGTCGATGCTGATATCGCGCCCGGCCTGCAGGTTGATATCACGCCCGGCATCCACTCGCGAGCCTTCCAGGGTCAAGTCACGTCCGGCCTTGATGGTTGCATCCTGCCCGGCCAGCAACTGGCTCGGCGCCACGGTCTGCTCGGCATTGCGCGATTTCTGCTTGAGGCCTTCGCTGCCCAGGAACGCGGTGACGCCATTGCGATCGCTCTCCAGGGACAGCCCCACATGCTTCTCGGATTTCCAGTTGCTCTGGTCCGAGCTGTTGCTGCCGGCCAGGACGTTGATGTCGCGTCCCGCCCCCACATTCAGGTTGCGCTCGGCCGCGGCCGTGCTGCCGATCATGTTGACGTCACGAGATGCCTGCAGGGTGGTGTCACGCCCGCCACTGACCACGCTGCCGACACTCTGGGATTGAATGTTTTCCTGGCCGGATTTCTTCGAGGAGGCAATCGAAGTGAAACTGCCGGAACTGGAGAACCCCACCTTGCTCTTGTACTTGTCGCTCTGGCTGCTGGAGGTGTTGGCCGCGTCCATCAGGTTGATGTCGCCGTTCTTGTCGATCAGCCCGGCGCGCACTTCGGCATCGCGCTTGGCTTCGATGGAACTGGCCGAAAGGTTGACGTTGGTCCCGGATATCACCACCGCGTCATTGCCGGCACTCAGCTCGCTGCCCACCTGGGTGGTGCTGCTGGAGGTGCGGCTGTTGCCGCTCTTGCTCAGGCCGAAGCTGCCTTTCTTCTTCTGGCTGTAGGCGCTGTCCTGCTGCTCCTGGGCCGAGACCAGGCTGACGTCCCGGGTAGCGCCCACCAACAGGTCGTTGCCGGCCTTGAGCTGGCTGCCGACCACGGTGACGTCGCGTCCGCCGTTGAGGCTGATACGGCCGTCCTTGTCCTGGCTGACGTTGACCATCAGGTCGTGTCCGGCGCTGATCTCGGAGGCCACGTTGGTGGTGGAGGAATCGGCGCTGCGGGTGGTCTTGCTCTTGCCCCAGGAACCCTTCTTCTTCTGGTAGAAGGTCGAGGACTGCTCGTCCTGGGCCGAAGCGATGACGATGTCGCGCTTGGCATTGAGGGACAGGTCGTTGCCGGCGCTGACCTGGCTCGCTACCACCGCCAGGTCGCGCCCGGCATTGAGTTCCAGGTTGCCGCCGGTGGTCACGCTGGAGCCCAGGGTCTGCACCGTGTCGTTGGTCACCAGGCCGCGACGGATCGCGCTCTGGGTGAAGGTGTGGTCCTGCACCGCCAGCAGGTCGATGTCGCGACCGGCGCTGAGCTTGGCATCGCCGGCACTGGCGAGCTGGCCGAGGTTGGTCAGGTCGCGACCGGCGCTGAGGTCCAGCTGCTGGCGCGCGGTGATCTGGCTGCCCTGGTCGAGGATGGTGCGATTGCCCGAGCCGTAGCCGACGGCCACTGCGGTGCGGTCGTTGATGATGTCGCCCTTGATCGAGGTGACGCTGACCTGGTTGCCGCGGATTTCCCCGGCCAGGGCGTTGCGCACGCTGTCCTGGGCCATCAGGCTGACCCGCTCGTTGGCCTCGATCAGGCCGCCCTGGTAGAGGCTGCCGCCAGCATTCACGCTCAGGTCGTTGCTGGCCCGCAGGGTACCGACGTTGGTCAGGTCGCCGCCGGCGATCAGGGTCATGTCGCGCCCCTGTATCAGGCTGCCACCGCGCAGGTTGCGGGTTTCCGCCTGGGCCAGGTAGAGCACCGGCACCAGCACTTTCTCACCCTGCACTTCGCGGGTTTCCATCCACACGATGTCATGGGTCAGCGAGGCCACCTGGGCCGGGGTCAGGGACACGCCGATGCTCAGGTTCAACTGGTCCTTGGAAGCGATGGCGTTGTCCATCAGGTAGCGGTACTGGTCGTAGTCGCTGGTCAGCCCGGCCGCCAGGAAGCGCTGGCCGGTCTGGGCCAGCACTGCGTCGCGAATCAGCCGGGTCTCGTACAGGCCGTCGCCCAGGCGGCGCCAGGTCTGGTCGGTGTTGTAGTTGAGGTTGCCGAGCATGTAGTCCGAGCTCATGAAGCGCGACAGGTCGGTGAAGGTCGGGTTGGTCTCGATCAGGTAGCGGCCCTGGGGGTTCTGGCTCTTGACGAACAGGCCGTACTCGCCCTGAGGCACGCGGAAGCTCGACAGCGAGGTCGGGTCCACGGCGGCGAACGGCACGCCGGAGAAATCCACCGGGACGAAGCTGACCTGGGTGGTGCCGTCGGCGCCGACCTTCTCGATGCGTTGCACATCCTTGGCCACCTGGTTGGCCGCCGCGGAGCTCTGGGCATTGACCGTGATCACCTGGCCGCCCACCTGGGCCAGGTTGTTCTGCAGCGTCTGCCCGGTGAGCTGGGCGCGGCTCTGTTCGCTCTGCACGCCGTTTTCAAGGGTGCCGCTGACCTGCAGGTGCAGGCGCTGGCCGGCCTGCAGGGTGGAGGCGTAGGCGCTCTGGGAACCCGGGGTGATCACCGTGTGGCTGGCGGGTTCGTAGATCGGGTACTGGGTCACCACGGTCGGCAGCGGGTCCTGCTGGCCCGGCGCGCGATTGGCGTTGGCGGCGTTCCAGGCGATGGTGGCGCGCTCGGCGGCGCGGAACGCGCCCTTGGAAACCCCGTGCAGGAAATAGCTGATGCTCTCGACCCGTTTGTTCAGGGTCAGGCCCCGGTTGTACAGGTTGTTGGCGGTGATGGAGACATCGCGGTTGGCGGCGATCAGGCTCTGGTCGTTTTCCACCGTATCGGCATTGATGGTCAGGTCACGGTTGGACACCAGGCGGGCGCCAGCGGAGTGCTCGCCCATGGTGCCTTCGTAGGTGGTGTTAACGATGTAAGTGGCGGTGTGGTAATCGCCGGAACAATCGGTGCAGTTGATCACGATATTGCGCTGGGTGATGGTTTCGCCGACCTGGTACTGGTCCATGGCGTTTTGCAGCAACGCCACGTTGAGGTTCATGTCGCCCTCGCTTTCGATGGTTCCGGAGCGGTTGCTCAGCAGGGCCGCGCGGCCCCCGTCGAGGGCGGCGAAGCTGAGGTTGCCGGCGCTGTAGATGTCGCCGTAGCTGTTGGCCAGGCCGTTGCCCCGCAGGAGCATGTCGCCGCCGCTGTAGATCAGGGTGTCGGCTGAGGTGGTGATGCCGTTGCTGGAGCGCAGCTGCATCTGCCCCAGGGCGCCCAGGGTGCCGCGGTTGTTGATCTGCCCCGCCGACACGTAGAGGTTCTGGCTGGCGATCAGCCGGCCCAGGTTGTCCAGGGTGCCGCGCAGGTTCAGCTCGGTGTCGCCGCCGCTGGCGATACGACCGCCGTTCTGGTTGAGGTCGCTGGCGCCCACCGTGAGCTTGCCCCGGGACGACAGCAGGCCGCTGTTGTTCAGGTTGCCCCCCAGGTCCAGGGTCAGGTAGCCGTCACTGGCCAGTTCCCCGGCGTTGTTCAGGGTTGCGGCGCCCACCCGCAGGCCGCTGGCGCTGGCGATACGGTCGCCGGCACTGAGGTTGAGATCGCCACCGGTGCTCAGGTCCAGGGCGCCGTTGAGCTGCATCAGCCCGCTGCGGTCCACCCAGCCGATGTCCCAGTCGCCCCGGCCCAGGCCGGTGATGCGCCCCTGGAGGCCCGAGAGCCCGCCCAGGTCGAGTTTGAACAGGCCGTTGCCAGCGTGCTCGATGCTGCCGCCGACGTTGTTCAGGTTGCCCGCATTCAGGCTGAAGGCGTTGGAGCCCAGGGCCAGGCTACCGCCCTGGTTGTACAGGCTGCCGCCCAGGCTGACCCGGCTTTGCTCCCCGCCTACGGCGCGGATTCGCCCGCCGGCGCTGTTGTCCAGGTTGCCGCCCACCAGCAGCAGCGAGCCGGCCGACTCCACCAGGCCGCCCTGGTTGTAGAGGTTGGCCGCGGTGGTCAGGTCCAACTGATGGGCGCTGATTTCGCCGCCCCAGCGGTTGTCCAGGGTCTGTCCGGAAGCGCTGAGCAGGCCGTTGGCGTAGAGCTTGCCTGCCTGGTTGGTGAGGCGGTCCACCACCAGCTTCAGGTTGCCGGCCTGGCTGCTGATCAAGCCGGCCTTGCCGTTCAGGGCACTGTTATCCACAGCCCCGGCCGTCACCGCGAGGGTCGCGCCCTGCAGGGTGCCGCCACGGTTGTCCAGGCTGCCCTGGCCCAGGGTGACTTCACCATGGCCGCCCTGGGCCAGGATCATCCCTTCGGCGTTGTTCAGGCCCCCGGCCACCAGGTTCAGGCCATCGCTGCCAGCAAGCAGTTGCCCCTGGCGGTTGTCCAGCGCGCCGCCATCGACCTCCAGGCGCTTGCCCTTGAGGGTGCCGCCCTGGTTGTCGAGACGGGCCAGCTGGGTGACCTTGAGTGCCTGGTCACCGGCGTCGATGACCCCGGCGCTGTTGTTCAATACGCCGTTGTTGAGGGCCACATGCAGCCCCCCGGCCTTGGCCACCACTGCGCCCCTGGCGCTGTTGTCCAGGCCCGCAGCGTTGATCCCGACGCTCTCGCCGAGGATCACCCCGCCACTGTTGTCCAGTTGGCCGCCGTTGACTTGCAGATGCCCGTCGCTTTGCAGGCGCCCCTGGCTGTTGAGCAACTGCCCCGGGGTGGCGCCGTCGGCAGTCAAGGTCAGCAGCAAGCCGTCGCTGCCCGCCGCCAGCAGGCCTGCGCCCTGGTTGTCCAGGCGCTGGGTGCTCAGGCTCAGGCGGTCGCCCACCAGTTGCCCGCCTCGGTTGTCCAAAAGGCCGTTGTTGGTCAGCAGCAATTGATTGCCCACCACCACGCCGCCCTGGTTGTTCAGGCTGCCGGAGCCGATCTGCACATCGCCGTTCTTGGCCTGCAAATGGCCCAGGGCGTTGTTCAGATGCTGCTTGACCGTCAGGGTCAGCTGGCCGGCTTCGGCGCTGAGTACCCCGCCCTGGTTCTGGCTGAGGCTGTCGAGGTTGGCAGTCAGTACGTTGCCGATCACCTGGCCCTGGTTGTTGGCCAGGTCCCGGGCTTCCAGCAGCAGGTTGTCCTTGCCTTGCAGCAGGCCGCCCTGGTTGTCGATGTCCGCGGTGTGCAGCTCAAGCCCGGTGGCATCCACCGTGCCGCCCTGGTTATCGAGCTTGCCACTGCTGGTGAGGGTCAGCTGCGGAGCAACCAGGGTGCCAGCGCGGTTATCCACGCTGGCGGACTTGAGGCTGAGCAGCGATGTGGCCTGGAGCTTGCCACCCGCATTGATCAGGTCCTGGGCGAGGCTCACCTGCAACTCGCCCTTCTCGGCGCTGACCAGGCCCTTCTGGCTGTTGTCCAGGCGAGTGCCAGTGATCTTGATCTGGTCGGCCAGCAGCTTGCCGCCCTGGTTGAGCAACTCTGCGCCCTGGGTTTCCAGCAGGGTCTGGGCCTGGAGCTGGCCACCGTTGTTGTTCAACTGCTCGCTGACCTTGAAGGTGGCGCTGCCCTGGCTGGCCCCGATCAGGCCCTGCTGGTTGTCCAGCCGCCCGGCGCTGATCTCTACCCGGTCGGCAATCATCGAGCCTTTCTGGTTGCTCACTTCGCGGGCCTTGAGGGTCAGGTCGGCGCCCGCCACTTCCAGGCGCCCGCCGTTGTTGTTCAGGCTATCCAGAGTGAGCGTCGCGGCCTGCTGCTCGCCAAAGCGGATCAGGCCGCCCAGGTTGGCGATGGCCGGGGTGGTCAGCACCAGCTCGTGCTGTGCCAGCACCCGGGCCTGTGCGCCCTGGTTGACCAGGCGCGCGGTCTTGACTTCGACCTTGGGCCCCTGAATCACCCCGTTCTGGTTGTTCAGGGCCTGGCGCGCGGTCAGCTCCAGGTTGCGGCTGGCCAGTACGTTGCCGCGGTTCTCCAGGGTGCCGGCGGTCAGCTTGACCTCGCCGTGATCGTTGCGGCTGTTGTCGGTGTTGACTCCGGCTTCGATGATGCCGTGGTTGACCACTTGCGCGGCGTCCACCACCTGGACCCGGTCCCGGGCCGCCAGGCTGGTCTGCACCTGGATCTGCTCGGCGGCCTGCAGGGTCGCCTCGGTGCCGGCGTAGGCCTTGCCCTTGAGCTCGATGCTCTGGGCCTTGATGGCGATGGCCTGGTTGGCGCCCATGCCGGCGACCGTGACCTTGCCGTTGGCGTCGATCTGGATATCACCGGTGCTGGCCGCCATTTCCCCGGACATGTTCACCCCCACGCCCTTTTCCGTGCCCACCAGGCGGATCGCCCCGGCGTACATGCCGCCCAGGGCCGAGCTGTCGATGGCCAGTTCCGGCTTGGCGCTGGCGTCGGCATCCCGGGCCGTGACGCTCAGGTCATCGGCCTTGACGTCGTTGCGCCCGGTGATGACGTTGAGCTTCTTGGCGTACAGGTCGGCATTGAGCTTGGTACTGCGGGTGATCAGGTCGAACTGGTCGATGTTGCTGGCGTTGAGGCCGGCGCCTTCGATGCTGATGTCGCCGCCATCGACCTGGAAGCGATCGAGTTTCTGCCCTTCGATCACCGGCTTGCCGGTGGTCAGGGTGGCCCGTGGGGTGTTGATGAAGCCGCAGCCGTTGCAGGTGATGCCATGGGGGTTGGCGACGATCACCCGGGCCGACTGCCCGGCCACTTCGGTATAGCCCGCCAGCTTGCTGCGATTGCTGCCGGTGACTTCGTTGAGAATGACCTGGGCCGCCTGCCCCTTGAGGTTGGGGTTGCCCATGATGTAGCCGCCCAGCTGAGTGTTCTGGGTCGAGCCGGTACCGTTATTGAGGATCAGGCCGTTGCTGCCGACGTTGTATTCGCTGAACTTGTTGTGGGACAAGCCGGCGCCGTTGGCGGCGTTGATGTTGACGATGGGTACGCCATTGCCGGCCGCGCCGATGGTGGCGTTGCCCCCCGCGGCCGGGTCCAGGGCCAGGCCTGCGGCCACGCTGACGATCGGGTTGAGAAACAGGATCCCCGACAACGACAGGGCAATGCATTGGGCAAAAGGCTTGCGTACGTCCATGTGCGAATCATCCATTCAATAACGTTGCGGGCGAGTCAGAAGAACAGGTCTACCCGGAAGTACACCGGGTGCTCTCGCCTCTCGATAATTGCCGGTCGCTCCAGGGAGCGTGCGAAGCTGACGGATGCAGCCAGGTACTGGCCGCGAGCATTGAGTTCCAGGGCATTGCCGCTCATGCGGCCGCGGGCATCTTGGTTGTAGCGATCGCCCTTGATCACCCCCACGTCATACGCAAAGGCCAT
Organism: Pseudomonas sp. NFPP25; assembly: GCF_900116505.1. NCBI lineage: Bacteria > Pseudomonadati > Pseudomonadota > Gammaproteobacteria > Pseudomonadales > Pseudomonadaceae > Pseudomonas > Pseudomonas sp. NFPP25. Next base: position 569,421 of record NZ_FPBG01000005.1, on the reverse strand, counting down.
GCCGTATTCCTGGACAAAAGGCTGCAACGCCGGCCAGGTCACCGCACGGCGCCAGCGCAGTTGGTTGCGCCAGTAGCCGCCGCTGTTGCCGGACAGGGTCTGGTCCTGGAAGCCACGCACCGAGTTGAGGCCGCCGAGGCTGATGCGCTGGGGGCTGAAGAGCACGTCCTCGCTGCGCTGCCCGGTGGCCAGGCTGTCGAAGCTGAAGTTTTCGTTCCACAGGCGAAAGGGCTGCAGGTAGCTCAGGGTCAGGCTGTATTTGTTGTAACGGGCCACCGGCTCGCTGCCATGGGGATTGCCGCTGCCCTGGGCATCCAGGGCGCCGATGCCCTGCTGCCAGCCAATGTCGGCGTTGACCAGGGCATTGCCGATGCGCCGCCCATGGTTGAAGCCCAGCTGGCTTTCGGTGATGCGGTTGCTGGAAACGTCGATCAGGTTGTCATCGAGGTAGTTGCGCGTGCGCAACTGGCTCAAGCCCAGGCTCATGCCGGTCTTGCTCAGGTTGTCGCGGTGCAGCACCCGTTCGGCGCGCAACTGCTGGTTCTTGCTTTCGCCGTCCATGGTGAAGTCGAAGCCGGTGCTGTCATTGCGGGTGCGGTAGTAGCTCTGGCTGTAGGAATAACTGAGGGTCCACCAGCCCCAGGGCAGGCTGTAGAACAGGCTCTGGTTGTCGGAGTGGCGCCAGCGGTCGCTGACCGTGTCCTGGTTGGCCCGCAGGCTGAGCTGGTCTGCCAGGCCCAGGGGGCTGTCCCAGTCCAGGCCGAGGCCGGCCTGCTGCTCGCCGGTGCTCTTGTCGCCGCTGTTGTTGCGGGTGGCCGATACCCGCCAGGGCTTCAGACGCTGGCCCTTGAGCCCGACACGGCTGTCGCCCAGTTTCTCTCCCGGGGCCAGTTCCAGTTCCACCTGGCGCGAAGGCAGGCGAGTCAGCTGGTCCACCAGTTGCTCCAGCTCCCGCAGGTTGAGCACCTCGCCGGTGGTGCCGGGAAAGGCCATGGCCAGTTCCCGCGAGCTGGCCAGGGCGGAACTGTCCAGGCTCTCCAGGCGGCCTTCGACCACCACGATGGTCAGTTGCCCCGAGGCCAGTTCCTGGGCCGGCAGGTAGGCCCGGGTGGTCACATAGCCCTGCTGCAGGTAGTGATGGGTGATGGCCTTGAGCAGGGTGTTGATCTGCGTCACCGACAGGCACTGGTCGCGATAGGGCGCCACCAGGCGCTCTCGGTCGGCGGCGGAAAGATGATCGGCACCCTTGAGAATCACGGTCTTGATGGTGAAGCAGCGCTGCTCGCCCGGTTGCGGGGCAGGCTCGGGGGGCAAGGTCTTGCCGGGGAGTTGCTGGAGTTCGTCGAGGCGCTTCTGCTGCTCTTGCAGCAACTGCTGCTGGCGATCCCGAATCAGGTCGCGATCACCCGGCGTCTGCAGCGGCGCGGCGCTGAGCGCGAGCGAAGCAGACAAAGCACAAAACGCTACTACAGGCCTGAACAAGCCAAAACGCGACATGCTTTCCATTCCCTAGAATCACGGATTTTGGCTGGCCAAACGTCCGCGTGGTGCGTCCCGGCACCTGTTTTCGAAGGGAACAAAGTGTAAATGTAAAAAAATTTACATAACAAAAAAGCGACGAGCGGTAGCTGCCAGACCTATCTCATTGAAAGCTAATGGTTTACGTGCTGCGAAACTCTGAAAAACCGATGCAGGCCAAGGTCCTGTAGCGCGCGCGATACCTCGGCCCCATCGATTCAGGCTCATTTCTTCTTCAGGCAATCACTCATGAACGCCTTGCGCGCATCGCCCTTGAGCGCCTGGGTGGTGGCCGTGGCGTTGCAGGTCTTCATTCTTTCCTGAGGCGTGGACGGGGTAGCCGCAGCTGCCGGGGCCGCCTTGAGGCAAGTGCTCATGAAGGCTTTGCGCTCATCGCCCTTCAGGGTCTTGGCGGTGGCCTCGGCATTGCAGGTGGTCATCTTGTTCTGCTGGGCGGTGGCGGCAAAACCCTGGGAGCACAGCAGCAGGCCCACCATCAACAACGGAATACGCAACATCTTCATGGAGTTTTCTCCTTGTCACCGCGCCGACGGGCACGGCCTCCAGCGCAGTGTAGACAAAGCCTGTTACACCTTCACCTGTTCTGCAGGCCGGCCCGGCGATACTGCTCCGGCGTGCTGCCAGCCTGGCGCTGGAACATCGCGATAAACGCCGAGGCGCTGCTGTAGCCCATGTCGAAGGCGATTTCCTGGATGCTGCGCGAGCTCTCCAGGGCCTCGATGGAGGCCAGGAAACGCTGGCGCTGGCGCCATTCGCCAAAACTCATGCCCAATTCGCGCACGAACTGCCGGGCCAGGGTCCGCTCGCTGACATGGGCCAGCCCCGCCCAGTGGGCCAAAGGCTGGTTGTTGCCCGGTTCGGCCTGCAGGGCCTGGAGCACCCGCAGCAGGTCGGGGCTGCTGGCGTAGGGCAGGTAACAGGTATGCACCGGCGCCTGGCGCAACTGGTCCAGCAGCACCTGGGCCAGGCGCTGGTCGGCCTCGCCCTCGGGGATCTGCACGTCACGGGCGGCGAAGTCCTTGAGGATCGCCTTGAGGATCTCGCTGATGGCCAGGGTACTGCCCCCGGCCGGCAACTCGGCACACAGCTCCGGGGCCAGCAGTACGGCGCGGTAGTTGATCGGCTGCGCGGTGTAGAAACTGTGGGGCGTCTGTGGCGGCACCCACACCGCATATTGCGGCGGCGACATGAAACGCTGGCCGGCAATCTCCATGTGCATCACGCCGTGGGCCGAATACTCCAGGCAGCCCCAGGGGTGACGATGCTCCAGGGCATGGCTGTGGGCGGCGAAGTCGGCATAGCGGAAGTACACCGGCGCGGGCAGCCCGTGGAAATCCAGGAGATCGATGTGTTTTTTGCTCATGCTGTCCGGATGTCGGGGCGGGTTGTCCGGTTCGCAGTATAGGCATTGATCCGGACAAGAGGATAATCAGCCTTCATCAACTTTCTGGTTGTCTCCATGCAATACGCTTATCCACTGCTGGCCATCTTTATCTGGGCCGGCAATACCGTGATCAACAAACTCGCCGTGGGCGCGATCTTTCCCGCGGAGATCGGCTTCTATCGCTGGTTGCTGGCGGGCCTGCTGTTTACCCCCTTCATGCTCAAGCCGGTGATCAAGCACTGGCCGGAGGTCCGCCCCAACCTCTGGCGCATCGCCATTCTCGGCGTGCTGGGCATGGCGGTGTACCAGAGCCTGGCCTACTTCGCCGCCAGCCTGACCTCGGCCACCAACATGGGCATCATCCTTTCGCTGATGCCGCTGATGTCCCTGGCCATGGCCATCGCGGCCCTGGGCCAGCGCCTGACTGCCGGAGCCCTGGTGGGCGCCGTGCTGTCCTTCGCCGGGGTGCTGGTGGTGGTGTCCTCCGGCAGCCTGGCCGCGCTGCTGCAACACGGGGTCAACCTGGGGGACGCGATGATGCTGGTGGCCACCCTGGCCTACGCCATCTACAGCACCCTGCTGAAGAAATGGCAGCTGCGCCTGCCGCCGCTGGTGCTGTTGTATCTGCAGGTGCTGGTGGCGGTCGTGGTGCTGCTACCGTTGTTCCTGGCTTCGCCGAAGGTAGGCCCGACTCTGCAGAACACTCCGCTGGTGCTCTATGCCTGCCTGCTGGCTTCGATGCTCGCGCCCTTGGCCTGGATGCAGGCGGTGGTGCGCCTGGGGCCAAGCCGGACCACGCTGTTTTTCAATCTGCTGCCGTTGATCACGGCGCTGATTGCGGCAGTGGTGCTGCATGAGCAGTTGGCCTGGTTCCATTTGGTAGGTGGCTTGCTGACCTTGGGCGGGGTGATTCTCTCGGAACGCTGGACCACCGTGCTGGGACCGCTCGCCGGCAAGCCGGCTTCTGCCGGGCAACGCTGAGATCAGAGGCCGGCGGCCTTGAGGCGCCGGGCATGTTCGACGAACAGGCGGATCGGCTCCGCGCCCTTGCCCACCAGCCCCAGGGACTGATTGACGATATCGAAATGGTCCAGCGGGTAATCATCGCCAATGACCTGCCCCAGGTGCGAGCTGTAGCGCCCCACCATGCCGTCGCACTGGCCGGCTTCACGGACGAAGGTGCGGGCGAACAGCCGGCAACTGCGGTTGGTGCCGTCGAACAGGTTACGCCCGCGGTTGGTCTTGCCCGGCTGCAAAATGCCGGACCAGGAGTAGTAGTGCACACCGTCGACCTGCGCCGGCCCTTGCCCGCCCCATTCCTGCGGCAACCCCTGGGGGTACTGGCGGTTGAACAGGGCCACGCCCTCGGTGGTCAGGGACTGGTGCGAAGCATGGATATCCACCGGCTGCTTCGGTCCGCGATAGCCGGTTTCCAGCAACCGCATCAGGCTTGAAATCCCCCTCAGCAGCAGGCTCAGCACTCGCCCCCGCAGGCTATGGGCGGGTGAATGCCGCTGCAGATAATCCGCCAGCTCGGAGCCATGGTTGGGCCCCGCCACCGACGTTACCGAGGCCACCCAGTCCGGGCGCCTGGCGGCGGCGTAGCGCGCGGTGAGCGCGCCCTGGCTGTGGCCGATCAGGTTGACTCGGGCGGCGCCGGTCTCGGCCATGATCCGCTGGATCTGCGCCAGCAACTGCTCACCGCGCACCTCGCTGGAATTGAGCGGCGAGACCTGCACCGCGATCACCTGCGCCCCGCCCCGGCGCAAGGCCGGAATGATCCCGTACCAGTAGGGGTACAGCAGCAGGCGGACAAAGCCGAGCATGCCGGGCACCAGGACCAGGGGGTAACGGGTGGCAAGCTCTTGGGACATGCGGCGACATCCTTGTGCGAAGGCAGCGGGGGCTGGCTGAAAGCTAGACCATAACCGAGGCCGTCGTCAGCCCCCATGACGCTTTGGCGACAAACCGGTGACAGCCCGTTTCTCCCGGCAGCTACTTCAGCCCGGCCACCCCCGCCACGATCAGCCCCACCGACACCAGCTTGACCGCCGTCAGGCTTTCTCCCAGCAGCAGGCAGCCCAGCAGCACCGTGCCCAGGGAACCGATGGCGGTCCAGATCGGGTAGGCCACGCTCACCGGCAACTCGCGCATGGCCAGGGTCAGGAAATAGATCCCGCCCACCGCCGCGACCACCGTCAGCAGCGACGGCCAGGGCCGGGTAAAGCCCTCGGCGTACTTCATGCCCATGGCGAACGTGACCTCGAAGGCCGCCGCCAGCAGCAGGAACATCCAGGCCATGGCGCCGCCCCCTCAGAAACTCTGCGCCAGGACCAGCAGGCGCTGCTGGGCTTCGCCACAGGACTGCGCGAATCGCTCGGGCGCCGACTCCTCGCCTTCCGCCGCAACCACGGTGACGTCTTCGATACCGATAAAACCCAGGGCCGTGCGCAACCAGCGGTCCGCGTGGTTCATCGCTTCATGCTCGCCCCCCGGGCCAAAGCCGCCCCCGCCGCGGCTGGTAACGATCAACACCTTCTTGCCCTGCACCAGGGGCTGGTACTGGGCCACGCCGTTGTCCTGCTGGGTGTTGAAGGTCAGCCCCAGGCGCACGATGTGATCGACCCAGGCCTTGATCCCGCTGGGCACGCTGAAGTTGTGCATTGGCGCCGAGATCACCAGGCGCTGATGGTCAAGCAACTCCGCCACCAGTTCGTCGCTCAGGGCCAGGTCGGCCTGCATCGACAGAGGCCGCGCCTCGGGCTGTGGATAAAACGCGGCGGCGATAAAGGCTTCGCTGACGTGGGGCAAGGCACCCCGGCCAACCTCGCGCCGGGTCAACCGCCCCTGGGGATTGACCGCTTGCCAGGCCTGGAGGAAGGCGTCGGCCAGGCGCCGGCTGTGGGAACGCTCGCCCCGTGGGCTACCGTGGATCGCAAGAACTGTACTCATCTCATCTGCCTCAGAGGGGTTGCTGATGGAGGCCTTGAAACCAAGGCCGGTCCGCGCTAAAGCTAAGAGCACAGCCGCACTGCAACAAATGAACAGAATTTCTTCCAGATGAATTTATCTCAGCCATGGAGCACTCGATGTTCGCCCACCTGCCCCTCACCGCCCTGCGCACTTTCGAGTCCGCCGCGCGCCTGCTGAGTTTCAAGGCCGCCGCCGAGGACCTGTCGGTGACGCCCACCGCGGTGTCGCACCAGATCCGCAGCCTGGAGCACTGGCTGGGGGTGGCGCTGTTCGAACGACTGCCGCGCCAGGTGCGCCTGACCGAGCCCGGCCAGCGCTTGTTTCACAGCTTGCACGGTGCTCTTTTGGAAGTGACCCAGAGTGTCGATACGCTGCGGCCCACACCCAGCAATGCCCAACTGACCGTTTCCACCACCGCGGCCTTTGCCGCCCTGTGGCTGGTGCCGCGGCTGGGGCGCTTCTATGCCCGGCACCCCGGCATCAGCCTGCGCCTGGATACCCAGTGCGAGGTGGTAGACCTGCAACAGGACGCCAGCATCGACGTGGCGATCCGCTACAGCCAGGAGGGCTACCTGGACCTGCACGGCCTGTGCCTGTTCGACGAACGTTTCGCAGTCTACGGCTCGCCCCAGCAGGTGGCCCTGGCCCGCCAGCAGGCGCCGACCCTGATCAGCGTGCACTGGCGCAACTCCCGGCTGTATGCCGACGGTTGGCAGGCCTGGTGCGCCCAGGCCGGGGAAAGCTGGTTCGATGACGCGCCGCTGATCCGCTCCTACGACGAGGAACAGTACGCCCTGCAAGCGGCCATTGCCGGCCAGGGCCTGGTCCTGGCCAGCGACATCCTGGTGTCCCAGAGCGTGGCCAGCGGCCTGCTGCAGCCCTACCGACCCGAAGTCCAGGTGGACGGCGCCGGCTACAGCGCCCTGTGCGTGCCCGGCCGCGAGCGCCATCCGCCGGTGCGCGCCTTCCTTCAATGGCTGCAGCAGGAATCATTGCTGGCCGGGCACCCGCCACTGGCACGCAGTTGACCGCCGGGCACATCCGATAAAACTTTTTGCCGCCGCCGCGACTCACAACCAAGGTAGCGATCAGGCCAACAGAGCCTGGCGTAAATCGGATTAGCCTCCAGGAGATCGAGATGAACGACATGCATTTGTCTGATGTGAACACCCTGCGCGAACGGGCCCGCCAACACGTGGAAAACGGAGCCGTGACCGAGGGCTACAACGCCGATCGCGAGGAGATACTGCGCCTGCTCAACGAGTCGCTGGCCACCGAGCTGGTCTGTGTGTTGCGCTACAAGCGCCACTACTTCATGGCCAACGGGATCAAGGCTAGCGTCGCCGCCAGCGAGTTCCTCGAGCACGCCACCCAGGAAGCCGAGCACGCCGACAAACTGGCCGAGCGCATCGTCCAGCTCGGTGGCGAACCGGAGTTCAACCCCGACCTGCTGTCCAAGCACTCCCATGCCCAGTACGTGGCCGGCAACACCTTGAAGGAAATGGTCTACGAAGACCTGGTGGCGGAGCGCATCGCGGTCGACAGCTACCGCGAGATCATCCAGTACGTCGGTGACAAGGACCCCACCACCCGCCGCCTGTTCGAAGAGATCCTGGCCCAGGAAGAAGAACACGCCGACGACATGGCAGACATCCTCAACGACCTGTAACGCCCTCTCCCCCAAGCCCGCCCTGCCTGCAGCGGCGGGCTTTTTTCTGGCCGCGCGCCCAGGCCCTTAATGAGTCGGTTTCACCGTCACCGGTGCCTTGCCCGAGCGCATCTGCTGCAACAGCGGCGCGCACTGGTTGGGCTCATCGCCGCTGGGCGCCACCAGCGCCAGCAGCCCCGCCGCCGGCCCGGCGATCACCCCCAGGGCCACCATGCCGGCACCGCGCAGTACCAGGGGCACGGCCTTGACCCCGGCACTAGGCTGGATGAACTTGCCCTGTACATAAAGCGGCGAGCGCAGGGAGAACAGGCGCAGGCCCTTGGATTCCGGAGTGATGGTCAGGTCCAGTTGCTCGCTGGCCATATTGGCGGTGCCATCGATGTAGATGATGGCGTTCTCGGTGTCGAAGACGAACAGCCGGGAAGTCGCCAGGCCGCTCTTGATGCCGAAGTCGGCCGCCGCGCAATTGATCTTCACTTCCTTGTCGCCAAACATCTTGCCGACCACATAGTTGCCGACGTTGAGCCCGGCGATTTCCATCAGGCTGCGGCTGATGGCGCCATCGTTGATCAGCATCTTCAGGTCACCGTTGGCGCTGCCCAGCAGGGCCGCCACCGAGTTGCCGCGACCGGCGATGTCGGCATCGCCATTGAGCTCGCCAAAGCTGGTCTTCATCGGTTCGAAGGTGGGGAACAGTTGCTTGAGCTTGAAATTGCGCGCCGTCAGCCTGGCCCGGCCCTCCAGCGGCGTGGTGTGGCCGTTGAGGCGGATCTGGGCGTCGAGCTTGCCGCCGGCCACGCCGAAGCGCAGGGGCTCCAGGCTGAGCTGGCCGTCGTCGAGCACCAGGTGGGTGTACAGATCGGTGAACGGCAGCTCGGCGCTGTGGACGATGCGCTTGCCGGTGAATTCCACATCGGCGTCCATGTCCCGCCAGCGCTCGGTGCGGAACTCTTCCACCGGCAGCACCTTGTCCGCCGGCTGCTTGCTCTCGCCGCCCCGGGCCTTCTGCTTGGCGTTGGAGTCGGCGCCGATCAGCGGCGCCAGGTCGCTCATCAGCAACTGGTTGGACACCAGCGCGCCACTGAGCCTGGGCCGTGGCTGGCTGGCCACGTAGGTCAGGTTGCCGTGGATGTCGCTGTCGCCGATCTTGCCGTTGAAGTCCTGGTAACTGAAGGTCGCGCCCGCCGGATCGTGCAGCTTGGCGGTCAGGTGGCCGTCGGTGGAATAGGGCGGCGAATCCGGCAGGGTCACCCCGGTCAGCGGGTAGAGGTTGCCCAGGCTGGTGCCCGCCAGCTTCAGGCGCAGGTCCAGGGCGCCGAGGTTCAGCGGGTCGGTCAGGCTGCCGCGCAGCTCCACCTTGGTGTCGCCGATCTGCGCCTGGGCCTGCAGCGGAAACGGCTTGCGGGAATCCTGCAAGGCCAGCAGGCCGCCGATCTTGCCGGTGCCGGCGAGCTTCTGCCCGTGATACTGGCCCTTGACCTTGAGGGCGAAGGCATAGGCCTGGGCCTCGGCGCCTTTCTCGGCCACCTTCTTCGCTTCACTTTCACCGACGATATCGCTGAACGGGATCGGCTTGCCGAGCAATTCCACCTGCAGGTCCAGCTGGGTCTTCAGGCTCTGGTCATCGAGGGTCGCGTGGCCCTTGTCGAAACCGATGGCACCGATGTCCACCGTCCAGTTGGACGGTTCGGCGTTCGGGTCCTTGGGGTCGAACTTGAAAGTCCAGTTGGCGCGCCCGTCGGCCAGGCGCTGCAACGCGGCGTCGGGCTCGGTGAGGTCGATGCGCGGAATGCTCACCCGTTGCGCCAGCAGGGCCAGAGGCGAAATGCGCAGCTCAACCCGCTTGAGGCTGACCATCTGCGGCGCCTTGGACCAGTCCGGGTTGCCCAGGGTCAGGTCCTCGGCCACCACGTGAGGCCAGGGCACCCAGGCCCGCCAGCCACCTTCGTCAGGTTCGCGTTGCCAGACCACCGACAAATCGCCATTGATCGCGAAGGGCCGGTGCAACTCCTCGGAGACCTTGGCATTGAGCGTGGGTTTGATCCGGTTCCAATCGAAGAACGCGATCACCAGTACCAGCACCGCCAGTAGCAGGATCAGGCCAGTGATGGACCAGGCGAGAATTTTACGAGTGCGCGTCATTGCACGAGGCTCCTGAAGACAACTGAGCGCCCAACCACGACGCATCGATGAACTGCCGATGGAAAAATCACCGGCCATGAAAACTACGACTGACAAAGCCCGCGCAGGTTTAATCCGGCTACCCGATCCGCTGAAAAAACCTGCTTTCCTGATCACTCGGACAGCTTTGTGTTACCTCGAGCCGCCCCTCCCTGAAGCGGCAGTGAGTCGAAAATACCCACCCTGGTGCAAAAGCAATCGGCGTTAACGCCCGAGCTAGAGCCTTCGCGGCAAACAATCAATTCCGTTGATTATTACCATTGTGTTTATGAACTTTTATATCGATTTAGCGGCGGTAACATTAGCTCCGTACCCAATTTATCGCCCTACCAAGGAGCAACCCATCATGAAACGCCAACTTTTACTGAGCCTCGCCTTATCTGTTCTGGCTGCCAACGCCTTCGCCCTGCCAGCCGCTGAACAAGCCACCCCACAGGTCAAGGCCAGCCACAGCGTGTTCACCCAGACCCTGGCCGAAGGCGGTTCGGATCGCCTGATCGAACGCAACAAAGTCGCTGCCGACGGTTATGACCGTACTCCACAAGGCCAGAGCGTTGCCGAAGACGGCTATGATCGCACCCCTCAAGGCCAGAACGTTGCCGAAGATGGCTACGACCGTACACCTCAAGGCCAGAACGTCGCCGAAGATGGCTACGACCGCACCCCACAAGGTCAAAACGTAGCTGAAGGCGGCCGTGATCGCCTGGAAGAGAAAGGCCTGGTGGAAGATGGCTACAGCCGTACACCTCAAGGTCAGACCGTTGCCGAAGGCGGTGCTGATCGCCTGGCCGAACGTCATCAAGCTGCGAGCTGAGGCCATGCTGGCCCTGGAAAAAAGCCCGATCCCTGGATCGGGCTTTGACTTTTATAGCAACTGCATTTTTCCCCCTGCCTCTCCCGCCTGTCTCTGACAGCAGTTCGACTCCGGCAAAGTTGATTTGCTAGAGTGCGCCGCTCCCATTGAGCAAAGAACGCCCCGCCGATGCTGCCCCGCGCCGAACAGAAGCAACAGACCCGCAACGCCCTGATGGATGCCGCCCGGCACCTGATGGAGTGTGGCCGTGGGTTTGGCAGCCTGAGCCTGCGGGAAGTGGCGAAAGCCGCGGGTATCGTGCCCACCGGTTTCTACCGGCACTTCAGCGATATGGACCAACTGGGCCTGGAACTGGTCAGCGAAGTCGGCCAGACCTTTCGCGAAACCATCCGCCTGGTGCGCCACAATGAATTCGTCATGGGCGGCATCATCGATGCCTCGGTACGCATCTTCCTCGATGTGGTGGAAGCCAAGCGCTCGCAGTTCCTGTTTCTGGCCCGAGAGCAGTACGGCGGCTCGCTGCCGGTTCGCCAGGCCATCGCCACCTTGCGCGAGAACATCAGTTCGGACCTCGCCGCCGACCTCACCCTGATGCCCAAGCTCCAGCACCTGGACGCCGCCGATCTCAGCGTCATGGCCGACCTGATCGTCAAAAGCGTGTTCGCCACCCTGCCCGACATCATCGATCCCCCGGCCCAGGCCCTGCCCGAACACCTCACGCCCCAGGCCAAGATCACCCAGCAACTGCGCTTCATCTTCATCGGCCTCAAGCACTGGCAAGGCCTGGGCAGCACCGAGTAACTCGCCCGCACCGCTCCCCCTTCACACTATGCGCCCCGCTCTGGGCTGCGCGTTTGCGCCTGCCCGCCCGCCGGGCACCGGATTGCAGCAAAAACATTTCCCGCGCACCAACTCAGTGCTATAAATCAGCTCAGCGCATCAATTTGTAACAAGATGAAACAAGGTTTTGCCCCTTTTTCAGGCGCAGTTCCGGCATCGAGAAAGGGTTTTTCCTCTCCACCGAGTGATTGGCAAGGCCCTTGCTCTGGCTTGTGCATCGCTCATAGCTGGAAGCTTTTCGATGCTGGTGATCCACCGCAGAACCGCCCCCCAAGCCACCTGGTCCGCCGAACTGCACCTGACTTACGAGGCCCGCAGCAAAAGCCGCCTGCGCTGTTTCAGTGCCGCCGGTGAAGACGTCGGCCTGTTTCTGGAGCGGGGCCAGCCACCGCTGCACGATGGGGAGTTCCTGGAGGCCGAGGACGGGCGCATCGTCAAGGTCTGCGCCCGCCCGGAAGCCCTGCTGCACGTCACCTGCCGCAACGCCTTCGAACTGACCCGCGCCGCCTATCACCTGGGCAACCGCCACGTGGCCCTGCAGGTGGGTGACGGCTGGCTGCGCCTGCTGGACGACTATGTGCTCAAGGCCATGCTCGAACAGCTGGGGGCCAGCACCGCGCCCCTTGAGGCACCGTTCCAGCCCGAGCATGGCGCCTATGGCGGCGGCCACCATCATTCGCGCCACGGCGATGAAGACTTCAACTATCCGCCGCGCCTGCACCAGTTCGGCGTCCGCCCATGAACCCGGCCTGGGCCCTGCTGCGCCTGGCCAGCCCGCAGTTGCCGATTGGCGGCTACAGCTATTCCCAGGGCCTGGAAATGGCCGTGGAGCAGCAGCGGGTAAATGATCAGGCCAGCGCCCGCCGCTGGATCAGCGATCAACTGCTGCTGAACCTGGCACGCTTCGAAGCACCGCTGCTGCTCGCCCACTGCCAGGCCGCAGCCGACCAGGACTGGGCCCGCTTGCAGCAGTTGAGCGAGGAACATCGGGCCAGCCGCGAAACCCGCGAGCTTTACCAGGAAAGCCGGCAGATGGGTTATTCCCTCAAGCAACTGCTGGAGGGTTTGCCGGAACTGGACAGCGATGCCAGGGAACTGCTGACGCACCAGGACGAACCACACCTGGCCCTGGGCTGGGCCCTGGCGGCACGGGCCTGGGGCATCAGCCCGGCGGACGCCCTGGCCGCCTGGCTGTGGAGCTGGCTGGAGAACCAGCTGGCGGTGCTGATGAAGACCCTGCCCCTGGGCCAGCAGGCCGCCCAGCGCCTGACCAGCGAGCTGCTGCCACTGTTGCAGCAAGCCCAGCACAACGCCGCGAACCTTGACCCCAACCATCATGGCAGCGCCGCTTTCGGCCTGTCCCTGGCGAGCATGGCCCACGAGCGCCAGTACAGCCGCCTGTTCCGTTCCTAGGAGAAACTCATGAACGCACAACCTCTGCGCGTCGGCATCGGCGGCCCGGTGGGCTCCGGTAAAACCGCCCTGACCCTGGCCCTGTGCCTGGCCCTGCGCGAGCGCTACAACCTGGCGGTGGTGACCAACGATATCTACACCCGCGAAGACGCCGACTTCCTGGTACGCAATGAGGCCCTGGCGCCGGAACGGATCATCGGCGTGGAAACCGGCGGCTGCCCGCACACCGCGATCCGCGAAGACGCCTCGATCAATCTGGAAGCGGTGGACCAGTTGAACCGGCGCTTTCCCGGGCTCGACCTGATCCTGGTGGAGTCCGGCGGCGACAACCTCTCGGCCACCTTCAGCCCCGAACTCTCCGATCTGACCATCTATGTGATCGACGTTTCCGCCGGTGACAAGCTGCCGCGCAAGGGCGGTCCGGGCATCTGCAAATCCGACCTGCTGGTGATCAACAAGATCGACCTGGCGCCGCTGGTGGGGGCCTCCCTGGAGATGATGAACAGCGATACCCAGCGCATGCGCGGCGGCAAGCCGTTCGTCTTCAGCAACCAGAAAACCGGCCAGGGCCTGGCGGACATCATCGCCTTCATCGAACGCCAGGGCCTGCTCACCGCTGCCTGATCCCCGAACCCAATCCGCTCAACAAGGAAAGCCACTCCATGACCCTAAAACGCATCCTCGGGGCCCTGGCCCTGCTGCTGACCCCGGCCCTGGCCTTCGCCCACCCGGGCCATGGCGACAACGGCCTGATGGCCGGTATCAGCCACCCCATCAGCGGCCTCGACCACCTGCTGGCCATGCTCGCTGTCGGCCTGTGGGCCGCCCAGCAGCAAGGCGCCGCACGCTGGGCGCTGCCTTGCACCTTCGTCGGCACCATGCTGATCGGTGGCGTGCTGGGCTTCGAGGGCCTGGAGTTGCCGGCCCTGGAAAGCGGCATCGCCGCTTCGGTATTGGCCCTGGGCCTGGCCGTGGCCCTGGCCGTGCGCCCGCCCCTGAGCCTGGCGATTGCCGCCACCGCGCTGTTTGCCCTGTTCCATGGCGTGGCCCACGGCCTGGAACTGCCGGACATGTCCAATCCTTGGGCCTATGCCGCCGGTTTTGTGGCGGCCACTGCGGCCCTGCATGCCGCCGGCTATGCCGTGGTACGGGTACTGCCTCAGGCGGCAGCGCCGCTGGTGCGCCTGGCCGGTGCGGCCTCGGCCGCTACGGGCGTCTGGTTGCTGGCAGGCTGATCCCTGCTTCATCTGCAGGAGCCGGCTTGCCAGCGAAGGCGGTCTTGCGGGCCTCGTTCGCTGGCAAGCCAGCTCTTGCAAGACTGAGGTGATCTTTGGGCCGCCTTCGCAGGCAAGCCAGCTCCTGCCGGCAGGTCGTGCTCGGCGGGCAAGCCGCCTTGTGGGGCTTCTCTGGTAACATGTCGCGCATTCAAAACTGCCGTGACGACGCCAGCCAATGCCTGATGTATCCCGTTCCGCCGCCTCGCCTGAATCGAGCGCTCTGTTCAACGCCATGCAGCAGCATTTCCACAAGGTGATAGTGCCGCTATGGCAGGGCCCGGGTTGGAACCCGCAGTTGGCGTTGCCCTATGAGGCGCTGGACGCCGAGCATCGGCCGCTGCCACCGCAGCGCTATCGGGCCATGGCTTGCGCCCGGCAGTTGTATCTGTTTTCCCAATTGATCGGCGATGCCGCCGCGCCCTTTGCCCAGGAGCGCGCCGCCGCGCTGTTCCGCTCGCTGCAGCGGCACTTTCACGACGCAGAGCACGGCGGCTGGTTCTACAGCATCGACCCCGAAGGCGCGCCGCTGGATAGGCGCAAGGACCTCTACACCCACGCCTTCATCCTCTTCGCCTGCGCTCACTACTGGGCCAAGGTCCGCGAGCCGTTGGTGGAGTCGGTGCTCAACGCCGCCCTGGAAGTGGTAGCCCAGCGCTTCGCCCGCGGCGACGGGCTCTACGAAGCCAGCCTCGCCGAGGACTGGTGCATATTGGGTTCGGGGCCCCTGCAGAATCCACTGATGCACCTGGCCGAAGCCTTTCTCGCGATCCTGGCCGTACGCGAGGACGCTGCGGTGCAAGCCGCGTTGCTGGACCTGTGCCAGGCCATGCAGCAGCAGTTCATCGACCCCCAGCACGGGGTGATGATGGAGAAGCCCCTGGGAGCTGTGGATAACTGGTTCGAGCCGGGGCACCAGTTCGAGTGGTACTTCCTGCTGGCCTCATCACAGTTACTGCGCGGCAGCGCCCTGCACGCTTGCGTGGAACGAGCCTTCGCCTTTACCGAGCAACTGGGTGTCGAGCCCAAGAGCGGCGCCGTGTGCGCCATGCTCGAACTGCCGCCCCGAGCCGGCGTCAAGGACGCCACCCAGCGCATCTGGGCCCAGGCCGAGTACCTGCGCGCCCTGACCTTGCGTGCGGACAGCCAGACGCCCTTGCTGCGTCAGCTAAAGGCGCTGCAAGCGCATTTTCTGCATGCCGGGGGCTGGAATGAATGCCTGGATGCCAGCGGCGCGGTCAGCCGGCGGGATATGCCGTCGACCACGCCTTATCACCTGGCGACCTGTTATCGCGGGCTGGCGGAATATTTTGCCTGAAGCCCTTGGCCGGCAAGCCGGCTCCTACGCGGTGTTGTAGGAGCCGGCTTGCCGGCGAAACAGGCGCCGCCCATCAAGCGATCCACTTGCGATCCCCGGTAAAGCTGATGGTCAGCCAGCGCGCTGCGTCGGCCTCTCCCAACTGGCTGGAAATCTCCTCGCGCAAGCGGTCCAGAGTCGCTACATCCTGCAGCGGATAGTGCGCCGGCAAGACGATATGGATCTCGATGAACCGCGCCCGACCGTGCTTCTGCACGTAGCTGATGTAGTCGTCGAAACCATGGGCGGCCTTGGCCTGCTCCATCACATTGCGGACCTTTTCGTCCAACTGGTCCGGGGCGATCCCCAGCACATCACGCAGGGCCGGGCGCAGGATCTTCAGCGCCGGCGGCAACATGCTCAGGGCCAGCAGGATCAGGATCGCCGGGTCGACATACACCGCCCACTGGCCGTGTCCGTACTGCTTGAGCAGCAAGGCGATGATGAAGCTCACCAGCAGCCCCACCGATAGCATCGCGTCCACCAGCCAGCTGATGTTGTCGAACTGGATCAGCGACGACTTGAGCTTGCGGTTACGCCGGCGCACGTAGAAGAAGTAGGCGAACTCCGCCACGGCGAAAAACGCCGCATAGAAAATCACCAGCCCCAGCTCGACCTCGCGGCCACCGTTGATGATGCCGAACACCCCATTGAGGAAGGCGTAGATGGCAATGAGCATCAGGAAGCTGCCTTCGATCAGCAGCACCATGGGTTCCAGGTGCCAGAAGCCGAACTGGAAACGGTGGTTGCTTTCCTTGGCGATCAGCTTGGCGGTGATCAGCATCAGGACCTTGATGAAGGTGGCGATCAGCGAAAAAAATCCATCGAACAAGATGGATTGGGCGCCAGAAACAAAACCCGTGACGATACCGGCGATCGCCACGGCGAACATCAGTACGGTCGATTGTTTGAGCAGAGCCTGCTCACCTCGGTTACTCACGATTCCTCCTATCGAACTTCAAAAACGCCGCCTCGTGTGAGGCAGCGGCGAAATTTCTGGCGGGAATTCTAACCTGTCAGGGCTGACCACAAGCTGAAACGAATCAGCTTATGTGTATCCGAGTACAACTGTAGCCGCTGCCGAGCGATGGCGAGGCTGCGACCGCCTCCGCAGGAGGCGCAAGATCTTGCGGGCGCCGGAGGGCCCTGCGGCCCTGTCGCAGCCTGCGACAGCGGCTACAGGAGGCTCATGACTTGGCGTTGCGTTCGATGGCGAAACCGGCCCAGGTCTGGCTCACAGGCATCAGCTCCAGGCTGTTGATGTTGACGTGTGCCGGGGTATTGAGCACCCAGAAAATGGTGTCGGCGATGTCCTCGGGCTGGATCGGCTCGGCCCCGGCGTAGGTGGCGTCGTAGCGTGCCTGGTCACCGGCGAAGCGCACCAGGGAGAACTCGCTTTCGCACAGCCCCGGCTCGATGTTGGTGACGCGCACGCCGGTGCCCTGCAGGTCACAGCGCAGGTTCAGGGAGAACTGCTTGACGAAGGCCTTGCTCGCGCCATAGACGTGGCTGCCCGGGTACGGGTAGTTGCCGGCGATGGAGCCCAGGTTGACGATGCCTGCGCCGCGACCGTGGGCGATCAACCGTGGCAGCAGCAGGCGGGTGCTGTACATCAGGCCCTTGATGTTGGTGTCGACCATGGTGTCCCAGTCATCCAGGTCGCACTTGGGCGCCGGGTCCACGCCCAGGGCCAGGCCGGCGTTGTTGATCAGCCCGCGCAGCTTGCTGAACGAGGGCGGTAACTGGGCGATGGCCTCTTCCATGGCCTTGCGGTCCCGCACATCGAGCACCAGGCCATGCACTTCGGTCTGCTTGCAGAGCTCTGCGCACAGGGCGCTGAGGCGCTCCTCACGGCGGCCGGTCAGTACCAGGGACCAGCCGGCTGCGGCAAAGCGCCGGGCGCAGGCTTCGCCAAAACCGGAAGTCGCGCCCGTAATGAACAGTGTGGAAGTCATGGTGTTCTCCTTGCTGGGTGGCGAGCCGCCGTTTCGATAAAAAACGCTTCGCAGCATGCCCGGGCCGGCTCCTACCGGCAACCGCGCCGTTGGCCGTAAAGAGCCGCAAGCGGTGAGCGCGCCCGATGTTCGCTGTACAAAAAACACTCACCAGGCGCCAAGCCACGGGTTACATGGCCTGCAGCCATGTGCACGCACCTTATCCACAGGCCGGTCCACAGTCTTTGGGGGCAAGTGCAAAGGGCTGAAAGCCGCTATCCACAGGGCCTGCGCGGGTTCAGCAGAAGTTTTTTGCTTGACCCGGACCGCGGGTCCATGCAGCCGGCCCGGGCAAAGATGACCGCACGGTCAAGGTTGACAAGGCCAGAGGCCAGTAACTACGCCGCTCAGAGCCGTCTTTCCAGAGTTTAATCACAGACTTATCCACAGGCTTATCCCAACCCTTTTCCAGGTACAGCTGCGACAATAAAAAGGTTGACAAGCGCACCTTCAGCTCCCACAAAAAGCACCGATCAAAAAACAACCAATCGCCTGCAAGCCACGTGGTTAAAGGCTTGCAGCCAGCTACACCCACGTTACCCACAGCCCGCTCCACAGCAAACGGGGACAAGTCAAAACAGTGGAAAAACAACTGTTTGCAGCGTCTTTATGCCGCGTTAAAGCAGCTTGCCAGGAATGTTTTCCACAATTACCGGACACAGGCTTGGTGCAGGCGCAAAGCGCCAGTCGGCGCTCGGTGAAATCAGAAAGGCGGTCAGGCGGTCCCCTTCGCTGGCAAGCCAGCGCCTACAGGGGAGGACGGGATGGGGTGGGCATAACAATGCCCCGGCGGCGCGGGCCGGCGGGGCATGCTTTATCCACAGAGCGGACGGTCAGTGGCCGCCCAGGTAAGCGTTGCGCACCTCCTCGTTGACCAGCAGTTCCTTGCCGGTGCCGCTCAGGCGGATCTCGCCGTTGACCATCACGTAGGCGCGGTCCGAGAGCTTCAGCGCGTGGTTGGCGTTCTGCTCCACCAGGAAGATGGTCATGCCGGTGGCCGCCAACTCCCTCAAGGTGGCGAAGATCTGCTTCACCACGATGGGCGCCAGGCCCAGGCTCGGCTCATCCAGCAGCAGCAACTTGGGCCGGCTCATCAATGCCCGGGCAATGGCCAGCATCTGCTGCTCGCCGCCAGACATGGTCATGGCCCGCTGGGTACGCCGCTCCTTGAGGCGGGGAAACAGCTCGAACATGCGCTGCATGTCCTCATTGGCGTACTTGTCGCCAATGGGGATGGTGCCCATCAGCAGGTTTTCCTCCACGGTCATGTCGGGGAACACCCGACGCCCTTCCGGGGACTGGGCGATACCGTTGGAGGCGATGTAGTGGGACGACTTGTGGGTGATGTCCACACCGCGATAGAGAATCTGCCCGGACTCCGCCCGGGGCTGGCCGAAGATCGACATCAGCAGGGTCGACTTGCCGGCGCCGTTGGAGCCGATCAGGCTCACGGTTTCCCCTTCGTTAATGTGCAGCGAGACTTTCTTCAGGGCCTGGATCGGGCCGTAGTACACGTCCAGGTCCTTGAGTTCGAGGATAGGTTGAGTCATGCCAGTTCCTCTTCGTCGGCACCCAGGTAGGCGGCAATCACTTTCGGATCATTGCGGATCGCCTCCGGGCCGCCCTCGGCGATCACGTTGCCGTGGTCGAGCACCACGATGTGGTCGGAAATACTCATCACCATGCCCATGTCGTGTTCGATCAGCACCACGGTCAGGTCGTGCTCGTCGCGCAGCAGCCGGATCATTGCGCTCAGCGCCTCGGTTTCCTGGGGGTTGAGGCCGGCGGCCGGCTCGTCGAGGCAGATGATCTGCGGCCGGGTGCAC
Organism: Pseudomonas sp. NFPP25; assembly: GCF_900116505.1. Taxonomy (NCBI): domain Bacteria; kingdom Pseudomonadati; phylum Pseudomonadota; class Gammaproteobacteria; order Pseudomonadales; family Pseudomonadaceae; genus Pseudomonas; species Pseudomonas sp. NFPP25. The sequence continues at coordinate 550,157 of NZ_FPBG01000005.1, read as the reverse complement.
ATGGCCCGTGCGATCTCCAGGCGCCGTTGCTGGCCGTAGGACAGCTCGCCGGCCAGGCGGTTGGCGCAGTCCACCAGGTCCACCACCTCCAGCCAGTAGAAGGCATGGTCCAGGGCGGCGCTTTCCGCCTTGCGGTAGCCCTTGGTGTTGAGGATGCCCGCCAGCAGGTTGCGGTTGACCCACATGTGCTGGGCCACCAGCAGGTTTTCCACCACGGACATTTCCTTGAACAGGCGAATGTTCTGGAAGGTCCGCGCCAGTCCGGCACGGTTCACCAGGTGGGTGCCGCCGAACATCTTGTAGTACAGGCGGCTGGCGAAGCTTTTCGGCGAGACGAAGTCGGTGGCGCGAAAGGGCTCGCCCAGGAGCTTGATGACGTTGGTCTGCCGGCCCCGGGTATTGAGCTCGATGCGCCCGCCGGAGGCCTTGTAGAAGCCGGTCAGGCAGTTGAACACCGTGGTCTTGCCGGCGCCGTTGGGGCCGATCAGGGCGAAGATCGAGTTGCGCTTGACCTTCAGGCTGACGTCGCTGAGGGCCTTGATGCCACCGAAGTGCATCATCAGGTTTTCGACCGAAAGAATGTATTCGCTCATGGCGCGTTCCCCTCAGTCAGAGCACCTTTGCGTGGAGTGACGCCAGTACGGCTGATGCGGATCAGCCCTCGCGGTCGCCAGATCATCATCAACACCATGAGAATGCCGAACAGCAGCACCCGGTACTCGGAGAAGCTGCGCAGCAACTCCGGCGCCACAGTCAGCACGAAGGCCGCGATCACCACGCCCACCGTCGAGCCCATGCCCCCCAGCACCACGATGGCCAGGATCAGCGCCGATTCGAAGAAGGTGAACGACGACGGGTTGACGAAGCCCTGGTAGCTGGCGAAGAACACCCCGGCCAGGCCGGCGGTGGAAGCACCGATGGTGAAGGCCGAGAGTTTGACCAGCACATGGTTCAGGCCCATGGCGCGGCAGGCGATCTCGTCTTCACGCAGGGCTTCCCAGGCCCGCCCCACGGGCATGCGGGTCAGCCGGTGCTTGATGTAGAGCACCAGCAGCACCACCAGGAACAGCACGATGTAGATGAACAGGAATTTCAGGTTGGGGTTGTATTCCAGGCCGAAGAACTCATGAAACGGCACCCCGCCGTCCTTGGCCTTGCGGCCGAACTCCAGGCCCAGGAAAGTCGGCGACGGTACCGGCATGCCGTTGGGGCCACCGGTGAAGGACAGCCAGTTATTGAGCACCAGGCGGATGATCTCGCCGAAGCCCAGGGTCACGATGGCCAGGTAGTCGCCGTGCATCCTCAGCACCGGGAAGCCCAATATGCACCCCGCCAGGGCCGCGGCAATCGCCGCCAGGGGCAGCACGGTCCAGAAGCCCAGGCCCAGGTACTGGTAACCCAGGGCCAGGCCGTAGGCGCCGATGGCGTAGAACGCCACGTAACCCAGGTCCAGCAGGCCCGCCAGCCCCACCACGATGTTCAGCCCCAGGCCCAGCAGTACGTAGATCAACCCGAGAATGACCACGGTCAGCAGGTACTTGTTGGCGAAGAACGGAAACACGATGGCGATCACGATCAGGGCCGGGATGATCCAGCGCAGCCGCGACTTGTAGTCCGGCGCCAGCACATGCACGCCGGAGCCGGTGCTTTCAAAGCCCTGGAGAATCTTCAGGCCCTTGGGGGTTTGCAGGAACAGGCTCAGGGCCAGCCGGCCGGCCATGACAATGGCTACCAGCCAGGCCACGCGAGTCGGCTGCAGGTTGAAACTGTAGCCATCGAGCACCACACCCACGATGGGGCCAAACACGATCAGCGAGATCAGCCCGGCCAGCACGGCGTCGATGACGCTCTTTTTGATATCAATCGGTTTATTGGCAGCAGACATACTTACACCTTCGCCACGAGTGGGCGACCCAGCAGGCCTTGGGGACGGAAGATCAGGATCAGCACCAGCAGCGAGAAACTGAACACGTCTTTGTAGTCGGAGTTGATCAAGCCGGAGAACAGCGACTCGGAGATGCCGAGGATGATCCCGCCGAGCATCGCCCCAGGCAACGAGCCGATGCCGCCGAGTACCGCCGCGGTGAACGCCTTGATGCCGATGACGAAGCCGGCATAGAAGTCGAACGTGCCGTAGTTCATGGTGATCAGCACCCCGGCCAGGGCCGCCATGGCCGCGCCGATGACGAACACGTAGGAGATCACCCGGTCGGTGTTGATGCCGAGGATCGAGGCCATCTTGCGGTCTTGCTGGGTGGCCCGGCACATACGCCCGAGCTTGGTGTACTTGATGATGTAGGTGAGCAGTGCCATGCCGGCGAACGCCGCCACCAGGATGAAGATCTTGGTGTAGGTAAGCTGCACGAAGCCTGTGCCGATATCGACTTTCCAGGCCCCGGCCAGCAGGGTCGGAACCCCTTGCTGCTTGGCGCCCTGGCTGATCTGCGCGTAGTTCTGCAGGATCAGCGAAATGCCGATGGCGCTGATCAGCGGCGCCAGGCGGGTGGAGTTGCGCAGGGGTTTGTAGGCCACGCGCTCGATGACCCAGCCATAGATCCCCGTCACCACGACGGTGAAGATCAGCGTGCCGAGAATGAGTAGCGGGAAGGATTCAATGCCGAAATAGGCCAGCAGAGCCAGACTGATTGCCGCGAGGTAGGCGGAAATCATGTAAACCTCGCCGTGGGCGAAGTTGATCATGCCGATGATGCCATAGACCATTGTGTAGCCGATGGCGATCAGACCGTAGACGGACCCGAGGGTCAGCCCATTGATCAGTTGCTGCAGGAAAATACCATCCATAACGCAATCTCACGGACTTGAGAGACTGCACAGGCCGTCGACGCCGGACAGGGATCACCCGTCTGCGCAACACGTCCGTTGTGCAGCTCTACGAGAAAAGGCAAGTACTGCACGAGCAGGGACCGGTACCAGGGGGGGTACCGGCCCGTTCGGACTCATGTCACTTCTGTTTTTCCAGCTGGTGGTACTTGCCGTCCTTGTCCCACTGATAGACCACGTAGTCGGAAACCTTGAGGTCACCCTTGGCGTCCCAGGACTTCTCGCCCATCACGGTTTTCACCGGATTGGCCTTGAGCCATTTGGCCGCATCTTCGCCCTTGTTGGACTTGGCGCCGCCGAAGCCGGCCGCCAGGGCCTGGATCGAGGCATAAGCGTACAGGGTATAGCCCTCTGGCTCGGTGCCGGCCTTGCGGAAGGCATCCACCACGGCCTTGCTGTCTGGCAGCAGGCGCGGGTCGGCGCCGAAGGTCATGTACACGCCGTCAACGTATTGCGGGCCACCGGCGGTGGTCACCAATTCGTCGGTAACGATGCCGTCGTCGGACATGAACTTGACGTCCTTCAGGCCCTGCTCGCGCAGTTGGCGTACCAGCGGACCGGCTTCCGGATGCAGGCCGCCGAAGTACACCACGTCGGCGCCGGCGGCGCGGATCTTGGTCACCACGGCGCTGAAGTCTTTCTCGCCACGGGTCAGGCCCTCGTACAGCACCGGGGTCACGCCGCGCTTGGTCAACTGTGCCTTGGTGGCATCCGCCAGGCCCTGGCCGTAGGTGTCCTTGTCGTGCAGCACCACGACTTTCTTGCCCTTGAGCACATCGATGATGTAGTCACCGGCGACGATGCCCTGCTGGTCGTCACGCCCGCACATGCGGAACATCGCGGAGAGGCCACGCTCGGTGACCTGGGGGTTGGTGGAGCCCGGGGTGATGGCAATCACACCGGCGTCGCTGTACACCTCGGAAGCCGGAATGGTCGACGAGGAGCAGAAGTGCCCGACCACGCCAGCCACCTTGTCCTGGTCCACCAGGCGGTTGGCCACTGCCACCGCCTGCTTGGGTTCACAGGCGTCATCGCCCTTGACCAGGACGATCTTCTCGCCATTGACCCCGCCCTTGGCGTTGATCTCGTCAGCCGCTGCCTGTGCACCCTTCATGTACTGCTCGCCAAATGCCGCGTTGGCGCCTGTCATGGGACCCGCTACACCGATCTTCAGGTCGGCTTGAGCAAACGCAGAAACACCCAGCGCAGTTGCCACTGCGAGGGCCAGAAAGCCTTTCTTGTAAAACGTCTGGGACATGAGGTGGTGCTCCAAGGTTTTTTTAGTTGGCACTGCGACTTCACTAAGGTTGCTCAGAGCAAGCGCCGTGCCAGTGGTTTTTTATTCTGAAAAAAGTCGCTGTCTTATTGTTATTTCGACTGTTTCGAGCCCTTTTTTATTGGGCGTGCAACCGTCTAAACCGCGGAAGGTGAAACCCTGCTTTTTAATGGGCGCAACCCATGCGTGCCATCATTGCAACCGCGACACAATTCAACGTGCAACCCTGCTGTAACAGCTCGCGTCACCGAACTGCACACTGCTGGTGCGAGACTGCTACGAGCCGCACCATTACAGGCTAGTCGCTGCATCGAAAAGCGTCGTCGGCCGCCCACTATTTCCTTGTTCAGATCACAATTCGCAGGCACTGGCCCGCGTGGTAGAGGGAGAAGCCGGCTTCGTACAGGCAACTGCGCAAGCCCACGCCGGCCAGGGGCTGCATGGCTGCGAAGGGGATCGGCAGGGCCTGGGGGTCGCCGTTGCACAGGTAGTCGGCGAAGGCCTTGCCCACCACGGTTCCGGTGGTCACGCCCCGGCCGTTGTAACCGGTGACAGCCACCAGGCCCGGGGCCGGCTCGAACAGGCGCATCAGGTGGTCGGGGGTGAAGGCGATGCAGCCGGTCCAGGTGCATTCCCACTCCACCGGCTTGAGGTACGGGAAGTAATGCTGCTGTACGCGGTCGGCCCAGGCCTTGAGGAACCACAAGGGCTTCTGGCTGCCATTGCCCAGGCTGCCCAGCAACAGGCGGCCCTCGGCATCCCGGCGGATGCTGCTGAGCACCTGTCGGGTATCCCAGGAGCCCTGGCCCCCGGGCAGGATCTGCCGGGCCGCTTCTTCGGTCAGGGGCGCGGAAGCCACCTGGTAGTAGTAGCCGGGGAAGAAGTTGCGCCGCAGCTCGGTCCAGTCGCCTTCGGTGTAGGCGTTGGAGGCGATCACCACCTGCTCGGCCAGCACCGAGCCCTGCTCGGTCTGCACCGACCAGCGCTGGCCCTGGCGCTCCAGGCGGGTGACCGGGGAATGGTCGAACAGACGCCCGCCCAATTCCGTCGCCGCCCTGGCCAGGCCGCTGACGTAAGCCATGGGGTTGAGGGTTCCCGCCCGCCGGTCGAGCAGGGCCGCGGCAATCTTGCGAGTGCCGGTGGCCGCCTCGCACGCCGCGCCGGTCAGCAACTCCACCGGGGCCCCGCGACGTTTCCACTGTTCTTCACGGCTGCGCAGATCGGCCTCGCCCCGGGCGTTGTGGGCCATGTGCAAAGTGCCTTCGCGGCGCAGCTGGCAATCGATGTGGTACTTGTCCACCAGGCTGAACACCAATGACGGCGCCGCGCCGAGCATGCGGTTGAGCTGGCTGCCCACCTGCTCGCCGAAACCGGCCTCGATCTCGTCCGGCGGGATCCACATGCCGGCGTTCACCAGCCCGACGTTGCGCCCTGAACCGCCGTGCCCCGCGCGATGGGCTTCGACCACACAGACCCGCTTGCCCTGCTCCAGCAAATGCACGGCGGCCGACAGCCCGGTGAAGCCGGCGCCGATGATGCACACATCCGCCGTCAGCTCGCCCTTGAGCGGCGCTCTGTCAGGCCGTTGCGGGGTGAGTGTTTCCCACAGACATTGTTCTTGTAGCGCCATTGCCAGACTCCGAAATCAACGAACCACAGACGCTGAAACGCACTTGCCGCTGTTCGCCAGCAAGCTGGCTCCTACAAACCTCCCCGTAGGAGCGAGCGTGCTCGCGAAAAGACTTAATCGAAGGTGATGCCCTGGGCCAGCGGCAGCTCCCGGGAGTAGTTGACGGTGTTGGTCTGGCGCCGCATGTAGCCGCGCCAGGCATCGGAGCCGGATTCGCGACCGCCGCCGGTTTCCTTCTCGCCGCCGAAGGCGCCGCCGATCTCTGCGCCGCTGGGGCCGATGTTGACGTTGGCGATGCCGCAGTCGCTGCCCACCGCCGACATGAACTGCTCGGCTTCACGCACGTCGGTGGTGAAGATGCAGGACGACAGGCCCTGAGGCACGGCGTTGTTCAGGCGCAGCGCTTCTTCGAAGTCGTTGTAGCCGATCACATAGAGGATCGGCGCGAAGGTTTCGCTGCACACCACCTCGCTCTGCGAGGGCATTTCGACGATGGCCGGCGACACGTAGTAGGCGTTGGGGAACTGGTCCTGCAACTGGCGCTGGCCGCCGAAGACCCGGCCGCCCTCGCTCAGGGCCTGCTCCAGGGCATCCTGCATGGCCTCGAAACTGTGCTTGTCGATCAGCGGGCCGATCAGGTTGCCTTCCAGCGGATGGCCGATGCGCACCTTGGAATAGGCCGTCTTGAGGCGGCTGATGATTTCCTCTTTCACCGACTCGTGGGCAATCAGGCGACGCAGGGTGGTGCAACGCTGGCCGGCGGTACCCACGGCGCTGAACAGGATGGCGCGCACCGCCATGTCCAGGTCGGCGCTGGGGCCGAGAATCATGGCATTGTTGCCCCCCAGTTCGAGAATGCTGCGGGCAAAACGCGCGGCCACCTTGGGCGCCACTTCGCGGCCCATACGGGTACTGCCGGTGGCGCTGATCAGGGCCACCCGCGGATCGTCCACCAGGGCGGCACCGGCATCACGGCCGCCGATGATCACCTGGCTCAGGTATTCGGGAGCATCCTGGAAGTTCTTCAACACGCGCTCCAGCAGCGCCTGGCAGGCCAGGGCGGTGAGCGGGGTCTTTTCCGAGGGTTTCCAGATCACCGGGTTGCCGCAGACCAGCGCCAGGGTGGTGTTCCAGGCCCAGACCGCTACCGGGAAGTTGAAGGCGCTGATCACCCCGACAACCCCCAGGGGATGCCAGGTTTCACGCATGTGATGGCCCGGGCGCTCGGAGGCGATGGTCAGGCCGTAGAGCTGGCGCGACAGGCCGACGGCGAAGTCGCAGATGTCGATCATTTCCTGCACTTCCCCCAGGCCTTCCTGGGTGATCTTGCCGGCTTCCCAGGACACCAGCTCCCCCAGGTCGGCCTTGTACTCGCGCAGCACCTCGCCGAATTGCCGCACCAGCTCGCCGCGACGGGGTGCCGGCACCTTGCGCCACAGGGCGAATGCATGCTCTGCGCGACTGACCTGCTGCTCCACCTCGGCGGCGCCCTGCCAGTTCACCGCGGCGATCCGGCTGCCGTCGATGGGCGAGTGCACAGGCTGGGTGCCCGACTGGTACAGGGCCGGGTTGACACCCAGACGATCAAGCAATGCGGCAACCATGGGGTTACTCCTTACAGATGAAAGCGAAAGAACCAGGCCGCTGCGACGGCCATCAAGGCTAGTAGTTGTAGCTGGCCCGAGACTTGCCAACAAACGACCTTTAAGCGAGATATCATTCCGTTTATTCATGCTGAGCCGCTCGCTGGCACCCATAAGAACAAGGACCACCCATGCTCAACAAACGCTACTTGCCGTCGATCACCGCCCTGCAGTGCTTCGAGGCCGTGACCCGGCACCTGAGCTTCACCCGTGCGGCCGAAGAGCTCAACCTGACCCAGAGCGCGGTGAGCAAGCAAGTGGCGCAACTGGAAGAGCTGCTGCAACACCTGCTGTTTCGTCGGGTACGGCGGCGCCTGCAACTGACTCCGGCCGGCGACCTGTACCTGGTGGAGGTGCGCAAGATCCTCACCCAGGTGGAGATGTCTACCCATTACCTGCGTTCCTACGGCGGCGAGACCGAAGTCCTACGAGTCTCCACGCCCTACACTTTTGGCGCCCGCTGGCTGGTGCCGCGCCTCAAGGGCTGGCGACTGCGCCACCCGCACATCCACCTGGACCTGTGCAATGAGCAAGAGCCTGACGAACTGCTCCAGGGCCATGCCGACCTGGCCTTCTACTTTGGCCAGGGTTCACGCCCCGGCACCGAGAGCCTGAAGCTGTTCAGCGAAGAGCTGGTGGCGGTCTGCGCCCCTGACAGCCTGCCCGCCGAGCCCTTGACCGACCCCAGGCAACTCACTGAACTGGTGCTGTTGCAAAACGCTTCACGGCCCCAGGGCTGGCACGAATGGTTCGACCAACAGGGCTACCAGACCGAGCACAGCTACCACGGCCCACGCTTCGAAACCTTCTATATGTGCATCCGTGCGGCCCAGGTCGGCTGCGGGGTCGCCCTGCTGCCACGTTTTCTGGTGGAAGAAGAACTGGCTGAAGGCAAGCTGGTGATCGCCTGGGAATACGCCATGCCCAGCCAGGACGCCTATTACCTGGCCTACCCCGAACACTCGGCGGAAGTGCCCAAGGTCCGGGACTTCGTGCGCTGGATGCTCGAACACAACGACTCGCCCCTCCCGTAGGAGCCGGTTTGCCGGCGATGGGGCCCTTGAGCCCTGCTCAAGACTGAAGATCCGTTCGCTGGCAAGCCAGCTCCTACGGCCGGAGAATGGCCCGCCACAAAAAACACTGGCAAAGCGCTGCGCGTCTATGCGCCACTAGCGCCTTCATTGAAAGAGCTGAATGCCGCACTTGTCCGTCGCGGCCAGCATGGAGATTCCCGTTATGAGCGAGAGTGTGTTTGCCGATCGCATCGTGCAGAACCTGCTCGACACCGACTTCTACAAACTGACCATGATGCAGGCGGTGCTGCACAACTACCCCAACGTCGAGGTGGAATGGGAGTTTCGTTGCCGTAACAGCGAGGACCTGCGGCCCTATCTGGCAGAGATCCGCTACCAGTTCGAGCGCCTGGCGGATCTGAGCCTGAGCGCCGACCAGTTGGGCTTTCTCGAACGGATCAGCTTCCTCAAGCCGGATTTCCTGCGCTTTCTCGGGCTGTTTCGCTTCAACCTGCGCTACGTGCATACCGGCATCGAGGACGGCGAGCTGTTTATCCGCCTGCGCGGCCCCTGGCTGCACGTGATCCTGTTCGAAGTGCCGATGCTGGCCATCATCAGCGAGGTGCGCAACCGCTACCGCTATCGCGAGATCCAGCTGGTCCAGGCCCGCGAGCAGCTGTACCGCAAGTTCGACTGGCTGACCGCCAACGCCAGCAGCGAAGAACTTTCCGAGCTGCAAGTGGCGGATTTCGGCACCCGCCGACGCTTTTCCTACCGAGTCCAGGAAGAAGTAGTGAACGTGCTCAAGCACGATTTCCCCGGACGTTTTGTCGGCACCAGCAACGTGCACCTGTCCCGGGAACTGAACATGAAACCCCTGGGCACCATGGCCCACGAATGGATCATGGCCCACCAGCAACTGGGGCCGCGGCTGATCGACAGCCAGATCGCCGCCCTCGACTGCTGGGTCCGCGAATACCGTGGCTTGCTGGGCATCGCCCTGACGGATTGCATCACCACCGATGCCTTCCTCGGCGATTTCGACCTGTTCTTCGCCAAGCTGTTCGACGGCCTGCGCCACGACTCCGGCGACCCGATCCTCTGGGCGGAAAAGGCCATCGCCCACTACCACAAGCTGGGCATCGATCCGATGAGCAAGACCCTGGTGTTCTCCGACAGCCTGAGCCTGCCGCGCGCCCTGGAAATATTCCGTGCGCTGCGGGGGCGGATCAATGTCAGCTTCGGCATCGGCACCAACCTGACCTGTGACATTCCCGGTGTCGAGCCGATGAGCATCGTGCTTAAAATGGCTGCCTGCAATGGCCAGCCCGTCGCCAAGATCTCCGATGAAGCGGGCAAGACCCATTGCAAGGATCCGAACTTCGTCGCTTACTTGCGCCACGTTTTCCAAGTACCTGCCCAACCTGGCAAGGAGTGAATCATGCAAGCCGTACAGCGTGAGATTGCGCAGCAGCTCAAGGTCCAAGCACCTTTTCCCGACCACGCCGCCCTTGAGGCAGAAATCGCCCGGCGCATCCGCTTCATCCAGGACTGCCTGGTCAATTCCGGGCTCAAATCCCTGGTGCTGGGCATCAGCGGCGGTGTCGACTCACTGACCGCCGGCCTGCTGGCCCAACGGGCGATGCGTGAATTACGCGAACGCAGCGGAGACGATGGCTACCGCTTCATTGCCGTGCGCCTGCCCTATGAGACCCAGTTCGACGAGCACGATGCCCAGGCCTCGGTGGACTTCATCAACCCTGACGAACGCCACACCGTGAACATCGGCCCGGCGGTCAGGGCCCTGGCCAACGAAGTGGCGGCCTTCGAGGGGCAGCACGCGGTATCACGGGATTTCGTCCTCGGCAACACCAAGGCGCGGATGCGCATGGTGGCCCAGTACACCATCGCCGGCGCCGCCCATGGCCTGGTGATAGGTACCGACCACGCCGCCGAAGCGGTGATGGGTTTCTTTACCAAGTTCGGTGACGGCGCCTGCGACCTGGCGCCCCTGAGCGGCCTGGTGAAAAACCAAGTGCGCTCCATTGCCCGCCACTTCGGTGCCCCGGAATCCCTGGTGGAAAAGGTCCCTACCGCCGACCTCGAAGACCTGTCGCCGGGCAAGCCGGACGAAGCATCCCACGGCGTCACCTACGCCGAGATCGACGCCTTCCTGCATGGCCAGCCGGTACGTGAGGAAGCCTTCAAGATCATCTGCGACACCTACCGCAAGACCCATCACAAACGCGTCATGCCCTTCGCCCCATGACCCGCCTCGCTCTGTAGGTGCCGGCTTGCCGGCGAATGGGCCGTTTGTGCTGCACAAGGCTCGAGGGCCTCTTCGCGGGCAAGCCCGCTCCTACGGATGCACACAAAAAAAGCGCCCCTGGGGGCGCTTTCTTGTTGCAGCCGGGCCTGATGCTTACTTCAGGACCACAGCGCCTTTCATCATCGAGTTGTGGCCTGGGAACGAGCAGAAGAACTGGTAGCTTTCGCCAGCGGTCAGCTTCGATACGTCGAAGGTCACCGAATCTTTCTCGCCGGCACCGATGATCTTGGTGTGGGCGATGACGCGGGTGTCGCCTTCCTTCAGGTAGCTCTTGTCGATGCCGGCGGCCATGCCGTCGGTGGCGATGCCAGCCATGTCTGCGGTCTTGCTCAGTACCCAGTTGTGGCCCATGACGTTCTTCGGCAGGCTGCCGGAGTGGGTCAGGTTCACGGTGAAGGTCTTGCAGCTCTTGTCGATGGTGATTTCCTTAGTGTTGAAGGACATCTGGTCGGTAGAGTCGACATCGACCTTGCATTCGGCGGCCATCAGTTGGCTGCTGGCCAGTGTCAACAGGGATACCGCAACGAGTTTGGCAAACATGGTGAATCTCCAAGGCAGGGTTAACAAAATCCATCTGAATCCATGGGACGGAAGACTGCCTGAATTTCTCGCAAGTTCCTATGATTTGCATCAAAAAATTGTATACAACTCTCTGCTATCGACCTGATCAAGACAATCAACCGGCCAGCGGCATGGCACGCTTCTAGAATCACGCCATCGTCCCTGATCGGAGTCACCCTCATGCCGTTGAACAGCCTGTTTCGCAGCTTGCTCGCCGCCTACGCCTGTGGCGCCAGCGGTACCCATGAAACCCCGCAACGGGAGGTTTAATACTTGGAGCGAGGCCGGCGAGCCTTTACTCTGAGGCCATCAATGACCTCGGAGTAAGGCATGTCGTTAACTTCTGTCTGTGTATTCTGTGGCGCCAGCACCGGCGCCAACCCTCTCTATCGTGAAGCCGCCCAGGCCCTGGGCCGGGCCATCGCCGAGCGCAAGCTGACCCTGGTGTATGGCGGCGGCGCGGTAGGGCTGATGGGCATCGTCGCCGACGCCGCCCTGGCGGCCGGGGGCGAAGTCATCGGGATCATTCCGCAAAGCCTGAAGGACAAGGAAATCGGCCATCGCGGCCTGACCCGTCTGGAAGTGGTGGACGGCATGCACGCCCGCAAGGCGCGCATGGCCGAGCTCAGCGACGCCTTCATCGCCCTGCCCGGCGGCCTGGGAACCCTGGAAGAACTGTTCGAAGTCTGGACCTGGGGCCAGTTGGGCTACCACCACAAGCCGCTCGGACTGCTGGAAGTGAATGGCTTCTACGAAAAACTCAGCGGTTTTCTCGATCATATCGTCGGCGAAGGCTTCGTCCGTGCCCCGCACCGTGACATGCTGCAAATGAGCGAGTCGCCGGCCGGCCTGCTGGATGCGCTGGACGCCTGGCAACCGACGGTCCCGGACAAATGGGCCGAAGGCAAACCCAGTTAACCACCCGGCCCCGATAACAGGCAGAATACGCGCCGCTCAACCTCACCTTCGACCCCAGAGGATCGCCCATGGCCAAACCCAACTACTCCTTCGCCAAACGTCAACGTGACTTGGCCAAGGAACAGAAGAAAGAGGAAAAGCTGCAACGCAAGAAAGCCGCCGCTGAAGAAACCAGCGCACTGAACCCGGATGCAGAAGGTGAAGTGAGCGTCGACGACGCCGAACCCGAGGCCCCCCAGGCCTGACCTGCCCCGTAGGAGCTGGCTGGCCAGCGAAAGCGCTCTCCAGCCCTACGCAATATCCGCAGGCCCCATCGCTGGCAAGCCGGCTCCTGCAAGGTCGGAGATGGCAGTGTCATGCCAGGGGCATGACGGTGACCCGAACATCCGGGTCATGGCTGCCCCCTCCCAGAATCACCCCACGCAACGGCGACACATCGGAAAAATCCCGGCCCCAGGCCAGGGTGATGTGCTCCAGCGCCGGCTGCACGTTGTTGGTCGGGTCGAAATCCACCCAGCCCAGCACCGGGCAAAACACTGAAACCCAGGCATGGGAAGCATCGGCGCCGATCAGCCGCGGCTGCCCCGGCGGTGGCTGGGTCAGCAGGTAGCCACTGACATAGCGCGCCGCCAGCCCTCGCGAGCGCAGGCAGGCCAGCATCAGGTGGGCGAAGTCCTGGCACACCCCGCGCCGACGTTCCAGCACCTCCACCAGCGGCGTCGCCACCTGGGTGGCTTCGGCGTCGAAAGTGAACTCACTGAAGATCTTCTCCATCAACGCCTGGGCGCCCTGCAACAGCGGCCGCCCCGGTACGAAGCAACTGGCGCAGAACTCGACAAAACTCTGCTTCAGATGCACATAAGGCGATTCGAAACGGTAGCGACAGGCTTCCAGCAACGCCTCGGACAAGGGCTGGCCACTGTAGGTCAGGGCGCCGCGGGCGGCATCCCAGGGCAGTGACGCGGCAAAATCCAGCGCCGGCCGCTCCAGCACCTCGACACTGAGCTGGGCATTGACCAGCAATTCGTCATGGGGCCGCTCGAAGGCCAGGCGGGTCAGCGGGTTGCCGAATACATCCTGCTCGTCACGACGGCTGGTAGGGTCGGGGCTGATCAGCAATTGCCGCTCGCTGCACAGTTGCCAGGCACAGGCCCGGGGCCACAGGTGCGCCAGTTGCTGGGCCAGGGACACCGGGCTGTCGTAGCGGTAGTGGGTGTCGTGGAACACCTGGTAGCGCGCGCTCATCAGACCGACACCGTTTGCTGGCTGACATCATCCACATGGGCGAAATGCCGCAGCGCCAGGCGGTCCGAAACCTGCCCGCTGACCTCGGCGATCTCCTGCAGCAGGTCCGCCAGGCCCTCCACTGCGGCGCGCACACTGACCTCGCCGAACAGCGAGTTCTCCAGGCAGCCCAGGTCGAAATGCGCCAGGCGCTCCACCAGCCGCGGCAGCGCCAGCTCGCGGGGCACGCCGAAATCATCGTTGAGGCGCTTGAGGGTGCGGGTCACCAGCTTGAGCTGGAACAACACGGCGTGGGGGTTCTGTTCATCCAGCAGCAACAGGTCGAGGACCGGAATCAACTGCGCCACCGCCAGGTAGCGCGACCGGTAGGTGATGCTGCTGTTACCCAGCTCCAGCAGCCAGTCCAGGCCGGCCTGGTCGAAGGCCGCGGTGCCCCGCAGGAAGGCCGCGAGGCTGCTGCTGAGGAACTGCAGGCGCTCGATGCGCCGGCCAATCATCAGGAAGCGCCAGCCTTCGTCGCGAGTCATGTCGTCCAGGGCGAACCCAGAGAGCGCCGCCAGGGACATCACCAGGCGGTTGAGAAAATCCAGCAGTTCGGCGAAATCCGGCTCCGGAGTGTCCAGCTCCTGGGCCTCGCGCTGCAGCTCCACCAGGGCCTGCCAGTTTTCCCGGGACAGCTTGCCGCGTACCTGGGAAGCCGCCCACTGCAAGCGTTGCAGGTTGGAGCGCAGGCTGAAGGACCAGTCCTCACCCAACAGGGCCGCCAGCAGGCGCTCGGGCAGCTCGCCCTCATCCGGCAGCAGCATCAGGCTTTCTCCCAGGTCCACCGCGGCCAGCAAGGCTTGAGGGTCATCGCCGTCGACATAGCGCGCCAGCATGATCCGCAGCAGCCGCGCACTGTCGTCACAGCGCTCGCAATAACGGCCGAACCAGAACAGGTTTTCCACCACCCGCGACGGCAGGTAGGGATCGCGGCGCACCAGGTCATACACGCCGATGGTGCGCTGGGCCTTCCACTGCTCGCCGCTGGGCGCCCGCTCCCCCAGCACCCAGGTGTCCTTGCTGGCGCCACCGCGCTGCATCGACACCACTTCGGCACCGGCCTGGGCAGCGACCCGGGTCAGGCCTCCGGGCAGCACCCGGTAGCCGTCCTCGCTGGCCACCGCGTACACCCGCATGCCGATGGCACGGGGCTGCAGCTGCCCGTTCTCGGCCTGCCAGACCGGCGCCTGGGACAGTTGCGGCAATTCCTGGGCGACATAGGCATAGGGCCGCGCCCGCATGCGCTCAGCCAATTGCCGGCGTTGCTCGGGGTCCAGGTCGCGGCCCAGCACCGGGGTGAAGCTCTGGGAAGCGAAGGCCGGCTTGACCAGCAGATCCGGGAGTTTTTCCAGGGCCTGCTGCAGCACCGGGGCCTCGCCGCACCACCAGGTAGCGATGGACGGTAGAAGCAGTTCCTCGCCCAGCAGAAACTGGCTGATCTTCGGCAGGAAGCCCAGCAGGCCGGGGGATTCCAGCACCCCGCTGCCCAGGGCGTTGGCCACCAGCACCCGGCCCTGGCGCACCGCGTCCAGCAGCCCGGGAACCCCCAGGGCCGAGTCGGTGCGCAACTCCAGCGGATCGCAGAAATCGTCGTCCAGGCGACGCATGATGGCGTGCACCCGGCGCAGGCCGCTGAGAGTCTTGAGGTACACCGTGGCATCACGCACGGTCAGGTCGCCGCCCTCCACCAGCGGGTAGCCAAGCTGTCGCGCCAGGTACAGGTGCTCGAAATAGCTCTCGTTGAACCGCCCTGGCGTCAGCAGCACCACCAGCGGCGCTTCGCTGTCCCGGGGTGCCTGGCGGGCCAGGGTTTCCTGCAGGGTGCGGAAGAACCCGGCCAGGTGCTGCACTTGCAGGTCGCGGTACAGGTCGGGGAACGCCCGGGACACGCTCATGCGGTTCTCCAGGGCATAGCCGGCCCCGGAGGGCGCCTGGGTACGGTCGGCGGTGACCCACCAGCGCCCGTCCGGGCTGCGTGCCAGGTCCACGGCGTACAGGTGCAGGAAGGCCTGTTCCGGCGGGCGGATGCCCTGGCACGGCCAGAGGAAATTGTTGTGGCCGAACACCAGTTCCGCCGGCAACAGCCCTTCGCGGATCAACCGCTGCGGGCCATACAGGTCCGCCAGCACGGCATTGAGCAGGCGAGCGCGCTGGGCGATTCCGGTGGACAGCAACTGCCATTCATCCGCCGCGATCACATGGGGCAACAGGTCCAGTTCCCAGGGCCGGTCGGCGCCCTTGGGGTCGGCATAGACGTTGTAGGTGACGCCGTTCTCGTGGATCTGCCGGGTCAGCAGCGCCTGGCGCTGGGCCAGTTGACCGGGGCTGCTGCGCTGCAACTGTTCCAGCAGCCGCTGCCAGTGCGCCCGGACCTGGCCCTGGTCATCCAGCAACTCGTGGTAGGTACCCGCCGTCAGCGGGTAACGGTCTAGCAAGTCAGGCATGGAACACTCGGCAGACGGCAGGGAAAGTCAGATTAACGCACCGCCATGACGCCCGGATATGGCTATCTCACAGGCGTCGCAGGTGGATTAGAAGCGTCGCAAATCCAGGGTCAGCGGCAACTCGGCATTGATCACCACTGGCGGCACCTCCAGGCTTCCCGGGCTATGGCCAAGGCGGAAGAAGCGCGCCATGCGCCGGCTTTCCGCCTCGTTGGCATTCACCGGCAGGCTGTCGTAATTACGCCCGCCGGGGTGGGCCACATGGTATTGGCAGCCGCCCAGGGAGCGCTGCATCCAGGTATCGAGCAGGTCGAACACCAGCGGTGCATGCACCGGGATAGTGGGTTGCAGGCAATTGGCCGGCTGCCAGGCGCGGTAACGTACCCCGGCGACAAACTCGCCGACCCGCCCAGTGGGATGCAGGGGCAGCGCCACGCCATTGCAGGTCAGCACGTGGCGCTCGGGTACCAGGCCGCCGACCTTGACCTGCAGGCGCTCCAGGGAAGAGTCGACATAACGCACCGTGCCGCCCGCCGCGCCCTCCTCCCCCAGCACATGCCAGGGCTCCAGGGCCTGGCGCAGTTCCAGCTCGATGCCACTGACGGCGTAATCGCCGACCTTGGGAAAGCGGAACTCCAGGTGCGCGGCAAACCATTCGGCCCGCAGCGGGTAGCCGGCGGCATTCAGCTCTACCAACACATCAGCGAAATCCTGTTCGATAAAGTGCGGCAACAGAAAACGATCGTGCAGTTCGGTGCCCCAGCGCGCCAATCGGGCCGGTGCGTAAGGCTCGCGCCAGAAGCGCGCCACCAGCGCCCGCAGCAGCAACTGCTGGGCCAGGCTCATGCGCGCATGGGGCGGCATTTCAAAGGCCCGCAGCTCCAGCAGGCCAAGGCGCCCAGTGGCGCCATCCGGCGAATACAGCTTATCGATGCAGAACTCGGCGCGATGGGTGTTGCCGGTGACATCGATCAACAGGTTGCGCAGCAGGCGGTCCACCAACCAGGGCGCGCACTCCTGGCCGGGAGCCGGCATCTGCGCGAAGGCAATCTCCAGCTCGTACAGCGCGTCATTGCGTGCCTCGTCGACCCTCGGTGCCTGGGACGTGGGGCCGATGAACAACCCGGAAAACAGGTAGGACAGCGACGGGTGGTTGTGCCAGTAACTGATCAGGCTGCGCAGCAGGTCGGGACGCCGCAGGAACGGCGAGTCGGCCGGGGTGGCTCCGCCAAGGACAAAATGGTTGCCGCCGCCGGTGCCGGTGTGGCGCCCATCGATCATGAACTTCTCGCTGGTCAGGCGCGTCTGCCGGGCCTGCTCATAGAGAAACTCGGTGCGCTCCACCAACTCGTCCCAACTGACCGAGGGCTGCACGTTGACTTCAATCACCCCCGGGTCCGGGGTCACCCGGAAGTTGCACAAGCGAGGGTCCGCCGGCGGCTCGTAACCCTCCAGCAAGACCGGGCAGCGCAGCTCCTCGGCCGTGGCCTCGATCACGCTGACCAGTTGCAGGTAATCCTCCAGACGCTCCAGGGGCGGCATGAACAGGTACAACCGCCCCTCGCGCGCCTCGGCGCAGAGCGCGGTACGGGTCAGCCAGTCGGCGGACTCGTCCACCTGGGGCACCCGCTCGTCCGCCACTGCCGGCTCATCAATCGCTGCCAGCTGAGCCGCGCCCGCCAGTTCGGGAAAATCCTGGTTCGGATCGGTGGCGTGAATGAACGGATACTCCGCCGCCGTCACCCAAGGCTGGGACGCCAGGGGCAAGCGATAGCCCAGGGGCGAATCACCCGGTACCAGCCGGCAATGGCTATCGCGCAGGTACCAGCGCCCGCTCTGCCACTGGTCGCCCTTGGCGGTACGGGCCAAGGGCAGGACCTGGCCGATGACCTTGTCCAGCCCCTGGCTGAAAACCTTGCGCAGGCGCTGCCGCTCCAGGGCATCCTCCAGCCGCGAATCCTCGGCGCTGACATTCAGCGGCAGGCCGCCTTCGCGCCACAGGTAGTAGAAATTGTCCTCGTAGGCGGGAAACACAAAACGCGCAGGCAGCTTCAGACGCTCGGCGACACTGGCCAGAAAACGTCCGGCCAACAGCGCATCGGCGGCGTAATCTTCATGCTCGTCGGCAATCAGCGCGTTGTTGCGCCACACCGGTACACCGTCGCGACGCCAGTGGCAATTCAGCGACCAGCGCGGCAGTTGCTCTCCCGGGTACCACTTGCCCTGGCCGAAGTGCACCAGGCCCTGGGGCGCATAGTGCTGGCGCAGGCGCTGGAACAGCTCGCCGGCCAGGCGGCGCTTGTTCGCCCCCAGGGCTGCCGTGTTCCACTCCGGGCCATCGGGATCGTCGATGGCGACGAAAGTCGGTTCGCCGCCCATGGTCAGGCGCACATCCGCCTCCAGCAGGTCGACATCGATCTGCCGGCCCAGGGCCTGGATCGCCAGCCATTGCTCGTCGGTGTAGGGCTTGGTCACCCGGGGCGCTTCCCAGATGCGCTCCACACTCATCTCATGGCTGAATTCGCATTCGCAGGGCTCCACCAGCCCGGTGATGGGCGCTGCTGAAGAGGGGTCGGGGCTGCAGGCCAGGGGAATATGCCCTTCCCCGGCGAACAGCCCGGACGTGGCATCCAGGCCGATCCAGCCGGCGCCCGGCAGGTACACCTCGCACCAGGCATGCAGGTCGGTGAAGTCCACCTCGGTGCCGGAGGGGCCATCCAGGGATTTGACATCCGCCGTCAGCTGGATCAGGTAGCCGGAGACAAAGCGCGCCGCCAACCCCAGGTTGCGCAGCAATTGCACCAGCAGCCAGGCCGAGTCCCGGCAGGAGCCGGAGGCGTTGAGCAGGGTCTGCTCCGGAGTCTGCACCCCGGGCTCCATGCGGATCAGGTAGGCGATGTCGGCACTCAACCGCTGGTTCAGGCCCACCAGGAAATCCACCGCCGGCAGCGGTGAGCGCGAAATGGCGTCCAGGTAAGCCTGGAACCTCGGCGTCAGGGGCAGGGTTTCCAGGTAGGGCGCCAGCTCGCGCTGTTCATCGGCGGCATAAGCGAAGGGAATCTGCTCGGCGTAGGGCTCGAGGAAGAAATCGAACGGGTTGAACACCGCCATTTCCGCCAGCAGGTCGACTTCGATCCGCAGCTCGCTGGTTTTTTCCGGGAACACCAGACGCGCCAGGTAATTGCCCTGCGGGTCCTGCTGCCAATTGATGAAATGCTGCTCGGGCTGGACCTTCAGCGCATAGGAAAAAATTCGCGTGCGGCTGTGGGCCGCCGGGCGCAGGCGGACGATCTGCGGGCCCAGTTCGACGGCGCGGTCGTAGCGATAGTGCGTGACATGGTGCAATGCGACATGAATCGACACGGCGTGCCTCCTGCGAGCCTGAACGGTGGGAGAACCTGCGCAAGACTTATGCCAGCGCGCAAGTCCATGGGGTTGTTCAGCGACCCTGGGCAGTACAGCACCAAAACCGCGCAATCGATGCATCCCGGTGCAGGCAATTGCACATAAATGCGCCAGAAGGCAGGCGACGAATCAGCCGCGCTTGCGCTGCTGCTTGAAGCGCTGGCGCTGCTGGCGGATCTGCAGCAGCCGCTCGCGCATTTCCCGGTGCCGCTTGCTGTTGAGCAGCAACAGCCCGAGCAGCGGCAGCAACACGCCGAACAGGTACACCCCCTGGTGCGGGTGATACTGAAACATCGGCACCACCCCAAGCAGGCAGGCGACAAAGTAGCCGGCCACCAACCATACCGCGCGGGAAATGCCACGCACTATCAGCAGGTTGCCCAGCACCAGCAGCGGGATCAGTACCAACAGGCCAAACAGCAGGTATTCGTCGCGCTGGGGCGGTGCCATGGCGCGCCAATAAGTGGTGCCGGCCAGGGACAGCAGGAGCGAGGCACTGAAGCAGCCCAGCAGCACGGTGAGCATGAAGGTCGGGAAATAACGTACTAGGAAGTCTCTCATGCGGCCGCCATCTATCACTCGTCGAACTCCTCGTAGAGCCCCACCGCAAGGGTTTTCACCTGGCCAAGATTGCCGGAGCTGATACTCCCGCTGGTACTCAGGGCAGCGCCCAGAGCATCCTGCATCTGGGTCAGGGTGGCGTGGCGGATCTGCGTCGACGAATAGCGCCTGGGCAACGCACCGGCACGCTGTTGCAGCTTCAGCAGCTTGGAGGTCAGGCTCGGGTCCCGCAGGGTCAACAGTTCCTTGGTCAGCTTGGCCCGTTCCTGGCGGTTGAGCCCCTTGAGCAACTGCATCCAGCTTTTGCCGGTGTTCGCCGCCTTGCTGGCCTTGAGCAGCCTGAGCGTGGTCAGCGCCGAACCGCCGACACCCACCAGGGAAATGCCATCGAGAATCGGCGTGACTATGTTGTACCACTCGGCATCGTCCATGCGGTCGTTGGCCGCCGGGTCCTGGATCTCGTTGATCACCCGCGCGCCGCCAATCACGCACTGAGCGGTGCCGGCCATCGCCGCCGAGGCCCCAAGCGCTACCACCCAGACACTGGCACCGGCGGTGAAGGGCACGGCAATGCTGCCGCTGAACACCACCAGCCAGCCGATCACTGCGGCCGTGCAGGCCAGGGTGGTGTTGAAGGATTCAGTGGCCAGCCGCGATTCGCGCGGGTTGTTCTTCACCTGGTCGACGAACTGCTGGGGCGCGATGTAGCGCTTGGCTTCGCGCAAGATCACCCGCTTGGGCACGATGCTGCAGATTGGCCTGAATTCGCGCAGGGTCACGACATTGAAGTCGGCATCGATGTACACCACCCCGGCACCGGCAATCGAGGGATCGGTGTCGATGGCGGCAAACAGACGCGGCAGGTTTATCTGGCTTTCGATCCGTTGGCGGGCAAGAACCTGGGTCAGGCTGAGGTCCCTGATCACTCCATCTAGTGGGCTGGTCACGCGATTCATCCTTGGTCTGACGATGTGAATCTGCCTGATAGCCATGAGCCAGCCAGGCATCGCGGCAATGCAAGCCCGGCAACCTTAACAAAGCCCTGACCGTTTGTTGCTCGCCCGCCGGTAAAAAATCGATCTCCATAAAAGCAAAACGCCAGCTCGGTGGCTGGCGTTTTGTGGGGTTTAGCGCGGCACTACCGGCTTGCGGGTCGGCTTCTTGCCTTTGCCCTTGGCCGCATCGGCGCGCTCCTTGGCCGCCTGCTTGTTGCGGGCAAACGCTGCGGCCTTGGCCTGTTCGCGCTTGTCCCAGGCATTGCCGCCGTCGCTGCCGCGAGGAGGCAGCCCGGTGTGCTGGGTAAGGATCTTGGTTTCCTTGGCCACCTTGTGGCTGCCGGCCGGTGTCGAATTCTTGCGACGGGCACTCTGGTAGCTGTCGGTAGCCGGCTGGTGGGTCGGAATCAGCTGGTTCTTGCCCGGACCGATCAGGTCGCCACGGCCCATGCGCAGCAGAGCCTCGCGCAGCATCGGCCAGCCCTTCGGATCGTGGTAGCGCAGGAACGCCTTGTGCAGGCGGCGCTGCTCCTCGCTCTTGACGATGGTCACGCCGTCGCTCTTGTAGGTGACCTTGCGCAGCGGGTTCTTGCCCGAGTGGTACATGGCCGTGGCGGTGGCCATCGGCGACGGGTAGAACGCCTGTACCTGGTCCGCGCGAAAACCGTTGCCCTTGAGCCACAGGGCCAGGTTCATCATGTCTTCATCGGTGGTGCCCGGGTGGGCGGCGATGAAGTACGGAATCAGGTACTGCTCCTTGCCCGCTTCCTTGGAGTATTTCTCGAACATCCGCTTGAAGCGGTCGTAGGTACCAATGCCCGGCTTCATCATCTGATTGAGCGGACCTTCCTCGGTGTGTTCCGGGGCGATCTTCAAGTAGCCGCCCACGTGGTGGGTCACCAGCTCCTTGACGTACTCCGGCGATTCCACCGCCAGGTCGTAGCGCAGGCCGGAGGCGATGAGGATCTTCTTCACCCCGGGCAAGGCACGGGCGCTGCGATACAGCTGGATCAGCGACGAATGGTCGGTGTTCAGGTTCGGACAGATGCCCGGGAACACGCAGGACGGCTTGCGGCACGCGGATTCGATTTCCGGGCTCTTGCAGGCGATGCGGTACATGTTCGCGGTCGGGCCGCCGAGGTCGGAAATGACCCCGGTAAAACCTGGAACCTTGTCGCGAATTTCTTCGATCTCGCGAATGATCGACTCTTCGGAACGGTTCTGGATGATCCGCCCTTCGTGCTCGGTGATGGAGCAGAAAGTACAACCGCCGAAGCAGCCGCGCATGATGTTCACCGAGAAACGGATCATGTCGTAGGCCGGGATCTTTTCCTTGCCATAGGCCGGGTGCGGAATGCGCTGATAAGGCATGCCGAACACGTAGTCCATTTCCTCGGTGGTCATGGGAATGGGCGGCGGGTTGAACCACACGTCCACTTCGCCATGCTTCTGCACCAGGGCGCGGGCGTTGCCCGGGTTGGTTTCCAGGTGCAGCACACGGTTGGCGTGGGCATACAGGACCGGGTCGTTGCGCACCTTCTCCATGGACGGCAGGCGGATCACGGTCTTGTCCCGGGTCATGCGCGGGCTGGCAAGGATCTGCACCACCTTGGCTTCCTGGGGATCGTCCACCGGGCCCTTTTCCTGCTCGATGGCGCAGGCCTGGGTGTCCTGGGTATTGACGTAGGGGTTGATGATCTTGTCGATCTTGCCCGGGCGGTCGATACGGGTGGAGTCCACTTCGTACCAGTCCTTGGGCGTGTCGCGGCGGATGAAGGCGGTGCCGCGCACGTCGGTGATGTCTTCGATCTTGTGGCCGTAGGACAGGCGCTGGGCCACTTCGACAATGGCTCGCTCGGCGTTGCCGTACAGCAGGATATCGGCGCTGGCGTCGATCAGGATCGAGTTGCGCACCCGGTCCTGCCAGTAGTCGTAGTGGGCGATGCGGCGCAGGGACGCCTCAATGCCGCCGAGAACGATGGGCACGTGCTTGTAGGCTTCCTTGCAGCGCTGGCTGTAGACCAGGCTCGCACGATCCGGGCGTTTGCCCGCCAGGCCACCGGGGGTGTAGGCGTCGTCGGAGCGGATTTTCTTGTCGGCGGTGTAGCGGTTGATCATCGAGTCCATGTTGCCGGCAGCGACACCGAAGAACAGGTTCGGCTCGCCGAGCTTCATGAAGTCGTCTTTGGACTGCCAGTTGGGTTGGGCGATGATCCCGACGCGAAAGCCCTGGGACTCCAGCAGCCGGCCGATGATCGCCATGCCGAACGACGGGTGATCGACGTAGGCATCACCGGTGACGATGATGATGTCGCAGGAATCCCAGCCGAGCTGATCCATCTCCTCCCTGCTCATGGGCAGGAATGGTGCTGGCCCGAAACATTCGGCCCAGTACTTGGGATAGTCAAATAACGGCTTGGCTGCTTGCATGTCGATGACCGGTGTTGGCTTGGATAGGGACGCGTTGATTCACAGGGAAATTCGCGGGCGCGGAATATAGCACAAAAAATAACCAATTCCGACCGTTATGGTCGGAATTCGGTGCAGCCGATTCGCCGGCGAGCCGGCTCCTACAGGCTCCTACAGGCGCCGGCAGGCGGATGGCCGGCGAACGGGCGGGTTATTCGTCGTCGTCGAAGTTGTAGCTGCCCGGGGCGAGGTTCTCGAAGCGGGTGTACTTGCCGATGAACGCCAGGCGGATAAAGCCGATGGGGCCGTTCCGCTGCTTGCCGATGATGATCTCGGCAATGCCCTTGTGCTCGGTTTCCGGGTGATACACCTCGTCCCGGTAGACGAACATGATCACGTCGGCGTCCTGCTCGATCGCTCCGGATTCCCGCAAGTCGGAGTTCACCGGGCGCTTGTTGGGACGTTGTTCCAGGGAGCGGTTGAGCTGGGACAGGGCCACTACCGGGCAGTTGAACTCCTTGGCCAGGGCCTTCAGGGACCGGGAAATCTCGGAAATCTCGTTGGTCCGGTTGTCGCCGCTGGAGCCTGGAATCTGCATGAGCTGCAGGTAGTCGATCATGATCATGGCGATATCGCCGTGCTCACGCACCAGGCGCCGGGTCCGCGCACGCATCTCCGAGGGGCTGATGCCCGCGGTGTCGTCGATGAACAGCTTGCGGTCGTTGAGCAGGTTGACCGCCGAGGTCAGGCGTGGCCAGTCGTCGTCTTCCAGCTGGCCGGAACGGACCTTGGTCTGGTCGATGCGGCCCAGGGAGGAGAGCATACGCATGATCAGCGATTCACCTGGCATCTCCAGGGAGTACACCAGCACCGCCTTGTCGCTGCGCAGTACCGCGTTCTCCACCAGGTTCATGGCGAAGGTGGTCTTACCCATGGACGGACGGCCGGCGACGATGATCAAGTCGGCCGGCTGCAGGCCGCTGGTCTTCTCGTCGAGATCGGTATAGCCGGTGGACAGGCCGGTGATGGCGTTGTCCGTGTTGAACAGGGTATCGATGCGGTCGATGGCCTTGGTCAGCAGTTCGTTGACCCCCACCGGGCCGCCGGTCTTGGGCCGCGCTTCGGCGATCTGGAAGATCTGCCGCTCGGCCTCGTCGAGAATCTCTTCGGCGGTGCGCCCTTCCGGGTTGAAGGCACTGTCGGCGATCTCGGTGCTGATGCCGATCAGCTGACGCAGGGTGGCCCGCTGGCGAACGATCTGCGCATAGGCCTTGATGTTGGCCACCGACGGAGTGTTCTTCGCCAGTTCACCCAGGTAGCCCAGGCCGCCGACCTGCGAAGTCTGGCCTTCCTTGTCCAGTTGCTCGGACAGGGTGACCACGTCGATGGGCATGTTCTGGTCGGCCAGCTTGGCGATGGCGCGGAAGATCAAACGGTGGTCATGCCGGTAGAAATCGCCGTCGGACACTTGATCCAACACGCGCTCCCAGGCGTTGTTGTCCAGCATCAGACCACCGAGCACGGCCTGTTCGGCCTCGATGGAGTGCGGCGGCACCTTCAGGGCAGCGGTTTGCAGATCGTATTGCTCGGGAGCGGAGATATCGTTCATGGCCACTTGGAATTCGGGGGATGAAAATCAGGATCAGCAGAAAGACAAAGGGCACGACCTGTAAACAGGATCGTGCCCGATGTTAACCGTCAGCCACACAAGGTGCCAGACGATTTGGTACTGCTTAAGCAGCCACCACGACAACGCGTACGGTTGCTTCAACTTCAGCGTGCAGGTGCACGGCTACGTCGAATTCACCTACGTTGCGGATGGTGCCGTTCGGCAGACGAACTTCGCTTTTTGCCACTTCAACGCCCGAGGCGGTCAGTGCATCAGCGATGTCGTGGGTGCCGATCGAACCGAACAGCTTGCCTTCGTCACCGGCGGTGGCAGTGATGGTCACTTCCAGCTCAGCCAGTTGCGCAGCGCGAGTTTCGGCAGAAGCCTTCTTCTCTGCAGCCAGTTTTTCCAGCTCGGCACGACGCGCTTCGAACGCAGCCAGGTTGGCAGCGGTAGCAGCGGTGGCTTTGCCGAAAGGCAGCAGGTAGTTACGGCCGTAACCAGCCTTAACGTTTACCTTATCGCCCAGGTTGCCCAGGTTGGCGATTTTTTCCAGCAGGATCAGTTCCATTTGGTAATAACCTCTTAACTTTTAACCTTCACCGTTCGCAGAGCCGTTATCAGCGTCTTTCGGCGCCAAACGACCGCGAAAATCAACCAGACTGTCGACAATGGCCAGGACCACGAGCAACGGATAGATCAGCTGCATGAACGGCAACAGCGTGACGTACAACCCCACCAGCCAGAACCTGGCCAGTCGCCCTTGTGCCACCAGCCCGTGAATCAGGGCCAGCCCGGCAAAAGCCAGCGGGACACTGCACATCGGCGTCAGCATGGCCAGTTGAGGTCCGAAGTTCGGCCCCACCAGCATGCACGCCAGCAGCAACATCGCTGGCCCAAGAGGGATTCTGATGGCGCGAAACTCGCGACCAAAACCACCCGGGTTATACAACACAGCCTGCCAGTAACGCCCAAGAATCAGGCTCAGCACGCTGATGGCTTGCAACAGGGCCGCTATCAGGCCGGTCAGGATCGGTGCAATCAGCGTGGCAAGACGAGCTCGCTCTTCAACCGATAGCTGCTGGTAGACCTCACCCAAGGCCATCGGCAGGATTTTTATCAATTCCTGTGACAGCGCTTCGATCTGAGGGCGGAAAGCCGCACCCAGGACTCCAGCAAACACCAACCCCATCGCTATGCTGACCAGCAGCACGCGGCTCCAGGACTCGCTTGCGCGCAAAACCAACGCAAGACTCGAAGAACCCAGCAGCACCAGAAGTGCCCGCGGGTCATCGAACGTCAGCCACCAGAGCAAAGCTGGCAGCACTCCCAGAGCGAGGACGCCAAGGGCATCCTTCAATCCGCGCCGCAGAAGCACCAGGCTCCCGGCGGCAGCACCCAACCAATACAACAACGGCAATGCCGAACAGCCAGCCACTACCAGAGTGGCCTGCATACGACCGCGCATGATGAACTCAGCTAAGGCGCGCATGCATTCAATCCCTTACTACTTGTCGACTGCCCGATCTCAGCGGCCGTGGCTGTCGGTGTAGGCCAGCAGGGCCAGGAAGCGGGCGCGCTTGATAGCGGTGGCCAGCTGACGCTGATAACGAGCTTTGGTACCGGTGATGCGGCTTGGAACGATTTTGCCGGTCTCGGATACGTAGGCTTTCAGAGTGTTGAGATCTTTGTAATCGATCTCTTTCACGTCTTCAGCGGTGAAGCGGCAGAATTTACGACGACGGAAGAAACGTGCCATGTAATTGGCTCCTCAAAAGGTCCGTGGATTACTCGTCAGCGTTATCGCTGGCGTCGCTGTTGTCGCTGTCATCGCCATCGGCGCTGTCAGCATGCTCAGGACGGTCACGACGCTCACGGCGCTCACTGCGGTTTTCTTCAGCCTTGAGCATCTCGGATTGGCCAGTGATGGCTTCTTCGCGACGGATGACCAGGTTACGGATCACAGCATCGTTGTAACGGAAGTTGTCTTCCAGCTCAGCCAGGGCTTTACCGGTGCACTCAACGTTCAGCATCACGTAGTGAGCCTTGTGAACATTGTTGATTGCGTAGGCCAGTTGACGACGGCCCCAGTCTTCCAGACGGTGGATTTTGCCGCCGTCTTCTTCGATCAGCTTGGTGTAACGCTCAACCATGCCGCCGACTTGCTCGCTTTGATCCGGGTGGACCAAAAAGATGATTTCGTAATGACGCATGAATGCTCCTTACGGGTTGTAGCCTGCCGCCTATAAGCGGTCAGACAAGGAGTGAATGACACTGGTGTGTCTTGCCTGGTAGTAGGCACATATGCGCCTGCCGTCACGGCAAGGGGCGCAATTGTAGAGAAGGGGGAACAGCGGCGCAAGGCAATTGGTGATTATTTGAACAACCACCTGCGGGAGCCGGCGTGCCGACGATGGACGGCAGCACGCGCCTCGCCGGCAAGCCGGCTCCTGCAACTGCGGGTCAGGCTTTCTTGGCGGCCTTGGCCTTAGCACCGCGCTGGCGCATGGCTTCGAACAGGCACACGCCAGTGGCCACGGAGACGTTGAGGCTGCTGACGCTGCCGGCCATCGGCAGGCGTACCAGGTAGTCGCAGTGCTCGCGGGTCAGGCGACGCATGCCCTTGCCTTCGGCCCCCATGATGATGATGGTCGGGCCGGTCAGGTCCTGGTCGTACAGTTCCTGTTCGGCCTCGCCGGCGGTGCCGACGATCCACAGCCCACGCTGCTGGAGCTTCTCCAGGGTGCGGGCCAGGTTGGTCACGGCTACCAGCGGAATCACTTCGGCGGCGCCGCAGGCCACTTTACGCACGGTCGGAGTCAGGGTCGCCGACTTGTCCTTGGGCACCAGCACTGCCAGGGCACCGGCCGCATCGGCAGTACGCAGGCAGGCCCCGAGGTTATGCGGGTCGGTCACACCGTCCAGCACCAGCAGCAACGGCGCGCCTTCGGTACGGTCCAGCAGCTCGTCGAGCATGGCCTCGCCCCACACCTGGCTCGGGCTGACTTCCGCCACTACGCCCTGGTGCACGCCTTCAACCCATGCGTCCATCTCACGACGCTCGGCCTGGCCAACCGAAACACGGTTCTGCGCAGCCAGGTCCACCAGAACCTGAACCCGTGGATCACTGCGCCCTTCAGCCAACCAGATCTGCTTGACCCGCTTGGGATGGTGACGCAGCAACGCTTCTACGGCATGCACGCCGTAGATCTTTTCCAACTGACTCATGACTTGGCCTTAGGTTTGCGCGCCCCGCCGCTTTTAGCGCCGGAAGCGGAGCCCGCCTTGGGCGGACCTTTACGATGTTTGCTCGGCTTGGCGGGCTTTTCGCCAGCGCGCGAGGGCGCCGGCTTACCGGACTTTCCCGCAGACGTCGCTTTACCACCGCCCTTGGCTTCGGCCAGCAGCGCCCGCTTCATTTCGCGGCTTTTGCGCACTTCGGCGTTTTTCGCGGCAGCGTCGCTTGGACGATAAGCCTCGACCGCCTTTTCCTTGGCGGAGCTGCGACGCCCCGCCTTGGCTGGAGCCGGCTCTTCCACGACCTTGCTGGCAGGTGCGTCCGCGGCGCCACGCTTCTTGCGGCCGATCGGTGCGTTGATGGTCTTCTCGGCCATTTCGAAATCGATCTTGCGCTCGTCCAGGTCGACGCGCATGACACGCACTTCCACAGTATCGCCCAGGCGGAAGCTGCGACCGGTGCGCTCGCCCGCCAGGCGGTGATGCACAGGGTCGAAGTGGTAGTAGTCCCCCGGCAAGGCGGTGACGTGCACCAGGCCCTCGACGTAGATGTCGGTCAACTCGACGAACAGGCCGAAACCGGTCACCGCGGTGATCACACCCGGGAAGGACTCGCCCACACGATCCTTCATGAACTCGCACTTGAGCCAGTTCACTACGTCCCGCGTAGCCTCATCGGCACGGCGCTCGCTCATCGAGCACTGCTCGCCGAGCTGCTCCAGGGTCGCTTCGTCGTACGGATAGATACGCGCCTTCGGAATGGTCATCGCCCCGGCGCGGCGCACGTGCGGCGTGTCCTGCTTGGAGTGGATGACGCTGCGGATGGCCCGATGGGTCAACAGGTCCGGGTAGCGACGGATCGGCGAAGTGAAGTGGGTATAGGCTTCGTAATTCAGGCCGAAGTGGCCCTGGTTATCAGCGCTGTACACCGCCTGGCTCAGGGAGCGCAGCATCACGGTCTGGATCAGGTGGTAATCCGGACGGTCCTTGATGGTTTCCAGCAATGCCTGGTAGTCCTTCGGCGTCGGGCCATCCTTGCCCTTATGCAGGGACAGGCCCAGCTCGCCGAGGAAGGCGCGCAGTTTTTCCAGACGCTCCGGCGGCGGACCATCGTGCACCCGGTACAGGGCCGGAATCTCGTGCTTCTTGAGGAACTCGGCGGTGGCCACGTTGGCCGCCAGCATGCATTCCTCGATCAGCTTGTGCGCATCATTGCGGGTAGTCGGACGAATTTCGGCGATCTTGCGCTCGGAACCGAAGATGATCCGGGTTTCCTGGGTCTCGAAGTCGATGGCGCCCCGGGTATGGCGAGCCCCCAGCAAGACCTTGTACAGCGCATACAGCTGCTTCAGGTGCGGCAGGACATCGCCGTATTCACCGCGCAACTGCTTGGCTTCGCTGGTTTTCGGCTGCTCGAGCATGGTGCTGACCTTGTTGTAGGTCAGACGCGCCTTGGAGTGGATCACCGCTTCGTAGAACTGGTAATCGGTCATCTCGCCGGACTTGGAGATGGTCATCTCGCAAACCATGGCCAGGCGATCGACTTTCGGGTTCAGCGAGCACAGGCCGTTGGACAGTTGCTCGGGCAGCATCGGGATCACCCGCTCGGGGAAGTACACCGAGTTGCCGCGCACCTGGGCTTCGGCATCCAGAGCCGAACCGATCTTCACGTAACTGGAGACGTCGGCAATCGCCACATACAGCTTCCAGCCACCACCGAACAGGCGCAGCTTGCCGGGCTTGGCTTCGCAGAAAACAGCGTCGTCGAAGTCGCGGGCGTCTTCGCCGTCGATGGTGACGAAAGGCAGATCACGCAGATCGATGCGCTTCTCTTTGTCCTTCTCTTCCACTTCGGGCTTGAGCTTGCCGGCTTCCTTGAGCACCGCCTCTGGCCAGACATGAGGAATATCGTAGGTGCGCAGGGCAACGTCGATTTCCATGCCCGGTGCCATGTAGTTGCCCACCACCTCCACCACATCGCCTTGCGGCTGGAAGCGCGGCGTCGGCCAGTGAGTGATCTTCACTTCGACGAACTGACCGATCTTGGCATTGGCATTGCGCCCCGGCGTTACCAGCACTTCCTGCTGGATCTTCGGGTTGTCTGCCACCACGAAACCGATGCCACCTTCTTCGAAGTAGCGACCGACGATGCTTTCGTGGGCACGGGACACCACTTCGACGATCACGCCTTCGCGACGGCCGCGACGATCCAGGCCGGAAACCCGGGCCAGGGCGCGGTCGCCATCGAATACCAGACGCATTTGCGCCGGGCTCATGAACAGGTCGTCGCTGCCGTCATCCGGCACCAGGAAGCCGAAGCCGTCGCGGTGACCGCTGATACGGCCGAGAATCAGGTCGAGCTTGTCCACCGGCGCATAGGTGCCGCGGCGGGTATAGATCAGTTGAGCGTCGCGCTCCATGGCGCGCAGGCGGCGGCGCAGGGCTTCCAGCTGGTCTTCCGTGGTCAGACCGAACTCTTCGACCAACTGCTCGCGACTAGCAGGCGAACCCCGGTCAGCAAGGTGCTGAAGGATGAGTTCGCGGCTAGGAATAGGGTTTTCGTATTTTTCCGCTTCACGAGCGGCCTCGGGATCGAGGGACTGCCAATCGGCCATTAGATAAATTTCACCTTGTCTATATGCGGGTTAGTTTGGCATACGCGTATTGAAACGGGAAATTTCAGGCTCAGACAACCTGGGAATAATCCTCGCCATCGCCTCAGAAACATCGTCACGCATACCGCCGGAGACTTTTTTCAAACTTTTTTGAAATCTGGGGTTTACAGCTTAAAAGAGCCTCCGTATAGTGCGCGCCATCGACGACGGAGACGTCAGCGATACTGCCCAGATGGTGAAATTGGTAGACACGCCAGCTTCAGGTGCTGGTGGCCGCAAGGCCGTGGAAGTTCGAGTCTTCTTCTGGGCACCAATTCAAGAGCTTGAGATTAGATCAGTTTCAAGGCTCGAACAAAAACCCGCGAAAGCGGGTTTTTGCATTCTAAGTGTTTGATTTAATAAAACCAAAACAGGGGTTTACAGATCAAAACGCTGTCCGTATAGTGCGCTCCATCGACACGGCGACGACGTCGATACTGCCCAGATGGTGAAATTGGTAGACACGCCAGCTTCAGGTGCTGGTGACCGCAAGGTCGTGGAAGTTCGAGTCTTCTTCTGGGCACCAATTCAAAACTTGAGAGCATCGCTTTCAAGTCTCACAAAAACCCGCGAAAGCGGGTTTTTGCGTTTCCACCCCCTGATATTTCCCCGCGCCATCGCCTTCCTCCGCACCCGCAAAGCGCACATGAGAAACGATATCGTTTATGATTGTTACAAGTTTTTGCGGCACTACAGTGAGGAAACCTGCGAATGATGTTCAGAAATACCCTCCTTCCAACATCCCTTCTGCGTGGCTTGACCATCACTTTGCTGGGGCTGACCCTGACATCCCCCTTCACCCAGGCAGCCGATCCGGTTTCCCTGACCCTGTACAACGGTCAGCACAAGGAAGTCGGCGACGCGGTAGCCAAGGCTTTCGAAGCCAAGACCGGCATCCATGTGAATGTCCGCAAGGGCAGCAGCAATCAACTGGCCAGCCAGGTTGTCGAAGAAGGCGACCGCTCCCCCGCTGATGTGATCTACACCGAAGAATCCCCTCCCCTGAACAAACTCGGCGAGCAGGGCCTGCTGGCCCAGACCGACACCACGACCCTGGCCGTACTGCCCAAGGAATATGTTGCGGGCAACGGCACCTGGATCGGTGTCACCGCGCGCGTACGAGTCGTCGCCTTCAACCCGAAACTGATCGACGAAAAAGACCTGCCCAAGTCGGTGATGGAATTCTCCCAGCCGCAGTGGCAAGGCAAGGTTGGCTTCGTGCCCACCAGTGGCGCCTTCCAGGAACAGGCCGTGGCCATCATCAAGATGCACGGCAGGGATGCTGCCGAAGAATGGCTGACCGGCCTGCGGGCTTTCGGCAAGGTCTACAGCAACAACATGGTGGCTCTCAAAGCCGTGGAAAACGGCGAAGTGGCCACGGTCCTGGTGAACAACTACTACTGGTTTGCCCTGCAACGGGAAAAAGGCCAGCTCGACTCGAAACTGCACTACTTCACGGGCGGCGACGTCGGCGGCCTGATCACCGTGTCCAGCGCAGCCGTACTCAAGTCCAGCAAGCATCCGAAAGAGGCCCAGCAGCTTCTGGCCTACATGGCCAGCGACGAAGGCCAGCGGGTGATTACCCAGACCACGGCCGAGTACCCGCTGCATAAAGGCATGCAGTCCGATCGCGGACTCAAGCCCTTCAATGAACTGGAAGCCCCGAAGGTGACCCCAGCCGATCTCGGCAATGCCGAGGAAGCCCTGGACCTGGAACGTGACGTCGGCCTGAACTGATGAATCCATCGCCATCCGCTTCCGCCTTGCGCACCACCTTCGTGCCGAGGCGCAAGCGGCCTTCGATCTGGCTACTGCTGCCAGTCCTGCTACTGGTCTGCCTGAGCCTGTTGCCACTGTTATATGTCGGCCTCAAGGCCTGGCAGGCCGGCTGGGCTGAAGCCCTGCACCTGCTGTGGCGCCCCTATGTGTTGCGCCTGCTGAGCAATACCCTGCTGCTGATGCTCGGTGTGACCCTTGCCTGCGCCGTGCTCGGCCTGTCCCTGGCCTGGCTGCTGGAACGCAGCGATTTGCCGGGAAGGCGGATCTGGGGCGTGGTGCTGTGCTTGCCCTTCGCCGTACCGGCCTTTGTCAGCAGCTTCACTTGGGTATCCCTGAGCGCCGGGTTCGAAGGACTGGGCGGCGCGATCCTGGTGATGACCCTGTCCAAATACCCGCTGGTGTTCCTGCCGGTGGCGGCCACCCTGCGCAATCTCGACCCCTCCCTGGAGGAGTCGGCGCGGACCCTGGGGCAAAATCGCTGGGGCGTGTTCTTCAAGATAACCCTGCCCTTGCTCTGGCCTTCATTGCTGGCCGGCTCGCTGCTGATTGCCCTGCATATGCTGGTGGAGTTCGGCGCCCTGTCGATCATCGGCCTGCAGACCTTCACCACCGCCATCTACCAGCAATTCGAGCTGGAGTTCAGCAATGCCAACGCCGCCATGCTGTCGGCCGTGTTGTTGGCGCTGTGCCTGCTGCTGCTGGGGCTGGAACTGCGCGTCCGTGGCAAGGGCCGCCATGTACGCACCGGCCAGGGCGCAGCCAGGCACGCCGAACAGGTACGCCTGGGGCGCTGGAGCATCGGCGGACAACTTTACTGCCTGATGCTGGCGCTGATCGGCAGCGGTGTACCCCTGGGCATGCTTGCCTATTGGCTGGCCGTCGGTTCATCGGCAGCCTTCCCCGTCGCGGCAATCAGCGAAGCATTGCTGTCTTCACTGGCCCTGTCCCTGGGCGGCGCCGGCCTGTGCCTGGTGCTGGCAGTGCCGGTGGGCCTGCTGGTGGTGCGCTACAAGGGGCGCCTGGCCATCTGGGCAGAGCGCCTGCCCTATCTGCTGCATGCCCTGCCAGGGCTGGTGATCGCCCTGACCCTGGTGTATTTCGCGCTGCACTATGTGCCGGTGCTGTACCAGACCTCGGCGCTGCTGCTGATTGCCTATGCCCTGCTGTTCCTGCCCCTGGCCCAGGCGCCGATCCGCACCGCGCTGAACAAGGCCGCGCCACAGCTGGAAGAAGCAGCAAGAACCCTCGGCGCATCGTCGTTCAGCGCCTTTTGCCGAGTGACCCTGCCGATCATCTTCCCGGCGCTGGGCGCGGCTTTCGCCCTGGTCTTTCTGGATGCGATGAAGGAACTGACAGCGACCCTGCTGCTCAGCCCAACCGGGCTCAACACCCTGGCCACAGAAGTGTGGGCGCATACGGCGAATGTGGAGTTTGCAGCAGCGGCACCTTATGCGGCGCTGTTGATACTGGTGTCAGGGCTACCGGTCTATCTGCTGACAACGCGGATGTATTTGAGTCGCTGAGAGGTGGCAAGCCGGCTCCTGCAGTAAGGTGGCAGGAGCCAGCTTGCCGGCCAGGCATCAGGCGCGGAACTGACCGAGGCTGGCCTTGAGCTGCGCCGCCAGGCTGTCCAGTACCTTGCCGCTGGCGGTGGTTTCTACCACGGCCTGAGCCGCACGCTCGGCCTGGGCATGGATGGTTTCCACCCGCCCACGCACCGCCTGCGCGCCCTGCGCCTGATGGGCCGCAGCCTGGGTGGCCAGGCCAATCGCGGCGTGCACCTGCTCTACCGAAGACTGCACCGATTGTTGCAGGCGAGCACTGTCGCGCAGCACCAGCAAGCCCTCGCTGGCCTGACGCCCGGCCTGACCGATAGCCGCTACGGCCTCCCGCGCGCCCTGCTGCAGGGCACCGATATGGGCCTGGATATCGCCAGTGGAGCTTTGCGTCTTGCTGGCCAGGGCCCGCACCTCATCCGCCACCACGGCAAATCCGCGCCCGGTCTCGCCGGCGCGCGCGGCCTCGATCGCAGCGTTCAATGCCAGCAGGTTGGTTTGCTCGGCAATGCCATGGATCACCGTCAGCACCACCTCGATCTGCTCGCTCTGCTGGGCCAGGCGCTCGATCACCTTGGCCCCGGTATCCACTTGCCCCGCCAGCGCCTCGATCAGGCTGCCGACCTGCTCGGAGGTGCGGGTAGTCTCGTCCGTCGCCTGACGAATCTCCACCACCTGCTGCAGTGCGGCCTGCATCGCCTGGCTTTCCGCCTGGGCTTCATCGGCCATCTGCGACAACGCCCGCAGGCTCTCTGCCACCTCATCACGCTGCGCTTCGGCTGCGGCATCAGCCCCGGCATTACGCTGGCTCATGGCGCCGATCTCGACGCCTGTGCGCTGGGCCACATCCCCCGCTTCCCGCACGATGGGCTGCAACTTATCCACAAAGCGATTCACCGCCGAGGCCATGTCGCCAATCTCATCATTGCTGTTGAGCGGCACACGCTTGGTCAGGTCACCTTCGCCCGCTGCCAGGTCATTGAGCGCAGCGATCAGCAAATGCAGCTTGCTCACCACGCGACGCCCCAGCACCACTGCCAGCAACAGCAGCAGGGCCAGGCCAACCAGCGCCAGGCCGACGCCGATCTGCCAGCGCAAGGTGGCCGCCGCCTCCTGCACCGTGCTCGCGGTATTGGCCTGCATCTGTGCCGCCGTCCCCTGGGCCGACTGCAAGCGCGAGCGCATGGCCGCCGAGCTGTCGGCAGAAGCTCCCTTGAGGCTGTCGCCAACCAACTGATCGCTGCTGGCAATCAAGGCACTGAAACGCTGATCCAGGGCGGCGATATCGGCCTCCACCGACGCGGTGGAGACTCCCATCAGCACCTTGCCGATTTCCACGCCATTGGGATTGATCGAGGCTTCAAGGTAGTACACCGAAGGATCGTTCTTCGCTGCATCCAGGACTTTGTCCAGCGCCCGGTCGCCCTTGCCCTTTTCCAGCAGCGCCTTGTTGATCGGGTTTTCACGATTCAGGTAGCGGGTCAGGTGCTCTCCCGCCGCATCGTCATAAACCACGAACAACACATTGGGGTTGCGCTGAGCCCGTCGGGCGAACTCGGACAAGGTCGGCACATCACTGTCCCACATGGCGCGAGGCGCCACGGAGGCCAGCAACTGAGCCATGTCATTGGCAGAGTCCTTCAGGTCCTTCTCCAGCGCTGCACGCAGCTGTACCTGTTCTTCCTTGAGACGCGAAGACAGGCCGGCCGTGAGGCGTTGGCGGGTACTGCTGGAAAGACTCTCCAGACTGGAGGTGACTTCTTTGCCCGCCTGCTCGAGCTCGCCAGCCAATTTCTGGCTGTCGCCGCCCAGGCGCGAAGCCAGATCCGCCTCGAGGGCAGTCACTGTGCTCCGAGTCAGGGCAACCGCTACCAGCACTTGCACCAAAAGGGCGATACCGAGAGTAACGAACACAGGCCGTAGTAAACGGCTTTGTAACAGTGAGAGAACGGCCGACACAGGAAATCCCTCTACTTTTGACGCCATTATTCTGATGGCACTCTAGAAGTGGATTTCACAGCAAGGGTCGTGCCGCGTGGCAAGCAGAAACGACAAAGGGCCCGATTAAGGGCCCTTTGTTTTTTACATCAACGACTTATCAAGCGAACGGATGACGCAGAACGATGGTCTCGTTGCGGTCCGGGCCTGTCGAAATAATGTCGATCGGCGCGCCGACCAACTCTTCGATGCGCTTGATGTAGGCCTGGGCCGCGGCAGGCAGCTCTTCCAGGGTCTTGGCACCCAGGGTCGACTCGCTCCAGCCCGGCATCTGCTCGTACACCGGCTCCAGGCCGATGTAGCTGTCGGCGTCGGTTGGCGCGTCGATGACTGCACCATCCTGGTTCTTGTAGCCGACACAGATATTGATGGTTTCCAGGCCGTCCAGAACGTCCAGCTTGGTCAGGCACAGGCCCGAGATGCTGTTGACGTCGATGGCGCGACGCAGGATCACGGCATCGAACCAGCCGCAGCGACGAGCGCGGCCGGTGGTGGCGCCGAACTCATGACCACGCTTGGCCAGGAAAGCGCCGATGTCGTCGAACAGCTCGGTCGGGAACGGGCCCGAGCCCACGCGAGTGGTATAGGCCTTGGTGATGCCCAGGATGTAGTCCAGGTACATCGGACCCACGCCCGAACCGGTGGCGATACCACCAGCAGTGGTGTTGGAGCTGGTGACGTACGGGTAGGTGCCGTGGTCGATGTCCAGCAACGAGCCCTGGGCGCCTTCGAACATGATGTCCTTGCCGGCGCGGCGCAACTGGTGCAGCTCGGCAGTCACGTCGAGCATCATCGGCTTGAGCAGTTCGGCGTATTCCATGCACTCGTCCAGGGTCTTCTGGAAGTCGATGGCCGGCTCTTTGTAGTAATTCACCAGAACGAAGTTGTGGTAGTCCAGCAGCTCGCCCAGCTTGGCGGCGAAACGCTCGCGGTGGAACAGATCGCCGATGCGCAGGCCACGACGTGCAACCTTGTCTTCGTAAGCCGGGCCGATGCCGCGGCCGGTGGTACCGATCTTCTGCTCGCCACGGGCTTTCTCGCGGGCCTGGTCCAGGGCCACGTGATAGGACAGGATCAGTGGGCAGGACGGGCTGATACGCAGGCGCTCGCGCACCGGCA
Organism: Pseudomonas sp. NFPP25; assembly: GCF_900116505.1. Taxonomy (NCBI): domain Bacteria; kingdom Pseudomonadati; phylum Pseudomonadota; class Gammaproteobacteria; order Pseudomonadales; family Pseudomonadaceae; genus Pseudomonas; species Pseudomonas sp. NFPP25. The sequence goes on along the minus strand of NZ_FPBG01000005.1, from coordinate 512,893 downwards.
CACCCTTCTCTTCCAGCTTGACGATTTCACGCATCAAGGCATCCGGAGCTACCACCACACCGTTACCGATCAGGCACTGCACGCCTTCGCGCAGCACACCGGACGGAATCAGGTGCAGGACGGTCTTCTCACCGTCGATCACCAGGGTGTGACCAGCGTTGTGGCCACCCTGGTAGCGCACTACGGCGGCGGCATGTTCGGTCAGCAGATCAACGATCTTGCCTTTGCCCTCATCACCCCATTGGGTGCCCAGGACTACGACATTCTTACCCATAACACTTGTCCTCATTCGCGCAAACTTGGTGCCGGCAGCCGCCGGCAGGAAAACTCAAGAAGCCAGCGGCAATACTTGCCAAAGCCCATTCTGCTGAATCAATTGCCGGTCGCAGTCCGCTTCACGGGCGGCGGCCAAAGGCTGCCCAGGCAAGGCCTGAACCACACGCTGACCCTCACTGCGCAAGCGGCAGACGGTCTGCCAGAGTGCCGCGTCAGTGTTGTCTGGCATCCAGATACCGCCAGACGGTAGCTCGACTTCAGCACGCCCCAGGGTCACCAGGGTTTTCAAATCGGTGGAGAAACCAGTCGCGGGACGGGCACGCCCGAAATCCGCGCCGATGTCATCGTAGCGCCCGCCCTGGGCGATGGATTGGCCCACGCCTGGAACAAATACCGCGAACACCACACCGGTGTGGTAGTGATAGCCGCGCAACTCGCCAAGGTCGAAATACAGCGGCAAGTCCGGGAACCGCACGGACAGGCGCTCGGCAATGGTCAGCAATTCATCCAGCGCCAGCAGCACAGACGTCGGCGCACCGGCCAGGCGACGGCGGGCATCGCCCAGCACTTCGCGGCTGCCGCACAGGTCCACAAGGGAGCGCAGCATGTCCGCCAGGTCGGCCGGCAGGCCTTCCGTCAGGCTGATGACCTCGTCGATCGCCTTGCGTTGCAGGGCATCGAACAGTTGCTGTTCAACAGCACCGGACAAGCCGGCGGCCTGTGCCAGGCCACGGTAGATGCCAACATGTCCCAGATCCATGTGCACATCGGGCACGTCGGCCAGTTGCAGCATGGCCAGCATCAGGCTGATGACTTCAACGTCGCTGCTCGGGCTGGCATCACCATACAACTCGGCCCCCAGCTGGATCGGGCTGCGCGAGGACGACAAGGCCCGCGGCTGCGCATGCAGCACACTGCCGGCGTAGCACAGGCGGCTCGGCCCTTCGCGGCGCAGGGTGTGGGCATCAATACGCGCCACCTGCGGCGTGATGTCGGCCCGAAACCCCATCTGCCGGCCCGACTGCGGGTCGATGACCTTGAAGGTACGCAGATCCAGATCCTGGCCTGCACCTGTCAACAGGGATTCCAGGTATTCGATATGGGGAGTGACGACGAACTCGTAACCCCAACTCTGAAACAGATCCAACACCTGACGACGCGCCACTTCGATGCGCGCCGCTTCCGGCGGCAATACTTCTTCGATGCCATCTGGCAGCAGCCAGCGGTCTACCGTTGCCATTACGCCATTCCCCTATGGTCCGGGCGGCAAGCCTGGGGCCAGCCTTAGAGTGAAGCAGAAAACAGTCGCATCCGACGCGAGCTCAGCCGGACAGGCAGCCAGAAATCAGCTGTACAGACCATTTTCCTCGAAAAATCTTGCCGGACTCTTGAACGAGCCACGGCCAATCAAAGATGCAGACGCAAAAAAGCCGGGAATTTCCCGGCTGCCGCATCATACACCCGTTTTCCCAAAGGATCACCCCGCGAGGCGTTTTAGCCGCCCGGCGGGGTGCTCCAGGGTCAGGGCCTGATCAAGGCTTGGACTTTTCCAAGTAGTGGAAGAAGTCGCTGCTTGGGTCCAGAACCATGACGTCAGATTTGTTCGCGAAGCTTTCACGGTAGGCACGCAGGCTACGGTAGAACGCGTAGAACTCCTGGTCCTGGCCGTAGGCCTTGGCATAGATCGCCGCTGCCTGGGCATCACCGTCACCGCGAGCCTCTTCAGACTCCCGATAGGCTTCAGCCAACAGCACGCGACGCTGACGATCGGCATCGGCACGGATGCCTTCCGCCAGTTCGTTACCCTTGGCCCGGTGCTCGCGAGCCTCACGCTCACGCTCGGTGCTCATGCGCTCGAACACGCTGCGGTTCACTTCCTTGGGCAGGTCGATGGCCTTGACCCGGACATCGACCACTTCGATACCCAGCTCCTTTTCCGCCATCTTGTTCAGCGACGCCGTGATATCCGCCATCAGCGCGTCACGCTCACCGGAAACCACTTCGTGCAGGGTGCGCTTACCGAACTGGTCACGCAGGCCCGACTCCAGGCGACGGGAAAGACGCTCGTCGGCAATCTGCTTGAGGCCGGAAGTCGCGGTGTAGAAACGCTCGGCATCCTTCACCCGCCACTTGGCGTAGGCATCCACCATCACGGCTTTCTTTTCCAGGGTCAGGAAGCGCTGCGTCGGTGCATCCAGGGTCATCAGGCGTGCGTCGAACTTACGCACCTGGTTCACGTAGGGCACTTTCACATGCAGGCCAGGCTGGACATCCGCCTGAACCACACGACCGAACTGCAGCAACACCGCACGCTCGGTCTGAGCGACGATGTAGAAGCTGTTCCAGGCAACCACCGCCACGACAACGCCCACGATCAGGGCGATCAGCGATTTATTGCTCATCAGCGAGTCTCCCTAGAACGCGTCTGCTGCTGTTGCTGCATATGGTCAGCCGCGGCGCGCGCATTCGCTTCATTGCTGGCCGCCGACGCTGCGCCCGTTACCGGAGCACTGCCGCTACGACCACTGTCGATCATCTTGTCCAGCGGCAGATAGAGCAGATTGTTCTGCCCGCCCTTGCTGCCAGTCACCAACACCTTGCTGGTGTTGCTGAAGACTTCCTGCATGGTGTCCAGGTACAGGCGCTGACGGGTGACCTCAGGAGCCTTGCGGTACTCGGCAACCAGTTTGGTGAAGCGATCTGCCTCACCCTTGGCCCGGGATACCACTTCGTCACGGTAACCGTTGGCATCCTCGAGGATGCGCTGGGCCTGACCACGGGCTTCCGGCACGACGCCGTTGGCATAGGTTTCAGCCTGGTTGCGCGAACGCTGTTCATCTTCACGGGCACGGATCACGTCATCGAAGGCTTCCTGTACTTCACGCGGTGCCGCTGCGCTCTGTACGTTCACCTGGGTCACGGTGATACCGGTGCGATAGTTGTCCAGGAAGCGTTGCAGACGCTCCTTGATCTCACTGGCCATCAATTCACGACCTTCGGTCAGCACCTGGTCCATGGCGGTGGAACCCACCACGTGGCGCAGGGCGCTGTCGGTCGCATGCTGCAGGCTGATTTCCGGCTGATCGACGTTCAGCACGAAATCCTGCAGGTTGCTGATCTTGTACTGCACGGTCAGCGGCACTTCGACGATGTTCTCGTCCTCGGTGAGCATCTGGCCCTGCTTGGTGTAGGCACGCTCGCGCGTGACGTTTTCCATGTACTTGCGATCGATCGGCGGGAAGTAGATGTTCAGACCCGGGCCGACGGTTTCGTAGTATTTGCCGAAGCGCAGCACTACGGCCTGCTCCTGCTCGTCTACTACATACACCGCGCTGTACAGCCACACGGCAGCCAGCACGACAAGACCGATACCCAGCAGGCCGAAACCACCGCCCTTGCCGGAACTACCGCCGTCATCACCACGTTTCTTACCACCACCGAACAACCCATTCAGGCTTTCCTGCAGCTTACGGAAGGCCTCGTCGAGATCTGGTGGCCCCTTGCGATCGCCATTATTGCGGCGCTTACCACCCCAAGGGTCCTGATTATTCGAGTTGCCACCCGGCTCATTCCAAGCCATAGCGCTCTCCATCTGATAAAGCAAAGACGCACCCACGGCGCGCCGACCAATGCTACAGAATGCCTGCTACAGCGGCACAACCGCTTGCCCAGGCTTTTATTGCAAAGTGTGTTGCTCGATGAATTCCGACGGCTGCATGCCTTCGCGACTGACCAGCCGGTTCAACTCGGCCCGTGGCAGGCGAACGGCAAGCAGGCTGACACCTTCGTCGTCGTGATCTTCTTTCTGCACAGCGTTCAACTGGAAAAACTGTGCTCGCAGTCGAGCAAAACGCTGAGGCAAGCGCAAGGTGCCTACAAACAAATCTTCACCCAGCAACTCGGCGATGGCCTGCTTGAGCAGATCCAGCCCCTGGCCATCACGGGCCGACAGCCAGACCCGCTGCGGCTTGCCGTCAGGGTCGCGCTGGATCTGCGGCTCCACACCCTCGAGCAAATCGAGTTTGTTATAGACCTCCAGGATCGGCAAGTCTTGAGCCCCGATCTCCCCCAGCACCACCATCACCTGCTCGATCTGCGCCATGCGCTCGGGCTCATGGGCATCGATCACATGCAGCAGCAAATCGGAGTTGCTCGATTCTTCGAGGGTAGCCCGAAACGCCTCCACCAACTTGTGCGGCAAGTGGCGAATGAACCCCACGGTATCGGCCAGCACAATCGGCCCCAGGTCATCCAGCTCAAGCCGGCGCAGGGTGGGGTCGAGGGTGGCGAACAATTGGTCGGCAGCGAAAACATCGGACGCAGTGACCGCATTGAACAGCGTGGACTTGCCGGCGTTGGTGTAGCCCACCAGGGACACTGAAGGGATATCCGCACGCTTGCGGCCACGACGGGCCTGCTCACGCTGGCTGCGAACCTTCTCCAGGCGCGCCTTGATCTGCCGCAGACGCACTCGCAACAGGCGCCGGTCGGTTTCCAGCTGGGTTTCACCGGGCCCGCGCAGACCGATACCGCCTTTCTGCCGTTCAAGGTGAGTCCAGCCACGAACCAGACGGGTGCTCATGTGCTCAAGCTGGGCCAGTTCAACCTGGAGCTTGCCTTCATGGGTGCGCGCGCGCTGAGCGAAGATATCGAGAATCAGACCCGTGCGGTCGATCACGCGACACTCGAATACACGTTCGAGGTTACGTTCCTGACTGGGTGTGAGGATGTGATTGAAAATCACCAGGTCTACCTGTTCGGCTTTGACCAGGTCGCGTAACTCCTCGACCTTGCCGCTGCCAACCAGGTATTTGGCGGTTGGCCGATGACGCGGCACGCTAACAAACGCGACGGTCTCGGCGCCGGCCGATAATGCCAGCTCCTGAAACTCCTGCGGATCTTCGCGCGCCTCAGGGTCCTGACCATCCAAGTGAACGAGAATGGCCCGTTCACCACCACCGTGGCGCTCAAAGAACAAAGGAGACTCCTATCAGGCGTTACCTGGCTCAGCGTCACCCTGTTCGGATTCGGAAGCGCTAGGCAGGCGAATCGGGCGAACTGGAACCACTGTCGAGATAGCGTGCTTGTAAACCATTTGGCTGACGGTGTTCTTCAGCAGGATGACGAACTGGTCGAAAGACTCGATCGTACCTTGCAGCTTGATCCCGTTGACCAGATAGATGGAAACCCCAACCTTCTCTTTACGCAATGTATTCAAGTAAGGGTCTTGTAGCGAATGCCCTTTTGACATGTGCCGCACTCCTTTAAGGATCAATAATAAAAATCAGAAAACAGATGGCCAAAGCCGTCACACCCCCAAGGATAGACGGCAATTGCAAGGACTCAGCTCAATATGGAGATCGTCCCCAAGTATTTCAAGGCGCGTGGCAGATTGTCGCAATCCAGGCTGTCCAACCATTGCAGGTCAGCCCAACTACGTAACCAGGTGAACTGGCGTTTCGCCAATTGGCGCGTGGCAATGATGCCCCGCTCCTGCATTTCGGCTGACGTCAGCTTGCCATCCAGATGATCCCAGACTTGGCGGTAGCCCACTGCACGTATAGACGGCAACCCGGCATGCAGGTCACTTCTGGAACGCAGAGCTACGACCTCGTCAATGAATCCCTGTTCCAACATTTGTGTGAATCTTTGTGCAATACGCTGGTGCAGTACCTGGCGATTCGCCGGAGCGATGGCCAGATTGGCGACAGTATAGGGCAATTGACTGCGTCCCGATGCGCCTGCTTCAGTACTTTGCGCCAATTGACGCTGGCGATGGGCGGTCATTGTCAGGCCACTGACCCGATAGACCTCAAGCGCCCGGGTCAGACGCTGGGGGTCGTTGGGGTGGATCCGCGCCGCCGACTCGGGGTCCACCGCCGCCAGCTGGTCGTGCAGGGCCTGCCAGCCAAGACGTGCAGCCTCCTCCTCCAGCTCGGCACGTACCTGCGGATCCGCCGCGGGCATGTCCGCCAGGCCTTCAAGCAGCGCCTTGTAATACAGCATGGTGCCGCCCACCAACAGCGGGATCTTGCCCCGGGCGGTGATATCGGCCATGGCCGCCAGCGCATCGGTACGGAAATCCGCCGCCGAGTAGCTCTCGGCAGGGTCGAGAATATCGATCAGGCGATGGGGAAACTGCGCCAGCAGTTCCCTGGAAGGCTTCGCGGTGCCAATGTCCATGCCGCGGTAGACCAGCGCCGAGTCGACACTGATCAGCTCGCAAGGCAGCACCTTGGTCAGTTCGATGGCCAGATCGGTCTTGCCCGCAGCGGTCGGGCCCATCAGGAAAATCGCTGGAGGAAGCTGGGTCATCAACGGCCGCGCAGAAAGAGTTTGTCCAGATCGTCCAGGCCCATTTGGGTCCAGGTCGGTCGACCGTGGTTGCATTGGCCACTGCGCTCGGTGTTTTCCATGTCCCGCAGCAAGGCGTTCATTTCCGGCAGGGCCAGGCGTCGATTGGCGCGGATCGCGCCGTGGCAGGCCATGGTGCCGAGCAGCTCATTGAGGTGGGCCTGGATCCGGTCACTGGTGCCGTACTCCATCAGGTCCGCCAGTACGTCGTGCACCAGGCGATTGGCTTCCGCCTGCTTCAACAATGCCGGGATCTGGCGGATCGCCAGGGATTCCGGGCCCAGGCGCTGCAGCTCGAAGCCCAGGCGCTGAAACCAGCTCATGTGTTCTTCAGCGCAATCGGCCTCACGCTGGCTGACGGCAATCGACTCCGGCACCAGCAGCGGCTGGCCGCTCAGGCCTTCGCTGGCCATGGCCACCTTCAAGCGCTCGTACATGATCCGCTCGTGAGCCGCGTGCATGTCCACCAGCACCAGACCCAGGGCGTTTTCCGCCAGGATGTAGATCCCCTTGAGCTGGGCCAGGGCATAGCCCAGGGGCGGAATGTCCTCCTGGCCGTCCGGCAAGGCCGCCGCCGGCGCCCCCGGCAACGGGGCAAAGAACTCGCGGTAAACGCCCTGGCTCTCGGCGGCCGGCAACACTGGCTGTGGCCGTGGCGTGTACTGATATTGATAGCCACTGCCGGCTCCCGCGCCCGGCGCATTGAAGTTCGGCTGGGATTGGGGCTGCTCCAGAGCCAGGTTCGCGGCCAGGCGCATCTCACCCTGAGGCCCGAACTCACCGGCCTCGATACCTGTCGGGCGCACGATGCCGGCGACCGCCGCCGGCGCCGCCAACTGATCCTCGGGCCGCACATCACCCAGGGCCCGGTGCAAGGTGCCATAAAGGAAGTCGTGCACCATGCGCCCGTCACGGAAACGCACTTCGTGCTTGGTCGGGTGCACGTTGACGTCGACCACCGACGGGTCGACTTCGAAAAACAGAACAAAGGTCGGGTGTCGACCGTTGAACAGAACATCGCGATAAGCCTGGCGTACCGCGTGAGCCACCAGCTTGTCCCGTACTGCGCGACCGTTGACGTAGAAGTACTGCAGGTCCGCCTGGCTGCGGGAGAAGGTCGGCAAGCCCACCCAGCCCCACAGATGCAAGCCGTTGCGCTCGACCTCGATGGGCAACGCCTGCTCCAGGAAGCCCGAACCGCACACCGCTGCCACACGACGGGCACGAGCGGCGTCGTCCTTGGCCTCGTGCAGGCTGAGGATGCTCTTGCCGTTGTGCCGCAAGTGGAAGGCCACGTCGAAACGCGCCAGGGCCAGGCGCTTGATCACTTCCTGCAGGTGATCAAACTCGGTCTTTTCCGCCTTGAGGAACTTGCGTCGTGCCGGCGTATTGAAGAACAGATCGCGAACTTCCACCGAAGTGCCTACCGGGTGCGCCGCCGGCTGCACCCTTGGTGCCATGTCCCGGCCTTCGGTTTCCACCTGCCAGGCCTGCTCGGCATCCCGGGTACGGGACGTGAGGGTCAGGCGCGCCACGGAGCTGATGGAAGCCAGGGCCTCGCCGCGAAACCCCAGGCTCATCACCCGCTCCAGGTCTTCAAGGTCGCGGATCTTGCTGGTGGCGTGCCGGGCCAGGGCCAGCGGCAAGTCGTCCGAGGAAATACCGCTACCGTCGTCACGTACCCGCAGCAGCTTGACCCCGGCCTGCTCCACATCCACATCGATGCGCTTGGCGCCGGAGTCCAGGCTGTTTTCCAACAGCTCCTTGATCACCGAAGCCGGGCGCTCGACCACCTCGCCCGCGGCAATCTGGTTGGCCAGGCGCGGGCTGAGCAGCTCGATGCGCGCGCTACTGATTACCGATTCACTCATTCCTTGGCCGCCAGTTCTGTACCGGGGATGGTCAACACCTGCCCCACTTTCAATTCATCGCTTTTCAGGTTGTTGGCACTGCGTAGCGTGGCCGCGGAGACCTGATAGCGCACGGCGATCATGGCCAGGGTTTCCCCCGGATTGACCCGGTGATCACGCGGCCCCTGGGCGATCTTCCCGGAATCGCGCAGCCAGGCAATATAGGTGCCCGGTGGCGGGTTCTGCTGGAAGAACTGCCGCACGCCGCTGCTGATGGAGCGCGCCAGGGCCTGCTGATGGCTGGCGGTGGCCAGCTTCGAGGCCTCGTTGGAGTTGGAGATAAAGCCGGTTTCCACCAGGATCGACGGAATATCCGGGGATTTGAGCACCATGAACCCGGCCTGCTCCACCCGCTGCTTATGCAACGGAGTCACCCGGCCAATGTTGTTCAGGACTTTCTGCCCGACATTCAGACTGGAGGTCAGGGACGCTGTCATCGACAGGTCCAGCAGCACCCCGGCCAGCATCCGGTCCTTGTCATCCAGGCTGACGTTGCCAGCCCCCCCGATCAGGTCGGAACGGTTCTCGCTGTCCGCCAGCCAGCGCGCGGTTTCCGACGTGGCACCACGTTCAGACAAGGCAAACACCGATGCGCCAAAGGCCGCGGCCGAAGGCGCAGCGTCGGCGTGGATCGAGACGAACAGGTCGGCGCCCTTCTTGCGGGCGATCTCGGTACGACCGCGCAATGGAATGAAGTAGTCGCCAGTACGGGTCAATTCGGCGCGGAAACCCTTGAGGCCATTGACCTGACGCTGCAATTCGCGAGCAATGGCCAGCACCACGTCTTTTTCATGCTGCCCGCGGGAGCCGGAGGCACCCGGGTCTTCGCCGCCGTGGCCGGCATCGATCACCACAATGATGTCGCGCTTGCCCGCCGGGGCTGGCGGCAGCTTGATCGCCGGCTCCGCCGGAGTGACGGGCACTGCTGGGACAGTGGCCACAGTAGGTGGCAGCGCAGCAGGTGGCGCGGCGTCAGCCGGGTTGTCGAACAGATCGACCACCAGGCGATTGCCGTACTGAGCGTTGGGCGCCAGGGTGAAACTCTTCGGCGTGACGGCCTTTTTCAGGTCGATGACCACCCGCAGGTCACTGGGCGTGCGCTGTGCCGAGCGCATGGCGGTAATCGGTGTATTGGCCGTGGCGACGTTCAGCGGACCGCCAAGGGTCGCGCCATTGATATCGATCACCAGACGATCCGGGGCCGTCAGGGTAAAGACGCTGTGCTGAACCGGGCCGGACAGGTCGAATACCAGTCGCGTGTTATCCGGTGCCCGCCACAGGCGGACGCTGCGAACCTGTGTAGCGGCCACAGCATCGACGGCCAATGCCGTAAGCAACAGTCCTACGACAGCAACCAACGCGCGAATGCGCATACCTAACCCCATCAATTATTTGAATTCCAACGCCAAAGCGGCACACCAGGACTCGCCACGCGAGCCTTGAGACAACAGATGCACAGAACGCCCATTGTTATGCGGGGTAATGGTAATGGTCAGGTCAGGCTTTGGCAAAAAGCCTGCACCACGCTGGGGCCACTCCAGCAGGCACAGAGCATCGCCCTCGAAGTAGTCGCGAATCCCCAGGAACTCCAGCTCCTCAGGATCCACCAGGCGGTACAGGTCGAAGTGGAAAGCCCGCACCGAGCCGATCTCGTACGGTTCGACCAGGGTAAAGGTCGGGCTCTTCACTGCCCCCGCGTGCCCCAGGCCACGGATGATCCCTCGCGACAAGGTGGTTTTGCCCGCTCCCAGGTCGCCCTCGAGGAAGATCACCCCCACGCCTTGGGTCACCTGGGCAATACGTGCACCAAATTCCACCATGGCCTGTTCGTCGGCCAGAAAAAGGGTTAACTCAGACACGGTGATTGTTCCTCCAACAACTGACGAATGGCTGGAATCAGATCACTGGCCGCCAGCCCTCGGCCCAATTTGCCTTGCTGCTCGCCCGCGCTGGCATGCAGCCAGACCGCCAGGCAGGCGGCATCGAATGCCGACAAGCCTTGCGCCAGCAAGGCGCCGATCAGGCCGGCCAGCACATCACCCAAGCCTGCCGTGGCCATCGCCGGATGCCCGGCGTCACAGCGGGCCAGCCGCCCATCGGCAGTGGCGATCAGGCTACCGGCCCCCTTGAGCACCGCAACCGCTGCGTATTTTTTGCTCAACGCCAGGGCCGCTGCAGGGCGATCCGCCTGCACCTCGGCGCTGGAGATACCCAGCAGCCGCGCCGCCTCTCCCGGATGGGGAGTGATGACACTCGCGGCAGGCAGTTGCAGCCCGCCCTCGGCCAGCAGGTTCAAGGCATCGGCATCCCACACCTGGGGCAACGGCGCATTGGCCGCCGCCGACAGCAGACTGCGCCCCCAGGCGCCCTGCCCCAACCCCGGCCCGACCACCAGCACCGTGGCCCGAGCCAGCAACCCCATCAACTGGTTGGCCGAATGAGTGCCCTGGGTCATGACCTCAGGCAAGCGCGCCGCAGCGGCAGCCACATGCTCACTGCGGGTCGCCAGGGACACCAGCCCCGCGCCACTGCGCAAGGCACTTTCCGCACTCAGCAGGGCGGCGCCGGCAAAACCTCGATCGCCTCCAATCAGCAACAGGTGGCCGAACTGGCCCTTGTGGGCATCGCGAAGTCGTCCATTCAGATGCGGCAAATGGCCAGAAGTCAGCACCTGAACGTCAGGTAGAGGGTGTTTTGTCTGCGGCATGCGTCTTCGAGCTCCGATGTCTGGCAGAATTATACGCACCTCAGCCCCGGTTTCTCTCGCCTCATGCCCGCTATTACCCAGGATCTTCCCGCTCTCGCCCAATCGATCAAGGACTGGGGCCGCGAACTGGGCTTTCAACAAGTCGGCATCAGCGGCCTGGACCTGGCCGAGCATGAGCAGCACCTGGAACGCTGGCTCGCCGCCGGCTACCACGGCGAGATGGAATACATGGGCGCCCACGGCAGCAAACGCTCCCATCCCGACCAGTTGGTGCCTGGCACCCTGCGGGTGGTTTCGCTGCGCATGGACTACCTGCCCGGCGACACCCAGATGGCCCAGCGCCTGGCCCAGCCTTCCAAGGCCTATGTTTCGCGCTATGCCCTGGGGCGCGATTATCACAAGCTGATCCGCAAGCGCGTACAGCAACTGGCCGAGCGCATCCAGCAAGCCATCGGCCCCTTTGGCTACCGCGCCTTCGTCGATAGCGCTCCGGTGCTGGAAAAAGCCATCGCCGAACAGGCCGGGCTCGGCTGGATCGGCAAGAACACCCTGGTGCTGAATCGCAAAGCCGGCAGCTACTTCTTCCTCAGTGAACTGTTCGTCGACCTGCCCCTGCCGGTGGACGCGCCCCACGCCACGGAGCACTGCGGCCGCTGCACCGCCTGCCTGGACATCTGCCCGACCAACGCCTTCGTCGGCCCCTATGTGCTGGATGCCCGACGCTGCATTTCCTACCTGACCATCGAGCTCAAAAGCGCCATCCCCGAAGACCTGCGCCCGCTGATCGGCAACCGGGTATTCGGCTGCGATGACTGCCAGATCGTCTGCCCCTGGAATCGCTTCGCCCGCTCAACGGCCGAGGGCGACTTCAAGCCCCGGCACAACCTGGACAATGCCGAACTGGCAGAGCTGTTCATGTGGGACGAGGACAAATTCCTCAGCAATACCGAAGGTTCACCCTTGCGCCGCGCCGGCTACGAGCGCTGGCTACGCAACCTGGCGGTGGGCCTGGGCAACGCACCCTCTAGCATTCCGGTGCTGGAAGCCCTCAAGGCCCGCCAGGACTACCCCTCGGAACTGGTTCGCGAACATGTGCAATGGGCCCTGGACCAGCACGCCAACCGTCAGTGTTCGTCGTTGTAGACGAACTTGGGCATTTCCCAGTGAAAACGGATCGCCAGCAGGCGCAATAGAAAGCCGCCGAACAGGGTGACCAGGATCGACTGCTCGCTGGGCAGTTGCAGGTAGATGCACAGCATGTAGCACCAGGCCGCGGCGAAGGACACGCTGGCGTACAGCTCGCGGCGAAAGATCAGCGGGATATCGTTGCAGAAGATGTCCCTGAGGATGCCGCCAAAGACCCCGGTGATCACCCCGCTGACTGAAGCCACCAGCATGCCGTGGCCCATTTCCAGGGCAGTCATGCAGCCGATCAGGGTAAAGGCCACCAGGCCCACGGCGTCGAGCACCAGAAACAGCGAGCGCAGGTGACGCATCAAGGGCGCGATGAAGATCGTCACCAACGCCGCCACCGACGTCAGCACCAGGTATTCCGGGTGCTTGACCCAGGTCAGCGGGTAGTGGCCCAGCAGCACATCACGCACCGAACCGCCGCCGAGTGCGGTGACGCAGGCAATCAGCACCACACCGAACCAGTCCATGCCGCGCCGGCCGGCAGACAGGGCGCCGGTCATGGCTTCGGCGGTAATGGCAATCAGATAAAGCATCAACAGCATGATGGCGGTCCTTGCAGGAAGGCGCGCAGTCTACTCAGTTGAAGCGGGCACCAAAAGGGGGCGGGTACGGGCGCCGAGTCGCAGCGGGCGCCCGTTCGCCGGCAAGCCGGCGCCTGCGGGTCAGAACTTGATGAAGTGCTTGCGGTAGTGCTGGAGCTCGGCGATGGACTCGCGAATATCGTCCAGGGCCAGGTGGGTGCTGCCTTTCTTGAAGCTGTCGCGCACGTCCGGCGCCCAGCGGGCGGCCAGTTCCTTGAGGGTCGAGACGTCCAGGTTGCGGTAGTGGAAGTAGCTTTCCAGAGCCTTCATGTGGCGGTACAGGAAGCGCCGGTCCTGGCAGATGCTGTTGCCGCAGATCGGCGATTTGCCCTTGGGTACCCACTGCTCCAGGAAGGCAATGGTCTGGGCTTCTGCTTCGGCCATGCTGATGCGGCTTTCGCGAACCCGCTGGGTCAGACCGGAACCGCCGTGCTGGCGGGTGTTCCATTCATCCATGCCGGCGAGGATCTCGTCGCTCTGGTGGATGGCAATGACCGGTCCTTCAGCCAAGGTGTTGAGGTTGCTGTCAGTGACAATGGTGGCCATCTCGATGATGACGTCGGTGTCAGGGTTCAGACCGGTCATTTCCAGGTCGATCCAAATCAGGTTCTGCGGGTTTTGCATGGGTGGGCTCCTCGGCGTAGTTGCGCAGTTTAGCCTAGAGGGCCTGCCCGGCGTGCTAAACTCGCCGCCGTTTTACCTATCCGCCGTAATTATCGACACGGAACACCAATGGCCAAACGCCAGCTCAATCGCCGCCAAAACTGGCGCATCGAAAAGATCCAGGGTGAGCGCGCCGCCCGCGCCGCCAAACGCGAGTCCTCTGCCGTCGAGGCGCTGGAAGGTGGCGACCTGGGCCCGGAACAGACCGGCCTGGTCATCGCCCACTTCGGCGTCCAGGTCGAAGTCGAGGCTCGCGAAGGCGAAACGGCCGGCCAGGTGTTCCGCTGCTACCTGCGGGCCAACCTGCCGGCCCTGGTGACCGGCGACCAGGTGGTCTGGCGCGCCGGCAACCAGGGCATCGGGGTGATCGTCGCGCAACTGCCGCGCAGCACCGAGCTGTGCCGCCCGGACAGCCGCGGCCAACTCAAGCCGGTGGCCGCCAACGTCGACATGATCGTGATCGTGTTTGCGCCCATGCCAGAGCCCCACGCCAACCTGATCGACCGCTACCTGGTAGCCGCCGAGCATGCTGGAATCCGGCCGTTGCTGCTGCTGAACAAGGCCGACCTGATCGATGAGCAGAACGCCCCTGCGCTCAACGCCCTGCTCGCGGTCTACCGCCAGCTGGGCTACCCGCTGCTGGAGGTCTCGGCTCATCACGGCGACGGCATGGAGCAGTTGCAAGCCCTGCTGGACGGGCGCATCAGTGTATTCGTCGGCCAGTCGGGGGTGGGCAAGTCGTCCCTGGTCAACAGCCTGCTGCCGGAAGTCGAAACCCGCGTCGGCCCGCTGTCGGAGTTCTCCGGCCAGGGCACTCACACCACCACGACCGCGCGCCTGTTCCACTTCCCCGGTGGCGGTGAGCTGATCGACTCCCCCGGTATCCGTGAGTTCGGCCTCGGCCATGTCAGCCGCGCCGATGTCGAGGCCGGGTTCATCGAGTTCAATGACTTGCTGGGCACCTGCCGCTTCCGCGATTGCAAGCACGATCGCGAGCCGGGCTGTGCCTTGCTCAAGGCCCTGGAAGACGGGCGCATCCAGCAGCAACGGATGAACAGCTACCGCTCGATCCTCGTCAGCCTGCCAGACAACAGTTACTGATTGACCTGACCCAGATACGACAAGGCCGCGATCTTCGCGGCCTTGTCGTTTGTCACTTCGCCGTGCCCGGCGTAGCGGGCGGCGTCACCGGAGCAGTGGGAGCTGGAGCCGGAGCCGGAGCCGGAGCCGGAGCCGGAGCGGAAGACTGGCCCGCCGCACCCTGCTCGTCCATCTTCAGCACACCGTCCTCGAAGATATTCATACGTTGACGCACCTCGTGCGCCGGCAGCGGTTCGCTACCGGGCGGCAAGGCATTCGGGTCGGCTGCCGCCCCCGGTACTTCACCGGGCGCACCGCTACCCTGGGTCGGTACCGGAGCATTGGGATCGGTCTGCTCACCCTCGATGGCACGCTGGGCCTTCTTGGTCAGCACGACGATATCGATGCGCCGGTTGACCGGGTTGAACGGGTCCTTGCGATCGAATAGAGCCGACGAAGCAAAGCCCACCACACGCGCGACTTGCGGATCAGGATAACCACCCGCCACCAGCGCCCGACGCGCAGCGTTGGCCCGGTTGGCCGACAGTTCCCAGTTGCCGAAGTCGCCAGTGCCCGAATAGGGCTTGGCGTCGGTGTGACCGCTGATGCTGATCTTGTTCGGCACGGTCTTGATGGTGTCGGCCATGGCCAGCAGGATGTCTTCGAAATACGGCTTCAGACGTGCACTGCCAGAGTCGAACATCGGCCGGTTCTCGGCGTCCATGATCTGGATCCGCAAGCCGTCCGGGGTGATCTCGAAGAGGATCTGGTCCTTGAACTTCTGCAGTTGCGGGTTTTCTTCAACCTTGTTTTGCAACTCTTGCAACAGCAACTCGAGACGCTCGCGCTCGACCTGCTCGGCCATGCCCTCCACCTGGTCGGCATCCACCGTGACCTTGTCCGGTTGTGGCTGGGACTTGATCTCGGGGTTGAGGGTGTTGTCCGGCGCCAGCTCAGGGGAGCCGCCCAGGTCGATGATGTAGGGCGTACCGCTTTCCGAGAAGCCGATCGGATCCTTGAAGTAACCGGCGATGGCGATCTTCTGTTCCGGGGTGGCCGTGGACAGCAGCCACAACACCAGGAAGAACGCCATCATCGCCGTGGCGAAGTCGGCGAAGGCGATTTTCCAGGCGCCCCCGTGATGTCCGCCAGCGAAGCGCTTGACGCGCTTGATGATAATCGGCTGATTATTTTCCATGACTTAGCGACCGCGAACCGCTTGTTCCAGCTCGGCGAAGCTAGGACGGTGCGCCGGGTACAGAACCTTGCGCCCGAACTCCACGGCCAGGGACGGCGGCATGCCGGAAGCCGAGGCCACCAGCGACGCCTTGATGGCTTCGTAGACGTTCAGTTCTTCCTTGGCGTCGTGGGCCAGGGAGTGGGCCAGCGGGCCGAAGAAGCCATAGGCCGCGAGAATACCGAAGAAGGTACCCACCAGTGCCGCACCTACGTGCAGGCCGATGGACTTCTGGTCGCCATCGCCCAGGGAAGCCATGGTCACCACGATCCCCAATACCGCCGCGACGATACCGAAACCGGGCATGCCGTCGGCAATCCCGTTGACCGCATGGGATGGATGCTCAAGGTCTTCCTTGAGGCTGAACAGCTCCATGTCGAACAGGCCTTCCAGCTCGTGGGGAGCCATGTTGCCGGAGGACATGATGCGCAGATAGTCACAGACGAAGGCGGTCATGCGTTCATCTTTGAGCACCGCCGGGTACTTGGCGAAAATCGGGCTGGCCGCGGCGTCCTCGATATCGCCTTCGATGGCCATCATGCCTTCGCGACGACTCTTGTTGAGGATCTCGTAGATCAGGCCCAGCACTTCCAGGTAGAAGGTGTGGGTGAAGCGCGAGCTGAACATGCCCAGGGATTTCTTGACGACGTGCATCGTCATGTAGCCCGGGTTGGCCTGGAGGAATGCGCCAAAGGCTGCGCCGCCGATGATCAGCACTTCGAAAGGCTGGATCAGTGCCGCGATTTTGCCGTGGGAAAGCACGTATCCGCCGAGCACGCTCGCGAATACGACGATGATGCCGATAATTTTAGCCATAGGTAGGGGAGTACTTATTGAGTCGGGTTCAAGGTCATATTCGGAAGTTCTTAAAACTCTTCTTCTACTTATCGGCAAAACTGCGCCAGACTATAGCCAGTTAAGGCGAAAAGCCAGTTTGGCCCGCTCTGGGCGTGTTCACAGCAGACGATGATTGCGCCCGACCATGTCTAATGAAACCAGCGTCCCACATTCTCCGCCCGCCTCTCTCGACGCCTGGGTAAAGCTCCTCAATGGCGTGCGCCTGCCGGTGCCCCAGGCCAGCCATGACCGGGTCTGCCGCGCCATCGCCAACAACCGCAGCTCGCTGCGGGAGATTGTCGATCTGATGCAAAACAGCCCGGCACTGGCCTTGAGCGTGATCCGCGAAGCCAACCGGCATTCCCACGGCAGCATGAGCGAACCGGCGGAAAACCTGGAGATCGCGGTCAACCGCCTGGGCCTCAAGCGTACCGAGGAGTTGCTCGAGCAACTGCCGACGCTGCCTGAAGAGCAGATCCCCCAGGCATTGCGCCAGTTCCAGCTGATCAGCCAGCACGCCAGCCAGCAAGCCAATGGCTTCTTTGCCGGACGCCTGGCGCGACTCTGGCAGGACATCCACTGGGGCAGCCTGCTGTTTCTCTCGCCGCTGTGGGCCATGGCCCTGGTCTATCCCAAGCTGCTGGAAGAGTGGGAACTGCGGGTCATCTACAAGCACGAATCCGCACACGACGTTGAACTGCAACTGTTCGGAGTGCGACTGATGGAAATGTGCCAGGCCCTGGTCCTGGCCTGGCACCTGCCGATCTGGGTCCAGCAGGGCTATCGCCTGCTGACCCAGGAGCAGCACCTGCTGGCCAAGGTCATGCTGATTGCCCGCGACAGCGACAACCCGCTGCACCAGCAACAACGCCTGGACGCTGAACCGGATCTGCGGCGCTGGCTGAACCAGCCGGCCAACACTGTGTTGCTGGCCAACGGCCTGGCGCTGGCGGCGCAACAGTCCTGGAACAGCCCCCATGGCCGGCGCTGGCAGAACCTTACCGCTCTTTATCTGCAGATCCCCCTGGACCAGGTCCAGCAACAGTTGCACCAACAGGCAGCACAAAGCGCCCGCAACGACACCCAGCCCGATCTCTGGCACCCGGCCCAGGCCCTGCTCTGGCCTTGGGATGCCCGACGCCTGCATCACGGCGAGCAACCAGCCCCGGCGCCCACCGCACTGGAACTGGCCAAGTGGCGCAAGCTCTGCGGCGAACTGTTGCTGGACCCCAGCCCCTTTACCAACGCCGTGCACCTTACCGGCTTTGCCCGGGATGCCCTGGCGGCGTGCGGCATGCATCGGGTCATGCTGCTGATGGTCGATCGCAGCCTGAGCCACCTGCGAGTGCAACAGCTTTACGGCCTGCCCAGGGAAGCGGCCAGCCTGACCCTGCAGGCCAAGCAGAGCCCGCTGTTGCAACGCCTGCTGGAAAAATCCGCGCAGATCCGCCTGACCCCGGCCAACCGGGCCCAGTTCGCCCCTCACCTGCCAAGCTCGCTGCGCCAGCTGTTTCGCGGCGAACACCTGCTGATCCGCTCACTGTCGTGCAATGGCCGGGTACTGATGCTGGCGATCGCCGACCAGGGCGGCGTGCCGTTCTCGGAAATCAGCGTCCAGGCCTTCGGCAAGACCGCCCAGTGCATCGAAAAAGCCTTGCACAGCTTTACCAACCGCAGCCAATGACGCTTGCGCTACAATCCTTCCCTTTGCGCCCTGGGGACCTGACATGTCTGACTTCTCTGGCTTGCCGCTGGTCATTGAACCGAGCGACCTGCTCGCCCGCCTGAACGCCCGCGAACTGATCCTGGTCGACCTGACCAGCGCTGCCCGCTATGCAACCGGGCATATTCCCGGGGCGCGCTTCGTCGACCCCAAGCGCACTCAGCTGGGCCAGGCGCCGGCTCCCGGGCTGCTGCCGCCGCAAGCGGCGCTTGAAACGCTGTTCGGCGAACTCGGGCACAACCCGGACGCGGTCTATGTGGTCTACGACGATGAAGGCGGTGGCTGGGCCGGGCGCTTCATCTGGCTGCTGGACGTGATCGGCCACCACCGCTACCACTACCTCGACGGCGGCCTGCCGGCCTGGCTGGCGGAAGGCCTGCCCGTGTCTACCGAAGTGCCGGCCGCGGTCGGCGGCCCCGTGGCACTGGCCCTGCATGATGAGCCCACCGCCACCCGCGAATACCTGCAAAGCCGTCTCGGCGCGGCGGACCTGGTGATCTGGGACGCCCGCGGACCGCTGGAGTACTCCGGCGAAAAAGTCCTGGCAGCCAAGGGCGGGCATATCCCCGGCGCGGTGAATTTCGAATGGACCGCCGGCATGGATCAGGCACGCCACCTGCGCATCCGCCGCGACATGCCACAGATCCTTGCGGACCTGGGCATCAGCAAAGACAAAGAAGTGATCACCCACTGCCAGACCCACCATCGCTCCGGCTTCACCTATCTGGTGGCCAAGGCGCTGGGCTACCCACGGGTCAAGGGCTACGCCGGTTCCTGGGGCGAATGGGGCAATCATCCCGATACGCCCGTAGAGATTTAAGGTTTTTAAGGACACCCAATGAAAAAGCGTTTGTTCATCATCAGCCAGTACCTGCTGCCTCATCACCTGCTGTCGCGCCTGGCCGGCTGCATTGCCGAGTGCCGCGTGCGCTGGTTCAAGAATGCCTTCACCCGCTGGTTCGCCAAGCAGTATCAAGTGGATATGTCCGAGGCCCAGGTCGAGGACGTGACCGCCTACGAGCACTTCAACGCCTTCTTCACCCGCGCCCTCAAAGACGGCGCGCGGCCGCTGGACCCGACCCCGGGCGCGGTGCTCAGCCCTGCCGACGGCGCGGTCAGCCAACTGGGCCCGATCGAACACGGCCGAGTGTTCCAGGCCAAGGGCCACAGCTACAGCGTGCTGGAACTGCTGGGCGGTGACCCGGCCCTGGCACAGCCGTTCATGGGCGGCGACTTTGCCACCATCTACCTCTCCCCCAAGGACTACCACCGGGTGCACATGCCCCTGGCCGGCACCCTGCGGGAAATGGTCTATGTGCCGGGCCGGATCTTCTCGGTCAACCAGACTACCGCTGAAAACGTACCCGAGCTGTTCGCACGCAACGAGCGCGTGGTGTGCATCTTCGATACCGAGCGCGGCCCGATGGCGCTGGTGCTGGTGGGCGCGATGATCGTCGCTTCGATCGAAACCGTCTGGGCCGGCCTGGTAACGCCGCCCAAGCGCGAACTCAAGACCGTACGCTACGACGAAGCCGCCCGCGCTCCGATCCACCTGGAGAAAGGCGCCGAAATGGGCCGCTTCAAGCTGGGCTCCACGGCCATCGTGCTGTTTGGCCCGAACCAGGTGCAGTGGGCCCAAGAGCTGGCTGCCGGCTCGCCCGTACGGATGGGCCAGGGCCTGGGCCTGCCCAAGGCTTGAGGCCTGAATGCCGGACATAAAAAACGCCGCTGATCAGCGGCGTTTTTTATGGGCGGGGATTTTCCGGCGGCTCAGAGCTGCCCGTCGCGGTCACGGAACCCCAGCAGGTACAGCACGCCATCCAGGCCCAGGGTCGAGATCGCCTGCTTGGCCGACTGCTTGACCAGCGGCTTGGCGCGGAATGCCACGCCCAGGCCGGCAATGCCGAGCATCGGCAGATCGTTGGCGCCATCGCCGACAGCGATGGTCTGCTCCAGGCGCAGGCCTTCCTTGTGCGCCAGCTCACGCAGCAGATCAGCCTTGCGCTGGGCGTCGACAATCGGCTCCACCGCCACGCCAGTGACCTTGCCGTCCACCACTTCCAGCTCGTTGGCGAACACGTAGTCGATACCCAGCTTGGCTTGCAGCTGCTTGGCAAAGTAGGTGAAGCCGCCGGAGAGGATCGCGGTCTTGTAGCCCAGGCGCTTGAGTTCGGCGAACAGGGTTTCGGCGCCCTCGGTCAGGCGCAGGGAGGCGCCGATGGCGTCCAGCACATTGACGTCCAGGCCCTTGAGCAACGCCAGGCGCTCCTTGAAACTGGCGCGGAAGTCCAGCTCGCCGGCCATCGCCCGCTCGGTGATTTCCGCGACCCGATCGCCGACACCGGCCGCCTTGGCCAGCTCGTCGATGACTTCGGCCTCGATCAGCGTCGAATCCATGTCGAACACCGCCAGGCGCCGGTTACGGCGGAACAGCGAGTCTTCCTGGAAGGCGATATCGACGTTCAGCTCCTGGGCCACGCTGAGGAACTCGGCCCGCAGGGCTTGCGGATCGGCGGCTTCGCCACGTACCGAGAACTCGATGCAGCCCTTGCCCTGGTCGGCAGGCATATCCAGGGGCATGCGCCCGGACAGGCGATCGATATGGTCGATGTTCAGGCCGTACTTGGCGGTGATGGAGCTCACGCGCTGCAACTGTTCGGCGGTAACCTTGCGCGTCAGCAGGGTCACGATATGGCGCTTCTTGCCCTGCCCGGCGACCCACTGCTGGTAATCCTGCTCGGACACCGGCGTGAAGCGCACCTGCTGGTCGAGCTTGTAGGCGGTGAACAGGATGTCCTTGAGCACCGACGAGCTCTGCTCGTTGCTGGGAATTTCAACCAGGATGCCGAACGACAAGGTGTCGTGGATCACCGCCTGACCGATGTCGAGAATGTTCACACCACCCTGGGCCAGAACGCCGGTAATGGCCGCAGTCAGACCGGGACGATCTTCGCCGGTGATGTTTATCAGGACAATTTCGCGCAAGGCGCACCCCCGAGGTGGAAAAAAAGCGCATTCTACCCACTTTCGGTGACCATCGGGCACAGCCAGCGCTTTGCCGGTCTAGGGCCTGTCGCTATACTGCGCGTCAACTTCACGGACAAAAGAGCCGAGCTCAGTGAACCGGCCCACGCCAGTTAAAACCGATAACTTCTTCCTGCTGATCTTCCGTGCACTGCGCCACCGCCGTGTGCCGATTGCATTGCGCATTGCCAGCCATAACGTGATCCTGGTCGCCCTGGCCCTGGTGATCTATGCCGGCGTGATGGGCCTGCAGTTCAAGCAAGCCATGCACGAACAAGCCGACGCCCTGGGTCAGAGCCTGACCACCCAGACCGCCACCTCGGCCACCGAGCTGCTGGTGTCCAACGACATCCTCAGCCTCAATGTCCTGCTCAACAATCTGACCAAGAACCCGCTGGTGGCCCACGCGGCCATCTACAGCGTGGACAACCGCATCCTCGCCGAGGCCGGCCAGCGCCCCAAGAGCAGCCTGCTGGGTGAAACCGAGGGCGTGTACCAGACCAAGATCACCTTCCAGGACGTGACCGCGGGCAACCTGCGAATCAGCCTGGACATGGCGCAATTCCAGCAGCCGATGACCATCAGCCTGCAAAGCATGGGCATCCTCAGCGCCATCCTGCTGGCCCTGGCCCTGGCCTTGAGCCTGCGCCTGGGGCGGCACATCTCGACTCCGCTGCTGCAACTGCGAGTCTGGCTGCGTGACCTGGACGAACATACTCCCGCCACCCAGCGCCAGGACGAAATCGGCGATCTGGCGCGTCAGCTGCATGCCCGCCTGGTGCCGGAAAAACCCGAACCGGCACCGCAGCCCGAGGTTGAAGTGCAAGACGACGAGGACGATGAGCCGGCATTCGAAGTGCGCAACCTGCGGGACCCGAGCTTCGACGAAAGCGCTCCGGTAGCAGGCCTGAAGCCTGCACCCCGGCACCTGGTTCACGCCGAAGAAGATGAACTGGACGAGGAAGACCCCTTCGCCGACCTGCGGGACAGCTCATCGACGCCTGCTGCCAAGCCACAACCGCAACCACAGGTTCCGGCCCAGCCCCAGCACAGTGCGGTACTGGCGGTGCAACTCGGTGCCCAGGAGCAACTGCGACGCCTGCCCCGCGCCCGCCTGATGGAACTGCTGGAACGCTACCGCGATTGCCTCGACCAGGCCGCCTCGCTGTACCAGAGCGAACTGCATACCCTGAACGATGGCAGCACGCTGATGCTGTTCCACAGCGAAGACAGCGGTGACGACTACCTGACCAACGCCATCTGCTGCGGCGAGTTGCTGCGCGCCCTGGGCCATGCCTTGCAGATCGAAGTGGCGGACAGCGGCATCACCCTGCAACTGCAACTGGGCCTGACCCTGGGCGACGAACTGTTCGGCCTGAGCCAGATCGACCTGCTGCTCACCGAAACCGCTCAGGATGCCCTGGCCCTGTCCCAGCACAGCCGCAACCTGCTGCTGGTGGAGCGCAAGGTCAATGACGACCCGCTGCTGCGCCAGCGGGCACGTATCCGCCCGATCGCCAGCCCGGAAGGTGCCTGCTGCGTGGAACGCCTGATGGAGCCCTACCCGTCGATGCTGGAGCGGCAACTGGCACGCATGCATGAAACACGGGCCAAGCTGTAAGGCTGACCCGCAAAAAGAAGCCCGCCCAGTGCGGGCTTTTTCATGAGCTTTGTGTAGCCGCTGGCGCAGCCTGCGACAAGCCCCGCAGGGGCTTCAACGCTGGTGATATCGCTGCGTGCCTGCGGCCCGCTCGCAGCCTTCGGCAGCGGCTACAGGAGATTGCGTTGGCCAGAGCCAGAAACGACAAGGCCCGCTGTTGGGCGGGCCTTGTCTCGCGGCGTGTCAACTCAGAACCTGAACACTTCCATATCCGTGCGGATCGGCGTGGCCATCGGGATCTTCGGTTGCTTTTCCTGCTCGGCAGGCTTGGGCGCAGGAGCCGGGGCCGCCTTGCGTGGCACCTCCGCCACCGCCGGCTGATTGGCCAGAGGCTTGAGGGCACCCGACAACTGTTCCGCCAGACGCTGCAACAGCACGCCCTGGGCCTGGACCTGGGACGCCGTGGTTCCCGCGTGCTGCTCCTGCAGATGAACGATGCGGTTGTCCCGCACCTGGCCACGGCGGTCGATCAGGCGCCATTGCGCATCCAGCACCGCCGGCTGCGACTTGCCTGAATCCAGGCGAGTGATCGACAGCAGCACCTGGACATCCGGAGTGAAGCCGCTGGTGGCCGGAGCCAATACAACCCGCTGGCTGTCGAGATGACCGGCCACCTGGCGCAACAGCAACTGGTCGATGTCCGAAGACAGACTGCCGGCCCAGCGACCATCAGTGGAGGCCTGCAGGCTGCCATCATCCTGACGCTGCAGGAGGGTTTCACGTTGCAGGTAATCGGCGATCAGCACCGGCCCCAGCAATACCGACATGCCGGCACTGGCCGGCTGAGCTGGACTTCCGCTGTCCAGCTGATACAGCGACACCGGCTGGTGTACGCTGCAACCCGCCAGGCCAAGAACGCCGGCGAGCAAGAAAACAAGAGGAAGGCGCAGAGCAGTCATCATCCCATCCAGGTGGCGGCCACAAGGCTAGCCACAGTGTAAATACTCAAAAAAACCTGAATAACGCCCGGCCACGCCAGCGTTTGAAAGCGCATATCATCCGTGAATATGCGCCCTGACTCCAGTGTTGTAGCGTCGATCCTGCGCTTAAATCGCAGATCGAACGCTCTAGCCCGCCCTTAACTGAGAGGCTCTACCAACAACGCATCCACCCGCTGGAAGCCGCGAGGCAGTTTGTTGCCACGGCGCCCGCGCTCGCCTTTGTAGTGCTCCAGATCGTCAGCCTTGAGCGACAAGGTGCGCTTGCCAGCCTGCAGCACCAGGGTCGCGCCGTCCGGCAGCACCGCGATATCGGTGACGTACTCTTCGCGGCTGGCCACGCGCTCACCGGGAATGCCGATGATCTTGTTGCCCTTGCCCTTGCCCAGCTGCGGCAGGTCGCTGATCTTGAACACCAGCAGGCGCCCTTCGGTGGTCACCGAAGCCAGCCAGTTCTGTTCACGATCGGCCACTGGCCGCGGCGCCAGCACCTTGGCATTGTTCGGCAGGCTCAACAGCGCCTTGCCTGCCTTGTTCTTGGCCTGCAGGTCCTCGCCCTTGACCACGAAGCCGTAGCCGGCGTCAGAAGCGATCACATACAAGGCATCGTCATCCGGCAGCAGCACGCATTCGAACGTCGCACCCGGCGGCGGTGTCAGACGGCCGGTCAGCGGCTCGCCCTGACCCCGGGCCGATGGCAGCGTATGGGCCGCCACCGAGTAACTGCGCCCGGTGGAGTCGATGAACACCGCGAACTGGTTGGAACGCCCGGGCGCGGCGGTCTTGTAGCCATCGCCGGCCTTGTAGGACAGACCAGTGGCGTCAATATCATGCCCCTTGGCGCAACGCACCCAGCCTTTTTCCGACAGAACGATAGTCACCGGCTCGGTAGGCATCAGCTCGTTTTCCGACAGCGCCTTGGCCTCGGCCCGGGCGACGATCGGCGAACGGCGGTCATCGCCGTAGGTTTCTGCGTCTTGCAGCAACTCGGTGCGCACCAGCTTCTTCAGTTTCGCTTCGCTGTTGAGCAAGGCTTGCAGCTTGGCCTGCTCCTTGAGCAACTCATCCTGTTCGGCCCGCAGCTTCATCTCTTCCAGACGCGCCAATTGGCGCAGGCGCGTGTCGAGGATGTAGTCGGCCTGGATTTCGCTCAGGGCGAAACGCTCGATCAGCTTGGCCCGTGGATGCTCCTCGGTACGGATGATGTGGATCACTTCATCCAGGTTGAGGTAGGCAATCAGCAAACCGTCCAACAGATGCAGGCGACGCTCGACCTTGTCCAGGCGGAACTGCAGCCGGCGACGCACGGTGGTGACCCGGAACTCCAGCCACTCCACCAGCAGGGCCCGCAGGTTCTTCAACTGCGGCTTGCCGTCCAGGCCAATGATGTTGATGTTGACCCGGTAGGTGGATTCCAACTCGGTGGTGGCGAACAGGTGCTGCATCAACTCATCGGCGTCGACCCGGTTGGAGCGCGGGATGATCACGATGCGGCACGGGTTCTCATGGTCCGACTCGTCACGCAGGTCGGCCACCATCGGCAACTTCTTGGCCTGCATCTGGCCGGCGATCTGTTCCAGCACCTTGGCCCCGGAGACCTGGTGCGGCAGCGCGGTGACGATGATGTCGCCGTCCTCGACCCGGTACACGGCGCGCATGCGCACCGAGCCACGGCCGGTTTCGTAGATCTTCAGCAGGTCGGCACGCGGGGTGATGATCTCAGCTTCGGTGGGGTAGTCCGGGCCCTGGATATGCTCGCAGAGCTGCTCGACCGTGGCCTTGGGCTCATCCAGCAGGCGCACGCAGGCCGAAGCCACTTCCCGCAGGTTGTGCGGGGGCACGTCGGTGGCCATGCCCACGGCGATGCCGGTGGTGCCGTTGAGCAGGATGTTCGGCAGGCGTGCCGGCAGTACCAGAGGCTCCTGCAGCGTGCCGTCGAAGTTCGGCCCCCAGTCCGCAGTGCCCTGGCCCAGTTCGCTGAGCAGCACTTCGGAATAGCGCGACAGGCGCGCCTCGGTGTAACGCATGGCAGCGAAGGACTTGGGATCATCCGGCGCACCCCAGTTGCCCTGGCCGTCCACCAGCGTGTAGCGGTAGCTGAACGGCTGGGCCATCAGCACCATGGCCTCATAACAGGCCGAATCGCCGTGCGGGTGGAACTTGCCGAGCACGTCACCCACGGTACGCGCGGATTTCTTGTGCTTGGAATCGGCATCCAGCCCCAGCTCACTCATGGCGTAGACGATACGCCGCTGTACCGGTTTCAGGCCGTCGCCGATATGCGGCAGAGCACGGTCCATGATCACGTACATGGAGTAGTTGAGGTAGGCATTTTCGGTGAAGTCAGCCAGTGACCGGCGTTCTACGCCATCCAGGCTGAGATCAAGGGAGTCGCTCATGCGGGCCTCATTGGTTCGTAGTCTGGCGCAGCAGCATGCTGCCGCCGCGCTGAGTAAATTCAAGTTTTTTCAAAGCGCTCATGCCCAGCAGAACCTGGTCGCCGTCGAGCCCCGGCGCCACCAGCGCGGCCACGTCCCGCAGCACGATATCCCCCAGCTGCAGGAGTTCGATACGGGTCCGATAACCTTCGCTGCGCCCATTGGCCGTGCTCAGGGTGACCGGCGCACCGCGCTCCAGGCCCAGACGTTCAGCGAGATCCGCAGGTACCGAGACATCGGTGGCCCCGGTGTCGAGCATGAATTGCACCGGCCGCCCGTTGATATGGCCGCTGGCGACGAAATGCCCCTGACGATTGCCCGCCAGTTGCACTTCGATGTAACCCTCATGTTGTTGCGAACTGACGACAGTGTTGGGGTTCTCCTGGTGCGCTTCCCAGTCGGCAAAGAACCGCGTGGCCAGGAACAGCGCCGCCGCCCAGGCCATGATCAGCATCACCCGCCCGGCACTCTTCCCCGGTTGCTGGCTCACGGCTTGGCACTCCAGCCGCCTTCGGGAGCTGCAAAACGCCAGACGATCGGTCGGGCCTCGCCATCGGCGCGAGCACCGTTGTTGTTGTCCAGGCCAATCCAGGCGCCCTTGGCGTCCACCACCAAGGCTTCCGCCAACCCGTAGGGCTGTGGATAACGCCGATGCTCCACCAGTGCTTCGCCAGCATACGACCAGCACTGCTCGACCTTGGCGCTCAGCGCGTCCCGGCGACAGATCTGATAGGCGTTGCGCTCCAGGGTGAACAGCTTGCCGTCAAACAGCGACAGGTCGGCAAAGTCACGGGATACGGCCTTGGCGTTGGGCACCTGCTCAGGCTGCATTAGCGCCCCTGCTTCACTGAGCAGCACGCAACCGCCATCGCAGTCCCAGGTGGTCTGGCCACGCTTGATCAACAGCAGCCCGCGCCGCTCGCGTTCCGCCGCCAGCCAGATCCGATCCCCGGCAGGGTTGACCGCCAGCCCTTCGAACAGGGCATTGAAGTGCAGCAGCATGCCGCTGGCACGGGCTTCGCGCACCATGATCGGGGAAATCTTCAACCAGGCCGCCGCGCCTTGCGCCGGAACCTGCAGCACCGCGGCATGGGCTTCGCTGACCACATATTTGTTGCCGGCGGCATCACAGGTGATGCCCTCGAAATCCAGGTCGCCGCCACGCACGAAGGACGCCGCCCAGGTCCGCACCTTCAAGCCCCAGGGCAAGCCGGAATCCGGCACCGCAGGCACCTCGATCCCGACGGTCTCGGCCTGCCAGACAGTGTTCCGGGTATCGAGCCTGTAGATCTGCTCGTCGTCGCGATCGGAGACGGTCCAAAGCTCCTGACCACACAGCGCCAGCCCGGACAGATTGCCGCCGCGCATGCCTTCCACAGGATGCTCGGACAGCAGTTTCAGTTCGGGCGCCGGCGCGGCCACCACCGAGGTTGCCAATAGCGCCAGGGCCAGGGCAAAACCTCTGTGCATCAGGCTAGCACCTCGGCCAGGTTGCCCTTGGACTCCAGCCAGGACTTGCGATCACCGGCGCGCTTCTTGGCCAGCAGCATGTCCATGATTTCCGCGGTGGCCTCGACGTCGTCCAGGGTCAACTGCACCAGGCGCCGGGTGTTCGGGTCCATGGTGGTCTCGCGCAGTTGCGGCGGGTTCATTTCACCCAACCCCTTGAATCGGGTGACCTGTGGCTTGCCGCGCTTCTTCTCGGCCACCAGGCGGTCGAGAATGCCGTCGCGCTCGGCTTCATCCAGGGCGTAGTAGATCTCCTTGCCCAGGTCGATGCGGTACAGCGGCGGCATGGCCACGTAGACGTGACCGGCATCCACCAGCGGACGGAAATGCTGGACGAACAAGGCACACAGCAAGGTAGCGATGTGCAAGCCGTCGGAGTCGGCGTCGGCGAGGATGCAGATCTTGCCGTAGCGCAGTTGGCTCATGTCCTCGGCGCCCGGATCGACCCCGATGGCCACGGCGATGTTGTGCACTTCCTGGCTGGCCAGGACCTCGCTGCCGTCCACTTCCCAGGTGTTGAGGATCTTGCCGCGCAACGGCAGGATCGCCTGGAATTCCTTGTCCCGCGCCTGCTTGGCCGAACCGCCGGCGGAGTCACCCTCCACCAGGAACAGCTCGGAGCGCATCGGGTCCTGGCCGGCGCAGTCCGCCAGCTTGCCTGGCAGTGCCGGGCCCTGGGTAATGCGCTTGCGCTCGACCTTCTTGCTGGCCTTCAAGCGGCGCCCGGCGTTGCTGATGGCCAGCTCCGCCAGTTGCATGCCCAGCTCGGGGTTGGCGTTGAGCCACAGGCTGAAGGCGTCCTTGACCACACCGGAAACGAACGCCGCCGCCTCGCGGGAAGACAGGCGCTCCTTGGTCTGGCCGGAGAACTGCGCATCCTGCATTTTCATCGACAGGACAAAGGCAATGCGCTCCCAGACGTCTTCCGGGGCCAGCTTCAGGCCGCGGGGCAGCAGGTTGCGGAACTCGCAGAACTCGCGCATGGCATCCAGCAGGCCCTGGCGCAGGCCGTTGACATGGGTGCCGCCCTGAGCCGTGGGGATCAGGTTGACGTAGCTTTCCTGGACGCTGTCGCCGCCTTCGGGCAGCCACAACAGGGCCCAGTCCACCGCTTCCTTGTTCCCTGCCAGGCTGCCGCAGAACGGCTCGGCCGGCAGGCGTTCGAATTCACTGACAGCATCCACCAGGTAGGAGCGCAGGCCATCTTCGTAGTGCCACTCGACCTTCTCGCCGCTGGACTTGTCCTCGAAGCTCACCAGCAGCCCCGGGCAGAGTACGGCCTTGGCCTTGAGCACGTGCTTGAGACGGCTGACGGAGAATTTCGGCGAGTCGAAGTATTTTGGGTCCGGAGCGAAGTACACGCTGGTGCCGGTGTTGCGCTTGCCCACGGTGCCGACCACTTCCAGCTCGGTGGCCTTGTAGCCGTCGGCGAAAGTCATCTGGTATTCGTTGCCGTCGCGCTTGACCCGCACCCGCACCTGGTTCGACAAGGCGTTGACCACGGAGATGCCCACCCCGTGCAGACCGCCGGAGAACTGGTAGTTCTTGTTGGAGAACTTGCCGCCGGCGTGGAGCTTGGTGAGGATCAGCTCGATCCCGGACACGCCTTCTTCCGGGTGGATGTCCACGGGCATGCCGCGGCCGTCGTCGGACACTTCCAGGGAATGGTCGGCGTGCAGGATGACCTGTATCGACTTCGCATGGCCGGCCAGGGCTTCGTCGACGCTGTTGTCGATGACTTCCTGGGCCAAATGGTTGGGCCGCGTGGTGTCGGTGTACATGCCCGGGCGTTTGCGCACCGGGTCGAGTCCCGAGAGGACTTCGATGGCGTCTGCGTTATAAGAGCTAGCGCTGGGAGTGGCCATGGGTTCTCGTCGTTAGTCGTTCAATGAATATGGGGCGAAGGCTCACAGTGCAGTGAAGTCGATCGCCTGGTACTGATCGGCAGTGATGCCGGCAAAATTCAACATCGCCGGCAATTGTCCGGCAAAACCTTGGAAACTATGATCGCCGCCGGCCTGTATGCGCAAGGCGCAGGCGCGGTAGTAGCGCTCGGCGCTGCGATAGTCCAGCGTCTCGTCCCCGGTCTGCAACCACACCTGATAACGCTCAGGGTCCTGGGGTGGCGCCACTTCCAGCGCCGCCAGGGCCGCGACATGGTCGTGGGTCAGCTCCCAGGTCTCGTCGGTGTACAGGTTCTTCTGCGTGCCCAGATAACCGTCGAACATCCGGTGCGGGCTGACAGCAGGGTTGATCAGCAGGGCCTTCAGACCATAGCGCTCGGCAAGGTGAGTCGCATAGTAGCCGCCGAGCGAGCTGCCGACCAGCAATGGACGACCGAGTTCGGCAATCGCCTGTTCCAGCTGGCCAATGGCCTGGCGCGGATGGTGATGCAGGGCCGGCACCCGCAGTTGCCCGGCCAGGCCGAGCTGCTCCATGACCTGGCGCAACTGGGAGGCCTTGGTCGATGCCGGAGCACTGTTGAAGCCGTGGATATAGAGGATCGAACCGGACATGCGAGCTCCCTGTGCACCTGGGCAAAAGCCGCAGTTTACAGGGATGGGGCCAGGTTACGCAGCCGCTTCAGTAGCCTTCGCTACCGTAGTCGATGGTGAATTCATAGCCTTCGACCCGCTGCACGCCGGTTTCCAGCCGTCCATCGGGCAGCAGCCGCAACCAACGGTAGCCCGGCACCTGCTCCTCGACCTTGAAGTCGTCGCTCAAGGGCTCGAACTGGATGCAGGTGGAAGGTGAGGCCAATAGCCGCACGTCGCCCCGCAGGCGATCGATCTCCTGGTGAACATGCCCCCAGAGCACGGCGCGCACCTGGGGGAAAGCGTCGATCACGGCAAACAGCGCCTGGGCATTGCGCAGGCCGATGGGCTCCATCCAGGCGCAATCGATGGACACCGGATGGTGATGCAGGCAGACCAGGTGGTGCCGCTCTGGTGCTTCGCTCAGGGAGCGGGCCAGCAGTTGCAACTGCTCATCCTGCAGATAACCCGGTACCGAACCCGGCACCGCCGAGTCCAGCAGGGTGATGCGCCAGTTGCCGATGTCCACCACCGGGTCCAGCAAGTCACTGCCGCTGGCGGCCTGCTCCATGACCTGCGGTTCGTCGTGGTTGCCCGGCAGCCAGCGGCCTGGGGCGGCAATCTGTCGGGTCAGCTGACGAAAGCGCTGATAGGACTCCAGCGTGCCGTCCTGGGACAGGTCGCCGGTGGCCAGCATCAGGTCGATCCGTGGCTGCTGCGCCAACACCAGGTCGATGACCCGTTGCAGGCTGTCGGCGGTGTTCATGCCCAAGAGCGTGCCGTCCGTCTCGGCAAACAGATGGCTATCGGACAGCTGCACCAGCAACACGGGGTCGGCGGCAGTCAGTGCGGATACGCTTGGCACGGCGTTCTCCCGGAGCAAGATCACAAAGCGTGAAGAAGGGGGCAATTATGCTGGGGGAAGTGAAAAAGAGGAAACCTGGGAAGCGGACCCAGTTCACATCTAGCGCACGGCTTCGAACTCGTGACCGCAGGCCAGGCAGTGGCTCAGCCACTCGCCGAGGAACACGTTCAGCTGGGCCTTTTCATCAGGCTGGTGCATGAAGGCATTGGGATAGGGATAGATGCTGCGAAAACGCCGGGCATGTTCGGCACTGATGACTTCCGCCATGCGCGCGTCGTGATAGACCTGCACTTCCAGCTGCGGCACAGGCAGCCAGGGCAGGCTGTGCTCCTGGCGCACCTGCAAGGTGGTGGTATACGGGCAGGCCAGTACCACCTCCAGGGCCAGTACGCCGAGCATCTGGTCGCCCTGGGTCACGGCGATGCGCCGCGCCACGGGCTGGTTGCGCATGTCGGGCAGCAGTCGCATCAGCCGGGCGTAGTTGGCCTCGCAGGAAGCTTGCAGCCCCGCGAGATCCACCCGATAGCGGTCGCGTACCTTGTTTACGACCATAACCCCCTCACTTCCGCGCGATTGAGCGCCAGCCACTGCAAGGCAATGATGCTGGCGGCATTGCAAATCCGCCCGTCGCGCATGGCCTGCAAGGCATCCTCGTAGGCCATCACGCACACCCGAATGTCTTCCGCCTCTTCCTCCAGCCCATGCAGCCCACCGGCGGCGCTGCTGTCGCAACGCCCCAGGTACAGATGGACGAATTCGGTGCTGCCACCGGGCGACGGGAAGTACTGGGTCATCGGCCACAGCGCCGAGATGTCCAGGCCAGCTTCCTCCTGCGCCTCGCGGCGGGCAACCTGTTCCGGCTGCTCGTCCTTGTCGATCAGCCCGGCCACCAGCTCCACCAGCCAGGGCGAAGCCGTCTTGCCCATGGCACCGACGCGGAACTGTTCGATCAGCACCACCTCATCGCGCTGCGGGTCGTACGGCAGTACGCAGACCGCATCGTGACGGACAAAGACTTCACGATTGATTTCACGCCCCATGCCACCGGCGAACAGCTCATGACGCAGTTGCAGGCGATCGAGCCGGTAGAAACCCTGGAAACAGTTTTCGCGCCGGATGATCTCGACGGCACTCGGCGTGGAGTTGGCAAAGTCAGTCATAACAATCCTCGTGTACAGCATGTTCAATCCGAGGATCCCCCTCGACTTCGCGCCATCCTAACGCGCTCGCAGCTGATCATGCAGCCCCTTTACCCTCAGCGGGATAGACGGCGAGGGGCTAAACCTACTCTAATTGCCTCTATTGAGCTTAGTGGCGAACCGACTGCCTCGCAGGCAGTCGAAGCCGGTAACTTTTGCCTCCCCCTGGTTTATGAAGGACGCCCATGTCGCTTGTCAAAATCGCCTCCGTGGCCTGTATCGCCCTGACCCTGGGTGCCTGCCAAAGCCTGTTTCAACCCAGCTACATGACCCCGCTGGAACCCACCCGGGACAAGTCCGAACAACTCAAGCCCGGCTGCAGCGGCGCCGACTGCCCACTGGTCAACCTCGACACCGTGCACTTCCCCGCCGAACCGCAGCTGGATGCCATCATTGAAAAGCGCCTGCTGCAAATGACCCGCACCAGCCCCGATGCTGCGCTGCCGGCCAGCCTTGCGGCCTATCGCGAGCAGTTCCTGCGCAGCGCGCCGGACCGCCACGGCATGTACCTGCAATCCAAGCTACGCGAGCAGCATGACGGCCTGGTGATCATCGAACTGGCCAGTTACCTGGACACCGGCGCCGCCAACGGCACCCCGGGCCGTGGCTTCGTCAACTATTCACGCCAGCAGCACAAGGCCCTGAACCTGGCGGACATGCTCCTGCCCGGCCAGGAAGAGATGTTCTGGAAGGCCGCGCGGGTCGCCCACAACAACTGGCTGATCAGCACTCACCTGGATCGCGAGGCCGAGTTCGTGAAGACCTGGCCCTTCCAGAAGACCCAGAACGTAGCGCTGACCCGTAACGCCGTGACCCTCAAGTACGACGTCACCACCATCGCGCCCTCGGTCCTGGGCCACATCGAACTGCAGATCCCTTACGACCGCCTCAAGGGCGTGCTCAAGCCCGAGCTGTTTCCTGGCGGTAACTGAAAGCCCGGCCCAACAGCCATTGCAGCAGCCCTGCCAGTACCAGTGACGGCAGGGTTGCGCCGATATCCGGGTACAGATTGGCCAGCAGGTGATAGGTGCTCACCCCACCCAGCCAGGCCAGCAGCGCCGGCCAGCGCAAGGCTGACGCAGGGTTCTGCCCCGAGCGCCGACGCAGGATGAAGTGATCCACCAGCACCACGCCAAACAGCGGCGCGAATACCGAGCCGATCAGCAACAGGAAGTTCTGGTACTGGGCCAACGGCGCCAGGCAGGCGATCAGGGTGCAGAGCACGCCTATGGCCAGCGCCAGGTGCTCGACCTTGAGGCGCAGCAGGATGCCGCTGGAAACCGCCGCCGAATGGATATCGGCAAAGGCATTCTCCGATTCGTCCAGCAGAATCAGCAGCAACGGAATCCCCAGCCCGGCCCCGGCCAGCGCCAGCAGCAAGGCATTCACTTCACCACTGGGAGCGAAGGCCAGGGTGTAGGCGACGCCCAGGCTCATCAACCAGAAATTGCCGATGAAAAAGCCCAAGGCCGTGCCACCGAACACGCTCTTGGCGCGCTTGCCGAACCGCGAGTAGTCGGCGATCAGCGGCAACCAGGACAAGGGCATGGCAATGGCGATATCGAAACCCACGGCGAACGGCATCGAGCCGTCCCCGGCCTGGGCCCAGAGCGCCGCCAGGTCGGCTCGGGCGAAGAGGTTCCAGGTCAGCCACAGGCAGGCGGCCAACAACAACCAGATTCCCCATTTGCGCAGGATCTGCCGGACGAAGGTCAAGGGCCCGCTGACCGCCAGCAAGGTGGCCAGGGCACCGAAAAACAGGGTCCAGAGCAACGGGTTGGCCAGCAGGCTGCCTTCGCTGAAGGCCCGGCTGCCCAGGAGGCTCGCGGCATCGCGCATGACGATGATTTCAAACGAGCCCCAGCCCACCAGTTGCAACAGGTTCAACAGCGCCGGCAGGCTGGCACCGCGCCGGCCCAGGCTGAGCTTGAGCGCAGCCATGGACGACAGGCCGGTGTCGCTGCCGATCACCCCCACCGCCGCCAGCAGCAGAACGCCGACCGCGGTGCCGAGCAGGATCGCCAGCAGCGAATGGGCCAGCCCCAGGCCTGGCGCCAGCAAGGCGCCGGTCTGCAGCACCATCAGGCCGATACCGAGGGAGAACCACAGGGAAAACAGATCGCGGGCGCCAAACACGCGCTTGTCGGCCGGTACCGCGAGATCGGGAGAGTAGGTACTGATTGGACTGCTCAAGGTTGATATCTCGAAGGAATAGGGTCTGCAGGAGCCGGATTGCCGGCGAAAGCGCCACCTTGTCGAGAGCGCGGCGCCTGATTCGCGGGCAAGCCCGCTCCTACAGGAATGTTCACGGGGGCTATCTCGAACGCCCAGCCTCTGCAGGAGCCGGCTTGCCAGCGAAAGCGCCACCTTGTCGAGAGCGCGGCGCCTGGTTCGCGGGCAAGCCCGCTCCTGCAGAGAGGGGTCAGACTTTCTTGTACAGCTGGCTGCCTTCCTGCTTGAAGCGCTCGGCCTGTTCCGCCAGGCCCTTGGCGACATCCACATCCACCGCTTCGATACGCTGGTTGGCTGCGTACTCACGCACTTCCTGGGTGATCTTCATCGAGCAGAACTTCGGCCCGCACATGGAGCAGAAATGCGCGACCTTGGCCGAATCCTTGGGCAGGGTCTCGTCGTGGTACGAACGGGCGGTGTCCGGGTCCAGGCCGAGGTTGAACTGGTCTTCCCAGCGGAACTCGAAACGCGCCTTGGACAAGGCGTTGTCGCGGATCTGCGCGCCCGGGTGACCTTTCGCCAGATCCGCAGCATGCGCGGCGATCTTGTAGGTGATGATCCCGGTCTTCACGTCATCCTTGTTCGGCAGGCCCAGGTGTTCCTTGGGCGTGACGTAGCAGAGCATGGCGCAGCCGAACCAGCCGATCATCGCCGCACCGATACCGGAGGTGATGTGGTCGTAGCCGGGGGCAATGTCGGTAGTCAGCGGGCCGAGGGTGTAGAACGGCGCCTCGTCGCAGCACTCCAGCTGCTTGTCCATGTTCTCCTTGATCAACTGCATCGGCACGTGGCCCGGGCCTTCGATCATGCACTGCACGTCATGCTTCCAGGCGATCTTGGTCAGCTCGCCGAGGGTTTCCAGTTCGCCGAACTGGGCTTCGTCGTTGGCGTCGGCAATCGACCCCGGGCGCAGGCCATCTCCCAGGGAGAAGCTGACGTCGTAGGCCTTCATGATTTCGCAGATTTCGTCGAAGTGGGTGTAGAGGAAGTTCTCCTTGTGGTGCGCCAGGCACCACTTGGCCATGATCGAGCCACCCCGGGACACGATGCCGGTGACCCGCTTGGCGGTCAGCGGCACGTAACGCAGCAAGACGCCTGCGTGGATGGTGAAGTAGTCCACGCCCTGCTCGGCCTGCTCGATCAGGGTGTCGCGGAACAGCTCCCAGGTCAGGTCCTCGGCCACGCCGTTGACCTTTTCCAGGGCCTGGTAGATCGGTACGGTACCGATCGGCACCGGCGAGTTGCGGATGATCCACTCGCGGGTTTCATGGATGTGCTTGCCGGTGGACAGGTCCATCACCGTGTCCGAACCCCAGCGGATGCCCCAGGTCAGTTTCGCCACTTCTTCCTCGATCGAGGAACCCAGGGCACTGTTGCCGATGTTGCCGTTGATCTTCACCAGGAAGTTGCGGCCGATGATCATCGGTTCCAGTTCGACGTGGTTGATGTTGGCCGGGATGATGGCGCGGCCACGGGCGATTTCCTCGCGGACGAACTCTGGGGTGATTTCTTTCGGAATGCTGGCGCCGAAGCTGTGGCCGGCGTGTTGCTGCTTCAGCAGGCCGGCGGCACGGGCCTCTTGCAGCTTCATGTTTTCGCGGATGGCGACGTATTCCATCTCGGCGGTGATGATGCCTTTGCGCGCGTAGTGCATCTGGCTGACGTTGGCCCCGGCCTTGGCCCGGCGCGGGTTGTTGACGTGGGCGAAGCGCAGCTTGGTCAGCTCCGGGTCGGCCAGGCGCTGCTGGCCGAAGTTGGAGCTCAGGCCGGCCAGGCGCTCGGTGTCGCCACGGTCTTCGATCCAGGCCGAACGCACATCGCCCAGGCCCTTGCGCACATCGATCACTACGTTCGGATCGGTGTAGGGGCCGGAGGTGTCGTACACGGTCACCGGGGCGTTGATCTCGCCGCCGAAGTCGGTGGGGGTCACGTCCAGGGTGATTTCGCGCATGGGCACGCGGATGTCCGGGCGCGAACCCTGGACATAGACTTTTTGCGAGCGGGTAAAGGGCTGAACCGATTGTTGGTCGACTTGGGCCGACTCACTGAGGTTGCTAGCGTTTTTTAATTTTGTAGTCATCACGGGCTCTCCAGACAGCATCCAGGCAGTGGATTTTTGTCGGAGCGAACCTGTAACGGACGGACGCACCCTGGCTAGGCAACTAGTTGAGTGCAGTGCTTGGTACTCGAGGGGTGTTCGATTGTCGAACAACATCCCGGACGAAGCACAAGAGGACTCGCCGGGTGACGAGAAATCTTGTTCCCTACGCAGGCGCTAACCTGATCAGGTTCAACGGGATCCGGATTATCCGATCTCAGCCTCATAGCAAGGCACCCCGACAAGAACCGGGCCAGTCTAGACAAAGCCACAGCAGAACGCCAACCCCCCGTACGATCAGCATGATGAATGGCGTAATTGCAGGATTGTTGCCACCCCCCAGCGCATCTACACTCGTTGCCCTGTGTCGAACCTTGACGCTCCGTGGGTCGCGCCTTAGCCTTGGCGCCTGAATTATTGCCGTAATATCAACTCTAGGGATCGCCGAATGCTGCGCAAACTCTCACTGGCTGTTGCCGTGTCTTGTGCGTCCAATGGAATGGCCTGGGCAGCAGAAGCGCCTTTGACCACCAAGACCGATCTGGTCAGCGTCTACCAGGAAGCGGTGGACAACAACGCCGATCTGGCCGCTGCGCGCGCCCAGTACGGTGCCCAGAAGGAAGTGGTGCCCCAGGCTCGTGCCGGGTTGCTGCCTAACCTTTCGGCCGGCGCGGACATGAACAACACCCGCACCAAGTTCGACGAACCGTCGATGACCTCTACCCGCAGCGGCAACGTCTACCAGGCGACCCTGGCCCAGCCACTGTTCCGGGCCGACCGCTGGTTCCAGCTGCAGGCGGCCAAGGACATCAACGAACAGGCTTCCCTGCAACTCTCGGCCACCGAGCAGAACCTGATCCTGCAGAGCGCGGAGAACTACTTCGCGGTGTTGCGCGCCCAGGACAACCTGGCCTCGACCAAGGCCGAGGAAGCGGCCTTCAAGCGTCAGCTGGACCAATCCAACGAACGCTTCGACGTGGGCCTGTCGGACAAGACCGACGTCCTGCAATCCCAGGCCAGCTACGATACCGCCCGGGCCAACCGGATCCTTGCCCAGCGCCAGGTGGATGATGCCTTCGAGGCCCTGATCACCCTGACCAACCGCGAGTACAACTCGATCCAGGGCATCGTCCATACCCTGCCAGTGCTGGCGCCGACCCCCAACGACGCCAAGGCCTGGGTGGACACCGCCGCCAAGCAGAACCTCAACCTGCTGGCCAGCAACTACGCAGTCAGCGCCGCCGAGGAAACCCTCAAGCAGCGCAAGGCCGGGCATGCCCCGACCCTGGACGCAGTGGCGCAGTACAAGAAAGGCGACAACGACGCTTTGGGCTTCAGCAACCCCAACCCGCTGACGCGCTACGGCAGCGACGTCGAACAGCGCTCCATCGGCCTGCAACTGAACATTCCGATCTACAGCGGCGGCCTGACCAGCTCCCAGGTGCGCGAATCCTACTCGCGCCTGAGCCAGACCGAGCAACAGCGTGAGTCCCTGCGCCGCCAGGTGGTGGAAAACACCCGCAACCTGCACCGCGCGGTGAACACCGATGTCGAGCAGGTCCAGGCCCGGCGCCAGTCGATCATTTCCAACCAGAGCGCAGTGGAGGCCACGGAGATCGGCTACCAGGTGGGCACGCGCAATATCGTCGATGTGCTCGACGCCCAGCGCCAGCTGTACACCTCGGTGCGCAACTACAACAACAGCCGCTACGACTACATCCTCGACAACCTGCGCCTGAAACAGGCGGCCGGCACCCTCAACCCGGGGGACCTGCAGGACCTGTCGCGCTATCTCAAGGCCGACTACAACCCGGATCGCGACTTCCTGCCGCCAGATCTGGCCAAGGCCGCCCAGGAGCAGCTCAGGGCCCGCCCCTGAAGGTCGCAAGCATGAAAAAGGCCACCTTTGCAGGTGGCCTTTTTCATGGCGGTGTAACGGCCTTTTATGGCCACTGCGCAGCCTGCGGCAGCGGCTACAGAAGGCGACGATCAGTGCCTGCCCAGGAGGCGGCCAAGGCCATCGAGCAGCCGTTGCAAGGCGCCCTGGTTGGCCTTGAGCACCTTGAGCCCGGCATCGGCCATCTTGCGCGCATCCTGGGGTAGCTCGAACAGACGCTGCACCGCCACCGCGAGCCCCTCGGCATCGTCCACTTCCTGCAAGGCTCCGGCCTCACGCAGCATCGCGGCGATTTCCAGGAAATTGAACAGATGCGGCCCGCTGATCACCGGCTTGGCCAGGGCTGCCGGCTCCAGCAGGTTGTGCCCACCGTTGGGCACCAGGCTGCCGCCGACAAAGGCGCTGTCGGCCAGGGCATAGAGGAACAGCAATTCGCCCATGGTGTCCCCCAGCAGTACCGAGGTGGTGGCAAGCACCGGCTCGGCTGCAGAACGGCGTACCGTGGCAAAACCCTGCTGCCGGCACAGCTCATGCACCGAGTCGAAGCGCTCCGGGTGCCGCGGCACCAGGATCAGCAAGGCATTGGGGTAATTGCCCAGCAGTTGCCGGTGGGCATCGAGCACCACCGCGTCTTCGCCCTCGTGGGTACTCGCGGCGATCCACACCGGGCGCTCCATGGCCTGCCATTGCTGGCGCAGCTCAGTGGCCCGCTGCAGCAACTGCGGGTCGATGCTCAGGTCGAACTTGATCGATCCGGTCACTTGCACAGTCTCTGGCCGGGCCCCAAGCCGGAGGAAACGCTGGGCCTCGGCTTCGGTCTGCACCGCGAACAGGCTCATCTGCGCCAGCATCGGTGCGGTCAGCCGAGCAAAACGCCCATAGCCCTTGGCCGAACGCTCGGACAACCGGGCATTGGCCAGGGCTACCGGAATCCCGCGCCGGGCACACTGGTCGATATGGTTGGGCCACAGTTCGGTTTCCATGATCACTGCCAGCTTGGGCTGCACCCGATCGAGAAACCGCGCCGCGGCGCAAGGCAAGTCGTAGGGCAGGTAGCAGTGCTGGATCCGCGGCTCGTTGGCAAACAGCGCGTGGATGCGCTCGGAGCCGGTGGGAGTCATGCAGGTCACGGTAATCGGCAGCTGTGGATAACGCGCCAGCAGCGCCCGGATCATCGGCGCGGCAGCGATGCTCTCGCCCACCGACACCGCATGCACCCAGATGCCACCGGGTTGCATGCTCGGCAAGCCGAGAGAGAAACGCTCGCCAATGCGCTTGGCATAAGCCGGCGCCTTGCGCGAGCGCAGCCACAGGCGGATCGCTACCAACGGCAGCCCCAGGTAAAACAATGCGGTATAGAGAGTTCTATTCATGGCGGCGGAGTTTATCGGTTTTTTAGCCGATCGCCTTCAGGTGCACGGCAAAACGTTCTGCCAGCCAGTGCGCCGCGGGGCCCAGAGGTTCGTCACGGCGCCAGGCCAGCTCCACCACCAGTGCCGGGGGCGTCCATTGGCTGGCCAGCTCCACCATCTGGTTCTGATAGGCCGGGTACTGCACCACATGCCGTGGCAGCCAGGCCCAGCCCAGCCCGCGCATCAGCCATTCGGCCAGGACGTAGAAGCTGTCAGCCCGCCAGACCTGGGGGCTGACCTGCTCACCACCGGGGTAGCCACTGGCTTGCGGAGCGATGAGCAACTGCCGGTGTAGCGCCAGCAACTGGCGGTTGACCCTTTTTTCATGGGCCAGCGGATGCCCCACGGCGCAGACAGTGACCATCTCCACACTGCCCAGGGCCCGGCGCTCCAAAGTTTCCGGCATCTGCTCATGGTGAAACAGCAACCCCAGGTCGGCCCGGCGCTCCACCAGTTTGCGCGCTACGTCGCCCTGGGCCCCGCTGGCCAGTTGCACCTCCAGGCTGGGAAAGTGTTCCGCCAGGGCCTCCAGGCTGTCGAGCACCGGCTGATAGGGCATCGCTTCGTCCTGGGCCAGGCGCAACCGCGCTTCCTGGCCGCGCATCAAGGCCAGCGCCCGGCCATTGAGGCGGTCGCACTGGCGCAGGATCTCCCGCGCTTCCTGCAACAGTGCGCTGCCCGCCTCCGTCAGCCTTGGCTGGCGGCCACTGCTGCGTTCGAACAGGCTCACTCCCAGGTCATCCTCCAGCTGGGCGATGGCACTGCTGATGGCCGATTGCGCCTTGCGCTGCTGGCGGGCCACGGCAGAAAACGAACGCAGTTCGGCGACCCCGACAAACAGGCGCAACTGCTCCAGGTTCCATTGCATGTTCATGGCACAACCTATCTATCATCCAGATAGGTAATGACTTTACCCCATCTGAACTTTCTCTAGAATGCCGACCTCATAAAGCAGTCCCAGCCCCGAGGAACCCTCCCATGAACGCTTACTACTACCTGGCTATCGCCATCTGCGCGGAAGTGATCGCCACTGTTTCAATGAAAGCGGTCAAGGGCCTGAGCACTCCGCTGCCCCTGGCATTGATCATCGTCGGCTACGGGGTGGCCTTCTGGATGCTGACCCTGGTGGTGCGTACGGTGCCGGTGGGCGTGGCCTACGCGGTATGGGCCGGCATGGGCATCGTCATGGTGAGCATCGCCGCGCTGTTTCTGTACGGCCAGAAGCTGGATATCCCGGCGATGCTGGGCATGGCGCTGATCGTCCTCGGCGTGGTGGTGATCCAGTTGTTCTCGAAAACCGCCGGGCACTAGAAAGCAGCCTCACGCCACACGCCTCAAGCGGCCAGAGTGAGCGCCAAGCTTGCAGCTTGAGGCCTGAGGCTTGAAACTTGCGGCTTCGTTTTACTTACCGAGGTCGCTGCATGCCATCCGCTATTTCCACCGATGTGCTGATTGTCGGCGCAGGCGTCGCCGGTCTCTGGCTCAACGCTCGCCTGCAACGCCTGGGTTTTTCCACCGTGCTGGTGGAAAGCGCCAGCCTCGGCGGCGGACAGAGCGTGAAATCCCAGGGGATCATCCACGGCGGCGCCAAATACGCCCTGCACGGCGCCCTCACTGGCGCCTCCGAGGCCATTGCCGACATGCCACGGCGCTGGCGCGAAGCCCTGGCGGGCAATGGCGAGCTGGACCTGTCCGGCGTGCGCCTGCTGTCCGAGGCCCACTACCTCTGGTCCCCCGGCACCCTGGCCGGCAACCTCACCAGCTTCTTCGCCAGCAAGGCGGTACGCGGGCGGGTCGATCAGGTCAAGGGCGAGCAACTGCCCCCGGCCCTGCAGGACAAGCGTTTCAAGGGCAAGGTTTACCGCCTCGCCGAACTGGTAGTGGATGTGCCGAGCCTGATCGAGCGCCTCGCGCACCTGGCGGGAGACAGCCTGCTGGCCGGGCAGAAGATCGAGCCCCTGCTGGAGAACGGCCAACTGCTGGGCCTGCGGGTCGACGGCCGGGAAATCCGCGCGCAACGCATTGTTCTGAGCGCCGGAGCCGGCAATGCCGAGCTGCTGCAAGCGGCCGGCCTGAGCCAGCCCGCCATGCAACGGCGACCATTGCACATGGTGCTGGTCAAGGGCCCGAGCCTGAAACCGCTGTACGCCCACTGCCTGGGCGGCGGGCCAAAACCACGGATCACCGTCACCACTCACCCGGCTGCCGACGGCCAGTGGGTCTGGTACCTGGGGGGCGATATCGCCGAAGCCGAGGGCGTGGCCCGGGAACCGGCAGCGCAGATTGCCGCAGCCCAGAAGGAACTGGGGCAACTGCTGCCCTGGATCGACCTGAGCCAGGCGCAATGGGCCACCCTGCGGGTCGACCGCGCCGAGCCGGCACAGTCGGGCCTGGCCCGCCCGGACAACGCCTTCCTCGCCGAGCAGGATCGCCTGCTGGTGGGCTGGCCGACCAAGCTGGCCCTGGCACCGGACTTCGCCGACCGGGTCCTGGCTGCCCTGGAGCGCGACGGCATTCGCCCCGCCGCCGCCCAGGCCCTGCCCGAACTGCCCAAGCCGCCCCTGGCGCAACCAGCCTGGGAGCAACTGCTGCCATGAGCCAGCCAACCCTGCACGATCTGCATCGCCCCTTGGGCAGCACCGGCCTGCTGGTGTCGCCCCTGGGTCTGGGCACGGTGAAACTGGGCCGCGACCAGGGCGTGAAATACCCCAACGGCTTCCAGATCCCCGACGACCAGGAGGCCCGCATGCTGCTCAAGCTGACCCGCGACCTGGGCATCAACCTGATCGACACCGCTCCGGCCTACGGCCGCAGCGAAGAGCGCCTGGGCCCGCTACTGCGCGGCCAGCGCCAGGAATGGGTGATTGTCAGCAAGGTCGGCGAAGAGTTCGCCGATGGCCTGTCGCGGCACGATTTCAGCGCGGCCCATACCCGGATGTCCGTGGAGCGCAGCCTGCAACGCCTGGAAACCGACTTCATCGACCTGGTGCTGGTGCATTCCGACGGCAACGACCTGGCGATCCTCGAGCAGTGCGAGGTCTACCAGGCCCTGGCGCAGCTCAAGCAGGAGGGCAAGATCCGTGGCTTCGGCTTCTCCGGCAAGACCGTAGACGGCGGCCTGAAGGCCCTGGAGCAAGGCGATTGCGCCATGGTTACCTACAATCTGAACGAACAGGCCGAGCGGGCAGTCATTGACTACGCTACCGCTCACCACAAGGGCATCCTGGTGAAAAAGGCGCTTGCCAGCGGCCACGTCTGCCTGAGCCCGGGCATCGATCCGGTGCGGGCCAGCTTCGAGCTGCTGTTTGACCGGCCCGGTGTCGCCAGTGCTATTGTCGGGACCATCAATCCCTTGCACCTGGCCCATAACGTGTCGACTGTGGCGCAGGTCCTTGGCAAGAACTGATGCCGCCGACGCGGCCGACCCCGACGCAAGAAGGAGCCGAGATGTCGCGACCGCTCATTAGAAAGAACCCCAGCAACTTCAAGACCCTGCCCCTGTTCGTCGAAGCGACTCCCGAAGGCTTGAGCTACCAGAGCGTCGGAATGCCGCTGAACTTCGCCCAGACCCTGCAGCGCCGGCGCGCGGTGACGGTGGCCGACAATCAGCGCTTCGCCCTGGAGCTGGCCAACCTCGGGGTCTCGGTGCGCCTGACCCTGCACTGGCAGAACCGCGACTACTGGGTGCTGGTGCGCCAGCGCCGCCAGGATCGCGGCGATGTGGTGCTCAAGCTGATTTCCGGCTACGTCCCGGCTCACGAGCTCAACCTGCCACTGCATACCGCGATCCAGGAAATTGCCGAGGAATGCCTGCTGGAAACCCCCGAAGGCTGGCTCGGTGGGCGCTTCAATGACACCTGGCTGCCCGCGCCCTACGCCGGCGCCCTGCACTATCGCGAGGCCCTGCCCTTTCGCCTGACCCCGCTGTCCGGAGCGGCGCTGCCGGTGCGCTGTGGCAACCTGCAGTTGCTGGAGCGTCCCCGGGCCTATGTGCATCTGCCCACCGCCTCACTGCAGTTGATCTACGACCTGCGCCTGGACGTGCCGAGGGAAGCCAAGTCCCTGAGCCTGTTCCACGTCGACGAGCGCCTGGAGGGCGACCAACTGGTGGCACGGCTGGACCGCAAGCGCCCGGACCTGTACCTGATGCCCCTGGACAACGGCGAGCCCTGCGCCGAGCTCTACACCCTGAAGAAAGACCAGTTGCATCCGGCCAGCACCCGCGGCCTGTACCTGGCGGAAAGCTTCGCCCAGCAGGAAGGCTGGGTGGTGAGTGACGAGCGGATTCGCTGGAAGGACTGGCTCAGGCAGCGGGGCCTGGAGCCACCGCAAAAGGCGTCGAAGCTATCGCGGCTAACCGGCCGGGCCCG
Organism: Pseudomonas sp. NFPP25; assembly: GCF_900116505.1. NCBI lineage: Bacteria > Pseudomonadati > Pseudomonadota > Gammaproteobacteria > Pseudomonadales > Pseudomonadaceae > Pseudomonas > Pseudomonas sp. NFPP25. The sequence continues at coordinate 468,155 of NZ_FPBG01000005.1, read as the reverse complement.
GCAGATCCTGCGCAAGATCGTCCCCGGCAAGGCCCGGCGCCAGGGCTGAGGCAAAAAAAAGGCGCCTGCAACAGGCGCCTTTTTTGCGGACCGCAAGGCCGTTACTCGGCCTTGTCGGTCTTGCGGATCTTCTCGACGATAGCCGTGGTCGAGCTGTTTTCCACCAGCCCCAGCACCTTAACGGTGCCGCCATAGGCACCGACTATATCGGCACCTACAACCTGGTCGATGGAATAGTCACCGCCCTTCACCAGCACGTCCGGCCGAACCTGGGACAGGAGGTTTTCCGGGGTGCCTTCGGGGAAACTGATCACCCAGTCCACCGCCCCCAGCCCCGCCAGCACCGCCATGCGCCGGTCGACACTGTTGATCGGACGGCCAGGGCCCTTGAGGCGGCTGACCGAAGCGTCATCGTTGATCGCCACGATCAACCGGTCGCCCTGGGCTCGCGCCTGTTCCAGGTAGGTCACGTGCCCGGCGTGCAGGATGTCAAAGCAGCCGTTGGTGAAGACGATCTTCTCGTTGTGGGCTCGGGCATCATCGATGGCCAGCAGCAACTGGTCGAGGCTCAGCACCCCGCGCTCGGAGCCTTCCTCGCGCTGGATCGCCCGGCGCAGTTCGGGAGCACTGATGGCGGCGGTACCCAGCTTGCCAACCACGATGCCGGCCGCCAGATTGGCCAGGCCCACTGCGTGGGGCAGCTCTTCGCCGGCGGCAATGGCGGCCGCCAGGGTGGAGATCACCGTATCCCCGGCACCGGTAACGTCGAACACTTCCCGGGCCCGGGCTGGCAAGTGCATGGCCGGGTGGTCGGGGCGCAACAGGGTCATGCCATGTTCGCCACGGGTCACCAGCAGCGCCCCCAGCTCCAGGTCATGCATCAACTGCGCGCCCTTGCTCACCAGTTCGTGCTCGTCGGCGCAGCCGCCGACGATGGTCTCGAACTCGCTGAGGTTCGGCGTGATCAGGCTGGCGCCGCGGTAGATGGAGAAATCCTTGCCCTTGGGGTCCGCCAGCACCGGAATGCCCCGGGCCCGCGCAGCGGCGATCAGCACCTGGTGATTGCGCAGCGCGCCCTTGCCGTAGTCGGACAACACCAGCACCTTGATCCCGTCGAGCAGGGCATCGACCTCGGCCGCCAGGGCTAGGGCGTCGGTGGCGAAGGGTTCTTCGAAATCGATACGCAACAACTGCTGGTGACGGCTCATGACCCGCAGCTTGACGATGGTCGGCTGGTGCTTGATGCGCTGGAACAGCGCACGCACGCCCGCGCCTTGCAGGCTGTTGGCCAGGCTGTCGGCGGCTTCATCGTCGCCGGTCACGCCCACCAGGGAGGCCGGCGCGCCGAGGGCAGCGATGTTCAGGGCAACGTTGGCGGCACCGCCGGGGCGATCCTCGATTTGCTCGACCTTGACCACCGGCACTGGCGCCTCAGGGGAAATCCGTGAGGTACCACCATGCCAGTAACGGTCGAGCATGACATCGCCGACCACCAAGACGGGGGCTTGATCGAATCGCGGCATGGACAACTTCATGGAGCATCCCACATACAAAATGAACAGGGGCGCGATATTAACACAGGGTTGGCGCCGCCTAGTTCTATGCCTTGAATGGGGCCGACGAAGAATTCTTGCCGCTTATTTACGGGGCAGCAGTTGCAGCAGGCGGCGGATCGCCTCCGGCAGTGCCACGGTCGCCGTGTCGATCTCGCAATCGGCCTGCAACGGCGCTTCATAGGGGCTGTCGAGCCCGGTGAAGTCCTTGATCCGCCCCTCCAGCGCAGCCTGGTACAACCCTTTGGGGTCACGCCGGGCACAGGTGTCAAAAGGTGTACTGACGTACACCTCGATGAATTCCCCCGGGCCGAACAGCGCGCGGGCGGCATCGCGCTCGGCGCGAAACGGCGAGATCGCCGACACTATGACCAGCAGGCCGGCGTCCACCATCAGCCGTGCCACCTCGGCCATGCGGCGGATATTCTCCTTGCGCGCCTCGGCCCCCATTCCCAGGTCACTGCACAGGCCACTGCGAACGTTGTCGCCGTCGAGGACGAAGGTGTGCATACCCAACTCGTTGAGCCGCAGTTCCAACAGATTGGCCAGGGTCGACTTGCCGGCCCCCGACAATCCGGTCAGCCAAAGACAGCAGGGTTGCTGCTGCTTGAGGGCGGCCCGGGCCTCGGTGGACAACGACAGGCTGTAGGGACGGATTTGCGGGCGCTCCAGCGGTACACAGGCAAGCTTATTCATAACCGAGCATCTCGTAGTCGCGTTGATAGACCCGGCGCACCAGGCGCCGGGTGCGTACCGAACAGATATCCCTGACGGGGGTGCTATGGCGCTGCTGGGTGCTGTTGACATGGGGCAGTCGGGTCTGGATCTGCAACTGCTCGCACAGCAGTTGGAAATCTCGCTGCAGGTGCTCCTGATAGCCGACGAAATCCAGGGCCAGGCGGCCCAGGGAGTCGGTGAGAAAATCGCTCTGGGCAGCAAAGTGCATCTGCTTGTGGATGGTTTCCGGGTGCAGCCAGCGGCCGATAAAGTCATCGAAGTCGCGGTAATGCCCTACCAGCGCCTGGGCTACCTGGTCCCGTCGGCCGAGGCGATTGCCCCGCAGGAAAGCGTAGGCCGAGTAGGCGCGCTCCAGGGGGTCGCGCACGAAAGCAAACTTGAAGCTGCTGGAAAAGGCCTGGGGAAACTGCTGCTCGTACCAGTACAACGGCAGGTGCCCGGGCATCCAACCGTCGAACAATGCCGAACAGATGCTGCTGCCCGCGCACTTGGGGACATGAATGAACAGGCAGGAGTGTCGGGAGAAGGCATCAGGAAAGCGCACATTGGCCGACATGGACTTGTTAACCACTTGGCGATCCACCACCGAGAGGCGCCCAAGCAGGAAATTGCGCTGGGTCTTGGGTAATAACTTCCACACAAAGCGTTGCAACATTCTGCTACCCACGCGAGAGGGATGGCCCCCTCGATCTGTTCAAAGATTCAGGCGGGAACCATAACAAGCGGGAAACGCAAAATTATTTAGGCTTGGTCAAGACTGTAAGGAAGCGGCTACAAATGATGCCAAGGTGCCTTGCACACCAAGGCCCCGGGGAGCGAGCCGGCTCGCTCCCCGGAACAGGTCAGGCGATTCCGCTGGGCGCGGGCTCTTCCAGGCCCATGGCATGCAACCGCGAGTAGTAGCCGTTCTGTGCCAGCAACTGGGCATGGCTGCCGCGCTCGACAATCCGCCCCTGGTCCATGACCAGGATCAGGTCGGCTTTCTCGATGGTCGACAGGCGGTGGGCAATCACCAGGGTGGTGCGGCCCTTCATGACCTTGTCCAGGGCGGCCTGGATGTGCCGCTCGGATTCGGTATCCAGGGCCGAAGTGGCCTCGTCGAGAATCAGCAGCGGGGCGTTCTTCAGCAAGGCCCGGGCAATCGCCAGGCGCTGGCGCTGGCCACCTGAAAGCAGTACGCCGTTCTCCCCTACCTGGGTATCCAGGCCTTCGGGCAACTGGGCAATGAAGTCCATGGCATAGGCATCGGCGGCGGCCTTCTCGATGTCCTCACGCGGCGCACCGGCCAGGTCACCGTAGGCAATGTTGTTGGCCACGGTGTCACTGAACAGGGTGACGTGCTGGGTAACCTGAGCAATATGCCGACGCAAGTTCAGCAGGCGGAAGTCTTCGACCTCGGTGCCATCCAGAAGAATCTGGCCCTTGTCGTGGTGGTAGAACCGCGGAATCAGGTTGGCCAGAGTCGACTTGCCACTGCCGGAACGCCCCACCAGCGCCACCATTTTCCCGGGCTCGATACTGAAGCTGATGTCATCGAGCACCTGCCGTTCGGTTCCCGGGTAGGTGAAACTCAGGTTGCGCACCTCCAGGTGCCCATTGATGCTGGCGCGCTCGACGGTGCCGCGATCGACCTCAGGCTCGACGTCCAACTGCTCGAAGATGCTCTCCGCACCCGCCACGCCTTTCTGGATCGTTGAGCTGACTTCGGACAGCTGGCGGATCGGCTTGGGCAGCAGACCGGCCATGGTGATATAGGCCACCATTTCACCGGCAGAAGCATCACCGCGCAGATACAGCACCAGGAACATCAGCACCGCCATGGCGCTGTAGATCACCAGTTGCAACAGTGGGGTGTAGATGGCGCCGGTACGGGTCATGCGCAGTTGCTTGTCAGTGTTGCCCTGGCTGGCCGCAAGAAAACGCTGCTGCTCATAGGTCTCGCCGCCAAAGCTGCGAACCACGCGATAGCCCTGGATGGTTTCCGAGGCAACATGGGTCACATCACCCATGGCCACCTGGATCTTCTTGCTCTGCTTGCGGAATTTCTTGCTGGCGGTGCGGACCATGACCGCGATCAGCGGCAGGATGGCGATCATCACCAGGGTCAGGCGCCAGTTCATCCACAACAGCGAGCCGAACAGGAAGATCACGGTCATGCCTTCGCGGATCACCACCTTGATCGCGTCCGTCGCCGCCCCCGTGACCATGGTCACGTTGAAGGTGATACGCGAGATCAGGTGCCCGGAGTTGTGCTTGTCGAAGTAACGGTTGGGCAGGGTCAACAGGTTGTTGAACAGTTGCACCCGCAAATCGTGCACCAGCCCCAGGGATACCTTAGCCAGGAAGTAGTTGCCCAGGTAGGAGCCCAGGCCTTGCCAGGCAGCGATCAGCACGATCAGCAGCGGCACCGCTTGGAGCAACTGCATGTCGCGCAGATAAGGCACACCGGGAAACAGCACCGCCTGAGGGTTGGACAGGCCGTCGACGAAATACTTGAGGATGTAGCCGAGCATGGGCTGAGTCGAAGCGAAGATCAGGAACCCGACGATGCTGATGAGAAACAGACCAATATAGGGCCGCACATAGCCGAGCAGACGGAAGTAGATTTTCAAGCTCGAGGGGCTTGCGTCAGGACTGGAGTCGGTCATATCACGCGAATGTCGTCAAAAAGGAGGCTGACTTTAGCACAGCTTGTTCGCGGTACTGGCACTCCCATAGGCCCGAGATTGTTCAGCTGACCAACGACACCGCCAGCCATAAGTCGTTATGATTGCCAGCTTAACTTCCGGGATGAACGTTCAAGCATGCAACCCAATGCCCTTCACAACACGGCCAATCGAGTATTCGATTTCATTTGCCTGTGGATTCTGCCGATCGGTTATCTACTGCTTCTCTGTGCGATGTTCTTCCTGCCGGGACGCAGTGGATTGCACAAGCTGTACTACGGACTGTTCAGCATCCCGACGCTGATCGCGCTGTGTACTCGCCCCAGCGAACTGAAAAGCCTTCTGCGCGAACCTGTCTTCATCGCCATGCTGCTGTTCTGCACCTGGGCCCTTGTCAGCCTGGCCTGGAGCCCTCCGGTGGACAGCGTGCTGGGGGAAATCAAGACGCCTCTGCACACCCTGATGCTGTTCGCCGGCTGCATGCTACTGGTTCGCTACCGCGACGAGGTGCTACAGCCGCTGGTCTTTTGTGCTGCGATCGTTGCTCTCATCGCCTCGATCTTCAACCTGTACGTCTTCGTTCGATACCACACCCCCGAACTGCGCATGATCGGTGCGGGCGCCTTTGACAACCCATTGCTGAGCTCCCATGTCTTTGGGTTCTTCTGTGTCTACTGGCTGTGCCTGAGCATGAACTGCCGTCGTTACCAGATACTCTGGCTGAGCGTTCCGGCGTTGGTCATCATGGTCGCCGCGCTGATCGCCACGGGCTCCAGAACGCCTCTGGTGGCATTGACCCTGGCGGCACTGTGGCTGAGCTTCATTAGTTGGAACCGTCGTTCGCTGATGCTGCTGGGCGGCATGCTGGCAGGCGGTATAGCCGTCGTTGCGCTGTTCTCGCAGATGCTTCTGGAACGGGGCAGCTCTTCGCGTTTCGATCTCTGGCGCCTGGCCCTGGAACAGATTGCCAACCACCCATGGATCGGCCACGGCTACAACGCCAGTCTGTCCCTGGACCCCGGCATCGGTTTCCTGCTGCAAGAGCCCCATAACTTCGCCCTGGGCGTGCTCTACTATGTGGGCATCATCGGCCTTCTGCCGTGGCTGTTCATGCAGGCCTGGGCCCTGTTCAAAAGCTGGCAACTACGGGCCGAACCACTACTGATCCTGGCCTCGACCTGGCTGATGTTCGGCATTGGCGCAGGCCTGACCGAAGGCGGCGGGATTCTCTCTCGCCCCAAAGAGCACTGGTTCCTGCTGTGGATTCCCCTGGCCCTGATCGCTGCCCTGTGTATCAGCCAACGTGCGCGACGCTCACCCAGCCACACGGTCGAGTCGCTCACCCAGGCCGACGCCGACAAGCTGATGGCCAATGCCCGGGTTATCGAAGCCGACGGCCTGGGCCCCAAGGTCCTGCGTCTTGACGACGGCAGCTTCCTCAAGCTGTTTCGCCCTCGCCGCTGGTACACCTCCGGAGGGTTCAACCCCTACTCCGAGCGGTTTGTCACCAATAGCGAGCAACTGCGCGAGCTGGGCATCACCACCCCGAAAATCCTCGGACTGTACCGTCTTGCCGACGGCAGCAACGCCGTCCGCTACCAACCGCTGCCCGGCCAGACTCTGCGCCAGAGTCTGCAATTGGCAAGCTCTGGCGACGAGCGTTCCAAGTTGATCAAGCGCTTTGGCGCCTTCATGGCCAACCTGCATGAGCAAGGGGTGTATTTCCGCTCACTGCACCTGGCCAATGTGCTGGTACTGGAAAATGGCGAGTTCGGGCTGATCGATCTTGCAGACCTGCGGGTCTACCCCTCATCACTGAGAAAATCGCTGCGCCAGCGCAATGTGCGCCATATGCAGCGCTATGCCGAGGATTGTGGCTGGCTGTTCCTGGAGCACCTGGACGCACTGCAGGCCGGTTACGCCCAGGGCACCTCGATGCCCCTGGCCACCGGACTGTTGAAGCAGCTACCGGCGAATGACCTGCACCAGGTGGCTCGCTGATCCCTGCGCACGCACCTGTTCCATGACAGCTACACAGGGCTGCCTGGAACAGGTTCGGAAGGGATTAAACAGCGAGCGGTCAGGCTGAACGCTGCCGGGCGTAGGCCAGGAAGCCGTCAATATCATCGCTGCAGAGCTTGTCGGCCAACCCGTGCAACTCAGCCTCCGGCCAGTCCCACCAGGCACTCTGCAAGAGTTGCTGGCGCTGCTCCTCGGGAAAGCGCCAGCGCAGGAAACGCGCCGGGTTGCCACCGACCACCGCATAAGGCTCGACGTCCTTGGTGACCAGCGCTCCCGCCGCGACAATCGCACCATGGCCAATGGTCACACCGGATAACAGCGTGCTGTTGGAACACAGCCACACATCACTGCCCACCCGGACGTCGCCATTGGTCCCGGCGTAGCCACTGATGTGCGCGGCCTGAGGCAGCATGGCCGGGAAGGGATAAGTGGTGACCCAATCCGCTCGGTGGTGGCCACCGAGGAATATCTGCACCCCTTCGGCAATCGAGCAGTACGCCCCGATGCTCAGGGTCGAGCCCTCCTGCCAGTCATGCACCTCGGGCAAGCCATAGCTGCCACGCCCGATGCTGTAACCTGGATATCTCTGCTGGAAACGCACCACGCCGCGCTCGATTTTCGGCAGCTTGCGGATCGCACGCTTGGCGCGCTTCTCCAGAAAACGTTGAATCCAGCCCATGCTCCGGCGTCTCTTCAGTCTTTTTCCAGTGGAGAAAAATAAAGGCGGCCCAATCCACGCCAGGTTTTCTTGTTCCAGGCCTTGAACGGAATCTGTGCCAGCAGCTCGCGTGCCAGTTTGCGATCCCGATTGGAGACTTTGAGGAACATCGAACTGAGGAACTTGTAGCGCACCTCGTCATACAGCGGGTGGTCGCTGAACAGGGCGTAGGAACGCAGGATGTTGTCGATCATGAACCTGTGGTTCTTGTAGGAGTTGGTGGCGTGCTTGCGATACCGCGCCATCAACACGTTCAAGCCATCGATGAAATAGCCGGCCCGGGTGATCTTCAACTCGATCAGCAGGTCTTCAAGACGGATATTCGGATCGAAACCGCCGACCTTTTCCAGGGCCTCACGACGAATCATCAGGGTCGGAGCCGGTGGATAGGGCTTGCGCTCAAGGAACATGTCGTCGAAGTCCAGGCGCCGGAACGGTACGTCACGGCGCTGGCGCTTCTCGGGAAACAGGTTGCCATCGCTGTCGATCAGCTCGATATTGCCCGCGCAGATCCCCACCTCAGGCTTGCCATCCATGTAGGCCACCTGAGTCGCAATGCGCTCGGGCAGCATGATGTCGTCGGAGCCGAAAGGCACGATCAGGCTGCCCCTGGACCGTGCAATGGCACCATTGAGAGTGTTGGTCAGGCCCTGATTCTGCTGGACCCGGAAGTCGAAGCCATGCTGTTCCTGCAGGCGCCGGATACGCTCGACACTGTCATCGCTGGAACCGTCATCCACCACCAGCAGCTCGATGTTCGGATAGGTCTGGTTGAGCACACTGAGAATGCTTTGCTCAATGTAGGGCGCGTGGTTGTAGGAGGCGATAATCACCGTCACCACAGGTTGCTGGTCTGCCATTACTGCCTCTTGCCCGCTTGACTCAAGCCGGAGTCGATCAATTGCCGGTACTCCTCGCGGAACACCTCGATATCGTGTTCTTTCTGCAGATAGGCATAGGCCTGCTGGCCCTTGGCGGCCAGTTCCTCGTCGGACAGCCCGAGATAGGCATCCAGCGCGGCGACCAGCGCCGATACATTGGCCGGCTCCACGGCCAGGCCGCCAGCCCCCTCGATCAGGGGCAGCATGGCCGGCACGTTCGAGGCAATCACCGGCAACTGCCCGCTCATGCCTTCAAGCAAGGCCAGGCCCAGCCCCTCGGCCAGCGATGGCATGGTCCAGATATCGAAGGCCCGCACGTATTGCAGGGCGTTCTCCTTGAACCCCAGCAGGTGAGCCCGGCCCTGCAGCCCCAGGCGCTCGATTTCAGCACGCAGATTGGCTTCCTCACGACCGGCACCAATGATTGCCAACTGAGTTTTCGGGTACTTGTCCTTGAGTTGAGCAAAGGCCTGCAGCAGATAGGTATGACCCTTGACCGGCACCAGGCGGCCCAAGGCACCAATCAGCCGCACATCGGGGGCCAGCCCCAGCAACTCTCGGGAGCGCTCGCGGGAATGCTGCAAGGCCTCTGCCTGTTCAATGTCGATGGCGTTGGTGATCGCCCAGGTGTTCTGGTCGGTGAAACCGCATTGGCAATCGAGCAGGTACTGCTTGACGGCCGGGGACACACCGACAAAGCGCCAATGCCGATCGATCAGACGCTGGGTCTGGCGGCGCCGGTAAAGCCGGTCGTACTCACCAAAACCGTGGGAAATTCCGATGCACAACGACACCTTCAACCAGCGGTTGAGGGCCAGCATCATGTTCACCGGCTTGAAGCGATTGCAGATCACCACATCGAACTGTTCCTTGCGGCAGAACTGATACAGCCGCCACATGGCCCGCAGGCGCATGCCCTTGAGGGATTTGTCGGAAAACTCGAAATACACCGAATGCGCGGCGCGACTCACCGGATCGTTCGGCCCGGGGCGCCCCCGCAGGAACGCTGCGGTGACTTCGTAACGCTCAGCCGGCAAGGCCTTGACGATCTGCTCGGCGAGATCGGCGAAGTCGTGGGATTTGACGTTGTAGTCCGGCTGCAACTGCAGGACCTTGAAGCGCTGACTCATAACTATCCCCGGTGAAAACCTGCGGCATCGATGATCCAGGACGGCTCACTGGCCAGGGCTTGGAGCGACTGCGCATCCTGCTCCGGCAACTGCGACCACTCATTGCGCTTCCAGCACACAAAGTGGAAGTACGGGAAACTGCGGTCGCCGTCGCGGTCATTGGTCAGATGCCCATCCTTCCAGTACCAGCGCGTCGGAAAATCACGGCTGCCGTCATGCCACTTGATGACTCCGCCCGGCGTGCTGAAGGCCTCGGTGAACTCACTGCGGCGGCGCCATGGATTGAACTTGCCCACCAGCTTGAACAGCGGTTCCGGGAAGTTCTTGCGCCAGAGGAAAATCCGACTGAACGCCCCTTCATCCAGTGCGTGATGCTGCTGGTCGGTAAAGCGCGTCTGCCAATCCTTGATCTGCCTGAACAACTCAAGCTTACGTGCAGTATTGCGTATCAGGCACAAGTGCCCGGCGACGCGCCGTTCATGGGTGGAGAACAGGTCATACCCCGCCAGGCGATCCGCAGTGAAATAGGCCCGCAGGTCACCGTAGACCAGGTCGATATCGCCGAAGGCCCAGAAGTCGTAGCCCTCCAGACGATCAATATGGATGTACCCCATTGCCGGCCTGATATCACAGAGCTTGTAGGCCGCATTGGGCGCAAAGTCGATCTCCAGGCGCCGGGATACCAAAGCGCAGTACTCAGCAAAGCTCATGCTTTCTAGCTTGACGTTCGGCGGCAGATTGTCCGGGGTCCCGCAGTCGCTGAAAAAGAGCCAGTCGATATCCGGATTCCGGCGGCAGCTTTCGAGAAAAAACGGCATCCAGAATGGCCAACGCCCGAAGTAGGGCATGAGAAACAAGATTCGCGGGCGAGGATTGATCACAAAGGACTCACTGTCGGATTGGGGCTACAAAACGCCCCATGGTTATGTCGGTTTATCGCTGTTGCAATAGCCAGAACAGCTCGTGGCGTCTGACCGCCTTGCGAAAGAACTCATTCTCCCCAAGTGCTGAAGGCATCCTACTGGCCATAAGCCATTGTATCGACCTGCGCAGGCGTCGCTTGAGCGGCATTTTCGGTTGCAGGTCATGCATCATGCCCAAGGCCATGGCCTTGTCATACTGCTCGCCCTGGGACAGTGACAAGCACCAGGGACGCAACACCGCCGTCGACTCGAACACCGGCGGCAACGCAATGCCTGCGCCCGAATCCCCCATGGGCCAGCGGTCGTTGTCATGCAGGTGATTGGCGTAGCCAAGGATAGTGGTCGGCTGCCAGGCCAGCCCTTCCAGGGCTTGCATGACCGCCTCGCGAGCACAGATGTGGTCGGGATGAGGGTCCAGCGTCGGGTGCGGCAGCACTATCACCTCAGGGCGCGCCTTGAGCAGCAGCTCACGCAGGTCGGCCAGGAGATTGTTCCAGGTCGGCAACCCGTCCTGGTCGGCGGGCAGCGGGAATGGATTGAACTGGCGGAACAAGCGGATATCGCTCAGTTGCGCCTCGCGAGAAGCCACCGGCTGTTCAGGGGAGGCCTGCATGGCAGGCAGCTGCAGGCAGAAATAGCCCAACTGCACGCAATGGGATTCAGGCACCCCGGCCCAGCGCGGCACAGTAATACTGTCCCAGGCCCGCAAGCGCCCCTTGATCCGCGCCGCCTCTGCCGGGTTCATGCCCATGGCCTGGTAATGCTCAGCCTCGATTTCGCCTGCGGTGAGGGTCACGATCCAGGCCTCGTCGGCCTGGCTGTACAGACCGAAGGCTGCCAACTCGGCATCGTCGGCATGGGGAGCGATCACCATCACCCGCTGGCGCCGGTAGTCGGGATCCCGCCAGGACATCAGTTGCGGCTGGATGCGGAGCCGACAGAAGCGCCCGCGCAACCTCAGCTCGCCACTGACCAGGGAACTGGCCAGGCCGCTGAGGTTGAGGTAGCGCAGGCCATTGACCCCGCGCTCGAACACCTGACGATCGGCAAGCGGACCGCCCGACACCTCAACAGCCGGGTCGAGAAAACGTCCCAGCCACGAGCTCTTGACGTGCACGCCTAGAACCAGGGTTTCATCCCCGGCCAGCGCCAGCGGCGCCTCCAGTAACAGGCGCCCCGCTTCAAGGCGCACCGCGGCCTGCTGGGCATCGCTGCCGAAGTCGTAGCAGTAATCATCCTTGGGCGAATAGAACAGATGATCGGCAAACCAGGCTTCATGGGCCAGCCAGGCCAATACCGCCAGCAATACCGGCACCCACCAGGCCACCAGTATGCCGACCACCAATAGCAGCACCAGCCCGATCAACAGAGCGATTCGTTTATTGCGCCGGTGACGCTTGAGCAGTTGTTGTTTGCGACTCATGGGCTGACTCACACCTGAAAAACCGGCACAGGATTGCACCAACGGTCCTTGTATTCACGGTCGGCACGACCGAAGGAGAAACGCAGCGGCTTGTTCAGGGCACGGGCCTGTTCCCAGGCACTCTGGGTGTTGAGAAAACTCAGCACGCTGCCAGGGCTGAACTCACGAGTCTCCGGGTCTACCCCACCGTTCACGTACTCGACGCTGATCCACTCCGGCGCTTCGACCCGGTAGATCAGTTGCACGGCAATCGGCGCGCCGTTGAGGAAGATCACCGAACCGATCAGCAGCTCGCGCAGGCGCTCCAGCACCTCGGCCATACGCTCGGCACCGGTGGCGGCAAAGCCCCAGCGGCGCTGGAACAGGTCGCAGTAGATCGCCGCCAGCTCGGGGCTGCTGAAATCACTGACCGGGCGTACAACCCCGCCCGCCTCTTCCAGCAGGCGCAGCTCACGACGCTGGTTGTAACGAAACTTCTTCGACAGCTCTTCCGGCGTCCTGGCCATGGCCAGCTGTTCAGCCTGGGGCTTGAGGCCGGTCAGGCGCCCCTCGTTCAATGCGGACAGGTAACGCCCACGATGGCGCAACGCCGCCTGAGCATCGGCAGCGGCGGGCAGGATCAGCTCGGCATTGCCGATATCGAACAGGCCCTTCTTGCCGGCCCGCTTGAGCACGTCCTTGGACAGCGCCAGGTCGCGCCCCCAGGTGGCAATGGCCGCCTGCAATTGGCCGTTGCGCTCCCAGGCCAGGTAGCGCACCGGGATCTGCGCCAGGTCCGCCAACTGCTCCACCACCAGGGGATGGGTTGCCACACTGCCACCGAACCGCTGCCAGGCATCGGCGTAGGTCGATGCGTCAATGACTGACCAGCCACGTTCGCGCCAGCCTTGAAATCGATTGAGCATCAGCCCCTCGCGGTCAGATCGGTGACTTGCGGCAAACGCCAGAATACGTCGCGTACAGCACGGTCGGAGAAGCGCTCGCGCAGGCGATCGAGCATCAGCTCGGCACAGACCCGGCGCTGGTGATCGTCCATCGCGGCCAGATGCTGAAGCCCCTGGGCCATATGTTCAACGTCGCCCAGGGGGAACAGGATGCCCACCCCCTCGACCACTTCCCGGGCACCGCCACAGGCGGTGGCCAGCAGCGGCACGCCGGCGGCCATGGCCTCCAGCAGGACCATGCCAAAAGGCTCGTGGTCGGAGCTCAAGGCAAACACATCGAAGGCGCGGAAATAGCGTCGGGCCTGAGGCACCTGCCCGAGGAACAGCACGCGATCGGCAATCCCCAGCTCGCGGGCCAGGGACTTCAGGTCTTGTTCCAGACGCCCGGTTCCGAGAATCGCCAGTTGGCTGTGCGGCGGCAATTGCGGCAAAGCCGCGGCAAAGCCACGCAGCAAGGTGGCCTGGTCCTTGTCCGGATGCAGGCGCCCGACGTTGCCGACAATCCAGGCATCGGCGGACAGGCCCAGCTCGCTGCGCGCCTGGGCAGCGCTCAGTTGCTCGGCCTGCAGTGCCTCAAGGTCGATACGGTTGTACAGGGTCTGAATGCGCTGCGCCGGCCATTTCGGCAGGCAGGCACGCATGTCGTCACGCACCGCATCGGACACCCCGAGCAGGCTCAGGCGCTTACGGAACAGTTGGGCGAAGAGCTTGCGGCTGCCGCGCTTGTAATCGGAAAACGCATGATGGACACCGATCACCGGCAAGCCGGTACCCAGCAAGGCGATATAGATCGGCTTGAAGCGGTGAGCGATGCAGAAGCTGAAATTGCGTGACGCGGCGATCTTGCGCAGGTCGCGGATGGCGCCCAGCTTCAGGCCGCGGATGGCCTTGGAGCTGTATTCCATGAACAGCACTTCATCAGACGCGCAGCCCGCGGCGACATCGGCATCGGCGGCCCCGGTGAGAAACACCGTGGTCACTCGATAGCCGCTGCCCGCGAACAGGTTGGCGTATTGCCGGGCACAGTCCAGGAACGGCCCGTCATAGCCGTGGCAGAACTGCAGCACATGGCGTTCAGCCGAGCGTGTCATAAGGGTCCACGCCGTCTTTGACCACCAGAATGTCTTCCATGATCAGGTACTGCAGGTCGGACCCGTAGAACATGTTCAGGGCATCGGTGGGCGAACAGATCATCGGTTCGCCACGGCGGTTCAACGAGGTGTTCAGCGACACGCCGTTGCCGGTCAGTACTTCCAGGGCCTTCATCATGTCGTAGTAGCGCGGGTTGTATTCGCGCTTGAGCACCTGGGCCCGGGACGTGCCATCCTCGTGGACCACTTCCGGTACCCGGGTCTTCCACTCTTCAGCCACTTCGAAGGTGAAGGTCATGAACGGCGCCGGGTGATCGACCTTGATCATCTGTGGGCCGACGGTGTCGAGCATCGACGGGCAGAAAGGCCTCCAGCGCTCGCGGAACTTGATCTGTTCGTTGATCCGGTCGGCCACGCCAGTGGCGCTCGGGCAACCGATGATCGAACGGCCGCCCAGGGCACGCGGACCGAACTCCATGCGGCCCTGGAACCAGGCCACCGGGTTGCCATCCACCATGATCTTGGCGATACGCTCCGGGGTGTTGTCGATCTGCCGCCAGGCTGGCTTGTTCGGGTGGCGGGCACAGGCCGCGATCACGTCTTCGTTGCTGTAGGACGGGCCGAGATAGACATGCTCCATCTTCTCTACCGGCACCCCACGGGCATGGGAAACGTAAGCCGCGGCGCCAACGGCGGTACCGGCGTCGCCGGAAGCCGGCTGCACGAACAGCTCCTTGACCTCGGGACGGGCAATGATCTTCTGGTTCAGCTTGACGTTCAGCGCACAGCCGCCGGCGAAGGCCAGCTTGCCGGTTTCCTTGAGGATGTCGCCCAGGTAATGGTCGATCATCTGCAGGGCCAGCTTCTCGAACAGCGCCTGCATGCTCGCCGCGTAGTGGATGTACGGCTCGTCGGCGATGTCGCCTTCGCGCTTGGGACCCAGCCACTCGATGAGTTTTGGCGAGAAGTAGAAACCCTTGCCCTTCTCTTTGTAGCGACGCAGGCCGATGACGTTGGCGTAATCGGTGTTGATCACCAGCTCGCCGTTTTCAAAACTGGCCAGGCGCGAGAAATCGTATTTGCTGGCATCGCCGTACGGCGCCATGCCCATGACCTTGAACTCGCCGTCGAGCATCTCGAAGCCGAGGAACTCGGTGATCGCGCCATAGAGGCCGCCCAGGGAGTCCGGGTCGAAGAATTCCTTGATCTTGTGGATCTTGCCGTTTTCGCCGTAGCCGAAGAAGGTGGTGGCGTACTCACCCTTGCCGTCGATCCCGAGGATCGCGGTCTTCTCCGTAAAGCCCGAGCAGTGGTAGGCACTGGAGGCGTGGGCCAGGTGGTGTTCCACCGGCTCGATCTTGACCTTTTTCGGGTCGAAGCCCAGTTGCTCCAGGCACCAGACGATCTTATTGCGGTAGCGCTTGTAGCGACGGTTGCCCATCAGGATCGCGTCCAGGGCGCGGTCCGGGGCGTACCAGTAGCGCTTGGCGTAGTGCCAGCGAGCCTTGCCGAACAGGCTGATCGGGGCAAACGGAATCGCGACTACGTCAACGTCGGAAGGCTTGATCCCGGCCTGCTCCAGGCAGAATTTCGCCGACTCGTAGGGCATGCGGTTCTTTGCATGTTTGTCGCGCACGAAACGCTCTTCTTCAGCGGCAGCAATCAGCTTGCCGTCGATATACAGGGCCGCTGAAGGATCATGGCTAAGGGCGCCGGACAGGCCAAGAATCGTCAATGCCACAGGGGTCTAGCCTCGTTTAGTCTGCATGCGGGCGCAATGCGCCTTGAAAATGAAGTGTGCTCGCAAGGGGCGAGAAACAACGAAAGGGCGGGATTATAACGTAAAAGCAGGTGCAAGCCTCTAGCGGCGAGCGCCAAGCCTGGGTTGGCACCCGCCGCGCGCCGTGGCCGCGGCGCAGGCAGCGGCCATGGGTCGCAGGTCAGGCCTCGGTGCCCTGGGCCGTCTTGGGCAGGCGCTGGTCAATCACTTGATACAAATTGCTGTCTTGCGGCCAATTGCGCATGAATCGCGCGCGATCACGGGCATAAGCCAGGGCAAAGCTGCTCAGGCTGGAGTGCTGGCACATGGAGTCGAGGTCTATCAGCGCCCAGCGACCCTCTTGCCAGAACAGGTTATGGCCCTTGAAGTCGCCATGGCTGATGCGCTCCTTGATCAGCTCGGCAAACAGCTGGTCCAGCGCCAGCAATTCCGGCTCCGGGGCTTGCCCGCTGTCCACGAAGGGTGCAAAGCGCTCGATGATGTCCGGCCCTGGCAGATGCTCGGTCACCAGGTAGGCGCTGCGCCGCAGCCACAGGAAACGCCGCTCCAGCAAGGCCAGAGGCTTGGGCGTGGCAATGCCCAGGAACGCCAGGCGATTGCCTTCGCGCCAGGAATGCCAGGCCCGGCTCGGGCGCCAGAAGCGCTTGAGCCAGTGAGCAAAGCCCTTGATGTTGTAGCGCTTGATCACCAGCGGCCGGCCCGCAACCTCGACCCGCCCAACACTGGCCGCGCCACCGGTCTTGTACAGATGGCCCTGATCCAGCAGGGCGTCAGCCTGCTCCAGCACCGGCAGCATCGCCGCCTCTTCCTCACGGCGGATCGCGCGCAAGGCGAACGGGCCGCGCTGCACGCTGAACAGCGTGCACTCGCGGCCGACCTTGTTGAGAAAGTCCCGCAGGCGCCAGCCCCGGACCTTGTTCACCTGCTTCTGCAGGGCTTCCAGGGGCAAGGCATGCTCGGCGTTGCTCAACAGGTAGTGCACCAGCAGCTCTTCGGTGAACGGCTCCAGGCTCTTGGGCAACTGGGCGAAGAAGACCCCGAGGTTCTCCAGGACCTTCTGCCGGGACAGGGGCTTGCCCGCCTCTTCGACACAGATCCCCGCCCCATCGATCAAATACAGCCGGTTGTCGTGGCGCAGCAGATTGTCCAGGTGCAGGTCCGATTGCCACAGGCCCTTGGCGTGCAACTGGCCGATAGCCCCGAGGGCCTCGGCCAGTACCTCAGCCTGCTCGTCGGCCAGCACTGGCAGAGCTTCCACCTGCTTCCAGGCGTCGCCCAGGCTTTGTGCGCCCTGCAGTAACTCGAACAGCAGCCAGCCGCCCTCGCCTTCCTGCAAACCGTCCGCCAGCAGCAAGGGCGTCGTCAGCCCTTGTTCTGCCAGCAGGCGCACACCCTGCAATTCTCGCTGGAAATGCCGAGCGGCCTTGGAGCCCACCAGCAGCTTGGCCAGCACCGGACGCCCGCGCCAGACCCCGGCCCCCACGTAACGCTGCCCCGGCAGCACCCGCAGCAGGCTCAGCAACTGCAACTGTGCCGGGCCGGCGGCGTCCGCCAACTCCAGGCTCAAGGGCAGCGTCGGGCTGCGCCCGCTGTTCTTCAGTTCGGACAGGCGCATCAGCGTGCCCCCTTGTGGCTGCGCCGAGCACTGAGCCGCGCCACCCAGGCATCCACCAGGGAGCTGTCCCGAGGCTGGCCCACATAGGCCGCCAGCAGGCTGCGCACCTCATCGCCGCTCCACACCGCAGCCCGGCGTAGCAAGGGCTCCAGATCCTTGACCCGATCACGCTGGCCAAACAGCAGGGGCCGGGTCTTTTCCAGGTCGATCAACTGCGCCTGATACCCATCGCCCTCGGCCCGCAGGAAAATATGCTTGGGATAGAAACAGCCATGCACCTGGCGCAAGCCGTGCAGCTGCCGGGCCAGTTGCCCGCAAGCCTGGAGCACCGCCTGCCGCTGATGCTCGCTGAGCCGGTCCCACTGCAACAGCAGCGCATCCAGGTCATCCCAGCCATCCAGGGCCCGGGTCAACAGGATCGCCCGGGACTCGCCATCGACCTTGCGCATACCGAAGAACACCGCTTGCAAGGCCGGAATGCCCAACTGCTGGTAGCGGCGGATATTGCGAAATTCACGGGCGAAACTCGGCTCGCCAAAGGGCCGGTGCAGGGTCCGGGTCAGGTAGTTGGTCTGGCGCTTGAGGTAGAACCCCTGCCCTTCCACATCCAGGCGAAACACACTGCTGCTGCCGCCACGACCGGTATTGGGTTCATCCACCGCTTCCAATTGAGTGGCCCACAGCTGGTCGAAAGTGCCGAGGCCATTGCGCTCCAGCAGCGCACGCTCCTCGGACGCCAGAAAATCAGTCATTCACGCCCCTCGAAAAATCTCACCACGTGGCGAATACGCTCCTTGTCGGCGGCACTCAAGTGATCACGCTGACGGTATTGCAGGTAGAAACGCAGGCGCTGGGTGGCCGACAGATGGTATTTGGCCACCTTATCCAGACAGGCCAGGTCCTTGGTGATCCGGTACTTGAGCCAGAAACCACGCCAGAAATCGCCGTTCGGGCAATCGATCAGGTACAACCGGTCCTGGTCGTCGACCAGCAGGTTGCGCCACTTCAAATCATTGTGGGTAAAGCGGTGGTCATGCATGACCCGGGTGTAAGCGGCCAACTGACGGCTGACGCCATCCACCCAACGACGGTCCTGCAGACGCGGGTCGTTGCGTTCGGCCAGCACCGAGAGATCCTCGGTACGCGGCAGCTCCCGGGTGATCATCGCACCCCGGGAATAGGCCAGGCAGCGACGCTCCAGGCCCCAGGCCACCACATCGGCGGTGGGAATGCCCCATTTGGCGAAGCGCTTGAGGTTCTGCCACTCGAACTTGACCCGGGGCTTGCCCAGGTAGCGCCGCAGATTCTTGCCGGCGCCGGTATAGCGCTTGACGTAATAGTTGACGCCACCACGCTCGACGCGGATGACTTCGGACAACGGATCCCGGGTCAGGTGCTCGCCCTGCAGGGCAAACACCGCTTCCAGACTGCCGAAATCCTCCGCCAACGCCTGATAGGCCGGGTCCAGGTTCCAGCTCGCCATCAGAGTGCATCTCCGTACCGTTGCTTGCGGGCGTAGAGCTTTTCCGCCTTGCTTTCGAGCCAGGCCAGCAGTGCGGCCTCCTCGGCCAGAATCTGCCGCAACGGCTGCTGGAAGTAGCCCTTGAGAAAGCGCAGCTTGTCGCGGCGCGTCAGGCCGATATCCAGGGCCGAGAAATACAGCGCCGCCAGATCCTTGTTGCGCCAGCGCTGAGTGATCTTCGGCCGGGTCTGGGCCCGGTGCAGGTCGATCACCGAGAGCTTGAGCCCTTCGGGAGTGACAGGCCGATCGGTGTGCAGCAGGAAGTGGCAGATATAGCAGTCGCGGTGGTTGACCCCGGCGCGATGCATCATGCCGGTCATGCGCGCTACTTCGGCGATCAGCGCGCGCTTGAGCGCAGGCGCCGGCGGCTGCTTGACCCAGCCGATGCTGAAATCTTCGAGGCTGACGGTCGGCGCCAGTTCCTCGGTGACGATGAACGAATGCTGGTCTGCCGGATTGGCCCCACGCTCGCCGTAGGCCACGGCGGTCATGGTGGGCACGCCCACCTGATGCAGGCGCTCCAGGGCGCGCCATTCCTGGCCGGCGCCGAGCACCGGCAGTTTGGCGGTGACCAGGTTCTTGACGATCTCGCCCCAGCCGATCCCACGATGGATCTTCACGAAATAACCGCGGCCGTCGACTTCCGTACGCAAGGTACGGCGCGCTTCCAGCTCACGGTAGACCTGGCCCTTCAGGCCCTCGACAGCGTCGAACGCATCGCGTCCGGCCCAGAGGCTCTTGAAGGGTTCGGCAAGCATCAACTTCATCGGTGTTGCTCCGCCAGAATCACATCCGCAGCGTGCTGCGGCATGCTGTAAAGGTCGGCCGTCTCGGCGAACGCCAGGCCATTTCGGCTCCAGGTCGCGCGTGCAGCGTCGTCGGTCAACATGGTGGTGAGGTATTGATTGAGCTGCGCCTGTTCCAGCGGCTCATCCAGCACCAGGCCGCTCTGGGCCTCGGCAATGTAATGGGCATAACCGCAGACCGCGCTGACCAGCACCGGCAGGCCGGCCACCAGGGCCTCCAGCAATACGGTGCCGGTGTTTTCGTTGTAGGCCGGGTGAATCAGCAGGTCGGCGCCCAGCAGGAACCGCGGGATATCGCTGCGGCCCTTCATGAACTGCACCTGGTCGCTCAACCCCAGCGCAGCACTTTGCACCTGGAATACCTTGGGGTCGTCCTGGCCGATTACAAACAGCCGGGTGCGTTTTTTCAGCGCCGAGGGCAATGCCGCCAGGGCCTTGAGGCTGCGGTCCACACCCTTGGTCTTGAACCCGGAACCGATCTGCACCAGCAGCAGGTCGTCATCCTTGAGCTTGAATTCGCGACGAAAATCCGCCCGGATCTCGGCGGCGTTGGCCGGTGCCCGGCGGTCCTGGGCGATCCCCGGCGGCAGCAGGTGGAAGCGCTCCAGCGGGGTGTCGTAGTGCTTGATGAACAGTGGCTGCTGGACCTCGGAGATCATCAGGATCTCGGTCCTCGCGTCCTTGGCGAACACCGCGCGCTCGTACTCGGCAAAGTGCCGGTAACGGCCCCAGCGCCGGTACAGGGAGTGTCGCAGGTTCTGTGCCTTGTCCTCGAAACAGCCGTCGGCGGCGTAGTACACATCCAGCCCCGGCATCTTGTTGAAACCCACCAGCCGGTCCACCGGGCGCTTGGCCAGGTCGGCCTCCATCCAGGCGCTGAGCTTTTCATTGCGACGATGGTTGAACAGCGCCTTGACCGGCGCCACCAGCACTTCGAAACCGGGAGGGACATCGCCTTCCCAGATCAGGGTGTAGACACGGATCTGATGCCCGCGCCGCTGGCACTCCAGGGCGATGCGCATGAAATCGCGCTGCAGGCCGCCGAAGGGGAAATACTTATAAAGGACAAAAGCCAATTGCATCAGCGCGGCTCCTCAGCCAGTAACAGGGTGCTCAGTCGGCTGGCGACACGCTCGGGATTCAGGCGAGTGAAGCACAGCGGCCACTCGCGCTTGAGGTCATAACGCTGCTGGTCCACAGCGGTGGGCTGATAGGTGCATTTCTTCTGCAGGCACGGTGCGCACGGAAAGTTACTGCCCAGGTGGATCTGCACACGGCCATAGGCGCCGGTCAGCCCCGGGTTGGTCGGCCCGAACAGTGAGATGGTCGGTACATCCAGTGCCGCGGCGAGGTGGCCCAGCCCGGTGTCCACGGCCACGCAGGCCTGGGCATCGGCCAGCACCTTGGCGACCCCGGCCAGGTTCAGCTTCGGCAGCACCGTGGCGTTTTTCAGGCCGCTGGCGATGCGCTCGGCGCGAGCCTTTTCCGCGGGGTTGCCCCAGGGCAGCTTGACCTCGACGCCGAGCATGCCCATGCGTTCGGTCAGCTCGCGCCAGTAGGCCTCGGGCCAGTGCTTGGTGTCCCAGGTGGTGCCATGCAGGAACAGCACGAAGGGCTTCTTGCGCGGCAACTCCACGAGTTTTTCGACGTTCAGGCCATAGTCGCCCAGGCCCTGGGGCAGGTCGTAGCCCAGGGCCACGGCGAACAGTTGGCGCACGCGCTCCACCGCGTGCTGCCCACGGGCCACCGCCAGGCGCCGGGAATAGAAGCGTGAAGCCAGAGGCTCGCGGGCCGAGTTCTTGTCCAGCCCCGCCACCGGGGCGCGCACGTAGCGGGTCAGCCAGGCGCTTTTCAGCAGGCCTTGGGCATCGATCACCAGGTCGTACTTGGTCGAGCGCACGCTCTGCTTGAAGCGTCGCCACTCGCCACTCTTGATGGTCTGCCAGATGTTCTTGCGCCAGCGACGGATCGCCACCGGTATCACCTTGCCGACCGCCGGATGCCAGGTGGGAATTTCGGCAAAGCCTTCTTCCACCACCCAGTCGAACTTGATCCCGGGGATGGCTCGCGCGGCATCGGTCAGCGCCGGCAATGCGTGAATCACATCCCCCAGGGACGAGGTCTTGATCAACAGTACCCGCAACTTATTGAACCTCGACCACGGTGCCCTGCAACCGCTGCAGGGCTTCGTTCACCGGCTGCGGCAACAACTGGCGCAGGCAGTTGTAATGGCCGAAGCGGCAGGTGCGGTCAAAGCACGGGCTGCATTCGATCCCCAGCCGTACTACCTCGACCCGATCTGCCAGGGGCGGGGTGAAGCCCGGCGAAGTCGAGCCGTACACCGCCACCAGCGGGCGATTGAGCGCCGCAGCCACGTGCATCAACCCGGAATCGTTGGACACCACCGAATCGGCGCAGGACAGCAGGTCGATGGCCTCGGCCAGGGACGTTTCGCCACTGAGGTTGCTCGATTCCTCGCGCAGGCCGGGAATCAGCCGCCCGCGAATCTCTTCGCCCACGGCATGGTCATTCTTCGAGCCGAACAGCCACACCTGCCAGCCTTCGCGGATCTTCGCCTCGGCGACCTGGGCGTAGTGCTCGGACGGCCAGCGCTTGGCTTCGCCGAACTCCGCCCCCGGGCACAGTGCCAGCACCGGGCGGTCCAGGCTCAGGCCGAACTTGGCCAGGGCCGCATCCCGGCTTTGCGGATCGATCTGCAGGCTCGGGCGCGGATAAGGCTTGGGCAGCTCGGCCCCCGGCGCATAGGCCAGGGCCATGAAGCGCTCGATCATCAGCGGATAACGTTCTTTGTCGAGCTTGCGCACGTCATTGAGCAGGCCGTAGCGGAACTCGCCGCGCCAGCCGGTGCGCTTGGGAATGCCGGCAAAAAACGGCACCAGCGCCGACTTCAGCGAGTTGGGCAGCAGGATCGCCTGATCGTACTGGCCAGCCAGGGACTTGCCGATCCGCCGGCGGGTCGCCAGTTCCAGGGCGCCATGGCCCAGGGGAAAGCTCAGGGCCCGACGCACCTGGGGCATGCGTTCGAGGATCGGCCGGCTCCACTCGGGGGCCAGCACGTCGATCTCGCATTGTGGATGACGCTGTTTCAGGCACTCGAAGAGTGTCTGCGCCATCACCATGTCACCGACCCAACTGGGCCCAACGATCAGAATATTCATGTGGTTTCCATAAACGAACCGGGGAGGCATACGCCTCCCCGCCTCGAGAATCCAGCACCGCGGCCTTCACCGCCGGTTCAGTTTGGGCGAGCCGGCAAGGCCCGCCGAATACATGGTTGGCCTTCTCAGGCCGCTTAGCTTAGCCCCAGCTCACGCCAAATTCGTAACACTTCCCGTCGTTCGGTCACAAATTGATCACCGGTAATGATTCCGGCCTCATTCTGCAACGCCTGCCGGTGAGCCGCGGAACGATAGGCCTTGTAGACCTCGCGCAGCAGGCTGGCATCGCTCGCGGGCATCAGCCCGACTTGCTCCAGACCTTCCAGGATGCGGATGTTATCGGTATAGCGCAGCAGTGACGGGTGCTCTTCGGACCACGCCAGGGCCGCGTATTGCACCATAAATTCGATATCGACGATACCTCCGGCGTCCTGCTTGAGGTCGAACGGCGCCGTGGCTTCGAAGGCATTGGCTGCGGTTCCGGCGGCGGTCAGGCGGCTGCCCAGGTTGTCGCGCATCTTGGCCCGCATCTCGCTGACTTCCTGGCGCAGCTTGGGCAGGTCGCGTTTTTTCCCCAGCACCGCGGCCCTGACCTTTTCAAAGGCCTGGCCCACATCCTGGCTGCCCACCAGCACCCGCGCCCGCACCAGCGCCTGGTGCTCCCAGGTCCAGGCCTCGTTTTCCTGATAGCGGGCAAAGGCCCCCAGGGAACTCACCAGCAACCCCGAAGCGCCGGAAGGCCGCAGGCGCATATCCACTTCATAGAGCTGGCCGGAGTTGGTCTGGGTGGTCAGCAGGTGAATGATGCGCTGCCCCAGCCGGGTGAAAAACTGCGCACCGTCTATGGGTTTGGGCCCGTCGGTTTCCGCCTGGGGGTCGCCATCATGGATGAACACCAGGTCCAGGTCGGAACCGTGGCCCAGCTCGATGCCGCCGACCTTGCCGTAACCGACAATGATGAAGCCCGGGTCGCACAAGGTGCCGTCGGTACGCAGCGGTGCACCGTGCTTGGACACCGTCTGGCGCCAGGCCAGGGCCAGCACCTGCTCCAGGATCGCTTCGGCGAGCCAGGTCAGGTAATCGCTGACTTTCATTAAAGGCAGGCTGCCGGCGATCTCCGAGGCGGCCACTCGCAGGCGGTGGGCCAGCTTGAAGTGGCGCAGGGCTTCCATCTGCTGCTCAAGGTCATCCTCGGGAATGCGCGTCAGGCGCTCGCGCAACTCGGCAGCCAGTTCCGGCGCCAGGGGCGGCTTGAACAGGCGCCCCTCGTTGAGCAGTTCATCCAGCAGCAGGGGGAAGCGGGTGATCTGCTCGGCGATCCACGGGCTGGCGGCGCACAAGGTCAGCAGACGACGTAGAGCCCCCGGGTTCTCGGTGAGCAGCACCAGATAGGCCGAGCGCCGCGCCACGGCTTCCACCAGCGGCAGCACTCGCTCCAGCACCAGGTCCGGATTGGCGTGCTCCACCGCCTGGGCCAGCAACCGCGGAATAAAGGCATCCAGACGTTCGCGCCCCAGGCGCTGCATGGCACGTAGCTGCGGGCTGCCCCGCAGACCGGCCAGGGCACGCAGGGCCTTGGGCGCATCGACGAAGCCGCCCTCCTGCAACTGGCGGCAGGCGGCCTCCTCATCCTGGGCTTCCTCCCACAACGGCAGCCATTCGCCACCCACCACCACTTCGCTTTCGGCGCCTTCATCCTCATCCGGGTCGGCGATGACCTGACGGAAGTGCCAATCTACCCGGCCGCGCCAGTGCATCAACTGTTCGTGGAAGGCGTTCCAGTCGGCAAAGCCCAGCATGAAGGCGATCCGCGCCTGATCCTGGGGATTGTCCGGAAGCATCTGCGTCTGGCGATCGGCGATGGCCTGGATCGCGTGCTCGGTGTAGCGCAGGAACTCATAGCCTTCGCGCAGCTCGCTGATCACGGCAGGCGGCAGGTAGCCCTGCCCTTCCAGAGTGCCCAGCACCTTTAATAGAGGACGCTGCTGCAGGCTCAGGTCGCGTCCGCCATGGATCAGCTGGAAAGCCTGGGCGATGAACTCGACCTCGCGGATCCCCCCCGAGCCCAGCTTGATATTGTCGGCCATGCCCTTGCGCCGGACTTCCTGCTGGATCAGCTGCTTCATGGTGCGCAGCGCCTCGATGGCGGAAAAGTCCAGGTAACGGCGATAGACGAAAGGCCGCAGCATGTCCAGCAACTGCGCACCGGCGGCCTGATCCCCTGCCACCACCCGGGCCTTGATCATGGCGTAGCGTTCCCAGTCGCGCCCCTGATCCTGGTAGTACTGCTCCAGCGCATTGAAGCTCAACACCAGGGCACCGGCAGAACCATAGGGCCGCAGGCGCATGTCGACGCGGAACACGAACCCGTCGACGGTCATCGGGTCCAGGGCCTTGATCAGGCGCTGCCCGAGGCGAATGAAGAACTCCTGATTATCCAGGGGCCGCTTGACGCCGACGGTCTCGCCGCCTTCGGGGTAGGCGAAGATCAGGTCGATGTCCGACGACAGGTTGAGTTCCACCGCCCCCAGCTTGCCCATGCCGAGGATCACCATCTGCTGCGGCTCGCCGCTACGCCCGCCGGTGGGCACGCCGAACTGCTGGGTGTGACGCAGATACAACCATTGATAGGCCTGGTCGATGCAGGCGTCGGCCAGATCGGAAAGGTCGCGGCAGGTCTGCACCAGATCCGCCTGGCGGGTCAGGTCGCGCCAGATGATCCGCACCTGCTGGCGGGTGCGCTGGCGCCGCAGCACGCGCCCCAATTGATCCTCGCTCTCGGCCGCCTGCACCGCGGCGGCGATTTGCGCGCACAACTCCCCAGGCGCGAATGGGCGGTCCAGCTCGCCGCTGCGCACCAGCTCCAGCAACATCAAAGGGTCACGCAGGCTCTGTTCAATGACAAAGTCGCTGGCAGCGCCCACCCGGGCGAACTCTGCCCAGCGTTCGGCGCTCCAGTCGGCCAACCCGGGATCGCCTTCCAGGGCCGCGACGGCGCCACGCAACGACTGCTCTGCGCGGCTGACCAATGGCAAGAGAATCGCGGGGACGGGGGCAAGCGCGGGCAGGCTCATGGGCTATCCTTGATCGGCGTGGAAAATGCGGGCGGGGACGGATGTCGCGGGCAGGTCGCCTGATGGACTGTCGAACAAAAGTTAGAAATAGCTGAAAATAGGTTTTTTTTAGCAGCCGGCATTAATTTATTACCTATTCCCGTTAGTCATCGACCAACAGTAACGATTATTCTCACAACGCAGCAGGAGGCCACAAGCCGCTCTTCTGTAGTTTTACTACTCGTATATACATTCGAAAGGCTGAAATGGCCGACGATTTGTAGTAAAACTACACGCCGCTGGATCAACCTCCGGCAATCCAAGAATTTATAATCGTCTGCCCAAAAGGCCAGTCGCAAACTCAGGCAACCGATTCTGGAAGCCTTTCCGCCCTGGAGCAAGCCATGCAAGACCTCGATCCCGTCGAAACCCAGGAATGGCTGGACGCCCTGGAATCGGTTCTCGACAAAGAAGGCGAAGACCGTGCTCACTATCTGATGACCCGTATGGGCGAACTCGCGACCCGCAGCGGCTCGCAACTGCCCTACGCCATCACCACGCCGTACCGCAACACGATTCCCGTCACCCACGAAGCACGCATGCCTGGCGACCTGTTCATGGAACGCCGCATTCGCTCGCTGGTACGTTGGAACGCGTTGGCCATGGTCATGCGTACGAACCTGAAAGATTCTGACCTGGGCGGTCACATCTCCAGCTTCGCCTCCAGCGCCACCTTGTATGACATCGGCTTCAACTACTTCTTCCAGGCCCCGACCGACGAACACGGCGGCGACCTGATCTACTTCCAGGGTCACGCATCGCCAGGCGTCTACGCCCGTGCGTTCATGGAAGGCCGCATCACCGAAGACCAGATGAACAACTTCCGCCAGGAAGTCGATGGCAATGGCCTGTCGTCCTACCCGCACCCTTGGCTGATGCCTGACTTCTGGCAGTTCCCGACCGTTTCCATGGGTCTGGGCCCGATCCAGGCGATCTACCAGGCGCGCTTCATGAAGTACCTGGAAGCCCGTGGCTTCATCCCTGCCGGCAAACAGAAAGTCTGGTGCTTCATGGGCGACGGCGAGTGCGACGAGCCGGAATCCCTGGGCGCGATCTCCCTGGCCGGCCGCGAGAAGCTGGACAACCTGATCTTCGTCATCAACTGCAACCTGCAGCGCCTCGACGGCCCGGTTCGCGGCAACGGCAAGATCATCCAGGAACTCGAAGGCGTGTTCCGTGGCGCCCAGTGGAACGTCAACAAGGTGGTCTGGGGCCGTTTCTGGGATCCACTGCTGGCCAAGGACGTCGACGGCATCCTGCAGCGCCGCATGGACGAAGTCATCGACGGCGAGTACCAGAACTACAAGGCCAAGGACGGCGCGTTCGTCCGCGAGCACTTCTTCAACACCCCTGAACTCAAGGCGATGGTTGCCGATCTGTCCGACGACGAGATCTGGAAACTCAACCGTGGCGGCCATGACCCGTACAAGGTCTATGCGGCCTACCACGAGGCGGTCAACCACAAAGAGCAGCCGACCGTCATCCTGGCCAAGACCATCAAGGGTTATGGCACCGGCGCCGGCGAAGCGAAGAACACCGCGCACAACACCAAGAAAGTCGACGTCGACAGCCTGAAGCTGTTCCGCGACCGTTTCGACATTCCGGTGAAAGACGACGACATCGAGAACCTGCCGTTCTTCAAACCAGAAGAAGGCAGCGCCGAAGCCCGCTACCTGAGCGAGCGTCGTGCCGCACTGGGCGGTTTCGTGCCGCAGCGTCGCGCCAAGAGCTTCAGCGTCCCGACTCCGCCACTGGATACCCTCAAGGCCATCCTCGACGGCTCGGGCGACCGTGAAATCTCCACCACCATGGCCTTCGTGCGGATCCTCGCGCAACTGGTCAAGGACAAGGAAATCGGCCAGCGCATCGTGCCGATCATCCCGGACGAAGCCCGCACCTTCGGTATGGAAGGCATGTTCCGCCAGTTGGGCATCTACTCCTCCGTCGGCCAGCTCTACGAGCCAGTCGATAAAGACCAGGTGATGTTCTACCGCGAAGACAAGAAGGGCCAGATCCTCGAAGAAGGCATCAACGAAGCGGGCGCCATGAGCTCCTTCATCGCTGCCGGTACTTCGTACTCCAGCCACAACCAGCCAATGCTGCCGTTCTACATCTTCTATTCGATGTTCGGCTTCCAGCGTATCGGCGACCTGGCCTGGGCTGCCGGCGACAGCCGTACCCGCGGCTTCCTGATCGGCGGTACTGCCGGGCGCACCACCCTCAACGGGGAAGGCCTGCAGCACGAAGACGGTCACAGCCACATGCTGGCCGGGACCATCCCGAACTGCCGCACCTTTGATCCGACCTACGGCTACGAGCTGGCGGTGATCATCCAGGACGGCATGAAGAAGATGACCGAAGAGCAACAGGACGTCTTCTACTACATCACCGTGATGAACGAGTCCTACCAGCAGCCAGCCATGCCGGCCGGTGTCGAGGAAGGCATCATCAAGGGCATGTACCTGCTGGAAGAAGACACCCGCGAGGCCGCGCACCACGTGCAACTGATGGGCTCCGGCACCATCCTGCGCGAAGTTCGCGAAGCCGCGAAGATCCTGCGTGACGAGTTCAACGTCGCTGCCGATGTCTGGAGCGTGACCAGCTTCAACGAACTGCGCCGCGACGGCCTGGCCGTGGAACGCAGCAACCGCCTGCACCCTGGCCAGAAGCCGAAGCTGAGCTATGTCGAAGAGTGCCTGAACGGCCGCAAGGGTCCGGTCATCGCCTCCACCGACTACATGAAGCTGTTCGCCGAACAGATCCGCCAGTGGGTCCCATCCAAGGAGTTCAAAGTCCTGGGCACCGACGGTTTCGGCCGCAGCGACAGCCGCAAGAAACTGCGTCACTTCTTCGAAGTAGACCGTCATTTCGTGGTGTTGGCAGCCCTGGAAGCCTTGGCTGACCGTGGTGACATCGAACCTAAGGTCGTGGCTGAAGCCATCACCAAGTTCGGTATCAACCCGGAAAAACGCAACCCACTGGACTGCTGAGGAGACTTTCTGTGAGCGAACTCATTCGCGTACCTGACATCGGCAGCGGTGAAGGTGAAGTAATCGAACTGTTTGTGAAGGTCGGCGACCGTATCGAAGCCGACCAGAGCATCCTGACCCTGGAATCGGACAAGGCCAGCATGGAAGTGCCGGCCCCGAAAGCCGGCGTCATCAAGAGCCTCAAGGTGAAGCTGGGCGACCGTCTGAAAGAAGGCGACGAACTGCTCGAACTGGAAGTCGAGGGCGCCGCTGCTGCGGCCCCGGCGGCTGCTCCTGCGGCAAAAGCTGAAGCCAAACCGGCTGCTGCTCCTGCCGCAGCGTCAGCCCCAGCCGCAGCCCCTGCTGCCGCTTCGGTTCAGCAAGTGCACGTGCCGGACATCGGTTCGTCGGGCAAGGCCCAGATCATCGAGATCCAGGTCAAGGTCGGCGACAAGGTCGAGGCTGATCAATCGCTGATCACCCTGGAATCCGACAAGGCAAGCATGGAAATCCCGTCGCCTGCCGCTGGCGTGGTCAAGGCCATCAGCGTCAAGCTCAACGACGAAGTCGGCACCGGTGACCTGATTCTGGACCTGGAAGTGGCGGGTGCTGCGGCTCCTGCTGCCGCTCCGGCCCAGGCTGCTGCTCCGGCCGCTGCCGCTGCGCCTGCTCCTGCAGTAGCCCCGGCTGCTCCAGTGGCTGACAGTGTTCAGGACATCCACGTTCCGGACATCGGTTCGGCCGGCAAGGCCAAGATCATCGAAGTGCTGGTCAAGGCTGGCGACAGCGTTGAAGCCGACCAGTCGCTGATTACCCTGGAATCCGACAAGGCGAGCATGGAAATTCCATCGCCTGCCGCTGGCGTGGTGGAAAGCGTTTCCATCAAGCTGGACGACGAAGTCGGCACCGGCGATCTGATCCTCAAGCTGAAAGTCAAAGGCGCAGCGCCTGCTGCTGCCCCGGCTCCGGCTGCGGCGCCAAGCGCTCCGGCTCCAGCCGCCGCTGCCCCGGCTGCCGCTGCACCTGCTGCCGCCCCGGCCGCCGCACCTGCCAAGCCAGGCGCGAAAGTTCACGCCGGCCCGGCTGTGCGTCAACTGGCCCGTGAATTCGGCGTCGAGCTGAGCGCTGTCGGCGCCAGCGGCCCACACGGTCGCATCCTGAAAGAAGACGTGCAGGTCTACGTCAAGGCCATGATGCAGAAGGCCAAGGAAGCGCCAGCTGCTGGCGGCGCAACCGGTGGCGCGGGCATCCCGCCGATTCCGGTCGTGGACTTCAGCCGCTTCGGTGAAATCGAAGAAGTGCCGATGACCCGCCTGATGCAGGCCGGCGCCGCCAACCTGCACCGCAGCTGGCTGAACGTGCCACACGTGACTCAATTCGACTCGGCCGACATCACCGAGCTGGAAGCTTTCCGCGTTGCACAGAAGGCCGTGGCCGAGAAGGCCGGCGTCAAGCTGACCATCCTGCCGCTGCTGCTCAAGTCCTGTGCCCACCTGCTCAAGGAACTGCCGGACTTCAACAGCTCCCTGGCGCCAAGCGGCAAGGCGATCATCCGCAAGAAGTACGTGAACATCGGCTTCGCCGTGGACACTCCGGATGGCCTGCTGGTACCGGTGATCAAGAACGTCGACCAGAAGAGCCTGCTGCAACTGGCGGCCGAGGCGGCTTCCCTGGCGGAAAAAGCCCGCACCAAGAAGCTGTCTGCGGACGAGATGCAAGGCGCCTGCTTCACCATCTCCAGCCTCGGGCACATTGGCGGCACCGGTTTCACACCGATCGTCAACGCGCCGGAAGTGGCGATCCTCGGTGTTTCCAAGGCCACCATCCAGCCAGTCTGGGACGGCAAGGCCTTCCAGCCGAAACTGATGCTGCCCCTGTCCCTGTCCTACGATCACCGTGTGATCAACGGCGCGGCCGCCGCACGCTTCACCAAGCGCCTGAGCGACCTGCTGGCGGACATCCGCACCATTCTGCTGTAACCCGCGTACCGGCCCGCCTGTCATGGGCGGGCCGGTAGCGCACGCTTTCCGAGCGCCACGCTCGTACCTCAACCCCGTCAATTTGGCGGGGCTTTTTTTGCCAGAAAAACGTCGCCAATTGCCCGTCAATGCACGTCGCTAAACAGCAAAAAAGTTACTTTGCAGAAATCCTCCCGCCTGCCGATACAGGTTTATAGCACTTAGCCTTCATCTTACTTGTCAGTCGATGCGCCATGATGCAACCTTGCCGCAGGCAACAGTAAAGAGGGCGTGAGCCCGGCGCGATCAGCAATTTCGAAGCGAGTTTCCCCATGAAAAGCCAACCCGATGCCGCCAGCCGTATGGCGGCCGAGGTAGTGACGCAGTTGCCTGTGCCCTCGCGGCTCGGCATGTTGCGTTTCGAACGGCTGAATGAAGCGAGCTGGGCGCTGCTGTTTCTCGACCCCAATTGCGAACGCCAGTTCGGCCTGCCCGCCGTCGAACTCTGCGCCCTGGTCGGCTCGCCCTATGCCAGCCTGATGGAGCCCGAAGCCCGCTATCAGTTGCACGACACCATCCAGCAACAACTGAGCAACAGCTCCCATTACCTGATCCGCTATACCCTGCACACCGCCCAGGGTGCCTTGAGCATCCTCGAGCTGGGCGAAGCCTACAAACAGCACAACCGGCACCTGCTGCGCGGCTACCTGCTGGTGGTCGAAGGGCTGTTCAGCGATGCTTCGGCGCTGCCTGCACTGGATCTGGAAACCCAGAACACCCGCCTGCAGATCGCCCTGGAACTCAACCAGCGGGCCCAGCAGGAGCAATTGCAGCACCTGGAACGGGTGCGTGCGCAGCAAGACCTGATCCTGCTCCTGACCCGCCAGCGCTACAGCACCGGCAATTCGTTGAAGGAAGCGGCCGAACTGATTACCCGCAGCGCCTGCGACATCTACCAGATCGACTGCGCCAGCATCTGGAACCTGGAAGACCAGCAACTGGTGCCGATTGCCGCCTATCACCGCGGCCCCCAGGAATACCGCATGCCGGAGCCCATCGACGCCAGCAGCTTTCCCGACTACCTGGAAGCCCTGCACAGCTGCCGCGCCATCGACGCGCAGAACGCCATGCGCGACCCGCGAACCCGGGAGATGGCCGAGAGCCTGCGCCCGCGGGACGTCAACGCCATGCTCGACGCCAGCATCCGCATCGACGGCCAGGTCGTCGGCGTGCTGTGCCTGGAACAGACCGGCATGACCCGGGCCTGGCAGTCCGACGAGATCGCCTTCGCCGGTGAACTGGCAGACCAGTTCGCCCAGGTCATCAACAATCACAACCGGCGGGCCGCCACCAGCGCCCTGCACCTGTTCCAGCGCGCCGTGGAACAGAGCGCCAACGCCTTCCTGCTGGTCAATTGCGACGGCGTGGTCGAGTACGTCAACCCCAGCTTCACGGCGATCACCCAATACAGCACCGAAGAGGTCCATGGCCACCGCCTGTCCGAACTACCAGCCCTGGAAAACCTCAGCGAGCTGCTGTTCGACGCTCCGTCCAGCCTGGCCAAGAGCAACAGCTGGCAGGGCGAGTTCAAGAGCCGGCGCAAGAACCTGGAGCCTTACTGGGGCCAGCTGTCGATTTCCAAGGTGTATGGCGACAACCGCGAGCTGACCCACTACATCGGCATCTACGAAGACATCACCCAGACCAAGCTCGCCCAGCAACGCATCGAGCGCCTGGCCTACACCGACAACCTGACCAACCTGGGCAACCGCCCCGCCTTCATCCGCAACCTCGATGAACGCTTTGCCCGAGACAGCGATACCCCGATCAGCCTGCTGCTGGTGGACATCGACAATTTCAAGCGGATCAACGACAGCCTCGGCCACCAGACCGGCGACAAACTGCTGATCAGCCTGGCCCGGCGCCTGCGCAACAGCCTGAGCCCCAGCGGCAGCCTGGCGCGCTTCGCCAGCAACGAATTCGCCGTGCTGCTGGACAACACCGACCTGGAAACCGGGCAACAGATCGCCAGCCAGTTGCTGATGACCCTGGACAAGCCGATGTTCGTCGACAACCAGTTGATCAGCGTCACCGGCTCCGTGGGCCTGGCCAGTGCGCCGCTGCACGGCCGTGACCCGCAGACCCTGATGCGCAACGCCGGCCTGGCCCTGCACAAGGCCAAGGCCAACGGCAAGCACCAGGTGCAGGTGTTCACCGAGGCGCTGAACGCCGAGGCCAGCTACAAACTGTTCGTCGAGAACAACCTGCGCCGCGCCCTGACCCAGAACGAGCTGGACGTGTTCTACCAGCCCAAGCTGTGCCTGCGCAGCGGCCGCCTGCTGGGCATGGAGGCGCTGCTGCGCTGGAACCATCCGGAAAAGGGCATGATCCGCCCCGACCAGTTCATCAGCGTGGCGGAAGAAACCGGCCTGATCATCCCCATCGGCAAGTGGATCGCCCGCCAGGCCTGCCGCATGAGCAAGCAACTGACCGCCGCCGGCATGGGCAACCTGCACGTGGCCATCAACCTGTCGCCCAAGCAGTTTTCCGACCCGGACCTGGTGGCCTCCATCGCCAGCATCCTCAAGGAAGAACAACTGCCCTCCTCGCTGCTGGAGCTTGAGCTAACAGAGGGCCTGCTGCTGGAAGCCACCGACGACACCCACCAGCAGCTGGAACAACTGAAAAAACTCGGCCTGACCCTGGCCATGGACGACTTCGGCACCGGCTATTCGTCCCTGAGTTACCTGAAGAAATTCCCCATCGATATCATCAAGATCGATCGCAGCTTCATCCACGAGATCCCCGACAACCAGGACGACATGGAAATCACCTCCGCGGTGATCGCCATGGCCCACAACCTGAAGATCAAGGTGGTCGCCGAAGGCATCGAGACCGCCGAGCAACTGGCCTTCCTGCGCCGCCACCGCTGCGACGTGGGCCAGGGCTACCTGTTCGACCGACCGATTCCCGGCTCCGAGCTGATTGCCAAGCTCAAGCGTTATCCTCGTGGCCCAATTGCCTGACAGCGCTGTAACACTCGGGCAAACTGCGTGTCTATCGACTGACTGACTCCCCAACCTGACTGGAGGACTGCAACATGGTCTTGCGCTCGGAAATTCTGGTGAACAAAAACGTGCTTCCAACCAAAGAACAAGCTCTGCCTGGCCGTGAAACCCCCATGGCCCTACCTGCCGAACACTACGTCAACGGCAACCCGCTGCTGGGCCCGTTTCCGGGCAATGTGGATTTCGCCATCTTCGGCCTGGGCTGTTTCTGGGGTGCCGAACGGCGCTTCTGGCAGCGCGAAGGCGTGTTCAGCACGTGCGTGGGCTACGCCGGCGGCTTCACCCCGAACCCGACCTACGAAGAAGTCTGCTCGGGCCTGACCGGGCATACCGAAGTGGTGCTGGTGGTGTACGAGCCGGAAAAGGTCAGCTACAAGGAATTGCTGGCGATGTTCTGGGAACTGCATAACCCGACCCAGGGCATGCGCCAGGGCAATGACATCGGCACCCAGTACCGCTCGGTGATCTACGCCACCAATCCGACCCAGCTGGAGCAGGCGCTGCACAGCAGGGACGTGTTCCAGGCGGAGCTGACCAAGGCCGGCCTGGGCACCATCACCACGGAAATCGAAGAAGCGCCGACCGTGTACTTCGCCGAGGCTTACCACCAGCAGTACCTGGCGAAGAACCCTGAAGGCTATTGCGGGATCGGCGGCACCGGCGTGACCTGCCCGATCTGAGTCCTTGGGCCGGCCAGCCGGCTCCTGCAACCTTCCGCAGGAGCTGGCTGGCCAGCGACCCTTTACTCTGCGATCAACCAGTCCATCTGCCAGCCGCCCTGGGTCTGGCCGAGCTTCTTCGACAGCCAGGGCAGCAGCTCGCGCAACTCCTCTTCCAGGCCCCAAGGCGGGTTGGCGATCGCCAGGCCCGAACCGTTGAGGCTGTTGGGCGTATCCAGCGGATGCACCAGCAACTCCACCCGCAGCAGCTTCGGCGCACCGGTACCGGCCAAATCCTGGTAGAAACGTCGCAGGGCGCGCTGGTCCTTGACCGGGTACCAGATGGCCGCCACGGTCTGGCGCATGCGGCCAATGGCTTCCTTCAGCGAGGCCGCACAGCGCTGCATCTCGTCCAGTTGCTCGAAAGGCGGGTCGATGAGCATCACCGCGCGTTTTTCCGCCACCGGCAGCAGGGCCCGGGCCACGTGCCAGCCCTCGCCCAGGTGCACCGCTACCCGCCGGTCACCCTTCATGTTGTCCTTGAGCAGCAGGCCGTCTTCCGGGTGTTTCTCGTTGAGCAGCACCCGATCCTGGGAACGGGTCAGGCGCCGAGCCAGTTCCGGCGAGCCCGGGTAGTAACGCAACTCGCCATCGGGGTTCATCTTGTGCAGCACCTGCATGTAATCGGCGGTCAGCGCCGGCAGGTCCTCGTCGCCCCACAGGCGGGCGATGCCTTCCAGGTACTCGCCGGTGCGCGTGGCCTGGTCGCCCTTGAGGTCATACAGGCCGATACCGGCGTGGCTGTCGAGGTAGGCGAACGGCTGCTCCTTGCGCGACATCAGGGCGATGAGGCGGGTCAGGGTCAGGTGTTTGAAGACGTCGGCGT
This sequence comes from Pseudomonas sp. NFPP25, assembly GCF_900116505.1. Taxonomy (NCBI): domain Bacteria; kingdom Pseudomonadati; phylum Pseudomonadota; class Gammaproteobacteria; order Pseudomonadales; family Pseudomonadaceae; genus Pseudomonas; species Pseudomonas sp. NFPP25. Next base: position 432,511 of record NZ_FPBG01000005.1, on the reverse strand, counting down.
GATTGCCGGCGTGGAAGGCGTGACGATAGTTCATGGTTGCTCCTGCGCAGGGGGGCAAGTTTACCCTGTGCGCAGGCTGTCGTCAGTTCAGAGCGGGGCCGTACCCGGCGCAGGCGACGACGGGCACGGGGAGGCGCTCAGACGAACTCGTGGCTGACTTGCGACCACAGGCTGACCCGCCGCCCGGACGTTTCGAACACCTCGATCTCGCGCTTGATCCCGCCACTGTCCTTCCAGCCCGGCAGGTCGAGCACGATCAGCTCCTCCATCATCGCCATGTACAGCGCATCCACCGGCGCCCAGAGCTTGCCGATGGCGGCATTGTCCTTGCCCGCAAGGCACAGGTTGATCGGGTGGGACATGCTCACCTGGCTGAACACCGCATGGCCGGCTTCCAGTATCTGCGCCGCGACCTGGTTGCATTGGAGAAAACGCTCGTTGATGACGGCCGGCTCGGAATGGCTGTAGGGGCAGGCCAGGAAAATCTTGCGCATCGTTACCTCGATTTCAGGGATAGGTGGTGCGGGCCGTCAGGCCCGCGCAGGTTGCAGGGCAAAGGCGGCCGCCTGTTCCTGCTCTTGCAGCTCATAGCGCTGGGCAGCCGGCACCGAGATGCGGATGGCGATCGCCACCGCCAGCAGGCCGCCAAACAGTTTGCCGAGCAGAATCGGCAGGATCAGGCTTGGCTGGAAGTTCGCAGTGAAGGCCAGGTGGTCGCCGATCAGTGCCTGGGCGCAGACCCCCAGGGCCACGCACAGCACCTTGTCGCGGGCGGTCATGTGCTTGAACAGGTGGAAGGTGGCGATGATGTTGGCAAACACCATGATGAACCCCGCGGCACCGGTGCTGGACAGGTTCAGATGGCGCCCCAGCAGTTCCATGGGCTTCTTGCAGTAACGCTGGAACAGGTAGCAGATGGGGAAGGTACCGGCGAGCATGATGCCGATGTAGCCGGCGATCTCGATCGCCCGGAACAGCTCCTTTTCGTCGGCGAACATCGGGTCGAAGCCCCAGCCGCCGAAGTTGATGCTGAAGAACTTGGTGAAGTGCTCGACGATGCTCAGGGCCAGGATCAGCTTGATCGCCGCGTCCATGATCTTGCCGAACACCAGGAAGCCCCTGACCATCATCTGCGGCCGGTAGCGCAGCCCCGCCGCCAGCAGGAAGCAGAACACGAACAGCGGCGCCAGCAGCTTGAGCATGTCGACGAAGCCCAGGGACAGGTAGTACAGCGCCTCGGAGTTGGTGGAAACGATGTCCCGCACCGGCAGGTGGGTAGCGGTGATGATCAGCAGCGACATCAGCACCGCGAACGGAATGCTGATCAGCCCGGCCATGGCACCCAGGGCCAGGTACTTGTGGTCCTTGCGCTCGAGCATGGTCAGGCCCACCGGGATCAGGTAGACGATGGTCGCCCCGGAGGTGTAGCCCACCAGCATTGCGGTAATCCACAGGTCACGGTTGGCGGTCAGGGCGTTGGCCAGCTGGTAGCCGCCCATGTCCACGGCAATGATCGACAGCGCCGCGATGGAGACATCCGAACCCAGGGCGTTGAAGAACGGCCCCAGGGCGTGGGAAATGCCCTGGGACAGGTAGGGAATCGCCACCATGATCCCGGCCTGGGCCAGGAACACCGGGCCGATGGAGTGGATACCGTTGACGAACTCCTTACCCAGCCCGCTCTCGGGCTTGATGATGGATGACAGGGCGCCGATCACGGCGCCGAGCATGATCAGGTAAATGACGTAGTTTCCAAATTCAGCCATGTGGGTTCATCTCTCTGAGCGTCATTTATAGGTTTCCCCCGCCGGGGAAGTTCTTGTCGAGGCCAGCTCTGGTCACTCATCGCCAAGGAGAACGATGAACCAGGTGATGAAACACAGGGCACATCCCGTGCCACAATGTGTATTAGTTGTGGTTTTTACTTTAAAACAACCATATTTCGGTCAATTCATCTTCGCAACATTGGCCCGACCTGCCGTGAGTCCGGAGCCAACCCCATGACTGCAGGCCATTGTGAAACGTGCAAGTAAATGCTTAACTTTTCCATCGAATTTGACCGAATCAGCACATTCCTGAACCAGGAGTGTGCGTAAGTAACAAAAAATGCCCATTTGTGTGGCGAAGTACCACTAAACGGAAAACACCATGCGCCCCAACGAACGACGACAGCACATTCTCGAACTCCTGCGGCAACGGGAGCGGATTTCTGTGGAAGAGCTGGCGCGCATCACTGCCACGTCCCAGGAAACCATCCGCCGCGACCTCAGCGACCTGGCGGAAAGCGGCCTGGTCACCAAGTTCCACGGTGGCGCGGCCCTGCCCCCTACCGGCGAGCACGAAAACACCTTCCAGACCCGCATGAACGAACACGCCCAGGAGAAGCGCGCCATCGGCCGCTACGCCGCCGGCCTGTTCTGCGCGGGCGACAGCATCTTCATCGATACCGGCACCACCACCCTGTTCTTCGCCCGGGAGCTGGCGCAGCACACCCGCCTGACGGTGATCACCAACTCCCTGCCGATTGCCGGCTGCATTGGCGAGTCGGGCAATCGGGTGTTCATGATCGGTGGTGAATATCGCCCCGACTCGACACAGAACGTCGGCACCCTGGCCCTGGAACAGATCACCCGTTTCAACGCCGAGCACGCGGTGATCACCATTGGCGCACTGAATGAAGACGGCGCCATGGACTTCTCCATCGAAGAAGCCGAAGTGGCCCGCGCCATGATTGCCCAGGCCCGCCAGCTGACGGTGATCGCCGATTCCTCGAAGCTGGAACGCCGCGGCCTGTTCAAGGTGTTCCCGCTGGAGCGCATAGACCGCCTGGTGATCGACCGCCAGCCCGGCCCGGAGCTGCTGGCGGCCCTGGAGAAAGCGGGCGTGGAGGTGCATCTGGTGCCACAGCCCTGAACCAGGGCCGTTGCCACAGGTGATGGCCATCACCGAAAACCACAACCAAATGACCGATATATGACCGAATAGAAAATAAAAACAACAATCATGGCCCACATTATGCTTTGATTCCTGCACAGATCCTTGGGTGTTACCGCAGGAAACAGGCATTTATATGACCGAACTTTATCCGAACAATGTGACTTTCGATGTGGCCATCGTCGGTGGCGGGGTCGTCGGTTGCGCCATGGCCCGGCGCTTCGCCCTCGAAGGCGCACGGGTGGTGCTGCTGGAAAAGGGCAGCGACATTCTCTCCGGCGCCAGCAAGGCCAACAGTGCCATCCTGCACACCGGCTTCGACGCCCCCAGTGGCAGCCTGGAACTGCAGTGCATGCAGGCCGGCTACCAGGAATACCTGGAAATCCACTCGGCCATGAACCTGCCACTGCTCAAGAGTGGCGCGCTGGTAGTGGCCTGGAACGCCGAGGACCAGGCCAGGCTGCCGGGGATCCTCGCCCAGGCCCAGGCCAATGGGGTAGACAACGTTCGCCTGCTGGAACGCAGCGAGATCCTCGCCCTGGAGCCGCACCTGGCCAATCACGCCGTGGGCGCGGTACTGGTGCCCGACGAGCACCTGATCGACCCCTGGTCCGCCCCCCTGGGTTACCTGCAGCAGGCCATGGCCCATGGCGCCCGCGTACAGTTGCAATGCGAGGTGCAGCAAGGCCAGTTCGATGGCGACGCCTGGACCCTGCACACCAACCGGGGCACCCTGCGCAGCGCTCAAGTGATCAACTGCGCCGGGCTGTTCGGCGACACCCTGGAACACAACCTGCTAGGCCACAGCGAATTTCGCATCATGCCGCGCAAGGGCCAGTTCGTGGTCTTCGACAAGGCCGCGGCCACACTGCTGGAGCGCATCGTCCTGCCGGTACCCAACGAGCGCACCAAGGGCATAGTCCTGACCCGCACGGTGTACGGCAACCTGCTGGTGGGCCCCACCGCCGAAGAGCAGGAGGACCGCGTGCATGCAGGGCTCGACGGCCCGACCCTGCAAAGCCTGATCGATGCCGCCGTGGAGCGGATTCCCGCCCTCGCCGGGATGCCGGTCACCGCCACCTACGCCGGGCTGCGCCCCGCCAGCGAAAAGAAGGAGTACCGGATCCAGGCCGACCACGCCCGGCACTGGATCACCGTCGGCGGCATCCGCTCCACCGGGCTCACCGCCGCCCTGGGTATTGCCCGGCATGTCTACGGCCTGTACAGCCAGCGCCGCCAGCACCAGCCGGTGCGCGAACCGGTCTGGCCACAGATGCCCAATCTGGCGGAGCACTTGCCCCGCGACTGGCAGCGCCCCGGCTATGGCGAAATCGTCTGCCATTGCGAACTGGTGACCCGGCGCGAAATAGAAAGCGCCCTGCACAGCCCCCTGCCACCTGGCGACCTGGGCGGGCTCAAGCGCCGCACCCGCGCCTGCATGGGCCGCTGCCAGGGTTTCTATTGCTCGGCCCAGGTCGCCGAACTCAGCGCCAGCCAACTGGCCGTCCCTCTTGCCACAGGTCGTTGCCATGAACAGCACTGAACTTCTTCAGGCCGAAGCGGCCATTATCGGCAGCGGCCCGGCGGGCCTGGCCGCGGCCATCGAACTGCGGCGCCAGGGTATCGGCCCGGTGATTGTCATCGAACGTGAAAGCGAAGCCGGCGGCATTCCCCGGCACTGTGCCCACCCGCCCTTCGGCATGCGCGAGTACCAGCGCCTTCTCAGCGGCCCGGCCTATGCCCGGCGCAATGTCAAAGCCGCGCTGAAAGCCGGCGTGATCCTGCTGCTGCGACACACGGTGGTCAGCCTGGAACCCGGCGGCCTGTTGCACCTGGCCACTCCAGACGGGCCACGGCAGATCCAGGCACAGAAGGTGCTGATCGCCACCGGCGCCCGGGAAACCCCGCGCTCGGCACGCCTGCTGTCCGGCGACCGCCCGGTGGGGGTGATCAACACCGGGGCCTTGCAGAACTTCCTCTATGTGCAGCACCTCAAGCCTTTCGAGCGGCCCCTGATCATCGGCACCGAACTGGTCAGCCTGTCTGCCGTGCTCAGTTGCCGACGCGCCGGTATCCGTCCGGTGGCGGTGCTGGAAGCCAATAAACGAGCCACCGCCCGCTGGCCGCTGTCGGTGTTCCCAAGGTTGCTGGGCATCCCCATGCACTTTGGCGCCGAGCTGCTGGCGATCAATGGGTGTGGCCGGGTGGAGTCGGCCCGGGTGCGCCTGGCCGACGGCCAGGTTCGCGACATTTCCTGCGACGGCGTGCTGCTCACCGGCCAGTTCACCCCGGAGTCGAGCCTGGTGCGCCTGAGCCACCTGCAACTGGACAATGGCAGCGGGGGGCCGAAGATCGACCAGTACGGCCGCTGTTCGGACCCGGCCTACTTTGCCGCCGGCAACCTGCTGCGGCCGATCGAGACGGCCGGCTGGTCCTACCGCGAAGGGCGGCGCATCGGCAGCCTGATGGCCCTGGCCCTGAGCGGCCAGCTACCCGATGCCAATGACGCCCTGACCCTGAAGTACGCCGCCCCGATCAAGCTCGGCGTGCCGGGCCGCCTGGTGCGCGGCGAACTGGCGGGCCTGGCGCACATCCAGTTGCGGGTCAGCCAGGCGGTCAGTGGCACCCTGCGGGTCCGCGCCCAGGGCCTGGAGCTCTGGAGCCGACCGGTCTCGGCACTGCCGGAACGGCGCCTGCTGATCCCCATCAAGGACCTGCACCTGCCGGAACATTTCGACCAACTGGACATCTGCATCGACCAGGCCGTCCCACAACAAGAGAAATGACCATGCGAATAGCCGCACTTGACCAGGGCACCACCAGCACCCGCGTACTGGTCGTGGACATGCAAGGCCGTGCCGATATCCAACTGGCGCTGCGCCACCAGCAGCATCACCCGCGCCCGGGCTGGGTCGAACACGACCCGCTGGAGCTGCTGGCCAACCTGCAACGCTGCCTGGAAGCCACCGGCCGGGTCGACGCCATCGGCCTGGCCAACCAGGGTGAAAGCTGCCTGGCCTGGGACGCCGTCAGTGGCGCGCCGCTGTCGCCGGTGATCGTCTGGCAGGACAACCGCAGCGCCGCGCGCATCGAAGAACTGCGCGCCAGCGGCGCCGAAGCCCTGACCCTGGAACGGGCCGGGCTGCCCCTGGATGCCTACTTCTCCGCCAGCAAGCTGGCCTGGATCGTCGACAACCTGCCGGCGGCACAGGCCGCCCTGAGTGCCGGCCGCCTGCGCCTGGGCACCACCGATGCCTACTTTCTCGATCGCCTGACCGGGGTCTACGCCACTGACATCACCACCGCCTCGCGCACCTCGCTGATGAATCTCGCCACCGGCCAGTGGGACCCGCAGTTGTGCCAGCTGTTCGGCGTGCCCATGCAGGCCCTGCCGGAAATCCGCGCCACGGTCGGCGACTTCGGACGCATCGGCCAGACCCCCATCAGCGCCTCGGTGGTCGACCAGCAAGCCTCGCTGTACGGTCACGGCTGCCGGGAGCCGGGGGACGCCAAGATCACCTTCGGCACCGGCGCCTTCGCCCTGACAGTCACAGGCGAACAGATCATTCGCGCCCCGGAGAAAGGCCTGCTGGCCACCGTCGCCTGGCAGGCCGACGGCAAACCGGTGTATGCCATGGACGGTGGCGTGTACGACGCCAGCGCCGCAGTGGAATGGGCCGGGCGCCTGGGCCTGTTCAGCGATTTCTCGGAACTGGCAGCCTTCGATCAGCCACCGGCGATTTCCCGCGAGCTGGCATTTGTCCCGGCCTTGTCCGGGCTTGCCTGCCCGCACTGGGACCGCAGTGCCGGGGCGGTGTGGATCGGCATGAACGCCGCCACCACTCGCCAGGACCTGTGCCAGGCGGTACTGGAAGGCGTGGCCCTGCGAAGCGCCGAAGTGATCACGGCGATGGACGATCACCTCAACGTCACCGACCAGTTGTCGATTGACGGCGGCCTGGCCCGCAGCCCGTATTTCGCCCAGTTCCTGGCCGATATCCTGCAACGCACCATCGTCACCCAGCGCTTCGACGAACTCACCGCCCTGGGCTGCGCCGCCCTCGCCGCCCGCGGCCTGGGGCTGGAGTTGCCAGAGCTGGACAACACCCGCACCGACTACCGGCCGCGTATCGATCGGGCCACGGCAGACGCCTGGCGCTGCACCTTCAGCGCCGCGGTCAAGCGCTCCCAGGGCTGGTCCCAGCCGCACTGAAACAGCCCGCCGGACATGGATGGCCGGCCCTTTCCTGCCGCACCTCGGGGCCCTTGCCCATCCGCCGCGCCTATTGGACACTGACGCGCCCGCTCGCGGCCAAGCGGCGGGCACATCAAGCGGTTGCTGGCGACTCAGACACACGGGACCACTGACTGCTGCGCGGGCACACGACCTGCCTGGCTGTGCTCATTAATGGATTAGCCAGGGTCTGTTACCGCTTGGTAACAGACCCTTAGTCGAGGATTTATGAAAGACGCAACGATTGCGCTGCACCATGGATTCAAGTCGGACCCGACCACCAAGGCCGTGGCCGTGCCCATCTACCAGAACGTCGCCTTCGAGTTCGACAACGCCCAGCACGGCGCTGATCTGTTCAACCTCGATGTGCCCGGCAACATCTACACCCGCATCATGAACCCCACCAACGATGTGCTGGAACAGCGCATGGCCGCCCTGGAAGGCGGGATCGCCGGGCTGGCGGTGGCCGCCGGCAGTGCCGCCATCCACTACGCGATCCAGACCCTGACCCAGGCTGGGGACAATATCGTCTCCACGCCCCAGCTGTACGGCGGCACCTACACCCTGTTCGCCCACCTGCTGCCAAGCTTCGGGGTCGAAGTACGCTTCGCCCGGGACGACTCCCCCGAGGCCATTGCCGAGCTGATCGACGACAAGACCAAGCTGGTGTACTGCGAGAGCATCGGCAACCCCGCGGGCAACATCGTCGATATCGAGGGCCTGGCCCAGGCCGCCCACGCCCGTAACGTGCCACTGATGGTGGACAACACCGTGGCCACGCCGATCCTGTGCAAGCCGATCCAGTTCGGCGCCGACATCGTGGTGCACTCGGTGACCAAGTACGTCGGTGGCCATGGCAACTCCCTGGGCGGGGTGATCGTCGACAGCGGCAACTTCCCCTGGGCCGACCACCCGCAGAAGTTCGCCAGCCTCAACACCCCGGAGCCGGCCTACCACGGCGTGGTCTACACCGAGAAGTTCGGCCCCGCCGCCTTTATCGCCCGGGCCCGCACCGTGCCGCTGCGCAACACCGGCGCAGCATTGGCGCCGATGAACGCCTTCCTGTTGCTGCAAGGCCTGGAAACCCTGGCCCTGCGCATGGAGCGCCACACCGACAACGCCCTCAAGGTGGCGCAGTTTCTCAAGGCCCACCCGCTGGTGGCCTGGGTCAGCTACGCCGGCCTGCCCGACCACCCGCACCATGAACTGGCGCGCAAATACATGCAGGGCAAGCCGTCGGCGATCCTCTCCTTCGGCCTCAAGGGCGGCTATGCCGCGGGCGTGCGCTTCTACGATGCGCTGCAGATCTTCAAGCGCCTGGTGAACATCGGCGACGCCAAGTCCCTGGCCTGCCACCCGGCGTCCACCACCCACCGGCAGATGAACGAAGAAGAACAGGCCAAGGCCGGGGTCAAGCCGGAGATGATCCGTCTCTCGGTGGGCATCGAGGCCATCGAAGACCTGCTCGAAGACCTGGACCAGGCACTGCAACAAGCCTGATCCCCGGCCCTGGCGTTCTGCGCCAGGGCCATTGCCTAGCGCGTTGGCACCCACGCCTCTCCCCTCTCCAGCCACCAGGACCCTTGATCACCCGCAAAGGAACCCGACATGATTGTGCGTTACGTCAAGATCACCATGACCCTGGCAGTGGCGGCCTTCGCCCTGCTGGTGGCCTACAACAACATCAGCGACTACGGTTCCAACTTCGCCTTTGTCCAGCACGTGCTGAGCATGGACAGCGTCTTCCCCGGCAACAGCGCCACCGACCGCGCCCTGACCTTGCCGCTGCTGTGGAATGCCGGTTACTGGCTGATCATCGCCGGCGAAGCCCTGACCGGCGCGCTGCTGGTGTTTGGCGCCCTGCGCCTGTGGCTGGCCCGGCACGGTGTCGCCAGCGACTTCAACCGCGCCAAACGCTGGGCCATCGCCGGTTTCTGCCTGGGCTTCTGCGTCTGGTTCTTCGGCTTCATGGTGGTTGGCGGCGAGTGGTTCATGATGTGGCAGTCCAAGGCCTGGAACGGCCAGGACGCGGCGTTCAAGTTCTACATGGCGATCCTTGGCGTACTGATATTCCTCAACCAGCCCGACACCGAGCTGCACTGACCCTGTAGCCGCTGCCGAGCCATGACGAGGCTGCGCAAAAGCCCGCAGGGCCTTGCGGTCCCTCCGAGCGCCCCTCGTTAGCAGCCTGCGGCAGCGGCTACGGGACGCGAAAAAAAACGGCCCGCTGCGGTGACGCAGCGGGCCGTTCTTCAGCGCCCCGGGGAATCAGGGCAGGATTTGCGCACTCAGTGGTTGAGCTTGAAATCCTTCTCGGCCGCTTCGAAGCGCTGGACCATGCCGGCGCTCGGCGTGCCCATCTTGCTCACCAGCAGGATCGCCAGGCTGGCGAAGATGAAGCCCGGGATGATTTCGTACAGGCCCAGCAGAGCGAAATGCTTCCACAGGATCACGGTGACGGCACCGACGATGATGCCGGCCAGCGCGCCGTCACGGGTCATGCCTTTCCAGATCACCGAAATCAGTACCACGGGGCCGAAGGCCGCGCCGAACCCGGCCCAGGCATAGCTCACCAGGCCCAGCACGCGGTTTTCCGGGTTGGCGGCCATGGCAATGGCGATCAGCGCCACCACCAGCACCATGGCGCGGCCGACCCACACCAGTTCCAACTGGGAGGCGTGCTTGCGCAGGAAGGCTTTGTAGAAGTCTTCAGTCAGGGCACTGGAGCACACCAGCAGCTGGCAGCTCAGGGTACTCATGACTGCCGCCAGGATGGCCGACAGCAGCACACCCGCGATCCATGGGTTGAACAGCAGCTTGGCCAGTTCGATGAACACCCGCTCAGGGTTTTCGGTCACAGGGCCGGCCACCTCAGGGTGCGCCGAGAAATAGGCGATACCGAAGAAGCCCACCGCCACGGTGCCGCCCAGGCACAGGATCATCCAGGTCATGGAGATGCGACGGGCCTTGGCAATCGACTTCACCGAGTCGGCGGCCATGAAGCGCGCCAGGATATGCGGCTGGCCGAAGTAGCCCAGGCCCCAGCCCATCAGCGAGATCACGCCGATGAAGGTGGTGTTCTTGAGCATGTCGAAGTTGGTCGGGTCCTTGGCTTCGATGGCCAGGAAGGTGGTGTCCACGCCACCGGTCGCCAGCAGCACGATGATCGGCGTCAGGATCAGAGCGAAGATCATCAGCGTGGCCTGGACGGTATCGGTCCAGCTCACTGCCAGGAAACCACCCACGAAGGTGTAGGCAATGGTTGCCGCCGCACCGGCCCACAGCGCTGTCTCGTAGGGCATGCCGAAAGTGCTTTCGAACAGGCGGGCACCGGCGACGATGCCGGAGGCGCAGTAGATGGTGAAGAACACCAGGATCACCACCGCAGAGATGATCCGCAGCAGGCCGCTCTTGTCTTCAAAGCGGCTGGAGAAGTAGTCCGGCAGGGTCAGCGCGTCACCGTTGTGTTCGGTCTGCACCCGCAGGCGGCCGGCCACGAACAGCCAGTTGAGGTAGGCACCGACGATCAGGCCGATGGCGATCCAGCTTTCCGAAAGACCGGACATGTAGATGGCGCCCGGCAGGCCCATCAGCAGCCAGCCACTCATGTCGGAAGCACCGGCGGAAAGCGCGGTGACCACGCTGCCGAGGCTGCGGCCGCCAAGAATGTAGTCGGAAAGGTTGTTGGTGGAGCGATAGGCCATGAAGCCGATCAGCACCATTGCCGCGATGTAGATCACGAAGGTGATCAAGGTTGGATTGCTTGCACTCATTGAGTTACGCCCTGGCTTTGTTTTTATGGTGCGGCGGCCACTGCCACCCGCCGCCAAACGATGACGCTTGGGAGACGATCAGGCGGGCCGCGCATTTATGACTGATGTTTCCCCAGGAAAGCCATCAGCCGATGAACCAGTCCTGCAGGACGGTTGCACCTTGGCCGCGAATCCTATGCAACAAGACGAACAAGGTGCAACCAATTTGCGCCGAATCAGTTGCACCTTGTCCAAAAACTGGTCGTTGACGACGCTTTTGCTCCTTTTTGGAGCAAAAAATGGCGTTTTCAGAAGTAAAGGCACCAGTAGGAGGCAAGCCACTCCATGCAGGAATTTTATTCCTGACAAGCTGCTTCTTTTTCCAGCTAAAAATGGGTTGCACCCGGTTGCACCTATTGCGGTGCGCGGATAATCTTGCCGCCAGCTGATGCCACACGTGCGTGGCAAACATGAGGATAAAAATATGGCTACCACCACCCTCGGGGTCAAACTCGACGACCCTACCCGCGAGCGCCTCAAGGCCGCCGCGGCCTCGATCGATCGTACGCCGCACTGGCTGATCAAGCAGGCGATTTTCAATTACCTGGAAAAACTCGAGGGTGGTGCAACCCTGACCGAGCTGAGCAGTGCCACCGCCAAAGACGGCGAGGATGCCGGCGAGGTACAGACCGATCACGCTCACCAATGCTTCCTGGAGTTCGCCGAAAGCATTCTCCCGCAGTCGGTGCTGCGCGCCTCGATCACCGCCGCCTACCGCCGCCCGGAACCGGAAGTGGTGCCGATGCTGCTGGAGCAGGCGCGCTTGCCGGCCGCCACCGCCGAAGCCGCAAACAAGCTGGCCGCCTCGATCGCCGAGAAGCTGCGCAACCAGAAGAGCGCCGGCGGCCGTGCCGGTATCGTCCAGGGCCTGCTGCAGGAGTTCTCCCTGTCGTCCCAGGAAGGCGTGGCACTGATGTGCCTGGCCGAAGCCCTGCTGCGCATCCCGGACAAGGGCACCCGTGACGCGCTGATCCGCGACAAGATCAGCACCGGCAACTGGCAGCCGCACCTGGGCAACAGCCCATCGCTGTTCGTCAACGCCGCCACCTGGGGCCTGCTGCTCACCGGCAAGCTGGTGTCGACCCACAACGAGGCCGGCCTGACCTCCTCCCTGAGCCGCATCATCGGCAAGAGCGGCGAGCCGATGATCCGCAAGGGCGTGGACATGGCCATGCGCTTGATGGGCGAACAGTTCGTCACCGGCGAAACCATCGCCGAAGCCCTGGCCAACGCCAGCAAGTTCGAAGCCAAGGGCTTCCGCTATTCCTACGACATGCTCGGCGAAGCCGCACTGACCGAGCACGACGCACAGAAGTACCTCGCGTCCTACGAGCAGGCCATCCACTCCATCGGCAAGGCCTCCCACGGTCGCGGCATCTATGAAGGCCCGGGCATCTCCATCAAGCTCTCGGCCCTGCACCCGCGCTACAGCCGCGCCCAGTACGAGCGCGTGATGGAAGAGCTGTACCCGCGCCTGCTGTCCCTGACCCTGCTGGCCAAGCAGTACGACATCGGCCTGAACATCGACGCCGAGGAAGCCGACCGCCTGGAGCTGTCCCTGGACCTGCTGGAGCGCCTGTGCTTCGAGCCGCAACTGACCGGCTGGAACGGTATCGGCTTCGTGATCCAGGCCTACCAGAAGCGCTGCCCGTACGTGATCGACTATGTCATCGATCTGGCCCGTCGCAGCCGTCACCGCCTGATGATCCGCCTGGTGAAAGGCGCCTACTGGGACAGCGAGATCAAGCGCGCCCAGGTCGAAGGCCTGGAAGGCTATCCGGTCTACACCCGCAAGGTGTACACCGACGTTTCCTACATCGCCTGCGCACGCAAGCTGCTGTCGGTGCCGGAAGTCATCTACCCGCAATTTGCTACCCACAACGCCCACACCCTGTCGGCGATCTACCACATTGCCGGTCAGAACTATTACCCCGGCCAGTACGAGTTCCAGTGCCTGCACGGCATGGGCGAACCGCTGTACGAGCAAGTGGTGGGCAAGGTTGCCGAGGGCAAGCTGAACCGTCCGTGCCGCGTGTACGCACCCGTCGGCACTCACGAAACCCTGCTGGCCTACCTGGTACGCCGGCTGCTGGAAAACGGCGCCAACACCTCGTTCGTCAACCGTATCGCCGACCAGTCGATCTCGATCCAGGAACTGGTGGCCGATCCGGTGACCCAGATCGAACAGATGGCCACCCTGGAAGGCGGCTTCGGCCTGCCGCACCCGCGCATTCCATTGCCGCGTGACCTGTATGGCGCCGAGCGGGCCAACTCCGCCGGCATCGACATGGCCAACGAACACCGCCTGGCGTCGCTGTCCTGCGCACTGCTGGCCACCGCCCACAACAACTGGAAAGCCGCACCGATGCTCGGTTGCGCCGCCAGCAGCGAAACCCCGGCGCCGGTACTCAACCCGTCGGATCATCGCGATGTGGTGGGCCATGTCCAGGAAGCCACGGTGGAAGACGTCGACAACGCCATCCAGTGCGCCCTCAACGCCGCACCGATCTGGCAGGCCACGCCGCCGGCCGAACGCGCTGCAATCCTGGAACGCGCCGCCGACCTGATGGAAGGCGAGATCCAGCCGCTGATGGGCCTGCTGGCCCGCGAAGCCGGCAAGACCTTCGCCAACGCCATCGCCGAAGTGCGTGAAGCCGTGGACTTCCTGCGTTACTACGCGGTGCAGGCCCGCAACGACTTCAGCAACGACGCCCACCGTCCGCTGGGTCCTGTGGTGTGCATCAGCCCATGGAACTTCCCGCTGGCGATCTTCAGTGGCCAGGTCGCCGCAGCCTTGGCTGCCGGCAACCCGGTCCTGGCCAAGCCGGCCGAACAGACTCCGCTGGTAGCCGCCCAGGCCGTACGCCTGCTGCTCGAAGCCGGGATTCCCGAAGGCGTGCTGCAACTGCTGCCGGGCCAGGGCGAAAGCGTCGGTGCCCGCCTGGTGGGTGACGAGCGCGTCAAGGGCGTGATGTTCACCGGCTCCACTGAAGTTGCGCGCCTGCTGCAACGCAACATCGCCGGGCGCCTGGACAACCAGGGCCGGCCGATCCCGCTGATCGCCGAAACCGGCGGCCAGAACGCGATGATCGTCGACTCCTCGGCCCTGACCGAACAGGTGGTCATCGACGTGGTGTCCTCGGCCTTCGACAGTGCCGGCCAGCGTTGCTCGGCCCTGCGCGTGCTGTGCCTGCAGGAAGATTCCGCCGACCGCGTGATCGAAATGCTCAAGGGCGCCATGGCCGAAAACCGCCTGGGCAACCCTGAGCGCCTGTCGGTGGACATCGGCCCGGTGATCGATGCCGAAGCCAAGGCCGGCATCGAGAAGCACATCCAGGCCATGCGCGACAAAGGTCGCAACGTGTACCAGATGGCCATCGCCGACGGCGAAGAATGCAAGCGCGGCACCTTTGTCATGCCGACCCTGATCGAGCTGGAAAGCTTCGACGAGCTGCAGCGCGAGATCTTCGGTCCGGTGCTGCACGTGGTGCGCTACAAGCGCAAGGAAATCGACCAGCTGATCGCCCAGATCAACGCTTCCGGCTACGGCCTGACCCTGGGCGTGCACACCCGGATCGACGAGACCATCGCCAAGGTGGTGGACAACGTCCACGCCGGTAACGTCTACGTCAACCGCAACATCGTCGGTGCCGTGGTCGGCGTGCAGCCGTTCGGCGGCGAAGGCCTGTCGGGCACCGGCCCGAAAGCCGGCGGCCCGCTGTACCTGTACCGCCTGCTGTCGACCCGCCCGGTGGATGCCATCGAGCAGTCCTTTGCCCGTGGCGACGCCGAGAACGCCCCGGACCTGCGCCTGCGCGAAGTCCTCAGCAAGCCGTTGAACGCCCTGCAAGCCTGGGCCGAGAGCAGCAAGCTGGCGGAACTGGCGATCCTGTGCAAACAGTTCGCCGGCCAGTCCCAGAGCGGCATCACCCGGCAGTTGACCGGCCCTACCGGCGAGCGCAACAGCTACGCCATCCTGCCCCGCGAGCACGTCCTGTGCCTGGCGGAGGTCGAGGGTGACCTGCTGACCCAACTGGCAGCCGTGCTGGCCGTCGGTGGCTCGGCGGTGTGGCCGGAAAGCGAGATCAGCAAGGCGCTGTTCGCCCGCTTGCCGAAGGAAGTCCAGGCACGCATCCAGCGCGTGGCCGACTGGAGCAAGGACGAAGTGGTATTCGACGCCGTCCTGCACCACGGTGATTCCGACCAGCTGCGCAGCGTCTGCCAGCAGGTGGCCCAGCGTGCCGGAGCCATTGTTGGCGTCCAGGGTCTGTCCCAGGGCGAGACCGCGATTGCCCTGGAGCGCCTGGTGATCGAGCGCGCCCTGAGCGTCAACACCGCAGCGGCCGGCGGCAACGCCAGCCTGATGACCATCGGCTGATCGCCGAAGGTTCTGCTGCATCGATGGGCGCCCTGACCGGCGCCCATTTTTTTGCCCGTCCTCTGTAGGAGCCGGCTTGCCGGCGAAGAGGCCCTTGAGCCCTGCATCACCCTCCCATGACGCCTTCGCGGGCGAGCCCGCTCCTGCAGAAGCCGACGCCTATTGAGGTTTTTTGGGCTTTGCATCACCGAAATCAATCTTGCTATCCAGCCTTCATTCACGCGCCTAGACTCGGCCCATTCCCTATCCCACAGGTATGCCGCCATGTCCGAGACGCTGCTCAGTTCCCGCAATCTGGCCTTCGAACTGTATGAGGTACTCGACGCCGAGGGCCTGACCCAGCGCGAGCGGTTTGCCGAGCACAACCGGGAAACCTTCGACGCCGCCCTGGGCACCGCCCGCAGCATCGCCGAGAAGTTCTTCGCCCCGCACAACCGCAAGGGCGATGAGCACGAGCCACGCTACGAAGACGGCCAGGCGGTGCTGATCCCCGAAGTGAAACCGGCGGTGGATGCGTTCCTCGAAGCCGGCTTCCTGAATGCCGCCCGCAGTTTCGAGGCCGGCGGCATGCAACTGCCAACCCTGCTGTCCCAGGCCTGCTTCGCCCACTTCCAGGCGGCCAACGCGGCCTCGACCTCCTACCCGTTCCTGACCATGGGCGCCGCCAACCTGATCGAGAGCTTCGGCACCGAAGAACAGAAACAACGCTTCCTGCAGCCGATGATCGACGGTCGCTTCTTCGGCACCATGGCCCTGACCGAGCCCCATGCCGGCTCGTCGCTATCGGATATCCGCACCCGTGCCGAACCGGCCGCCGACGGCAGCTACCGGCTCAAGGGCAACAAGATCTTCATTTCCGGCGGCGACCACCCGCTGTCGGAAAACATCGTGCACATGGTCCTGGCCAAGCTGCCGGACGCGCCGCCCGGGGTGAAGGGCATTTCGCTGTTTATCGTGCCCAAGTTCCTGGTCAACGACGACGGCAGCCTGGGGCCGCGCAACGATGTGCTGCTGGCCGGGCTGTTCCACAAGATGGGCTGGCGCGGCACCACCTCCACCGCGCTGAACTTCGGCGATAACGGCCAGTGCGTGGGGTATCTGGTGGGCAAGCCCCATCACGGCCTGAGCTACATGTTCCAGATGATGAACGAGGCACGGATCGGCGTCGGCATGGGTGCGGTGATGCTCGGCTACGCCGGCTACCTGTACTCCCTGGAATACGCCCGCGAACGCCCGCAAGGTCGCCTGCCGGACAGCAAGGACCCGAGCACCGCGCCGGTGGCGATCATCCAGCACGCCGATGTGCGGCGCATGCTGCTGACCCAGAAGGCCTACGTCGAAGGCGCCTTCGACCTGGGGCTATACGCGGCGCGGCTGTTTGACGACACCACCACCCTGGCCGATGCGGCCGAGCGCCAGCAGGCCCACGAACTGCTGGACTTGCTGACCCCGATCGTCAAGTCCTGGCCTTCAGAGTTCTGCCTGAAGGCCAACGAACTGGCGATCCAGATTCTCGGCGGCCACGGCTATACCCGGGAGTACCCGGTGGAGCAGTACTACCGCGACAACCGCCTGAACCCGATTCACGAAGGCACCCACGGCATCCAGTCCCTGGACCTGCTGGGACGCAAGCTGGCGCAGAACGGCGGCGCCGGGCTCAAGCACCTGGTACGCCTGATTGCCGAGACCGGCGAGCGGGCCCGCGCCCATCAATCACTGAACGCCCTGCGCCTGCCCCTGGAACAACTGGTAACGCGCCTGCAAAACGTGACGCTGGGGTTGCTGGGTGACCTGGCCAGCGGCAAGGTCACCGGCACCCTGGCCAACTCGGCGCTGTATCTGAAAGCCTTCGGCCATGCGGTGATCGGCTGGCGCTGGCTGGAACAGGCCATCCGGGCCGAGGAAGGACTGGCGCGAGCAGTGGCGGCGGATCGGGATTTCTACCTGGGCAAGTTGCAGGCCGCGCGCTACTTCCTGACCTGGGAAGTGCCAGGCTGCCAGCACGAGCTGGCACTGCTGGAAGCGCGGGACGATACCTGCCTGAGCATGCAGGACGCCTGGTTCTGAGGCCACCCAGGAGCCGGCTGCCGACGAAGGCGCCCGGCCTGACGCACCGCGGCGGGTGGTCAGTGCAGCTTGAAGCCGCCCACCTGTCGGGCCAGGTCCTCGGAGAGGCGCTGCAGGGTCCAGCAGTCTTCACGACAGGCCTGGACTTCGGCCGCGGTGGCCCGGGCCAGATCGGAGATGCCCTGGACATTGCGGTTGATCTCTTCGGTCACCGCCGACTGCTCCTCGGTGGCGGTGGCCACTTGCTGGTTCATGTCGCTGATGTGCTCAACCTGCCCGGTAATCGCTGTCAGCGAAGCCCCGGTCTGCTGGCTGGACTGCACCCCGGTACCCGTGGCCGACTGCCCGGCATGCATGGAGGCCACGGCATTCTCCGCGCCCTGCTTGAGGCTCTGGATCATCTGCTGGATCTCGTCGGTGGAAGCCTGGGTGCGCTGGGCCAGGGTCCGCACTTCGTCCGCCACCACGGCAAAGCCTCGGCCCATTTCCCCGGCACGGGCTGCCTCGATAGCCGCATTGAGGGCCAGCAGGTTGGTCTGCTCGGAGACACCGCGGATCACCGCCAATACCTGATCGATGGAGGCCACCTGATGCGCCAGCTCACTGACAGCGCTGGCGGCCAGAGCAATTTCCCCGGACATGCTTTCGATGTGCCGGATCGAGCCGTCCACGACCCCCTGGGCCAGCTGGGCCTCATCCCGGGCCGCCTGGGACGCATCGGCCGCCTGCCCGGCATTGCGCGCGATGTCCTGGACGGTCAGGCCCATCTGGTGCACGGCCGTGGCCACCATGTCGGTCATTTCCTGCTGCCGCCCCGAGCGCTCGGCAGTGTTCTCCACCACCGCCGCCACCTGCCCCACGGATGAGCGCAGACGCTCGGTGGTGGCCAGTACTTCGCCGATCATGCCGTGCTGGCTGTCGAGAAAACGATTGAAACCCCGGGCCAGGTCCCCCAGCTCGTCGGCCCGGCTGGCATCCAGGCGCAGGGTCAGGTCGCCACCACCGCTGCCGATGGCTACCAGCCCGGCGGTCACCTGGCGTACCGGCCGCACCAGGCCGCGAGCCAGCCAGATCACCAGCAACAGGCAGACTAGGGCGATAGCCAGGCCGATGCCGGTGGTCAGCCACAAGGTTTGCCGGGCATCGGCGTAGATCTGCGCTTCGGGCACCTCGGCCACCAGCGACCACCCCATGCCCCGCAGTGGCAGGCTCAGGGCCACAAAGTCTTCGCCGTCGCGCACGAACCGGCTGCTGGCCAGCCCCTCGTGCCCCATAACCGCCTGGGCGGCCGACTCGCCGATCTGCTCGGAAAGGTGCCGCTTGCCGCTGAACTGCGCCTCGGGGTGAACTTGGATCAAGCCGTCGGCGCGCACCAGATAGACCTTGCCGTGCTCGCCGAAGCTGAAGTCATGGATCAGTTGCGACAGCGCCTGCATCTTCAGCCCGAGCCCGGCCACCCCCACCAGCTTGCCGTCCTTCTTGACCCGCATGTCGATGAACATCGCCAACTCGCCGGTGGCCACATCGGTGTCGATGTTGAGCAGCCGCGGCTTGTCGCTGTCGATGAAGCTGTAGAACCAGGCGTCCTTGGGATTGGAACGGCTGAGGGTGCGATCCAGCCCCTTCTCGTTGTAGTAGTGGTTGGTCGCGGTGCCCACCATCAAGGTGGTGAAGGCCTGATTTTCGGCGCGGATGCCTTCCAGGTAGTCGACGAACACCTGGGCCTGGGCCGGATCCTCGCCGCCAGCCAGCCAATCGCGCAGCATGCCGTTGCTAGCAATGTCCCGGGCGACCGTCAGCGGCTGGGCGAGGATGCGTTCGATATCGTTGCGCATGGCTTCGATGCTCGAAGGCAGCGCCTTGTCCACCAGGTAGTTCTGGGTCAGGTGGTTGATCACCACGGTGTAGACCGCCACCACCACCAGCAGGCTGACCAGCAGGGCCGAGCCCATGCTGAGGACGAGTTGCCATTGAATACTGCGTCGCCAGAATTGCATGGAACACCTCTTTCTTATTGGTATAAGAGGCTGAAATGTCGCGCCAGCCGCGGAAGGTTGTATACAAACATTAGTTATGTTTGTCCAACCTATAACCCTGCGGCTGTGTGCAGTTCCGTCAGTTCTGTTGAATGGTCTTGGCAATGACCTCGACGGTGGCGCTCACTTGCTCCTGATAGCGCTCCAGTTCCTGGGCGTGGCGCTTCTGCATCTCGATCTGCTGCGAGCACAGGTTCATCGCCGCGAGCACCAGCAGGCGCTCGCCGATCAGCGTCGGGTACTTCTTCTTGGTGTCGGCCAGGGCCGCCTTGAGCATCAGCGCAGCGTCCATCAGGGTCTGTTCTTCCCCGGCCGGCGCCTTGATCGAGTAATCCTCCCCCAGGATCGAAACGACCTTCACTCCATCGATGTGATGTCTCATGGATTGGCCGGGCTCGCGCTGACACGCTCAACCAGCGCCTGGATGCGGGCAGCGGTGGCGCCTTGCTTTTCTTCCTGCTCCATCAGGCTCAGTTGCAGGCTTTCGTTTTCATCCTTGGCCTGGTCCAGTTGTTCCTTGAGGGCTGCGTTCGTACCGAGCAGTTCCTGGTTCTGTACCACCAGGTCGCTGACCAGCTGTTCCAATTGGCTGAGGGATGCTTCCAACATTTTGATCTTCCGGGCTTTTTGCAAAGGGCGCGTACGATAAAGAAAAGTCACCCTGGATGCCAGGGTTATCCAGGCGCAAAGCCTTGATTTTACTGGCGATGACCCTTCCGCGAGAGCTGTTAGAGACTGTCATTCTGCGCTCCGGTTCCTGACGCCTCGTCGGAGTCTCGGACTTTTATGAACTTTCCCAGTTACGCATAAGAATTTTCTGAAACTGCATCCGCCGGTTCAAGAAGCCATTGTTCAACGCGATAGACAGGTACGTCCCTGATCCTGCCAGCGCAATAAAGCGCTCACCCGAGGTAATGTCCATGTCCCTGCGTTCCCTGAATATTGCCCCGAGGGCCTTCCTCGGATTTGCCCTGATCGGTTGCCTGATGCTGTTTCTCGGGGTGTTCGCCCTGAATCAGATGGGCAAGATCCGCTCAGCCACCGAGCGCATGAGCCAGGACACCATCCCGAGCATCAAGAGCGTCGATGAATTCACCCAGCTCAGCCTGCGCCAACGGGTCCAGGCCTACCGGCTGCTGCTCAACCGCGAACCCCAGGCCCAGCAGCAGACCCTGGATGCCATCGACCAGCGCAACCAGAAGATCGAAGAAGCCCGGGCCCAGTACCTGAAGCTCATCAGCAGCCCCGAGGAGCGCCTTGCCTACGAGCAATACGGCACGCTGCTGAGCCACCACCGGCAGTTGGAGAGCCAACTGATCGAGCTGTCGCACAACAACCAGCTTGAGGCCATGCAACAACTGCTCAATACCGACCTGATGGACAGCGCCGAAAAGATCAACGCGGTCCTCAACCAACTGGTGGAGATCAACAGCCATTACGCCACCGTCGCCGACGATGATGCTGCCGCTCAGTACCGCAGAGCCTTCAATCTGGTGGTGGGGCTGCTGGTGCTGGCCAGCGCCCTGACCCTGCTGTTCGCCTGGCGCCTGATCCGCAGCATCACCCAGCCCATCGCCAATGCCCTGAGGGCCGCCGAAGAGATCGCCGAAGGCAACCTGACCCGCCCCATCACGGTCGATGGCAGCGACGAAGCCGGGCGCCTGCTGCAAGCCATGGTCACGATGCAGGAAAAGCTGCGCGACACCCTGCAGAGTATTTCCGGCTCCGCCCATCAGTTGGCGTCGGCGGCCGAAGAGCTCAACAGCGTCACCGAGGAAGGCGCCCGCGGCCTGACCCAGCAGAACAACGAGATCGAACAGGCCGCCACCGCGGTCAATGAAATGACCAGCGCCGTGGAAGAAGTGGCGCGCAATGCGGTGAGCACCTCCGAAGCCTCGAAGAGCGCCACCACTTCCGCCGGCGACGGCCGCGACCTGGTGCGCGAAACCGTGTCGGCCATCGAGCGCATGAGCTCCGACGTGCAAGGCACCGCCAGCCTGATCGGCGATCTGGCCAACGAGTCCCGGGACATCGGCAAGGTGCTGGACGTGATTCGCGGCCTGGCCGACCAGACCAACCTGCTGGCCCTCAATGCCGCCATCGAGGCTGCCCGTGCCGGTGAGGCCGGTCGAGGTTTTGCCGTGGTCGCCGACGAAGTCCGCGCCCTGGCCCACCGCACCCAGCAGTCCACCAGCGAAATCGAACGCATGATCGGCAGCATCCAGAGCGGCACCGAGCACGCCGTGGACTCCATGCGCAACAGCACCGAACGCGCCGAATCGACCCTGAGCATCGCCCGGGGGGCCGGCCAGTCCCTGGACACCATCAACAGCGCCATCAGCGAAATCAACGAACGCAACCTGGTGATCGCCAGCGCCGCTGAAGAACAGGCCCAGGTGGCCCGTGAAGTGGACCGCAACCTGGTGAACATCCGCGACCTGTCGGTACAGTCCACCACCGGTGCCAACCAGACCCAGGCCGCCAGCAGCGAGCTGTCACGCCTGGCGGTCGACCTGAACAACCTGGTCACCCGATTCAAGCTCTGAAGCCCTTGCGCCCTGCTCCAGCTCCCGCCGTTGAGCGGTGGGGGCTGGTGAGGGTGGCGTTCAAGGCACCCCAGCAGGCAGGTACCGGACAGGCTTAATCCACGGCGAGACTCAAGACTTTAGTCGTACGACCGATAAGTCACGGTAGAGTCAGTCTCAAGCCCCGCACGGATGCGCCCTTTTTGGTACCTACCATGTCCCTTCGTAATATGAATATCGCTCCGCGGGCCTTCCTCGGCTTCGCCATGATCGGCGGCTTGATGCTGATCCTCGGGGTGTTCGCCCTGAACCAGATGAGCAAGATCCGCGGCGCCGCCGAAGACATCACGTCGAGCAGCGTGCCAAGCATCAAGAGCCTCGACGAATTCACCCAGTTGACCCTGCGCCTGCGGGTGCTGTCCTACCGCTTGCTGGTGAACCGTGAGCCGGACGTGCAGCAAAAGACCATCGAACTGCTGGAAATGCGCAACCAGCAGATCCGCGCCGCCCAGGTCATCTACGAAAAATTCATCACCAGCCCGGAAGAAAAATCCGCCTACGAGCAGTACCTCCAACTACTGGGCCAGTACCGGCAGATCGAAGAGCGGATGAAGAGCCTGTCGCGCAACAATCAGGTGGATGAGCTGCGCAACTTGCTCAACACCGAACTGCTGAACAACTCCGAAGCCATGAACACCGTGCTCAACCGCTTGCTGGAGATCAACACCCAGCAGACCGTGGACACCAACCAGCAAGCCGCCGAGCAGTACTCCTCGGCCTTCAACCTGGTGGTGGCGCTGCTGGTGCTGGCTACTGGCCTGACCTTCCTCTTCGCCTGGCTGCTGACCCGCAGCATCACCCAGCCCATCGCCAACGCCCTGGGCGCCGCCGAGGAAATCGCCGAGGGCAACCTGACCCGGCCGATCAAGGTCGATGGCAGTGACGAGGCCGGGCGCCTGTTGCAGGCCATGGCCAAGATGCAGGAAAAACTGCGCGACACCCTGCAGCGCATCTCCGGTTCCGCCACCCAGTTGGCTTCGGCGGCCGAAGAGCTCAACAGCGTCACCGAGGAAAGCGCCCGCGGCCTGACCCAGCAGAACAACGAGATCGAACAGGCCGCCACCGCGGTCAACGAAATGACCAGCGCCGTGGAAGAAGTGGCACGCAATGCGGTGAGCACCTCCGAAGCCTCGAAGAATGCCACCGCCTCCGCCGGCGACGGCCGCGACCTGGTGCAGGAAACCGTGTCGGCCATCGAGCGCATGAGCTCCGACGTGCAAGGCACCGCCAGCCTGATCGGCGACCTGGCCAACGAGTCCCGGGACATCGGCAAGGTGCTGGACGTGATTCGCGGCCTGGCCGACCAGACCAACCTGCTGGCCCTCAATGCCGCCATCGAGGCCGCCCGTGCCGGTGAGGCCGGTCGCGGTTTTGCCGTGGTCGCCGACGAAGTCCGAGCCCTGGCCCACCGCACCCAGCAGTCCACCAGCGAAATCGAACGCATGATCGGCAGCATCCAGAGCGGCACCGAGCACGCCGTGGATTCCATGCGCAACAGCACCGAACGCGCCGAATCGACCCTGAATATCGCCCGGGGTGCCGGCCTGTCCCTGGACACCATCAACAGCGCCATCATCGAGATCAACGAACGCAACCTGGTAATCGCCAGCGCCGCTGAAGAACAGGCCCAGGTGGCCCGGGAAGTGGACCGCAACCTGGTGAACATCCGCGACTTGTCGGTGCAGTCCTCCACCGGTGCCAACCAGACCAGTGCAGCCAGCAACGAGCTGTCGCGCCTGGCCGTGGACCTCAACGGCATGGTTGCCCGCTTCCGCCTCTGAAACACCCCGCCAGCCCTGGATGGCGCCAGTAAAACGGCGCCGGAATTCGCACCTGGGGAATCCGCCACTGTCGCCAAAAGCTTTTTGACAGTGGCGTATTTCAACAGGTTAGAATCGCTGGCACGCAGACTGCATGGTCAGCCTGCGCCCGCCTTTTTCGCCCTGGAGTACTGCCTTTGAATGCGACGACCATCAACAGCCTGTTCTTGATCGGCGCGTTGCTGGTAGGTGCGAGCATTCTGGTGAGTTCACTTTCATCGCGCCTGGGCATCCCGATCCTGGTGATCATCCTGGCCGTGGGCATGACCGCCGGGGTGGACGGCGGCGGCATCATCTTCGACAACTACCCGACCGCCTACCTGGTGGGCAACCTGGCCCTGGCCGTGATCCTGCTGGACGGCGGCCTGCGTACCCGGGTCGCCAGCTTCCGCGTGGCCCTGTGGCCGGCGCTGTCCCTGGCCACGGTGGGGGTGCTGATCACCACTGGCCTGACCGGCATGGCAGCCGCCTGGCTGTTCGACCTCAACCTGATCCAGGGCCTGCTGATCGGCGCCATCGTCGGCTCCACCGACGCCGCCGCGGTGTTCTCGCTGCTGGGGGGCAAGGGCCTCAACGAGCGGGTCACCGCCAGCCTGGAGATCGAATCCGGCAGCAACGACCCGATGGCGGTGTTCCTCACCGTGACCCTGATCGACATGCTCGCCAGCGGCCACACCGGCCTGCACTGGAGCCTGCTGACGGACCTGATCCGCGAGTTCGGCATCGGCGCGGTGATCGGCCTGGGCGGTGGCTGGCTGATGTTGCAACTGGTCAACCGCATCCACCTGGCCACCGGCCTGTACCCGATCCTGGTGGTGGCCGGCGGCCTGGTGGTGTTCGCCCTGACCAACGCCCTGCACGGCAGCGGCTTCCTCGCCGTGTACCTGTGCGGCCTGGTAATCGGCAACCGCCCGGTACGCAGCCGCCACGGCATCCTGCACATGCTCGACGGCATGGCCTGGCTGGCACAGATCGGCATGTTCCTGGTGCTGGGGCTGCTGGTCACCCCCCACGACCTGCTGCCCATCGCCCTGCCGGCCCTGGGCCTGGCGCTGTGGATGATCCTGTTCGCCCGACCGCTGTCGGTGCTGGTGGGCCTGGCGCCGTTCAAGGCCTTCCATGGCCGGGAAAAGGCCTTCATTTCCTGGGTCGGGCTGCGCGGTGCGGTACCGATCATTCTCGCGGTGTTCCCGCTGATGGCCGGGCTGCCCAATGCCCAGCTGTACTTCAACCTGGCGTTCTTCATCGTCCTGATCTCGCTGCTGGTGCAGGGCACCAGCCTGCCGTGGGTGGCCAAGTGGCTGAAGGTGACGGTTCCACCGGAGCCGGCACCGATCTCCCGGGCGGCCCTGGAGGTCCACGTCACCAGCGAGTGGGAGCTGTTCGTCTACCGCCTGGGGGCGGAGAAATGGTGCATCGGCGCCGCCCTGCGGGAGCTGAAAATGCCCGAGGGCACGCGCATCGCCGCACTGTTTCGTGGCCAGCAACTGCTCCATCCGTCGGGTAGTACGGTGCTCGAAGCCGACGATCTGCTGTGCGTGATCGGCCATGAACACAACCTCCCGGCCCTGGGCAAACTCTTCAGCCAGGCTCCGGAACGCGGCCTGGACCTGCGCTTCTTCGGTGACTTCGTGCTCGAGGGCGATGCCCAGCTGGGCGCGGTCTCGGCGCTCTACGGGCTCAAGCTCGACGGCCAGGACGCAGACATGCCGCTGGGCGCCTTCATCGCCCAGAAGGTCGGTGGTGCACCGGTGGTCGGCGACCAGGTGGAATGGAACAACACCATCTGGACCGTGGCCGTGATGGACGGGAACAAGATCGGCAAGGTCGGCGTCAGATTCCCCGAAGGAAGTCGCCCCGGCCCCGGACTCTTCCTCTAAACTGCGGAACGCGCCAGCCCCCGGCATGGCGCCCCCTATTCCTACTTGCTTGACCGACCTCTATGCCTATCCTGCGTAAATTTTTCGCTGTTGCCCTGCTGGGCCTGAGCCTCTCTGTCGGCGCGGTACAGGGCGGTGACCCGCCCAGCGCCGAGGCGGTCCAGCAGAGCCTGGACAAGATCGCCGAGCGCAAACTGC
Organism: Pseudomonas sp. NFPP25; assembly: GCF_900116505.1. Classification (NCBI taxonomy): domain Bacteria; kingdom Pseudomonadati; phylum Pseudomonadota; class Gammaproteobacteria; order Pseudomonadales; family Pseudomonadaceae; genus Pseudomonas; species Pseudomonas sp. NFPP25. The sequence goes on along the minus strand of NZ_FPBG01000005.1, from coordinate 406,567 downwards.
CGGAGGCCGACCAGAAGGCCCTGCAGACCCTGCTGCAGAACACCCTGAACCAGCTGGCCAACAAGCAGAACTATGAGCAGCGCCTGAGCGATCTCAAGCAGCAATTGAGCAATGCCCCGCGCCAGACATCGGAAAACCAGCGTGAACTGGCCCGCCTGAAAGCCAGCAAAGTGGTCCCGGTGATCCAGCGCTACGGCTCATTGCCGGTATCGCAGCTCGAACAGCTGCTGACCGAACGCACCAGCCTGCAGGGCGACCTGCAAAAGGCCCTGGCCGACGCCAATACCCTGGACATCACCGCCCAGACCCGCCCCGAGCGCGCCCAGGCGGAGATCAGCAGCAGCCAGACGCGCATCCTGCAGATCAACGCCGCACTCAAATCCGGCAAGGACGGCGGCAAGCTGCTCAGCGCCGACCAGCGCAACCTGCTCAACGCCGAGCTGGCAGCGATCAACGCGCTGATCCCCCTGCGCCGCCAGGAGCTGGCCGGCAACAGCCAATTGCAGGATCTGGGCAGTAGCCAGCATGACCTGCTGATGGAAAAGACCGCGCGCCTGGAGCAGGAAATCCAGGACCTGCAGACCCTGATCAACCAGAAGCGCCTGGCCCAGTCCCAGGAAACCGTGACCCAGCAGTCCATCGAGGCGCAGAAGGCCGGGAGCAGCAGCCTGCTGGCCACCGAGAGCGCCAGCAACCTCAGGCTCTCCGACTACCTGCTCAAAAGCACCGACCGCCTCAACGAACTGACCCAGCAGAACCTGCTGACCAAGCAGCAGCTGGACAGCGTGACCCAGAGCGATGCGGCCCTGGACGAGCAGATCAACGTGCTCAAGGGCAGCCTGCTGCTGTCGAAGATCCTCTATAAACAGAAGCAGGCCCTGCCGCGCCTGAAACTGGACCGCGACCTGGCGGACGAAATCGCCGACATCCGCCTCTATCAGTTCGAAGTCAATCAACAGCGCGAGCTGCTGGGCAGCCCCAGCACCTACGTCGACAACCTGCTCAAGAACCAACCCCCGGAACAGGTCACGCCACAACTGCGCCGGACCCTGATCGATCTCGCCATCACCCGCGCCGACCTGCTGGAACGCCTGAACCGCGAGCTGAGCGCGCTGCTCAATGAATCCATCACCCTGCAGTTGAACCAGAAGCAGCTGCTCAGCACCTCCCAGAGCCTGCGAGCGACCCTCGACGAGCAGATGTTCTGGATCCCCAGTAACAAGCCGCTGGACGCCGAGTGGCTGCAAAGCGTCCCCGTGCGCCTGGAGCGCCAGGTCACTACCCTGCCCTGGGCCTCCAGCCTCAGCGAACTGACTGACGGCCTGGCCCAGCGGCCACTGCTGTTCCTGCCCCTGGCGCTGCTGTTCGGCGCCCTGCTGTGGCGGCGCAAGGCCCTGTATGCGCGCCTGAACAAGGTGCACAGGGACATCGGCCATTTCAAACGCGACAGCCAGTGGCACACACCGCTGGCGATCCTGGTGAACATCCTCCTGGCGATGCCGGTGACCCTGGTCCTGGCCCTGTGCGGCTACGCCCTGCAGATCGACGCCCGTGGGCAGAACGCCAACCTCGGCGCCGCGCTGCTGCAGATCGCCCAGGCCTGGCTGGTGTTCTATACCGCCTATCGGATCCTCGCCCCCGGCGGCGTGGCGGAACTGCATTTCCGCTGGGAAAAACCCCAGGTGGAATTCCTCCAGGGCTGGGTCCGCCGCCTGGGGCTGGTGGTCCTGGCACTGGTGGCCGTGGTGGCGGTGGCCGAGCACCAGCCTGCGGCCCTGGCCGAGGACGTGCTGGGCATCGCCGTGGTGCTGACCTGCTATGCACTGATGGCCTGGCTGCTGAGCCGCCTGCTGCTGAGCAGCCCGACCCACCAGAACACCTCGCTGTTCCGCAAGGCCGTGGGCGTGCTCTTCACCCTGCTGCCGATCGCCCTGTTCATCGCCGTGTGCTTCGGCTACTACTACACCGCCCTGAAACTCAGCGACCGGCTGATCAACACCCTGTACCTGCTGATGTTCTGGCTGGTGATCGAGGCCACCTTCGTCCGCGGCCTGAGCGTGGCGGCCCGGCGCCTGGCCTACCAGCGCGCGCTGAGCAAGCGCCAGGCCGCCAAGGAAGCCGGGGAAAGCGGCGAGGCGGTGGTGGAAGAGCCGACCCTGGATATCGAGAAGGTCAACGAGCAATCCCTGCGCCTGATCCGCCTGGCCCTGCTGGGCGGCTTCATGGCGGCGCTGTACTGGGTATGGGCAGACCTGATCACGGTGTTCTCCTACCTGGACAACGTCACCCTCTACGAATACACCAGCGGCACCGGCGCCAACATGAGCATGGTGCCCATCAGCATCGGCGACGTCATCGGCGCGCTGATCATCGTCGGCATCACCTTCGCCCTGGCGCGCAACCTGCCTGGCCTGCTGGAGGTACTGGTGCTGTCCAAGCTGGACCTGGCCCAGGGCAGCGCCTATGCCACCACCACCCTGCTGTCCTACGCCATCGCCGGGATAGGTTTCGTCGCCACCCTGTCGACCCTGGGGGTCAGCTGGGACAAGCTGCAATGGCTGGTGGCCGCCTTGTCCGTGGGCCTGGGCTTCGGCATGCAGGCGATCTTCGCCAACTTCATCTCCGGCATCATCATCCTGTTCGAGCGCCCGGTACGGATCGGCGACACCATCACCATCGGCAACCTGTCGGGCACCGTGAGCAAGATCCGCATCCGCGCCACCACCATCACCGACTTCGACCGCAAGGACATCATCGTCCCCAACCAGACCTTCATCACCGGGCAGTTGATCAACTGGTCGCTGACCGACACCATCACCCGGGTGACCCTCAAGCTCGGTGTCGACTACGGTTCGGACCTGGACCTGGTCAAGGAACTGCTGCTCAAGGCTGCCCGGGAGAACCCGCGGGTACTCAAGGAGCCGGAACCCCATGTGTACTTCCTGAACTTCGGTGAAAGCACCCTGGACCATGAGCTGCGCATGCACGTGCGCGAGCTGGGGGACCGCAACCCGGTGGTCGACGAGGTCAACCGCTTCATCAACCGCGAGTTCAAGAAACAGCACATCAACATCTCGTTCCGGCAGATGGAGGTCTACCTGAAGAACCTCCACGGCCAGGAATACAAGATGGTGCCCATCGAACCCGAGGCCAAGACCATAGTCCCGGTGGCCGAGGGCAAGCCGCTGCAGGAACCGCCGGCCAGCAAACTCGACTAAGGCCTCTTTCCCCAGCAGAATACTCGGACATTCTGCTGGGAGATGGCCGTTGAAAGCCCTCGACGAACTGACCTTCGACAACCGCTTCGCCCGCCTGGGCGACGCCTTCTCGACCCACGTACTGCCCGAACCCCTCGACAACCCGCGGCTGGTGGCCGCCAGCCCTGGCGCCATGGCGCTGCTGGACCTGGACCCGGCCGTGGCCGAAACCCCGGTGTTCGCCGAACTGTTCGGCGGGCACAAGCTGTGGGCCGAGGCCGAGCCCCGGGCGATGGTCTATTCCGGGCATCAGTTCGGCTCCTACAACCCGCAATTGGGGGACGGCCGCGGGCTGCTGCTGGGCGAGGTCTACAACCAGGCGGGAGAACACTGGGACCTGCACCTGAAGGGCGCCGGCCAGACGCCGTATTCGCGCATGGGCGATGGTCGCGCGGTATTGCGCTCGTCGATCCGCGAATTCCTTGCCTCCGAGGCCCTGCATGCCCTGGGCATTCCCAGCAGCCGCGCACTGTGCGTGATCGGCTCGGACACTCCGGTATGGCGCGAGAAGCAGGAGCGCGGGGCCATGGTCCTGCGCCTGGCACCGAGCCATGTCCGCTTCGGCCATTTCGAGTATTTCTACTACACCAAGAAACCCGAGCAGCAGAAGCAGTTGGGGGAGCATGTGCTGGCCCTGCATTTCCCCGAGTGCCAAGAGCTGCCTGAACCCTACCTGGCGATGTTCCGCGAGATCGTCGAGCGCAATGCCGAGCTGATTGCCAAATGGCAGGCCTATGGCTTCTGCCACGGGGTGATGAACACCGACAACATGTCGATCCTGGGCATCACCTTCGACTTCGGCCCGTTCGCCTTCCTCGACGATTTCGACGCCCACTTCATCTGCAACCACTCGGACGATCAGGGGCGCTACTCCTTCAGCAACCAGGTACCCATCGGCCAGTGGAACCTCAGCGCCCTGGCCCAGGCCCTGACGCCGTTCATCAGTGTCGAGGCACTGCGCGAAAGCCTGGGCCTGTTCCTGCCGCTGTACCAGGCCCACTACCTGGACCTGATGCGCCGGCGCCTGGGCTTCACCCAGGCCGAGGACGACGACCAGAAGCTCGTGGAACGCCTGCTGCAACTGATGCAGAACAGCGGCGTCGACTACAGCCTGTTCTTCCGCCAGCTGGGGGAGCACGCCCCGGAGCAGGCGCTGGCACGGCTGCGGGACGACTTCGTCGACCGCAACGGCTTCGACGCCTGGGCCGGGCTGTACCGGGAACGGGTCGCCCGCGATCCGATCCGGGGCCAGGACCTGCGCCGCGCGCGCATGCACGCGGTCAACCCGCTGTACATCCTGCGCAACTATTTAGCGCAGAAAGCCATCGACGCCGCAGAAGCCGGGGATTACAGCGAAGTGCGCCGCCTGCATCAGGTGCTGAGCCGGCCTTTCGAGGAACAGCCCGGCATGGACAGCTACGCCGAACGCCCGCCGGAGTGGGGCAAGCACCTGGAAATCAGCTGTTCGTCCTGAGTCGGGCGAAGCTGTCCATCGATACCTTCAAGCCCTAGGCCAACCTGCGGACCTGCCGCAGGTTGAGCAGGCGCTTGCCGTCCAGCACTGGCTCAACCTGGGATTGCGCATGGACCCGCCACTGACGGGCAGGGATAATGCGCGCCCTGATTTCCAGTACCTGCAAGGATGCACATGAACCTGTTCTTCACCCTGGCCACCCTCGCCCTGGTCGTCTTCAGCCTGGTGTCGGTCGTCATCTACCTGAGCCGCCGCGCCAAGTACCGCATGAACCTGCAGGACCTGCACCTGCACGGTAAGGCGCACCGCAGCATTACCCAGGCCGAACTGGACGAGCTGGCCAAACAGACCGCCAGCCTGCAACGCATCCAGGGCAGCGGCGGCATGTCCTACAAGCCGATCAGCGACAGCGTCTATCTGATTAGCGGCGGCACCGCGAGCGACGGGCTGGAACTGCAGGTCCAGTCGGTGAAACACATGTCGATCGCCGGTATTCCCGTGGAATTTCCCTTCCCGATGGAAAGCTTCCTGGCCGACAACAACCAGGCCGAAGTGGTGATCGCCAAGAAGTTCGCCGTGGTCATCGGCCTCAACGGACATCGCCTGGCCCAATGACGCACTGGCGGCCTGGCTGCCACCTTCACCGCTCGCCCATGCCCCGAGCCCTGCCACCATCGCTGCCCTGCAAGAGTCCGCCATGAAACGTCGCTACCTGCTGCTGTTGCCCCTGCTGCTGTCGCTGGCCGGGTGCAAGGAAGACTTCGCCACCCTGCACTTCCAGGAGTCGGTGCGCTCCGACCCCAAGGCCGGCCCGCAATACTCCGACCAGTTGGTGCACGAGGCGTACAAACACAGCATTTACACCGCGCTCGGCGCCCAGGGCCTGGACCCGGACGCCATCGCCCTGGAGCGGGACCAGGAGGACGACAAGGTCATTCACCTGCGCCTGGTGGACTACTCCCTGAGCCCGGAACAACGGGGCAGCCTCAAGGCCATCCTCGAACAGGTCGTCAGCGCGCGAAATGCCAGCTCGATGAACCTGCGCCTGGAGCTGGACAACGCCCATGCCAAGGTCACCCCTTCCGGCACCAGCGACCTGCCGGACAACATCGACGCCACCCTGGCGTTCGAGCCGGAGTTCGGCATGCTGCTGGACCGCAGCTACGAAGACAGCATGCAGGCCATCGTCAACGCGAGCGAAATCGAAGGCCCGGTCAGTTGCAAGATCACCGCGCGCCTGGCCATGCCCAGGCCCTTGAAACTGATCGCCTACGAAGCCCTTGAACAGGACAACAGCGAGCGCGGCCTGATCTCCTTGCTGACCCGCGGCGGCAGCATTGCCAAGGTGCCACTCAAGGTACATTTCGATGACCCGGACCTGAACCGGCTCCTGCAGCACAAAACCGTCCAGGCCTGGCCATCCAGCTCGAAGATCACCCGGCCCGCCCCGGTGCCCCTTGACGAATTCGCCATCGTCATCGGCTCCATCGGCGTCCAGACCCTGACCTCGGCCCTGGCCTTCGACACCCGCAAGGACGAGCTGCAAGCGCTGTGCGACCAGAAGATGCAGGCCCTGGGCCGGCCGTTCACCTTTCACATGGGCCGGACCCTGGATCGCCTGACCAGCGTCGATTACCGCTAACAGCCACTATGCGACGAGGATTTCCATTGAACCGACGTCTCTCCACTGCCGCCCTCTTGCTGATGCTGCTGACCGGCTGCAAGCAGACCTACCTCACCCTGCATTTCCAGGAAGAAGTGGGTAACCCCCAGCAGGCCCGGATAGTGCCGTACTTCGCAGAGGCCATCACTCAGATGGCTGCCGGGATCGGCATCGAACCCGACGCCATCGGCCTGGAAATGGACCGCAAGGACGACAAGACCCTGCATATCAGCCTGGACAGCAGCGTGCCCGAACCCCAGCGCCAGCGCCTGCAAGCGCTGTTCAGCGAGATTGTCGAGGCACGCGCAGCCGCCACCTTCGAAGCCGTTCTGGAGATCGCCCCGCAAACCGGGAGATACACCACCCCCGAGTACCGCAAAAGGGCCATGGCCTTGCCGCGACGCTTCTCCCTGGCGCTGGAGCCGGTGAAATACGCCGACGTGCTGTTTCATTACTCGATGGAGGAGTTGATCAGCGGCAAGCTCGCGGCCACCGGCACGCCCAACGAGGCGTTCTGCCAATACCAGGCCACCCTCCAGGCGCCGGGCATACCGTTCAGCCAGATGGGCAGCAAGGCCGGTAGCGGCACAGGGGATTACAACGTGTATCTGGAGTGGAAAGACGGCAAGCGCGAACCGGCGCAATACTTGTTCGGCAACATCACTTTCGCCAACCCCACGCTCAACCAGATGCTGTTCGACAACCGCATCCAACTGTCCGCGATCAAGACCTCCTGGGGCACGCGAGCGGACCGCCGGGCCGACCGCGTCGGTTTCAGCGTCGGCTCCCTGGGCCTGCAGTACCACGAGGACGGGGAGATTTCCCCGTTGCAACACATCGGCTTCATGGGCAGGTGCGAGGGCATGGCCATGGCGCTGGGGCGGCCCTTTACCTTCTACATCGGCCGCTCCATGGACCGCCTGGTCAGCGTCGAACTGGCCCCGCCCAGCGCATGAGCCCTGGAGCCGCAACGGCTCCAGGCCGACCGCTGCGACTTGATATTGCCCCCGGGCGCCGCCATCTAAGGCGCTCTACCCTGTTTGCGGAGCCCGACCATGTCCGACCCACTGCTGATCCCCTGCCCGCACTGCAACGGCCTCAACCGCATTCCCGCCGAGCGCCTGGGGGACCACCCCAAGTGCGGGCGCTGCAAGGCCGAGGTCTTGCTGAGCAAACCCTTTGACTTGAAACAGGGCGACTACGCCAGCCAGATCAAGGGCGACCTGCCGTTGCTGGTGGATGTATGGGCAGACTGGTGCGGGCCGTGCAAATCCTTTGCGCCGGTCTTCCAGCAAGCCGCCGCGCAGCTCAGCGGCAAGTGCCGCCTGGCCAAGCTGGACAGTGAAGCCAACCCGCAGCTGGCGGGGCAATTGGGGATTCGCTCGATCCCCAGCCTGATTCTGTTCAAGAACGGTCGGGAAGTAGCCCGGCAAAGCGGCGCCTTGCCACTGCCGCAATTGTTGAGCTGGCTGCGCAGCCAGGGGATTTGACGCAGCGCCAAGAGCCGCAGGCCAAACCCTGCGCTCATGGCCTCTTGAGGGTCAGGCGTTTTCCAGCAGGTTGTGCAGGTCGACGAATTGCTGGGTCAGCTTGTGTCGTGGGTCCAGGTGGATCAGCGGCATGCTGGCCTGGTGGGATTCACGCATGCGCACCGAGCTGCCCAGGTACACCGGCAGCACTGGCAGGCCCTCGCTGATCAGTTCGTCGAGCATCTGCTGCGGCAGGCTGGCCCGGGCCTGGAACTGATTGACCACGATGCCCTCGACCTCCAGCCCCTCGTTGTGGTCTTCCTTCAGCTCTTCGATCTCCGCCAGCAGGCCGTACAGGGCCTGACGGGAAAAACTGTCGCAGTCGAAGGGGATCAGCACACGATCAGCGGCGATCAGCGCCGATACCGCGTAGAAATTCAGGGCCGGCGGGGTATCGAGGTAGATCCGGTCGTAATCCTCGGCCAGTTCGTCCAGCAATTTGCGCAGCTTGTTGATCTTGTGCTTGGCCTCAAGCTTGGGCTGCAGGTCCGCCAGCTCGGCGGTGGCCGTGATCACGTGCAGGTTGTCGAAGGGGGTCTCGTAGATATCCACCTGGTTTTTCTTGGCGAATGGTCCGGACGACAGGGTTTGCTTGAAAAAATCGGCAATGCCCATGGGAATGTCCTCGCCGGTCAGGCCGGTGAGGTACTGGGTCGAGTTGGCCTGGGCATCCAGGTCCACCAGCAAGGTGCGATAGCCCTCGCTGGCGCTGACCGCCGCCAGATTGCAGGCAATACTGGATTTGCCCACGCCACCTTTCTGATTGAACACCACACGCCGCATGTCTAGACCTCCCTGTATCAAAGATCACCGAGTGTAGTAGGCCACGCGGCCCCTTAGCTACCTTGCTGTCACACAGATTTTCCTTACCCGCAGCCCTGGCACAAACACCGGGCAATGTCGGCCCCGAGGCCGACCTGGGACTGAAAGACTTCAGATAGTGGCAAAAAGACACCTCGCATCGCGTCGGATTTTTCGCTTTTGCGACCAACAGGCCAAGGAGCATTTGCTACAAGCCAGTCGCACCGGGATAATGCGCGCCACTGACGCCTTCGCGTCACTCAGGCCAATCGCCGATCGAAGCGATATGCCGCGTCAAGGAAGCCCGCAGGGGCGGGATGAAATCAAGTGATCAAGTTCAACATCGCTCAATGGCGTGCGTGGGCCCCTGGGCTCGAAAGCGTGGACGCCTGGCAGGCCTGGAGCCGTCAACCGGCCCTGCCTGAAAACAGCGATGCCGCCCCCGATGTGTCCTTTCTCCCCGCCATGCAGCGACGCCGTCTCAGCCGCCTGGCGCGCATGGCGTTCAGCGTCGGCTGGCCCCTGGCCGAGGGCCTGGAACAACTGCCGCTGGTGTTCATCTCCCGGCATGGCGAAACCCCGCGCACCTTCGAGATTCTCAGCGACCTGGCCGCCGAGCAACCGTTGTCGCCCACCCAGTTCAGCCTCTCGGTACACAACGCAGTGATCGGCCTGTGGTCGATCATGCGCGGCGAAACCAGCGAAATGACGGCCCTGGCCGCTGCCGGCGATGGCCTTGAGCATGGCCTGCTGGAGGCGGCCACGCTGCTGGCCGACGGCGCCCCCCATGTACTGCTGGTGATCACCGAGGAACAACCGCCCGAGGCCTATGCCAGCTGGATCGACGACGTGCCGTTCCCCTATGCCCTGGGCCTGCTGCTGACCCCCGGCGACGACTGGCAGTTGTCCCTGGGCAGCCATGACGGTCAAACGCCCAGGGCCCAATGGCCCCACGCCCTGAATCTGCTGCGTACCCTGCTGGGCGCGCAGACCTTTTGCCAACATGCCTGGATGAATCGTGTATGGACCTGGCAACGCAACCACTGAGCGCCAAGGGCCGCAATGCCTACTACTGGCGCCTGACGGCCACGGCGCTGAGCTTTGCACTGTTCGGAATAGGTGGTTTGTGCCTGCGCCTGGTGATTTTCCCCCTGCTCGCCTGCCTGCCCGGCGACGCCCAGCGCCAGCGCCAGCGGGCGCGCAAGACCGTCAGCCGGCTGTTCTGGCTGTTTATCCGCTTCATGGCCAGGAGCGGCGTGCTCACCTATGAGGTCCAGGGCGCCGAGCGGCTCGGGCGACCGGGGCAGATGATCATCGCCAACCACCCCTCGCTGATCGACGTGGTGTTCCTCATCGGCCTGGTCCGCGACGCCAACTGCGTGGTGAAGCAGAGCCTGTGGAACAACCCCTTCACCCGCGGCCCGGTGCGCGCCACCCAGTACATCAGCAACGACGGCAGCATGGACATGCTCGACAGTGCCTGCGGGGCGCTGCAAGCAGGCCAGACCCTGATCGTCTTTCCCGAGGGCACCCGCACCCAGCCGGGGGCCGCTCCGGCCTTTCATCGGGGAGCGGCGGCCATTGCCCTGCGCGGTGCGAAGATCATCACCCCGGTGGTGATCCGGGTCAGCCCCAGCACCCTGACCAAGGCCGAACCCTGGTACCGCATCCCGCAACGCCGTGTGCACTTCAGTTTTCACGTCGGTGCCGATATAGACCCACAGACCTTTGCAGCCCAGGGCCCGGCGCCCCAGGCTTCGCGCAAGCTCAATGAGCACTTGCACCATTTTTTCATTAAGGAGCTCGCCAGAGATGAGCGATACACACCCGGACCTGATGCTTGAAATCAAACTGCTGATCATCGACGCCCTGGGCCTCGAAGACATCAGTGCCCAGGACATCGGCAACGACCAGACGCTGTTCGGCGAAGGCCTCGGCCTGGACTCGGTGGATGCCCTGGAGCTGGGCCTGGCGATCCAGAAGAAGTACGGCATCAAGATCGACGCCGACGCCAAGGACACCCGCAACCACTTCAGCAACGTGGCGAGCCTTGCGGCGTTCGTCACTGCAAAACAGGCAGCTTGAGAACCGACCATGCAAACCCGTGACGATATCTTCAACACCCTGCGCGATGCCCTGGTCGAGCTCTTCGAACTGGAGCCCGAGCGCGTCAGCCTCGAGTCCAACCTGTACGAAGACCTGGAAATCGACAGCATCGATGCGGTCGACCTGATCGACCACATCAAGCGCCAGACCGGCAAGAAAATCGCCGCCGAGGAATTCAAGTCGGTGCGCACCGTCAACGACGTGGTCGAGGCGGTCTACCGTCTGGTCCAGCCGGCCGCATGAGCCGGCTGATCGGCCTGGGCTTGTTGCTGGCCGGCCTGCTCTACCCCTTCGCGGTGTACTTCGGCATGGAGCATTTCGCTCCGTGGCAGTTCGGCCTGCTGCTGGGCGGCCTGTGGCTGGCCCGGGCGCTGACCGGCGAACGCCGCCCCGGCAGCCTGTGGATGGCCATTGCGGCGATCGCGTTCTGCCTGCTGCTGGCCTGGTTCGACAACCCGGCGCTGCTGCGCTGGTACCCGGTGCTGATCAGCGCCTTCATGCTCGGCCTGTTCGGCCTGAGCCTGAAATACGGCCCCCCGGTGGCAGAGCGCCTGGCCCGCATCAGCGAGCCGCAATTGCCGGAAAAGGCCATAAGTTATACGCGCCAGGTGACCGTCGCCTGGAGCGTGTTTTTCCTCTGTAACGGAATGCTCGCCGCGGCCCTGACCCTGTGGGCGCCGCTGAGCTGGTGGACGTTGTACAACGGCCTGATCGCCTATGGGCTGATGGGCCTGCTGTTTGCCATTGAATGGCTGTTACGACAACGGGTAAGAGGCCGTAGATGAACTGGATTCCCCTTGAGCAGCTGTTGCTCAAGCTACATACGCCGCGAGCGGTCAGCGCCGCGCCGGCCATCGACCTGGGGGCCGTGCAGGAACAGGCCCTGAGCCTGGCCGCTGCCCTGCAAGCCCGTGGCGTACGGCGCCTGGCAGTGCACCTGGAAGACGCCGTGGAACTGGCGGTGGCCCTGCTCGGCGCCTGGCGTGCCGGGGCCAGCGTGCTGCTGCCCGCCGACCTGCAAGCCCAGACCCGCCAGCGCTGGTCGAGCGAAGTCGACCTGTGGCTGACCGACCAGGACACGCCCCTGCACCAGTTGCAGGCCAGCCCCCTGACCCCTGCCGAGCTGGACCTGGACACCTGCCATTTGAGCCTGTGCACCTCCGGCTCCAGCGGCGAACCCAAGCGCATCGAGAAGAACCTGCGGCAACTGGCCAACGAGGTCGTCGCCCTGGAACACCTGTGGGGCGCCGACCTGGGCCAGGCCTGGATCATCGGCAGCGTCGCCACCCAGCACATCTACGGCCTGCTGTTCCGCGTGCTCTGGCCACTGTGCGCCGGGCGGCCTTTTGTACGCCGCCAGCTGCCATTTCCCGAAGACCTGCAACGGGCCAGCCGCGAGTGCCCGACGTTTGCCTGGGTGGCGAGCCCGGCCCTGCTCAAGCGCATGGGCGACAACCTCGACTGGCCGGCCCTGAGCCAGGTACGGCGGGTATTTTCCTCCGGCGGAGCCTTGCCCGCCGAAGCGGCCAGCGGCCTGCACCAGCGCCTGCAGCAATGGCCGACGGAAATCCTCGGCAGCTCGGAAACCGGCGGCATCGCCTGGCGCCAGGGGCCAGGCCTGTGGCAGCCCTTCGCCGATGTACGGCTGAGCCAGGATGCCGACAGCGCGCTGTTGATCGCCTCGCCCTACCTGCCGGCCGGGCATGTGGAACACACGGCCGACGCCGCGCGGATCGCCGCCGACGGGCGCTTCGAACTGCTGGGGCGCCTGGATCGCATCGTCAAGCTGGAAGAAAAACGCATTTCCCTGCCCATGCTTGAGCAGGCCCTGGCCAGCCACGAATGGGTGGCGGAAGCGCGGCTCGGGGTGATCGAAGACAACCGCGCCTACCTCGGCGCCCTGCTGGTGCTCAGCGAGCCCGGCCTGCATGCCCTGCGCAACCAGGGCCGGCGCCACCTGACCCAGGCCCTGCGCCAGCACCTGGCCGGGCATTGCGAAGCCCTGGCCCTGCCCCGGCGCTGGCGCCTGGTGCGGCAACTGCCGCTGAACAGCCAGGGCAAGCTGCCCCAGGCGCAAGTCCAGGCCCTGCTGCTGGCTCCACGTCCGCAAGCCCCGGAAGTGCTGGAGCAACGGCAGCACGAGGAGGAGTGGCAGCTGCAACTGGCCATTCCGCCGGACCTGGCGTACTTCAGCGGGCACTTCCCCCAGACCCCGGTGCTGCCGGGGGTGGTGCAGGTGGACTGGGCCCTGGCCCTGGGCCAGCAACTGCTGGAGCTGCCGGGCCGCTTCGCCGGCATGGAAGTGCTGAAGTTCCAGCAACTGGTACGCCCCGGCGACCGCATCCAGCTGAACCTGCGTTTCGATGCCCAGCGCCAGAAACTGTATTTCGCCTACCTCAATGACGGGGCTCCCTGCTCCAGCGGGCGGATCGTCCTGGAGGCCAGCTGTGGATAAGTTGTACGGCGTCGCGCCCGGGATTCCCTGGCAAGCCAGCGCCTACGCTAAAGGGGCCCGCTGCCATGCATAAGCCTTGCGCGGTGATACCGGTCTACAACCATGAAACCGCCGTGCCGGCGGTGGTCGAGGTGCTCCTGGCCCGCGGCCTGCCCTGTGTCCTGGTGGACGACGCCAGCAGCCCCCAATGCGCGGCGGTGCTGGAGCAGCTGGCCGGCCTCGACCAGGTGTTCCTGATCCGCCTGGCGATCAACCAGGGCAAGGGCGGCGCGGTCATGGCCGGCCTGCGCGAAGCCGCGCAGCTGGGCTTCAGCCATGCCCTGCAAGTCGATGCCGATGGCCAGCACGACCTCACGGATGTGGATAACTTCATCCAGCACTCCCAGGCCCACCCCGAGGCGCTGGTCTGCGGTTATCCACAGTACGACGCCAGCGTGCCCAAGGGGCGCCTGTATGCCCGCTACCTGACCCACGTGTGGGTCTGGATCAACAGCCTGTCACTGCAGATTCCCGATTCCATGTGCGGCTTCCGGGTCTACCCCTTGCCACCGACCCTGGCCCTGCTGGACTCGGTGCAACTGGGCCGGCGCATGGACTTCGATCCGGAGATCCTGGTGCGCCTGGCCTGGCGCAACCAGCCCATGCGCTGGCTGCCGACCCGGGTCCACTATCCCCAGGACGGCCTCTCGCACTTTCGCCTGTTCCATGACAACGCGCTGATCTCGAAGATGCACGCCAAGCTGTTCTTCGGCATGTTGGCGCGCCTGCCGCTGATCCTCTGGCGCCGGTGGCGTCCATGAGCCAGGAGCAACCCAAGGAGCCCGGCAACGAACACTGGGCCGACCATCAGGAGCGCGGCAGCTTCTGGCTGATGAAGCTCACCGCCCTCGGCGTGCGGGTGCTGGGGCGCCGGCTGCTGAGCCCGGTGCTGTACGCCATCGTGTTCTACTTCTTCCTGTTCGGCCGCCGGGCCCGGCGCAGCATCTGGCAGTACCAGCAGCACCTGGCCCAATGGAGCGGGCGCGACGAGTTGCGCCCCAGCCACTGGCGGGTGTTCGGCCAGTTCATGGCCTTTGCCGATGCCCTGCTGGACAAGCTCGACGTGTGGAACGGCAAACTGCGCATCGAACAGATCGAGATCGTCGACCCGGCGCAACTGCGCCACCAACTGCGCGGCGAACGCGGGCAGATGCTGGTGGGCGCGCACCTGGGCAACCTGGAAGTGTGCCGGGCCCTGGCCGAGCTGGGGGAGCAGGTGACCATGAACGTGCTGGTGCACACCAAGCACGCCGAACGCTTCAACCGCCTGCTGGGCGAAGCCGGGGCCAGTAACCTGCGGCTGATCCAGGTCAGCGAGCTGGACCCGGCGATCATGCTGCAACTGAGCCAGCGCCTGGATCGCGGCGAATGGCTGGCGATTGCCGGGGACCGCGTGCCGCTGCACGGCGGGCGTAACGTGCGGGTGGATTTCCTCGGCCACCCGGCCGCCTTCCCCCAGGGCCCCTGGTTGCTGGCCGGGCTGCTCAAGTGCCCGGTCAACCTGCTGCTGTGCCTGAAACAGCAAGGCCGCTACCAGGTGATCCTCGAGCCCTTCGCCGACGCCGTGCAGTGGAAACGCAATGACCGCCAGCAGGTGATCGCCCAGTGGACCGCCCGCTACGCCGAGCGCCTGGGCCAGTACTGCCTGCAAGCCCCGCAACAATGGTTCAACTTTTACCCATTCTGGAAGACCGATGACGACCTCGACCCATGAGCCGGTAACCTTCGGCGAACACCCCCTGCGCATCGAAGACGTGCTGGCCCTGGCCAACCGCCAGGTGCCGACGCGCCTGCAAGGCGACGCCGCCTGGCGCCAGCGGATCGCCAAGGGCGCGCAGTTCCTCGATTCCCTGCTGGACAAGGAAGGGGTGATCTACGGCGTGACCACCGGCTACGGCGACTCTTGCGTGGTGGCGGTGCCGCTGCAGCACGTCGAGGCGCTGCCGCGCCATCTGTACACCTTCCACGGTTGCGGCCTGGGCAAGCTGCTGGACGCCCAGGCTACCCGCGCGGTGCTGGCGGCGCGCTTGCAGTCGCTGTGCCACGGGGTTTCCGGGGTGCGCGTGGAACTGCTGGAGCGCCTGCAGGCCTTCCTCGACCAGGACATCCTGCCGCTGATCCCGGAAGAGGGTTCGGTGGGCGCCAGTGGCGACCTGACGCCGCTGTCCTACGTGGCGGCCACCCTGTCCGGGGAACGCGAGGTGATGTTCCGCGGCGAACGGCGTGAGTCCGCCGACGTGCACCGCGAGCTGGGCTGGGAACCCCTGGTGCTGCGGCCCAAGGAAGCCCTGGCGCTGATGAACGGCACCGCGGTAATGACCGGGCTGGCCTGCCTGGCCTTTGCCCGGGCCGACTACCTGCTGCGCCTGGCGACCCGCATCACCGCCCTCAACGTGGTGGCCCTGCAGGGCAATCCGGAACACTTCGACGAACGCCTGTTCGCCGCCAAGCCGCACCCGGGGCAGATGCAAGTGGCCGCCTGGCTGCGCCAGGACCTGGCGATCGACGCGCCGACCGCGCCCCTGCATCGCCTGCAGGACCGCTACTCGCTGCGCTGCGCACCCCATGTACTGGGGGTGCTGGCCGACAGCCTGAACTGGCTGCGCGGTTTCATCGAGACCGAGCTCAACAGCGCCAACGACAACCCCATCATCGACGCCGAGGCCGAGCGCGTGCTGCACGGCGGGCACTTCTATGGCGGGCACATCGCCTTCGCCATGGACAGCCTGAAGAACCTGGTGGCCAACGTCGCCGACCTGCTGGACCGGCAGTTGGCCCTGCTGGTGGACGTGCGCTACAACCACGGCCTGCCGAGCAACCTTTCCGGCGCCAGCGCCGAGCGCGCCATGCTCAACCACGGCTTCAAGGCGGTGCAGATCGGCGCCAGCGCCTGGACCGCCGAGGCCCTGAAAAACACCATGCCGGCCAGCGTGTTCTCGCGCTCCACCGAGTGCCACAACCAAGACAAGGTGAGCATGGGCACCATCGCCGCCCGGGACGCGATCCGCGTGCTGGAGCTCACCGAACAAGTGGCCGCCGCCACCTTGCTGGCGGCCAACCAGGGGGTCTGGCTGCGCAGCCAGGAAGCCGATGCCCGGCCTCTGCCACCAGCCCTGGATGCCATGCACCGGCAACTGGCCGCAGACTTCCCACCTGTGATCGAAGACCGCGCCCTGGAGCACGAACTGCGCCTGTGCCTGCAACGCATCGCCGAACAACACTGGAGGCTGCATGCGTAGCAAGGGAGTGATCCACGCCGACACCCAGATCCAGGTGCCCTTCTTCGACGTCGACACCATGCACGTCGTCTGGCACGGGCATTACGTCAAATACCTGGAGGTCGCCCGCTGCGCCCTGCTGGACAAGCTCGGCCACAACTACCAGCAGATGCTCGAATCCGGCTACGCCTGGCCGGTGATCGACCTGCAACTGCGCTACGTGCGCGGCGCGGTGTTCGGCCAGACCCTGAACGTGCGCGCCAGCCTGGTGGAGTGGGAAAGCCGGCTGAAGATCAATTACCTGATCACCGACCAGGCCACGGGCGAGCGCATGACCCGCGCCAGCTCGGTGCAGGTGGCCGTGGAGATCGCCAGCCGGGAAATGCAACTGGCCTCGCCCAAGGTCTTCACCGATGCCGTCGCGAGGGCCTTGCCATGAAGGTAGGAGCGAGCTTGCTCGCCAAGAGGGTCGGTCTGTCTGCCAGCTGCATGAGGCTGCGTACCGTGGTGCGGCGGTTCGCGAGCAAGCTCGCGCCCACGCTCTTGGTGCTCTGGTGTGTGCCGGGGCTGGCCCAGGCCTTCGACCTGCAACAGTTGAGCGATCAACTGTCGCGGCCGGAAGTGATCCACGGTCGTTTCATCCAGGAAAAACACCTGCGGGCCCTGCCCCAGCCATTGACCAGCAAGGGTCACTTCGTGCTGGCGAAAAACCATGGCCTGCTGTGGCTGCTGCAGACCCCGTTGCAACAGGACTACCGCATCACTGCCCAGGGCATCGCCCGGCGCGATGGCGGCGGCTGGCAGATGCTTCCCGGCAAGAGCGCCGGGGCCGAGCAGAACCGCCTGTTCCTCGCTGTGCTGCAAGGCGACAGCAGCGGCCTGCAGCGGGACTTCGAACTCAAGCTGCAAGGCAGCGCGCAGAACTGGCAGTTGCAACTGATCCCCCGCTCCCTGCTGCTGAAACAGATCTTCAACCAGATCAACATCGACGGCGGCGAGCTGGTGCAACGCATCGAACTGCTGGAAGCCCAGGGCGACCGCACCTTGCTGATCATGCAGGACAGCAGCAGCGCCCAGCCGCTCAGTGAAACGGAGCAACATGACTTTGCCGAGTGAACGCTGGCTGCCGCGGTTTTTCCTGATTCTGCTGACCCTGGTCCTGGCCCTCGGTGCCTGGCAATGGCGCCATGGCGCGCCGCTGTCGGCCAACCTCATGGAACTGGTACCCGGCACCGCCCCGGATGCCCTGGAGCAACAGGCCGAGCAACGCATGCAGGAACCGCTGAACCGGGAAATCCTGGTGCTGGTGGGGCATGCCGAACGTCAGCAGGCAGTGGCCATGGCCCGGCAACTGGCCGAGCAATGGCAGGCCAGCGGGTTGTTCGAGAAGGTCCAGTGGAACCTCCAGGCCGACCTGCCGGCGCTGCGCCAGCAACTGTTGCAGGGCCGCCTGGCGATGCTCGGGGCCAAGGATCGCGAGCAACTGGCCCAGCAGCCCCAGGCGTTTATCCAGCAACGGGTGCAGAGCCTGTTCGACCCGTTCGGCGGCTTTACCCTGGTGCCCAGCCAGGATGACTGGCTGGGCCTGACCGGACGCATCCAGAACAGCCAGCCGCAACACGGCGCGGTGCAGCTGGACATCGGCAGCGGCGCCCTGGTGGCCGAGGCCGACGGCCAGCACTGGGTATTGCTGCGTGCCCGCACCGGCGGCAACGCCTTCGACATGCAACTGCCTCTGCAAGTGGCTGACCTGCTGCGCCACAGCCGTGAGCAGGCCAGCCAGCAACAGGTACAACTGTTGGCCGCCAGCGGTTTGCTGTACGCCGCCAACGGCCAGCAACAGGCTACCCGGGAAATCACCTGGGTCGGCGGCGGCGCCACCCTGGGCATCCTTTTGCTGTTGCTGCTGGCCTTCCGCCGCTGGCGTGCTCTGCTGGCCTTCGTCCCGGTGCTGGTGGGCATGCTGTTCGGCGCCGTGGCCTGCGTGGCGCTGTTCGGCCGCATGCACGTAATGACCCTGGTGCTGGGGTCGAGCCTGATCGGCGTGGCCGTCGACTACCCCCTGCACTACCTGTCCAAGAGCTGGAGCCTGAAACCCTGGCGCAGCTGGCCGGCCCTGCGCCTGACCCTGCCGGGGCTGAGCCTGAGCCTGGCCACCAGTTGCATCGGCTACCTGGCCCTGGCCTGGACCCCGTTCCCGGCCCTGACCCAGATCGCCGTATTCTCCGCCGCCGGCCTGGTGGGCGCCTACCTGGCGGCGGTGTGCCTGCTGCCGGCACTGCTCAAGGGGGTGCAACTACGCCCGGCGCATTGGCCGCTACAAGTGGCCCAAGCCCTGCTGCAGGCCCGCGCGGCCTTGCTCAAGCGGGTGCCCAGCCTGGTGCTGCTGGTATTGCTGGCGCTGTTCTGCGCCGCCGGCCTGTGGCAGCTCGAGAGCAAGAACGACATCCGCCAATGGGTCGGTGCACCGCCGCAGTTGCTGCAGGAAGCCCAGGCCATTGCGCGGATCACCGGCTATCAGCCCACCAGCCAGTTCTTCCTGGTGCGCGCCACCGATCAGCAGCAACTGCTGGAGCGCCTGGAGGCCCTGGACCTGCGCCTGCAACAGTTGGTGAACCTGGGCAAGCTCAAGGGCTACCTGTCGCTGAACCAGTTGCTCAGCCAACCGACCGAACAACAGCAGGTGCGCGAAGCCCTCAAGCAGCTGCCGCGTTTCTGGCAGCCGCTGCTGGACCTGGGGGTGCCCCTGGCCGCCCTGCAAGCGGAGCTGGAACAGCTGCAGCAATTGCCGGTGGAAGACCTCGACGCCGCGCTTTCCGGGCCGCTGGCCGAGCCCTATCGCCCGCTGTGGCTGGGAGCCAACGCCAACGGCGTGGCCGCCATGGTCAGCCTGCAGGGGCTGAACGACGCCGCCCTGCTGCGAATCCAGGCCGATGATCTGCCAGGGGTGCAACTGGTGGACCGCCTGGGTGAGCTGAACCGGGTATTCGCCGCCACCCAGGTCAGCGCCGCCGAACTCAAGCTGGCCTCCTGCGTGCTGATCGTGCTGCTGTTGATCCTGCCCTTCGGCCTCGGCGGCGCCTTGCGCCTGGTGGCCCTGCCCCTGCTGGCAGCCCTGTGCAGCCTGGCCAGCCTCGGCTGGCTGGGCCAGCCCCTGACCCTGTTCAGCCTGTTCGGCCTGCTGCTGGTGACGGCCATCAGCGTCGACTACGCGATCCTCATGCGCGAGCAGATCGGCGGCGCCGCGGTGAGCCTGCTGGGCACGCTGCTGGCGGCACTGACCACCTGGCTGTCGTTCGGCCTGCTGGCCATTTCCAGCACCCCGGCGGTGAGCAACTTCGGTCTGGCGGTCAGCCTGGGGCTGGCCTTCAGCTTCATCCTCGCGCCCTGGGCCGGCCACAGGCCGCACCCGGCGCCCGACGCAGAGCGTGCAGCATGCTGACCCTGATGTTCTGGCTACTGGCCCTGGCGCTGTTTGCCCTGGCCACCCACATCGGCCGGCGCCTGGGCCTGATCCCGATTGTCAGCCAGCTGCTGCTGGCGACCTTCGGCCTGCCGCTGCTGATGCTGCTGTGGATCGAACCGCACTGGCAGCTAAGTGGTGCGCAGCTGGTTTCGCCGCAGTGGCTCAAGCATCTGTACAGCCTGAGCTTTGCCTTGCTGCTGGGGCATATCCTCAGTGACGTGATCGACCTGCGCCTGGACCGCCAGAGCCTGAAGATCGCCGTGCCGAGCTTCGGCATTCCCTTCGCCTGCGGCCTGGCCACCGCCTTCTGGCTGCTGCCGGCGCAACCCTGGATCAGCTCCCTGGCGGTCGGCCTGCTGTTCGCCATCACCGCGATCCCGGTGCTCTACCTGTACCTGCGGCACATCCAGTACCCGCCCGCCGCCACCCGGCGCCTGGTGCAGACCGCGATCCTCATCGACCTGACCTGCTGGAGCCTGTTCGCCCTGGCCCAGGGCAGCCTGCACCTGAGCAGCCTGCTGCTGCCCCTGGCCGGTGCCTGCCTGCCCCTGGTGCTGCGCGGCCTGGGCCTGCGCCAGCCGCTGCTCTACAGCCTGGGCTTTTTCGGCCTGCTGGTGGTGGCCGAGCACTACCGGCTCAATGCGCTGATCTTCGGCATCGGCTACCTGCTGTGCATGGCCGCCCTCAAGCTGGCGCTGGTGCTGCCGTTACAGGCTGCCTGGATGAACCGCTTGCAGACCTACATCGCCATCCCGCTGATCCTGACCTTCGGCATCGTGCAGATCGATGTGCACAGCGCCATGGGCAGCCTCGGCTGGGTGCAACTGGCGGCCCTGCTGCTGTTGCCGATTGCCAGCAAGCTGCTGGGCAACTGGCTGGGCCTGGGCTGGGCCGGCGCTTCCTTTACCGGCGCCAGCCGCTGGCGGGAAAGCCTGCTGCTGAACATTCGCGGCTTGAGCGAGATCGTCTTTCTCAACCTGCTGCTGCAACAACAGTTGATCAGCCCGGCGCTGTACTTCGCGCTGATGCTCATGGGCCTGATCGCCACCCTGCTGCCGGCCCTGGCCGGAATGCACCGAACTCCCCAGGCGGCGCCCCACGCTGCCCCCTTGAACCTGAACATCGCCAAACCGGCAAGGAGCCCCAGTGCCAACAGTTGAAATGGAACGTCGCCAAGTCGTGGTGATCGGTGCCGGCCCCTCGGGGGCCATCGCGGCCGCGCTGCTCAAGCGCCAGGGCCACGACGTGCTGATCGTCGAGCGGCAACATTTCCCGCGTTTCTCCATCGGTGAAAGCCTGCTCTCCCACTGCCTGGATTTCGTCGAGGAAGCCGGGATGCTGGAGGCGGTGCAAGCCGCCGGCTTCCAGCTCAAGAACGGCGCGGCCTTCGCCTGGGGCGAGCACTACAGCACCTTCGATTTCGGCGACACCTTCAGCAATGGCAAGCCCACCACCTTCCAGGTGCAGCGCGCCGACTTCGACAAGCTGCTGGCCGACCAGGCCGCCCTGCAAGGGGTCGAGATCCGCTACGGCGAAGAGATTGTCGCGGTGGAGGTGGAGCGGCCCTTGCCGCAGCTCGACTGCCGCCGTGAAGACGGCAGCCAGTACCGCATCGAAGCCGACTTCATCCTCGACGCCAGCGGTTACGGCCGGGTCCTGCCGCGCCTGCTGGAACTGGAAGCGCCGTCGAACTTTCCGGTACGCCGAGCGGTGTTCACTCATGTCGAAGACCGCATCGACTGCGAGCACTTCGACCGCAACAAGATCCTCATCACCACCCACCCCGAGCACCGCGACATCTGGTTCTGGAGCATCCCCTTCAGCAACGGCCGCTGCTCGGTAGGGGTGGTGGCCGCCCAAGAGCATTTCGCCGGGCGCGATGGCGACCTGGACGCCTGCCTGCGGGGCTTCATCAGCGAAACCCCGAGCCTGGCCAAGGTGCTGCAATACGCCGAGTGGGACACCCCGGTGCGGACCATCGGCGGCTACTCGGCCAACGTCAGCACCCTGCATGGCCCGGGCTTCGCCCTGCTGGGCAACGCCGCGGAATTCCTCGATCCGGTGTTCTCTTCCGGGGTGACCATCGCCATGCGTTCCGCGAGCATGGCCGCCGCCGTGTTGCACCGGCAGTTGCAGGGCCAGGGCGTCGACTGGGCGACGGAGTTCGCCGAACCGCTGAAACGCGGCGTGGACACCTTCCGCTGCTACGTCGAGGGCTGGTACGCCGGCACTTTCCAGGACGTGATCTACCATCCGGGCAGCTCCCCGGAAATCCGCCGCATGATCAGCTCGATCCTCGCCGGTTATGCCTGGGATGAACGCAACCCTTTCGTCAGCGAGCCCAAGCGCCGGCTCAAGGCCCTCTCGGAAGTCTGTGCGAGGGACCGCGCATGAGTGAGCAAACCAGCCAGTACCTGAGTGACAGCTACGTCGAGGAAACCCGCTTCGGCTTCTGGTTCCTGCGCAGCCACACCTGGCAGCACCATGTGCTGCGGGTGGCGATCAATGACCTGCGCTCGCTGTTCGATGGCGAGCTGCCCCGGCATCCGGTGTTGCTGGACGCCGGTTGCGGCCAGGGCAAGTCGTTCCAGTACCTGCGCCAGGTGTTCGCCCCACAGCGCCTGATCGGCCTGGACGCCGACCCCCACAGCCTCAAGCTCAGCGCCGAGGAAGCCCGGCGCCAGCAGATGCAGGTGGAGTTGATCGGCAGCGACTGCGCGACCCTGGAACTGGCCGACGCCAGCGTCGACCTGCTGTTCTGCCACCAGACCTTCCACCACCTGGTGGAACAGGAAAAAGCCCTAGCCGAGTTCTACCGGGTGCTCAAGCCCGGGGGTTACCTGCTGTTTGCCGAATCCACCGAGGCCTATATCGACACCTGGGTGATCCGCTGGCTGTTCCGCCATCCAATGCATGTGCAGAAAAGCGCCGCCCAGTACCTGCAGATGATTCGTCAGCAGGGCTTTGAATTCGGCCCGCAGAACGTGTCTTATCCCTACCTGTGGTGGAGTCGCGCCAAGGACTTCGGCCTGCTGGAGCGCTTCGGCCTGCGCCAGCCGCCGCCGGTGGGCCAGCGCGAGGAAACCCTGGTCAATGTGGTGGCCCGCAAGCCGCTCGCTCCCCCTGTTGCCGAGGAAGGTCCGTCCGAATGATCCGTGCCCTGCTGCTCGGTTGTGTCCTGTTGCTGAGCGCTTGCGTCAGTCAGGCTCCGCTGCCCGAGCGCACGCCCTCGCTGGTGCTGCCGTTGCAGCTCCACGTACAGCGCCAGCTTCAGGACCAGCGCCAGGACTGGCTGCTGGTGATCCAGGCCGAAGGCCCGGACCTGCGCTGGTCGCTGATGGACCCGCTGGGCATTCCCCAGGCCCGTCAGCGCCTGGTGGGCGGACACTGGCAGGCCGACGGCCTGCTGCCACCCAACCCGGAGGCCCGGGAGCTGTTCGCGGCCCTGCTGTTCGCCCTGACGCCTGTGGCCGAACTGCAGGCCAATTATCCGCACGCCCGGCAACAGGGCGCCCAACGTACCCTCGGCCCGCGCTGGCGAGTCGACTATCAACACGCTCTGGATTTCACCTTGAACCTGCCCCAAGGCCCGCACTACCACATCACGGCTCTGAGCACCGAGGCCACGCCATGACGGCTTACCTCAACGCCCTCGGGGTGATCTGCGCCCTGGGCCGCAATCGCCAGGAAGTCGCCCGCAGCCTGTTTGCCGGCGACTGCTCGGGCATGCGCGACGAAAGCCACTGGGTGCCCGAGCGTACCTTGCCGGTGGCGGCAGTGCGCAGCCCGCTGGCGGGCATGCCGGCGGGCCTCGAAGCCCAGAACAGCCGCAACAACCAGCTGTTGCTGGAGGCCACCCGGCAGATCGAAGGCGACATCCAGCAGGCCATCCAGCGCTACGGCCATGGCCGCATCGGCATCGTCCTGGGCACCAGCACGTCGGGCATCGACGAAGCCAGCCGGGGCATCGCCCGTTACCTGCAGGACCGGCAATTCCCGGCGGGCTACGACTACCGTCAGCAGGAGCTCAGCGCCCCGGCGAACTTCCTCGCCCAATGGCTGCAACTCTGCGGCCCGGCCTATGTGATTTCCACCGCCTGCACCTCCAGCGCCCGGGCCCTGATCAGTGCCCGGCGCCTGCTCGACCTGGGCCTGTGCGACGCCGTGCTATGCGGCGGGGTCGACAGCCTGTGCAAGCTGACCCTCAATGGTTTCACAGCCCTGGAGGCGGTCTCCGGGCAACGCTGCAACCCGTTTTCCCGCAACCGCGACGGGATCAACATCGGTGAAGCGGCGGTGCTGTTCCTCATGAGCCGGGAGCCTGCCGGCGACGCCCCTGTTGCCCTGCTGGGCGGTGGCGCCAGCTCCGACGCCTACCACATTTCCGCCCCGGCCCCCGATGGCCGCGGCGCCCTGCAGGCCATGAGCCTGGCCTTGCGCGGCGCCGGCCTGCAGCCACAGCAGATCGGCTACCTGAACCTGCACGGCACCGCCACCCAGCACAACGACGCGATGGAAAGCCTGGCCGTTGCCCAGCTGTTCCCCGAAGGCGTGCCCTGCTCTTCGACCAAACCCATGAGCGGCCATACCCTGGGGGCCGCCGGGGCCCTGGAGGCGGCGTTCTGCTGGCTGGCCCTGAGTACCGACAACCCCGGCCTGGCGCTGCCGCCCCATGTCTGGGATGCCCAGGCCGACCCGTCTTTGCCGCCACTGCGCTGGGTCACCCCGGACGATCGCCTGGCCCCCCACGCACCGCGCCGCCTGATGAGCAATTCCTTCGCCTTCGGCGGCAACAACGTCAGCCTGATTATCGGAGACGCCCCATGATTGACTGGCCGCTCGCCGAGTTGCTGCCCCACGCCGGGGACATGATCCTCATCGATCAGGTCCTGGCCTTTGATGAAGAACAGATCCGCACCCGCCTCGAAGTTCGCCCCGGTGGCCTGTTCAACCGCCCCGACGGCAGCCTGCCGGCCTGGGTCGGCGTCGAGCTGATGGCCCAGAGCGTGGCCGCCTACGCCGGTTGCCGCGCCCGCCAGCAAGGCTTGCCGGTGGAGCTGGGCTTTCTTCTGGGCACCCGCAAATTCGAATGCAATGTCGAGCACTTCCCCCTCGGCAGCACCCTGGAAATCCATGCCCTGCGCTCTCTGGAAGACGACAACGGCATGGGCGTGTTCGAGTGCCACCTCAGTGGCCCCGGCATCATCGCCAGCGCGCGCCTGAACGTGTTCCGTCCGCCACAGGCCGCCGACTACTTGCATGAAACACCTGCCTCTTCTACAGGAACACCGTCATGACTGACTCCGTACTGGTCACCGGCTCCAGCCGTGGCATCGGCCGTGCCATCGCCCTGCGTCTGGCCCGGGCCGGGTATGACCTGGTGCTGCACTGCCGCAGCGGCCGCACCGAAGCCGAAGCCGTCAGGGGCGAAGTCCAGGCCCTGGGCCGCAGCGCCCGCGTCCTGCAATTCGATGTATCGGACCGGGAGGCCTGCCGGGCTGCCCTGGAGGCCGATGTCGAAGCCCATGGCGCCTATTACGGCGTGGTGCTCAACGCCGGCCTGACCCGCGACGGCGCCTTCCCGGCCCTCAGCGAAGAGGACTGGGACCAGGTGCTGCGCACCAACCTCGACGGTTTCTACAATGTCCTGCACCCGGTGATGATGCCCATGATCCGCCGCCGCGCAGCCGGGCGCATCGTCTGCATCACCTCGGTCTCGGGGCTGATCGGCAACCGTGGCCAGGTCAACTACAGCGCCTCCAAGGCCGGCGTGATCGGCGCCGCCAAGGCCCTGGCCATCGAGCTGGGCAAGCGCAAGATCACCGTCAACTGCGTGGCCCCGGGGCTGATCGACACCGCCATGCTGGATGAAAACGTGCCGGTGGAAGAACTGCTGAAAATGATTCCCGCGCAGCGCATGGGCACCCCGGAAGAGGTGGCCGGCGCGGTGAATTTCCTGATGTCCGCCGAAGCGTCCTACATCACTCGCCAGGTGCTGTCGGTGAACGGGGGCCTGTGCTGATGAAACGTGTGGTCGTCACCGGCATGGCCGGCATCACCTCCCTGGGCAGCGACTGGGCCAGCATCGCCGAGCGCTTTGCCGCCAACCGCAGCGGCATCCGGCGCATGGACGAGTGGGACAGGTTCAGCGAACTCAACACCCGCCTGGCCGGCCCCATCGATGACTTCCAGGTGCCCGGGCACTGGACCCGCAAGCAGCTGCGCAGCATGGGCCGGGTTTCGCGCCTGGCCGTGGGCGCCGCCGAGCAGGCCCTGGCCGACGCCGGGCTGCTGGGCGACCCGTCGATCAAGGACGGGCGCATGGGCGTGGCCTGTGGTTCTTCCACCGGCAGCACCGACGAGATCAAGGCCTTCGGCAACATGCTGCTCAACTCGGTGGCCGAGGGGCTCAACGCCAACTCCTACGTGCGCATGATGCCCCACACCACCGCCGCCAATATCAGCATCTTCTTCGGCCTGACCGGGCGCCTGATCCCTACCTCCAGCGCCTGCACCAGCGGTAGCCAGGGCATCGGCTACGCCTATGAGGCGATCAAGTTCGGCCGCCTGCCGCTGATGCTCGCCGGCGGCGCCGAGGAACTGTGCCCCACCGAAGCCATGGTGTTCGACGCGCTGTATGCCACCAGCCTGAAGAACGATGCGCCGCACACCAGCCCGCGCCCCTACGACAGCGGCCGTGACGGCCTGGTGATCGGCGAAGGTGGCGGCATGCTGGTGCTCGAGGAGCTGGAGCACGCCCTGGCCCGTGGCGCGCGCATCCACGCGGAAATCGTCGGCTTCGGCAGCAACGCCGACGGCCAGCACACCACCCGCCCCGAACAGAGCACCATGCGCCGGGCCATGGAGCTGGCGCTGGAGGATGGGGCCCTGGCCCCGGAGGCCATCGGCTACGTCAACGGCCATGGCACCGCCACCGAGCAGGGCGACATCGCCGAGACCCTGGCCACCAGCAGCCTGTTCGGCAGCCGCATGCCCATCAGTTCGCAGAAGAGTTTCCTCGGCCACACCCTGGGCGCCTGCGGCGCGCTGGAGTCCTGGTTCAGCATCGAGATGCTCAACCACGACCTCTATGTGCACACCTGCAACCTGGATCAGGTCGACCCCCGCTGCGGCGAGCTGGACTACCTGCAGGGAGGCTTTCGCGCCATGAGCCACGAATACGTGATGAACAACAACTTTGCCTTTGGCGGCGTCAACACCTCGTTGGTCTTCCGCCGCTGGTCCTGATGCCTCACCTCACTGGAGAAATGGAATGTCTTCCCTGTTTCGCGCCACCCTCATCGTCCTTGCCCTGCTGAGCGTCACCGCCTGTACCAGCAAGCGCATGTACACCCCCAACCGGGTGCTCCCGGCCACCATCCAGGCCGACCAGGAGCAGGTCAAGCAGGCGATCCTGAAGAACCTCGTAGCCCGCAAGTGGACCGTGCAGCGCATCAGCCCGGAGCTGATCCAGGCCGAGATCACCGTGCGTCAACAGTTCCACGCGGAGATCGATATCCAGTACTCCGCCAGCTACTACAAGATCGTCTACCGCGACAGCCGCGACATGGACTACAAGGACGGCAAGATCCACAAGAACTACATCCGCTGGGTGCGCCTGCTGGACAAGGGAATCCTGCGCGAACTGCGGGACAACCAGAACGAGCGGGCCGCGCAACAGCTGTCGGATGCCGCGGCCAAGAGCTTCCCGGCCGCACAATGAGCCCTTCCCTGTGACCCTGGTCACAGGGCTGCTTCACCCCCTTTGATGTCATGGAGAATGCGATGCGTTTGAAGACACTGGCGGCCACCGCCACCCTGCTGCTGTGCACCCTGCCCGGCGTCAGCCAGGCCCGCGATACGGCCCTGTACCTGCCCTTCGACAAGGTCGTGGCCGAGGCCATCAGCACCGGTAAGATCGACGGCAGCGTGAAGTTCTACCTGGCGGGCAACAAGCCGGCCGGCAAGGTCAGCGTGCTGAGCCCCGGCGCCGTGACCAACAAGAAGACCAATGCCTTCGGCAAGGCCGACCAGGTGGCCTGCGAGTGGGCCTTGCAGTCGGCACTGATCACCCTGCATGAAGCGGCGAAGAAAGTCGGCGCCAACGCCGTGACCGACATTGCCAGCTTCTACAAGAGCCACGAGCGCAAGGACGCCACCACCTATGAGTGCCATGCCGGCGCCATCATGGCTGGCGTAGCGCTGCGCGGAGACTTGTCCAAGGTCCAGTGAGCTGCGGCTGACAACGAAAAGGGCGCCTGAGGCGCCCTTTGCGTTTCCGGGATTTTTTCCGGAGCCCGGCCAGCGCCGTCTACACTCGCAACAGCAGGCCGGGCCAACGCCGCCTGCGGGAGCCAAGCGGTGCGACCGGACCTCGGCCGGCGTGACAGCGGCTCTTCTTTCACGTCCGTCAAGGAGCCGACCATGCAAGTGAAAGCGCTGATTGCCCTGGCCCTGCTAGCGGTCCTGAGCCCCACCAGCCAGGCCACCAACCTGATGTACATGCCCTTCGAAAAAGTCGTGGCCGACGCCGAGCGCGCCGGGCGCCTGGATGGCAGCGTGAGCTTCCACCTGGCCGGCAACCCGCTGCCACCGGTGCTCCAGGTACGGCTCACCGAAGTCACCACCCACAAGAAGACCAATGCCTTCAACAAGAGCGATATCGCCGCCTGCGAATGGGCTTTGCAGTCGGCCCTGATCACCCTGCAAGCCGCGGCCAAGCGGGTCGGCGCCAACGCGGTGACCAATATCGTCAGCTACTACAAGCACCACGTGCGCAAGGACCTCAACACCTACGAATGCCATGCCGGGGTACTGATGGCCGGAGTGGCCCTGCGCGGCGACCTGGTGAACCTGCAGGCCCCGGTGCGACCCAACAGCCCCTCAGGGCGTAGCCCCGGTCTTGCGCGTCAGTAGCTCGACAAAGGCCTTGGCCATGGGCGAAGCCTGATCCTTGCGCTGCACCAGCCACACCGCCGACATCGCCGCCGGGTCCAGCAGGCGGCGATAGACCACGCCGTCGATGCGCATGCGCTGGTAGGACGCCGGCAGCACCGACACCCCCAACCCCGCCGCCACCAGGCCGATGATGGTCATGGCTTCCGCCGCCTCCTGAGCGAAATGCGGGGTAAAGCCGGCATCCCGGGACAGGCTCAGCAACTGCGCATACAGGCCGCTGCCATAGCTGCGGGGGAAAAACACAAAGGGCTCATGGGCCAGCTCCGCCAGGTGCAGCCCCTCTTCACTGCCACTGGCCAGCGGGTGCTTGGAACTGAGCACCGCCACCAGCGGCTCGCGCAGCAGCTCCACCACCGACAGCGAATCCGGCAGGGGCAAGGGCCGCATGATGCCGACCTGGATCGCCTGGTCCACCAGGGCCTCGGCCACCTGGGTGCTGCTCATTTCCTTGAGCTTGAGGTGTACCGCGGGAAAGCGCTGGCGAAAGGCGAAGATCGCCTGGGGAATGGTCGAATTGAAGGGCGCCGACGAGGTGAAGCCGATCTTCAGTTCCCCCAGCTCGCCCAGCTGCGCACGCCGCGCCACGTCCGCCGCCTTGTCCACCTGGGCCAGTACCAGCCGCGCCTCTTCCAGGAACAGGCGCCCGGCCTCGCTGAGCTCGACCCGACGATTGGTGCGTTCGAACAGGCGCGCCCCCACCTCCTGCTCCAGCGCCTGGATCTGCTGGCTCAGGGGCGGTTGGGAGATGCCCAGCACCTGGGCTGCACGGCCAAAATGCAGTTCTTCGGCGACAGCGATGAAGTAGCGCAGGTGACGCAGTTCCATGAGGGCCTCATTAAGTCTTAAAACCTATCAAACAGGTCGAACAATATATTGGAAAGAATCATTAGCCAGCTATATGCTTTTTCCATTGCCTGACCGGCTGCGTTCCCCCCGAGGTCCCCCGTGAAATCCGCTGTTGCCGCTGTTGCCCCCTCCGCCCACGAACCCCCTGCCACGCCCCTGGACGAGGTGGTCGCCCAGCTCAACGAGGCCTATATCGAAAAAGGCACGCCGATGTTCATGCGCACCGTGCTGGCGCTGTTCTCCGGCGGCTTTGCCACCTTCGCCCTGCTGTATTGCGTACAGCCGATGATGCCGCTGCTGTCCCGGGACTTTTCCATCAATGCCGCCCAGAGCAGCCTGATTCTCTCGGTCGCCACCGGCATGCTGGCCATCGGGTTGTTGATCACCGGGCCGGTTTCCGACCGCATCGGTCGCAAGCCGGTGATGGTCGCCGCCTTGCTGGCCGCCGCCCTGTGCACCATCGCCAGTGCGCTGATGCCGAGCTGGCACGGGGTGCTGCTGATGCGCGCGCTGGTGGGCCTGTCCCTGAGCGGGCTGGCAGCGGTGGCCATGACTTACCTGAGCGAGGAGATCCACCCCCAGCACATCGGCCTGGCCATGGGCCTGTACATCGGTGGCAACGCCATCGGCGGCATGAGCGGGCGACTGATCACCGGGGTGCTGATCGACTTCGTCAGCTGGCACACGGCGATGCTGGTGATCGGCGGCCTGGCACTGATCGCTGCCGCGGTGTTCTGGCGCATCCTTCCCGAATCGCGCAATTTCCGTCCCCGTTCGCTGCACCCGCGCAGCCTGCTGGACGGCTTTGCCATGCACTTTCGCGATGCCGGCCTGCCCTGGCTGTTCCTCGAAGGTTTCCTGCTGATGGGGGCATTCGTCACCCTGTTCAACTACATCGGCTACCGCCTGCTGGCCGAGCCCTATCAACTGAGCCAGGCCTGGGTCGGGATGCTGTCGGTGGTGTACCTGTCGGGGATCTACAGCTCGGCGAAGATCGGCGCCCTTGCGGACCAACTGGGCCGACGCCGGGTGCTCTGGGGCACCATCGTACTGATGCTGGCGGGGATCGCCCTGACCCTGCTGACACCGCTGTCCCTGGTGCTGATCGGCATGCTGCTGTTCACCTTCGGCTTCTTCGGTGCCCACTCGGTGGCCAGCAGCTGGATCGGCCGTCGCGCCACCAAGGCCAAGGGCCAGGCGTCGTCGCTGTACCTGTTCAGCTACTACGCCGGCTCGAGCATTGCCGGCACCGCCGGCGGGGTGTTCTGGCACCTGGCGGGTTGGAACGGCATCGGCCTGTTTATCGGCGCCTTGCTGATCGGAGCCCTGTTGATCGCCATGAAACTCGCCAAACTCCCCCCTTTGTAGGAGCAGGCTTGCCGGCGAAGTGCTCCGCCAGGCAGGCGCAGGTCTTGAGGGCCCTTTCGCCAGCAAGCTGGCTCCTACACCGAGCGAACCTGACTGGCCGGCCCCCTGTAGGAGCTGGCTTGCCAGCGAAGGCGTGCGCCAGGCAGGTGCAGGCCTTGAGGGCCCTCTCGCCAGCAAGCTGGCTCCTACACCAAGCGAACCTGACTGGCCGCCCCCTGTAGGAGCTGGCTTGCCAGCGAAGGCGTGCGCCAGGCAGGCGCAGGTCTTGAGGGCCCTCTCGCCAGCAAGCTGGCTCCTGCAAAAAGTGTCCGCCAATGAAAACGCCCGGCAGGTGCCGGGCGTTTTTTAGGGGGGCGCTTATTCGTGGTATTGCGCCGACAACTCGTGCACCGCTTCCAGGAAGGCTCCGGCGTGCTCCGGTTTCACTTCCGGAGTGATGCCGTGGCCCAGGTTGAACACGTGGCCGCTGCCCTTGCCGTAGCTGGCGAGGATGCGCGCAACTTCGCTGCGGATCGCCTGCGGGTTGGCGTAGAGCACGGTAGGGTCCATGTTGCCTTGCAGCGATACCTTGCTGCCGACCCGGCGGCGGGCTTCGCCGATGTCACAGGTCCAGTCCAGGCCCAGGCTGTCCGCGCCGGCATCGGCAATGCTTTCCAGCCACAGGCCGCCGCCCTTGGTGAAGAGGATCACCGGAACCTTGCGCCCGTCGTGTTCGCGGATCAGGCCACTGACGATCTTGCGCATGTAGGCCAGGGAGAACTCCTGGTAGGCCGCCGCCGAGAGGCTGCCGCCCCAGCTGTCGAAGATCTGCACCGCCTGCGCGCCGGCACGGATCTGCCCGTTCAGGTACGCGGTGACCGACTGGGCCAGCTTGTCCAGCAGCAGGTGCATGGCTTGCGGGTTGTCGTAGAGCATGGCCTTGGACTTGCGGAAGTCCTTGGAGGAGCCGCCTTCGACCATGTAGGTGGCCAGGGTCCAGGGGCTGCCGGAGAAACCGATCAACGGCACACGGCCGTTGAGTTCGCGACGAATGGTGCTGACCGCATCCATTACATAGCCCAGGTCCTTGTGCGGATCGGGGATCGGCAGGGCTTCGATGTCGGCCAGGGTGCTGACCACTTTCTTGAAGCGCGGGCCTTCGCCGGTTTCAAAGTACAGGCCTTGGCCCATGGCATCGGGGATGGTCAGGATGTCGGAGAAGAGGATCGCCGCATCCAGCTGTGGATAGCGGTCCAGAGGCTGCAGAGTGACTTCGCAAGCGAACGCCGGGTTCATGCACAGGCTCATGAAGTCACCGGCGTTGGCACGGCTGGCGCGGTATTCAGGCAAGTAGCGCCCAGCCTGACGCATCATCCACACCGGGGTGACGTCTACGGGTTGCTTGAGCAGGGCACGAAGGAAACGGTCGTTCTTCAGGGCAGTCATGTCGGCATCCGGAAAAAAAGTGGGGGCATTTTCTCAGAGCGCGACACAAAAGGCACGGCAAGAGCCGTTTCTTTATGTCTATGGGGTCAATTTGTCACGGGACGGGCACAGATCCCGTAGGAGCCAGCTTGCTGGCGAAGCGATCGACGCGGTGCATCAACAGCACCGCGTTATCGTTGTTCGCCGGCTAGCCGGCTCCTGCAAGGTGGGTCAGACGCCCAGGTAGTCGAGGATGCCTTCGGCGGCGTTACGCCCTTCGAAGATCGCCGTCACCACAAGATCAGAACCGCGCACCATGTCACCACCGGCAAAGATCTTCGGGTTGCTGGTCTGGTGCTTGAACTGGCCCTGTTCCGGGGCCACGACACGGCCCTGGCTGTCGGTCTGGATGCTGAACTGCTCGAACCATGGTGCCGGGCTTGGACGGAAACCGAAGGCGATGACCACGGCGTCGGCCGGGATGATCTCTTCAGAACCCGGGATCGGCTCGGGGCTGCGGCGGCCACGGGCGTCCGGCTCGCCGAGACGGGTCTCGACCACCTTCACGCCTTCGACGCGGTCTTCACCGACAATGGCGATCGGCTGGCGGTTGTAGAGGAACTTCACGCCTTCTTCCTTGGCGTTCTTCACCTCTTTGCGCGAGCCGGGCATGTTGGCTTCGTCACGACGATAGGCGCAGGTCACCGACTTGGCGCCCTGGCGGATCGAGGTGCGGTTGCAGTCCATCGCGGTGTCGCCACCGCCCAGCACCACCACCTTCTTGCCTTTCATGTCGACGAAGTCTTCCGGCGACTTTTCAAAGCCCAGGTTGCGGTTGACGTTGGCGATCAGGAAATCCAGCGCGTCATAGACGCCCGGCAGGTCCTCACCGGCAAAGCCGCCCTTCATGTAGGTGTAGGTGCCCATGCCCATGAACACCGCATCGTATTCGGCGAGCAGTTGCTCCATGGTCACGTCCTTGCCCACCTCGGTGTTCAGGCGGAACTCGATGCCCATGCCGCTGAAGACTTCGCGACGATTGCTCAGCACGGTCTTTTCCAGCTTGAACTCGGGGATACCGAAGGTCAGCAGACCGCCGATTTCCGGGTTCTTGTCGAACACCACCGGGGTCACGCCGCCACGCACCAGCACGTCGGCACAGCCCAGGCCCGCCGGGCCCGCACCAATGATCGCCACGCGTTTGCCGGTGGGCTTGACCTTGGACATGTCCGGGCGCCAGCCCATGGCGAAGGCGGTGTCGGTGATGTACTTCTCCACCGAACCGATGGTCACCGCGCCAAACCCGTCGTTGAGGGTGCAGGCACCCTCGCACAGACGATCCTGCGGGCACACCCGGCCGCAGACTTCCGGCAGGGTGTTGGTCTGGTGCGACAGCTCGGCGGCGGCGAGGATGTTGCCCTCGGCCACCAGCTTGAGCCAGTTGGGAATGAAGTTGTGCACCGGGCACTTCCATTCACAGTACGGGTTACCGCAACCCAGGCAGCGGTGGGCCTGGTCGGCCGACTGCTGGGGTTTGAAGGGTTCGTAGATTTCCACGAACTCTTTCTTGCGTTGACGCAACAGTTTCTTCTTCGGATCCTTGCGCCCGACATCGATGAACTGGAAGTCGTTATTCAGACGTTCAGCCATTATCAAAACCTCATCACACTCTTCAGGCGCATATCACTGCGGGTTGGCACGGGTGCTGGAAAGCAACGACTTCAAGCTGGCAGCCTTGGGCTTGACCAGCCAGAAACGGCGCAGGTAGTCGTCGAGGTTCTCGGCGAGGTTACGGCCCCATTCGCTGTCGGTTTCCTCGACGTACTCGTTCAGCACGCGCTGCAGGTGGCTGCGATAGGCTTCCATCGCTTCGCCGCTGATCCGTTGGATTTCCACCAGTTCGTGGTTGACCCGGTCAACGAAGGTGTTGTCCTGGTCCAGCACATAGGCGAAACCGCCGGTCATGCCTGAGCCGAAGTTGTAACCGGTCTTGCCCAGGACGCAGACGAAACCACCGGTCATGTACTCGCAGCAGTGATCGCCAGTGCCTTCCACCACGGTGTGGGCACCGGAGTTGCGCACGGCGAAACGCTCACCCGCGGTGCCAGCGGCGAACAGCTTGCCGCCGGTGGCGCCGTACAGGCAGGTGTTGCCGATAATGGCGCTGTCCTGGGTCTTGTAGACGCTGCCCTTGGGCGGAACGATCACCAGCTTGCCGCCGGTCATGCCCTTGCCCACGTAGTCGTTGGCGTCGCCTTCCAGGTAGAGGTTCAGGCCGCCGGCGTTCCACACGCCGAAGCTCTGCCCCGCAGTGCCCTTGAAGCGGAATGTGATAGGCGCCTGGGCCATACCCTGGTTGCCGTGGAGCCTGGCGATCTCGCCGGAGATCCGTGCGCCGATGGAGCGGTCGCAGTTGCAGATATCCAGGGCGAAATCGGCGCCGCTCTTGTCATTGATCGCCGAGCGGGCCATCTCGACCATTTTCTCGGCCAGCAGGCCCTTGTCGAACGGCGGGTTGCGGTCCACCTGGCAGAACTGCGGCTTGTCCGCCGGAATGTGGTCACTGCCCAGCAACGGGGTCAGGTCCAGGTGATGCTGCTTGGCGGTCTGGCCTTCCAGCACCTCCAGCAGGTCGGTCCGGCCGATCAGTTGCTCCAGGGAACGCACGCCAAGCTTGGCCAGCCACTCACGGGTTTCCTCGGCGACGTAGGTGAAGAAGTTCACCACCATGTCGACAGTGCCGATGTAGTGATCCTTGCGCAGTTTCTCGTTCTGGGTGGCCACGCCGGTGGCGCAGTTGTTCAGGTGGCAGATGCGCAGGTACTTGCAGCCCAGGGCGATCATCGGCGCGGTGCCGAAGCCGAAGCTCTCGGCGCCGAGGATGGCTGCCTTGATCACGTCGAGGCCGGTTTTCAGCCCGCCGTCGGTCTGCACCCGGACCTTGCCGCGCAGGTCGTTGCCGCGCAGGGTCTGGTGGGTTTCCGCCAGGCCCAGTTCCCACGGCGCACCGGCGTACTTGATGGAGGTCAGCGGCGAAGCGCCGGTACCGCCGTCGTAGCCGGAGATGGTGATCAGGTCGGCATAGGCCTTGGCCACACCGGCAGCGATGGTACCAACGCCGGCTTCGGCCACCAGCTTCACCGACACCAGCGCCTGAGGGTTGACCTGCTTGAGGTCGAAGATCAGCTGCGACAAGTCTTCGATCGAATAGATGTCGTGGTGCGGCGGAGGCGAAATCAAGGTCACGCCGGGGACTGCGTAGCGCAGCTTGGCGATCAGGCCGTTGACCTTGCCACCAGGCAGCTGGCCGCCCTCGCCGGGCTTGGCGCCCTGGGCCACCTTGATCTGCAGCACTTCGGCGTTGACCAGGTATTCCGGGGTCACGCCGAAACGGCCAGTGGCCACTTGCTTGATCTTCGAGCTCTTGATGGTGCCGTAGCGCGCCGGGTCTTCGCCGCCCTCACCGGAGTTGGAACGCGCGCCGAGGCGGTTCATGGCTTCGGCCAGGGCTTCGTGAGCCTCCGGCGACAGGGCACCCAGGGAGATACCGGCAGAGTCGAAGCGCTTGAGGATCGACTCCAGGGGCTCGACTTCGCTGATGTCCATCGGCGTGTCCAGGGTCTTCACCTGGAACAGGTCGCGGATCATCGACACCGGGCGGTTGTCCACCAGCGCGGTGTATTCCTTGAACTTGGCGTAGTCGCCCTGCTGCACGGCGGCTTGCAGGGTGTTGACCACGTCCGGGTTGTAGGCGTGGTACTCGCCACCGTGGACGAACTTTAGCAGGCCGCCTTGCTGGATCGGCTTGCGCGGGCTCCAGGCCTCGGTCGCCAGGGCTTTCTGCTCGGCTTCGATGTCGACGAAACGTGCGCCCTTGATCCGGCTCGGCACGCCACGGAAGCTCAGGTTGCAGACCTCCTCGGACAGGCCGATGGCTTCGAACAGCTGCGCGCCACGGTAAGAGGCGATGGTGGAGATGCCCATCTTCGACAGGATCTTCAGCAGGCCCTTGGTGATGCCCTTGCGGTAGTTCTTGAACACCTCGTAGAGGTCGCCCAGCACTTCACCGGTACGGATCAGGTCGCCCAGCACTTCGTAGGCCAGGAACGGATAGACCGCCGAGGCGCCGAACCCGATCAGCACCGCGAAGTGGTGCGGATCGCGGGCGGTGGCGGTTTCCACGAGGATGTTGGAGTCGCAGCGCAGGCCCTTTTCGGTCAGGCGGTGGTGCACCGCGCCGGTGGCCAGGGAGGCGTGGATCGGCAACTTGCCCGGAGCGATATGGCGGTCGCTGAGGACGATCTGGGTGCGGCCGGCGCGAGCGGCTTCTTCAGCCTGGTCGGCGACATTGCGGATCGCGGCTTCCAGGCCGACGCTCTCGTCGTAGTTGAGGTCGATGACCTGGCGCTCGAAGCCCGGGCGATCGAGGTTCATCAACGAACGCCACTTGGCCGGGGAGATCACTGGCGAGCTGAGGATCACTCGCGAAGCATGCTCAGGCGACTCCTGGAAGATGTTGCGCTCGGCACCGAGGCAGATCTCCAGGGACATGACGATGGCTTCACGCAGCGGGTCGATCGGCGGGTTGGTGACCTGGGCGAACTGCTGGCGGAAATAGTCGTAAGGGGTACGCACGCGCTGGGACAGCACCGCCATCGGCGTGTCGTCGCCCATCGAACCCACCGCTTCGTAGCCCTGCTCGCCCAGCGGACGCAGTACCTGGTCACGCTCTTCGAAGGTGACCTGGTACATCTTCATGTACTGCTTGAGCTGGTCGACGTCGTAGAAGGCCGAACCGTGGTCGTTGTCTTCCATGGTGGCCTGGATGCGCAGGGCATTCTTGCGCAGCCATTGCTTGTACGGATGACGGGACTTCAGACGGTTGTCGATGGCGTCGGTGTCGAGGATCTGCCCGGTCTCGGTGTCCACGGCAAAGATCTGGCCCGGGCCGACCCGGCCCTTGGCGATCACGTCCTCGGGCTGGTAGTTCCACACGCCGATTTCCGAAGCCAGGGTGATGAAGCCGTTCTGGGTGGTGACCCAGCGCGCCGGGCGCAGGCCGTTGCGGTCCAGCAGGCAGACGGCGTAGCGGCCGTCGGTCATGACCACGCCGGCCGGGCCGTCCCACGGTTCCATGTGCATCGAGTTGTATTCGTAGAACGCGCGCAGGTCGGCGTCCATGGTCTCGACGTTCTGCCACGCTGGCGGAATGATCATGCGCACGCCGCGGAACAGGTCGATGCCGCCGGTGACCATCAGCTCCAGCATGTTGTCCATGCTCGAGGAGTCGGAACCCACGCGGTTGACCAGCGGGCCGAGTTCTTCCAGGTCCGGGATCAAGTCGTTGGCGAACTTGGTGCGCCGGGCCACGGCCCAGTTGCGGTTGCCGGTGATGGTGTTGATCTCGCCGTTGTGGGCGAGGAAGCGGAATGGCTGGGCCAGCGGCCATTTCGGCAGGGTGTTGGTGGAGAAGCGCTGGTGAAACACGCAGATCGCGGTTTGCAGGCGCTCGTCACCCAGGTCCGGATAGAAGGCGGCGAGGTCCGCCGGCATCATCAGGCCCTTATAGATGATGGTCTTGTGGGAAAAGCTGCAGATGTAGTGGTCGGTGTCGGCGGCGTTGGCCACCGAGGAGCGACGACGGGAGCTGAACAGCTTGATGGCGAAATCCTGGTCGCTCAGGCCCTGGCCGCCGATGAATACTTGTTCGATCTGTGGCAGGCGCTCCAGGGCCAGACGCCCGAGCACACTGGTATCGATCGGTACTTTGCGCCAGCCCACCAGTTGCAGGCCGGCGGCGAGGATCTCGCGGTTCATGTTTTCGCGAGCGGCTTCGGCTTTCACCGGGTCCTGGTTGAAGAACACCATGCCCACCGCATATTGCTTGGGCAGCTCGATGCCGAAGTGCTCCGTGGCGACTGCGCGCAGGAACAGGTCGGGCTTTTGCATCAGCAGACCGCAACCGTCGCCGGTCTTGCCGTCCGCGTTGATCCCACCGCGGTGGGTCATGCAGGTCAGGGCCTCAATGGCCGTTTTCAACAGGGTATGACTGGGTTCGCCCTGCATATGGGCTATCAGGCCGAAACCACAGTTATCCTTAAATTCATCTGGTTGGTACAGACCTGCTTTCATAGACACTTTCTCACCAGGCTGCCTCTTTTAGAGGCAAATTTCTTTTCAATTCAACCACTTGCATTCCGCGCCGAACGTACGCCAGCTTTGCGGGGGCAAAAGGGAGGTCATTGTACACACCGACACAAAGCCCCACAAATTTAGCGACGATCTGGCGTAAATTCATGTCGCATTTATGAACGTTTTAAAGCGATATGCTGTGCTAGTCAAAAAGTTTTGCTTTTGACTGCCGCGACTCAAAAACTACTGTGACGCAGACACCACAAGGCACGCGGCCTGTAAGGCAGCATGCCGATGCGGAAATTTGAGGTTGCCGGGAGAGGCGGCCTGGGTAAGGCCGCCGAATCTTCAGCGAGTTGTTGCCAGTTCTTGTTGAACGCTAGCGACAGTGCGAGGCCAAGGTTTACCAGCCTGAACCTTCGCTGGCAAGGATTTGATGGCGCTGACCGCTGCATCGCGGCTTGCGAAGTTGCCGTAGGTGATCACATACAGCGGCTTGCCGTTGAGGACTTTCTTGAAGTAGCGGTATTCGCCGCCCTGTTCCTTGACGAAGTTCTGCGCGGTGGCTTCCGAGCTGGTGCCGAGGATCTGCACCACGTAGTTGCCTGGCGCCTGGCCAGCGTACCAGCTGCCACCGGCGGCCTTGGCCACAGTGACCGGCTTCTCGGCCGGCTTGGCCGGAGCAGGCTTGGCTGCCACTGGTTTCTCTGCCGGCTTGGCGGCAGGTGCAGGCTTGGCCGTGGCCACCTGGGTCGGTGCCGGGGTTGGACGCGCTGCCGGAGTCGGCGTCGGGCCAGCCGTAGCCCCAGCAGGCGGCGCGGTGGTGGTCACGGTCGGTGGAACGGCGCTGGAGCCTTCAACCGGTACCCCGTCGTCACCCTCACTGATACCCCCTGCGGCTTCGGCCAGAGGGCCGCGCATCACGGGCTGCGACTGGCCGACCAACGGCAGCGGCATTGGCTGTGACGAACCGGCGAACTCCACTGACGGACTGCCATTGGCATTGGGTGTCGGTGCTTGCCCCAAAGGCAGCTGCGCTTGCTCATTGGCCGGAGCGCCGGTGGTTGGAGCCTTGCTGCGGCCCGGCATCAACCAGGCCGCGGCCACGGCCACCACCACGACAGCGGAGATGGCCAATACGTGTTTCTTCGGCATGTTGAACCCCATACTTGGACGCTTGACCGCAGAGCGGCTGGCGATCATTGCTTCGATCATTGCATCCCTGGCGACCTGGTTGATGTTGCCCGGCCAGCCATCGGAGCCTTCGTGAATATCACTGATCTGATCTGCGGAGAAAAGTTCGATGCCCTGCCCCGCACCTTCAAGCCGCTGGGCCAGATATTCGCGGGTTTCCTCTTCGGTATAAGGCTGCAACTCGATGACGTGGAAGCGCTCTTCCTCGGTATTGAGCTGGTCCAGTGCGGCGATCAGCGACGACTCGCCGAACAGGAACACATGGGGACGACCTTCCGGAGCGCCGGCCGCCAGGGCCAGCAGGGCCTCGAGGGCGGACTCGTCGAGCTGCTCGGCATCATCCACCAGCAGATAGACTTCCTGACCGGTCAGGGCCAGCTGCACTATCTGGGCGAGGATCGCGCCGATTTCAGCCTCGGCCACGTTCAGCGCCTGGGCCACCTGGCGCAGCACGCCGGCAGCGTCGCCGGCGCCGCGGGCCGACACCACCACGCTCTGCACCGATTGCTTGTTGGTACTGGCTACCAGCGCCTGGCGCAGCAGGGTCTTGCCGCTGCCCTGAGGCCCGGTGACCACCAGCAGCAACTGGCTGTAGCGGGCCAGGTGATGCAGTTGCCCCAGCACAGGCTTGCGCTGGGCAGGAAAGAACTTGAAGCCAGGGACCCGGGGAGCGAAAGGATCGTGGCTCAACTGGTAATGGCCGAGGAAAGCCTCGTCGGCGTGCAAACTAGTCATCGGGATCTTATTAACCTTTAAGCTGAGCCAGGGCGCGGTAGTCCGCTCCCAGCGTGGCCTGTAAAACCTCTTTCGGATAATCGTCGGTCACTACGGCTTCGCCCATGCGGCGCAACAGCACCAGACGCAAACGACCGTCGATCACTTTCTTGTCAATTGCCATGTGTTCGAGAAAATCCGCTTCGCTCATTTCCTCTGGCGGGATGACCGGCAAGCCCGCGCGCTGGAACAGGCGAATACCGCGGTCACGCTCCTGGCTGGTGATCCAGCCCAGGCGCGCGGACATTTCCAGGGCCATTACGGTGCCAGCAGCCACCGCCTCACCGTGCAGCCACACACCGTACCCCATGTGGGTTTCGATGGCGTGGCCGAAGGTATGCCCCAGGTTGAGGGTGGCCCGCACTCCCGATTCACGTTCGTCGGCACCCACCACCGCGGCCTTGGCCGCACAGGAGCGCTCGATGGCGTAAGTCAGGGCCTGCTGGTCCAGGGCCCGCAGACGGTCGACGCTCTCTTCCAGCCAGGTAAGGAAGGGCTCGTCGCAGATCAGGCCGTACTTGATCACTTCCGCCAGACCTGCCGACAGCTCGCGGCTGGGCAGGGTGTTAAGGCTGGTGGTATCGATCAGCACCACGTTCGGCTGGTAGAAGGCGCCGACCATGTTCTTGCCCAGCGGGTGGTTGATACCGGTCTTGCCACCCACCGAAGAGTCCACCTGGGACAGGAGGGTGGTAGGAATCTGGATGAAATCCACGCCCCGCTGGTAGCAGGCCGCGGCAAAGCCGGCCATATCACCGATCACGCCGCCACCGAGGGCGATGATGGTAGTGCGTCGATCGTGGCGAGCAGTGAGCAGGCCATCGAAGATCAACTGCAGCGTTTCCCAGTTCTTGTAGGCCTCGCCATCGGGCAGAACCACCGAGATCACCGAGAACTGCCCCAGGCTGCGGGTCAGACGCTCAAGGTAAAGCGGCGCGACGGTCTCATTGGAAATGATCGCCACTTGCCGCCCGGCGATATGCGGCACCAGCAGCTCGGGCTGGTCCAACAGACCTTCACCAATGTGAATCGGGTAGCTGCGCTCGCCTAGATCGACCTTAAGTGTCTGCATGTGTCCCCACAGTGAAGATGGAAGCAGGCATTGTGCCCTGCATTGACGATGGGCCTCGCCTGGTCTTCTGACGCAGCCCGATAGCTCTGCGCCACACCTTGGCGGTCTGGCGCGACGCCGAGAATAGCGCATTTCGCTCGACGCATTAACGGGGTGGCAGCTGCTGCAGGCGCTCCAGTATGTCCAGCACCACCATTCGTGGCGGCCGCTCATCGGTTTCCACCACCAGATCGGCGATTTCCCGATAAAGCGGGTCGCGGATTTCCAGCAGGTCGCGCAGGGTCTTGGCCGGATCGGCGGTGCGCAGCAGGGGACGATTGCGGTCCCGGGCGGTGCGCCCCACCTGTTGCTCGACCGAGGCGTGCAGATAGACCACTCGTCCGCCAGCGTGCAGCGCCCGACGATTGGCCTCGCGCATCACTGCACCACCGCCAGTGGCCAGGACCACGCCGTCAGTGCCACAGAGCTCGGCGATCATCGCCTGTTCGCGATCACGAAAGCCCGGTTCGCCTTCCTTATCGAAGATCCACGGGATATTCGCGCCTGTACGCAGTTCAATTTCCTTATCGGAATCTTTGAATGGCAGGCGCAGCTCTTTGGCCAGTAAGCGACCAATGGTGCTTTTTCCAGCCCCCATCGGCCCAACAAGAATCAAATTTCGCACAGAATCAACGACTCACAGCAATCGCCTGGTTGTTCATGATACGCGGAGTGAGAAATACCAGCAGCTCGGATTTTTTCTCCGACACCACGTCACGCCGGAAAAGGCGGCCAAGATACGGCACATCGCCAAGAAATGGCACTTTATCTACAACCTTGCTCTGGGTATTCGAGAAAACCCCGCCGATGACGATGGTCGCCCCGTCGTTGACCAGGACCTTGGCATTGACCTCGTTCTTCTTGATCGGCGGTACATCCTGGACCTTGTTAAGGTAGTCCGGCTCATCCTTGGTGACCTTGACCTCCATGATGATGCGGTTGTCCGGGGTGATCTGCGGCGTCACTTCAAGCGACAGCGACGCCTCCTTGAAGGACACCGAGGTAGCGCCGCTGGAGCTGGCTTCCTGGTAGGGGATCTCGGTGCCCTTGAGGATCTTTGCGGTTTCCTTGTCGGAGGTGACCACCTTGGGCTGGGAAACGATCTCGCCGTTGCCGGTCTTCTCCATGGCGGTCAACTCCAGGTCCAGCAGCACGTTGTCGGTGATGTAGGCGATACCGATGCCCGAGGTATGGGCGCTAGCCCCCAGATCGACAAAGGGTGAGTTGCTGCCGCCGCTGCCCGGAGCGCCGATGCTGCTGGAACCGCTGGCAGCGTTCTGCACCCCGCTGGCGCTCCAGTTGCCCTGGTTCTGCACCGAGCCGCCCCAGCGCACGCCCAGGCTCTTGTCGTAGTCAACGTTGGCCTCGACGATGCGCGCTTCGATCATCACCTGGCGCACCGGAACATCCAGCTGGGCGACGATGCGCCGAAGTTCGTCGAGGCGCTCCTGGCTCTGGTAGGCAATGATGCTGTTGGTGCGTTCGTCCACGGTGATCGAGCCACGCTCATCGGCTTTTTCCTCGGCACGGGTCACCGACTGGAACAGCTTGGCGATGTCCGCTGCCTTGGCGTAGTTGACCTGCAGCAGCTCCCGACGCAACGGCGCCAGGTCCTCCAGCTGCTTCTGTGACTCCAGCTCCTGACGCTCCCGGGCGGCAATCTCATCCGCCGGAGCCACCAGCAGCACATTGCCGATCTTGCGTGAATCAAGGCCTTTGGTCCGTAGCACCAGATCCAGGGCCTGATCCCAGGGCACGTTCTGCAGGCGCAGGGTGATGCCGCCCTGCACCGTGTCGCTGGCCACCAGGTTGAGGCCCGTGAAATCGGCGATCAGTTGCAGCACCGAGCGCACCTCGATGTCCTGAAAGTTCAGCGAGAGCTTTTCCCCCTTGTAGGCAGGTCGGGCCGCAGCCGCCCTGCTGCTGGTCTCGGCCAGGGGGCGGACACTGACCGTCAGGCGGTTGTCGGTCTGGAAGGTGGAATAGTCGAAGG
This sequence comes from Pseudomonas sp. NFPP25, assembly GCF_900116505.1. Taxonomy (NCBI): domain Bacteria; kingdom Pseudomonadati; phylum Pseudomonadota; class Gammaproteobacteria; order Pseudomonadales; family Pseudomonadaceae; genus Pseudomonas; species Pseudomonas sp. NFPP25. Next base: position 362,779 of record NZ_FPBG01000005.1, on the reverse strand, counting down.
CACCCTTGGGCTCCAGGGTGACGGTGGTACGCCCGGCAGCCGTATCCGCAGTGATGTACTGCACCGGGGTGGCGAAATCCTTGACGTCCAGGCGAACCCGCAGCGTCTCGGGCAGTTGGGTACGGGCGAAATCGAGGACGATCCGGCCCTCGCGCCGCTGGACATCGACAGCGATGCGCGGGTCGGACAGGTCGATCAGCACATTGCCTTCGCCCTCCTCGCCGCGCTGAAAATCCACGCCGCGTATCGACCCGGCTACTGCCTGCGGCTTTGCAGGCGCCCGAGCTGCCGTCCCCGGAGCAGCGGGCTTGGGCTCGGCGGCGCCGACCAGCGGTGCCAGCAGCGCTATCCATAGCGCTACACCGAGGGCTGAAACAGTCCTGTTCATTTTCCAGATTCCACTTAAGAGTGTTTTTTCAGCGCCAGTGTTCGCGGCCGCTCCAGCCAGGCTCCCGCTCCATCGGGAACAATTTCCACCACCTCGATCTGCGATTCGCTGATGGTCACAACCCGGCCTTCGTTGCGCCCCAGGTAGTCGCCCACCTGCAAGCGGTGGATGCCACCTGCGCCGCGCAACAGGGCAAAGCTCCCGGAGGCGTTGGACAGGGTCCCGACCATTTGCAACTGCTCGATATCGAACCCCTCCAGGTATTGCCGGGCTCGCTGCGGGTCGGGCCGGACCGCACTGGCCCCTTGCCGACGGGCCGCCAGGTCAAGCCTTTGCGGCGGCTGGAACGGACTACGCAATGCGCTGGCGTCATAGGTGAACGAGGGGTAAGACCGGATTACCGGCATTGGTTCAATCGGCCCGGGCGCTTGCAGGCGCATCTGGTTCATGTAGGCGTCCAGGTCGGCAAAGTCGTCATCGGCGTCACCACACCCCCACAGCCCGGCACAAAGGCAGCCAAGCACCGCCCAGCGCAGGCGCCTCATGAGTGCGGCTCCGGAGCGTCGTACCTGTAGGTGCGCGCCTCGATGCTCATGCGCAACAGCGCCGGATTGCCCACCGCCACAGGCTGAATGCGAAAATCATGCAAGGTGACGATGCGCGGCAGGCCGGCGACGCCACTGACGAAGCTCGCCAGGTCGTGATAGGCCCCGGTGACAGTAATCTGGATCGGCAACTCGACGTAGAACTGCCTGGCCACCTCCGGTTGCAGCCTGATTTCCTCGAAGGCCAGGCCACTGCCCAGTCCCACGCGACTGATGTCCTCCAGCAGGCCGGGGACCTCGGTGTCGCTGGGCAACTGACGCAACAGCAGGTCGAAGCTGTTGCGTATGACGGCCAACTGCTCCTGGTAGCGCGGCAAATTGGCTCCCTGGCGCGCCTTGCCGGCAAACTCCTGCCGGAGACGAGTTTCCTCCTGGCGCTGGCGCTCCAGTTGCTCCAGGTGCGGGCTCAGGTAAAAGCCGTAGCCCACTAGCAGAACCAGCAGCAGAAGCAGGGCCGCCACCAGACTCCTGGCCGGCCCGGGCCACGAGCCCAGGTTGGCCAGCTCCAGCTCCCGCAGATCGATACGCCGCAACTCTGCCAGCCATTGTCGGGGGGTCATTGCCGAAGCTCCCCGGCTGGCCCGGGCGTCTGCCCGACATTCAGCCGGAACAGGTTGTTCAGCCCTTGCTGGGCGTCCACCGCGTTCTTCACCTCGGTCAGGCTGGGGGCAGCAAAACCCTCGGCAGCCTGCAGATTGCGCATCAGGTCGGACACCCTGTTGTTTGACTCGGCGGCACCGCTGATTCCAAGGTTCTGCCCCTGCAGATCCACCTCGGTGAAGTACACGCCATCAGGCAGGCTGCGGGCCAACTGCTGAAAAATCCGCACACTGTTGGAGCGGTTGCCCTGCAGCTCTTCGATGATGCCCATGCGTTCGAGCAACTGCTGTCGTTGCGCCTTGAGCCCCTGGATGCTGGCGATCTGCTCATCCAGGCGTGCCGTCGCCTGGCCCAGATACTGGTTGCGCAAATGCTGGCGCTCGATCACCCGGCTTATATAGGCGTCGGCCAACAGAATGACCCCGGCCCCGAGCACGACCATCATCGCCAGCATCTGCAGGAAACGCCGACGCCTCAGTTCGCGCGAGGCCTCGCGCCAGGGCAACAGGTTGATCCGCGCCATCAGTCGAACCCTCGCAGGGCCAGGCCACAGGCCAGGAGCAGGTTCGGCGCCTGTTCATTCAATACCTGGGGGTCGACTCGAGGCCCCATCGGCATGGCCCGGAAAGGATTGGCCAGCGACGTATCGATGCCTGTCTCGCCCTCCACCCGGCGCTCCAGGCCGGCCAGGCCGCTACCGTCTCCGGCCAGCAGCAGTTGCACCAGGGGCTGTTGCTGAGGCGAGGTGGCGAACTGCTGCAGGGAACGGCTGACCTGTTGCAGCACTTCCTGCTCGAAGGGTTGCAGCAACTCTTCGGCGCAGCCCTGTGGCAAACGGCCCTGGCTCTGCGCCAGCAATGCCTGCTCCAGTGTCAGCCCGTATCGACGCTGGAGCGCTTCCATCAGCAGCCCGCTACCGAAAAGCTGCTCACGGCTATAGATCACTCGCTGGCCGTGCAGGACGCTGAAACGGCTGAGGGCCGGGCCTATATCCAGCAACGCCACGGCGCCAGGAGTCGCCAGCGGCAGGTGCGCCGCCAGCAGCAACAGGCAGCGCTCCAGAGCCAGGGGCTGGGTATCCACCACCCGGGCTGTCAGGCCGGCCAGGCCCAATACCGTTTCCAGAGCTTCTACCCGCTCGTTGCGACAGGCTACCAGCAGCACCTGAACCCGCTGCGGATTACCGGGCACCGGCCCCTGCACTTCAAAATCCAGGGCCACGTCTTCCAGGGGATAGGGAATGTACTGGCCGGCTTCCAGCCGGACCTGCTGCTCCAGTTCGTCGGTGTGCAGGCCCGCCGGCATCTCGATCAGTTTGCTGATCACCGCCTCGCCGACCACCGCTACCGCCGCCCCCTTGAGCCGGCTGCCCGTCTTGAGCCAGGCGCGGGACAGGGCCGCGGCCAGGGCCTCGGGGTCGGCAATGTGCTGGTCAAGCACAGTATTGGGCGCCAGGGGCTCCCTGGCGTAGGCCTCGACCCGGTACCCCTGCCCCTGGCGCCCCAGGGCCAGAAGCGTGACCGATGTCGCATTGATATCGATCCCCATAAGGGAACTCGGCTTTTTGCTGAAGAGTCCAAGCACGACCAATTCCCTATGACTATCCGTGACTTACGGACTGCTTAAGCTGCATTGCGTTCAATGGTCACGTCTTGACAGACGGGCAAATGACGCTCTCGGCGGAAAATGCTTATAATGCCCAGCGTTTTTTTCCGCTTTTACCTGCTGCGTGGGCCGGCCCCTGATGTCCGTGAATGCCCTGACGCCTAATTCATTCCTTTCTCTGGAAATCCAAAAGCCTTGATTCGTCTGCTGAAGTTTTTCGGGTGGTCCATCGTCGCGGTGTTCTGCGGGCTCCTCCTCGCCCTCTCCGGTGCGTTTCTCTATCTTAGTCCCGGCTTGCCGTCGGTTGAGGCCCTGAGAAGCATCCAGTTGCAGATTCCCCTGCGGGTGTACAGCAGCGACGGCAAACTGATCGCTGAATTCGGTGAAATGCGCCGTACTCCCATACGTTTCGCCGACATTCCGCCCAACTTCATCAATGCGTTACTAAGTGCTGAAGACGACAACTTCGCTAACCATTACGGGGTTGACCCCAGCAGCCTGATGCGTGCCGCAACCCAGCTGGTCAAGAGCGGACACATCCAGTCCGGCGGCAGTACCATCACCATGCAAGTGGCGAAGAACTTCTTCCTGACCAGCGAGCGCAGCTTCTCGCGCAAGACCACCGAGATCCTCCTGGCTCTGCAGATCGAACGGCAGCTGACCAAGGACGAGATCCTCGAGCTGTACGTCAACAAGATCTACCTGGGCAACCGTGCCTACGGAATCGAGGCAGCGGCCCAGGTGTATTACGGCAAGTCCATCCGTGACGTGAGCCTGGCGCAGATGGCGATGATCGCCGGCCTGCCCAAGGCGCCTTCGCGCTTCAACCCCCTGGCCAACCCGGCACGCAGCAAGGAACGTCGCGACTGGATCCTGGGGCGCATGTACAAGCTCGGCAAGATCACCGAAGCGGCCTATACCGAGGCAATCAACGAACCGTTGAACGCCAGCTATCACGTACCGACTCCGGAAGTGAACGCCCCGTACATCGCCGAGATGGCCCGGGCCGAAATGGTCGGCCGCTATGGCAGCGATGCCTACACCGAAGGTTTCCGGGTCACCACCACGGTGCCCAGCGATCTGCAGGAAATGGCCAACACCGCGGTCCATGAAGGCCTGATGACCTACGACCAGCGCCACGGCTATCGCGGCCCGGAATCGCGCCTGCCAGGCAAGACCCAGGCGGCCTGGGCCAGCGAACTGACCAAGCAGCGGACCATCAGCGGCCTGGAACCGGCGATCGTCACCCTGGTAGAGAAGAATGGCCTCCAGGTGCTGACCCGCAACGGCGAAGAACATGTGGCCTGGGACAGCATGAAATGGGCCCGGCCGTTCCTCAATACCAACAGCATGGGCCCGGTCCCGCGCCAACCGGCGGACGTGGCCCAGGTCGGCGACCTGATCCGCGTGCAGCGCCAGGCGGACAACTCGTTGAAGTTCAGCCAGATCCCGGTCGCCCAGGGCGCCCTGGTGACGCTGGACCCGCAGAACGGTGCGATCCGCGCCCTGGTGGGCGGCTTCGCCTTCGAGCAGAGCAACTACAACCGTGCGATGCAGGCCAAGCGCCAGCCCGGCTCCAGCTTCAAGCCGTTCATCTATAGCGCCGCCCTGGATAACGGCTACACCCCGGCCAGCCTGGTGAACGACGCACCTATCGTGTTCGTCGACGAATACCTGGACAAGGTCTGGCGCCCGAAGAACGACACCAACACCTTCCTCGGCCCGATCCGCATGCGCGAGGCGCTGTACAAGTCGCGCAACCTGGTGTCGATCCGCCTGCTGCAGAGCATGGGCGTGGACCGCACCATCGACTACATCAGCAAGTTCGGCTTCAACAAGCAGGACCTGCCGCGCAACCTGTCCCTGGCCCTGGGTACCGCAACCCTGACGCCGATGGAAATCGCCACCGGCTGGAGCACCTTTGCCAACGGCGGCTACAAGATCACCCCGTACATCATCGACAAGATCGAAAGCCGCAACGGCGAGCTGCTGTTCAGCGCCAACCCGCCAAGCGCCCCCACCGGCAATACGGCCACCAGCGGCATCGCCGCCCCTGAGCACAACTTCACGATCAACAACGTGGCCGGTGAAACCTCAGCTCCGGCAGCGACGCAAGCCCCGGCGGTTGCCGAGCGGATCATCGATGGCCGTACCACCTACATCCTCAACAGCATGCTCCAGGACGTGATCAAGCTGGGTACCGGACGCCGCGCACTGGCCTTGGGCCGTACCGACCTGGCGGGCAAGACCGGTACCACCAACGAGTCCAAGGATGCCTGGTTCTCCGGCTACAACGCCGACTACGTGACCACCGTATGGACCGGTTTCGACCAGCCGGAAAGCCTGGGGCGCCGCGAATACGGCGGCACCGTGGCACTGCCGATCTGGATGAGCTTCATGGGCGCCGCCCTCAAGGACAAGCCGCCACACACCCAGCCAGAGCCGGAAGGCATTCTCAGCCTGCGGGTAGACCCGGTCAGCGGCCGCGCCGCCACACCCGGCACGCCCAATGCCTACTTCGAACTGTTCAAGAGCGAAGACACTCCGCCCTCGGTCAATGAACTGGGCAATGGCGCCGTACCAGGCAGCCCGCTGCCGGCGGACGAAGCGGCGCCGATCGATCTGTTCTAGCGCCAGGGGAGCCGTGAACGCGGCAACCTTCGCCGGCGTGCCCGCTCCTACAGCGGACAAGCGCCCACAAAAAAGCCCCGGCTCTCGCGAGCCGGGGCTTTTTGCATGACGCTACGAACGCTTAACCGTTGAACACATCATCCACGCTCTTGAGCGGGTAGTTCTTCGGGTACGGCAGGGTAGCCACGCCGGTCTCGATGGCGGCCTTGGCCACGGCATCGGAGATCACGGTGATCAGGCGGGCATCCATTGGCTTGGGAATGATGTACTCACGGCCGAATTCCAGCTTGATGCCACCGTAGGCGTCGCACACTTCCTGAGGAACCGGCAGCTTGGCCAGGTCACGCAGGGCGTTGGCCGCGGCGATCTTCATTTCTTCGTTGATGCGCTTGGCGCGTACGTCCAGGGCACCACGGAAGATGAACGGGAAGCCCAGGACGTTGTTCACCTGGTTCGGGTAGTCCGAACGGCCGGTAGCCATGATCACGTCGTCGCGGGTGGCGTGCGCCAGTTCCGGGGCGATTTCCGGATCAGGGTTGGAGCAGGCGAACACGATCGGGTTCGGCGCCATGGATTTCAGGCCTTCAGCACTCAGCAGGTTCGGGCCGGACAGACCGACGAACACGTCGGCGCCTTGCAGGGCGTCGGCCAGGGTGCGCTTGTCAGTGGCGTGGGCGAACACCGCCTTGTACTGGTTCAGGTCATCGCGGCCGGAGTGGATCACGCCGGTACGGTCGACCATGAAGATGTTTTCGATCTGTGCACCCATGCTCACCAGCAACTTCATGCAGGAGATGGCGGCAGCACCGGCGCCCAGGCAGACGATCTTGGCGTCGGCCAGGGTTTTGCCAGCGATTTCCAGGGCGTTGATCATGCCGGCGGCGGTAACGATCGCGGTGCCGTGCTGGTCATCGTGGAACACCGGAATGTCGCACTGCTCGATCAGAGCGCGCTCGATCTCAAAGCACTCGGGTGCCTTGATGTCTTCCAGGTTGATGCCACCGAAGGTGATGGAAATGCGCTTGACGGTGTCGATGAAAGCCTGCGGGCTTTCGGAGTCGACTTCGATGTCGAATACATCGATGCCGGCGAAACGCTTGAACAGCACGCCCTTGCCTTCCATCACTGGCTTGGAGGCCAGTGGGCCGAGGTTACCCAGGCCGAGAATCGCGGTGCCATCGGAAATGACGGCAACCAGGTTGCCTTTGCCGGTGTACTTGTAGGCCAGTTCCGGATCGCGAGCGATTTCGCGTACCGGCTCGGCTACGCCGGGGCTGTAGGCCAACGCCAGATCACGAGCGGTAGCAGTGGCCTTGGTGAGCTCGACACTCAGCTTTCCTGGACGAGGATTGGCATGGTATTCGAGAGCGGCAGTTTTCAAATCAGACATGTGGGCATTCCGCTTTTTGCTGTTGGACAGACGGACCGCCGAGGATACTCGTGTCGCATAGTCCCCACAAGACTGCCCAGTCACCCCTGTCAAGGCCCCTAGCGTACGACTTTGGGCCAAGAGCCGCGGGGTACAAGGCTTTCAACTGTTCACAATCTATTAAAAAAATGTCTACAATTTTTCTTTATCAGATAAGTCTGAGCATGGAAGGGTCAGTCACGGACAACATCCAGCGTGGATGTGCAGATTGCCGGCCAGGCTGACGCGAGCGATCGACAACCCAGCCGCGAGCCTCGATCCGGCGCCCCGAAAGGCCACTGAGCAGCCGGCGATCGAAGCGCCGCAGGACATTGGGTGCAATGCGCAATACAACCTGCCCCTGCAATGTGATCCAAAGACCACCGCGATTGCGCTGCACCTTGCTCACTCGCCCTTCGAACAGGGCAAAGCCCGCGCGATGGATCTGCTGCGCCTTGAGTACAGGTGAACGTCGCCAAAGCCCCAGCCCGGCTCGGCGCGCATGGTTCTCGGCAGCCTTCTGGCAGCTCGCCAGGGCGACGTTTGGCAGCACGGCAATCCGATAGGCCAAGCCTTCCGCGATCAACCGGGCTTCGAAGTTGATACCAGTGACGCCATAGACATGGGCCAGGACACGACCGTAACGATCCTGCCTTTCACGCCCCGGCAGCAGGCCGACCCGCCCACCACTCTGTGCCACCAGTTGTCGCAGGCGCTGCCGCGCCGCCTCGGCGAAGGGCTCGGCAGGGCGCCCCTTGCCCGCCAGCTCCGGGGCATTGAGGCCGATCATGCGCAACCTGCGGCCATCCTTGAGGTGCAGGGTGTCGCCGTCCACCACCCGGAGCACCGTTGCCGGCAACAGCCCCTTGGGCGCCGGGCAAAACGCCTCGGCCGCTGTCAGCCAAATCGCGCCCACAAAAAAGGCGCCCACTAGGGACGCCTTTTTCATCAGCGAGGAAAGTCGGTATCGGCTTTCCAGAACGATCAGCCTCAGGCCTTCTTCGTTGCGCCGAAAGCACCGAAGCGCGACTTGAACTTGTCGACACGACCGCCAACGTCCAGAGTCTTTTGCTTGCCGGTGTAGAACGGGTGGCACTCGTTGCACACGTCCAGGCTCAGAGGCTTGGCCAGGGTGGAGCGAGTTTCGATGACGTTACCGCAGCTGCAGGTAGCGGTAATGGCTTCGTATACTGGATGGATATCGGCTTTCATGGTGTATTCCTCAGGCTAGCGTGCCGCCACCCAACACTATTGTTGAATACCGCACGAATTAGGGCGCGAATTCTACCAGACCGCGTCAAACGCGCAAGCGATCCTGAGTGCAGCCCATCAGAAAAAGCCGGTGCAACCTTGACAGCCCAGGCTTTGCCACCTCCTGAACTTAAAAACCGGCTCCATGCCCGGGCAGACCCCGCAGGTACAGGGGCCACGCACGCTTATACAGGACACTCCACCGCTGCTCTGTTAGGCTCCGGGGCCTATTTACCCTCTGCTCAACGAGATTGTCCCGCGTGCCCGACGCCATCCTGCGCCTCGCCCTGCCCTCGCCCCTGCGCCGCCTGTTCGACTACCGTGCTCCGGCCGGGGTGCTGCGTGCCCAGTTGCACCCCGGCATGCGCCTGCGGGTGCCATTCGGCCGCCGGGAAATGATCGGCATCCTGGTGGAGGTGGCGGATCACAGCGAGGTCCCGGCGGAAAAACTCAAGCCGGCCCTGGCCCTGCTGGATCCCACGCCTCCGCTACCGCCGGCCCTGTTCAAGCTGTGCCTGTGGACCGCCCAGTACTACCAGCACAGCCTGGGAGACACCCTGAGCTGGGCATTGCCAGTGCTGTTGCGCCAGGGCGAGCTGGCCGAGGCCCGCCAGGAACGCTTCTGGTCGATCGCCCCCGGGGCCCGGCTCGACGACCCGCGCATCGCTCGCGCCCCACGCCAGCGCGAAGCCCTGGCAACCCTGGCCCAGCACCCACACGGCGTGCCCCATACCCTGCTGAGCAAGCTGATGCTGAGCAAGGACAGCCTCGACCTGCTGCTGGCCAAGGACCTGGTGCAGGTGGAGGTGCGCAAGCACGCGCCGGGCGTGCGCCACGAACACTGGCTGGCCCAGCCCGAACTGCCGCTCAACAGCGAGCAGCGCGCCGCCTATGAAGCCATCCGCGCCGGGTTCGACAGCTATCACGCGTTTCTCCTGGCCGGGGTCACCGGCAGCGGCAAGACCGAGGTCTACCTGCAACTGATCCGCGAAACCCTGGAAGCCGGCAAGCAGGCCCTGGTGCTGATTCCGGAGATCAACCTCGGCCCGCAGACCCTGGCGCGCTTCGAGCAACGCTTCAACGCCCGCATCGCCCTGCTGCACTCGGCGGTCAATGACCGCGAACGCCTGGACGCCTGGCTGGCTGCCCGGGACGGCGAGGCCGACATCATCATCGGCACCCGCTCGGCCCTGTTCACGCCGATGAAGAACCCTGGCCTGATCATCATCGACGAGGAGCACGACGGGTCCTATAAACAGCAGGAAGGCCTGCGTTACCACGCCCGCGACCTGGCTCTGGTACGTGCGCGCCAGGAAAACATTCCCATCGTCCTGGGCTCGGCCACGCCGTCCCTGGAAAGCCTGCACAACGCCTACACCGGCCGCTACGGCCTGCTGCGCCTGAACGAGCGGGCCGGCGGCGCCAAGCAGCCGCGTTTCCTGCGCCTGGACGTGAAGAGCCGCCCGCTGGACAGCGGCATTTCCGGCCCCATGCAGCAAGCCATCGGCCAGACCCTGGCCGCCGGCCAGCAGGTCCTGGTGTTCCTCAACCGCCGCGGCTTCGCCCCGACCCTGCTCTGCCACGACTGCGGCTGGATGTCCGAATGCCAGCGCTGCGATGCACGCATGACCGTGCACCAGCGTTCCGGCGAGCTGCGCTGCCACCACTGCGGCCATGTGGAGCGGGTTCCGCGCCATTGCCCGCAATGCGGCAAGGTCGACCTGCGCCCCGTGGGCGCCGGCACCGAGCGGGCGGAAGAGCGCCTGGGCATCCTGTTCCCCGATTACCCGGTGCTGCGGGTGGACCGCGACAGCACCTCGCGCAAGGATGCGATGAACCAGCTGTTCGCCACTATCCAGAAAGGCCAGCCGTGCATCCTCGTGGGCACCCAGATGCTGGCCAAGGGTCATCACTTTCCCCGGGTGACCCTGGTGTCGATCCTCGATGCCGATGGCGGCCTGTTCTCCGGCGACTTCCGCGCCAGCGAGCGCATGGCGCAACTGATCGTCCAGGTCGCCGGGCGGGCTGGCCGGGCCGAAGAGCCGGGCAAGGTGATCATCCAGACCCACCTCGCCGACCACCCGTTGCTGGTGCAGTTGACCGAGCAGGGCTACTTCGCCTTCGCCGAACAGGCCCTGAGCGAGCGCCGCGCCGCCGGCCTGCCACCTTTCGCCCACCTGGCGCTGCTGCGGGCCGAAGCCCACAAACCGGGCCAGGCCGAGGGGTTCCTCGATGAAGCCTGCAGCGAGGCCGAGCGCCTGCTGGCGGAACAGAACCTGGGGGGCATCGAACTATTGGGCCCGGTGCCGGCTCCGATGGAGCGGCGCGCCGGACGTTATCGCGCGCAATTGCTGCTGCAGGCCAATGCCCGAGCGCCCTTGCATCGTTTGCTCAGCAGTTGGCTGCTGGTGCTGGAACAGATGCCCAGCGGGCGGCAGGTCCGCTGGTCGCTGGATGTGGATCCCGTGGATCTGTATTGATCGAGGTCGTGCTTTCGCGGGCAAGCCCGCTCCTACAATGGGCAGCATCAAACCCGCAAGAGCCGGCTTGCCGGCGAAGGCAATCGAATGCCGCCATCGATCCCCAAGCAGTCCTCTATAGTTGGCAAGCCCGTTCCAGCAACGGATAATGCCCAGTTTTTCCACCTGCGCACCGAAGCGCCGCCGCACCAGCGGTCGAAAGAGAAGACCATGAAAGACACCATTCGCCAGCTCATCCAGCAAGCCATCACCCAACTCGTCACCGAAGGTGTGTTGCCAGAAGGCCTGACGCCGGCGATCCAGGTCGAAAACACCCGCGACAAGACCCACGGCGACTTCGCCAGCAACATCGCCATGATGCTGGCCAAGCCGGCCGGCATGAAGCCACGCGACCTGGCGGAGAAAATCATCGCCGCCCTGCCGGCCCATGAAGACCTGAGCAAGGCGGAAATCGCCGGCCCCGGCTTCATCAACTTCTTCCAGAACACCCAGGCCCTGGCCGCGCGCCTGGACGCTGCTCTTGGCGACGACCACCTGGGCGTACGCAAGGCCGGCCCGGCGCAGCGCACCGTGATCGACATGTCGGCGCCCAACCTGGCCAAGGAAATGCACGTTGGCCACCTGCGCTCCACCATCATTGGCGACGGCGTGGCCCGGGTCCTGGAGTTCCTCGGCGACACCGTGATCCGCCAGAACCACGTGGGCGACTGGGGCACCCAGTTCGGCATGCTGATGGCCTACCTGGAAGAAAACCCCATCACCAGTGACGAGCTGTCGGACCTGGAGAACTTCTACCGCGCCGCCAAGCAGCGCTTCGACGAGTCCGAAGCCTTCGCCGACCGCGCCCGCGGCCTGGTGGTCAAGCTGCAGGCCGGCGACCCGGACTGCCTGGAGCTGTGGACCAAGTTCAAGGACATCTCCCTGTCCCACTGCCAGAAGATCTACGAGCTGCTCAACGTCAAGCTGACCATGGCCGACGTGATGGGCGAGAGCGCCTACAACGACGACCTGATCAATGTGGTCAACGACCTCAAGGCCCAGGGCCTGCTGGTGGAGAGCAACGGCGCCCAGTGCGTGTTCCTCGACGAGTTCAAGAACGCCGAAGGCGAGCCGCTGCCGGTGATCATCGTCAAGGCTGACGGCGGCTACCTGTACGCCACCACCGACCTGGCGGCCGTGCGCTACCGCAGCGGCAAGCTCAAGGCCGATCGCGCCCTGTACTTCGTCGACCAGCGCCAGGCCCTGCACTTCCAGCAAGTGTTCGCCGTGGCCCGCAAGGCCGGTTTCGTGACCCATCCGATGGAAATGGAGCACATGGGCTTCGGCACCATGAACGGCGCCGACGGCCGTCCGTTCAAGACCCGCGACGGCGGCACCGTGAAGCTCATCGACCTGCTGACCGAAGCCGAAGAACGTGCCTACGCCCTGGTGAAGGAAAAGAACCCGCAACTGCCGGAAGCCGACCTGCGCAGCATCGCCAAGGTGGTGGGCATCGACTCGGTGAAGTACGCCGACCTGTCCAAGCACCGCACCAGCGACTACAGCTTCAACTTCGACCTGATGCTCAACTTCGAAGGCAACACCGCGCCGTACCTGCTGTACGCCTACACCCGCGCCGCCGGTGTGTTCCGCAAGCTGGGCAAGGACTTCAGCGAAGTCGGCGGGCAGATCGAACTGCACGCGGCCCAGGAACTGGATCTGGCGGCCAAGCTGGCGCAGTTCGGCGAGATTCTCAACAACGTCGCCGAGAAGGGCACGCCACACATCCTCTGCACCTACCTGTACGACGTGGCCGGGCTGTTCTCCAGCTTCTATGAAAACTGCCCGATCCTGGCAGCCGAGACGCCGACCCAGATGCACAGCCGCCTGCGCCTCACCGAGCTGACCCGGCGCACCCTCAAGCAAGGTCTGGAACTGCTGGGCCTCAAAGTCCTGGAGCAAATGTAAGTTGGCTGCCAAGAAAAAACCTGCACCCAAGCGTGGCGCCAGCCGTTACCAGGCCCCGGCCAAGAAGCCGATTCCGGGCTGGTTGTGGCTGGCCATCGGCCTGACCATCGGTGCCTTCATCGTGTTCCTGATGAAGCTCGAGCCCGGCAAGGGCGGCGACAGCGTCAAGCGCGAGAAGATCGAACAGCAGAAAGCCACCAAGATCGCCGAGGCCAACAAGACCCCGCCGAGCCCCCAGCAACCGGTGAAGCCGAAATACGACTTCTACACCCTGTTGCCGGAATCGGAGGTCATCGTGCCGCCGGAAGCGGTGCCGGAAAAAACCCTGCCGACGCCACAGGTGCCACCTGTGCCCACCACCCCGGTAACCCCGGCGGAAGCGGCCAAGATCGACACCGCCCGTGCCCAGGCAGCCCTGGCCGGGATCACCCCGCCACCAGCGCCACCCGTGGCCAAGGCGGCGCCGGTGACCAAGTTCTTCCTCCAGGCCGGTTCGTTCCGCAAGGAAGCCGATGCCGACAAGGTCCGGGCGCAGATCATCCTGCTGGGCCAGTCGGTCTCGGTGGAATCCGGCACGGTGAAGGATGAAACCTGGTACCGGGTATTGGTAGGCCCGTTCAGCAACCGCGAACAGCTGACCGTGGCGCAGAAGCAACTGGCCGGCGCCGGCTTCAGCAACCTGCTGTTACAACAGCGCCAGAGCCGCTAAGCCGACCGCTACGCGATTGATCGCGGGCAAGCCCACTCCTACATGGCCCCCCGTAGGAGCGGGCCTGCCCGCGAAGCGCTTGCAGCATGCAACAATGACCGCCGGTCCCTCGCTGCAGCCTCCGGTTGAAAAACGCCCGACCACCCCCATATGAGTTTCCATCAGGGCACTTTCGCCCCGCTGTGTGGAGACTCCCCCCTTGACCACCATCGTTTCAGTCCGCCGCCACGGCAAAGTCGTCATGGGCGGCGACGGCCAGGTTTCTCTCGGCAACACCGTGATGAAAGGCAACGCGAAAAAAGTCCGCCGCCTCTATCACGGCCAGGTCATCGCCGGCTTTGCCGGGGCCACCGCCGACGCCTTCACCCTGTTCGAGCGCTTTGAAGGCCAACTGGAGAAACACCAGGGCCATCTGGTCCGTGCCGCCGTAGAGCTGGCCAAGGAATGGCGCACCGATCGCTCCCTGAGCCGCCTGGAAGCCATGCTGGCCGTGGCCAACAAGGATGCGTCCTTGATCATCACCGGCAATGGCGACGTGGTTGAACCCGAGGACGGGCTGATCGCCATGGGCTCCGGTGGCGCCTACGCCCAGGCCGCTGCCAGCGCCCTGCTGAAAAAGACCGACCTGTCGGCCCGTGAAATCGTCGAGACCGCACTCGGCATCGCCGGCGACATCTGTGTATTCACCAACCACACTCAAACCATCGAGGAGCAGGATCTCGCGGAATAAGCCTGTTGCGGCGCTTGCGCCACGGCATTCATTCTTGCTTGAGGACCGCCAACTACTATGTCCATGACACCCCGCGAAATCGTCCACGAACTCAACCGCCATATCATCGGCCAGGACGATGCCAAGCGCGCCGTCGCTATCGCCCTGCGCAACCGCTGGCGCCGCATGCAACTGCCGGCCGAGCTGCGCGTTGAAGTGACCCCCAAGAACATCCTGATGATCGGCCCGACCGGTGTCGGCAAGACCGAGATCGCCCGCCGCCTGGCCAAGCTGGCCAATGCGCCCTTCATCAAGGTCGAGGCCACCAAGTTCACCGAAGTCGGCTATGTGGGCCGCGACGTTGAATCCATCATCCGCGACCTGGCCGACGCGGCGATCAAGATGTTCCGCGAACAGGAAATGATCCGGGTTCGCCATCGCGCCGAAGACGCCGCCGAAGAACGCATCCTCGATGCCCTGCTGCCCCAGGCACGCACCGGTTTCAACAGCGACGAAGCGGCTCCGGCCCAGGACTCCAACACCCGCCAGCTGTTCCGCAAGCGCCTGCGCGAAGGCCAGCTGGATGACAAGGAAATCGAGATCGAAGTGGCGGAAGCTGCAGGCGTCGACATTTCCGCGCCACCGGGCATGGAAGAAATGACCAACCAGCTGCAGAGCCTGTTCGCCAACATGGGCAAGGGCAAGCGCAAGAACCGCAAGCTCAAGGTCAAGGAAGCGCTGAAACTGGTACGCGACGAAGAAGCCAGCCGCCTGGTCAACGACGAAGAACTCAAGGCCAAGGCCCTGGAAGCCGTCGAGCAGCACGGCATCGTGTTCATCGACGAGATCGACAAGGTGGCCAAGCGCGGCAACGCCGGCGGTGTGGACGTCTCCCGCGAGGGCGTGCAGCGTGACCTGCTGCCGCTGATCGAAGGCTGCACCGTCAACACCAAGCTGGGCATGGTCAAGACCGACCACATCCTGTTCATTGCCTCCGGTGCCTTCCACCTGAGCAAGCCCAGCGACCTGGTACCGGAGCTGCAAGGCCGTCTGCCGATCCGCGTGGAACTCAAGGCGCTGTCGCCGCAAGACTTCGAGCGCATCCTCAGCGAGCCGCACGCTTCGCTGACCGAGCAATATCGCGAGCTGCTGAAGACCGAAGGTCTGAACATCGAGTTCCTGCCCGAAGGCATCAAGCGCCTGGCGGAAATCGCCTGGCAGGTCAACGAGAAGACCGAGAACATCGGTGCCCGTCGCCTGCACACCCTGCTCGAGCGCCTGCTGGAAGAGGTGTCGTTCAGTGCCGGTGACCTGGCCAGCGCCCACAGCGAAGAGCCGATCCGCATCGACGCCGCCTACGTCAACAGCCACCTGGGCGAATTGGCGCAGAACGAAGACCTTTCCCGTTATATCCTGTAAACCTTCGCCACCCATGCAGGGACTGGCTTGCCAGCGTTAGGGCCTCCCCCGATCGCCGGCAAGCCGGCTCCTGCCGGAAGGACTACAGGTCATGAGCAAACTTCCCACCGGTATCAACCTGCACAAAGCCTCGAAAACCCTGACCCTGACTTACGGGCCGGACGAGGTCTATCACCTGCCTGCAGAACTCCTGCGGGTGCATTCTCCCTCCGCCGAGGTCCAGGGCCACGGCAAACCCATCCTGCAATTCGGCAAGCTCGGCGTCGGCCTGACCAAGGTTGAACCGGCGGGCCAGTACGCACTGAAATTGACCTTCGACGACGGTCATGACAGCGGATTGTTCACCTGGGACTACCTCTACCAACTGGCGCTGCGCCAGGACGAGCTGTGGAACGACTACCTGGCGGAGCTCAAGGCTGCCGGAAAATCCCGCGATCCGAACGAGTCCATCGTCAAGCTGATGCTCTAGCTCAAGGCTCCGATGGTTTAGAGGGCATTTTCTAATTTCATCTGTTTGAATGCTTGGCTGTATGGCCAATGAATGGCCTGCTTGCGGAAAAAATTAAACTCGGGTAACCAATGGAGCTGGCAAGTTCCCTGCAGAGCTTTCGGAACAAAAAAGCAGCGGTGCGCAATCAACGGTCACCCGAGCAGTAGTACCTGGCATCGTGCTGTGTGACTGCACAGCAGGTCCGGTACTCGTCTCAGGACAATGGAGCGTCGTAGATGAGTAACAAGAATAACGATGACCTGAAACGCCAAGCCTCGGAAAACACCCTGGGGCTCAATCCGGTCATTGGCTTGCGTAGAAAGGACCTGCTTACTTCCGCTCGAATGGTGCTTGCCCAGGCCATCAAACAACCCATCCACAGCGTCAAGCACGTCGCCCATTTCGGCATCGAACTTAAGAACGTGATGTTCGGCAAATCCACCCTGCAGCCGGAGAGCGACGACCGTCGCTTCAACGACCCCGCGTGGAGCCAGAACCCGTTGTACAAACGCTACCTGCAAACCTACCTGGCGTGGCGCAAGGAACTCCACGACTGGATCGACGACAGCAGCCTGTCCGAGCAGGACATCAGCCGCGGCCACTTCGTGATCAACCTGATGACCGAAGCCATGGCCCCGACCAACAGCGCGGCCAACCCCGCAGCGGTCAAGCGCTTCTTCGAAACCGGCGGCAAGAGCCTGCTGGACGGCCTGTCCCATCTGGCCAAGGACCTGGTGCACAACGGCGGCATGCCCAGCCAGGTCAACATGGACGCCTTCGAAGTGGGCAAGAACCTGGGCACCAGTGAAGGCGCGGTGGTGTTTCGCAATGACGTGCTGGAGCTGATCCAGTACCGGCCGATCACCGAGCAGGTGCATGAGCGCCCGCTGCTGGTGGTGCCACCGCAGATCAACAAGTTCTATGTCTTCGACCTCAGCCCGGACAAGAGCCTGGCGCGCTTCTGCCTGCGCAACAACGTGCAGACCTTTATCGTCAGCTGGCGCAACCCCACCAAGGCCCAGCGCGAATGGGGCCTGTCCACCTACATCGAAGCCCTGAAAGAAGCGGTCGACGTAGTGACCGCGATCACCGGCAGCAAGGACGTGAACATGCTCGGTGCCTGCTCCGGCGGCATCACCTGCACCGCGCTGCTGGGCCACTACGCGGCGCTGGGGCAGAAGAAGGTCAACGCCCTGACCCTGCTGGTCAGCGTACTGGACACCACCCTGGACACCCAGGTAGCGCTGTTCGTCGACGAGCAGACCCTGGAAGCGGCCAAGCGCCACTCCTATCAGGCCGGAGTCCTGGAAGGCCGCGACATGGCCAAGGTGTTCGCCTGGATGCGCCCCAACGACCTGATCTGGAACTACTGGGTCAACAACTACCTGCTGGGCAACGAGCCGCCGGTGTTCGACATCCTGTTCTGGAACAACGACACCACCCGCCTGCCCGCCGCCTTCCACGGCGACCTGATCGAAATGTTCAAGAACAACCCGCTGGTGCGCGCCAATGCACTGGAAGTGTGCGGCACGCCGATCGACCTCAAGCAGGTGACCGCCGATATCTTCTCCCTGGCCGGCACCAACGACCACATCACCCCGTGGAAGTCCTGCTACAAGTCGGCGCAGCTGTTTGGCGGCAACGTCGAGTTCGTGCTCTCCAGCAGCGGCCATATCCAGAGCATCCTCAACCCGCCTGGCAACCCCAAGGCGCGCTACATGACCAGCACCGACATTCCGGCCTGCCCCGACCAGTGGCAGGAAAACTCGATCAAGCAC
Organism: Pseudomonas sp. NFPP25; assembly: GCF_900116505.1. Lineage (NCBI taxonomy): Bacteria > Pseudomonadati > Pseudomonadota > Gammaproteobacteria > Pseudomonadales > Pseudomonadaceae > Pseudomonas > Pseudomonas sp. NFPP25. Next base: position 344,759 of record NZ_FPBG01000005.1, on the reverse strand, counting down.
ACCGATTCCTGGTGGCTGCATTGGCAGGCCTGGCAGGCGGAACGCTCAGGTGACCTGAAGCCGGCGCCCACCAGCCTGGGTAACAAGAAGTTCGCAGCCGCCGAGGCGGCGCCCGGGACCTACGTCCACGAGCGCTGAGCCCCGGCCATCGACACGGCGGCGCCAGGAGGCTCCGCCAAGCCCTATTCTTGACAAGAGGCTCGGCCTCAGGAAATCCGCAGGACGCCCGGGATGGCGGCTGCGACGGTTTAATTCACAGGGCTACGGCATGCCACACTCATTCATATTCCGCACCGTCGACCTGGATGGCCAGACCATCCGCACCGCGGTACGCCCAGGCAAGCCGCACTTGACGCCGCTGCTGATCTTCAACGGCATCGGCGCCAACCTGGAGCTGGTGTTTCCCTTTGTCCAGGCCCTGGATCCGGACCTCGAGGTGATCGCCTTCGATGTCCCCGGTGTCGGCGGCTCCTCCACGCCGAGCCGGCCCTACCGCTTTCCCGGGCTGGCCAAGCTGACCGCGCGGATGCTCGACTACCTGGACTACGGCCAGGTCAATGCAGTGGGTGTGTCCTGGGGCGGCGCGCTGGCCCAGCAGTTTGCCTACGACTACCCCGAGCGCTGCAAGAAGCTGGTGCTGGCCGCCACCGCGGCCGGGGCGTTCATGGTCCCGGGCAAACCCAAGGTGCTGTGGATGATGGCCAGCCCACGGCGCTACGTGCAGCCCTCCCATGTGATGCGCATCGCGCCGCTGATCTATGGCGGCTCCTTCCGCCGCGACCCGAGCCTGGCAGCGGAACACGCAGCCAAGGTGCGCTCGGCCGGCAAGCTCGGCTATTACTGGCAGCTGTTCGCGGGCCTGGGCTGGACCAGCATTCACTGGCTGCACAAGATCCATCAGCCGACCCTGGTGCTGGCCGGCGATGACGACCCGCTGATTCCCCTGATCAACATGCGCATGCTGGCCTGGCGCATACCCAATGCCCAGTTGCACATCATCGATGATGGCCACCTGTTCCTGATCACCCGGGCCGAGGCCGTCGCCCCGATCATCATGAAGTTCCTCCAGGAAGAACGCCAAAGGGCGGTGATGCACCCGCATCCCGAACCTGTGCGCCCTACCAAGTAAAAGATACCTGTCGACAGGATCGTCGCGCGCAAGAAGGGCCAGGACCGACTATGTTGTCTGTCTTGGATTGGTCTGCTTGTTAGTGGTTTGACGAAGGAGTGTTGACTCATGCAAGACAAACCTGCGACGGGCTCATTGCCGTCACCCGCCGCGTATATCAATGCGCAGAGCGCGATCACCGGCCTGCGCGGCCGGGACCTGTTCTCCACCTTGCGCAGCCTGGCGGCCCACAGCCTGCGCAATCCGTTGCACAGTGCCCGGCATACCCTGGCCCTGGGCGGCCAGCTGGGGCGTGTGCTGCTGGGGGAAACCCTGCACAAGACCAACCCCAAGGACAACCGCTTCGCCGACCCGGCCTGGAGCCTCAACCCCTTCTACCGGCGCGGCCTGCAGGCCTACCTGAGCTGGCAGAAGCAGGTGCGCCACTGGATCGACGACAGTGGCATGAGCGAAGACGACCGGGCCCGGGCACACTTTGCCTTTTCCCTGCTCAATGATGCCGTTGCGCCTTCCAATACCCTGCTCAACCCCCTGGCCCTCAAGGAGATCTTCAACACCGGGGGCAACAGCGTGGTGCGGGGCATCGGCAACCTGCTGGATGACCTGCTGCACAACAACGGGTTGCCCAGCCAGGTGACCAAGCACGCCTTCGAAGTGGGCAAGAACCTGGCGGTCACCCCGGGCTCAGTGGTGTTTCGCAATGAATTGCTGGAGCTGATCCAGTACAGCCCCATGAGCGAAAAACAGTACGCCAAACCGCTGCTGATCGTGCCGCCACAAATCAACAAGTACTACATTTTCGACCTGAGCCCGACCAACAGCTTCGTCCAGTACGCGCTGAAAAACGGCCTGCAGGTGTTCATGGTCAGCTGGCGCAACCCGGATGTGCGGCACCGCGAGTGGGGCCTGTCGACCTACGTCGAGGCGGCCGAAGAAGCGCTGAACGTCACCCGGGCGATTACCGGCAGTCGCGAAGTCAACCTGGTGGGAGCCTGTGCCGGAGGGCTGACCATCGCCGCCCTGCAAGGCCACCTGCAGGCCAAGCGCCAGCTGCGCCGGGTATCCAGCGCGACCTACATGGTGAGCCTGCTGGACAGCCAGATGGACAGCCCGGCAACGCTGTTCGCCGACGAGAAGACCCTCGAAGCGGCCAAGCGTCGCTCCTATCAGCAAGGGGTACTGGACGGTCGCGACATGGCCAAGGTGTTCGCCTGGATGCGCCCCAACGACCTGATCTGGAACTACTGGGTCAACAACTACCTGCTGGGCAAGGAGCCGCCGGTCTTCGACATTCTCTACTGGAACAACGACAGCACCCGGTTGCCGGCCGCGCTGCACGGCGATCTGCTGGACTTCTTCAAGCACAACCCCCTGAGCCATGTCGGCGGGCTGGAAGTCTGCGGCACGCCGATCGATTTGCAGAAGGTCACGGTGGACAGCTTCAGCGTGGCCGGGATCAACGACCACATCACGCCCTGGGACGCGGTCTACCGCTCGACCCTGCTGCTGGGCGGCGAACGGCGCTTCGTGCTGTCCAACAGCGGCCACGTGCAGAGCATCCTCAACCCGCCGAGCAATCCCAAGGCCAACTACGTGGAGAACCGCAAGCTCAGCAGCGACCCGCGGGCCTGGTACTACGATGCCGAGCATGTGGACGGCAGCTGGTGGAGCCAGTGGCTGACCTGGGTCCAGGAGCGCTCGGGGGCGCAGCGGGAAACCCTCACCACCCTGGGCAACCAGAACTATCCGCCGATGGAGGCTGCGCCCGGCACCTACGTGCGCGTGCGCTGAAGACACTTTGCACCACGGTTCCACGCCGGAGCCGTGCCCCTTCAATGGACCGACAAGAAGTCAGGATGAAGACCCGCGACCGGATACTCGAATGTGCCCTGCAACTGTTCAATCAAAAGGGCGAGCCCAATGTCTCCACCATGGAGGTGGCCAATGAAATGGGGATCAGCCCCGGCAACCTCTACTACCACTTCCATGGCAAGGAGCCGCTGGTGCTCGGCCTGTTCGAGCGCTTTCAGAACGAACTGACGCCGTTGCTGGACCCACCGTCCGACGTCCAGCTGGCGGCGGAAGACTACTGGCTGTTCCTGCACCTGATCGTCGAGCGCCTGGCCCACTACCGCTTTCTGTTTCAGGACCTGTCCAACCTGGCCGGGCGCCTGCCAAAACTGGCCAAGGGCATTCGCAACCTGCTCAATGCCTTGAAACGCACCCTGGCCTCGTTGCTGGCCCGGCTCAAGGCTCAGGGGCAACTGGTCAGCGGCACCCAGGCCCTGGGGCAGCTGGTGGAACAGATCACCATGACCCTGCTGTTCTCTCTGGATTACCAGCGGATTCTCGATCGCGAAGGCGAAGTCCGACTGGTGGTCTACCAGATCATGATGCTGGTGGCGCCACACCTGCTGCCGCCGGCAAAGATGGCCACCGAACAGATGGCGCTGCGCTACCTGGATGAGCAGGGCTAGAACGCCTCAATAAAAAACGCCCGGCCTTCCCAGGCCGGGCGTTTTTTTATTCCTGATGCGATCAGGACTGGCTGCTTGGCGTCGCTGGAGCTGGCGCGGCAGTCGGGGTTGCAGCCGGGCTCGGGGCTGCGGCGGAGTTCGCCGAGCTGGCCGGGGCCGGGGCTGCAGGCTTGGCCGCGACAGCGGGCTTGGCTGCTGGTTTGGCCGCTGGCTTGGCAGCCACAGGCTTCTTGGCCACAGGCTTTTTCGCCACTGCAGGCTTGGCGGCCGGTTTGGCCGCTGCGGTTTTCGCCGCGGGCTTGGCTGCTAGCTTGGCTGCTGGCTTGGCAGCGGGCTTGGCCGCTACAGGCTTGGCAGCCGGTTTGGCGGCTGCGGTTTTCGCGGCCGGCTTGGCTGTGGGTTTAGCGGCGGCCTTGGCGACAGGCTTAGCGGCAGGCTTAGCGGCAGGCTTGGCCAGAGGCTTGGCTGCGGGTTTTGCAGCAGGCTTGGCAGCTGCAGTTTTGGCTGCAACCGGCGCAACCTTGGCACCTGTGAGTTTTTCAATCTGCTTGGTCAGGGTATCGACCTTGTCGTGCAGGGCCTTGACTTCGTTGCGGCTAGGCACGCCCAGACGCGAGATGGCGCTGTTCAAGCGCTTGTCGAAAGCGCCTTCCAGTTCATCCCACTTACCCAGGGCGCGATCCTTGACGTCGCTGATACGCGACTTGGCCGAAGTTGCGGAATCTTTGGCCGCATCAACTTTCTTGCCGACTACGCTCTTAGTCAGTTTCTCGGCTTTCTCACCATCTTTGACCAATGTCTCGAAAAGCTTGCTGCCGTCAGAGTCGATTTTCGAGTACACGCCTAAACCAGCAAGCCAAATTTTACGGGAGTACTCTTCGACTTTCCCGATCCACGAGCTGCCTTCTTTTTCAGTATTCTTTTTACCAGCCATCCCGTTCTCCTTAATGTTTACGCGCGACACGTTCGAGCAACGCCGTCAGCTCATCGAGCTTAGCAGAGAGTGTCTCAACGTCATGTTTAGACGGAATGCCGATACGATTCAAGGCACTGGCGACGCGCGTGTCAAAAGCCTTCTCGACCTTGTCCAGCTGCACTTCGACTTTGCCTTTAAGAGTGCTGACATCCCCTTTAACGCCATCTATCTGACTGTTGGCTGCTTCAAGTTGTTCAGTGACAACTTTTTTGCCTTTCTTTTCAACGGATTGACCAGCCTTGATCAACTCCTGGAAGTACTCGCTGCCTTCCTGACCGACTTTGGCGTAGGCCCCCAGGCCTGCCAGCCAGATCTTGCGGGCATAGGATTTGACTTCACTCAGAGCAGTCGATTGGGCATCAACTTTTTTCTTCAGAATTACTTTGGCCATGGTGCACCTCACGCGCAGAAGGTTTGAGGAACTGCCCTCGGAAAGAGGACCTGAGGCACAACCTAGAGAGAAAAATTAGAATCGGCACCCTAACGACTGTCATGAATTCATGTAGGAGCCGGTTCAGACCAGAGCCTTGTCCAGAGCCTTTTCGATTTCCGACTTGATGGTGCCGCTCATGGCCGACATCAACATCCCCAGTTCCACGTCGATGCGGATCGACTCTTCACCCACATGCACCGCGCCTTTGACGCCCGAGCGCTTGAGGTTCAGGGTATCGCCTGCCCACTGCGGCTCCAGGCCATATTGATCGGCGAGTTTCTGCGCCAGTTTGTCGGCCTTTTCACGGGCTGCCTGCTTGCCCAGGCCATGGGCACGTTCAACACTAATACGGGCCATTGAAGGTCTCCTGCTGTTTCGGGACTTGCCTGAAGCATCTTGACCCTGCGTGCGTCAAAACGTCCCGGCGGATCGCTATCTTACATTCAGCCTTGCCAAGACAAAGACCGCCACCGGCATTAGAATGTCCCGCATTCTCTTTTGGTGACAGCGATATGACTGATCAGCGCAAAGGCAGCGATGCCGAACCCACCACTCACTTCGGCTTCAAGAATGTTCCTGAAAGCCAGAAAGCGGAAAAAGTCGCTGAGGTGTTCCACTCGGTAGCGGCCAAGTACGACTTGATGAACGACGTGCTGTCCGGTGGCATGCACCGCCTGTGGAAACGCTTCACGATCGAGCTGTCCGGCGTGCGCGCCGGCAATCGCGTACTGGACATCGCCGGCGGCACGGGTGACTTGACCAAGCGTTTCTCCCACCTGGTGGGCCCGACCGGCCAAGTGGTACTGGCCGACATCAACGAATCCATGCTCAAGGTCGGTCGTGACCGCCTGCTGGACCTGGGTGTGGCCGGCAACGTCGAGTTCGTCCAGGCCGATGCGGAAAAACTGCCGTTCCCGGACAACCATTTCGACTGCGTGACCATTGCCTTCGGCCTGCGCAACGTGACCCACAAGGAAGACGCCCTGCGCTCCATGCTGCGGGTGCTCAAGCCCGGTGGGCGCCTGCTGGTGCTGGAGTTCTCCAAGCCCACCAACGCGCTGATGTCCAAGGTCTACGACGCCTACTCGTTCGCCTTCATGCCCCTGGCCGGCAAGCTGATCACCAACGACTCGGAAAGCTACCGCTACCTGGCCGAATCGATCCGCATGCACCCCAACCAGGAAACCCTGAAGTCGATGATGGTCGAGGCCGGTTTCGACCGCGTGACCTATCACAACATGACCGCAGGCATCGTCGCCCTGCACCGCGGCATCAAGCCCTGATGTTGCTCAGCGGCCTGCTCGCCAGCGTCGAGACCGGCATCAATCGGGTGCTGCGTCTGGACAGCACGGCACTGCCGCGCCTGCAGCACCTCAATGGCAAGGTGATCGCCGTGGAATGCCGCAACCCGGCACTGCAGCTGTTCATCCTGCCCAGCGATGAAGGCCTGATGCTCGCCAGCCAGTGGGCCGCGGACCCGGACTGCACCCTGCGCGCACCGGCCTCGAGCCTGCTGCGCCTGGCCCTGAGCAAGGACAAGACCGCGGTCCTGCACGGCCCCGAAGTGGAGCTGGAAGGCGATAGCGGCGTGCTGCTGGACCTGGCAGCAACCCTTCAGGACCTGGAGCTGGACTGGGAATACGAACTCTCGCGCTGGCTGGGCCCCGTGGCCACCCAGCTGTTCAGTGGCCATGTGCGCAGCCGCGCCCGCTGGTATCAGCAAGGATTTGCCAGCCTCAACCAGAACCTCGCCGAATTCCTCGCCGAAGAATCGCGGACCCTGGTGGGTCAGCGTGAAGCCGAAGCGCGCTTTCGCGAGCTGGATCAGGCCAAACTCGACCTGGAACGTCTCGAGGCGCGCTTGGAGCGCCTTTCCCGATCCCTTGACCCAAGCGATAACGCATGAAGCTGCTTGCCGTCCGCCGTCTGTTGCGCATCCAGCGCGTCGTGATCCGCTACCGCCTCGATGACCTGCTGTTCGACCTGCCCCTGCCCTGGTTTCTCCTGGCCCTGCGCTTCGCCCTGCCCTGGCGCTGGTTCCCGCGCAAGCCGCTGGACCTGAGCCGCGGTGCACGCCTGCGCCTGGCGTTGCAGGACCTGGGGCCGATCTTCATCAAGTTCGGGCAGATCCTCTCGACCCGCCGCGACCTGCTGCCGGAAGACATCGCCGACGAGCTGATGCTGCTGCAGGACCGGGTGCCGCCGTTCGACTCGCAAAAGTCCGTGGCCCTGATCGAAGCGCAGTTGGGCAAGAAGATCAGCGACGTGTTCAGCCGCTTCGACATCGAGCCCCTGGCGTCGGCGTCGGTGGCCCAGGTGCACGCCGCCAAGCTCAAGACCGGCGAAGAAGTGGTGGTCAAGGTGATCCGCCCCGGGCTCAAGCCGATCATCGCCCAGGACCTGGCGTGGCTGTTCATCCTCGCCCGTGCCGCGGAAAAGCTCTCCGCCGACGCCCGCCTGCTGCACCCGGTGGACGTGGTCAGCGACTACGAGAAAACCATCTACGACGAGCTCGACCTGCTGCGCGAGGCGGCCAACGCCAGCCAGCTCAAGCGCAACTTCGAAGGTTCGCCGCTGCTGTATGTCCCACAGGTCTACTGGGATTGGTGCCGGCCCAAAGTGCTGGTGATGGAGCGCATCTATGGCATCCAGGTCACTGACCTGGCGACCCTGGCCGACCAGCGCACCGACATGAAAATGCTCGCCGAGCGGGGCGTGGAGATCTTCTTCACCCAGGTGTTCCGCGACAGTTTCTTCCACGCCGACATGCACCCGGGCAACATCTTCGTCAGCACCGTGCAGCCCTGGAGCCCGCAGTACATTGCCATCGACTGCGGCATCGTCGGCAGCCTGACCCCGGAAGACCAGGACTACCTGGCCCGCAACCTGTTTGCCTTCTTCAAGCGCGACTACCGCCGCGTGGCCCAGTTGCACATTGATTCCGGCTGGGTCCCGGCGGAAACCAAGCTCAACGAATTCGAGGCGGCGATCCGCACCGTGTGCGAGCCGATCTTCGAAAAACCGCTGAAGGACATTTCCTTCGGCCAGGTGCTGATGCGCCTGTTCCAGACCGCTCGGCGCTTCAATATGGAAGTGCAGCCGCAGCTGGTGCTGCTGCAGAAGACCCTGCTCAACATTGAAGGCCTGGGCCGCCAGCTGTACCCGGACCTGGACCTGTGGAACACCGCGCAACCTTTCCTCGAACGCTGGATGCGCGAACGGGTCAGCCCGAAAGCCGTGCTCGGCAATATCCACAGCCAGATCGAACAGCTCCCCCACCTGGCCAACATGACCCGCGACCTGCTGGAACGCATGTCGCAGCCACACGCTGCCGACCCTCCGGCGCCCTGGCACAAGCGCAAGGACGACTGGTTCCTGCGCCTGCTGGGCACCGCCCATTTGGGTGGCGGCGCCGTTTTGGCCGCCGGCGGCCCGTTGCATGAGCTGGGCCACTGGCCTGCCGGCATCATGATTGCGGTGGGTCTGTATCTGATCGTTCGCCGATAGCCAGTGGCGCGACCTGCTGGCAAACTGTCGAAATCGCCGAGGCGTCACCAGCGGGTTGAGCCCGGTTGTCGGAGTCGAAAATGAAAGATTGGCTGGACCAGATCAAATGGGATGCGGACGGCCTGGTGCCGGCCATCGCCCAGGATCACAAGACCGGGCGCGTGCTGATGATGGCCTGGATGAACCGCGAGGCCCTGAGCCTGACTGCCGCCGAGAACCGCGCCATCTACTGGTCACGTTCCCGTGGCAAGCTATGGCGCAAGGGCGAAGAGTCCGGGCACGTACAGAAGCTGCATGAAATGCGCCTGGACTGCGACGCTGACGTGATCATCCTGATGGTCGAGCAGATCGGCGACATTGCCTGTCACACCGGCCGCCACAGCTGTTTCTACCGCGTCTACGAAGATGGCGAGTGGAAAACCGTCGAACCGGTCCTCAAGGACCCGCACGCGATTTATTCTGCAGGACACTGACATGAGCGATACCCTCACCCGTCTGGCCCAGGTGCTGGAAGAGCGTAAAGACGCCGCAGCCGACAGCTCCTACGTTGCCAGCCTGTACCACAAGGGCCTGAACAAGATTCTGGAAAAAGTCGGCGAAGAATCGGTGGAAACCATCATCGCCGCCAAGGACGCTGCCATCAGCGGCGACTGCAGCGATGTGATCTACGAAACCGCGGACCTGTGGTTCCACACCCTGGTCATGCTGGCGCAGCTGGGGCAGCATCCCCAGGCCGTGCTCGATGAGCTGGACCGCCGCTTCGGTTTGTCCGGACACGCCGAGAAAGCCTCGCGTCCGTCCGCCTGAACAACTTTCTAAGAGGAAACGCAGCATGGGCATTTTTGACTGGAAACACTGGATCGTCATCCTGGTGGTCGTGGTACTGGTATTCGGCACCAAGAAGCTCAAGAACCTGGGCACCGACGTCGGCGAATCGATCAAGGGCTTTCGCAAGGCCATGAATGACGACGAAAAGCCTGCCGAACCCGTGGTCCCGCCAGCGGCGCAGCCTGTGCCACCGGTTCAGCCGCAGCAGAGCGCGCCGTTGAACCAGCCGCACACCATCGATGTGCAGGCGCAGAAAGTCGAAGAGCCGACCCGCAAAGACTCGTGAGCACTGACTAATGTTTGGTATCAGCTTCTCTGAACTGCTGCTGGTGGGCCTGGTGGCCCTGCTGGTGCTCGGCCCCGAGCGCCTGCCCGGCGCTGCGCGCACCGCCGGCCTGTGGGTCGGGCGCCTCAAGCGCAGCTTCAACGCGATAAAACAGGAAGTTGAACGTGAAATCGGTGCCGACGAAATCCGCCGGCAACTGCACAACGAGCACATTCTGTCCCTGGAGCAGGAAGCGCGGAAAATCCTCGCCCCGACCCAGCAGCAACCGACTCCGGTAGAGCCTGTGGCCGAGCAGACGATTCACGCGCCAGGCGCCGCTACGGTCGCCGAAGCGCCGCCAGCCAGCGAAGTGCCCGCGCCTCTGCCATCGACACCAGCACCGGCACCGGCACCGGCACCGACCGCAGAGCCCGCAGCCCCAGTGGCAACACCCGCCACCACGGCCCCCCACGACTCCACCTTGCCGCCGCGAGCACCATGAGCGATATCCCAGAGAACGACCAACACATGCCGCTGGTGTCGCACCTCACCGAGCTGCGCACCCGCCTGCTGCGCTGCGTAGCGGCGATCTTCATCATCTTCGCCGGGCTGTTCGCCTTCACCCAGCAGATCTACACCATCGTCTCCACACCGCTGCGCCAGTACCTGCCGGTCGGCGCGACGATGATCGCCACCGACGTCGCCTCGCCGTTCCTCACGCCGCTGAAGCTGACCATGATGGTCTCGCTGTTCCTGGCGATCCCGGTGATCCTGCACCAGATCTGGGGCTTTATCGCACCCGGCCTGTACAAGCATGAAAAGCGCATTGCCGTGCCCTTGCTGGTGTCGAGCATCCTACTGTTCTACATCGGCATGGCGTTCGCCTACTTCCTGGTGTTCCCGCTGATCTTCAAGTTCTTCGCCGCCGCCACCCCGGCCGGCGTGGAGATGATGACCGATATCACCAGCTACCTCGATTTCGTCATGACCCTGTTCTTCGCCTTCGGCGTGGCCTTCGAGATCCCGGTGGCCGTGGTCCTGCTGGTGTGGATAGGCGTGGTCAACGTGGCGTACCTGCGCAAGATCCGCCCTTACGTGATCATCGGCTGCTTCGTGGTGGGCATGATCCTCACCCCGCCGGACATTTTCTCCCAGACCCTGCTGGCCGTGCCCATGTGGCTGCTGTTCGAGATCGGCGTGCTGTTCGGCGGGCTGATCAGCAAACGTGGCGAGCACCCGGACGATGAACCGGCCGACGACCACAACGACCAGCCGCCAGCGACCCAAGCGTGAACCTGCTGCTTCTGGAAGAGGCCGATTTCATTGCGGCCGACCGGGTCGTGCTGCGCGACCGACGCCTGACCCACATGCAGGACGTGCATCGGGTGGCGGTCGGCGACAGCCTGCGGGTCGGGCGCATTGGCGGCTTGATGGGCAGTGCCCAGGTACTGCGCCTGGAGCCTGCTGAAGCCGAACTGCAAGTGACCCTCGATCAGCCGCCACCGGCCAAGCTGCCGTTGACCCTGGTGCTGGCCCTGCCGCGCCCGAAAATGCTTCGCCGGGTGTTCCAGACCATAGCAACCATGGGCGTGCCGCGGCTGGTGCTGGTGAACAGCTACCGGGTAGAAAAGAGCTTCTGGCAGACCCCGTTCCTGGAACCCGAAACGATTCGCGAACACCTGGTGCTCGGCCTGGAACAGGCCCGTGACACCGTGCTGCCCGACGTCCTGATCGAAAAACGCTTCAAGCCCTTCGTCGAAGACCGCCTGCCGGCCCTCAGCGCTGGCACCCTGGGGCTGGTGGGCCACCCTGGCCCATATCCGCCCTGCCCTCGCGGGCTGGACCAGGCCGTCACCCTGGCCATTGGCCCGGAAGGCGGCTGGATTCCCTACGAGATCGATCTTCTGGGCAAGGCCGGCCTGCAACCGGTGCAACTGGGCGAACGCATCCTGCGGGTCGAAACCGCGGTCACCGCCCTGCTTTCGCGCCTGTTCTGAGCCCCCATGTGCGTGCTGGCCAAGTGGCCAGCCGGACCTCACGGTCGTAATGGCAACTAGCCAGTCAAACTACAGAATCCCCCACTCCCGCCGATAGCCTATGGTTAAGCGCACATTGCTAAAAGGGAGTTCGCAGAATGTACCGTTGGCTAGCCAGAAACCTGGGAAACGTAAGCGTCAGCCTCAAGCTGGGTATCGGCTTCGGCCTGGTACTGCTCCTGACCCTGCTGATCACCGCCACCGGCTGGACCGGCCTGAGCCGGGTGATCGACCGGGGCGACAAACTGGGCAATATTTCCGTTATCTACGCCCTGACCAAGGACCTGCGCATCGCCCGCCTCAACTACGAGATGAGCCGCGGTGAACACGGCCCGGCAGCGGTCAACGACTTCCTCAAGCAACTCGACGACGGCCTGCAGGACGCTCGCGCGCAACTGCAGCAACCGGAAAGCATCACCATGGTCGACCAGCAACTGGACGCCGTGGCCGAATACCAGAAGGCCTTCGCCGACATGACTCGCGCCACCGCCAACCGCGAAGCCGCGAGGTCCCAGCTTGGCGCCACCGCGGACAATGCCGTGGCCCGGGTCGCGGAGGTTGAGAACTCACTGCTGCAAGGCGACAGCGTGGCGCAGTTCAATAGCGTGATCGACCTGTCCAAGCTGATCCAGCAGGCACGCTTCCAGGTACGCGGCTACACCTACAGCGCCAAGCCCGAGGCCAAGCAGCCGGCGCTGGACGCCATCGACAACGCCCTGAACAACCTCACCAGCCTGCCTTCGCGCCTGCCCGAGCAGCACGTTGCCAACCTGCAACAGGCCAGCGACTCGCTGAAGGCCTACCGGATGGCCGTCAGCGCCTACAGCGACGCCGAAGAAGCCAGCGCGGCTGCGCTCAAGCGCATGGCCGCCCAGGGCGACCGGCTGATGGGCCTGAGCAAGCAGCTGACCGTGGCCCAGACCACCAAGCGTGACAGCGACGCCGCGCAGGCCAAGAGCACCCTGCTGATCGCCACCTTGCTGGCCATGCTGTTCGGCCTGATCGCCGCCTGGGCCATCACCCGGCAGATCACCCAGCCGCTGCAGCAGACCCTCAAGGCCGCCGAGCGCGTGGCTTCCGGGGACCTGAGCCAGAACCTCGCCGTAGAGCGCCGCGACGAACTGGGCCAACTGCAGAAAGCCATGCAGCGCATGACGGTGAGCCTGCGGGAACTGATCGGCGGCATCAGCGACGGCGTGACCCAGATCGCCAGCGCCGCCGAGCAACTGTCCGCGGTGACCGAACAGACCAGCGCCGGGGTCAACAGCCAGAAAGTCGAGACCGACCAGGTGGCCACGGCCATGAACGAAATGGCCGCCACCGTGCAGGAAGTGGCGCGCAACGCCGAAGAGGCCTCCGAGGCCGCTGTGGCGGCCGACCAGCAGGCCCGCGAGGGTGACCGGGTGGTGAACGAAGCCATCGCCCAGATCGAGCGCCTGGCCAGCGAGGTGGGCCATTCCACCGAGGCCATGGGCCATCTCAAGCAGGAAAGCGACAAGATCGGCAGCGTCCTGGATGTGATCAAGTCGGTGGCCCAGCAGACCAACCTGCTGGCCCTGAACGCCGCCATCGAGGCCGCCCGGGCCGGTGAAGCCGGGCGGGGTTTTGCCGTGGTGGCGGATGAAGTACGCAGCCTGGCGCAACGTACCCAGCAATCCACCGAAGAAATCGCTGAACTCATCGTTGGCCTGCAAAGCGGCACCCAGCAGGTGGCCAGCACCCTGGATACCAGCCGCAGCCTGACCGACAGCAGTGTCGAGCTGACACGCCGGGCTGGTGGTTCCCTGGAAAACATCACCCGTACCGTGTCGGCGATCCAGGCGATGAACCAGCAGATCGCCGCGGCAGCAGAGCAGCAGAGCGCGGTGGCGGAAGAGATCAACCGCAGCGTGTTGAATGTGCGGGATGTGTCTGAACAGACGTCATCGGCCAGCGAGGAAACCGCCGCGTCCAGCGCCGAGCTGGCGCGGCTGGGGATTCACCTGCAAAGCCTGGTGGGGCGTTTCCGGGTCTGAGCCGCTTCGCCGGCAAGCCGGCTCCTACCGGGAAATGCAGGAGCCGGCCTTACAGCACCTGGCGCAGGAAAGCCTGGGCCCGCGGGTCTTGCGGCGCGTCGAAGAACACCTGCGGCGCCGCGTCTTCCAGCAGTTTGCCGTGATCGAAGAACAGCACCCGATCCGCCACTTCCCGAGCAAAGCCCATCTCGTGGGTCACGCAGACCATGGTCATGCCTTCCAGGGCCAGGGTCTTCATCACATCCAGCACCTCGCCGACCATTTCCGGGTCCAGGGCCGAGGTCGGCTCGTCGAACAGCATCACCTTGGGTTCCATGGCCAGGGCCCGGGCGATGGCCACACGCTGCTGCTGGCCACCGGAAAGCCGCGAAGGAAACTCGTGGGCCTTCTGAGCGATCCCGACCTTTTCCAGCAACGCCAGGGCCTTGGCCTCGCGCTCCTGCTTGCCGCGCTTGCGTACCACCTTCTGCGCCAGGCAGAGGTTTTCCAGCACGGTCATGTGCGGGAACAGGTTGAAGTGCTGGAACACCATGCCGACTTCCCGGCGGTAGGCGTTCACATCGGTCCTCGGGTCGGCCAGTTGCAGGCCGTCGATGCTCACCGAGCCGGAATCGAACTCTTCAAGGCCATTGAGGCAACGCAGGAAGGTCGACTTGCCGGAGCCGGACGGGCCGATCACCACCAGCACCTCGCCCTTGGCCACCTGGGTGGTGACGTTATCCACCGCGCGCACCACCTGGCCGCGGGTGTCGAAGACTTTTACCAGATCGCGGACTTCAATCACTTTGCGCGAGCCTCCGTTCAAGCCGGCTGGCCATCTTCGACAGCGGCAGGTTGATCAACAAATACAGGCCTGCCACGCAGAACAGGATCTCGAATGGCGAGAACGACGTGGTGATGACTTCCCGGCCGCTCTTGAGCAGTTCGGTAATAGCGATCACCGACACCAGGGAGGTGTCCTTGACCAGGCTGATGAACTGCCCGGCCAGCGGCGGCAGCACCCGCTTGAAGGCCTGGGGCAGCACCACATGGCGCATCGACTGGCCCGCGCTGAGCCCCAGGGAGCGAGCGGCTTCGTTCTGCCCGCGGGCGATGGACTGCACCCCGGCGCGAACGATTTCCGCCACATAGGCCCCGGTAAACAGCGACAGCGCGGCGATCCCGGCGAACTCCCGGGACAGATTGAGCACCGTGCCAATAAAGAAATAGAAGATGAAGATCTGCACCAGCAGCGGCGTGCCCCGCACCAGTTCGACATAGATCGTCGACAGGTCGCGCAGGGTCGGGTTGCTGGACAACCGGCACAGGCCGGTACCCAGGCCGATCAGCAGCCCCAGCACGCCGGACACCACCGACAGCCACAAGGTGGTCCACAGGCCCCACAAAAGCGGGCCCGCGGCCCAGTGCCGGGTCACGCCGATGACATCGCCTTCGGCCACGTCATCGCCGCTAGCCACCTGCAAGCTGCTTTCATCGACGCTCAGATGCTGCTCGGCACCCGAGTCACCGCGCAGCGTGACTTGTGCCTTGCCGCCCTGGCGCACCACCTCGGCGACGGTGGAGATTTCCGCCGCCCGCTGGGACTCTTCGGCCTGATAGGCGAAGTACTGGGGGACACGGTTCCAGCGCCACTCGTAGGACATCAACGAGGTGGCGTAGTACAGCGCGCCAGCCAGACCGATCAGCACCAGCACGGTCAGCACGTGCCAGGGCCATTGGGCTTTCTTGTGTTTGTTCACTTTGCAGGTTCCAGCGGTTTGCAGCGGGGAGGTTCGGCAGAGCCCGGGTGGGCATCATCGCGAGCAAGCTCGCTCCTACAAAAACGCGGTACGCCCTGTAGGAGCGAGCTTGCTCGCGATCAACCGCAAATCAGTTGCCTGACACCTATTCCATGTCCTTGAGCCACTCGGTGCTCTTGAACCACTTGTCATGGATGCGATCGTAGGTGCCGTCTTCGTGGATCTGGTGCAGGAAGTTGTTGATGAAGTTGATGCTGTCGTAATCGCCCTTCTTCAAACCGAAGGCCAGGGGCTCGTAGGTGAACGGCTTGTCGAGGAATACCAGCTTGCCATTGCCCACTTTGTTGACGGCCACCACGTTGTACGGAGCGTCGTAGATGAAGGCGTCGGCCTTGCCGTTGACCACGTCCAGCACCGCTTCCTGCTCGTTGTCGTAGCCGTGGTACTTGGCCTTGGCGATCAGCTTCTTGGCGACCATCTCACCGGTGGTGCCCAGCTTGGAGGTGATGCGGTAGTCGGCGCTGTTCAGGTCCTTGTAGGACTTGATGGTGCCTTCCAAGTCCTTGCGGATCAGCAGGGTCTGGCCGACCACGATGAAGGGTTCGCTGAAGTTCAGGCGCAGGTTGCGTTCCTGGGTCAGGGTCATGCCGCTGCCGATCATGTCGAACTTGTCGGTCAGCAGGGCCGGGATGATGCCGTCGTAGCCAGTGGAAACCATCTCCAGCTTGACCCCCATGGACTTGGCCATGGCCTTGAGCAGGTCGACTTCGAAACCGATGATTTCGCCACGCTTGTTGGTCATCTCGAACGGCATGTAGGTCGGGTCCATGCCGACTTTCAGCGTGCCGCGCTTGACCGCGTCGTCGATAGCGCCGGCCTGGGCCGTGTTGACCGCCAGCAGGGCTGCGGCACCCGCCAGCAGCAGCGAAAGATACTTCTTCATCTCAAGTCCCCTGAAGCCATTTTATTGTGGTGTCTGCGCACGGCGGTCATCTGCTTGAGTGCTTCGAATGGCAGGCCGTTGTCGATTGCGCGCAGAAATTTGCGGGTGCGATGCTAACGCACTCGGCCATTTGCACAAGGATTTTTGTTGTTTCAGGGGGAGCGACCGGTAGCCGCTGCCACAGCCTCCGGCTAGGCATAGGCGGCCATTGGCGCCATAAAGCAAAACGCCCTTGAGCAAGAGCTCAAGGGCGTTGGCTTCAGGCCGGTTGCGGCGCCGCGTTCAGCGGCTGCAACGGCAGCAGCGGTGCATGGGGATCGGCATCCACCGACTGGCGCCAGGCGCTCAGCCATTCGCTGTGCCCCTCGCTCCAGACCTGCTCGTGCAGGCGCCCCAGGGCTACCGGGTCGCTCAACAGCGCCAGCCGCTCGCTGTTGTTCAGGGCCGCCGGGCCGACTTTCAGGGCATGCCGTACACGCTCCTGGCGCAGCCACTCGATGGGCTCGGCCTGGGTGTGGCGCGAGGTCGCCAGGGCACAGGCCAGGGCGTTCTGCTGCGGATCCACCACGGCCCGGACAAAGCCGTCGTTGAGCGCATGCCAGCGGTTTTCGTGGGTGTACTGGTCGGTTGCCAGCAGCGCCTGTGGCGGAGCGTATTCCTCGGGGATCAGGAACAGGCTTTCGTCACGGGACTTCAGGCCCAGGCCCACGCGGCTGGAGATCACCGACACCGGGATCGACAGCATCAACGAACCGACGATCGGTACCAGCCACCAGAGGAAGCTCGGGTTCAACCAGATCACCAGCAGCGCCCAGCAGAAGCCCAGCAGGGTCTGCGGACCGTGGCGCTTGACCGCTTCGCTCCACGGCGTGGAGTCGTCGTCACGCTGTGGCGAGTTCCAGGTCGCGGCCCAGCCCAGGAACGCGGCCAGTACGAAACGGGTGTGGAAAATCATCCGCACCGGCGCCAGCAACATGGAGAACAGCATCTCCAGGAGCATCGACAGGGTCACCTTGAACTTGCCACCGAACTCTTTCGCACCCTTGGCCCAGATCAGGATGATGCTCAAGAGCTTGGGCAGGAACAGCAGCACGATGGTGGTGGAGAACAGCGCGATGGCCTTGTCCGGGTGCCACTGCGGCCACAGCGGATACAGCTGCCGCGGCTCGAGGAAGTACTGCGGCTCCATCAGGGTGTTGACCGCCAGCAGGGCCGTGGACAGCACCAGGAAGAAGAACCACAGCGGCGCCGACAGGTAGGACATCACCCCGGTGAGGAACACCGCGCGGTGCACCGGGTGCATGCCCTTGACCAGGAACAGGCGGAAGTTCATCAGGTTGCCGTGGCACCAGCGCCGGTCACGCTTGAGTTCGTCCAGCAGGTTCGGCGGCAGCTCTTCGTAGCTGCCCGGCAGGTCGTAGGCAATCCACACGCCCCACCCGGCACGGCGCATCAGCGCGGCTTCGACGAAGTCGTGGGAGAGGATCGCACCGGCGAAGGCACCCTTGCCCGGCAACGGCGCCAGGGCACAGTGCTCGATGAACGGCTGCATGCGGATGATCGCGTTGTGCCCCCAGTAGTGGGATTCCCCCAACTGCCAGAAGTGCAGGCCGGCGGTGAACAGCGGGCCGTAGACCCGGGTGGCGAACTGCTGCATGCGCGCATATAGGGTGTCCATGCCCGAGGCCCGTGGCGCGGTCTGGATGATCCCCGCGTCCGGCGTGGCTTCCATCAGGCGTACCAGGCTGGTCAGGCATTCGCCGCTCATCACGCTGTCAGCGTCGAGCACGACCATGTACTTGTAGTCACCGCCCCAGCGACGGCAGAAGTCGTCGAGGTTGCCGCTCTTGCGTTTCACTCGGCGGCGACGGCGGCGATAGAAGATCTTGCCGAAGCCCTTGGCTTCGCGGCAGACATCCAGCCAGGCCTGCTGCTCGGCCACGCAGATATCGCTGTCGTTGCTGTCGCTGAGGACGAAGAAGTCGAAACGGTCCAGGTCACCGGTGGCCGCCACCGACTCGAAGGTCGCGCGCAGGCCGGCAAACACCCGGGGCACGTCTTCGTTGCAGATCGGCATCACCAGTGCGGTGCGCGCATCCTTGGGAATCGGCTCGTTGCCGGCGCTGGCCCCAGAGATGCGGTACTTGTCGTGGCCGGTCAGCAGTTCCAGGAAGCCCATCAGGGCGGTCCAGAAACCTGCCGAGACCCAGCAGAACAGGATCCCGAACAGAATCAGGATGCTGGTCTGCAGGGCATAGGGCAGCACTTGCTGGGCGGTCTGCATCAGCGGCTGGTGCATGACCTCTTCCAGGTCGACGAAGGACCAGCCCTGGTACGGCATGATGCCTTTCATGTACCAGCCGGCGACGATGGTCTGGCCGAGCATCAGCACCAGCAGGATGTAGCGGCGGATCGAACCGACGGTACGCCAGCGAGCGGCCGGCAGTACCCGTTCGTCCTTCTTCGGCGCTGGCGGGTTGGTACGCCCGGTCAGGCGCCGCCAGCCGCGCACCAGGATATTGGTGCGCCACGGCTCCGGGACCACCTTGGTGCGGCGGATCGGTGGCGTGGCCTTGAGGCAGACCCGGCCCTCGGCGTCCACCGCGAGCATTTCCGCTTCTTCCAGCTCAGCGGCGGTGCTCAGGGTCAGGCGCTGGCCCACCGAGGCCTGGGCGGCATCGGTGGGGCCATCGAAGGTGCTGGACGACAGGCGTTGGTGCAATTCGCTGAAGGACTGGCAGCCCGCGAGTTCCGCGCGCTGCTGGTCCGACATCGGCAAATGCGCCAGGTACTCGGCAAGAGACTCTGGCTGTAGTTGAGAGTTACTCATCGGCAGGCAACTGATAGCTCCAGGTCTCGGTCAGGACTTGCTCCGTTTTAACCGGTTCCGGTGTGGCTGGGGCCGCGTCCGCAGCAGCAGGCTGCTTGGCGTCTTTGTGGTCCTTGTCCTTGGCGTTCTTGGCGTCTTTAGCCTCTTTGCCCGGCTGGGCTTGCGCCTGCTTGGCGGCTGCCGCTGCGGCTTCCTTCTCTTTCTTCTCCTGCTGCTTGGCGGCGATCTTGTCGGCCTTGGCGATGGAGGAGTTGGAGTTCGGCGTCGAGGCCTTGGCCGGCTCGGGCTGCGCAATGTCGCGGACCAGAGCGGCACGCATCTCGGTGGACTTGCTCGCGTCCTTGATCTTCATCCGCAGGGTCAGGCGCCAGCCCTTGGTTTCCGGGTTGTAGCGAACGCTGTTTTCCACCAGCTCGGCGTTGTCACCCACGCTGACCTGGCTACGAACGTCGGCGTTTTCCGGCAATGCCGCCAGGGACGGGCCTTCGAAGTCCACCAGGTAGGCCACGCTGCCGTCGGGCTGACGGATCAGGTTGGACTGCTTGACGTCACCGGTGGAGCGCAGGGTCTGCTGCACCCAGGCGCTGTCAGGGGAATGCAGGGCGGCTTCGTCGATGGTCCAGTGCAGGCGATAGGCGAAATCCAGCGGCTGGCCTGGCTCAGGCTGCTTTTCCGGGTTCCAGAACGCCACGATGTTGTCGTTGGTTTCGTCCGCGGTCGGGATCTCTACCAGGTCGACGGTGCCCTTGCCCCAGTCGCCCTTGGGCTCGATCCAGGCGCTTGGGCGCTTGTCGTAGCGGTCGTCGAGGTCTTCATAGTGGCTGAAGTCGCGGCCACGCTGGAGCAGGCCGAAACCACGCGGGTTCTCCACCGAGAAGTTGCTCACGGCCAGATGTTTCGGGTTGTTCAGCGGGCGCCAGATCCACTCGCCATTGCCGGCGTGGATCGACAGGCCGCTGGAGTCATGCAGTTCGCGACGGTAGTTGAGGACCTTCGACGGCTGGTTGGCGCCGAACAGGTACATGCTGGTCAGCGGGGCCAGGCCCAGCTTGCCGACCTTGTCACGCAGGAACACCCGGGCCTTGACGTCGACAATGGTGTCGGCGCCCGGCCGCAGGGTCAGGCGATAGGCGCCGGTGGCCCGTGGCGAATCCAGCAGGGCGTAGATCACCAGGTGCTTGTCGGTAGCCTTGGGCTGCTGGATCCAGAACTCGCTGAAACGCGGGAATTCCTCGCCGGATGGCAGGGCGGTGTCGATTGCCAGGCCCCGGGCGGACAGGCCATAGGTATGGCCCTTGCCAACGACGCGGAAATAGCTCGCGCCGAGCATGGTCATGATCTCGTCTTGCTTGTCAGCCTTGTTGATCGGGTACAGCACGCGGAAACCGGCGTAGCCGAGCTTCTCGGTGGCCTTGGGGTCGAACTTCACGTCGCCGAAATCGAAACGGTTCGGGTCGTACTTGATCTCGGTAACGGTGTTGGCGCTGATCTCGTTGATCTTCACCGGCGTGTCGAAGTGCATGCCCTGGTGGTAGAACGACAGCTTGAACGGGGTCTTCTGGTCGGCCCATTCGGCTTTTTCGGTGAGGAAGCGGATTTTCTGGTAATCCGCGAACTTCATCTCACGGAACTCGTTCGGCAGGTTACTGCGCGGGGCCTCGTACTTCTGCCCGGCCAGGTCCTTGGCCTTGACCGATACATCATCCAGATTGAATGCCATGAGTTGACCGGCGCCGAGCAGGCAGACCAGCGCAGAGCCCGTCACCAGTGCGTTTCGTAACCGTTTGGCAAACAAGTTTGGTGCATTACAGGGACTAACAATCACGAGCAACCCTCGCCGAAAACAGATCAAAAAACCAACGGCCAGCTATCTATATGCCAGGTTGGCGAGCATTGTTCCGACTCCGATGGGGCTAAATGATTCCCCAAACGGCCGTGGACAAGTCTCTACTTAAGTCAAAATGGACCAACGAACGCTGATCCCCGTAGCGCGCGATTATCTAGTAGCCCGCGTTACAACGCATCAGGGGTAACAAAGTATTTATCGCGAAAAACAGCAGTTTCCGGCCCAAATCGGTGGAAAAAGCTGTTTCAGGCGTTTTCAGGTCTGTAACAGGAAGGTTACCGGGCCATCATTGACCAGGTGCACCTGCATGTCCGCGCCAAAACGCCCTGATGCCACTTTGCCATGCAACTGTTGCGCCTTCACTACCAGGTAGTCAAAAAGCTCTTCGCCAAGGGCCGGCGGCGCGGCTGTGGAAAAGCTCGGGCGCAGCCCGCTCTTGGTGTCTGCCGCCAGGGTGAATTGCGACACCAGCAGCAAGCCGCCCTGCACATCCGCCAGGGACAGGTTCATCTTGCCCTCGGCATCACTGAACACCCGATAGTTAAGCAGCTTATGCAGGAGTTTGTCGGCACTGGCCCGGGTGTCCTCGGGCTCCACCGCCACCAGTACCAGCAATCCCTGGTCCACCGCGCCGACTATGTCCCCGGCGACTTCCACCCGCGCGCCACGCACGCGCTGCAACAGGCCCTTCATGCTTCTTCGGGCGGCAGGTCGAGCAGACGGCGCGCCATCTGGTCGGTGGCGCGTACCAGAGCATCGGTGATGCCCGGCTCGGAGGCGGCGTGGCCAGCGTCGCGGATCACCTGCAGCTCGCTGTTGGGCCAGGCCTGATGCAGCTCCCAGGCGTTGTCCAGCGGGCAGATCACATCGTAGCGGCCATGGACGATGACCCCGGGCAGATGGGCGATCTTGCCCATGTCGCGGATCAGC
Organism: Pseudomonas sp. NFPP25; assembly: GCF_900116505.1. Taxonomy (NCBI): domain Bacteria; kingdom Pseudomonadati; phylum Pseudomonadota; class Gammaproteobacteria; order Pseudomonadales; family Pseudomonadaceae; genus Pseudomonas; species Pseudomonas sp. NFPP25. The sequence continues at coordinate 322,805 of NZ_FPBG01000005.1, read as the reverse complement.
TGGTCAGGTTCGAGGAAGGCGTTGTTGGTGAAGTAATGGCATTCGATCCGGGCAATCGACAGCGCCCGCTGCGGCTCGGAGAAACGGTCCACCACCAACGGGTTGGGGCGCAGGGTCGCGGTGCGCCCTTCCCAGCCCGACCAGGCCTTGGCCGCATGCATCTGGGCGATCTGGTCGGTGCCGGTCAGGCGCTTGTGGAAGGCGCTGACCAGGTCATGCCGCTCTTCCAGGGGAATCGGCGCCACATAGTCCTGCCAGTAGTCGGGGAACAGGCGGCTGGCGCCACACTGGTAGTACCACTGGATCTCCTGGGGCCGGGCAAGGAAGATGCCCCGCACGATCAGGCCGAGCACGCGCTCCGGGTGGGTCTGGGCATAGGCCAGGGCCAGGGTCGAACCCCAGGAGCCGCCAAACAGCACCCACTTGTCGATGCCCAGGTGCTGGCGAATGCGCTCAAGGTCCGCCACCAGGTCCCAGGTGGTGTTGTTTTCCAGGCTGGCGTGGGGGGTGGAACGCCCGCAACCGCGCTGGTCGAACGTGACGATGCGATACAGATTCGGGTCGAAGTAGCAGCGGCTGGCCCCATCGCAGCCCGCCCCCGGCCCGCCATGAATGAACACCACCGGCAAACCTTCCGGTGAACCACTTTCGTCGACATACAGCACGTGCGGCTCGTCGACGGCCAGATCGTGCCGGGCATAGGGTTTGATCTGCGGGTACAAAGTCTGCATTACGCGCTCCGTGGAGGTCGGGTTCATCCCTGGCGGGGACTACATTTATTCTGCCGTCCGGCATCATAAACCCGAATTACGCAATGAGCATGTCCTTGGAGAAAACAGGGTTGTTTGCAGGTTTTGCGCGGGGGTCGAAGGCGCTTCGCGAGCAAGCGCGCTCCTACACAAAGGCGTGTACCCGCTGTAGGAGCGCTTGCTGTCAGGCGTAACGTTCCTGCCCCCAGGCCAGCAGCCCCTGGAGCAATTCCTTGAGCACCACCTGGGTCGGTGCTGCCAGGTCCTCGCGATAGCGGAACGGTTCGAACTCTTCCATGTAGGCGCTCTGTGCCAGCTCCAGTTGCACGGCATGGATATGCTCGGCCGGGTTGCCGTAGTGGCGGGTGATATGCCCGCCCTTGAAGCGCCCGTTGAGCACATGGGTGTAGCCGCCGTGGCCGGCGCAGATCTCCTCCAGCCGGCTGGCCAGTTGCGGATCGCAGCTGGCGCCATTGAAAGTGCCGAGGTTGAAGTCCGGCAGCTTGCCTTCGAACAGGTGCGGGATCAGCGAGCGGATGGAGTGGGCATCGAACAGCAGGGCATAGCCGAATTCGGCCTTGAGCCGCGCCAGCTCTTCCTGGAGGGTGCGGTGGTAAGGCCCCCACACCTCGTGCAGGTACTGCTCGCGCTCCTCACTGGACGGCGCCTGACCTTCGACGAACAAGGGCTCGCCGTCGAACAGGGTGGCCGGGTACAGGCCCGTGGTGGCCCCCACGTACAGGGGCTTGTCATCGGACGGGCGGTTCAGGTCGATGACAAAACGCGAATATTCGGCCGCCAGGGTACTGGCCCCCAGCTCCTGGGCGAACTGGTACAGCCGTGGAATGTGCCAGTCGGTGTCCGGCAGGCTCTGCGCCTGGGGCACCAGCCCGGCCGCCACCGCCGGGGTCAGGCGCGTACCGGCGTGAGGCATGCTGATCAGCAGCGGCACCCGGCCTTGTTTGAAATTCAGAACCTTATCCACAACCCTTCTCCTACACAGTCACTTCAACGCCGTGTCGCACGACGCGCTTTTCCAGATCGCCGCCCAGCCAGTAGGCCAGGTCGGCAGGACGATCGATCTGCCAGGCGACGAAGTCCGCCACCTTGCCCACCTCCAGCGAACCATGGGTCTTTTCCATGCCCAGGGCCTGGGCCGCATGCAGGGTAACCCCGGCCAGGGCCTCCTCGGGGGTCATACGGAAACAGGTACAGGCCATGTTCAGCATCAGCCGCAGCGACAACGCCGGTGACGTACCGGGATTGAGGTCGCTGGCCACGGCGATCTTCACCCCGTGCTTGCGCAAGGCTTCCATTGGCGGCTGCTGGGTTTCCCGGAGGAAATAGAAGGCCCCCGGCAGCAACACCGCCACGGTCCCGGACGCCGCCATGGCTATTGCATCCTCCTCGGTCATGAACTCCAGGTGATCGGCGGACAGCGCATGGTAGCGGGCCGCCAGGCTCGAACCATGCAGCGACGACAGTTGCTCGGCGTGCAGCTTGACCGGCAGGCCGAGCTGTTGCGCGGCAATGAACACCCGCTCCACCTGCTCCGGGGAGAACGCCAGGTATTCACAGAAGGCATCCACCGCGTCCACCAGCCCCTCGGCCGCCAGGGCCGGGAGCATATCGCTGCAGATATGCTCGATGTAGGCATCGCTGCGCTCGGCGTATTCCGGCGGCAGGGCGTGGGCCGCCAGGCAGGTGCTGCGCACGCTGACCGGCAACTCTTCGCCCAGGCGACGGATCACCCGCAGGATCTTGCGCTCGCTGGCCAGGTCCAGGCCGTAGCCGGACTTGATCTCGACGCTGGTCACGCCATCGCGCAACAGGCTCAGCAGACGCTTGCGGGCGCTGCCGAACAGCTCCTCCTCGGTGGCGGCCCGAGTAGCCCGTACGGTACTGGCGATACCACCGCCGGCAGCGGCGATCTCGGCATAGCTCACCCCTTGCAGGCGCTGCTCGAACTCACCACTGCGGTTGCCGCCAAATACCGTGTGGGTGTGGCAATCGATAAAGCCCGGGGTTACCCAGGCTCCAGCCAGGTCATTGACCTGGGCGTAGTCGCCGGCCGGCGCCTCCGAGCGCCGGCCGATCCACTCGATGTGCGCCCCTGACGTCACCATGGCCGCATCCTCGATGATCGAGTAAACACCCGAGGCCATGCTGGCGACGTTGCAGTGTTGCCAAAGAGTTTTCATCCAACCTCCATTAATGGTCAGTAGGTAAAGGAGCGTCGCTCATGATCGCCTGGGCCTGCCCCGCCATGGGCTTGACCCACAGCATATAGGCCACGACCAGTAGAGCGATCCACACTACGCCGACGATCAGCGCTCCCTGGGTTTTCGGGAAATAGCCCAGCACGCCAAAGATGAACAGCATGAAGGCAATAGCCGCCGCCGGGGCCCAAGGCCAGAATGGCACCTTGAACTGCAACTGGGCCACCTGCTCGGCGGTCATCGAACGACGCATGGCCACGTGAGTCAGGAGAATCATCAGCCACACCCAGACCGTGGCGAACGTGGCCAGGGACGCGATCAGCAGGAAGATGTTTTCCGGGATCAGGTAGTTCAGCACCACCCCGATCAACAGAGTCACGGCCATCACCACCACAGTCATCCACGGCACCCCGTGCTTGGACACCTGGGCAAAGCCCTTGGGCGCCTGCCCTTGCCGGGCCAGGCCATACATCATCCGGCCGGCGCCGAAGATGTCGCTGTTGATGGCCGATACCGCCGCCGAAATCACCACGATATTGAGGATAGTGGCGGCCGAACTGATGCCCAGGCTGTCAAAGATCTGCACGAACGGGCTGCCCTGGGTACCGATCTGCGGCCAGGGGAAAATCGACATCAGCACGAACAGGGTCAGCACGTAGAACAGCAGGATACGCAGCGGCACGGCATTGATCGCCTTGGGAATGACCCGCTTCGGATCCTGGGCCTCGCCCGCAGTGACCCCGATGATCTCGATGCCGCCAAAGGCAAACATCACCACGGCAAACGAGGCGATCACCCCACTGATGCCATTGGGCATGAAGCCGCCGTGGGCCCAGAGGTTGGCGGCGCCAGTGGCCTGGTCCTGCGCGGCGCTGCTGATACCGAAGAGCATGATGCCCAGGCCCCCCAGGATCATCGCGACGATCGCCCCGACCTTGAGCAGCGACAGCCAGAACTCCATCTCGCCGAACACCTTGACGTTGCACAGGTTCAGGCCGCCGATGAACAGCACGATGCCCAGCACCCAGATCCAGCGCGCCACTTCGGGAAACCAGAAGCCCATGTAGATGCCAAAGGCAGTCACGTCCGCCAGGCACACGATCAACATCTCGAAGGCGTAGGTCCACCCCAGGATGAAGCCCGGCAACGGCCCCAGGTACTGGCTGGCGTAATGCCCGAACGAACCGGACACCGGGTTGTGCACGGCCATCTCCCCGAGGGCGCGCATCACCATGAAAACCGCCGCGCCACCGATCAGGTAGGCCAGCAACACGGCGGGCCCGGCCATCTGGATGGCCGAGGCCGAACCGTAGAACAATCCTGTACCGATGGCCGACCCCAAGGCCATGAAGCGTATATGGCGGGCTGTCAGCCCTCGGCGTAGTCCACTGTCTTGCGATTGCATGTCATCGTCCCTTTTATTGTTATCGGACAAGTCCGCCCCGCGCAGGGGTGCGGGGCGGAGGAAGCAGACGCTCCGCGCCTGTCTTGCAGGTAAAGCCAACCAGCACGGGCCGCAGCTCCACGCCGAGCGCGAAGCTGCCTGGCGGCCCGGCGTGCATTACAGGCTCGGCAACAACCGGGCTGGCAGCAGCCCGTTCAGGCAACGCGAAGCCAGCAACTCACTGGCGGCGTTGATGTCCGGTGCAAAGAAGCGGTCCTTCTCGTAGTACGCCACTTTCTCGCGCAAGGTGGCACGGGCCTTTTCCAGGGTCGGCGAGGTTTTCAGGCCTTCGCGCAGGTCCAGCCCCTGGCAGGCCGCCAGCCATTCCACAGCCAGGACACCACGGGTGTTCTCGGCCATTTCCCACAAGCGCTTGCCGGCGGCCGGGGCCATGGAGACGTGGTCTTCCTGGTTGGCAGAGGTAGGGATGCTGTCCACCGAGTGCGGGTGGGCCAGGGCCTTGTTCTCGCTGGCCAGGGCCGCGGCGGTGACCTGGGCGATCATGAAGCCGGAGTTGACCCCGCCATTGGCCACCAGGAACGGCGGCAGCTGGGACATGTGCTTGTCCATCATCAGCGAGATCCGCCGTTCGCTCAGGGAGGCGATCTCGGCGATGGCCAGGGCCATGTTGTCGGCGGCCATGGCCACCGGCTCGGCGTGGAAGTTGCCACCGGAAATCACGTCACCTTCGGCGGCGAACACCAGCGGGTTGTCCGACACGGCGTTGGCTTCCACCACCAGCACTTCGGCAGCCTGGCGCAACTGGGTCAGGCAGGCGCCCATCACTTGTGGCTGGCAACGCAGGGAATACGGGTCCTGGACCTTGTCGCAGTTCTTGTGCGACGCGGATACCTCGGTGCTGTCCCCCAGCAACGCGCGATAGGCTGCGGCGGTATCGATCTGCCCGCGCTGACCACGAGCGGCGTGAATCCGCGGGTCGAATGGCGAGCGCGAACCCATTACCGCTTCCACGGTCAGGCCGCCGCACACCAGGGCGCCGGCGAACAGGTCTTCGCCCTCGAACAGACCGCGCAAGGCGTATGCGGTGGAAACCTGGGTGCCGTTGAGCAGCGCCAGGCCTTCCTTGGCGGCCAGGGTCAACGGCTTGAGGCCGGCCACTTCCAGGGCCGCTGTCGCTTCCAGCCACTGCCCCTTGTAGCGCGCCTTGCCCTCGCCCAGCAGCACCAGGGACATGTGGGCCAAAGGCGCCAGGTCGCCGGAAGCACCCACCGAGCCCTTGAGCGGGATGTGCGGGTAGACCTCGGCGTTGATCAGGGCGATCAAGGCGTCGATCACCTGGCGGCGGATCCCGGAGAAGCCACGGCTCAGGCTGTTGACCTTGAGCACCATGATCAGGCGTACCAGGTCATCGCTGATAGGCTCGCCAACACCGGCGGCGTGGGACAGCACCAGCGAGCGCTGGAGGTTTTCCAGGTCGGCGCTGGCAATGCGGGTCGAGGCCAGCAGGCCAAAACCGGTGTTGATGCCATAGGCAGTACGATTCTCGGCGAGGATCTGCTCGACACAGGCGACGCTGGCGTCGATCTGCGCCGAGGCGCTGCCATCCAGGGTCAGGGTCAGCGGCTGCTGATAGATGGCCCGCAGTTGGGCCAGGGTCAGTTGGCCGGGAATCAGGTTTAGCGCAGTCACATTCATGCTCCTTTTGAGAGTTTTGTAATAACTAGCCAGTCGCTCCGGAAGCTTCCGTTGTCCGTCGCCACCCGCAGCTTGAGCAGGTGGCGCCTTGGCACGCTGGCGATGGGGAAATCCGTTTTATTGCACCTTGGAAAAGCGTTTGTTGAGCAATCGCGGGTCCTTGAGCAAGGCCGCCACGCTGGCGATATCCGGGGCCAGCCAGCGGTCCTGGTCGTAGGCCGGAACCCGCTCGCGCAGCAGGCACCAGGCAATGCCGGTGCCGGTGCCGAAGCGCTGCTCCTTGAGAAATTCGAATGCCTGGGCCGCCAGCAGGTACTCGATGGCGAGGATCTGGGTGCAGTTTTCCAGCACCTGCAGCAGCTTCAGGGCGGCGTTGGTGCCCAGGCTCAGGTGGTCTTCCTGCAGGCCCGAGGTGACGAAGTTGTCGAGCACCGCCGGCTGTGCCAGCTGGCGGTTCTGCGCGCACAGCGAGGCCGCCACGTACTGCACGATCATCATCCCGGAGTTGACCCCGGGCTCGGCCACCAGGAACGCCGGCAGGCCACTGACATGGGGGTTGATCAGGCGGTCCAGGCGGCGCTCGGCGATGGAGCCGATCTCGGCCATGGCAATCGCCAGCACGTCCGCCGCCAGGGCCACCGACTGGCCGTGGGGGTTGGCCTGGGACACCACCCGATAGTTGTCCGGGGTGCCCAGCAGCAACGGATTGTCGGTGGCGGCATTGAGCTCGGTTTCCACCTGCCTGGCCGCGTGGGCCAGTTGATCCCGGGCAGCACCGTGCACCTGGGGAATCGAGCGGATGCTCAGGGCGTCCTGGGTACGGATGCCCTTGCTGGAAGCGATCACCTCGCTGCGGTCGAGCAAGGCCCGCAGGTTGCTGCCCACCACCTGCATGCCGGGGTGCGCCTTGAGGGCGATGATCTCGGCATCAAAGGCGGCGATCTGGCCGCGCAGGGCCTCGAAGCTCATGGCGCCGATCACGTCGGCCCACTGCAACAGGCGGCTGGCATCGGCCAGGGCCAGGCAACCGAGGCCGGTCATGCACGGCGTGCCGTTGACCAGGCACAGACCATCCTTGGCCCCCAGTTGCACCGCTTGCAGCCCTTCCTCGGCCAGGGCCTGCTCGGCGCTGACGATGTGCCCGCGATAGCTGACCTGACCGACGCCGAGCAGCGCCACGCCGATATGGGCCATGTGGGTCAGGTAGCCCACCGAACCCTGCGACGGCACCTGCGGGGTGATCCCGCGATTGAGCAGCGCCAGCAGCGCCTGGACCACCTGCCGGTGGATCCCGGACTTGCCGTGGCTGTAGTTGATGATGGCCGCACAGATGATCGCCCGGGTCTGTTCGTCGGCCAGCACCGGGCCAACTCCGCAGGCATGGCTGAGCAGGGTATTGCGCGACAGCTGGCTGAGCTGCTCGCCGGCCAGCAACACATTGCACAAGGCCCCAAGGCCGGTGCTGATGCCATAGGCGCGCTCGCCGCTGTCCACCACCTTGCGCACGATGGCCTGGGCATTGTCGATCCGCGCCCAGGCCTGCTCCGAGAGTTCGAGCTCAGCACCGTGGCGGGCGACGGCGACAACATCCTGCCAACCCAGGGGGGCGTCGGCGATTACGATCTTTTCAGCCTGGAACATCGTTAACCTCGTGGTGAAATCCGGGGGCCTCTTCGCTGGCAAGCCAGCTCCTACGGGCCCGGGACTTGTGGGCTGTTGAACTACACCGTCGCGGCACGACGCTGGACGAAACGGTCGACGTACTCATCCGCCGGTGAATGCAGGATCTCCCTGGGCGTGCCCACCTGGATCAGGCGGCCGTCCTTGAGGATCGCGATGCGGTTGCCGATGCGCACGGCCTCGTCCAGGTCATGGGTGATGAAGACGATGGTCTTGTGCAGCGTCTTCTGCAGCTCCAGCAACTGGTCCTGCATTTCTGCGCGGATCAGCGGGTCGAGGGCGCTGAAGGCCTCGTCCATGAGAATGATGTCGGTGTCCGCCGCCAGGGCCCGGGCCAGGCCGACCCGCTGGCGCATGCCGCCGGACAGCTGGTGCGGGTACTTGTTCTCGTAGCCCTTGAGGCCCACGGTGTTGATCCAGTGCAAGGCACGCTCGGCACACAGTGCCTTGCTCTCGCCGCGCACCTTGAGGCCGTAGGCAACATTGTCCTGCACGTTGCGGTGGGGCAGCAGGCCGAAGCTCTGGAACACCATGCTGATCTTGTGCCGGCGAAACTGGCGCAGGGCCTCCATGTCGTATTGCAGGATGTCCTCGCCGTCCACCAGGATCGCGCCGCTGGTGGGGTCGATCAGGCGGTTGAAGTGGCGCACCAGGGTCGACTTGCCAGAGCCGGACAGGCCCATGATGACGAAGATCTCGCCGGTGCCGATGCTCAGGGACAGGTCGTTGACCCCGACCACACAGCCGGTCTCGGCCAGCACCTGGTCCTTGCCCTTGCCTTGGTGGATCATCGCCAGGGCATCGGCAGGGCGACTGCCGAAAATCTTGAAGACGTTCCTCACTTCGATCTTGCTGATGGCAGCGCTGCTCATTTGCTCACCTCATGGCGCGGACGACCGTAGGCCTGGGTAATGCGGTCGATCACCACCGCCAGAATCACGATCGCCAGCCCCGCTTCCAGGCCGCGCCCGACGTTGAGGGTCTGGATCCCCACCAGCACATCCTCGCCCAGGCCACGGGCACCGATCATCGAGGCGATCACCACCATCGACAGGGCCATCATCGTGGTCTGGTTGATCCCGGCCATGATGCTCGGCAGGGCCAGGGGCAGTTGCACACCGAACAGCTGCTGCCAGCGATTGGCGCCGAAGGCGTTGATCGCCTCCATCACCTCGCCGTCCACCTGGCGGATCCCCAGGTCGGTGAGGCGGATCAAGGGCGGCGCGGCGTAGATCACCGTAGCGAAGATCGCCGGCACCTTGCCCAGGCCGAACAGCATCAGCACCGGGATCAGGTACACGAAGCTGGGCATGGTCTGCATGATGTCCAAGAGCGGCATCAGCACTGAGCGCAGGCGGTTGCTGCGGGCCGAGAGGATCCCCAGGGGGATGCCGATCAGCACCGAGATCAGGGTCGCCACCAGCATCAGCGCCAGGGTCTGCATCAGCTTGTCCCACAGCCCCACCGCGCCCACCAGGAACAGCAGGCCGACGATCACCGCGGTGGTCAGCAGCTTGCGGGTGGCGTGCCAGGCGATACCGCCGACAATCGCCAGCATCAGCCACCAGGGCGCCATGCGCAGCAGGCCTTCGAGGTTGACGATGGCCCACAGCAGGGTGTCGGAAATGTGCCGGAACACATCGCCATAATGGGTCACCAGGGCGTCGACCCAGCCGTTGACCCAATCGGCGATGGAAAACGTGAAGCTTTCTGGAAACATAGGAAACTCTCGCTCAAAGGAGGTTGCTGTCCGGTTCCCGACGGCCCTTGGAGCCGCCGGAAAAGCCCGGGCTACAGGGCCGCGTCGATTTTCCCGGCGGCCTCTTCACTGACCCATGGGTGCCAGACTTCAGGATGTTCCTTGAGAAAGAGTTTCGCCAGTTTCGGCGACTCGATGCGCTCACGGCTCATGCGCGCCAGATTCTGGTTGAGCAGGTCGATCGGCAGGTTGACCTTTTCCAGTACCGCCACCAGCTCCGGGGCCTCGTCGTGGAAGACTCTGGACAAGCCGACCTTGATGCTCACGCTCTTGTCGACGCCAGGTTTCTCATCGAGCTTGACCAGGTCCACCTGGCCCATCAGCGGGGTCGGCGACCAGTAGTAGAAGAGGATCGGCTCGCCGCGCTTGTAGCTCGACAGTACCGCCGCATCCAGGGCCGGGCCGGTGCCCGGGCGGAAGTTGGTGTAGCTGCTTTCCAGGCCGTAGCTCTTGAGCATCTCGCTGTTGTCCAGCTCGCAGGTCCAGCCCGCCGGGCAGTTGTAGAAACGCCCCTTGCTCGGTTCTTCCGGGTCCTTGAACACGCTGGCGTACTTGCCCAGGTCGGCAATGTTCTTCAGGTCCGGGGCCTTGGCTTCGAGCTTGCGCTTGGCGTCGCCTTCGATCACGTAGCGCGGGACGTACCAGCCTTCGACAGCACCCACCACCGGCGCGCCGACGCCCACCACCTTGCCGGCCTTCTCGGCCTTGTTCCACACCTCGCTGCGGCCCACCCACTCTTCGGCGAAGATCTGGATGTCATTGCTGCCCAGGGCGTTTTCCATGGTGATGGAGTTGCCCGGCAGGCTGTCGGTCTTGCAGCCGTAGCCCTTCTCCAGGACCAGTTGCAGCACGTCGGTCAGCAACATGCCGCTTTCCCAGTTCAGGCCGGCGAACTTCACCGCCTTGCCCGACTCGCACCAGCCCGCGGCCTGGGCGCCGGAAGCGACCAGCAGGCCCATGGACAGCAACGTGGTCAGCAGGGTCTTATGCATTTTCATTGTGTGACGCTCCTAATCATGAGTTGGCTTACGGCAGTTAAGAGGCATCCAGCCCTGTCCACGTCCAATCAAGACTCATACCGCTGCAGCGCGGGTGGTCCCACTCGTTTTTTGTTCGGTGGGCGCGCCCTGCTCTACTGGCAGGATCAGGTGCTCGGGCACCGCGCCATGCCACTTCTTCGCACAGGCGTAGTACAACGCCGCGGGCACCACCAGGCCGATGATCCAGGAGATGTCGGTATCTCCGAGGCTCGCCACCAGGGGGCCGGTGTAGAAGTGGGTGGAAATGAACGGCATCTGAATCAGCACGCCGAACACATAGATACTGATGCCCATGACATTCCAGCGACCGTAGCGACCGTCCGGATTGGACAGCGCGGGGATGTCATAGCGCTCCTTGGTAATGCAGTAGAAATCCACCAGGTTGATCGCACTCCAGGGCGTGAAGAACGCCAGCAGGAACAGGATGAAGGCGGAGAAGTCCTTGAGGAACGAATCCTTGCCCAACAGTGCCAGGGTGGCGGCAAGCGAGACCATGATGAAGATGTAGAACAGGCGGACACCGCTGCCGATATGCCGGCTGCCGCGAAAGCCGCTGATGATCGTGGCGATCGACATGAAGCTGCCGTAGGCATTCAGCGTGGTCACCGTGACCTTGCCGAAGGCCACGGCGAAATACAGCAGGCCGGCGACGACACCGGTACCGCCGAGGCTGACGATGAACGACACCTCGTGGTGGGCGAACTGGGACCCGGCCAGGGCCGCCGCGAAGACCCCGAAGACCATCGCGGCCTGGGCCCCGATCACCGAACCCAGGCCTACGGCCCAGAAGGTTTTCGCCGCCGAGGTGCTGCGCGGCAGGTAGCGCGAGTAGTCCGCCACATAAGGGCCGAAGGCGATCTGCCAGGAGGCCGACAGCGATACCGCCAGCAGGAAGCTGGCCAGGGAAAAATGCTTGTTGCCGAGCAGGGCCGCGATGTCGTTGCCTGCCAGCAGCTTGTAGAACAGGTAGATGAAGGCCACCACGCCAAGCACGCTGGCGATCCGCCCGATGCCGTGGATGACCCGGTAGCCGAAAATGGTGAAGACCATGATCGAGCCGGCGAACAGCAGGATGCCGGCCCAGTCTTCGACGTGCAGCAGTTGCGCCACCGCCTGCCCCGCCAGCAGCGAACCGCTGGCGGAAAAGCCGACGTACATCAGGCACACCAGCACCAGGGGAATCACCGCACCGTACACGCCGAACTGCACGCGGCTGGAGATCATCTGCGGCAGCCCCAGTTGCGGGCCCTGGGCGGCATGCAGGGCCATGACCCCGCCCCCCAGCAACTGACCGACCAGCAAGCCGATCAGCGACCAGAACACATCACCGCCCAGGACCACTGCCAGGGCGCCGGTGACAATGGCGGTGATCTGCAGGTTGGCGCCCAACCACAGGGTGAATTGACTCAAGAGACGACCGTGTCTTTCCGCTTCCGGGATGTAGTCGATCGAACGCCTTTCGATCAACGGTTTGTTGCTTGCACGATCATTCGCTAAAGCCATGGACGTCGAACCTCTAGTGGGCACTGCAGACGATTTCCCCTGTAGGAGCGAGCGGGCTCGCGAGGCGGTGTGCCTGATGCACCGCGGTGCATGCTTGGCCAGCAAGCTGGCTCCTACAGAGAGCGGTGGTTACTTGCCGGTGATCATCGGCAGATTCAGGCCCTGTTCCTTGGCGCAATCGATGGCGATCTGGTAGCCGGCATCGGCGTGACGCATCACCCCGGTGGCCGGGTCGTTGTGCAGCACCCGGGCAATACGCTCGGCCGCTTCATCGGTGCCGTCGCAGACGATCACCATCCCCGAATGCTGGGAGAAGCCCATGCCGACGCCGCCGCCGTGGTGCAGGGAAACCCAGGTCGCGCCACTGGCGGTGTTCAACAGGGCATTGAGCAGCGGCCAGTCGGATACGGCATCGGAACCGTCCTGCATCGATTCGGTTTCACGGTTCGGGCTGGCCACGGAACCGGAGTCCAGGTGGTCGCGACCGATGACGATCGGTGCCGACAGCTCGCCGCTGCGGACCATTTCGTTGAAGGCCAGGCCGAGCTTGGCACGCAGGCCCAGGCCAACCCAGCAGATCCGTGCCGGCAAGCCCTGGAAGCTGATGCGCTCGCGCGCCATGTCCAGCCAGTTGTGCAGGTGGGCGTCGTCGGGGATCAGTTCCTTGACCTTGGCGTCGGTCTTGTAGATGTCCTGCGGATCGCCGGACAGCGCCGCCCAGCGGAACGGGCCGATGCCACGGCAGAACAGCGGACGGATATAGGCCGGGACGAAGCCGGGGAAGTCGAAAGCGTTTTCCACGCCCTCTTCCTGGGCCATCTGGCGGATGTTGTTGCCGTAGTCGAAGGTCGGAACCCCCATTTTCTGGAAGTCCAGCATGGCTTGGACGTGCACGGCCATGGACTGCTTGGCCGCCTTGATCACCGCCGCCGGCTCGGTCTGGGCGCGGTCACGGTACTGCTCCCAGGTCCAGCCCTTGGGCAGGTAGCCGTTCAGCGGGTCGTGGGCGCTGGTCTGGTCGGTGACCATGTCCGGGCGCACGCCGCGGCGTACCAGTTCCGGCAGGATCTCGGCAGCGTTGCCGCACAGGGCAATGGAGATGGCACGGCCTTCGGCGGTGTATTTCTTGATCCGCGCCAGGGCGTCGTCCAGGTCGGTGGCCTGCTCGTCGACGTAGCGGGTCTTGAGGCGGAAGTCGATGCTGGTCTGCTGGCACTCGATGTTCAGCGAGCAGGCCCCGGCCAGGGTCGCGGCCAGTGGCTGGGCGCCGCCCATGCCGCCCAGACCGGCAGTCAGTACCCAACGGCCCTTGAGGTTGGAATCGTAATGCTGGCGGCCGGCTTCGACGAAGGTTTCATAGGTGCCCTGGACGATGCCCTGGCTGCCGATGTAGATCCAGCTGCCGGCGGTCATCTGGCCGTACATGGCCAGGCCCTTGGCATCCAGTTCGTTGAAGTGTTCCCAGCTGGCCCAGTGCGGCACCAGGTTGGAGTTGGCGATCAGTACCCGCGGGGCATTGCTGTGGGTCTTGAACACGCCCACCGGCTTGCCGGACTGCACCAGCAGGGTTTCGTCGTCATTCAGATGGGTCAGGGCCTCGACGATCTTGTCGTAGCACTCCCAGTTGCGCGCCGCGCGGCCGATGCCGCCGTACACCACCAGTTCCTTGGGGTTCTCGGCAACTTCCGGGTCGAGGTTGTTCATCAGCATGCGCAGCGGCGCTTCGGTCAGCCAGCTCTTGGCGGTCAGCTTGTTGCCGCGTGCAGCACGGATTTCGACGTTACGGTATTTAGTTGGCTTGCTGTCGGTCACGGAAAAACTCCTCGGCGATGAGTCCAAGGTGCGAAGAGGATTCCATCGACTCTTACGCACACATATTTACTTGTACATACAAGCATATGCAATCAAGCGGCCAACTCCCTTGAGATCATTCTCATAAACCTGACGAACACATCGCAGGCCTTGTAGAACGGGGCTTTCAACCAAAGATAAATTTTCAGCGAAGGTTTTTTGCCACGCGCGCGGCTGTTACCAGGATGGGCTTTTGCGCCGAGCTGGGGCGTTCGGTAACAAATGAGTGCGCGCAAGAAACAGCAGGCGCGCCGGCGCAGGCACGCAGGACCCCGCACGAAGCCGAGGGCAACCAAGCACGAATAAAGAAAGGAGGTTTGCAGCATCCGCAGGCCGTATCCCGACCTGCGGCAAGACGCGATGAATCAGCGGGCGGTGAGTTCGATCACGCAGCACAGCCCGTCCAGGGCGACTTCCAGCAGCCCGCGATTGCCTTCCAGGCGCAGGCAGTCATAACGCCCCAGTGCTTGCACCGGTGCGCTACCGGTATCCACCCAGGCTTGCTCGGCAGCACTGAACAACAACAAGGTGTGCGCCTGGGTGAAAAACCGCTGCTGGCCATCGAGCCACTGCAAACGGGCGACGTAGCGCTGTGGGCAATAGATCAGGTTGAAGTCGCGGATCGCCCCCTCCAGCAATGTGCAATCGACCTGGCTGGCGCCGCTGAAGGCAAAGGCGTCCAGAGGCAACAGCGGCCGCACATCCTCGCCATCGATGGTCAGTTGCATGCCCGCGCCCTGGAGCACGGTGATGACCCGCTGGTAACCGGCAAAACTGGAAAACCCGCCGGACTCGGCGATATCGGCAATCGACAGGCGCCAGCCGAAACCGTCCAGGCCGTCACCGGTATCCCGGGCAATCTCTTCGGTGCTGCCTCCACCGTTTTTCCAGGGCATGCGTGGGTAGTCGGCGGCACGCAGATGGGTGAGCTGGATCATTTGTGAAAGCGCCCTTCCAGACGATGACGGGAACCGGGGTGGATCAGCCGCGCGGCGGTCACCGGCTGGCGCCCGGACCAGGTGCGACGGCGAATCAGCAGGCAAGGCTCGCCCCGCTCGATCTGCAGCAGCCGGCATTCTTCGGCTTCGGCGAGAATCGCCTCCACCACATGCTCGCCCTCGGTCAGGGGCGCGACCTGGGACAGATAGGCGTAGGGAGTCTGCAGGGTGAAGTCCTGCTTGAGGTACTCCGGCGCCACCAGGGCGTTGACGAAACGGTCCTCGATCTGCACCGGGATGTCGTTCTCGAAATGCACGATCAGCGAGTGGAAGACCTTCTGCCCTTCACGCATGTCCAGGGCCAGGGCACGCTCGGAACCGGCGGCCTCCTCGCCCAGGGTGATCACCTGGCAAGTGTGGCGATGACCGCGGGACGCGATCTCGTCGGCAATGTTGTGCACTTCGAACAGGGCGGACTGGCTCTTGGGTTCGGCGACGAACGTGCCCACGCCCTGCATCCGCACCAGCATGCCTTCGGCCGTCATCTCGCGCAGCGCGCGGTTGATGGTCATGCGGCTGAAACCCAGCTGATTGACCAGCTCGCTTTCCGAGGGAACACGGTAGTGCGGCGGCCAGTTTCCGCTCTCGATCTGCTGGGTGATCATCTGTTTGACGCGGGCGTACAAGGGCGCCGGACTATCGCCCAAGTGGGCAGCCAGCGGCGATTTGGCAGGCGGAGTCGGCACAGGAAATCCTTGTTGATCGATAAAGGTGGCTAGCTTGCCGGAGTTTACCGGGCAGGCAAACGTCTGTATATGTATATACAAATAACAAACGATAGGGTGCTTGAACCATGTCCGCCTTTTTCGCCGAACGTGCACTGCTGCCTGATGGCTGGGCCAACCATGTACGCCTTGAAGTCAGCGCTAACGGCCAACTGACACAGATCCAGGCCAACGCCAGCGCAGACGGCGCGGAACGGCTCAAGGGCCCGCTGCTGCCGGGCATGCCCAACCTGCACTCCCATGCATTCCAGCGGGCCATGGCCGGGCTGGCGGAAGTGGCCGGCAACCCCAATGACAGCTTCTGGACCTGGCGCGACCTGATGTACCGCCTGGTGGGCAAGATCAATCCCGAGCAGTTGGAAGTCATCGCCCGGCAGCTGTATATCGAAATGCTCAAGGCCGGCTACACCTCGGTAGCTGAATTCCACTACGTGCATCACGACAGCGACGGCAAGCCCTACGCCGACCCCACCGAACTGTCCCGACGCATCAGCCAGGCCGCCGCCGGCAGCGGTATCGGCCTGACCCTGCTGCCAGTGCTCTACAGCCACGCAGGCTTTGGTGGCCAGGCACCGAATGACGGCCAGCGCCGCTTCATCAACAGCACGGAAAACTACCTCAAGCTGCAACAGCACTTGCAGCCGCTGCTGGCGCAGCAGGCCAACCAGCAACTGGGCCTGTGCTTTCACTCGTTGCGAGCGGTCACGCCACAGCAGATCAGCGAAGTGCTGGCTGCCAGTGATCGCCATTGCCCGGTGCATATCCACATCGCCGAGCAGCAGAAGGAAGTCGACGACTGCCTGAGCTGGAGCGGCCGGCGTCCATTGCAGTGGCTGTATGAAAACGTCGCGGTGGATCAGCGCTGGTGCCTGGTCCACGCCACCCACGCCAACCCCGAGGAAGTCAGCCTCATGGCCAGCAGCCGGGCCATCGCCGGCCTGTGCCTGACCACCGAGGCCAACCTGGGCGACGGTATTTTCCCGGCGGTGGACTTCCTGGCCCAGGGCGGGCGCCTGGGCATCGGCTCCGACAGCCATGTGTCCTTGAGCGTGGTGGAAGAACTGCGCTGGCTGGAGTACGGCCAGCGCCTGCGGGACCAGCGCCGCAACCGCCTGTACCGCGCCGACCAGCCCATGGTCGGCCGGACCCTGTACGACGCCGCGCTGGATGGCGGGGCCCAGGCCCTGGGACAAGGCATTGGCGCCCTGGCCGTGGGTACCCGCGCCGACTGGCTGGTGCTGGATGGCAACGACCCCTACCTGGCCACCGCCGACGGCGACGGGATTCTCAACCGCTGGCTGTTCGCCGGCGGCGACCGTCAGGTGCGCGATGTGATGGTGGGTGGGCAGTGGGTCGTGCGCGACGGGCGTCACGCCGCCGAAGAAGACAGCAGCCGGGCCTTCACCCAGGTCCTGCGTGACCTGCTCAACTAACCCCGACCTGTAGGAGCCGGCTGGCCGGCGAAAGCATTCTCACGAGCGCCTTCGCCGGCCAGCCGGCTCCTGCGGATGAGCTTATTTCGAGGTCTTGGCCATGGCCGAGTCCGACACCCGCCAGATCAGCCGCGTGGTGTCATACCCCTGCTGGCGAGCCTTGCTCAGCAGTTCCTCGCGCACCGTTTCGTTGACCTCCTTGGTCCGCGACAGCAGCCACAGGTAACGGCGGTTCGGGTTGCCGACAATCGCGGTCTTGTAGTCATCACTGACGTACAACACCCAGTAGTCGCCCTTGGTAGCGCCCGGCAGCAGCCGCGAGAACCAGTTATCGAACTCCACCCACAGCTTGTCGGTCTTGCCCGGCACTTGAGGCGTGGCCGTACCACGGGCCTCTTCCCATTTCCATTCCGGCGTCAGGCAGCGATTGAGCACCGCCACGTTGCCCTCCGGCAGCAGGGTATAGCGAGCCTCGGATTGCGCACAGTTGCGCTGGAAGTACATGGGCAACCGCGCCAGCTCGTACCAGGTGCCCTGATAACGCTTGAGATCGACGTGGTTGACGGTCTTGGGCGCCAGCGAATCGTCCCGGGACGTGGCGCAGCCGGCCAAGAGCAGGCCGACAAGAAGAGTGACAGCAAAACGCATCATTATTTTTCTCCCGTGGGCCCGAAGCCCCGGTTTTTTTTACTTCAGGCCTTGCCCGGAAAACATCAGAACCTTGTCACCGGCGTACTGCACGCTGATAAAGCTGTTCTTGTCACCCCAGGTGCAGCTGGACATGCCCAGCGCGCCCGAACAGTCAGTCGGCTTGCCCAGGAGTTGTTCGACCTCGGCCTTGGGCATACCCGCCGACAGCTTGGAATAGTTTTCCTGATTGACCTTGCTGCACGCGGCCAGCAGCACGCAGAACGACAACAGAGCGAGAGAACGCAGGGACATGGTGAACTCCTGAACAAAAGGGGGAAGGCCTGTCAGCCAACCAGAAGCTTAGAAGAGAAAACCCCCTTCTGGTTCCCCGGGGAGACGGGTATTTCTTGCCTGGCAAACCGGGCAATTGCCTCGTAAATCAAGGACCTTTTTGCCGCACCTGACAGTTCGTCGGCTTTGTGCATCTGCCCCTCATTTTCAGTGGTGGCCAGTCGACATAAGATGCAGCGCAAAGCCCTCCACTGTGGCAAATTGACGCCCCTCGTTGACCAGCCCCTCGCGGTAGTTCATTTAATGACCAGAAATATGAAGTTCAGCCACAAGATCCTGCTCGCCGCCGCCCTTGTGGTTGCCGTTGCGTTCGCCTGTTTTATTCTGTTCAACGACTATCGACAGCGAGAGGCCCTGCGCAGCAGCACCGAAGCCTCGATGCAGGAACTGGGCAGCCTGACCACCAGCAACATCCAGACCTGGCTGGAGAGCCGCATCCAGCTCCTGCAATCCCTGGCCCAGCAGATCGCCGTGGACGGCAGCGGCGCCGATAGCCTGAAACGCAGCGTCGGCCTGCCCGCCTACACCGGCAACTTCCAGCTCAGCTACTTCGGGGGCCAGGACGGCGTGATGTTCTCGGTACCGGCCGGCAACCGCGCCGCCGATTACGACCCCCGTGCCCGCGGCTGGTACAAGGCAGCCACCGGCGCCCAGCGGACCATCGTCACCGAACCCTACATCGCCGCCTCGTCGGGCAAGCTGGTGATCACCGTCGCCACCCCGGTACAGCACCAGAACCAGATGATCGGCGTGGCCGGTGCCGACATCGACCTGTCGAGCGTCAGCGCCATCATCAACTCACTGAACTTCGGCGGCCACGGCCATGCCTTCATCGTCAGTGCCGAGGGCAAGATCCTCATCCACCCTGACAGCAAGCTGGTGCTCAAGAACCTGAGCGAGGCCTACCCCAACGCAGCGCCGAACGTCAGCCCGGGCCTGAAAGAAGTACAGCAGGGCGGCAAGACCCAGTTCATTTCCTTCACCCACGTCAATGGCGTGCCCTCGGCCGACTGGTACGTGGCCCTGGTCCTGGACCAGGACACCGCCTTCGCCATGCTCAGCGAGTTCCGCACCTCGGCCATCATCGCCATGGCCATTGCCGTGGTGATCATCATCAGCCTGCTGGGCATGCTGATCCGCATGCTGATGCAGCCCCTGCACCTGATGGGCCGGGCCATGCACGATATCGCCGAAGGTGAAGGCGACCTGACCAAACGCCTGGTGATCCACGGCCACGACGAATTCGGCACCCTGGGAGTGTCGTTCAACCGTTTCGTCGAACGCATCCACAGCTCGATCCGCGAAGTGTCCTCGGCCACCGGCCAGGTCAACGAAGTGGCCCTGCGGGTCGTGGCTGCCTCCAATTCGTCGATGTTCAACTCCGACCAGCAGGCCTCGCGCACCAGCAGCGTGGCCGCAGCCATCAACCAGCTGGGCGCCGCCGCCCAGGAAATCGCCCAGAACGCAGCCCTGGCCTCGCAGCACTCCAGCGACGCCCGCAGCCTGGCGGAAGACGGCCAGCAGGTAGTGGACAAGACCATCGCCGCGATGCACCAGCTGTCGGCCAAGATCAGCAGTTCCTGCGACAACATCGAAACCCTCAACAGCAGCACGGTGAACATCGGGCAGATTCTGGAAGTGATCACCAGCATCTCCCAGCAGACCAACCTGCTGGCCCTCAACGCCGCCATCGAAGCCGCCCGCGCCGGTGAAGCCGGGCGCGGCTTCGCAGTGGTAGCGGACGAGGTGCGCAACCTCGCCCACCGCACCCAGGATTCGGCGCAGCAAGTGCAGAAGATGATCGAGGAACTGCAGGTAGGCGCCCGTGAAGCGGTGGGCACCATGACCGAAAGCCAGCGCGAGAGCGAGAACAGCGTGGGCATTGCCAACCAGGCCGGCGAGCGCCTGGGCAGCGTGACCCAGCGCATCGGCGAGATCGACGGCATGAACCAGTCGGTGGCCACCGCCACCGAGGAGCAGACTGCCGTGGTGGAGTCGATCAACGTCGACATCACCGAGATCAACACCCTCAACCAGGAAGGCGTGGAAAACCTCCAGGCCACCTTGCGCGCCTGCGCCGACCTGGAGCAGCAGGCCAAGCGCCTGCAGCATCTGGTGGGCAGTTTCCGTATTTAAAGGAACAGCTTCGCCGGCTTGCCGGCGAAAGCGCTCTTAAAAACGCGAACCGGGCTCGCGCAGGAAAGCCAGTTCCTCGGCCGTGGATTCGCGGCCCAGGATGGCATTGCGATGGGGGAAGCGCCCAAAGCGGGCAATGACTTTCTGGTGCCGTTCGGCGTAGTCCAGGTTGTCGGCAAACACTGCACGCTCGTCCGCTGGCTGTTCATCGTGCAGGGCGGTAAAGCGTGAAACGCTCTCGTTCTGCACCGCCAGGTTTTCGCAGTGCTCGAACACCAGGTAGATGAAGCAGCGCTGCATGGCCGGCAGGCGCCGGTCAAAATCCGCGGCGATACCCTGGGCCACCAGTGCCTGGGCACGCAGGTCACCGGCAAATGCCTTGGGAGTGTCGCGATAGATCATCCGTGGCAGTTGGTCGAGCAACAGCACCATGGCCAGCCAACCTTGGGGGCTTTGCGCCCATTCGGTCAAACCGCCAGCCAGGGCCTGCTCCACCAGGCCGGCGAAACGCTGACGCGCTTCGAGGTCCTGGCTGTCGCGCTTGCCGAACCACAACCGGCCCTTGGCAGCGACAATCTCCGCCGGCTTTTCGGCTGAACCGAACCACCAATCAAGCAGAGGCTGCCAGGGCGCGCTCATGATTTATTCCTTGTGGTAGCCGGTCACGCGGGCCACTTCTTCCTTCGAGCCGAGGAACACCGCCACACGCTGGTGCAGGCCTTCAGGCTGAATGTCGAGAATGCGCTTGTGACCATCGGTGGACGCGCCGCCGGCCTGTTCCACCAGGAACGACATCGGGTTGGCTTCGTACATCAGGCGCAGCTTGCCCGGTTTTTCCGGCTCGCGGCTGTCACGTGGGTACATGAACAGGCCGCCACGGGTCAGGATACGGTGCACGTCAGCCACCATCGCCGCGACCCAGCGCATGTTGTAGTTCTTTTTCAGCGGGCCGGTGTCGCCCGCCAGCAGTTCTTCCACGTAGCGCTTGACCGGGGCTTCCCAGTGACGCTCGTTGGACATGTTGATGGCGAATTCCTGGGTGGATTCCGGAATCTTGATGTCTTCGTGGGTCAGGACGAAGCTGCCCATTTCGCGGTCCAGGGTGAAGCCTTTGACGCCGTCGCCCAGGGTCAGCACCAGCATGGTCTGCGGGCCGTAGATGGCGTAACCGGCGGCGACCTGCTGGGTGCCCGGCTGCAGGAAGGCCTTTTCATTCAGGGCTTCGTTCTGGCTCAGGTACTCGTTCGGGCAGCGCAGTACCGAGAAAATGGTGCCGACCGGTGCGTTGATATCGATGTTCGAGGAGCCGTCCAGCGGGTCGAATACCAGCAGGTAGGCGCCTTTGGGGTACTTGCCCGGGATCTGGTAGGCATTGTCCATTTCCTCGGACGCCATGCCGGCCAGGTGGCCGCCCCATTCGTTGGCTTCAAGCAGGATCTCGTTGGAGATCACGTCGAGCTTCTTCTGCACTTCGCCCTGCACGTTTTCCGTGCCCATGCTGCCCAGGACACCGCCCAGGGCGCCCTTGGAAACGGCGTGGCTGATCTCCTTGCAAGCACGCGCCACCACTTCGATCAGGAAGCGCAGATCGGCAGGAGTGTTGTTGCTGCGGGTCTGCTCAATCAAATAGCGACTCAGGGTAACGCGGGACATGGAAGGCTCCGGAGGAATGGGGGGCTAAAAACCCGCGCAGTTTAACGCGAGTCGAGGCGCATTTCCTCCTCTCAGACAGGGAACCGCCAGTTAGAGTTCAGGCGCCGGTTTCAGCGTAGTCAAAAACCCCAGGCACGATGGACCTTGGTGGCGAGGGAGCTTGGTCCCTCGCCACACCTGCCCGCCTCAGGCCGCGGGTTTGCGCAACATGCTGAAGGCCATGCCGGCCAGGGCCAGCACCCCGAGAAGCAATACGGCCCACAGGCCGATCTTCTTCCAGTCCGGCCCGCCTGCCGCCACGGCAGCGGCAGCGGCAGGAGCGACAGTGGCCGAGGCCAGCTGCGCCGCACCCTCGACCTTGGCCTGGCCCAACTGCTTGAGGCGTTGCGCACTGTAGTCGGGGATCAGGGTCGCCAGCGGCAGGTTGGCCGCGCTCGCGGTGGGGTTGCCCAGGGCCAGGGTGTAAGGGCCGGCTCCCCGAGCCAGGAACACCAGTTGGGTGCCACGCACGGCGAACTCCAGGCTCGGGGCCTCGGCGCCCAGGCCGCCACCACGTTCATCCACCACCAGCCTGAGTTGCTGCACGGTCTGCCCCGGCAGTTGCAGTTCGTTCTGCTGCACGTCCTGGCCATTCTGGGTCAGGCGGTACAGCAGGCCATTGCCCAGTGGCTGCCACGGCAGGCTGCTTTCTCGGCGCCCATAAAGCGTGGCCGGAGCCAGGCTGTTGGCCTGGGTCAGGGCAATGCGCACCCGTTCCAGGTTCAAACCCATGGGCAGCTGCCAGGTGTACTCGCCGGCCTTGGCACTGCTGCCCTTCAGGGGCTGCGACCACACCAGCGGCGATGGCAGGCTGCTGGTGGTACTGCTTTGCAATTGCGCCGAAGTCAGCACCGGCGCCGTTTGCGGGGTGTTCCACAAGAGGCGCAGGTAGCGCGCCGTCTGCCCGGGCAAGGCCACTTCATGCTGTTCGACCCGCTCGTCGGCGAACGACAGGCGCGCCACCTGGCCTTCGCCCCAGGGCTGCCAGTGTTGCAGGTCGTCGCTGGCTTCGATGCTGAACCGCTGGAAGCCATCGCGTTCGCTGGTCCAGTCCAGCACCAGTTGCTGCAACGGTGCCTTGATTGCGCTGGCATCCAGCAACCAGCCACGCAGGACCTCCTCGCCGGCCTCCAGTTGAGTGGAGGGCTGAACCTCCACCAGCGTGCCATTGGTGGTGGATTGCACCCGCACGCTGGGGGTGCTGTCGGCGGCATCTGCCGAGCTGTACAACGGGAACCACTTCACATCGCTGAGCGTGTGCTGCTCGGTGGTCTGCGCCTGCTGGCGCGCCAGGGCATAGGCCTGGGGCTCACCGGCAGCGTTGAACACACGGATATCCCGCAGGTCGGTCTGGCTGGCGTGCAGTTGCACCGCCAACGGCAGTTCCAGGCGATACCAGGGCCCCTCGCCGCTCAGGCTCAGGGGTGCCAGGGACTTGAAGTCCCCCGGTTTGTCCTGGGCCACGGCGGACAACGCCACACACAGGCCCACAGCCCCCAACCAGCCCAGGCTCAGCTTCACACTCACGATGACACTCCTTCATTCAACGGTTTGCCGGGCTCGGCTTGCGCCTCGGCGCGCTTGGGCGGCAATGGGGCGAAATAGCCCACCACCAGCAGCAATACTCCCACCCCGATGAACGAGACGATCCGCGCCAGCCCGCCACGGTTGCTCAACTCCACCAGGAACAGCTTGGCCACCACCACGGCAATCAGCACTGCGCCGATCAGCCAGACTTCACGGCGATGACGCAGGTGGCCGCCGATCATCAGGCTCAGGGCAATCAGGGTCCAGACGATGGACAGCCCGGCCTGGACCATCATCGATTCCAGCAACGCATCCGCCTGGAACGGCACGCCGCTCCAATGGTGGGCCGCCCGCATCACCAGCACGGTGAAGAAGGCGAACAGCGACAGCCCCGCCACCAGTTGCGTGGCACGCTCGGCGTAGTCGGCACGGATCGCCAGTTCCCGCACCGCGCTGCGCGACCAGACATAGACGCCGAACAGCGCGAACAGCAGCCCCAGTTCCAGCGGGTTGAGCAGCGGCAGGTAAGGCAGTGGTTCGGCCCGGCCATCGCTGAAGATATTCGCCAGCCAGAACCAGCCGAGCATCAGCACCGCCAGGGGCAGCGCGGCATACAGGCGGTACTCGCGGGAGTGGGCAGAAACCGGCCACGGCCAGGCGCGCGGCGCGGCCATCGCCACCAGGTACAGGCTCGGCAGGATCGCCCAGCCCAGCCAGCGCCAGGCGTTGTACTGCTCGGACAACAGCAGCAGGCCATAACGCAGCTCCAGCGCCAGCACGCCGATCAGCAACCAGCAGCCCAGCACATGGGCGATGCTCGCCACCCGTGCCGGCAGCTGCGACGCCAGGCGCCGCTGGCTGAAGAAGTGCACGGCGAACAACAGGGTCCAGGCCAGCCAGCCGAAATCCGCCGCCGGGTGATAGCGCGGAGCCCAGGAAGCCAGGAGCACCAGACCCGCGGCTGGTATCAACAGGCTGCACAACAGGCCCAGGGACGACCATTTCAAACGTACCGCCAGCAGCGCCCAGAGCAACACGCTAGCCGCGCTGATCAGCAACAGCAGGCTGGCCTGCCAATGGGCCGGGGCGAAGCGCAGCACTTCCTTGAGCCAGGTAAAGGCCCACCAGCAGGCGCCCCAGGCCAGCAACAGATCGGACAGATGGCCCAGGCTCAAGGTATCGAAGGCCGAACCATGGTTGCCCCGCTGCAGGCGCCAGGCGCCCACCAGGGCCGCCAGGGCCAGGACCATCGGCGTCCAGAAATCGCCATTGGCCAGAGGCCGCGCAGCGTCCGCCGCCACGAAATACCAACCCGAACCGGCCAGCAGGAAAGTGCTGCCGCCAATCACCTGGAGCACCAGGCCGAAGACAAAGCTGGCCCGCTGCTGCAGATACAGGCTGAGCCAGATGATCAGCAGGCCACTGGCGGCCCAGACGCCACTGGCCGTGCTCCAGGGCAGGACGAACAGCACCGCCAGGTTGATCATCATCAGGCCGGCCAGCAGTACCAGGGACAAGCCCCGCAGCAGCCGCGGATCGCTGCGCACCATGTCATTGCGGGCTGCCATGAGCATGCCGCCGATCAGCGCCAGGCCAATCAGCGAAGCGCTCATCAGCCCGCTCCAGCCGGCGTTGAACACCGCACCGGCATCGCCGTCCGCACCTTGCAGGCGCATCAGGAACAGCGCACCGCCCAACAGCTGCACGGCGAAGGCGGTGAACAGGAACGTCCGCGATTGCAGGCGCAGGCCGACAAACAGCGTCGCCAACCCGGCCACCGCCCAGCTGATGGCGGTGCCCTGGGTGAACAGGAACAACGGCGCCAGCAGGTACAGGAAAGCCAGCCCGGCCACCGCCAGGATCGGCGCAATGCCCTGCTCCCAGCTCGCTACCTGGGTCTTCCGCGCCCGCCGCAACTGGTCGAAGCTGAACAGCAGCGCGACGCCCAGCAGCAACGCCCCCAGCGGCGCGCCGTCCAGCAGGCTGGTAGCGCCAGGCTGCAGCTTACTGAGGAAGGCCAGGGCCGACCCCAGTTGCAGCAGCAGGGCGAACGCCCGGGCCAGCGGCCGTTGCTGGCGCAGGCCGAGCCAGAAGATTCCCGCCCCTTCCACGGCCCAGGCGGCGCAGGTCCAGCGCGCATCCAGGCCTAGAGGGATCGCCAGGCTGGCGAAGATCACGCCCAGGGCCAGGCAGGTTTCACCCAGCAACAGGGCGCGGCCGCCCATCAGTAGCCGGGCCAGGACCATGTAGGTCAGGCCCAGGGCCAGGGCACTGAAGGAAGCGGCGAACTCCAGGTGCTGGACCAGCGCCAGTTGCAGGCCGAAGCCCACCAGGGGCGGGCCGAAGAGCATGCTGCCGTCGACGTAGTCAGCCTTGCGCGCAGACCAGTGCAGCAGCGCCTGGCGGCTGTCATCCGCCGGTGCGTCGGGCATTTCCAGCAGCTTGCGCCGGGTGAACAGCAGGCCGATGGCCAGGTACATGACAAAGAACAGGATCAGGAAGGGCTCGGTGCTCCACAGCAGCTCCGGCGTGTAGGAGCGCAGGCCCCAGGCAAAGCCGATACCGAAGGTGCCGACAAAGCCGATCAGGTTCAGCAGGCGCCAGGCCTTGAACCAGGCAATGGCCAGGATGCCGGCATTGAGCAGGGCGAAGTAACTGAACAGTGCCACATGGCTGCCGGCGCCGGTGGACGTCAGGATCGGTGCGGCAAAGCCGCCCAGGGCTGCAGCGGCCGCCAGACTGAGGGCGTCCTGGGTAATGGCCAGGATCGCCGAAAACACCGTGACCGCCACCAACAGGCCAAGGGCCGCGGAAGGGTCGAGCAACGGATGCAGGCGCATCGCCGCGAACACCGTCAGGTACAGCACGGCGATACCGGTGCCCTGGAGCATCAGGGCGTAGTTGCTGTTGCGCCGCCGCAACCACCAGCCCAGGCCCAACAGGCCCAGGGAGCAGGCCGCAACCCCGGCGTAGCGCAGCTCCAGCGGCACCACCATGCCTTCGGTGGCGTAGCGCAGAAGGAAAGCCAGGCCAAGGAACAACAGCACCACGCCGACCCGCAGCACAGTGTTGCCGCCAAACAGCCAGTTGCGCGCGCCGCTCAGGGCGCGCTCGATCAGGTTGGGTTCCCGAGGCGCAGCTACGGACTCACGGGCCGGCGCCTGGGGCTGGGGTTGCCACACCGACTCCGGCACCGGCTGGCTGGCCTCCACGGAGGCGGCAGGGCTCGCTGCCGCGGGCAACTCCCAGACCAGCTCGGGGGCAGCCGGCGCCGGCTCCACGGGCTGGACTTCCTCAAGAATGAATTCGGGAAGGTCTGCAAGTTCCGGCGCGGCGCTCATGCCGCTGCCTGCCTCGGCCAGCGGGGCGCTGGCCTGGGGTTCTGAGGCGGGCTCGGCAGCGGGGCCGCCGGTACTTTCCAGCAGGGCAAGGCGCTGGCCCAGGGTAGCGAGGGCCTTCTTTGCCTTCTCCAGCTCACGATGCTGGTCGACAACTTGTCGATGCAAGGCGTCGGAACGAATCGCCAGGCCGATGGCCAAGCCCGAGACCGCGCCAATCAGGGCGTCGCTGAAGGACTCGTCAAGGAGCCAGCCCAGTCCCCCTCCCAGCAGCATGAATATCCATTGCATGTGTCGATATCCCTAAGCAGTCCATTGACGGACGGGTGCAACCGTATGGGTGCCCGCGCCGGTAAACCGGTAAAGGCCCCTCCCCGCTTGGAAGCCGGACACCAGACAAAAGACACCGCCGGGGAGGCAAAACGCTGCCCAGTATATCGGCAAGGCCCAACAAACGCTGGGCCTTGTACACACTTCTAGAATTTTCTCAGGGGCCTCATTCCAGGGCCTTCCAGATCTCCGTAGCGTATTCACGGATGGTCCGGTCCGAAGAGAACCAGCCCATGCGCGCAGTGTTGAGCACCGCCGAACGCCACCATTCCTTGGAGTCGTGCCAGCGCTCCTCGACCCGAGCCTGGGCGTTCCAGTAAGCGTCGAAATCGGCGCAGACCAGGAACCGGTCGTAATCGATCAGCGAATCGATCAGCGCGGTATAGCGCGACGGATCGTCCGGGGAGAACACCCCGCCGCGAATCGCCTGCAGCACGTCGTTCAGCCGATGGGAGGCGGCGATGTCCGGCACCGCGCTGAACTCGCCATTGCGTTTGCGCGCCTCCACCTGCTGGGCACTGAGGCCGAAGATGAACATGTGCTCCGCGCCGACCTGCTCGCACATCTCGACGTTGGCGCCGTCCAGGGTGCCGATGGTCAACGCGCCATTGAGGCCGAACTTCATGTTGCTGGTGCCCGAGGCCTCGAACCCGGCGGTGGAGATCTGCTCCGACAGGTCGGCGGCAGGAATGATGCTTTCCGCCAGGCTGACGTTGTAGTTGGGCAGGAACACCACCTTGAGCAAACCGCGCACCGTGGGGTCATTGTTCACCGTACGGGCGATGTCGTTGGTCAGCTTGATGATCAGCTTGGCCTGGTGATAGCTGGCGGCAGCCTTGCCGGCGAAGATCTTCACCCGGGGTACCCAGTCGGTTTCCGGCTCGGCGCGGATCGCCTGGTACAACGCCACGGTGTGCAACAGGTTGAGCAACTGGCGCTTGTATTCGTGGATGCGCTTGACCTGCACATCGAACATTGCCGCCGGGTTGATCGCGATTCCCAGGCGCTCATGGATGATCGCCGCGAGGGCGCGCTTGCTGTGCAGGCGCTGCTCGGCGAACTGTTTGCGAAAGGCCGGTTTCTCGGCAAAGGGTTCGAGCCCCCTGAGCAGTTCCTCGGGGCTGTCCAGCAGCTCGGGGCCCAGGGCCTCCACCAGCATTTCAGTGAGTTGCGGGTTGGCCTGGTACAGCCAGCGGCGGAAGGTGATGCCGTTGGTCTTGTTGTTGATGCGCTCGGGGTACAGCTTGTGCAGCTCGGAGAACACCGTGCTGCGCATCAGCTGGGTGTGCAGCCCGGACACGCCGTTGACGCTGTGGGAGCCGAGAAACGCCAGGTTGCCCATGCGCACCCGGCGGCCGTTGTCTTCCTCGATCAGCGACACCGCCCGCAGCACGTCGAAATCGTGCAGGCCCTTGGCCCGCAGCGAGTCGATGTGCTGGGCGTTGATCAGGTAGATGATCTGCATGTGCCGCGGCAGCATGCGCTCCATCAGGCCCACCGGCCAGGTTTCCAGGGCCTCGGGCAGCAAGGTGTGGTTGGTGTAGGAGAGGGTTTCCACGGTGATCTGCCACGCCGCGTCCCAGGCGATGCCGTGCAGGTCGACCAGTTGGCGCATCAGCTCGGCCACGGCGATCGACGGGTGGGTGTCATTGAGCTGGATCGCCGCGTGCTCGCCGAGGCTGAGCACCGAGTCGTGCATGTTCTTGTGGCGGCGCAGCAGGTCCTGCAGCGACGCCGAGACGAAGAAATATTCCTGGCGCAGGCGCAGCTCCTGGCCGGCCTCGGTGCTGTCGGCCGGGTACAGCACCCGGGAAATGCTCTCGGCCCGGGCCACTTCGGCTACCGCGCCCAGGTGGTCACCGGCATTGAAGCGCTCCAGGTGCAGGTCTTCCATGGCCCGTGCCCGCCACAGGCGCAAGGTGTTGACGCTGGCCCCGCGCCAGCCCACCACCGGGGTGTCGTAGGCCACCGCGCGCACCGTTTCCGCCGGCCACCAGACCTGCCGGGTGTTGCCCGCCTCGTCGGTCACGGTGTCGACACTGCCACCAAAGCCGATGGAGTAGATCACCTCGGGGCGCTCGAACTCCCAGGGGTTGCCGAAATCCAGCCAGTGCTCGGTCTGCTCCTGCTGCCAGCCATCGACGATGGCCTGGCGGAACAGCCCGTGTTCGTAGCGGATGCCGTAGCCGTGGCCGGCGATGCCCAGGGTCGACATGCTTTCCATGAAGCATGCCGCCAGGCGCCCCAGGCCACCGTTGCCCAAGGCCGCATCGGGCTCCAGCAGGCGGATGCGCTCCAGGTCCACCCCCAGGTCGGTGAGGGCCTCGCGGGCCACCTCCAACAGCCCGAGGTTGCTCAGGCTGTCGAACAGCAGGCGGCCGATAAGGAACTCCAGGGACAGGTAGTACACCCGCTTCTGGCCCTTGCGGTAGATCTGCCGCGTGTGATCCATCCAGTGGTCGACCATGTGGTCCCGCGCGGCCAGGGCAATGGCTTCGAACCAGTCGTGGTCGAAGGCGTGATCCGGGTCTTTGCCTACCGCGTAGGTGAGTTTGGTCAAGACGGCTTCGCGAAAAGCGGCCACCTCAGCGTCGCGAACAAGGGGTTCCTGAGTCATCGATACGACCTCTGACGAGATACACAGTGAGCATGGAATTGTCTGAGCCTAGTCGGTCTGACACGAGGCGAAGGCTCTGGTTCGGCGCTATTTCAAATGGCTCGGCTAAACAGGGAGTCTTCTGCGCCAGCGGGAGAAAAGGATGCAGTTGCCGTGCCGCCAGGTATTGTTCGGCGCCACATGAAGAAAAATCCGACCTAAAGTCGTTCAAAAATCCACCAGTCCCGGTATGATCGCGCGCCCTGGAACACCTGCCGGAAATGACCTTGATGAAGTCCAACCTGATCGCCGCCGCGGAAATCGATCGTCTCGATACCTGGGCCAAGTACACCGCCCCCATGTGCGGCTCCTGCATGTCCAGCTGCTGCACACTGCCGGTGGAAGTGAAGATCAAGGACCTGATCCGCATCGGCATCGTCGATGAATTCGAACGCGGCGAGCCGGCGAAGAACATCGCCAAGCGCCTGCAGAAGGAAGGCATCGTCGAGCGCTACAACCAGAAGTCGGAAATCTTCACCCTGCAGCGCATGAGCAACAACGACTGCCTGTATCTGGATCGTAAAAGCCGCCTGTGCACCATTTATGACAAGCGCCCGGACACCTGCCGCAACCATCCGAAGATCGGCCCGCGCCCCGGTTACTGCGCCTACAAGCCCAAGCCTCAGGTGCGCCCGACCAATAC
The DNA here is from genome assembly GCF_900116505.1 of Pseudomonas sp. NFPP25. Lineage (NCBI taxonomy): Bacteria > Pseudomonadati > Pseudomonadota > Gammaproteobacteria > Pseudomonadales > Pseudomonadaceae > Pseudomonas > Pseudomonas sp. NFPP25. The sequence continues at coordinate 292,445 of NZ_FPBG01000005.1, read as the reverse complement.
CAGCAGCCGGACCCTGGAACGCTTCTGAGCCCCGGCCTGCGCCTGCAACCCCGTTCCCCATGTAACCCTGCCGCCCTGTAGCCGCTGCCGAGCCTTGGCGAGGCTGCGAACGGCTGCAAAGCCGCCGCAGTACGGGCCACTGCAGAGTTTCAGATACACCGTTTTACGACCGCTACGCGGTCGATCGCAGCCTCGCAGGCTAGGCAGCGGCTACAGGACCCGAGCTTTTTCACAGATCAAAAAAAACGCCCCCGGCCGCAAGGCCGGGGGCGTTTTCATTCAGCCGGAACTAAAGACTCAGTTCTTGGCTTTCTTGGCAGCGCGAGTACGCTCGCCTTCGTCCAGGATCTTCTTGCGAAGACGGATGGACTTAGGCGTCACTTCACACAGCTCGTCGTCCTGGATGAATTCCAGAGCCTGTTCCAGGGTGAAACGGACCGGTGGAACCAGGGCGATGGTTTCGTCCTTGCCCGAAGCACGCATGTTGTCGAGCTTCTTGCCTTTGGTTGGGTTCACACCCAGGTCGTTGTCACGGCTGTTCAGACCAACGATCTGACCGTTGTAGATTTCCTGGCCGTGCTCGACGAACAGCTTGCCGCGCGCCTGCAGGGTTTCCAGGGAGTAGGTCAGGGCCTTGCCGGTTTCTACCGATACCAGTACGCCGTTCTGACGGCCGGACATGTGGCCGGACTTCATCGGAGCGTAGCGATCGAAGATCGAGGTCAGGATGCCTGCACCGTTGGTCAGGGTCAGGAACTGGTTACGGAAACCGATCAGACCACGGGCTGGAATGTTGTATTCCAGGCGTACACGGCCCTTGCCATCCGGAACCATGTTGCTCAGGTCGCCCTTACGCAGGCCCATTTCTTCCATGACCTTGCCCTGGGAATCTTCAGGGATGTCGATGGTGACGTTTTCGAACGGTTCCTGCTTCACGCCGTCAACTTCACGGATGATCACTTCAGGACGGCCAACGCCCATTTCGAAACCTTCGCGACGCATGGTTTCGATCAGTACCGACAGGTGCAGCTCACCACGGCCGGAAACCTTGAACTTGTCGGCCGAGTCGCCTTCTTCGACACGCAGAGCAACGTTGTACAGCAGCTCCTTGTCCAGACGCTCCTTGATGTTACGGGAGGTCACGAACTTGCCTTCTTTACCGCAGAATGGCGAGTCGTTGACCTGGAAGGTCATGGAAACGGTTGGCTCGTCGACGGTCAGCGGCTTCATCGCTTCAACAGCGGTCGGGTCGCACAGGGTGTCGGAGATGAACAGCTCGTCGAAACCGCTGATGCAGACGATGTCGCCGGCAGCGGCTTCTTCAACGTCTACGCGGTGCAGACCGTGGTGGCCCATCAGCTTGAGGATACGACCGTTGCGGCGCTTGCCGTCGACGTCGATGGCCACTACCGGGGTGTTGGGCTTGACGCGACCGCGAGCGATACGGCCAACGCCGATCACACCCAGGAAGCTGTTGTAGTCCAGAGCGGAGATCTGCATCTGGAACGGACCGTCACGGTCAACGCTTGGCGCTGGCACGTTGTCGACGATCGACTGGTACAGCGGGGTCATGTCTTCGGCCATTTCGGTGTGGTCCAGACCGGCGATGCCGTTCAGGGCCGAGGCGTAGACGACTTTGAAGTCCAGCTGTTCTTCGGTGGCGCCCAGGTTGTCGAACAGGTCGAAGATCTGGTCCAGAACCCAGTCAGGACGCGCGCCCGGACGGTCGACCTTGTTGATCACCACGATTGGACGCAGGCCGGCTTCGAAAGCCTTCTTGGTCACGAAACGGGTTTGCGGCATAGGGCCGTCTTGAGCGTCGACCAGCAGCAGCACGGAGTCGACCATGGACATTACGCGCTCAACTTCGCCGCCGAAGTCGGCGTGGCCCGGGGTGTCCACGATGTTGATGTGGTAGCCGTTCCAGTTGATGGCGGTGTTTTTCGCCAGGATGGTAATGCCGCGCTCTTTTTCCTGGTCGTTGGAGTCCATCACGCGCTCGTCGTTGAGCTCGTTGCGTTCCAGGGTGCCGGATTGACGCAGGAGTTTGTCTACCAGGGTGGTCTTACCATGGTCAACGTGGGCAATGATGGCGATGTTGCGTAGATTTTCGATCACTTGTGTATCTCGATCAGAGGATTCGGTGTGCTGACAAATGCTGGCAGCGATTAACAATAGATTCAGGCCTGGCCGTTACAGCTGGACGGCGGCGTCGGGGGGCCGGTGACGCAAGCCACAGGCGAACATCCCCGGGCACTTAGCTCGGTCTATAAACGCGCACATTGGCATGTCCCTCACTGAGCAGATGGTGAGCATGCAGGCGACTCATGACGCCTTTGTCGCAATACAGCAGGTACTGGCGCGTAGGGTCCAGTTCCTTGAAGCGGGCGTTCAATGCATAGAACGGCAGCGCTTTTACTTCGATGCCTGCGAGCTCCAGCGGCTGGTCTTCCTCGGCATCCGGATGACGGATGTCGATGACGATCTGACCGGCCAGCGCCTCACTGACTTCTTCAATCTGTACATCCTGGCCCAACTCGTCGATCACCCGATCGATCGGCACCAGTTTGGCCCGCTCGATCGCACGCTCGAGCACCGCCATATCGAATTCTTTCTCTTCATGCTCGACGCGATGGCGCTTGGCATGGGTCTTGGGGTTCACCGAAATGACCCCGCAGTACTCCGGCATGTGCTTGGCGAAGTCGGCCGTGCCGATCTCCACGGCCAGGTCGATGATGTCCTGCTTGTGGCTGGCGATCAGGGGGCGCAGTACCAGTTTCTCGGTCACGCAGTCGATCACCGACAGGTTCGGCAGGGTCTGGCTGGACACCTGGGAAATCGCCTCGCCGGTCACCAGCGCATCGATGTGCAGGCGGTCGGCGATGCTCGACGCGGCACGCAACATCATACGCTTCAAAATGACGCCCATATGACTGTTGTCGACTTTGCCGAGGATTTCCCCGAGCACTTCCTCGAACGGCACGCTGACGAACAGCACGCGCTGGGAGCTGCCGTACTTCTTCCATATATAGTGCGCGACTTCCATCACGCCCAGTTCATGGGCACGCCCGCCCAGGTTGAAGAAGCAGAAATGCCCCATCAGGCCGCGGCGCATGATCTGGTAGGCCGCGACGGTGGAATCGAAACCGCCGGACATCAGCACCAGGGTCTGTTCCAGGGCGCCCAGCGGGTAGCCGCCGATGCCGTTGTGCTGGCTGTGGATCACAAACAACCGTTGGTCGCGAATTTCCATCCGCACTTCGATTTCAGGCTCTTTCAGGGAAATTCCGGCGGCGCCGCACTGCCGACGCAGTTGGCTGCCGACGTATTTTTCCACGTCCATGGAGCTGAATTCATGCTTGCCGGCACGCTTGCAGCGCACGGCAAAAACCTTCCCCGGGAGGGCTTCGCCAAAGTGCTGCTTGCACTTGGCGACGATGTCGTCGAAGTCGCCCAGAGGGTACTCGTCGACCTGCAGGAAATGCGCGATGCCGGGCATGCAGCTCAGGCGCTCGGTCATGTCCTTCAGGGCCTTGGGCTCGCTGACGGCGGTTTCCAGCTCGAGGTTGTCCCACACACCATTGACCACCACGGCCGGGTCCAGGTCGCGGAGCACGGCACGGATGTTCTTCGCCAACTGACGGATGAAACGCGTCCGAACCGGGCGGCTCTTGATGGTGATTTCCGGGAAAACTTTAACGATTAGTTTCATGAAAACAGCGCGCGCTGGGCCAGCCGAAAAAGGGGGGCGCGGATTATAGCGGAAATTGCTCAAGGTTTAACCAGTTTATGTGCAGAAGGTTTTCGATGCACCAAAACGGGTCATTTATTGGCAAAGACGCTACATTGCAGTGCGCCGAATGCCGGCATTCAACCCAATACGTCGCAGAAAGCGTGATTTTGGGGCAGAAAACCCATCTCGGGGCACTGGCATGCAATTTGCTCCCTTGTGAGGCAGGTTGCCATGGCAGAGTATTCGCGCCGGCATCACCCACATTCTAAGGGCACTCCAACACCAAGCCCGAAGCCACCCGGAGGACACTATGTCGAAGTCGGTTCAACTCATCAAAGATCATGACGTCAAATGGATTGATCTGCGCTTCACTGACACCAAGGGCACTCAACATCACGTGACCATGCCGGCTCGTGATGCGCTGGATGAAGACTTCTTCGAAGCTGGCAAGATGTTCGACGGCTCCTCCATCGCTGGCTGGAAAGGCATCGAAGCCTCCGACATGATCCTGATGCCGGACGACGAAACCGCCGTACTGGACCCGTTCACCGAAGAACCGACCCTGATCCTGGTGTGCGACATCATCGAGCCTTCGAGCATGCAGGGTTACGATCGTGACCCACGTGCCATCGCCAAGCGCGCCGAAGAGCACCTGAAAGCCACCGGTATCGGCGACACCGTATTCGCCGGCCCAGAGCCAGAGTTCTTCATCTTCGACCAGGTGAAATTCAAGTCCGACATCTCCGGCTCCATGTTCAAGATCTACTCCGAACAAGGTTCGTGGATGTCCGACCAGGACATCGAAGGCGGTAACAAGGGCCACCGTCCAGGCGTCAAGGGCGGCTACTTCCCGGTTCCACCGTTCGACCACGACCACGAAATCCGTACCTCCATGTGCAACGCACTGGAAGAAATGGGCCTGACCGTCGAAGTTCACCACCACGAAGTGGCGACTGCCGGCCAGAACGAAATCGGCGTCAAGTTCAACACCCTGGTGAAGAAGGCCGACGAAACCCAGACCCTGAAGTACGTGGTGCACAACGTGGCTGACGCCTACGGCCGCACTGCCACCTTCATGCCCAAGCCTCTGTACGGCGACAACGGCTCGGGCATGCACGTCCACATGTCGATCTGGAAAGACGGCAAGAACACCTTCGCAGGTGAAGGCTATGCCGGCCTGTCCGATACCGCCCTGTACTTCATCGGCGGCATCATCAAGCACGGTAAGGCCCTGAACGGCTTCACCAACCCGGCGACCAACTCCTACAAGCGTCTGGTGCCAGGCTTCGAAGCCCCGGTCATGCTGGCCTACTCGGCGCGCAACCGTTCCGCTTCGATCCGTATTCCTTACGTGTCGAGCCCTAAGGCCCGCCGTATCGAAGCCCGTTTCCCGGACCCGGCTGCCAACCCGTACCTGGCCTTCGCTGCCCTGCTGATGGCCGGCCTGGACGGTATCCAGAACAAGATCCACCCTGGCGACGCTGCTGACAAAAACCTGTACGACCTGCCGCCTGAAGAGGCCAAAGAGATCCCACAAGTTTGCGGCAGCCTGAAGGAAGCCCTGGAAGAGCTGGACAAAGGTCGTGCGTTCCTGACCAAAGGCGGCGTTTTCAGCGACGACTTCATCGACGCCTACATCGCCCTGAAAAGCGAAGAAGAAATCAAGGTACGTACCTTCGTACACCCACTGGAATACGAGCTGTACTACAGCTGCTGATCCGGTAACGCCGGCGCAAGCCGCGTGATCAAGAGGCCTCCTTCGGGAGGCCTTTTTTTATGCCCGCGCATTTGCCCTGCCCGGGGTGGTTGCGTGCATCATGGGCGCCGTCTCCCCATCAGCAGCCGAGCCCGCCCATGACTTCGCGCCTCAACCTGTGCCTCGCCCTGACTTGCAGCCTGTTCGCCACCGCCGCCTGCGCCAGTGACGCCCCGCCCGCCCTCGCCCCGCTGCTGCAGAGCATCGGCGAACGCCTGGCGATTGCCGATCAGGTGGCCCTGAGCAAATGGGACAGCCACAAGGCCGTGGAAGACCGCCCGCGGGAACAACAGGTGATCGCCGGGGCAACCGCCCAGGCCGCAACCTATCACTTGAGCGAAGAAACGGTTGGGCAGTTCTTCACCGCCCAGATCGAAGCCAACAAGCTGGTGCAATACGCCCGACTCTCGGCCTGGCACTTGCAAGGCCGGGCACCGGACACTCCGCGCCAGGACCTGGCCGGGCAGATACGCCCCCAACTTGATCAGTTACAAAAACGCCTGCTGCAGCAACTGGCCGACTTCAGCCCGCAGCGCACCGACCGCCAATGCCCGCAATGGCTGGCCCGGGCCAATCAGGCCAGCAGCAGCGACCCACTGCGACGACTGGCGATGGTTCGTGCCACGGCAGAGTTATGTGTGTTCAAAGGTTAACGGCGCCTGCGCCACGCGCAGCAGCACCTTATGCTGGAGCCTTTCAGGCACCCGCCAGGATCTGCGAGATGCGCCTCGTCATTGCTTGCCTGCTGTGGATCAGCGCATTGCCAGCCGGCGCGCAGATCTACCAGTACACCGATTCGGCCGGTAATCGCGCCTATAGCGACCAGCCGCCGGGAACATCGTACCGGCAGATTGAAACGCCCGCGCCGAATCGCCTCCCCAGCCCGGCCACACCGGCGCCACATACGCCGGCAGCACAACCTGCCAGCACCCTTCAGGCCTACGAACGCCTGCAACTGAGCGGCGTACCGGAGCACGGTGCCTTGCGCGCCAACAACGGCAGTTTCAGCGTGCAGGTGGAGTTGCAGCCCAGCCTGCGGCCCGGCCACCGTCTGCGCCTGCTGCTGGATGGCCGGCCCTATGGCCAGGCCGGCCAGGGGCCCGAGCTGCAACTGGTGAATATCGACCGTGGCCAGCACCGGTTGGCGGTGCAGGTGCTGGCTGGCGACAAGGTCCTGCAACAGAGCCCGGCCATCAGCTTCACTCTGCTGCGGGCCCGCCGCCCCTGAGCCTCAACCGTGCACCACGCCGCTGGCCAGCAGTGCGGCGATGGTCGGTTCATCCAGGCCCAGCCCCTGCAATACCGCCCGGGTGTCCTGCCCCAGGCTCGGCGGCGCCGTACGGTAGCTGGCCGGCGTGCGCGACAACTTCACCGGCGAACCTATGCCCCGGTAGCCATCGAGTTCCACCAGCAGCCCGCGATGCCGGGTGTGGGGATGAGCCACCACCTGGTCGACGGTGGCGATCGAACCACAAGGCACCCCCAGGCCGATCAGCCGCGGGGCCAGCAACGCGCCGTCGTGTGCCGACAGGTAATGCTCCAGTTGCTGCTTCAAGGCCTCGCGGTTGACCGAGCGCTGGCCGTTGTCGGTAAAGCGCGGGTCCTCCAGCAACGCGCCGGCCCCCAGTTCCTGGCACAGCCGGGTGAACTGGCGGTCGTTGCCCACCGCCAGGAAAATCGGCTCGCCAGCGGTGCGGTAGCTGTCGTAGGGAGCAATGTTGGGATGGGCGTTGCCCGTGCGTTTGGGCGTCTGGCCGGCGGCGAAGTAGTTCGGCAGGTGCGGGTGCAGCAGGGACACGCCGCAGTCGTACAGGGAGATGTCCAGTGACTGCCCGAGGCCGCTGCGCTGGCGCTCGTTGAGGGCCAGGAGAATCCCCGCCAGGGCATTCAGGCCGGTGACCATATCGACAATCGGCAGGCCGATGCGCAACGGCCCGCCGTCGCCTTCGCCGTTGACGCTCATCAGCCCGGCCATGGCCTGGATCACCGCGTCGTAACCCGGTAGCCCGCCCAGCGGGCCATCGGCGCCAAAGCCGGAAATCCCGCAGTGGATCAACGCCGGAAAACGCTGGCTCAGCACCTCCTGGTAACCGATGCCCCAACGCTGCAGGGTGCCCGGCTTGAAGTTCTCGATCAGCACGTCGGCGCCTTCCAGCAACTGCATCAGCAGGGCCAGGCCTTCGGGGCGCGACAGGTCGACGGCGATCCCCTGCTTGTTACGGTTGATGCCGCGAAAATACGCCGCGTCATCACCTTCGAAAGGCGGCCCCCAGCCCCGGGTCTCATCGCCGCTCAAAGGTTCCAGCTTGATCACCTCGGCGCCGTGGTCGGCCAGGGCCTGGGAACAGTAGGGGCCGCCCAGCACACGGCTGAGATCGATGATTTTCACGCCCGCCAGGGCGCCTTGGGCAAACGTCATGGATGTACTCCGGCAGATCGGACAAGGACGGCCATTCAGGCCGGCAGCAATTGCATGGCCTGGGCCTGGGACAGCGGGCTTTCATTGGCCAGGCGCACCAGCAGCTCGGCATCGATCACCGGCTCCAGGCCCAACGGATCGCGCGGCAACACCTTGTGCACCAGCACCAGGTGAGCCAGGGCCAGGCGCCGATGGTCCGAACCCTGGCGCGCGGCCTCCCAGGCCATGAAGATGGCGCTGGCCAGGTGATAGAGAACGCTGCCCACCTGCCGCACCTGCTCGTCCCGGCGCTGCTGCGCCACGGCATGGAAGCCGGTCACGGTGCGCAACAGGGCCGAATCGAACAGCCGGCGGCTCGCCGGTGGCAAATCGGCCTCGGCCAGCAGCCCGGCCAGATAGCCCTGCAACGGCTCCAGCGCCTGCTCCCGAGTCACCGCCCGGGCAATGTCCAGGGCGACGATGTTGCTGGTGCCCTCCCAGATCGACCCCAGGTGCGCATCGCGCACCAGCCGGGCATCGCTCCACTCCTCGATATAGCCAACCCCGCCGCGCACTTCCATGGCATCGCCGGTCACCCGGCGGGCATCACGGCAGGCGCGGAACTTGATCAGCGGCGTAAGGATCCGCACGCACTTGCGCGCCGTCTCATCGCCGCCATCGGCCCGGGGCAGCAAGCTGGCGATCTGCATGAACATCGAGCGCGCCTGTTCGGCGGGCAGCATCATCTTCAGCAACTGGCGCTGCATCAGCGGCATTTCGATCAGGTGCTTGCCGAAGGCCCGGCGCTGGCGGGCGATGTACAACGCCTCGCTCAGCCCCCGGCGCATCAGCCCCGCCGCGCGCACGCCATTGGACAGGCGCGACATGTTGATCATGTCGGCCATCTGCTGAAAACCGCGGCCGACCTCACCGATCAGGTAGGCCGTGGCGCCTTCCAGGGTGATCTCGCCACTGGCCATCGAGCGGCTGCCCAGCTTGTCCTTCAGGCGCTGGATCCGGTAGTGGTTGCGCGAGCCGTCGGGCAGCACCTTGGGCAACAGGAACAGGGTCACCCCGGCCATGCCCGGTGGTGCGTCTTCCGGGCGCGCCAGGACCATGGCCAGGTCGGCATCCGGGTTGGAGCAGAACCACTTCTCACCGAACAGGCGCCATTGGCCATCTTCCAGCCGGGCCCGGGTTTCGGTGCGCGAAACGTCGGAACCGGCGGCCTGTTCGGTCATGAACATCGCCCCCTGGAACAGCGTCTCGAAATCCTGGGACTGCAACTGCGGCAGGTAGCGCGCCACCAGTTCCGGCGTACCGAACTTGCACAGGGTGCGGGTCAGGGAGTCGGTCATGCTCACCGGGCAGCACAGGCCGAACTCGGCCTGGACGAACAGGTAGGTCAGGGCGTACTTGATCAGCGGCGGCGGGCCTCCGGGCTGGTGGCTCATGGCAGCCAGCCCCAGTTCGGCAAAGGCCACCCGTTCCAGGGTGACGTAGTCCGGATGCTTGGCAATGCTTTGCAGGTTCTCGCCGCGGCGGGTGCGCAGTTGCAGCACCGGGGGATTCTTGTCGGCGCTCAGGGCCAGCACATCCAGCTCGCCACCGGCCCGGGCGCCCAGGTGCTGCAAGGTGGGCAACCACTGCTGGTAGACCGCCGAGGGCAGGTAGACCTGGAGCAGCGCGGCCAGGCCGGCGTCGCACTCGAACAGGTTGATGCCGCGGCTGTCGGGGATGTTGAGGCTGTCTTCAATGGGGCGGGGCTCGGCGGTCATGGCGCGTCTCCTGTTTTTTGTAGGCCGAGACTAGAGCCGCCATCGATAAGTATCTAATACAAAATCAATCAACTACGATAAGAAATCCATATCGTAGAACCGGAGTCGCCATGGACCTCAAACAGTTGCGCTACTTCGTCGCGGTAGCCGAAGAACTGCATTTCGGGCGGGCCGCGAACCGTCTGTGCATTTCCCAGCCGGCCCTGAGTTTCGACATCAAGAAGCTTGAGGGGCAACTGGAAGTCCAACTGCTCAATCGCAACAACAAGTCCGTGAGCCTGACCAACGCCGGCCAGGTTCTGCTGGACGAGGCCCGCTACCTGCTGCTGCGTGCCGACCAGGCGCGGCACCTGACCCAGCGCTCGGCGGAAGGCTTTGCCGGGCGCCTGAGCCTGGGTTTCGTCAATTCGATCCTGCACCGCGGGCTGCCCGAGGCGGTCAAGGCCTTCGAACAGCAATACCCGGAAACCGAAGTGGTGCTGATGGAAATGAACAGTGCCGACCAGACCCAGGCCCTGCAACGCGGCCAGATCGACATCGGTTTCGTCCATGGCAGCACCTTTGCCGCCGGCATCCACAGCGAACCGCTGCTGGCCGAGCCGTTCCTCTGCTGCCTGCCCCAGAGCCACTCGCTGGCCACCCAGGCGCGGATCGACCTGGCGCAACTGGCCAATGACGATTTCATCCTGTTTCCGCGGGCGGTCTCGCCGCACTACCACGACCTGATCATTTCCCGCTGCGTGGCGGCCGGGTTCAGCCCGCGCATTCGCCACGAGACGCGGCTATGGCAAACGGTGGTGGCAATGGTGGCCCACGAGATGGGCGTGGCGCTGGTGCCCCAGACCCTGGCCATGCTCGGCCAGCCGGGCGTGCATTACGGCGAGCTCGAAGGCTCCGGCGCGCCTTCGCAGATCCAGGCGATCCGCCTGGAGGACAAGCCTTCGGCGGCGGCCGAAAGCTTTCTCGGGCTGCTCAAGTCCCTGATCAAACCGGCCGCCGGAGGGCGCTGAGCGTTGGGGCGCGATACGCAATCACGTATCAAACCATAAGATTTAATCATTATATTTTTCGATTCCTGCCTGTATAGGCTCCCAGCGGTCGGACCTTGCCAGAGGTCCATGCGCCCGATCAGGGGCGCATATAACAATAAAAACGCAGGAATTGAACATGAACGCTGCCCAGGATGCCGCTGCCCACAAGAAAGCCCGCAAGGCGGGTATCGCCTCATTCATCGGCACCACCATCGAGTGGTATGACTTCTACGCCTACGGCATCGCCGCCGCCCTGGTGTTCGGCAAGGTGTTCTTTCCCGCCGACCTGCCCCCCGGCACGGCCACCCTGCTGTCCTTCCTGACCCTGTGGGCCGGGTTCATCGCCCGCCCCGTCGGCGGCATCATCTTCGGCCACATGGGCGACAAGATCGGCCGCAAGACCACCCTGGTGATCACCCTGATCATGATGGGCCTGGCCACCACCTGCATCGGCCTGCTGCCCAGCTACCTGCAGATCGGCGTCTGGGCCCCCATTGCCCTGGTGACCCTGCGCATCATCCAGGGCATCGCGGTGGGCGGCGAATGGGGCGGGGCGATCCTCATCGCCAGCGAAAGCGCGCCCAAGGGCAAGGGCATTCTCTATGCCGCCTTCGCCCAGCAGGGTTCGCCGGCCGGCAACCTGCTGGCAACCCTGGTGTTCTTCGGCCTCAGCGCCCTGCCGACTCCGGACTTTCTGCTCTGGGGCTGGCGCATTCCGTTCCTGCTGTCGGCGGTGCTGGTGATCATCGGCATGGTCATCCGCCTCAAGCTGGAAGAATCCGATGACATGAAGCGCCTGATGGAGCAGAAAAAGACCGTCAAGCTGCCGATTCTCGAAGTCCTGCGCGACCACTGGCGCCTGGTACTGCTGGGGGCCGGGGTGCTGCCGATCATCCACGTCACCTATTTCAAGAGCACCTTCGCCCTGTCCTGGGCCACCAAGGAGCTGGGCTACAGCCAGGGCAGCTTCCTCAGCGTGATCGTCATCGCCCTGGTGGTGCAGTTCATCACCCAGCCCCTGGGTGCGGTGCTGGTTTCACGCATGGACATGCGCAAGGCCATGGTGCTGATGGTGGTGCCCGAGCTGCTGCTGATGCCGGCGATGTTCTTCGCCGTGGAGACCGGTCACTACTGGATCGCGGTGCTGGGCATGTGCCTGGCCACGGTGCCGCACTCGATGTTCTATGGCGCGGTGGGCGGCATCCTGGCGCGGGCGTTTCCGACCCGGGTGCGCTACAGCGGGCTGTCGATCTCCTATCAGCTGTGTTCACTGCTGGTGGGCGGCGCCACGCCGGTGCTGGCCCAGAGCATCCTCAATGGCACCGGCAGCATCATCGGCGTGGCCATCGCCTCGGCCTGCTACGCCCTGGTCTCGCTGGCATGCATGCTGGCCCTGCTCAAGCGCATCGGCCATAACGCCGCCGAACTGTCCACGGCGGAACAGGCGGATGCCGACGAACTGGCGCGCCAGACTGGCGCCCAGCCACCTGTGGACAAGGTTTCCCGGCCCGACCCGGTGCCAGGCAGCGAGCTACAGCCCGCTCGCTGATGCACCCTGCAAGTGGTGCAGGCGCCGCTCATGCTCCAGCAACCAGCGCTTGCGCCACAGACCACCGCCATAGCCGATCAGGGAGCCATCGGCGCCAATCACCCGGTGGCAGGCAATGACAATGGAAATCTGGTTCGCGGCATTGGCCCGGGCCACCGCGCGCACCGCTGAGGGCGAGCCGACCTGCCGCGCCACCTCGGCGTAGCTGCAGGTGGTACCCAGGGGAATGGCCCGCAGCGCCTGCCAGACGGTACGGGTAAAGGGCGAGGCGCTCATCGCCAGCGGTGTGGCGAAGTGCACCGCCTCGCCGGCGAAGTAACGCTGCAGTTCGGCCTCGATCTGGTCGATGGGGGCAAAACGCCCGAAACCTATGCTCGAACCGCTGCTCTTCTGCAGGTTCTGCAACTCATTGGCCAGTGCCGGGCGGTCGAAGAATTCCAGCAGATGCAGGACCTGGGCGTCGGCCACCGCCAGCATCACGCCGATCGGGGTCTGCAACCAATCGACCTTGAGCAGTTCCCGCCCCCGCAGGTTCGACGGCGGCTGGCCCGCCAGGCGGCTGAAGGCGTGGCGAAAGCCGCTGTCGGAGTCGAAGCCGGCGCTGATCTGCGCCTCGATCACCGGCTCTCCCGAGGCCAGTTGCTGCATGCCCTGGCCCATGCGACGCAGGCGCGCCATTTCCAGGAAGGTGACGCCGAAATAGCGCTTGAACGCACGGCGCACGGTGGATGGGTCCAGCCCCTGGGCGACCAGGTCGTCCTCGTACCAACGGCGTTCCGGGTCGCGGCCCAACTGCTCGAGCAAGGTCTGCACCCAGGGCTCCTGGACCCCGGCCCGCTCCAGCGGACGACAGCGCAGGCAGGCGCGGAACCCTGCTTCGACACAACCCTTGATGGAGCCGAAGAACACCGTGTTCTCGCGCTTGGGCTTGCGTGCAGCGCAGGTCAGGCGGCAGAACACGCCGGTGCTCTTCACCCCGACAAAGGCAAAGCCTTCATAGGCCGGGTCCCGTGCCAGCAGCGCCTGGTACAGGGTGTCGTCATCGGGAAGCTGGAACAGCAGAGGGGCATTTTCCATGGCCGCATCCTAAACCTTGAAGCATCGGGTTCGAGCACTCTAAACCCGCCCTTTGCCCCGCGCCGCTGAAAAACGGGCGTTGATTCTTCTATCAAGGCGCGCCCATCGAGCGCCGCTCAGATTCATGCACTATATTGGTGCAATGCCTTGCACTCAGGTGCCAATACCAGCCCATTTTGGTTCGAAAATACCCGCCAGAGCTGGCAAAACGCCACAGAATCAGGCTTCAAACGCCTGTTTCAGGGCATGCGCGCTTCTTTTCGGAGCCTTGGTTTGGTTTTTGCATTTTCTCCACCACAGCGCCTTAGCCGCGCGCGCACTTCGGGACCGGCCCCGGATTGTCTTGCTTCAAAAGAGGTCACCATCTACCCATGACCATCAGCGACCCACTGCACCGCCTGCTTCTGGACAACCTGACCACCGCCACCATCCTGCTCAATGCCGACCTGCGCCTTGAGTACATGAACCCGGCGGCGGAAATGCTCCTGGCCATCAGCGGCCAGCGCAGCCATGGGCAATTCATCAGCGAGCTGTTCACCGAATCCGCCGAGGCCCTGAGCTCCCTGCGCCAGGCGGTGGAGCAGGCGCACCCCTTCACCAAGCGCGAAGCCATGCTCACCGCACTGACCGGCCAGACCCTGACCGTCGACTACGCGGTGACGCCGATCCTCAGCAACGGCGACACCTTGCTGCTGCTGGAAGTCCACCCCCGGGACCGGCTGCTGCGGATCACCAAGGAAGAGGCCCAGTTGTCCAAGCAGGAAACCAGCAAGATGCTGGTGCGCGGCCTGGCCCATGAAATCAAGAACCCCTTGGGGGGCATTCGCGGCGCCGCACAGTTGCTGGCCCGGGAGCTGCCCGAGGAAAGCCTCAAGGACTACACCAACGTCATCATCGAAGAAGCCGACCGCCTGAGGAACCTGGTGGACCGCATGCTCGGCTCGAACAAGCTGCCATCCCTGGCCCTGACCAACATCCATGAAGTGCTGGAGCGGGTCAGCAGCCTGGTGGAAGCCGAAAGCCAGGGCTGTATCACCCTGGTGCGCGATTACGACCCGAGCATTCCCGACGTGCTGATCGACCGCGAACAGATGATCCAGGCGGTGCTCAACATCGTGCGCAACGCCATGCAGGCCATCAGCAGCCAGAATGAAATGCGCCTGGGGCGCATCACCCTGCGCAGCCGCACCATGCGCCAGTTCACCATCGGCCACGTGCGCCATCGCCTGGTGAGCAAGATCGAGATCATCGACAACGGCCCGGGCATCCCCGCGGAACTGCAGGACACCCTCTTCTTCCCCATGGTCAGCGGCCGCCCGGACGGTACCGGGCTGGGCCTGGCCATCACCCAGAACATCATCAGCCAGCACCAGGGTCTGATCGAATGTGACAGCCATCCCGGCCACACCACGTTCTCGATCTTTCTGCCACTGGAACAAGGAGCCCCATCGACATGAGCCGTAGTGAAACCGTGTGGATCGTCGATGACGACCGTTCTATCCGTTGGGTCCTGGAAAAAGCCTTGCAGCAGGAAGGGATGACCACCCAGAGCTTCGACAGCGCCGACGGGGTGATGAGCCGCCTGGCCCGCCAGGCCCCGGACGTGATCATTTCCGACATTCGCATGCCCGGCGCCAGTGGCCTGGACCTGCTGGCACGGATTCGCGAGCAGCACCCGCGCCTGCCGGTGATCATCATGACCGCGCATTCGGACCTGGATAGCGCTGTCGCCTCCTACCAGGGCGGTGCCTTCGAATACCTGCCCAAGCCGTTCGATGTCGATGAAGCGGTGTCGCTGGTCAAGCGCGCCAATCAGCACGCCCAGGAACAGCAAGGCCTGGAAGTGGCCCCGACCCTGGCTCGCACCCCGGAGATCATCGGCGAAGCGCCGGCGATGCAGGAGGTGTTCCGCGCCATCGGGCGCCTGAGCCACTCCAACATCACAGTGCTGATCAACGGCGAGTCCGGCACCGGCAAGGAGCTGGTAGCCCATGCCCTGCATCGCCACAGCCCGCGGGCGGCTTCGCCGTTCATCGCCCTGAACATGGCGGCGATCCCCAAGGACCTGATGGAATCCGAGCTGTTCGGCCATGAAAAGGGCGCGTTCACCGGCGCGGCCAACCTGCGGCGCGGGCGCTTCGAGCAGGCCGACGGCGGCACCCTGTTCCTCGACGAGATCGGCGACATGCCAGCCGACACTCAGACCCGCCTACTGCGGGTTCTGGCCGATGGCGAGTTCTATCGGGTCGGTGGCCATACCCCGGTCAAGGTCGATGTACGCATCATCGCCGCGACCCACCAGAACCTGGAAACCCTGGTGCACGCCGGCAAGTTCCGTGAGGACCTGTTCCACCGCCTCAACGTGATCCGCATCCATATCCCGCGCCTGTCGGACCGTCGTGAAGACATCCCGACCCTGGCCAGGCACTTCCTCAGCCGCGCCGCCCAGGAGCTGGCGGTGGAACCCAAGTTGCTGAAAAACGAAACCGAGGAATACCTGAAGAACCTGCCGTGGCCGGGCAACGTGCGCCAGCTGGAGAACACCTGCCGCTGGATCACCGTCATGGCCTCGGGTCGCGAGGTGCATATCAGCGACCTGCCACCGGAGTTGCTGAGCCTGCCCCAGGATTCAGCGCCGGTCACCAACTGGGAACAGGCCCTGCGCCAATGGGCCGACCAGGCCCTGGCCCGCGGGCAATCGAACCTGCTGGACAGCGCGGTACCGAGTTTCGAGCGGATCATGATCGAGACCGCCCTCAAGCACACCGCCGGCCGCCGCCGCGATGCCGCGGTCCTGTTGGGCTGGGGGCGCAATACCCTGACCCGCAAGATCAAGGAGCTGGGGATGAAGGTCGACGGTGGCGACGAGGATGAAGGCGAGGAAGGCTGAAGCCCCGGCGCGGCATGTAGGAGCTGGCTTGCCAGCGAAGAGGCCCTTGAACCTTGCAGTGCGCCCACAGGCGCTTTCGCCGGCAAGCCGGCTCCTACGATGAGGATGTGCGTGCACCAGGATGGGGTGCATGCACTGCCCGAAGGCGCGCTGCAGTGCCATCCAGCCCGGGTACAACCCGGGCCTCAGCTCTGAAAAGCCCTCCGTCGAAAACGCAAAAGCCCCGGATTACGGGGCTTTCGGCTTTTTATCCCAGCAATCAACGC
The DNA here is from genome assembly GCF_900116505.1 of Pseudomonas sp. NFPP25. Lineage (NCBI taxonomy): Bacteria > Pseudomonadati > Pseudomonadota > Gammaproteobacteria > Pseudomonadales > Pseudomonadaceae > Pseudomonas > Pseudomonas sp. NFPP25. The sequence continues at coordinate 275,967 of NZ_FPBG01000005.1, read as the reverse complement.
CTCTGCAGCCAAAACTGGCACGCCACCTGCAATAACCCAGTCACTACCCAGTTTCGGGGACCTTGGTACAGGCAGGCCGGGGATTCCCCTCTTTAACACCAGGCTCGGCACGCATATCGCGACGGCCAAAGGTTTCGGGAACCCCAGTACAGGCAGGCTGGGACTTCCCTCTTTAACACCAGGCCCACCCCGCTCACAGCGACGGGCCAGGCTTTCGGGAACCCCGGTACAGGCAGGCCGGGACTTCCCTCTTTAACACCAGGCCCATCCCGCGCATCGCGACGGGCCACGCTTTTGGGGACCCTGGTACAGGCAGGCCGGGAATCCCCTTCTTTACACCGGGACTCATCGCCCTCGTGGCGCTCAGCCCCTCCCGCTTTTGGGGGCCTTGGTACAGGCAGGCCGGGGTTTCCCTCTTTTATTCCTCCCGCAGGTGGATCGCCAGGCGCCAGCGCCCCTCCACCTCGCTCCCGTCCCACTGGCCCCGCAGCGGCCGCGCGGCCACCAGGTTCAGCAGCAGGCCCTGGTCCGCCCGGCGCACCCGCCAGTTCACATTGCGCTGATTGACCTGCAACTGGCCCTTCTGTGCCTGCCCCTGGGCATCGAACAGCAGCGCCACGGTGCCATCGATGTGTTCCCCATGGAGCTTGGGCTCATGGTTGAACCACAGCACCAGCCCATCGGGCGCCACCTCGACCTGCTGCAACGCCACCGGATCAGGCTGGGTGAGGCGGCCGATCATCAGCCCTACCATCACCCCGACAATCGCCAGGGAGCCGAACACCCGCAGCATTAGCTTCGGTCGCGAGTACGCTTCAGGCGTAGAATGCAGCCTGTCTTTCTCTTCGGAGCCGTGCATGTTTCACGTCATCCTCTTTCAACCAGAAATTCCGCCGAATACCGGCAACGTTATCAGGCTGTGCGCCAACAGCGGCTGCCACCTGCATTTGATCGAGCCGCTGGGTTTCGAAATGGACGACAAGCGCCTGCGCCGCGCCGGCCTCGACTATCACGAATACGCCACCCTGCAACGCCATGCCGACCTTGCCAGTTGCCTGGAAAGCCTCGGCCACCCGCGCCTGTTCGCCTTCACCACCAAGGGCTCGCGCCCCTTCCATGACGCAAGCTTCCAGGAGGGCGACGCCTTCCTGTTCGGCCCCGAGAGCCGGGGCCTGCCGGCGGACGTGCTGGACGCCCTGCCCGGCGAACAGCGCCTGCGCCTGCCCATGCGCGAAGGCTGCCGCAGCCTGAACCTGTCCAACACCGTGGCCGTGGCGGTCTATGAAGGCTGGAGACAGTTGGGGTTCAAGTAGAGCCGGGGGTTCGCGGGCAAGCCCGCTCCTACAGGTTTTGCCCGAGCATGAAAAAAGCGCCGTTACAGGCGCTTTTTTCGTACCGCAACCCGCACTTACTGAACGGTGTTTTCGCCAGCGGACTGCAGGCGTTGCAGCTCTTGGGCGTACAGCGCATCGAAGTTCACCGGGGCCAGCATCAGCGCCGGGAACGAACCGCGGGTCACCAGGCTGTCCAGCGCTTCACGAGCGTAAGGGAACAGGATGTTCGGGCAGAAAGCACCCAGGGTGTGGCTCATGGAAGCCTCATCCAGGTTCTTGATCAGGAAGATACCGGCCTGCTGGACTTCAGCGATGAAGGCCACTTCGTCGCCGTTCTTCACGGTCACGGACAGGGTCAGCACCACTTCGTGGAAGTCGGCTTCCAACGCTGTCTGGCGGGTATTGAGGTCCAGGCCGACGCTAGGTTCCCACTGCTGACGGAAGATCGCCGGGCTTTTCGGCGCTTCGAAGGACAGGTCACGCACGTAGATACGCTGCAGGGAGAATTGCGGTGCGCTTTCGTCGTCGGCAACGGTGTTCTGTTGGTCAGTCATCTCAGAGTCCTTCTTGATCTTGGGTCTATAGGGTTGGGAATTTCAGGCCGCTAGCAGCGCGTCGAGCTTGCCGGCACGCTCCAGGGCGAACAAATCATCACAGCCACCTACGTGGGTGGCGCCGATCCAGATCTGCGGCACGGACGTACGCCCGGCCTTCTGGGCCATCTCGGCGCGTACCTGGGGCTTGCCATCGACCTTGATCTCTTCGAAGGCTACGCCTTTGCTCGCCAGCAGATGCTTGGCGCGCGAGCAGTAAGGGCAGTAATCACTGGAGTAGACGATGACCTTGGACATTACTTCACCAATGGCAGGTTATCGGCCTTCCAGCTGGCCACGCCGCCGGACAGCTTGGCCGCGGTGAAACCGGACTTGAGCAGCTCGCGGGCGTGGGTGCCGGCGTGCTGACCCTGAGCGTCCACCAGGATGATGGTCTTGGACTTGTGCTTCTCCAGCTCGCCGACACGGGCGGCCAGCTTGTCCTGGGGAATGTTCAGTGCACCGACGATATGGCCGGCGGCATAGTCCTTGGATGGACGGATATCGATCACGACGCCCTGCTCGCTGTTGACCAGCGCGGTCAGTTCACGGGTGCTGAGGCTGCGGCCACCGCGGCTCAATTCATGAGCGATCAACAGAGCCAGCAGGATGGCGAAGGCGCCGACGAGCAAGTAGTGTTCAGTGGCGAATTGAATCAGGTGAGCAACCATCTAAGGAGGTTCCAGGGCGTTAAAATGTCGGCCAGTATACACAGCCCTCCGGGTCGACCAAACCCCGCCCGGCGGTGACTCCACCGGAACTTCGCTTTAAACTGCCACTCCCTTTTTCAACACCTCCCTTTCATCTCTTTCCTATCCAGCCACGAGTGGACGCCATGACTACCACGCCTAAACCTTTGGTCCTGATGATTCTGGATGGCTTCGGTCACAGCGAAAGCCACGAATCCAACGCCGTCTATGCGGCCAAGAAGCCGGTCCTGGACCGCTTGTGTGCCAGCATGCCCAACGGCCTGATCTCGGGTTCGGGCATGGATGTCGGCCTGCCGGACGGGCAGATGGGCAACTCCGAAGTCGGCCACATGAACCTCGGCGCCGGCCGCGTGGTGTACCAGGACTTCACCCGGGTGACCAAGGCCATCCGTGACGGTGAGTTCTTCGAGAACCCGACCATTTGCGCGGCCGTGGACAAGGCCGTGGATGCCGGCAAGGCGGTGCACATCCTCGGCCTGCTGTCCGACGGCGGCGTACACAGCCACCAGGACCACCTGATCGCCATGGCCGAACTGGCCTTCAAGCGCGGCGCCGAGAAGATCTACCTGCATGCCTTCCTCGATGGCCGCGACACCCCGCCCAAAAGCGCCCAGTCGTCCATCGAACTGCTGGACGAAACCTTCAAGACCCTGGGCAAGGGCCGCATCGCCAGCCTGATCGGCCGTTACTTCGCCATGGACCGCGACAACCGCTGGGACCGTGTGGCCCAGGCCTACAACCTGATCGTCGACGGCCAGGGCCAGTTCAACGCCGCCACCGCCCAGGAAGGCCTGCAAGCCGCCTACGCACGTGAAGAGAGCGACGAATTCGTCAAGGCCACCACCATCGGCGAACCGGTCAAGGTCGAGGACGGCGATGCCGTGGTGTTCATGAACTTCCGCGCCGACCGTGCACGGGAGCTGACCCGGGTCTTCGTCGAAGACGGCTTCAAGGACTTCGAACGCCCACGCCAGCCTAAGCTGGCCGGCTTCGTCATGCTCACCCAGTACGCCGCCAGCATCCCCGCGCCATCGGCCTTTGCCCCGGGCAGCCTGGAGAACGTGCTGGGCGACTATTTGGCGAAAAACGGCAAGACCCAACTGCGCATCGCCGAGACCGAGAAGTATGCCCACGTCACCTTCTTCTTCTCCGGTGGCCGCGAAGAGCCGTTCCCGGGCGAGGAGCGCATCCTGATCCCGTCGCCGAAAGTCGCCACCTACGACCTGCAGCCGGAAATGAGTGCCCCGGAAGTCACCGACAAGATCGTCGACGCCATCGAGCACCAGCGTTATGACGTGATCATCGTCAACTACGCCAACGGCGACATGGTCGGTCACAGCGGCGTGTTCGAGGCGGCGGTCAAAGCCGTGGAATGCCTGGACCTGTGCGTCGGACGTATCGTCGACGCCCTGGAAAAGGTCGGCGGCGAAGCCCTGATCACCGCCGACCACGGCAACGTCGAGCAGATGTCCGACGAATCCACCGGCCAGGCCCACACCGCCCACACCACCGAGCCGGTGCCATTCATCTATGTCGGCAAACGCGCCTTGAAAGTCCGTGAAGGTGGGGTTCTGGCGGACGTGGCGCCCACCATGCTCAAGTTGCTGGGCCTGCCCAAGCCCACGGAAATGACCGGCACGTCGATCCTGGTGGACCCGGCGCACTGATCCCTCCAGCTCGCCATTGCAGGCAAAAACGCCCGATGCAACCGTCGGGCGTTTTTCATGGTGGCCTTGCACAGGGCGAATCAGGGCCATGGAAGTAAAAGCAGACAAGCGCCGGGCACTTATTGAATAATGATTATCGTTATCAATAACAGCAGAGAGAATCTCCATGAACAAGACGGCTACGCTGCTTCTGGCCTCCCTCCTGTCAGGCTGTGCAAGCCAGATTCCTGCTCAACAGCCGGTGGATGCCAGTGCCCTCGCACAGCAACACAGCCCGGTGGAAATGGATGCTCAGACCGCCGATAAATTGAAAGCACTGCTGAAGATCCAGCCTCCTCGGGGCTCTACCGACATAGGCCAGATGAACGACCTGATTTCCCGGGAGTTCCTGCACACGCCTTACGCGGCGAACCGGCTGCACGGCTCCGCAACCCTGGCCGAGAAGCTGGTGGTCGACTTCAGGGGCCTGGACTGCTTCACCTACCTGGATTACGTCGAGGCCTTGCGCCAGTCCAGCGACGAGGCCGGCTTCATCAACAACCTGGTGCAGATTCGCTACGTAAACGGCGATATCAACTTCCTCAACCGCCGCCACTTCTTCACCGATTGGGCCCATGCCGGGCAACCCATGGCCGAGGATGTGACCGCCCAGCTGAGTGCGAACGCGGTGACCGTGGCCAAGCGCCTCAATCAAAAGGCCGATGGCGGCCGCTACCTGCCCGGCCTGCCCGTGGCCGAACGCGACATCACCTACATTCCCAGCGCATTGATTGACCAGCATCTGCTCAGCCACCTGCGAACCGGCGACTACATCGGCATCTATACCCACCTCTCGGGCCTGGACGTCACCCATACCGGGCTGTTCATCCAGACGGCCCAGGGCCCGGTCCTGCGCAACGCCTCCTCGAAAAAGGACCAGGGCGCGGTGATCGACTCGCCCTTCATGGAGTACGTTCACAACGTCCCGGGAATCGTGGTCCTGCGGGCCCGGCAAGACAGCCAGGCCGGCCAGGATGCCTCGGCCGCGAAGGCCGGCACCCAGGCACTGCAGCATCAGGCTCGTTCGCCCGCACAAGGTTGATCGGCGCCGCCGCCCCAGGCCACGGCGGCGGCACGCTGATAGCAAATGGCCCAATAACGGTCCGGAAACGGCTTTTTATGACGAACGCCTCAAAGCAGTTGGCTTTGAGGCGTTTTTTTTGCAGCGATGGGCGGGCATACTAGGCCGTCCCTTTCCCTGGTGTCGCCCGCCTCTATGCTTCGCGCCCTGATTACCCTTGCTCTGATCTGCCTGCTCCAACCGGCTTTCGCCGACGAGCGCGCGCAAACCCAACAACAGTTGGACGCCACGCGTCAGGACATTGCCGAGCTGAAAAAGCTGCTGGGCAAGCTGCAGGAAGAGAAGTCCGGGGTGCAGAAAGAACTGCGCGGCACCGAAACCGAGATGGGCAAGCTGGAAAAGCAGGTCGAAGCCCTGCAAAAAGAGCTGAAGAAAAGCGAATCCGAGCTGCAGCGACTCGATGAGGAGAAAAAAAAACTCCAGAGCGCGCGCACTGAACAGCAACGACTGATCGCCATCCAGGCCCGCGCGGCCTACCAGAACGGGCGCCAGGAATACCTCAAGCTGCTGCTCAACCAGCAGAACCCGGAAAAATTCGCCCGCACCCTGACCTATTACGACTACCTGAGCCAGGCACGCCTGGAGCAGTTGAAGAATTTCAACGAGACCCTGCGCCAGCTGGCCAATGTGGAAAAGGACATCTCCCTGCAACAGGCCCAGTTGCTGGTGCAGAAGAGCAGCCTCGACACCCAGCGCGAAGAACTCGACAAGGTGCGCAAGGAGCGCCAGCTGGCCCTGGCCAAGCTGAACAACGATGTGAAGGCCCGTGACGACAAGCTCAAGGCCCGTGAACAGGACCAGGCCGACCTGGCCAAGGTCCTGAAAACCATCGAGGAAACCCTGGCCCGCCAGGCCCGCGAGGCAGAAGAAGCGCGCCAGAAAGCGCTGATCGCCCAGCAGGAAGCCGAAAAAAAGCGCTTGCGTGAGGCTCAGGCCGACGCCAGCGATGAACCGCGCAAACCCGCAAGATCAAGCCCTGGAGCCCTGGTTTCCAGCGCTGGCCCTTCCTATGGCGGGGCATTTGCTTCAGCCCGGGGAAAACTTCCATGGCCCGTTGATGGTCGACTACTGGCACGCTTTGGTGAAACCCGTGGCGACGACTCCCGCTCCAAGTGGGACGGCGTGATGATCAGCGCCGCCGCCGGCAGCCAGGTGCACGCCGTGCACGGTGGCCGGGTAGTGTTCGCCGACTGGCTGCGCGGCGCCGGCCTGCTGGTGATCCTCGATCACGGCAACGGTTACCTGAGCCTCTACGGACACAACCAGACGCTGCTCAAGGAAGCCGGCGACGTGGTCAAGGCCGGAGAGTCCATCTCCACCGTCGGTAATAGTGGCGGACAGGACACTCCTGCGCTGTACTTTGCAATTCGTCAGCAGGGCCGCCCCAGCGACCCGGCACAGTGGTGCCACGCGCAAGGATAAGCGCTGCATCTAAATTAGGAGTTCGTTCGACATGCTGCATTTGTCCCGCCTTACCTCGCTGGCCCTGACGATCGCCCTGGTGATCGGAGCGCCTCAGGCGTTTGCCGCCGAAACCGCTCAAGCAGCAACCGCCGCGACCACCAAGGCGCCCTTGCCGCTGGAAGAGCTGCGCACCTTCGCCGAGGTCATGGACCGCATCAAGGCAGCGTATGTCGAACCCGTAGACGACAAGACCCTGCTGGAGAATGCCATCAAGGGCATGCTCAGCAACCTCGACCCGCACTCTGCCTATCTGGGCCCGGAAGACTTCGCCGAACTGCAGGAAAGCACCAGCGGCGAATTCGGCGGCCTGGGCATCGAAGTCGGCGCCGAGGACGGCTTCATCAAGGTGGTCTCGCCCATCGACGACACCCCGGCATCCAAGGCCGGGATCCAGGCCGGCGACCTGATCGTCAAGATCAACGGCCAGCCGACCCGTGGCCAGACCATGACCGAAGCCGTGGACAAGATGCGCGGCAAGATCGGCCAGAAGATCACCCTGACCCTGGTGCGCGACGGCGGCACGCCGTTCGACGTGACCCTGGCCCGCGCCACCATCCAGGTGAAAAGCGTGAAGAGCCAGCTGCTGGAGTCGGGCTACGGCTACATCCGCATCACCCAGTTCCAGGTCAAGACCGGCGAGGAAGTCTCCAAGGCCCTGGCCAAGCTGCGCAAGGACAACGGCAAGAAGCTCAACGGCATCATCCTCGACCTGCGCAACAACCCGGGCGGCGTGCTGCAAGCCGCGGTGGAGGTGGTCGACCACTTCATCACCAAGGGCCTGATCGTCTACACCAAGGGCCGCATCGCCAACTCCGAGCTGCGCTTCTCCGCCACCGGCAAGGACGAGAGCGAAGCCGTGCCGATGGTGGTGCTGATCAACGGCGGCAGCGCCTCGGCTTCGGAAATCGTCGCCGGCGCCCTGCAGGACCAGAAACGCGCGGTGCTGATGGGCACCACCAGCTTCGGCAAGGGCTCGGTGCAGACCGTGCTGCCGCTGAACAACGACCGTGCGCTGAAGATCACCACCGCCCTGTACTTCACCCCCAACGGTCGCTCGATCCAGGCCCAGGGCATCGTTCCGGACATCGAAGTGCGCCGCGCCAAGATCACCAGCGAGGCCCAGGACGGCGAGTACTTCAAGGAAGCCGACCTGCAGGGCCACCTGGGCAACGGCAACGGTGGTGCCGACAAGCCAAGCGGCTCGTCGAGCAAGGCCAAGCCGATGCCGCAGGATGACGACTACCAACTGGCCCAGGCGCTGAGCCTGCTCAAGGGGCTGAGCATCACTCGCGGCAAGTGATTGAACCCTTCGCCGGCAAGCCGGCTCCAACAGGAGCTGGCTTGTGTAGGAGCTGGCTCGCCAGCGAAGCGCCCGCCAGGGCGCCCATTCCCCTAAAGGCCTGATTCCTATCCCCATGATTTCCCGCTGCTCACTGCTGTTGCGCTCGCTCCAGGCCCCGCTGCTCACCCTGCTGTGCCTCTTGCCCCTTGCGACCCAAGCCGCCGAACCCACAGCCGCTGCGCCCAAGGCCTACCTGAGCCTGATCATCGACGACCTCGGCCAGAACCTGCCCCGTGACCGCCGCGTACTGGCCCTGCCCGGCCCGGTCACCACGGCGATCATGCCTGACACGCCCCACGCCGCCGAATTTGCCCGCGAGGCCCATCGCGCCGGCAAGATCGTCATCCTGCACATGCCCATGGACCCGGCCACCGGGCCGTTCGCCTGGCACCCCGAGCTGCCCATCGAAGAGCTGCAAAAACGCCTGGAAGCCGCCTTCCAGGCCGTGCCCTACACCAGCGGCATCAACAATCACATGGGCAGCCGCATGACCGCCCAACCCCAGGCCATGGCCTGGCTGATGGCCGACTTGCAGCGGCGACACAAATTCTTCGTCGACAGCCGCACCAGCGCCCAGACGGTGGCCGCCGCCGAAGCGCAGAAGATCGGTCTGGCCAGTGTTTCCCGGGATGTGTTCCTGGATGACGAACGTACCGAAGCGGCGATCAGCCAACAGTTGCAGACCGCGATCAAACTGGCGCGCAAACAGGGTTCGGCGGTGATGATCGGCCACCCTTATCCACAGACCCTGGCAGTGCTCGAACGTGAGCTGCCCAGGCTCAAGGCCCAGGGCATCGAGTGGATCGATATCAAGTCGATGATCAGCCTGCGCAGTAACAAGGCCATGGCCGGGCATGGCAAGAACGGGGTTTATCGCTAGAGGCCTTCGCCACAGGAGCTGGCTTGCCAGCGAAGCGCCTACAGGTAACGCCCCATGATCTCTTCCACCAGCCCCTCTTGGCGCATCTGGTCCAGGGCCGCCTGGAGCTTGGCCACCACCTCATCGGAGACATCCTTGTTCAGGGCCAGGTACAGCTCGGCGCTGTTGAAGCGCAGCACGGTCTTGAGGCCGCTGATGCCCTCCTGCTTGGCCAGGTAGCGCCCGGCCGGGTCGCCGGTGGCCCAGAGGTCGATCTGCCCCGCCACCAGCTTCTTGGCATTGTCCTGGTCCCGCAGCACCACCTGGGGTGCCAGGCCCTGCTTGGTCAGGGTCTCGGCAATGGCATCGCCCTTGTAGGCGCCGATCTTGTACTTGCGCGCCTGCTCCAGGGATTCGAGGGTGATCTTGCTGCCGGCCTTGGCCAGCATGATCCAGTCATCCGGGCCAATGGGGCCGACCCACTTGAACAGCGGCTCGCGGTCCGGCAGGCGCGCCATGACGAACACACCATAGCCCGGCTGTTCCAGCGCCATCTTGTAGATACGCTCCCAGGGGAAACGCAGGGTCAGGCTGTAATTGATTCCGGCACGCTTGAACATTTCGCGGACGATATCCACGGCGATGCCGTCGATATTCTCGCCCTGGGCGAAGTTCTTGCCGTTCTTGGCCATGTTGTAGGGAGGGAAGTTTTCCGTCAGCAACACCAGGGAGGTGTCGGCGGGTTCATCAGCGCGGGCGAGGCCGCAAAGAACAAGCGAAGCGCTGGCGACAACCACTAGAAGACGTTTGAACATGACGGGCTACCGGAATCCATGGCGTGCTCAAGAGTGCCGTGAGCACGCCATGCTGTCCAGTGGCTACCGCACAACAATCCCGCGCTGAGCCATATAGGCCTTGGCCTCGGGAACCGTGTATTCGCCGAAGTGGAAAATGCTCGCCGCCAGCACTGCGCTGGCATGGCCTTCAATGATGCCGTCGGCCAGGTGCTGGAGGTTGCCGACACCGCCGGAGGCGATCACCGGAATCCCCAGGGCATCGCTGATGGCCCGGGTCACGCCCAGGTCGAAGCCGTTTTTCATGCCGTCCTGATCCATGCTGGTGAGCAGGATCTCGCCGGCACCCAGGCCTTCCATCTTCTTCGCCCACTCCACCGCGTCCAGCCCGGTGGGCTTGCGCCCGCCATGGGTGAAGATTTCCCAGCGCGGGGTTTCACCCGGGCCGGAGACCTTCTTGGCGTCGATGGCGACCACGATGCACTGGGAGCCGAAGTGCTGCGCCGCTTCGCCGACGAACTCCGGGTTGAACACTGCTGCGGTGTTGATCGAAACCTTGTCCGCGCCGGCATTGAGCAGGTTACGGATGTCCTGCACGGTGCGCACGCCACCGCCCACGGTCAGCGGGATGAACACCTGGCTGGCCATGCGCTCGACGGTATGCAGGGTGGTATCACGCCCATCGACGCTGGCGGTGATGTCGAGGAAAGTGATTTCGTCGGCACCCTGCTCGTCGTAGCGACGGGCGATTTCCACCGGGTCACCGGCATCACGGATGTTCTCGAACTTGACGCCCTTGACCACCCGGCCGTTGTCCACGTCCAGGCAAGGGATGATGCGTTTGGCCAGTGCCATGGCGAATCCTCAGCCTTGGTACGAATCGCAGAAAGCCTGGGCTTCTGCAACATCGAGGGTGCCTTCATAGATCGCGCGGCCAGTAATGGCGCCGATGATTCCTGGCGCCTTGGCATCCAGCAGGGCCTTGATGTCGCCCAGGTTGTGGATACCGCCGGAAGCGATCACCGGGATCTTGGTGGCCGCCGCCAGGGCTGCGGTGAACGGCACGTTGCAGCCCTGCATCATGCCGTCTTTGGCGATGTCGGTATAAACGATGGCGGATACGCCGTCGGCTTCGAAACGCTTGGCCAGGTCGATCACTTGCACGCTGCTGACTTCAGCCCAGCCGTCGGTGGCGACGAAGCCATCCTTGGCGTCCAGGCCAACGATGACCTTGCCCGGAAAAGCGCGGCAAGCCTGGGCAACGAACTCCGGCTCCTTGACCGCCTTGGTGCCGATGATCACGTAGCTCACGCCAGCCTTGACGTAGTGCTCGATGGTTTCCAGGGAACGGATGCCGCCGCCGATCTGGATCGGCAGGTTCGGGTAGCGCTTGGCGATTGCGGTGACCACCTCGCCGTTGACCGGCTGGCCTTCGAAGGCACCGTTCAGGTCCACCAGATGCAAGCGCCGGCAACCCCCTTCAACCCATTTGGCGGCCATGCTCACCGGGTCATCGGAGAACACCGTGGAGTCTTCCATGCGGCCTTGGCGCAGACGCACACAAGCGCCGTCCTTGAGATCGATAGCGGGAATAATCAGCATCTGGCAAACCTTCAAGTTCGATTGTTCAGCTTCACTCGGAAATCAGTTTTTCTCGAGCGCCCACAGGTCGCTTTCGATGCTTTCGAACCTCTCCTTGAGGTGCGCCTGCACATCGAAAATCGCCCGGTTGTAATAGTGCGGAGCAATTTCGCGGGTAAACAGTTCAAGAACCTCCGCCGCTTCGAACGAGCCCAGCTCGAGCTCGAACCGATCCTCCAGGAAACGCTTGATCTTGTGCGTCGCCTCGCTCTCCTGTTCGGCAGTGAGGCTCAGGATCGGCGGCTTGGGTTTCTTGATCGCCATTTACCAGCGACCGTCCCAGGCGGCGAAATTCTGCAGCAGCTGCAGGCCGTGGGTATGGCTTTTCTCCGGGTGGAACTGCACGGCGAAACGCGAGCCGTCGGCCAGCGCCGCGGCGAAATCCACGCCATAGTGACCGCTGCCCACCACCTGCCGCGCGCTACCGGCATTGATGTAGTAGCTGTGCACGAAGTAGAAGCGCGCCAGGTCCGCAATGTTGTGCCATAGCGGGTGGTCCACCGCCTGCTTCACTTCGTTCCAGCCCATGTGCGGCACCTTCAGGTGCTCGCCATCCTCGATCAGGCCCTTGCCGAAGAACTTCACCTGGCCGGGAAACAGGCCGATGCAGTCCACGCCTTCGTTCTCTTCACTGTGGTCGAGCAGCGCCTGCATGCCCACGCAGATACCGAGGAACGGACGGTCCTGGCTGACCTCGCGCACCAGGGCATCGAAGCCCAGGCGGCGGATCTCGGCCATGCAGTCACGGATCGCACCCACTCCGGGGAACACCACCCGGTCGGCTTCGCGAATCACGCTGGCATCGCTGGTGATCAGCACCTTGCCGGCGCCCACGTGCTCCAGGGCCTTGGCCACCGAGTGCAGGTTGCCCATGCCGTAGTCGATGACGGCGACGGTCTGCATTACAGCACGCCCTTGGTCGACGGCATCTGGCCGGCCATGCGCTCGTCCAGCTCCACCGCCATGCGCAGCGCGCGGCCGAAGGCCTTGAACACGGTCTCGATCTGGTGGTGAGTGTTGGTGCCGCGCAGGGTGTCGATGTGCAGGGTCACGTTGGCGTGGTTGACGAAGCCCTGGAAGAACTCCTGGAACAGGTCGACATCGAAACCACCGACGGTGGCGCGGGTGAACGGCACATGCATCTGCAGGCCGGGGCGGCCGGAGAAGTCGATCACCACGCGGGACAGGGCTTCATCCAGCGGCACATAGGCATGGCCGTAGCGACGGATGCCTTTCTTGTCGCCGATGGCCTTGCTGAACGCCTGGCCGAGGGTGATACCGACATCCTCCACGGTGTGGTGGTCGTCGATATGCAGGTCGCCCTTGCTTTCGATGTCCAGGTCGATCAGCCCGTGCCGGGCGATCTGGTCCAGCATGTGCTCAAGGAAGGGCACGCCGATATCGAATCGGGCCTTTCCGGTGCCATCCAGGTTGATCGAGGCTTTGATCTGGGTTTCCAGAGTGTCGCGCTCGACAGATGCCTTACGTTCGGCCATCACCAGCTCCGCAAAATCATTGGGCGAAAAAGGCGAATAGTATAGGCCCCACGGCGGCTAAACAGAAACACGATGGACAATATCCTGACGGGCGCCAGCCAATGGCTGCGGGGCTGTACCTGTCATGACAACTATAGAAAACGGCTTGCCGGTGAAGGCGCCAGGCCTGGCAGGCCCTGGCACCTTGTTCGCCGGCCAGCGGGCTCCTGCGCAGGAGCTGGCTGGCCGGCGAAGCCCTTAATGGAACAGCACCGCGGTCTTCTGCAGGGTGACCCACACGCCCCACGCCAGGGGAATGCCCACGGCCAGCCAGGCAGCGATCACCAGCGGCAGGCTGGCGGATGAGGCCTTCCATTCCAGCACGACGCTGTTGTCGGCGCCCTTGTCATGGCCCAGGGCCTGCTCGGCCGCCAGTTGCTCGTCGGTCATGAAGTACTTGTCGGCCACCGGGCGCACCAGCAGGTTGCACAAAAAGCCCAGCACCAGCAGGCCGGCGAGGATGTACAGGGTGATGTCGTAAGCCGCAGCGCGCTCGACGCCGATACTCAGCTGGTACTCGCGCAGGTAGTTCACCAGCACCGGGCCCAGCACGCCCGCCGCGGCCCAGGCGGTCAGCAGGCGACCATGGATAGCGCCCACCATCTGGGTGCCGAACAGGTCCGCCAGGTAGGCCGGCACCGTGGCGAAACCGCCGCCGTACATCGACAGGATGATGCAGAACGCCGCCACGAACAGGGCGATATTGCCCAGGTGGCCGAGGTTCGGGATCAGCGCATAAAGGGCAAAGCCCAGGGCAAAGAACACGAAATAGGTGTTCTTGCGGCCCAGGTAGTCGGAGAACGACGCCCAGAAGAACCGTCCGCCGATGTTGAACAGGCTCAGCAAACCGGTGAAGCCGGCGGCAATCGCGGCAATCTGCGCCAGCTGCCCGGCGTCCAGCTGGCTGAAGGTCAGGCCATTGCCCAGCAGCTTGCCGGCAAACACTTCCTGCAGCAGGGGCGAGGCCATGCCGAGGATGCCGATACCGGCCGAAACGTTGAGGCACAGCACCAGCCACACCAGGCGGAACTGCGGGGTCTTCCAGGCCACGTTCACGTGCACGTGGCGGTGGGTGATCATCGCATTGGCGGCTTTCTTCGCCGGTGCGGTCCAGCCCTCAGGCTTCCAGCCGGTAGGCGGAACCCGGTAGGCCAGGGCGCCACCGATCATGAACACGAAGTAGATGGCCGCCATCACCAGGAAGCTCTGCCACACGCCAACGCTGGTCGGCGTTGCAAAGTGGCCCATCAGGGCCGCCGCCAGGGGCGCACCGACCATGGCGCCGCCGCCAAAGCCCATGATCGCCATGCCGGTGGCCATGCCGCGCTTGTCCGGGAACCACTTGATCAGGGTCGACACCGGGGAGATATAGCCCAGGCCCAGGCCGATACCGCCGATGACCCCGGAGCCTATCCACATCAGCCAGATCTGGTGGGTGTAGATCCCCAGCGCCGAGATCAGCAGGCCGCCGCACCAGCACAGTGCCGAAACCACACCGGCCTTGCGCGGGCCGGCATGTTCCAGCCAGCCGCCCCAGATCGCCGCCGAGCACCCCAGGAAGATGAAGAACAGGGTGTAGATCCAGCCGAGCATGGAGATCGGCCAGTCACACTGGGACGAAAAGATCTGCGCGATAAAGCCCATGCCGGGCTCGCAAGCCACGGGCGCACTGACGCCCAGGGCCTTGGACAGCGGCAGCCAGAACACCGAAAAGCCATAGGCCATGCCGATGCACAGGTGGATGGCCAGAGCGGCCGGTGGAACCAGCCAGCGGTTGAAACCGGGCTTGGCGATGATGCGTTCTTTGGACAAGAACGCTGGCTGAGCGGACGGACTGGCCGCCGCGTTGCTAGTGCTCATGGATGTTTCCCCCAATTATTAGAATTGTTCATCGGCCACTCTTCTGCGACGACCTTGGCACACCGGCGCGGTCGTTTTATTGAGTAAAGCTCCATTTGGGCAGACGCGACATTAAGTCGCACAAGGGCGGACGAACCGCGAGAGGTTACCATTTGCGACAAACTAAAAAACCAAACTGACATCACCTTTTTTCCCGCAGCTGCTTTGCCCACAGGCCAGGCCGCTGGCCAAAAAAAACCGCTACAACGAAAAAACCTCTAACTGCAATGGGTGACCAGTCGTCAGGTTCAGAGCGCTATACTCCCCCGCTAAATTTTGAATTCGACATACAAGGACTCGCCCATGAAAGCGTTCGGCAAAATCCTGGGTCTGGTAATTCTCGGGCTGTTGCTGATCATCGTGGCTCTGGGCTTCGCCCTGACCCACCTGTTTGATCCCAACGACTACAAAGACGAGATTCGCCAGATTGCCCGCGACAAGGCCCACATCGAGCTGACGCTCAATGGCGACATCGGCTGGAGCCTGTTCCCCTGGCTGGGCCTGGAACTGCACGATGCCGGCGTCGCCACCCTGGCCAACCCGACCCAACCTTTCGCCGACCTGCAGATGCTCGGCCTGTCGGTCCGGGTGTTGCCGCTGCTGCGCCGCGAAGTGCAGATGAGCGATGTGCGTGTCGAAGGCCTGAACCTGCGCCTGACCCGCAACAAGGACGGCCACGGCAACTGGCAGGACATTGGCAAGGCCGCACCGACCGACAAGCAGGCCGAGACTCCGGCCGCCAGCACCGGCGAAGCCAGCCAACCACCAGCCGGCGCGGACAAACCCGCGCAGCCGATCCGCCTGGACATCGACAGCCTGACCGTGAACAACGCCCGGGTTGAGTACAACGATGAACAGACCGACAAGCAGTTCACCGCCGAAAGCATCCAGCTGAGTACCGGGCCGATTCACGAAGCCACCAACACCCCGGTCAAGCTCACGGCCTTCCTCGCCAGCAGCCAACCCGCAGTGCGCGTGCGCACCGAACTCAATGGCGAACTGCGCTTCGACCGCGCCCTGAAGCGCTACCAGTTCGAAGACATGCGCCTGTCCGGCGAAGCCGCCGGCGACCCGTTGCAAGGCAAGACCCTGACCTTCGCAGCCCAGGGCCAGCTGCTGCTGGACCAGGCCGCCAACGTTGCCCAGTGGACCGGCCTGAAGGTCTCCCTCAATCAGTTGCGCGCCCTGGGTGAGCTCAAGGTCAACGACCTGGACAAGACCCCGCAGATCAGCGGCGGCATCTCCATTGCCCAGTTCGACCTGGCGAGATTCGTCGACAGCATCGGCCAGACCCTGCCCGCCATGGGTGAAGGCAGCCTGAGCAAGGTCGAGCTGGTCAGCCGCCTGCAAGGCACGCCCAGCAGCCTGGCCCTGGAAGACCTGAACCTGAAGCTCGACGACAGCACCTTCAGCGGCCGCCTGGCCATCGAGGACTTCGACAAGCAATCCCTGCGCGCCCAGCTCAAGGCCGACACCTTCAATGTCGACCGCTACCTGCCGCCCAAGTCCGCCGAAGCCAACAGCGCGGCATCGGCCCGCAAGGCCGAAGTGCAGAGCAGCGAAGCCGATGCCATGGCCGGAGCCGGCAGCACCCCGCTGCCCAACGCACCGACCAAGGGCGCCTGGAGCACTGACCGCCTGCTGCCGGTGGAGCGCCTGAGCAAACTCGACGTCGATGCCGACCTGAACTTCGGCCAACTGACCCTGGACAAGCTGCCGATCCAGAATGCCGCACTCAAGGCCTCCGGCCAGGGTGGCCTGCTCAAGCTTTCCAGCCTGCGCGGCGAGCTGTACAACGGCAGCTTCGATGCCAGCGGCAACCTCGATGTGCGCCAGAGCACACCGCAGTTGAGCTTGCAGACCAAGATCAACCGGGTGCCGGTGGAACGCATCCTCGAAAGCCAGGGCCAGAATCCTCCGGTCAAGGGCCTGGTGACTCTGAACAGCAACCTCAGCGGCAGCGGCAACAGCCAGAAGGCATTGATCGACAGCCTCAACGGCACCGCCAGCTTCGTCATCAACAACGGCGTGCTGCTCAACGCCAATATCGAACAGCAGCTGTGCCAGGGCATCGCCGTGCTCAACCGCAAGAACCTCAGCAGCACGCCACGGGGCAAGGACACGCCCTTCCAGGAGCTCAAGGGCAACCTGACGCTGCGCAATGGCGTGGCCAGCAACCCGGACCTGAAAGTGCGCATCCCCGGCATGACGGTGAACGGCAACGGCGACATCGACCTGCGAGTGCTGGGCATGGACTACCGGGTCGGCATCATTGTCGAAGGCGACCTGCGGGATAACCCGGACCCGGCCTGCCAGGTGGGCGAGCGCTTTACCGGCATCGAGCTGCCGCTGCGCTGCCGCGGCCCGCTGGAGCTGGGGGCCAAGGCCTGCCGCCTGGACAAGGACGGCCTGGGCCAGGTAGCAGCCAAGCTGGCCGGTGACCGCCTGCAGCAAAAGATCGACGAGAAACTGGGGGACAAGGTCAGCCCGGAACTGAAGAACGCGCTCAAGGGGCTGTTCAAGCGATGAGAGCCGAGGCGTTTTCAACGGCGGTGCTGGACTGGTACGACCGCCACGGCCGCCATGACCTGCCCTGGCAGCAGGACATCAACCCGTATCGGGTGTGGGTCTCGGAGATCATGCTGCAACAGACCCAGGTCAGCACCGTGCTCAACTACTTCGACCGCTTCATGGCCTCGCTGCCCACGGTGCAGGCCCTGGCCGAAGCCCCGGAAGACGAAGTGCTGCACCTGTGGACCGGCCTGGGCTACTACACCCGGGCGCGCAACCTGCAGAAGACCGCGAAGATCGTCATGGCCGAATACGGCGGCGAGTTCCCCCGGGACGTGGAAAAGCTCACCGAGCTGCCGGGCATCGGCCTGTCCACCGCCGGCGCCATCGCCAGCATCAGCATGGGCCTGCGGGCGCCGATCCTCGACGGCAACGTCAAGCGGGTGCTGGCGCGCTTCACGGCCCAGGAGGGCTACCCCGGGGAGCCCAAGGTGGCCAGGCAGTTGTGGGCCGCCGCCGAGCGCTTCACCCCCCATAGCCGGGTCAACCACTACACCCAGGCGATGATGGACCTGGGGGCGACGCTCTGCACCCGGAGCAAGCCCAGCTGCCTGTTGTGCCCCCTGGAGCGCGGCTGCGAAGCCCACATGCTCGGCCTGGAAACCCGCTACCCGATCCCCAAGCCACGCAAGGAAGTGCCTCAGAAGCGCACCCTGATGCCGATGCTGGCCAACCGCGAAGGCGCCATCCTACTTTACCGGCGGCCCTCCAGCGGCCTCTGGGGCGGGTTGTGGAGCCTGCCGGAGCTGGATGGCCTGGACGACATCCAGCACCTGGCCCTGCAGCACTCCCTGGAACTGGGCCAGCAACAGCAGATGCCGGGGCTGGTGCACACCTTCAGCCACTTCCAGCTGGCCATCGAACCCTGGCTGATCCGGGTCGAAGAGTCGGCCCTGCACGTCGCCGAGGCCGACTGGCTCTGGTATAACCTCGCCACCCCGCCGCGCCTGGGCCTTGCCGCCCCGGTGAAAACACTGCTCAAACGCGCGGCCGAAGTCTTGAATGCAGGAGAGTCGTCATGACCCGCACCGTAATGTGCCGCAAGTACCAGGAAGAACTGCCGGGCCTGGAGCGCCCTCCCTACCCGGGGGCCAAGGGCCAGGATATTTTCGATCACGTCTCGGCCAAGGCCTGGGCCGACTGGCAGAAACACCAGACCCTGCTGATCAACGAAAAGCGCCTGAACATGATGAATGCCGACGATCGCAAATATCTGCAGGGCGAGATGGACAAGTTTTTCTCCGGCGAGGAATACGCCAAGGCCGACGGCTACGTGCCGCCGGCTGAGTAAAGCTGTTGAAAATCGGGGGTGGAACGTAAGCGACGGTAATAATTAAACATTTTTTCAAAACTTGCTTGACGCCCCCCTGAAAAACCCGTTTAATGCGCCCCGTTGCCCAGATAGCTCAGTCGGTAGAGCAGGGGATTGAAAATCCCCGTGTCGGCGGTTCGATTCCGTCTCTGGGCACCACCTTCAGCTTTCAGGTGGTGTATGCATCACGTGAAAGCAACCAAGAAACCCGCCTAGTGCGGGTTTTTTGTTGCCTGAGATTTGGCCCTTCCCCGTATAACCTGCACCGCCAAGAGTGTTGCACCCCGGCAGAAATACCCCGCCCCCCATGACCCGACTCAAGTCGTGGCTTGCCGGCACTCTCTCAGTTTGCCAATCCTTCAGGCTGCCCCCCCCCTGTGGGGACTTAAGGGCTGCGTCAGGCCAGTTTGAAGGCAGCCCGAATCCTATCGATCCTGGCTGCCTTCACTCATTATCTGCCTGCGCCGATCAGCGGCCCCGTCTACAGCCTCCATCGCCTGCCCCTGGGCCACATCGAGCAAGGCCACGCCATCACCGAGCAGCAACGAGGCGATGTCGGCGATCTGGAACAGATCGCTGGCGTCGGCAGCTTGCGCGGTCATGCAGGACAGGCTGTTCACCAGCTTGTGGAGGACGCGTATGCGCTGATCGGCGCAGGCCAGAAGATCGAACAGCGGCACGCGGGGTAGGAAACGGTCACAAGATCCGGCCACGCCGAAGCGTGCCCGCGTACAGCTGCCATAACGCATAGACAGCAAACAACACCCAAAGCGCTGGGTGCTTCTTATGATCAGGTTCCTACACCCGGCCGCTGATTTGGCAGCGACCCGCAAAAACCCTGAATCACTCGATTCAGGGCTTTTCATGCGTGCAATTGGCCATTGCCCAGACTCAGCACCGGGCAACATTCCAGCCCTCTCTCAGTAACCGTTATTCCAGTGGATGTTGAGATCGCGCATAGCCGCCACTTTCATGTCGACCATGCTGCGCTGTTCCAGCCCTTTGCGGGTGGTGATGACCTGGTATCTGCCGGCCGGCAACTGCACAAAGACGATCGGGCCCACTCCGCTCAGGCTCAACAGCTGATGCCCTTGCGGGTTCTGGATCAGCACATCGACATCCGAGGTGTATTCATTCCCTGAGCCGACGGAAAAGGTCATGTGCAGGTTGTAACCCTTGGCCTGCTGAATGGCCCGCGACTCGTCCAGGCCGATGCCGCCGCTGACATAGGAAATACCGTTCTGTTGCAGCGGCTCTAATTGCACGCCAGCCGGGTCGATCGGCTCATTGCTGGTGGAGGCGGAGCGCACGCTCACTGGTGCGGCCAATAGCAGCACCGCGATAACACCTGACAGGACACTCATAGAAAAGGACTTCATGATGACCACTCCCGGGTTCGTCTCGAACCACTGAATGGGACGCCACCGTCAGGCCTCTAGCCCCGGGACGGCAGCGCCCGGGTCTCCCCTGCTTCATCTTGAATGGCCAGGCCATGTCTCAGGCCAGAAGCCGAATGAAAACCCTCGCTCGCCTTGTGCAACCAGGCTCGCCCATAGCTCCTGCTATTGAGTGTAAAACCTGACACAGGGCGGTTTAGATCGATTCGGCGTGAGGCCTTTAACCAAAGGTACCTAGGCTAGGGGACCAGCCCCTCGGCTCGGAGCCTGCGCCGCCTGCCAATGCTTCATCTCCTCGGCGATGAAGTGCTGCACCAGATCGCTGTACATCTTCTCGATGGCATCCGGGTTCAGGCCTTCGGCCGCCGCCCAATCGCGACGAGTGGCCAACATGGCTTTGAAACGCTCCTCGGCGCGCACGGTGGCCGCCGAGGTCTTGAATTTCGATGCCGCCAGTACGTACTGGAAGCGCGCGCCGAGCAAGGCGATGACCGCTCGATCCAGGACATCGATTTCCCGGCGGATATCGTCCATGCCCTGGCATTGTTCCGGGCTCATCTGGTTCTTCACTTCCATGCTCAAGGCTCCATCGACGAATAGGGATACCCGGGCTCGACCGGGCCCGGATTATTCCCATGGGCCCGCCTGGGAGTAAAGTTGCAGGCATCCGCCCATCCGGGCGCAAAGGAACTGCTCTCGTGAACCAGAAGCGAACCCGAGTCCGCCTGCCCCACCCCCAGCCCGGCAAGACCCGCAGCGGGGCCTGGTTTTTTTTGCTGATCGGCAGCGTGCTGCTGGCACTGACTGCGCTGCTGGGCTGGACCCTGGTAAGCGCGCTGCTGGACGGGCAGATCGTCACCAGCAACCGTGCCGGGCCGAAGCTCGCCTACAGCCAGGCGTTGCAGCCCACCAAGTTTTATATCGAGCTGCTCTGGCAGGGCACCAGCACCCTGTTGCTGGGTGCCCTGGCAGTTGCCGCGCTGTGGATCGCCCGGGTATTAATGGGCGCACAAAAAAATCGTCGCTGAACGCCAGGGGTCGCTCCTGCCCGTTACAGCCGCCAAGGAACAACCGCCCATGTCCCTGCTGTCCTCGCCCGACCTGCCGGCCGCCGGCCCCGCCACTGCCGAGCCGGCGCCCGGCCCCAGTGAACGCTTCAGCGAAGTGGCGGCGGACGGTTTCCGTCTTGGCGGCTTCAGCTGGCGCCACGCGCAAGCCGATCCGGCGCGCGCAGTGGTGATCATCAACGCCGCGACCTCGGTGCGCTGCCGCTATTACTTTCGCTTCGCCGACTACCTGTTCGCCAACGGCTTCGACGTGATGACCTACGACTACCGCGGCATCGGCGAGTCGCGCCCGGCCTCGCTCAAGGGGCTCAAGGCATCCTGGTCGGATTGGGGCGCTCTGGATTTCGAAGCCATGCTGCAACGCGCCCGGCGCGAGTTTCCCGGGCAACCGATCGACGTGGTGGGCCACAGTTTCGGCGGCTGCGCCCTGGGCCTGGCGGCCTCCGCCGGGGTGATCCGCCGCGCGGCCACCATGGGCGCGCAGTTCGCCTACTGGCGCGACTACGTGCCCGCCCAGCGCTGGCGCATGCTGGGCAAGTGGCATGTGCTGATGCCCCTGCTGACCCGCCTGTACGGCTACTTCCCCGGTAAGCGCCTGGGCTGGATGGAAGACACCCCCGCCGGGGTGGTCCGCGACTGGGCCACCCCGCACCCACGCTACGAAGGCCGCCCCAGCGGCCGCAGGCTGGCCGCAGAGCGCAGTGGGCAGCCCTTCGCCCAGGTCAGCGCCCCGATCCTCGCCATCAGCGTCAGCGACGACCCCTTCGGCACCGTGGCAGCCATCGAGCGGCTACTGGGCTACTTCGACAACAGCACGCGCACCCATTGGCGCATTCGCCCCGAGGACATCGGTGAGGTCGAGATCGGCCACTTCGCCTTCTTCCACAGCCGCTTCGAAAGCCGGCTCTGGCCGCTGCTGCTGCACTGGCTGCAGCACGCAAGCCCGGCCCCGAACAGCCCAGGGCAAGAGCTGACGCCGGGGCGCTGATCAGGCAAAGGCGTTGATGAACCAGGTGATCAGCGGGATCGCCACGATGTCGATCAATACCGCACCGCACAGCGGCACGATGATGAAGGCCTTGTAGGAAAAGACCTTGTAGTGATCACAGATCGCGCCCATGTTGGCCACCGCATTGGGCGTGGCCCCCAGGCCGTGGCCCATGAAGCCGGCACACAACACCGCCGCGTCGTAGTTGCCGCCAAACAGGCGGAACAGCAGGAACACGCACAGCAGCACCATCACCAGCACCTGCACCACCAGGATCACCAGCAGCGGCAGGCCGAGCTGTTCCAGTTCCCAGAACTTCAGGCTCATCATGGCCATGGTCAGGAACACCCCCAGGCATACGTCGCCCAGGGTGCTCACGGCGCTGTCGGGGATGTCGATGATCCGCGCCCGGTCATTGAGATTGCGCAGGATGATCGCCACGAACATCGCCCCCACGTAGCTTGGCAGGACGATGCCCAGGTGCTCGTTCAGCGCGCTGCCGATCCAGAAACCCAGCACCATGATCAGCAGAATGCAGGTCAGCAGGCGCAGCAGGGTCGGTGCATCCAAAGGCGCCACCGAACCCTGGGCAGCGCTTTCCAGGTGCTGCAGGGTACTGACCTGATCGGCCTGGATCTGCAGGCGGTTGCGCTCGATCAGCCAGCGCGCCAGCGGGCTGCCCAGCAAGCCGCCGGCAACCATGCCGAAGGTGGCCGAGGCCAGGGCCGCCGTGGTGGCCCCCACCGCCCCGAGGTTTTCCGCGATCGGGCCAAAGGCCGCCGCCGCGCCAAAGCCACCCTCCAGGGACACCGCACCGGCCATGATGCCCAGCAGCGGGTCGATGCCCAGCGCCTTGGCGGCACCGACCCCCACCAGGTTCTGCAGCAGCGCCAGGGACCAGCAGGCCCCCAGATAGACGAACAGGATCTTGCCGCCACGACGCAGCAGGCCGAGGCTGCCCCCCAGGCCCACGGTGGTGAAGAACGCCACCATCAAGGGCGTCTGGATCGCGGTGTCGAGCTTGATCGCCAGCAGTTGCTGATCGCGCAGCAGCCAGACGATCAGGGCAAAGCCGAAACCGCCGATCACCGGCGCCGGGACACAGAGCTGGGTCAGCCAGCGGCTGCGTTTCTTCAGCTGGGCTCCCACCCCCAGCAGGATCAGGGCCAGCGCCAGGGTGGTCAGCGCGTCCAATTCAAAAGTCGGCATGGCAAACATCTCTTCTTGTCATTGTGGTGTTGCGCGGCGAGGGGCATGCCCCTCAGTGAATCAGGCTGGCCAGCAGACGCGCGGCCACGCGGGCGGTGCGTTGGTCCTGGTCGAGCCCGGGATTGAGTTCGGCAATGTCGGCCACGCGCAATTTGCCGCTGGCCCGAGCACGGCGTACCAGGTGCTCGACCACCTGCACATCCACCCCGTAGGCCGAGGGCGCGCTGACGCCGGGAGCCTGGCTGGCTGGCAGCACATCCAGGCACAGGGTCATGTAGAGCACGTCGATACCGTCGAGAAAAGCGTCCAGGCAGGCCTCGACTGCCGGCAGGTTCCAGCCTTGCATCTGCCGGTCCAGCAGGTAGCGCACATCGAGCTCCCGGGCTTGCTCGAACAGCGCCTGGGTGTTGCTCAACTCGCTGACCCCCAGGCAGCAATACTCGAAAGGCATGCCGGCCTGCCGGCAGTACTCGGCGATCTGCCGGAACGGCGTACCGGAGCTGCTTTGCGGCGCATGGCGCAGATCGAAGTGGGCATCGAAATTGAGAATGCCGATGCGCGGGCAGGGCTGTTGGCGGCGCAGGTGATCGGCCAGGCCACTGAAGCTGGCAAAGGCGATTTCATGACCACCGCCCAGCCCCAGGGCCAGGTGCCCCTGTTCGAGCAACAGGCCGAGGCGCTCGGCGTAGCGCTGCTGGGCGCTTTCCAGGTGGTGGTCGGTGCAGGTCACGTCCCCTGCGTCGTACAGCGGGCCGGTGCCGTGCCAGGCCAGGTTGGCCAGGGCCGCGCGCAAGGCTGCCGGGCCCTGGCTGGCACCGGTGCGCCCCTGGTTGCGCTTGACCCCCTCGTCACAGGCCAGCCCGAGCAAGGCGATACCCGCCGGCTGCTGTTCGGCCCAGGGCTGCACCCACTGGTGCCAGCGCCGGGCGGCAAGGCCTTCGGCCAGGTCGATACGACCCTGCCACAGGTGCATGGGGGCGTTGCTGATCATGGTCTTGCTCCAGTCAATTCAATCCAGTCGGGCGCTCAGGCGCTGGGCCGCTTCGCGGGTCCAGCGGATCAGCCGCTCACTGCGCTGTTCGGCGCGGAACGCCGGGGCCATGAGGCTGATGGCGCCTTGCAAGCGGTCACGGCTGTCCAGCAAGGGCGCGCTGACACCCCAGATGCCCAGATCGATCTCGCTCAGGCTCACCGCATGCCCGGCGGCGCGAATGGCCCCGTAGCTGTCCAGGTGCGCGGCGAAATCCGCCTCCTCGACGCCCTGCTGGCGCAGGATCGACAAGCACAGCTCAGGCTCCATGTAGGCCAGCAACACCTTGGCCGAGGCGCCCAGCAGCAGCGGCTGCGCCAGGCCCTTCTGGTAGCAGCAGCGCAAGGGCTGAGGGCTGTCCACCAGCTCGATGCAGATCGCCTGCCCGTTGCTTGGCACCATCAGCGCGACGCTTTCCTGGCTGAGTTCGGCCAGACGGTTGAGCTCCGGCTTGGCCAGGGTCACCAGCAGGCCTTCGCGGTCGAACTTCTTCGCCAGTTGCAGGCAAGCAGGCCCGGGCAGGTAACGGCCCTGGCCATTGTCCTGGGCCAGCCCCCAGCGCAGCAGGGTCTTGAGGTGGCGATAGGTGCTGCTCAGGGGCTGCTGCAGGTTCAGCGACAGCTCCTTGGCAGACATGGCCTCCGGGGATTGCCCCAGGGCCACGAGTATTTGCAGCAGACGGTCAGTGGGCGTGTGGTAGTGCATAGCGGCCTCTTGCAGCCATGGTGCATGGAGTTTCCCGGCAAATGAAATCAGATTCCCAGGCAGTGGGAAAAGGCTGCAAAAAACCTTTGGCACAGGTGCTGCGCCGCAATGGACCTCGGCCCATGCAGGATCGTCGGTACCCGCCTTGAGGCCTTGGCGGGTGCCAGCGCAGCGATTTGCTGGCATCCTTTCCCGCCTGACCGGCCGTTCGCCCCGAATCCGCGAGCGCCGCCCCTTTGCGCAACAAGGTAAGACGCCCATGGCATCGATCGACAAACAACACAAACGTGCCGCCCGGGCAAAGGCCAAGGCCAAGCAGAACCGCGCCAAGCGCACTGCACCGACCTCGGAGCTGGAACTGGACCCCAACGACAGCCGCATCGACTTCGAATCGGTGGACCTGACCGAGCTGTTCGTGAAGATGCGCGACGCCGAGAAAACCAGCCAGCAGGCGCTGTGCACGGTCTTCCTCTCGGACCCGCTGCTGGAGCTGGTCTATGAGCAGGAGGGCGAACAGGGCGCCACGGACTTCATCCTTGCGGCGCTGATCGAATACCGTAACTGGTCCACCGAGGCCGACGAGGCCACGGCCCTGGCCTGGATCGAGTCCGAGGCCTTCCAGGCCGACTACATGGCCGCATCCCAGGCACTGTTCAGCGCCGAAGGCTGAGTTTCTTCCGGGCATGAAAAAAGGGCGCATTCAGCAATGAATGCGCCCTTTTCCGTTTCAGCTAAACAGCCTGGCGTGATGCTCAGGCAGCTTCCAGCCGAGGGATTTCCATGCCGATGCGCGAGCTGGCGAAGTTCAGGTCGCCGCTGGCGATGGACTGGGCCTTGAAGCCTGCGCCGATCAGGTCGCGTACATACAGCTTGTTGTAGATGAACATGAACACCAGGTTGCTCAGGCCGAAGGTGAACATGGCCAGCAGGAACATGATGGCAGCCCATTTCCAGTCGGCGCGGAACAGCGCCGGGATGAAGCCGAAGAAGAACACGGTCCAGGAGAAACCAACTGGCGCTTCCTTGATGGCTCCGGTGTTCGGGTTTTTGAAGATGATTTTAGTGAACGCCATGCGCGTCTCCTTGCCGCCCTTTCTTTAAGGGACCAATGGCCGGGCGATCACCATTGAACCCTGAATGCTCGTTCTTCGAGCCGGGACTGTCAGGCAGGCGCTGACACTCAGGAACCATGGCGGCTACGCAGGGAACAAGGGACAGAGGCAGAAGGCGGATTCAGGGCCCCGACAAGCATTCAATCCCTTGCAATACAGCGCTATTCCATAGCTCCTCTCACGCTGGCACGCAAGAGCTCTTATCGAAGAGCGCGCAGGCTACTATTTCGCCAGCGGGCTGTCCATGAAACGCCATGTAACAAGTCACAAATCCAGCAAAAAGGCCACCGTCAATGCTGACGGCAGCCTTTTTTGCCTTTCAGAACGCCAAACTCTCAGAGTCGGCGTCCCCTGCCGGGGCCTTCTTCAGTGCCTGGTGGTACTGCTCGGCGCTGATTTCGCTGAGCGTCGCGTAACCGTCGTACTGGTAGAAACGCTGCTTGTCCCGGGCATAGCGCTGGGCAACAAACTCCAGGCTGGCCAGGTCGATGCGCTTGGCACTCACCGGCCGCCGGCCACAGAACAGCTTGCGCGTGCCCAATTGCAGAAAGTCCGGATGAGGAACCATCACTTCCTCCGGGCTGAATTCAACCTCCAGCGGTTTGCCGGCAGCAAACATCAGTGTCGCGGTGAAGGCGTAGCTGCCCATGACGCGAGTGTGCGCCGGGTCGAGGGGCTTCTTTCTTGCGCCGTAGTAGTACACCGCCCCCTTGTCCCGGGCCCAGCCATGCCCGCATGACTCGAAGCTGGCCAGATCCGCTTTGGCCATAGGCTCGGGCACCTGATAAAAGACACTGTGGCAAAAAACCCTCTGGCCATCGGTCAGGTACGGGCCGCCCAGGGCACGGTAATGATCGGCGCAGGCCGAAGAGAATCGCTCCGGCACCCGGGTCTCGGCGCGATGAAAGGGGATCAGATACAAGCCATTGGCGTCGCCACACAGGTGTGTGTCCAGCAGCTTGAAACTACCGGCATCCAGACCATTGATGGGGCGGCCATGGAAGTGCACCTGGCTCCCCAGCTCGAACCCGGAGCCGATGGAACGCAAGGCCTGGGCTGTTGACGCCGATGGTGCCTGCAAGCGATGCCACCAATAATCTTGCAACTGCGGATGCGCCTCGAAGTACGCCGACCACTCTTGCAGCATGATGTCATCGATCACCCCATCCGAACCGAGCGGGCCGTGCCTGTCACCCACCAGCAACGGCGAATAGTTGCCTTCGCCACGCTCCAGCTGGGCCACCACAAAACTCTCTACATCCACGTCCAGCGGCTTGCTGCGCCGGTAGACGCGATGCCGGTCAGCGTAGTAGTCGAATCCCAGGTGACGGAAACTCGGGCCATCGGCACCACGCAGGCGGGTGCCATTGCAGTAGACGAACTGATCGTCCACGGCAAAGTACGGGTCCGCCGCTTCACTCTGGCTCAAGATCCGGCCACCGGCATCGAACACCGACTGAACACGGTTCAGCAGGCGGAAGTCACCGACATAGCGCAGGGTTTTTCCGGTCAGGTAATAAGCCCGGCGTGCGTCCTTGGCGTAGCGCTCGTTGAGCACGCTGAAAGTCGCCAGATCGACGTTGTCGATGCGGTAGAAATACTCATAGGCGATGCTCGAGCCCTGCTGCGCCTGGACGATCACCGAATGCCCATCCGTACCCCAGCGCCAGGCCAGCATCTGGAAGCCATCCGGATTGGCAATCGGCAACGGCGAACCGTCCTTCTGATGCAGCACAACGCCGCCCCGGCAGACTTGGCCGCTGATCACTTGATAAGCCGGATGGTTGGTACCGCGTACCTGCTGCTCCGCGCTGGCGATCGCTCGGGCGCCGAGGAAGACCTTGTCCCCGTCACTGAACAGCACCGACCCCGCAGGCCAGTTTTCTGGCACCGGGTGCACAAGCGCCAGGCGCTCAGGCTGCGCGCCGTCGATCACCTCCTGCCCGTAGTCATGACAGAAGTAGGCACGGCACTGATCACGCCAATGGTCATGGCCCAGGCTCTGCAAGCCCCGACACACACGCACCGGCAAGGCTTGCAACGGGTGGTAGCCATAACGCGCGAAGTAACGGGGCAACGCATAATAATCGGCCCGCGCATCACGCAGCAGGTGCCGATGAACACGATGTCGCCAGAGCGGCTCGCCCTCTACCAGGGGGGAAGCCGGGAATTGCTCGGTCGCGGCCTGGCAAGCCTGCTCAGCCGGGGTCCGCCCTTCACGCTGCAGCATGAGGTACACGTCACGGGCTCGCTCCTCCACCAACAGGGCCCCTTCCACGAAGGCGAACCCTTGATGCCATTCGAGGTCGAGCAGTTCCCACTCGGCATCATCCATATCCAGGTCTTTCATCGCTGCATCCCAAGCTAACCGAGTGGAGGATTATCAGCAGGCGCCCCGGGTGGGTAAAGCGCCCCGTCGCCAGGCCGCGAGCGAGCCTCTGCCCGCCACCAGCAGCCCCCCCCAAAGTTGCATCCGGGCATGAAAAAGGCCGCGGTCATTTCTGAGCGCGGCCTTTTCATAAAGAGCGGAGCAAACCGTCAGTTCAGTGCCAGGGCACCATTGCGCTCGGCCTTGCGCCGACGGGCCACCATCAGGCCGGCAGCGATGACGATGACACTCAGCAGGCCAGTGGCGAGGATCTCCACCCGGTGCTCTTCCTGGAACAGCATGATGCCCAGCACCGCGACGATGAACACGATCACAGCGTAAGTCAGGCCCGGGAACAGCCACATGCGGAAGGCGATCTTCTCGCCGGCAGCCATGCGCTTGTGGCGCATGCGCAGTTGCGAGACGGCAATCACCAGGTACACCAGCAAGGCGATGGCGCCGGAGCTGGCCAGGAGGAATTCGAACACCGCCGCCGGAGCGACATAGTTGGCGAACACCGCGAGGAAGGCCGCAGCGGTGGACAGGATCACCGCCCAGTAAGGCGTGCCGCTGGCGTTGGTGCGCTTGGCGGCGGCCGGGGCATCGCCACGCTTGCCCAGGGAGAACAGCATGCGCGAGGCAGTGTAGAGCGCCGAGTTCAGGCAACTGGTCACGGCCACCAGCACCACCAGGTCAACGATCAGCTTGGCATTGGGGATGCCCATGCGGTCGAGCACGGTCTGGTAGGAGCCGACCTGGGCCAGGCTCGGGTCGTTCCACGGCACCAGGGCCACAACGATAAAGATCGATACCAGGTAGAACAGGCCGATCCGCCAGATCACCGAATTGGTGGCCTTGGAGATCTGCTTGCCCGGGTTGTGGGATTCCGCCGCGGCGATGGTGACGATCTCGGTGCCCATGAAGGAGAACATGGTGGTCAGCATGGCGGCCAGTACCGCGCCCATGCCGTTGGGCATGAAGCCCTGGGTGTCCACTAGATGCGATACGCCGCTGACCTGGCTGTTGGGGAGCAGGCCGCAGATGGCGGCGAGGCCGAGGATCACGAAGCCGATGATGGCTACCACCTTGATCAGGGCGAACCAGAACTCGAACTCACCGTAGTTCTTCACGCTGAACAGGTTGGTGGCGGTCAGCAGCAGGGTGATCACCAGAGTGAAGACCCAGATCGCCACGTTGGGGAACCAGGCATGCAGAATGGTCGCGGCAGCGTTGGCTTCCAGGGGAATCACCAGCACCCAGAACCACCAGTACAGCCAACCGATGGTGAAACCGGCCCAGTGGCCGATGGCGCGGTCCGCGTAGGTGGAGAACGATCCGGTGTCCGGCGAAGCCACGGCCATTTCCGCCAGCATGCGCATCACCAGCACCACCAGGGTGCCGGCGGCAGCATAGGCCAGCAGCACGGCGGGGCCGGCTTCGGCAATGGCGTGGCCGGAGCCGACGAAGAGGCCTGCGCCGATCACACCGGCAATCGACAGCATGGTCACATGCCGCGGCTTGAGCCCCTGTTCGAGGTCATTGGAGAGTTGCGTACCGCTCATGAAAAGCACCTTTGCAACGAAAAAAGAGTAACTCCACCCGGTCTGCATTCGTTCTCGTAAAAAGAATCCAACAGGGCGTTCTTTATATCGCACGCAAGAATTGCGCCAAAATGTTACAGAACCCCGGGCAACAAGGGTTGGCGAGCCGACCGATGGAAATCCCAAGTCATTGAGAACAATGGCATTTCGCCATTTCGTTACCGGCCGACTCACTTGCAGGACGAAATGGCGCACCAAAAACACACCCGAAAAGCAGCCGATGAGCGATTAGAGTGCAGATCCATGACCTTTGGCCCGTTAACCCTTCCAACACCCGGCCAAAGCTGGCACCATCGCGCCTTTTTTTACGCGACACCTACCGGATTTCAGGCGGATCCAGGGTTCAAACAGGCGTTCGGTTGTTGATGGGGCGACAGTCTTCTGTGCTGATGCGACAACCTGCCACACACCGTCTGTTTACCTCCGGTAGCGCTGTTGGCTGCGCTTGGAACCCTATGCTAGCTTGGCGCCTCGCCAGGAAGGCCGCCCAACAGCAGGAGCACAATGAACTCAATGAGGACCGCACATGGCTGAGGCCACGCCCGCGCTTGAAATCCGCAACTTGCACAAACGCTACGGCACTCAGGAGGTACTCAAGGGTATCTCGCTGACCGCACGCGACGGTGACGTGATATCGATCCTGGGTTCCTCCGGCTCCGGCAAGTCCACTTTCCTGCGTTGCATCAACCTGCTGGAAAACCCGCACCAGGGGCAGATCCTGGTAGCCGGCGAAGAGCTCAAGCTCAAGGCCGCGAAAAACGGCGAGCTGGTAGCCGCCGACGGCAAGCAGATCAACCGCCTGCGCAGCGAAATCGGGTTCGTCTTCCAGAATTTCAATCTCTGGCCGCACATGAGCGTGCTCGACAACATCATCGAGGCGCCACGCCGGGTGCTGGGCCAGAGCAAGGCCGAGGCCATCGAAGTGGCCGAGGCGCTGCTGGCCAAGGTCGGCATCGCCGACAAGCGCCACGCCTACCCGGCACAGCTGTCCGGCGGCCAGCAGCAGCGCGCCGCCATCGCCCGGACCCTGGCGATGCAACCCAAAGTCATCCTGTTCGACGAGCCGACCTCGGCCCTGGACCCGGAAATGGTCCAGGAAGTCCTCAACGTGATCCGCGCCCTGGCCGAAGAAGGCCGCACCATGTTGCTGGTCACCCACGAAATGAGCTTTGCCCGTCAGGTCTCCAGCGAAGTGGTGTTTCTGCACCAGGGTCTGGTAGAAGAGCAAGGATCGCCACAGCAGGTCTTCGAGAACCCGCTTTCGGCACGCTGCAAACAATTCATGTCCAGCAACCGCTAACGGAGCTACACGCATGCAGAGCTATAAGAAAATCCTCCTGGCCGCTGCCGTCACCCTGGCCTTCAGCGCCAGCGCTGCCGCCGAGACCCTGAAGATGGGCATCGAAGCAGCCTACCCACCGTTCAACAACAAGGACGCCAGCGGCCAGGTCGTGGGCTTCGACAAGGACATCGGCGACGCCCTGTGCGCCAAGATGAAAGTCGAGTGCACCGTGGTCACCTCCGACTGGGACGGCATCATTCCGGCCCTGAACGCGAAGAAGTTCGACTTCCTGATCTCCTCGCTGTCGATCACCGATGAGCGCAAGCAGGCGGTGGACTTCACCGACCCGTACTACTCCAACAAGCTGCAGTTCATCGCGCCCAAGGCCAAGACCGACTTCAAGACCGACAAGGCCTCGCTCAAGGGCAAGATCATCGGCGCGCAGCGGGCGACCCTGGCCGGTACCTGGCTGGAAGACAACCTGGGCGACGACATCACCATCAAGCTCTACGACACCCAGGAAAACGCTTACCTGGACCTGACCTCCGGCCGCCTGGACGCGATCCTGGCCGACAAGTACGTCAACTACGAGTGGCTCAAGAGCGACGCGGGCAAGCCTTATGAGTTCAAGGGCGAGCCAATGGTGGAAAGCGACAAGATCGGGATTGCCGTGCGCAAGAAAGATCCACTGCGCGAGAAGCTGAACGCCGCCCTGAAGGAAATCGTGGCCGACGGCACCTACAAGAAGATCAACGACAAGTACTTCCCGTTCAGCATCTATTGATACTGACTTGCCTGACCGGCGCTCGCCCCCTGGGCGCCGGTCCTTAGCAAAGCCATCCAGACCCCATGAATATCGATCTCTACGGATTCGGCCCGGCGCTCGCCGCCGGCGCGCTGATGACCGTCAAGCTGGCCCTCTCGGCGTTATGCCTGGGACTGGTGCTCGGCCTGCTCGGTGCCTTGGCCAAGACTTCCCCGTACAAGCCACTGCGCTGGCTTGGCGAAACCTATTCGACCATCGTGCGCGGCGTCCCGGAACTGCTGTGGGTGCTGCTGATCTACTACGGCACGGTGAACATGATGAGCGCGCTGGGCGAGCATTTCGGCAACCCCGATCTGGCCCTCAGTCCGTTTCTCGCCGGGGTGATCGCCCTCGGGCTGTGCTTTGGCGCCTATGCCACTGAAGTGTTTCGTGGCGCGATCCTGGCCATCCCCAAGGGCCACCGCGAGGCCGGCACCGCGCTGGGCCTTTCCAAGTTTCGGATCTTCAGCCGCCTGATCCTGCCGCAGATGTGGCGTATCGCCCTGCCGGGCCTGGGCAACCTGTTCATGATCCTGATGAAGGACACCGCGCTGGTGTCGGTGATCGGCCTTGAAGAAATCATGCGCCACGCGCAGAACGCCGTGACCTTCGCCAAGCATCCCTTCACCTTCTTCATGGTCGCGGCCTTCATGTACCTGGGCCTGACCGTGCTGGCCATGACCGGCATGCACTTCCTGGAAAAACGCGCCGCCCGCGGCTTTGTGAGGACGACGTAATGGAATGGGAAGTCATCTACAAATGGCTGCCGAAGTTCATCCAGGGCGCGACGCTGACCCTGGAGTTGGTGGGCATCGCCGTGATTCTCGGTTTGCTGCTGGCCATCCCCTTGGGCATCGCCCGTTCGTCCAAGCTCTGGTACGTGCGCGCCCTGCCCTACGCCTACATCTTCTTCTTTCGCGGCACGCCGCTGCTGGTGCAGCTGTTCCTGGTGTATTACGGCCTGGCGCAGTTCGATGCGGTGCGCGACAGCTTCATGTGGCCCTACCTGCGCGACCCGTTCTGGTGCGCCACCGCCACCATGACCCTGCACACCGCGGCCTACATCGCCGAGATCCTGCGCGGCGCCATCCAGGCCATTCCCCCCGGTGAGATCGAAGCCGCGCGGGCCCTGGGCATGTCCCGGCCCAAGGCGCTGTTCTATATCATCCTGCCGCGGGCGGCGCGCATCGGCCTGCCGGCCTACAGCAACGAAGTGATCCTGATGCTCAAGGCCAGCTCCCTGGCCAGCACCGTGACCCTGCTGGAGCTGACCGGCATGGCGCGCACCATCATCGCCCGCAACTACCTGACGGTGGACATGTTCTTCACCGCCGGGGTGTTCTACCTGTTGATGTCGTTCATCCTGGTCCAGGCCTTCCGCCAACTGGAACGCTGGCTGCGGGTCGACGCCTGCCAGGGACGCTGATCTTCTCCCGCTCCCGCCAGGGAGCGGGTCTGCCCCGGACTCGACACCATGCCCGCCATCCTCCAAGGCCCCGCGCTGCTCGATCGCTTCCAGGCCCTGGACGGCTTCCTGCTTGAACACCAGGATCTCTGGCGGCCTCGTCCGTTCCAGTATCTGCACCTGCCCTGGGAAACCTCCTACCCGGAACTCGCCCAGTGGCTGCGCCAGCGCACCCTGGAAGACGCCGAGGCTGCCCACAACCACCCGGAACACCTCCGGGCACCTGCCCCCTTCGGCGAATTGGCCGCGCGCTCCGGGGCCCTGTCTGCCGTGGCCGAATGGCCCGGCCAGGCATTGCCGCCCCTGCGCCAGCGCCTCAGTGTCGACGTCCCCGGGCGCAAATGGCAGCAGATCGAAGCCTTCGCCGGCCGCCTGCACTTCACCCAGGCAACCGAGCACTGGCTCGACTGGTGTTCGGGCAAGGGCCACCTGGGGCGGCGCCTGCTGCAGCCCGGACAACAACTGACCTGCCTGGAATACGATCCGGCGCTGGTGACCAGCGGCACGCAGCTGAGCCAGCACCACGGCCTGCCTGCCCGGCACCTGCACCAGGATGTACTGGCCGCCGACGCCGACCGCCACCTCGATGCCCGACACACCCCAGTGGCCCTGCACGCGTGCGGCGATCTGCATGTGCGCTTGATCCAGCTGGCCAGCCAGCAGGGTTGTCCACAGCTGGCCATCGCCCCCTGCTGCTACAACCGCACCCGCGCCAGCCACTACCAGGGCTTATCCACAGCCGCCCAGGCATCCCCCCTGGACCTGTCCCTGGAAGACCTGGCCTTGCCCATGAGCGAAACCGTCACTGCCGGTGCCCGAGTTCGGCGTCAGCGCGACACCTCCATGGCCCGCCGCCTGGCATTCGACCTGCTGCAACGGCAAGTGCGTGGCCTCGACGAATACCTGCCGACGCCATCCCTGCCCAGCCACTGGCTGGACAAGCCCTTCGCCGACTACTGCCGCGACCTTGCCGCGCTCAAGGAGTTATCCACAGTGGGCCAGCCAGACTGGCCGGCCCTGGAAGCCGCCGGCTGGCAGCGCCTGGCCCAGGTGCGCAACCTGGAACTGCTGCGCGGCCTGTTCCGCCGGCCATTGGAACTGTGGCTGGTGCTGGACCGGGCATTGTTTCTGCAACAGCAGGGCTACCAGGTACGCCTGGGCACCTTCTGCCCTGCGCACCTGACCCCGCGCAATCTGCTGCTTCTGGCGGAGCGTTGAGAGCCTGCGACGGCCTGTCGCGACCTGTGGATAAGTCTGTTGATGGAATTCAATGAAAGCCCATGAAAGCCTGGCCTGGAGCCAAAAACAGAGGCTGGTCATTTTTTGTTCACAAAATAAACCGTCGAAAAAACAGCCAGTTGCGCAAGGAATGAGAAACGGTCCACAAAACCGGCCCGTCCAGGCCCTGGCAACCCATCCGTTGTGCATAAACACCTGAACGAACGGGCATAACGCCCTCTCGTCCAGGCCGTTTCCACAGGCTCTGTCACCTCCTGCCGCGGGCTATTCGTCCGCCCGCGCCGGAATCCACCACTCTTCGCCCCGGGCGGTACTGATGTACTCCGGCCAACGGAAATCGTGGGGCACCTGGAAGTCCTTGGGCAGCAGCGGCGCCTGCCAGCGACTGCCGCCGATACCGCCACCGGTGCGCTCGACGAACTCGGCCTTGGCCGCGCTGAGCAACGCCTCGTCGGTCAGCAGGTCCACCAGGGTTGCGGCAATGGTCTTGGCGGCGACCTCGATCATTGGGTCGATGGTCTGGCGGATGCCGCCCAGGGCGTTGGACACCCAGTCCGGATAGACCGTGCCAGCTGGCGCACTGAGCATCGGCCGGGCCACCAGCAGGCGCACGGTGGGGCAGTGCCAGGTGTATTCCGGGTAGTCATCGGAGGTCAGGTAGTTCTGCCAGGCGGGCATTTGCAGGCGCATCTGGCGCTCGCATTCCTGGGGTTCGATCAAGGCTTCGGTGGCCGGCAGAAATGGCCGTTCCATGGCTTCGAGGCCAAGGTTGCGCTGGATTTCCCGAGCGATCTCCCGGGCTTCTTCGTCCCACTGTGGAGCACCCACCGCCGCCAGGTTGTCGTAGGTGGCCTGGGCCATGATGTGGTTGGGCAGGCCGCCCCGGGACTTGCACACCCAGGTCTTTTTCCAGCGGCAGCCAGTGGCCATGGCGGCCGCTGCGGCGTTGTTGTCCATGACCTGGGAGATGGTCTCGGCCTGCTCGATGGAATCGCAGCGCAGCAGGTACTGGATCTGCGACAGGTGCGGCGGCAGGTTGTCCGCGGTGGCCTGGCCGGCGGTGAGGATCGCTTCGTTGTAGCTCCACAGGCCGGTGAACGGCAGGGTCGAACGGCGCAGGCTTTCGTTCAGGGTGTAGAAATGCACCAGGGCGTCGTTGGCCCCCGGCGCCCGGGCCGCCAGATGGTTCTGCGGGATCGGGCTGTAGCGATCGGCGGCGATCCAGTTCTGCGGATCCTCGCAGGTAAAGCTGTAGATGTAGGCGTAGGCGATGCCGCAGTGGGTGTCCCAGGTGGTGGTGTTGTTCAGCGGCAACATGTAGGTGGGGTGGAAACTGATGGCGGCATCCAGGTCATCGTAGTAGCCCTTGGCGGCGTGGACCGGCTTGGAGGCGCGGAGCTTTTCCGCCGGCTCGCCGAAGAACCTGATGCTGCCCTGCAGGCCGAATTCCACCATGGTCGCCTTGGCCGCCAGGGCCCCGCCGAGGGCGCTGATGCCCAGGGCCGAGTGCGGGTCGGTGTGCCCCGGAGCGAAGCGCGACAGGCCATCGCGCGGCTGCTTGCGGGTAGTGGCCGCCTGGCAGTTGCCAGGCACCGCATCGTATTCGCCGTAGGTGGCCAGCAGCGGTCCCTGGCCCTGGGTGAAGGTGGCGCAGAAGGCCGTGGGCATGCCGCCGCTGGCGCGCTCGACGGTGAAGCCCTCGGCTTCCAGCAGTTGCACGTACCAGGCGCTGGACTTGTATTCACGAAAGGCCGGCTCGGCGTAATGCCAGATGATCTGGTGCCAGTCCGACAGTTGCTGGCGGTGGCGTTCAACCCAATCCATGGCGAATTCTTTGTAACGGGACATCCGCGGCACTCCTGGTTATCCAGGTTCCGGCCGGCCGGCGCCAGGACGCCACAGCGCCCCCACTCGGCCTGCGGGACCTCTTGTTGTTATTAGGCTTGTCCGGTCGGCTACAGGCCGGATCGAGGCTCAGTATTGGTGAAGCGCCGATTACATCAATCGAATTTTTTAGGCGGCAATGTCAAAGTAAATTGACCAGTTTGCCGAGAGGTCGGCCCATACTGCGCCGCACTATGTGCGGAATACGAACGCCGTCGAACACAGGTTCCCTTGACCCGGAGGTTGTATGCGCTACCCCTCGATCACCGCCCTGCGCGCCCTCGACGCGGTCGCCCGGCTGGGCAGCGTCACTGCTGCCGCCCAGCAACTGAGCCTGACCCGCAGCGCCATCAGCCACCAGATCATCAGCCTGGAACAGAGCCTGGGTTTTGCCCTCACCGAACGGGTCGGGCGCGGCATCGGCCTGACCTACCAGGGCCAGTGCTATGCCCGGGAGGTGCGGCGCATCCTGGCCGACATCCAGGACGCCGGGCGGCGTTTCGACGGCCTGTCGGTGTCCGGAAAACTGCGCATCAGCTGCAACCCGGGGTTCGCCAGTTTCTGGCTGTGCAATCACATCAACGGTTTCCTGCGCCAGTACCCCCAGGTGCAGTTGCAGGTGGTCAGCCCGCGCTCCCAGGACGACACCAGCGACGCCGAAGCCGACCTGTTCATCGCCTATGGCATCGGCGACTGGCCGGGGCTGCTGGTGGAGCAGATCGTTACCCTGCGCTTCTCGCCGGTGTGCAGCCCGCGCCTGATCAACGCCATCGGCGGCCTGAAGACCCCACTGGACCTCAAGGACTTCCCGCTGATCCACATGAGCGACACCAGCGACTGGCGGGTCTGGCTGGCAGCGGCGGGCGCCAGCCAGGTCAACGCCGACAGCGGCATCACCTTCTCCGATGCGCACTGTGCCCAGTCGGCCTGCATCGCCGCCCAGGGCGTGGCGATTGGCGACAACCTGCTCAGTGGCGACGCCCTGGCCCGGGGCCTGCTGGTGCGCCCGTTCGACATCAGCATCAGCGCCTTGCGCGGCTACTTCCTGGTGATCGACCCGGCCAAGGCCGAGCGCTCGGTGGTCCAGGCCTTCAGCGCCTGGTTGAAGAACCAGTTGCAGACCAGCGCTCAGCACATCTCGGACGCCCCCTCCGGCGAACCCTGAGGCGCTCGCGACTGGGAAATTTCACTCACCAATGAGACAAAAATTATTCCATTGATGTGGCGTTGCTTTTCACAATAATGAGCCGACCGCCTGCTGTTCCGACAATAAAAATTCCATAGCGCAGGCCGGCTTTGCGGGAGATCTCCGTAGTGTCCAGCAGTCCCTCGACTCAACTCAGCGCCCAAGGAATCAGTCAGTTCTACGGCAACTTCACTGCCCTGGACGGCATCGACCTCGACGTTCGCCAAGGCGAATTCCTCACCCTGCTCGGCCCCTCGGGCTCAGGCAAGACCACCCTGTTGATGATCCTCGCGGGCTTCCTCACCCCCAGCGCCGGCAAGCTGCTGGAGCGCGGTGTGGACATCAG
Organism: Pseudomonas sp. NFPP25; assembly: GCF_900116505.1. Taxonomy (NCBI): domain Bacteria; kingdom Pseudomonadati; phylum Pseudomonadota; class Gammaproteobacteria; order Pseudomonadales; family Pseudomonadaceae; genus Pseudomonas; species Pseudomonas sp. NFPP25. The sequence goes on along the minus strand of NZ_FPBG01000005.1, from coordinate 237,442 downwards.
CCGGCGGCCGGCGGAAAAACGCAACTACGGCATGGTGTTCCAGGGCTACGCGCTGTTTCCCCACATGAGCGTGGCCGACAACGTCGCCTACCCGTTGCGCATCCGAGGCGTGAAGGCCGAGGAGCGCCAGCGCCGGGTCAAGCACATCCTCGAGGTGGTGGGCCTGGGTGCTCACCTGAACAAGAAGCCGTCCGAGCTTTCCGGTGGCCAGCAACAGCGCGTGGCCATTGCCCGGGCCCTGGTATTCGAGCCGGACATGTTGCTGCTGGACGAACCGCTGTCGGCCCTGGACAAGAACCTGCGCGAGCAACTGCAGACCGAGCTGCAGCGCATTCATCGCCAGGTCGGCACCAGCTTCGTCTTCGTCACCCATGACCAGGGTGAAGCCCTGGCGCTGTCGACCCGCATTGCCATCTTCAACCAGGGGCGGCTGGCACAGATCGACACCCCGGAAACCATCTACGACCGCCCGCGCAACCGCTTCGTCGCCGAGTTCCTGGGCAAGATGAACCTGTTCCCGCTGCAGGGCATTTCCCGCAACGGCAGCCAGGCCAGCGGACGCTTTGGCGACAGCCCGCTGCAGGCCACCACGTCCGGGGAAATCAGCAGCCAGCCGCAATTGCTGGCGGTACGCCCGGAACACATGACCCTGCACACCGAGCGCCCGCAAGCCGGCGAGCACAACGTGCTGCCCGCCTGCCTCGGCGAGCGGGTGTACCAGGGCTCCAGCACCCACCTGGCGCTGAACATCAGCCCGGAACTGGCACCGGTGAACCTCTCGGTGCCCGGCGACCACCCCGGCGCCCGATTGCCCAGCGGCACCCCGGTGTGGCTGAGCTGGCCGGTACGCCACAGCTTCCTGCTGGAAGCCTGAGCCGGCCGCTCCCCCATCGCGCACAGCTCTCCCATAACAATAATCGGCCGGCGCGCCCTGCACCGGCCTCGCGAGGACTTGCCCCATGAGCCAGCACCATCAACGCGACTGCATTGAAATCCTCATCGAAAAAGCCCGCGGCGGGCAGGTCAGCCGCCGCACCTTCCTCCAGGCCATGGGCCTGCTGGCGGCGGTGCCCCTGGCATTGCGCAGCGGTATCAGTTGGGCCGCCGACAAGCCCCTGGTGGTGGTCAACTGGGGCGGCGACGCACTCAATGCCTTTCGCAGCGCCTGGACCGACAGCTTCACCAAGAGCACCGGCATCCCGGTGCGCATCGACGGCGCCGGCCCCACCGAAGGGGCCATCCGTTCGCAGCTGGCCAGCGGCCGGCCGAGCTGGGACGTGGTCGACGTGGACAGCTACAGCGCCATGAGCCTGGGCCGCGACAAGGTCCTGCAACCCCTGGACTACAGCGTGGTGCAGCGGGACCTGGTGGCGCCGTCGCTGTCCCACGAGCACGGCATCGCCGGCTACCTGTTCAGCTACGTGATCGCCTGGGACAGCCAGAAGTTCGGCGACAACGGCCCCAAGGACTGGGCGGATTTCTGGAACGTGGAGAAATTCCCCGGCAAGCGCACCCTCTACAAGTGGATGAACGGCATGCTCGAAGCCGCGCTGCTGGCCGATGGCGTGGCCGCCGAGCAGTTGTACCCGCTGGACGTGCCCCGCGCCTTGCGCAAGATCGATGAGCTCAAGCCCCATGTCCTGTCGTTCTGGGGGTCGGGTGCGGAAAGCCAGCAGTTGATGATCGAAGGCGAAGCCTCCATGGGCGCCATCTGGCACACCCGCGCCACCCTGCTCCACGAAGACAGCGGCGGCCGCATCAAGTGGGGCTTCGACCATGCCTTCCTCAACGCCAGCAGCTGGGGCGTGCTCAAGGACAACCCCGCGGGCACCGCACCGGCCATGCAGTTCATCCAGCACGCCTTGCAGCCGGCCGGGCAACTGAAGCTGTTCGAGGCCCTGGGCAACGGCCCGTCCAACGCCGCCACCCAGCAACTGATGAGCGCCGAACAGCGGGAGATCAACTGCGCCTCCGAAGCCAACATGAAGAAGCAGATCTTCCTCGACACCCAGTGGTACGCCGACCACTACTCCAGCACCCTGGAGCAGTACCTGACCCACCTGTCCAAATGAGCCGCCGACCATGAGTGCAACCCGAACCGCACGCCTGGAACGCAGCCTGCTGCTGTTCCCGCTGCCGCTGCTACTGGTGGTGTTCTATCTGTTGCCGTTCTTCGGCGTGGTGAGCTGGAGCTTCACCCTGCCGGAGACAGGCTTCGGGCAGTACCAGCGCATCGCAACCGATCCGGCGATCCACGACATGCTCCTGCGCACCCTGCGCCTGTGCCTGACCGTGAGCCTCTTGGCCCTGGTGATCGGCTACCTGCTGGCCTACTGCTGGGTGTTCAGCCCGCCGTTCTGGCAGCGCATGGTGGAGATCTGCGTGTTCATCCCGTTCTGGATCTCGGTGCTGGTGCGGGCCTTCGGCTGGCTGATCGCCCTGCGCAGCAACGGCGTGGTCAACGACAGCCTGCTGTCCCTGGGCTGGATCGATCACCCCTTGCAACTGACCCGCAACGAACTGGGGGTGGTGATCGGAATGCTGCACTTCATGATCCCCTATGCCCTGTTCCCGCTGCTGTCGAGCATGCGCCAGCTGGATCAACGGGTGCTGCTGGCCTCACGCGGCCTGGGGGCCGGCGCCCTGCGCACCTTCTGGCAGGTGCTGCTGCCGCAGACCCTGCCGGGGCTGCTGGGGGCCTTCATCATGGTCTTCGTGTTCTGCCTGGGCTTCTTCATCACCCCGGTGCTACTGGGCGGCGGGCAGACGGTGATGATTGCCGAATACGTGTTCCTGCAGATGTTCCAGACCAGCAACTGGGGCCTGGGCGCGGCCCTGAGCCTGGTGCTGCTGACCCTGGTCAGCGCGCTGATCTGGCTGCTGATGCGCATCACCCGTGTCAATCGACTGGTGGGTTGAGGTCACTATGAATACACATCGCACTGCCCTGAGTACCCGGCTGATCGCCGTGGTCGCCATGGCCTTCATGCTGTTCCCGCTGCTGACGGTGATCCCGGTTTCCTTCACCGCCAAACGCTACCTGTCGATGCCCGACGGCCACTGGTCGCTGCGCCACTACGAGGCGCTGCTGAGCAACCCCGACTGGCTGTCGAGCATCGGCCAGAGCCTGGCCATCGCCAGCGCCACCAGCCTGATCGCCACCCTGCTGGCGGTGAGTTTCAGCCTCGGCATCTGGTACCTGCGCTCGCGCCTGGCAACCCTGCTGATCGGCCTGGTGCTGCTGCCCATGGCCATTCCGCCGGTGATCTCGGCGCTGGTGCTGTACTTCATGGAAACCAACCTCGGGCGCATCGCCCCGGGCTGGGGCTACGACACCCTGCCCGGGGTGGTGATCGCCCATGTGGTGATGGTGGTGCCCTACGGCGTGGTGACCATGCTGGTGGCGCTGAGCCAGGTGGACCGGCGCATCGAACTGGCCTCGCGCAACCTGGGGGCGAGCCTGATGCAGACCACCTTCCTGGTGATGTTGCCGAACCTCAAGCTGGGGATCTTCTCCACCGCGCTGCTGAGCTTTGCCCTGTCCTGGGAGGAAGTGGCGGTGACCCTGTTCATCACCAGTGTCGACGTCAACACCCTGCCGCGGCGGATCTGGAGCGGCCTGCGCGATAACGTCGACCCCAGCGTGGCGGCGATCTCGGTGCTGCTGATCGGCCTGACCCTGCTGGTACTCATGGGCCGCCTGGCCTTGCAGTACGCCGCCCAGCGCCGTGCCCGCTCCTAGCGCCTGTGGCGAGGGAGCTTGCTCCCTCGCCACGGGGCCCACCCTACTCCCTGGCTATTCGCTTCCGAGCTGACCGAAGTCATCCCTCACTCCCCGCGTTTTATCCGATAGTGCCCCGCTCGCCCACCCGGTTGCCCAGGCTCTTCTAGACTCAATGGGTGGTCGTAGATGGAACCGAACAAGTCGCTTTCGTGCAGATGAACCAGAAGCAGCGTGTCAAGCTGCCCTTTATGCCCTGAACAGGTGCGGCAACGACCGCGCCGGGTACAACAAGATGCCCATTCAGGGTGCATGGCCAACGGCCTGAAACGCCGCGCTACCGTGACGCGGCAACCAGCGCCGCAGCCGACACTTTCGGACAGCCGACAACCACCAGGTGTGTCCGTGACCGTGAGGAATGCTGTATGCCTGATGAAACACTGCACCTGCCTCTGATCCACCGCCTGCTGGAGCGCCACAAAGACTCCCCGGGCGCGCTGCTGCCGATCCTCCACCAGATCCAGGAAGAGCTCGGCTACATCCCCGATCCCGCCATCCCGGAAATAGCCCACAGCCTCAACCTGAGCCAGGCCGAAGTTCGCGGGGTAATCAGCTTCTACCATGACTTTCGTACCTCGCCGCCGGCGCGGCACATCCTGCGCCTGTGCCGCGCCGAATCCTGCCAGAGCCGCGGCGCCGAGCAACTGGCGGCGCAACTGCGCGAGCGCCTGCAACTGGACGACCACGGCAGCAGCGCCGATGGCAACATCAGCCTGCGGCCGGTGTATTGCCTGGGGGCCTGCGCCTGCTCGCCCGCCCTGGAGCTGGATGGCCAGCTGCATGCACGCCTGAGCGCCGAGCGCCTGGACGCGCTGCTCGACAGCTGCCGGGAGGACGCGTGATGCCCAGCCTCTACCTGCCCTGTGATTCCCTGGCCCGCGCCGTGGGCGCCGATGAAGTGGCCAAGGCCATCGCCACCCAGGCCGAACAGCGCCAGCTGCCGCTGCAGCTGCAACGCACCAGCTCCCGTGGCCTGTACTGGCTGGAGCCGCTGCTGGAAGTCGACACCCCGGACGGGCGCCTGGGCTTCGGCCCGGTGGGCGCCGCCGACGTACCGGCGCTGCTGGACGCCCTGCAAGGCGATGCCGCAAGCCATCCCCTGGCCCTGGGCCGGGTCGAAGACCTGCCCTACCTGAAGAACCAGCAACGCCTGCTGTTCGCCCGCGCCGGCATTACCCGGCCGCTGTCCCTGGCCGACTACCGGGCCCACGGCGGCTTCGAGGGCCTGACCCGCTCCATCGCCCTGGGCGGCGAGCAGACCGTGGCCGCGGTGCTCGATTCCGGCCTGCGCGGCCGTGGCGGCGCGGCCTTCCCCGCCGGGATCAAATGGCGCACCGTGCGCGACACGCCGCAGCAGCAGAAGTACGTGGTGTGCAACGCCGACGAAGGCGACTCCGGCACCTTCGCCGACCGCATGCTGATGGAAGGCGACCCGTTCCTGCTGATCGAAGGCATGGCCATTGCCGGCATCGCAGTCGGCGCCAGCTACGGCTATATCTACGTGCGCTCGGAATATCCCCAGGCGGTGGCCACCCTGCGCGAAGCCCTGGACATCGCCCGGGATGCCGGTTATCTCGGGGCCAATGCCGGCGGTAGCGGCCAGGCCTTCGACATGGAGGTGCGGGTCGGTGCCGGGGCCTATATCTGCGGCGAGGAGACCGCCCTGCTGGATTCCCTGGAAGGCAAGCGCGGCATCGTTCGCGCCAAGCCGCCGATCCCGGCGCTGCAAGGCCTGTTCGGCCAGCCGACCCTGGTGCACAACGTGCTGACCCTGGCCTCGGTGCCGCTGATCCTGGCCAAGGGCGCGCCGTTCTATCGTGACTACGGCATGGGCCGGTCCCTGGGCACCATGCCCTTCCAACTGGCGGGCAACGTGCGCCACGGCGGTCTGGTGGAACGGGCCTTCGGCCTGACCCTGCGCGAGCTGGTGGAAGGCTATGGCGGCGGCACCGCCAGCGGCCGGCCACTGAAGGCGGCGCAAGTCGGTGGCCCCCTGGGCGCCTGGGTACCGCCTTCGCAGTTCGATACGCCGCTGGATTACGAAGCCTTCGCCGCCATGGGCGCGATGCTCGGCCACGGCGGCGTGGTGGTGGCCGATGACAGCCTGGACATGGCCCACATGGCGCGCTTCGCCCTGCAGTTCTGCGCCGAGGAATCCTGCGGCAAATGCACCCCGTGCCGCATCGGCTCGACCCGCGGCGTGGAGGTCATCGATCGCCTGCTGGCCGCTCCCGATCAAGGCCGCCGCGATGAGCAGGCGCTGATCCTCAAGGACCTGTGCGACACCCTGCAATACGGCTCGCTGTGCGCCCTGGGCGGGATGACCTCCTACCCGGTGGCCAGCGCCCTGAAGCACTTCCCCGCCGACTTCGGTCTGGCGCCCTCGGAGGCCGAGCAATGATCACTCTTTTCGACCCAGCCACAGATATCGATCTCAATGCCGTGGACTTCGGCACCCCGGCCCGCGACAGCCAGGTGCAGGTCAGCCTGAACATCGACGGGCGCAGCATCAGCGTGCCCCAGGGCACCTCGGTGATGCGCGCCGCGGCCCTGATGGGCACCACCATTCCCAAACTCTGCGCCACCGACAGCCTGGAAGCCTTCGGTTCGTGCCGCATGTGCCTGGTGGAGATCGACGGCATGCGCGGCTACCCGGCCTCCTGCACCACCCCGGTCAGCGAAGGCATGGTGGTGCATACGCAAACGCCGAAACTGGCGACCCTGCGCCGCAACGTGATGGAGCTGTACATCTCCGACCACCCTCTGGACTGCCTGACCTGCTCGGCCAATGGCAACTGCGAACTGCAGACCGTCGCCGGCCAGGTGGGCCTGCGGGAAGTGCGCTACGGCTATGACGGCGCCAACCACCTGCAGGATCAGAAAGACACCTCCAACCCCTACTTCGACTACGACCCGAGCAAGTGCATCGTCTGCAACCGCTGCGTGCGCGCCTGCGAGGAAACCCAGGGCACCTTCGCCCTGACCATCAGCGGCCGCGGCTTCGAATCCCGGGTTGCGGCGGCCGGTGGCGACAACTTCCTGGACTCCGAATGCGTGTCCTGCGGCGCCTGCGTGCAGGCCTGCCCCACCGCCACCTTGATGGAAAAGAGCGTGGTGCAGATGGGCCAGCCGGAGCGGGCGGTGATCACCACCTGCGCCTACTGCGGCGTGGGTTGCTCGTTCCGCGCCGAGATGAAGGGCGACCAGCTGGTGCGCATGGTTCCGGACAAGAACGGCCAGGCCAACCACGGCCACTCCTGCGTCAAGGGCCGCTTCGCCTGGGGCTACGCCACCCACCCGGACCGCATCACCAAGCCGATGATCCGCAAGCACATCAGCGACCCTTGGCAGGAAGTCAGCTGGGACGAAGCAGTGTCCTACGCCGCCAGCGAACTGCGGCGCATCCAGCTCAAGTACGGCCGCGATTCCATCGGCGGCATCACCTCCAGCCGTTGTACCAACGAGGAAACCTACCTGGTGCAGAAGCTGGTGCGGGCGGCCTTCGGCAACAACAACGTCGACACCTGCGCCCGGGTCTGCCACTCGCCTACCGGCTACGGCCTCAAGCAGACCCTGGGGGAATCCGCCGGGACCCAGAGCTTCGACTCGGTGATGCAGGCCGACGTAATCCTGGTGATGGGCGCCAACCCCAGCGACGCGCACCCGGTGTTCGGTTCCCAGCTCAAACGGCGCCTGCGTGAAGGGGCCAAGCTGATCGTCATCGACCCGCGGCGCATCGACCTGGTGGACTCGGTGCACGCCCGCGCCGAGCTGCACCTGGCCCTGCGCCCCGGCACCAACGTGGCCATGCTCAATGCCCTGGCGCATGTGATAGTCACTGAAGGGCTGGTCGACCAGGAGTTCGTCAGCGCCCGCTGCGAGCCCGAGGCCTTCGCCCTGTGGAGCGCCTTCGTCAGCCGCGCGGACAACTCGCCGGAAGTGCTCGGCGCCATCTGCGGCGTGCCCGCCGCCGACATCCGTGCCGCTGCCCGCCTGTACGCCACCGGCGGCAACGCGGCGATCTACTACGGCCTGGGGGTCACTGAGCACAGCCAGGGCAGCACCTCGGTGATGGGCATCGCCAACCTGGCCATGGCCACCGGCAACATCGGCCGCGAAGGGGTGGGCGTGAACCCGCTGCGAGGGCAGAACAACGTCCAGGGTTCCTGCGACATGGGCTCCTTCCCCCACGAGCTGCCGGGCTATCGGCACATCTCCAACCAGGTGGTGCGCCAGCAGTTCGAGCAGGCCTGGAACGTCACCCTACAGGCCGATCCCGGGCTGCGCATTCCCAACATGTTCGAAGCAGCCCTGGGCGGCAGCTTCAAGGGCCTGTACTGCCAGGGCGAGGACATCGCCCAGAGCGACCCCAACACCCAGCACGTGACCGCGGCCCTGTCGGCCATGGAATGCGTGGTGGTGCAGGACATCTTCCTCAACGAAACCGCCAAGTTCGCCCACGTGTTCCTGCCGGGCAGCTCGTTCCTGGAAAAGGACGGCACTTTCACCAACGCCGAACGGCGCATCTCCCGGGTGCGCAAGGTCATGGAGCCCCTGGGCGGCAAGGCCGACTGGGAAGGCACCCTGGCCCTGGCCGCGGCCCTGGGCTACCCGATGCACTACAGCCATCCCTCGGAAATCATGGATGAAATCGCCCGCCTGACCCCGACCTTCACCGGCGTCAGCTACGCCAGCCTGGACCGCCACGGCAGCCTGCAATGGCCGTGCAACGACGCCGCGCCGGACGGCACGCCGACCATGCACATCGACGAGTTCGTGCGTGGCAAGGGGCGCTTCATGCTCACCGGCTACGTGCCCACCGACGAGAAGGTCAACGGTCGCTACCCGCTGCTGCTGACCACCGGCCGCATCCTCAGCCAGTACAACGTCGGCGCCCAGACCCGGCGTACCGACAACGTCGCCTGGCACGCCGAGGACCGACTGGAAATCCACCCCACCGATGCCGAGAGCCGGGGCATCAACGAAGGCGATTGGGTGGGCATCGGCAGCCGCGCCGGGCAGACCGTGCTGCGGGCCCGGGTCACCGAGCGGGTGGCACCGGGGGTGGTCTACACCACCTTCCACTTCCCCGAGTCGGGGGCCAACGTGATCACCACCGACAACTCCGACTGGGCCACCAACTGTCCGGAATACAAGGTCACCGCGGTGGAAGTCAGCCGCGTCTACCACCCTTCCGAATGGCAGAAGCGCTACCAGGCATTCAGCGAAGAGCAGCATCGCCTGCTGGACAAGCGTGGCCGCTCCCGGGGCGGCAAGGCGGAGGTGCGCCGATGAGCACCGCCAACCTGATCAAGATGGCCAACCAGATCGCCTCGTACTTCGCCAATGAGCCGGACCAGGTACAGGCCGTGCTCAGCGTACGCAACCACATGCAGATGTTCTGGACCCCAGGCATGCGCAAGGAACTGCTGGCCTGGCAGACCGAGCAGCAAGGGGCCGAACTGCATCCACTCGTGCAGCAGGCGGTGCGCGACGCGGGCTGGGAGGCCTAGACCAGCCCTCACCCCCGGCCTGCTACCCCAGGCCGGGGCTACCCTCCAACGGCTCAGCTACCCGGGCACTTGCTGTCCACCGGCGGCTTGGCCTGGACCGCCATCGGCATGACCGCTCCCGGCTTGCCCAGGGGCAACAACTGGTACACCGCAAAGGCACACATGGCTGCGGTTTCGCCGTTCGCCTGGGGGATGTAGTTCAGACCGACATAGGCCTCGTAGCTCTTGCCCGGCTCGAACAGCACCACCTTCCTCACCTCAGGGCAGGTGCTGTAGGTGCTGCCATAGCCACCTGCCGCCACGCCCCCGCCTTCCAGCAGGAAAGGCCGGCCCGCCGGTACCCGGTACTCGGTGGCGATCTCGTTGTAGGCGCCCTCGCCCCTGCGGATCGCCCCTGCGTAGGCCGGCAGTTTCGGCGCGAACCTGGGCAGCATGTCGATCTGCCGGGGCTGCACCGGGAACTGCGGGTAGTTGATGTTGGCCTGTTGATCGCTGCCGAAACGCCCGGCCTTGGCCAGGCGCTTGCTGTCCCCCAGGCACCCGGCATAGGCGTCCCCGCGCACCTCGCCGTTGGTGATCACCCGCAACTGCGCGGTCGGCACGCTCAGGGGCGGTTCCGAATAGGGCTGTACCGGTTTGACACTGCAAGCGCCGAGCAACGCCAACGCGGCCAGCAGGGTGGGAGTTGCGAGATTCATCACTGAAGTTTCCTTTGACTGAGGCGGCCACCGGGCCCGCACAGGCTATCGGCCGAGTGTCCGCAGCCTTCACTGCCACCCAGGCACTTTCCACAAAACACAAGCCAGCTTGTGCCCGCCGGGATGTACCCGGCAACCCCTGCCACCTACGCTGCGCCGACCTGCCTTCAACAACAAAAACAAAAGGAAGCGACGGTTATGGCACTCGATTATCTGGTAATGGCGATCTACGTCCTGCTGATGGCCAGCCTCGGCTGGTGGGGCATGCGCAAAGTGAAAAACCAGGATGACTTTCTGGTGGCCGGGCGCCGCCTGGGCCCGGCCCTGTACCTGGGCACGCTGTCGGCGGTGATGCTCGGCGGCGCTTCCACCATAGGCTCGGTGCGCCTGGGCTACAGCTACGGCATTTCCGGGCTGTGGCTGGTGTTCATGCTGGGCCTGGGGATCATCGTGCTGAGCCTGGTGTTCTCCCGGCAAATTGCCCAGTTGCGGGTCTTTACCGTGACCCAGATCCTGGAGCAGCGCTATCAGGCGTCCTCGCGGCTGATCGGTGGCTGCGTGATGGTGGCCTACGACCTGATGGTGGCGGTGACCGCCACCATCGCCATCGGCTCGATCACCGAAGTGGTGTTCGAGATCCCGCGGATCACAGCGATCCTCTGCGGCGGCGGCCTGGTGATCTTCTACTCGGTGATCGGCGGCATGTGGTCGCTGACCCTCACCGACATCATCCAGTTCGTGATCATGACCCTGGGGATCTTCGGCGTCCTGCTGCCCATGAGCCTGGGCCAAGCCGGCGGCCTGGAAGCCTTGCAGGCCAACCTGCCGGCGGGCTTCTTCGAGCTGGGCAATATCGGCCTGGACACCATCCTCACCTACTTCCTGCTGTACTTCTTCGGCGCCCTGATCGGCCAGGACATCTGGCAGCGGCTGTTCACCGCCCGCAGTGAAAGCGTGGTGCGCTACGCCGGGCTCGGCGCCGGGATCTACTGCATGTTCTATGGCGCCGCCTGCGCCCTGGTGGGGGCCGCCGCCAAACTGCTGCTGCCGGACCTGGCGGTGGCGGAAAACGCCTTCGCCGAAGTCACCCGCAGCGTGTTGCCCGCCGGCCTGCGCGGCTTGGTGGTGGCCGCGGCCCTGGCCGCCATCATGTCTACCGCCAGCGCCTGCCTGCTGGCGTCGGCCACGGTGCTCAAGGAAGACATCTACAGCCGCTTCCTTACCCGGGGCGGGGAAAACCACTTGGCCAGCAGCCGCTGGATCACCCTCGGGCTGGGGGCGGCGATGCTGTTGATGGCGTGCCTGGTGAACGACGTGATCGCCGGGCTGAGCATCGCCTACAACCTGCTGGTGGGCGGCCTGCTGGTGCCGATCATGGGCGCGCTGCTGTGGCGCCGCGCCTCGGCCAGGGGCGCCATCGCCTGCATGCTCACCGGCAGCCTGACGGTGATCGCGTTCATGGTCCGCGACGGCATTCTCGCCAACACCCCGATCTACTACGGGCTTGGGGTCAGCCTGCTGACCTTTGTCGGCGTCAGCCTGACAAGCCGGGCGGCACCGGCACTGCGCAGCGCCACCGAATAAATCCTTCACAGCGAACAAGGAACCCCGCCATGTCCAAGCCCTTTCCCCAACCCGTGGATGCCGCCCTGGTCCCACGCTTCGCCGGCATTCCAAGCTTCATGCGCCTGCCGCTGTTCGACGACCCGGCCCAGGTGCAGATCGCCCTGGTGGGCGTGCCCTGGGACGGCGGCACCACCAACCGTGCCGGTGCCCGCCACGGCCCGCGGGAGGTGCGCAACCAGTCGAGCCTGATGCGCAAGGTGCACCATGTCAGCCGCATCGCCCCCTATGACCTGGTCCGGGTCGGTGACCTGGGTGATGCACCGGTGAACCCCATCGACCTGCTGGATTCGCTGAAACAGATCGAAGGTTTCTTCAGCCAATTGCACCAGGCCGGCGCCGTGCCCCTGGCGGTGGGTGGCGACCACCTGGTGACCCTGCCGATCTTCCGCGCCCTGGCCCGCCACCGGCCCATCGGCATGGTGCACTTCGATGCCCACTCCGACACCAACGACCGCTACTTCGGCGACAACCTCTACACCCACGGCACGCCCTTTCGCCGCGCCATCGAAGAAGGCCTGCTGGACCCCAAGCGCACGGTGCAGATCGGCATTCGCGGTTCGATCTACAGCGCCGACGACGAGGCTTTCGCCCGGGACTGCGGGATTCGCGTGATCCACATGGAAGAGTTCGCCGACATCGGCGTCGAAGCCACCCTGGCCGAAGCCCGGCGCGTGGTGGGCGACGGCCCGACCTACATCAGCTTCGACGTCGACGTGCTCGACCCGGCCTTCGCCCCCGGCACCGGCACCCCGGAGATCGGCGGCATGACCACCCTCCAGGCCCAGCAGATGATCCGCGGCCTGCGCGGCCTGAACCTGGTCGGCGCCGACGTGGTGGAAGTCTCGCCGCCCTTCGACGTCGGCGGCGCCACCGCCCTGGTGGGCGCGACCCTGATGTTCGAGTTGCTGTGCATCCTCGCCGAATCGATAGCGCAAGGCTCCTGAGGAGGGCCAGCCAATCGTTTGCCAGCGGACGCGGCCCTGAGCGCTTCGCAAAAATAGTCAGATTTCAGGGGTTTACAGAAGCCCGCCAATCGCTATAATCGTCGCCCTGACACGCCGGTATAGCTCAGTTGGTAGAGCAACTGACTTGTAATCAGTAGGTCCCGGGTTCGACTCCTGGTGCCGGCACCATACAAAACAAAGCCCTCGCAGCGATGCGAGGGCTTTGTTGTTTCCAGGGTCAAACAATCCTCTCCCGATGCCTTCAGCACCTTGCTGGACCCGGCATCACTGCGCTTCAGCCCCCCTTACCCTTCTTCGCAAGTCCCACAAGCACAACGTCCTTCGTGTTTAATGCACATCGCCAGCACGACTCCGGCAGGTGTTTTGCGCTAGTGTTTCCTGCGGACTCGGACGTTCCTCACGTGCACGGCCTTTGAACCAGGTGCAAACGCTCATGACCCATGCAACGCCCTCCATCAAACTCAGCACGCTTCAGCAAATAGCGCCCTACCTGAGCATGCGCGGGGTGTCGCCGCTGGAGTTCTTCCGGCGTTACGGGATTTCCCCGCAGGTTTTTCAATACCCGGATGCCTGGGTGCCGCGAGCGACCTGTTTTCACATCGCCAATGAAATGGCCGCGGTCGCACAGGACCCCTTCGCGGGTGCAACGGTGGGGCATTTGATCGAAGTACGCTCACTCGGCGCCTGGGGCGGGTTGATCCTGGGTTCGACCAACCTTGCCCAGGCGTGCGCAGTGGCAGCGATCCATACGGACTTACTGCATCAAGGAAGTGACGTAAGAATCGTTACCGAAGGCCGTACGACGAAGCTGATCCAGCAATTCACCGGGCAGCACGGGGCTGATCCGAAGCAGGTCATTCTCGGCACTCTGGCGCTGCTGAGGAAAGTGCCGCTCATGTCCGGCGAGCCTTGCGCCATACGGGTGCATCTGCAAAACCCGCGGGAGCGAGGAGATGAGGCGCTGGAGGAGTACCTGGGGCCGAATCTGCACATGAACGCGAAGCACAACATGATCGAATTCGATCGTGAGCTGCTCGACACCCCTCTGCAACCTGCCCGGGATGATGCCTGGAAAGTCACCGAGGCCTTGAAGTCGACCGCGCAAGCCGCCGGTGTGCTGATCGAACGGATCGCGGATCAGGATCGATCCAAACTTACCGCTATTTCAAGAAACATCGGCTTGTCTTCCCGAACGCTACAGCGGCGCCTCAAGTACTGCGGCATCGACTTCGAAGACCTGCGTGACGAGACCCGTCGCAGCGAAGCACTGCAATTGATTGCCAGCGGCAAATACACCGCGACCGAGATTGCCTACATGGTGGGCTACAGTGACCAGGCGCACTTTACCCGAGCCTTCAAGCGCTGGACCGGAAGTTCGCCGTCGCGCTACCGCTCGCTCTTGAAAGATGATCGTTAACCTCTTCGTCTGACCCTCCCGCCCTACTATCGGGCGCCTTCAAATAACCCACTTCGCGGTACTTGCCTGGTGTGCTTTTGGCACCAAATGGCAAGTTTCCAGCAGGGTGTTCTTATAAAGTCTGAAAAGGTAATGCCCACTTAAAAGAGCTAGAGGTTTACATGCCCGATTCATCCACGGCCTGCATCGTCGCCCTGACGCTGGCCACTTTTGCCAGTGCACACGCTCAGTCATCCGCTGATGCGACGGTGCGGGTAAATGTCGATAACTTTGCTCGCGCCGAGTCCGACCTCTACATGGGCAAGAGTGTGAAGAGTGGAGGCTTGGGGCGGTTTGTTCACAGCCGCGAAGCGGTTGCCATCGACGCTCAGGATGTCATCCGCATGAACAGGGACACGCTTTACTCGTCAGCGGTGTTCGATCTCGATGCCGGCCCGGTAACTGTCACCTTGCCTGAAGCCGGTGAGAGGTTCATGTCGATGCAAGTGGTCAACGAAGATCACTACGTGCCGGCAGTCATTTATGGGCCCGGTCCCCATACGCTGGCGAAAGAGGACATCGGCACACGCTATGTATTTGTCGCTATCCGCCTGTTCTTCGACCCCACGGATCGCAAAGACCTCGAGCAGGTGCATGCGCTGCAGGACGCCATCCAGGTCAGCCAGGCCAGGCACGGGGAGTTCGTGGTTCCGAAGTGGGATCAGGCGAGCCAGAAAAAAGTGCGTGATGCCCTGGCTGTTCTGGGTTCGACCCTTCCCGATTACAACCAGTCCTTTGGCCCGAAGGGCAGGGTCGATCCGGTGCGCCACCTGATCGGAACCGCAACGGGCTGGGGCGGCAACCCGAGCAGGGACGCCATCTACCTCGGAGCAGTATTGCCGCACAACGATGGAAAAACCGTCTACCGGCTCAAGGTTGAACAGGTACCGGTCAAGAGTTTCTGGTCTGTGAGTGTTTACAACGCCGACGGGTACTTTCAGAAAAACCCCTATGACGCCTATTCGCTGAACAACCTCACTGCCAAGAAAAGTGCCGATGGTTCAATTGTCATCCAGTTCGGGGGTTGCGAGGCCAAGGTCGTCAATTGCCTGGTTACGACACCCGGCTGGAACTACACCGTCAGGCTCTATCGACCGAGTAACGAAATACTCAGTGGCCAATGGCGTTTTCCAACGCCCGAGCCCGTCGATTTGTAAATTCGATTATTCGAGCAAGTGCAAGTTTGTCGAAACGACGGACTCCTGCCATCGGTACTTGTAAACGCACTGGGGCGATCCATGAGGCCAGCGCTTGCGCCGGGGGTTTACCGGCCTGCACTCGCCTCGGATACCAGCACCTGCAAGTTGAATAGTGGTGATCAACTCAGCAATGGCTCTGCACTACAGAGTTCACACCCAAGGAAATGAACAATGACACTCAAGGATCATTCACATTCTTTCAGGTCTCCCGTGGTGTTCTCCCTAGGTGCAGCCCTTGCATTGATGCTGGTGCCGCCTGCCCAGGCTGCCCCGGCCGATTCAGGCGGCACGCCATCGGTGACGGTAGGCGGCGGCTTGGCTGTTGGCCCGTTGTACCAGGGCGCTTCCCACTACGCCGCCTTCCCGTCACTGAAGCTCAAGGCGGTCATGCCGACCCAGGACTGGGGCACCTTTACCGCGGCCTTTCCGGAAGGGCTGCGGTGGGATCTGCCGGGGCTGGCGCCTTTCGGCGTGGCCCTGCTGGTGGGTTATGACCCGGGGCGCAAGGAACGCATTCACACCCTGGACGGCCGTGATGACTACCTGCGGGGCATGGGCAACCTGGACAGCACCGCCCTGGTGGGGGCGGAAGCGTACTGGATCCTGCCCGCCGGCCGCTTGTTCGTACGCGGCCTGCAATCGAGCCAGAGGCGCAATTACGGTGGCGAAAGCCTGGCCCGTACGGCGTACCTGGAAGCCGGGGTCGCCACCACCTACCCGCTGTCTTCGACCTTGACCCTGGACTCGACGCTGTACGGCACCTGGAGCAACGAGAACGACATGATGGCCCGCTTCGGCGTCACCGCCCAGCAAGCCGCACGCACCCGGTTCGATGAATACCACTCCGGTGGCGGGATGCGCGACGTGACCTTGAAGCTGGGCCTGACCTGGCAATGGCAGCCACAGCTGGCGCTGGAAGGGGGCATCAAGACCTACGCCCTGGTCTCCGACGCCCGTGACAGCCCGCTGACGGGGGAAAAGGTCGGGGCCGGAGCCTATCTGGACGCCTTGTACCGGTTCTGATCAGCCGTGGTCATGGATAGAAAAGAGAACGCACGATGAAAAAAATACCTGAATCCTTCGCGGTGACACTGTCCCTGGCCGGCCTGCTCTGGTCGGCATGGGCGCTGGCCGAGGACGCCGCCATGAAGGTCACCGACCCGCACTTCAAGCTGGCGCCAGGCTACCTTGAACCGGCTGACTTGCCTGTACGCCTGGCCTTGCTCGGGGCCCCGCCAAAACCGGGCTCCGCGGCCCTCGCGCGGGATGAAGAAGCACGGCGTGCGGCGCTGGCGCTGCGTGGCTCGAGCCGGGAGAAACTCGCGGCAACCGATGCAGAACTGTCATTCCCCGGCCCGGCGAAAACCTTCTCTTGCGCACTGGGCACGCAGATCAGCGAAAAGAGCACACCCCATCTCTATACCTTGATGCAGCGCACCCTGACGGATGCGGGGGGCTCCACCTACGCCGGAAAGAATGCCTACAACCGTACTCGCCCCTTCGTGGTGCATGACGAAGGCACGTGCCGCAAGGACATGGAGCCACTGCTGCGCACGGATGGCTCCTGGCCCTCCGGCCACTCCGCCGCGGGCTGGGCCTGGGGCCTGGTCCTGGCCGAGATCAGCCCGGCCCGCGCCACCGAACTGATGACCCGTGGCCTGGCATACGGCCAGAGCCGGGTCATCTGCGACGCCCACTGGCAGAGCGACGTGGACGCTGGCCGCATCATGGGGGCCGCGACGGTGGCCAGCCTGCATGGCAATCCGGCATTCCTCGCCGATCTGGCGGCCGCGAAGGAGGAGGTCAAGGCAGCGCAGCAGGCCGGCCTGAAGCCTGCCGAGGACTGCGCAGCCGAAGGCGTGGCTCTTGGGCTGACCCAGCACTGATCGGAGAAACAGCATGATCCACCGTGACCATCCGCACTCACCGTTGCTGCACCGGCGTACCCGCCTGGCGCTGCTGCTCGGTGCCTTGACGACCGCCGGTACCAGCCTGCCGCCCGTGGCCATGGCGGCAGACGACGATGGCTGGCGGTTCAACGGCGGCCCGTACGTGTGGGGCGCCGGGATCCGCGGGCACGTAGGCCACCGCAGCACAGGGACCCAGTTCATCAAGTCCGACTTCTCGGACATCGCGCGCAGTGTCGACATGTCGGTGATGCTGATGGGCGAAGCGCGGCGCGGCCCCTACAGCGTGCTCGCCGACCTGATGTACATCGACACCGACACCCGCAACCGGCTGCCAGCCGGAGCGCTGGCGTCCAAGCTTGAGGTGCAGAGCAAGACCGCCTCGGGTTTCCTGGGGGGCGGCTACCAGGTGCTGGGGGATGACGATCATCGCCTGGACATCGCCGGCGGCGTGCGCGTCTGGTACAGCAGCACCAGCATCACCCTGCACGGTGGGCCGGCCGGGGGCCTGTCGGGCTCGGACAAGGCCACCTGGGCCGACGCGATGGCGGGGTTGCGCGGGCACTACGCCGTGAACGAGCGGTTCTGGCTCTCCGCCTGGGGCATGGCGGGCGCCGGGCAGTCCCGGGAAGACTGGGACCTGGCCGCACTGGCGGGCTGGGAGTTCCTGCCGGGCTTTTCGGCGGTGGCCGGCTACCGGGCCATGGGGGTCGATTATCGCCATGACGGGTTTGTCTACGACATCGTCCAGAAGGGCCCGCTGCTGGGTATCAGTGGGCGCTTCTGAGCCTTGTATCGCAAGGCTCCCCCCAGGCATGCGCTTCATGCTCCAATAGCCGCCGATTCCAGCTGCACGCAGGCCGCCCATGAAGCCCATCGCCGTATCGATCCTAACCCTGTTGCTCCACTCCCTGCTATTCAGCGCCCCGGCCCTGGCCGGTGATGCCGAAGCCGGCGCCAAGCTGTTCAAGCGCCTGTGCAACGGCTGCCATAACATCGGGCCTTCGGTGCGCAGTTCCTTCGGGCCGCAGCTCAATGGCATCATCGACCGCCCCGCCGGCAGCGCCGCGGACTACCAGTACTCGACGGCCATGAAGTCCTCGGGCATTGTCTGGAGCCGGGACAAGCTCATCCAGTACCTGGAAGACCCCAAGGCCGTGGTGCCCGGTACCCGGATGATTTTCTGGGGGCTGAGCGATGAGGAAAAAATCGATAATCTGCTGGCCTATCTGCAGACGTTCCAGACCCCCTGACCCGTTTTCGACAAGGATGTGTTGATGAAGCTCCCTTTGCTCTCGCTGGCGGCCATGAGCCTCGCGCTGGCGCCCGATCTGCAGGCCGCCGGCTTCGACTGCGCCAAGGCCTCGACCCAAGTGGAAAAGACTGTCTGCGCCACGCCGACGCTGTCCGCCAAGGACGAGGAGATGACCCGCCGCTACCAGGCGCTGAAGCACTTGCAGGTGTTCCGCCTGCTGCAAGGCCACTGGTTGAAGAACACCCGCAATACCTGCCCCGACACCGATTGCCTGGAGTCGGTCTACCGGGCCCAGGTGAAAATGCTCACGTCGCTGCCGATTCCTCCCGAGCCCGCCCCGGACGCACTGCGCCCACTGGCTCCCGGCGAGGCGTACCTGGTATATGACCCGGACGACTGGCAGAACTTCACCCTGGCCACCTTCAACAGCACCCTGCCCCAGGGCGACCAGCAGATCGTCGATGCCCAGGTGATAGCCGGGGTGTTGCATGTGGTGCTGTTTGTCGGGCGCTATCAGCAGGGCAAGCCGGTGTATGTCGGCACCCTGTATGAGTACGCCGATGACCAGCCGGGGCTGCATCCCATCGCCCAGGACATCGCCTTCGCCGGCTGGGCCAATCCCGGGGCCAACGACCAGGGGCCGCGCTACGCCGGGATAGTCGATGGCCAGTTCTACTACCGCGAGCAGCTGGCGGGCCAGTTGCAGCAAAGCATGGTCTACCGCCTGGGTTCGCGCAGCGCGCCCTCCAGCACCCAGCAGGTGTTCCAGGTTGGCTCCAACACCTTCATGCACGCCCGGGCGCGGGTGGAGCAGGACCTCAATCGCGACAGCAGCCAGCTGTCCCTGAACTATGACCGCGCCAACGCGGGCAGCCATTCGGAGAACATCACCGAGCAGAAACAGCCCGATGCCGGATGGGCCATCGTCAACCCGACCTGGAGCACCACGCGCCCGGTGCTGTACTTCGATAACCAAGGGCCCCGGGCCTGTATCTGGCGGGTCGATATGCGGGGCAAGGAGTTGTCGAAGATAGTCACCGATCACGACGCGATGTCGGCCCGGCCGGTGGATATCCATGGCCGTGAAGCGGTGGTCTACCTGCAGGGCAACCAGCTGAAGTTCGCCATCAATCCGGACGACTGACGAACAGCGTTCGCGGATAAAAAAAGGCTCGCGATCAGGCGAGCCTTTTTTATTGCATCAACCACGCTGCATTCAAGGCAGCTTGATCTTGTACTCGGCCAGCTTGGCCTGGTGCTGCGGCTCGACGTACTTCTGGTTCACCAGCTTGGCGAACTGGGCAAAGTCGGCGCGGGCGTCGTCGGTCTGGCCCAGTTTGTCGTAGGCCAGGCCGCGGTGGTAGAAGGCCCAGGCATAGTCGGGCTGCTTCAACAGGCCTGTGCTGTAGGCTTCCGCGGCCTCGCGGTAGCGACCCAGGTCGTACAGCGTCTGGCCCAGGTGGTAGTAGGTCGGCATGTTGAAACCGCTGCCCTTGCCCGCCTCGCCCAGGTTGTTGTCAAGGTTGGACTGCACCAGCTCCAGGGCCTTTTGCGGGTTGCCCGCTTCGCGATACAGACGGCTCAGGTCCAGCACCGCCCGAGCATCGGGCTTGGGGCCCAGCTCGATGGATTTTTCCTTGGCGGCGATGGCTTCCGGGTAACGCTTGAAGCTGGCGTAGGCATCGGATTTGAGCCAGTACACCAGGCTCTGCATGGGCTGGCTCAGCTGGTTCTTCTCAAGGCACAGGTCGGCCTCTTGCAGCACCACGTCGAATTTTTCGGCCTTGGAAGCCTGGCCCACCATGCGGCAATGGGCGTAGTTGATCTGGTCCTGGCTCTGCAGGCTGGCGCAGCCAGTCACAGCAAGGGCACACACAAGCAGGAGCGACCCGCGTACAGACAATGAAGGCATGTTTTTCAATCCAGCAGATGGGCGTTGAGGTCTGGGCGATACACCTGCAGCAACGGCGCGGTGACCGTACCCTGCAAGCTGCAGAAGATCGTGGTGCGTCCGGCAATCGGTGCGTGGGTGGTACCGATGTCGATGCTCAGGATGCGTTCGACATAACCGAACGGCGTAGCCACGCCACCGCCCGCCAGGCCTTCGGTGCGCCACTGGTCGATGGGGTCGCCGACCCGGCGGATCTCCACCCGGCTCATGGCGCTGCGGTCTTGCTTCAGGCGGCTGTTGTCCACCAGCAGCGGCTTGAGCGCCGCGGCCACGCCCTTGGGCTGGCCCTCGGCGACAAAGCCCCAGAACAGCAGGTTGCCCACCGACTTCAGCGACTGAGCTTCGTTGTAGTAGCCCACCAGGCGCACGCCATTGACCAGCAGCGGCTGTTCGAAGGCCTGGTAGCGCCCGCCTTCCTGCAAAGGGTTCATGACCTTGGGCGCGCTTACCGCACCGTACCGGGCCAGGCTCAAGGTGCCGGTCGGCAGTCGGGCGGTATTCAGGTTCTGGAAGAACTGCGCATCGCAGCGGGAGAAGTCGCTCAGCAACTGCTCGGGCGCAGTCGCTTGCTGGCCGTGGGCGATGCTGGCGACGCTCAGCAGGCACAGGCCGGATAGCAGGGTACGGAACATCGAAATCATCCGTGACAAGACAGGGGGGTGGACTGTAACAAGATTGATATGCGCCAACCACTGGCTGAAAATCCCGGCGCCCCGCGACTTGGCCATTCATGCCCTAGCTTTCCCTGCCCCAAGGACCACCTATCAAATGGAACTCTCGGAACGACTGCTGAATATCCTCAAAAACAACCCCAGCTGGATCGGGCGGGTATATGAGTCATTCATCATTTCCGCGATCAAGGAATTCGAGCGCAACAATCCGCCGGCCCATAGCCCCGACTTTGATCCAAAGACCAACCAGCGGCCTTACGGATACCGGCACAACAAGCTGTTCGACCCGGCCAGTGAAGACAATGGCGAAACCGATGTGGCGGATATCTATTTTGGCTACCCACAACCGCTGCTGGATGCGTGCAAGATCACCACAGATCCGTTGGTAGAGGACCAGAGCTGGTTCTGCCGGACAACCTGGAACGGCTGGGCAGTGGAGGTCAAAACCAAGCGCGTCGACAAAACAGATAGGCCGCTGCATCACCTGGCCTTTGCCGGGGAACTGAACACCGCACTGCCCGTGGCGCGCAAGACAGCCTGGATGCAGACCCGCAACGGCGAGGAATTGATCAGCAACCAGCTCAAGCGCCGCTGGGCAGACCTGTACGTCTACATCCTCTACCAACTCGATGACGGGCTTCCCGACTTCACGGGCGCCACCGGCACTTACATCCTGGTGATCCCGACGCTCCTCTTGAATGAAGCCTTGAGAGACACAAGTGAAGACGCAGAAACCATACAGCTGAACAAACTCATGAAGATTCTGGACCTTCATCACCTGCGCTACTTCACCCACCTGACGCAAAACATTCCGGGAAAAATGCTCCAGCTCGCCAGTGAACAGTGGCAAGCAATGTTTGCCTACAAGCGTGAAGGCGACGCCTTGAAACGACAGTGGTACGAAAACACCTACCTGCCCTCGCAGGCAAAACCCCAGAAACAATAACCCGGACATGAAAAAGCCCCAAACCAGTCGGGGCTTTTCGTGTGGCAACCACCTGGTATCAGGCGGTGATCAGGCGTTCATCAGAACACGTTGATCGGGTAGTCGACGAACACACGCAGTTCGTTGCCACCTTTGTTGTACTCATACGACTTCTGCGACACACGCAGAACCGAGCTGCGCACTTTGACGCTCAGGTCCTTGGCCGGGCCGCTCTGCACTACGTACTTGAGCTGGTTGAAGATTTCTCGCTCGCTGCCACCAGTGCTGTTGACGGTGGTGATGTTGTCGCCACGCACGTAGGCCACGTTGTAGGTCAGGCCCGGTACGCCGAAGGCGCCGAAGTCCAGACCGTAGCCCAGTTGCCAGCTGCGTTCGTCTTCGGCGTTGAAGTCGGACCAGTAGGAGTTGGCCAGGTAGATGGTGTTGCCGCCATCACCCACATAGCCGGACTTCTGATAACCGCCATAGGCGTAGCCCAAGTGGCTGTCGCCGGTGCTGCGCTGATGGGCGACGGTGAACGAGTGCGGGCCAGTGGCGAAGGTCGCCGCCAGGCTCCAGATCTTGTTGTCCTGGCCGCCGGCGTTGAGGTCCTTGGCGAAGGATTTGTCCAGCTTGGTGCGGTAACCGTTGAAGTCCAGGGTCAGGGACTGGTCGGTGGCCAGTGGGAACACGTAGTTGAGGTTCACGTATTGTTTCTTCAGCACGTCTTCGACGTCGGATGCGTACAGCGCGCCCTTGAACTGTTCGGTGAACTGGTAGCTACCGCCCAATACGTTGATCGACTTCAGGCCACCACTGTCACGGCCTTCGGCGCTCTTGCGCGATTCGGCGGTGAAGTGACCGGCGTTCAGCTCCAGGCCCTTGATCTCCTTGGAGGTGATCAGGGTACCGGTGTAGCTTTCCGGCAGCAGGCGCGAGTTGTCGTAGTTCAGCACCGGCAGGGCCGGCATCTGGTCACCGTAGGTCAGCACAGTGTTGGAGAAACGGAACTTGACTGCAGCACCGGCCTTGGCCAGGTCGTCTGCAGCGCTACCGCTGTCACCCTGCTTGAAGAAGTCGATGCCGCCGGCACCGCTGCGACCCTTGCCGCCGTCCAGGCGCAGTGCGTACAGGCCGAAGGCGTCAACGCCCACGCCCACGGTGCCTTGGGTAAAACCGGAAGAAAAGGTGCCGATGGCAGCCTGGCCCCACTCGGCCTTGTCCTTGTTACGGTCTTTGTAGTCACGGTTGATGTAGGCGTTGCGCAGCAGCACTTTCAGGCTGCTGTCTTCAACAAAACCCTTGGCGTCGGCCTGGCCGTCGGCCATGGCCTGTGTAGCGCTCAAAATCCCCAGTGCAATCAAGCAGATCCGCTGTTTAAACATTTTATTTTCCTTATTACGGTTTGGTGACGCGCTGTGAGCTCCGCGGCTATGGCGATTGAACGCTCTTCTACCGTTGAAACAAAAAAGCCCGACCGCGGGTGAGCGCGACGGGCCTTTTATTATTCTGAAATATGGCTCCTGGCCACAGGCGTTGGGGCGAATCCTATCTGCGCCTTTAACAACGTGTCAATTTCGTGAATCGTCTTTGAATAGCTGAAAATATTCTAAGAACTGCGGGCTAGAGCATTGCCAGCTGCACACTGTGACTGTCCACGAATTGTTCGAAGTGGGTGACCTTGCCATCTTTAAGTGTCCACAAGTGAGCCACCCGTACATCGATCGGTTTGCCCGAGGCCTTGTAGACGCCCTGGTAATTGCCATAGGCGAACACCTTGTCGCCCTGGGCCACATAGTTCTCGACCTTGAAGGTGAAGTCCTGCCATTCCGAGCCCAGGCGCTTGAAGACGTGCTCCAGCACCGCCTCGAACCCTATATAGGTGCCGGCATAGGGAAAGCCCGCCGCCTCGGTCCAGCGGGCATCGGGGGCCAGGGCCGCTGCGGTGTTGCGCGCATTTTCCTGGGAGTTGGCACCTTCGTAGGTGCTCTTGATCAACGCTAGGTTATCCATGGGTGACTCCACGCAGGTCAGGTGAGTTCAGGGTGTGCAACCGTCCAGGCCACAGGCCTGGGCCACGCCATCGTGAGGGCCGCTATCGGCGCCCAGGGAGGTCTTCAGCCAGTCGGCGAAGGCCTCGGGTTTGCCCAGCCAGGGGCTGATGTCGAGCAGCTGGTAACGACCATCGCGCTCCAGCACCAGAGTCGGGAAGCCTTGCCCGCCGACCTTGGCCAACAGGGCCCGGCTGGCCTTTATATGGTTGTCCAGTTCATGGGCCACCGCCTGGTCGAAGGCCGCCTCGAAGGCAGCCGGGGCAAACCCCTGGGCCTGCGCCAGCTCCAGCAGCACCTGCCGGTCGGCGATCCTGCGTCCTTCCAGATAATGCGCCGTCTGCAACCGGCCCAGAAATTCCAGGCCCCGCCCTTCCATAGCCTGGGCCGCCAGTACGGCGGCAATCGGCGGCGCCGAGTCGAAGGTGGCCGTCTCATCCCGCAGCAGGCCCTCGAAATAGGCCTGGCCAAAAGGCTGCCCGGTGTACTCGGCGATCCGCCGGTCATGGGGCATGACGTAATCGCGCAGTTGCGGCGAGACCGGCTGGCGGTTGCGCCCGGTCATCATGCCGCCGGCATGGGCCACCACCGGCACCACCGCCTGGGCGGCCTGCACCAGCGGCTTGGCACCGTAGCACCAGCCGCACAGGGGGTCATAAATATAGTGAAGGGTGGCCAAGGACATATCGGGGCTCCAGCAAGGTCTTGAAAATTCGATGTCACGCAGACTAGGCCGCGCGCGCCAAGGGAAAAACCTCGAATTGGCTTTTAGTCTGTTGCTGTAACCGGTCGAATCCGTCTGTTTAGCTTCAGTATGCGAACCGATACCCGAAAGATACATTCAGAAACAAATAGCCTGGGGAACTTATTAGGGAATATTTAACATATGTTAATGACAAGCATTATCATTCGCACCCTCGAATTCCCCCTTCTCGGATGCGTTTCAGATGCCTGCCCATTTCCGCCTCATGCCCCTGTCCCTGGGTCTTTGCACCCTGCTGGCCAGCGGTTTTGCCTGCGCTGCCAGCACTACCCTGCCGATGACCTCCATCAGTGCCGAGGCCGAAGCCGACCCCGATGACCCACGGGTCAAGGAAGTCAGCACTGCAACCCGTACCTCGACCCCGGCGCGCTACGTGCCCCAGGCCATCGACACAATCAAGACCGCCAACGTGCTGGACTACGGCGTCAACGACCTGGGCAGCGCCCTGAGTGGCATTCCCAACGTCAGCAGCGGCTCGGACACGCGCTTCGACAGCCTGCGGATCCGCGGCTTCGATGCCAGTAACGACTTCTACCTGGACGGCATCCGCGACGACAGCCAATACGTGCGCGACCTGCACAACATCGAGCGCATCGAAGTGCTCAAGGGCCCGGCAGCAGTGCTCTACGGCCGTGGCAGCCAGGGCGGGATCATCAACCGGGTGAGCAAGCTGCCGGAATTCGGCCGCCGCTCCAGCGTCGAAGTCCAGGGCGGCAGCCAGGACCTGCGCAGCCTGTATGCCGATCTCAGCGCCGACCCGACAGAGAACATCAGCCTGCGCCTGAACCTGGGCAACGAGGACCGGAACAGTTTCCGCAAAGGCGTCAGCGGCAACCGCCAATTGTTCGCCCCGTCCATGAGCTGGCAACTGACCCCGGACCTGAACTGGCTGGTGCAGTACGAATACAGCCGCTACAACCGCACCCCGGACCGCGGCATCCCCGGGGTCAACGGACGCCCGGCGGACGTCAGCCGCGACACCACCTACGGCGATCACCGCGACTACATCGACGACAAGTCCCAGTCCCTGCGCTCCAAGCTGAGCTACGAGCTCAGCGAGAACTGGCAACTGCGCCACACCCTGGGGGTATTCAAGCTCGACAGCGACTTCGACAACACCTACCAGACCGGCTACAACGCCACGACCGGCAAGGTCCAACGCCAACGCTGGCAGCAGGACCTGAAGACCCGCAACGTCTACAACAACACCGAACTGGAGGGCCGTTTCGACACCTTCGGCCTGGAACATCGCCTGCTCACCGGCCTGGAGCTCGGCAGCCAGCGCCGCGACCCGATCCTCTACAACGCCGCCACTTCCGGGCCGGGCAGCCAGGCGGTGCCCGCCGTCGACCTGTACAACCCCAACCCGTACCAGAGCCACACCGGCCGCATGCAGGTCTCCAGCAACAACCACACCGAGGTCGAAAGCCGAGCCCTCTATGTGCAGGACCAACTGCGCCTGAACGATCAATGGCAATTGCTCGCCGGCCTGCGCTACGACAACTTCGATGTGCAGACCAGCAACCGCAAGAACGGGCTCTCCGAAAGCCGCGAGAGCCATAGCGTCAGCCCGCGCCTGGGGGTGGTCTGGACGCCGCTGGAGCACCACTCGTTCTATGCCTCGTGGAGCAAGTCGTTCTCACCGGTGGGCGGCGGCCTGATCGGCATCACCCCGAACGCCGCCGGTAACGGCAACGACCTGAGCCCCGAGCTCACCCGGCAGAAGGAAGTCGGAGTCAAGAGCGACTGGCTGGGCGAACGCTTGAGCACCACCCTGGCGGTGTATGAGCTGGAGCTCTACAACCGTCGCACCTCCGATCCGCAGGACCGCAGCATCACCCTGCTCACCGGGCTGCAACGCTCCCGCGGCGTCGAGCTGACGGGCACCGGCAAGATCGTCGGCAACTGGTACCTGCGCGGCGGCATCGGCCTGCAGGACGCCGTGGTGGTCAAGGACAACAACGGCTTCGAAGACAAGCGCGTGAACAACGTCGCCAAGCGCAATGGCAGCCTGTTCATCACCTGGAAACCGGAACTGGGCTGGTACGCCGAGACCGGCCTGACCCTGGTCGGCGACCGCTTCGCCGATAGCAGCAACACCGTGGCGCTGCCCGGTTATGGCCGCTGGGACGCCCTGGCCGGTTACCGGCACAAGGACTGGGACGTACGCGCTGCGCTGAACAATATCGCCGACCGCGAGTACTACAGTTCCGCCACCAGCGCCTTCCAGATCCAGCCGGGCGACCCTCGCAGCCTGGTGGTCACCGGCAACTACCGCTTCTGACGCCCGGATGCCCGACATCTGAATGCCAGGCAAAAAAAAGCGCTGCCATCCCGGCAGCGCTTCGCACAATCCCTTGTTTGTCTATCCTTTCACCACATCCCACAACGCCTGCAGTTCCGCCTCGCTGAGCAATCCAGCGGGGTAACGCTCAATGATGATCCGGCGCGGATCAGGTTCCCTGATCTGACGCGTTCCATTGGACTTCAACCACTGGGCCAGCACCTGCAGCGACTCGTTATTCATTGCCAAGGGATGGGACGCCCGCTCGCTGACCATGTTCATTCCAGCGCTCTCCTGGTATCTGAGCGGCCTAACTTATCCAAGCTTTATGACAGAACAACACCGTTCTCCATGTCTCAGAATCACGCCAGGAGAGATACAAGAGCTATGCCAATGTGCCACCTGTGCCGATATACGGCCATGAAAAAGCCCGCGGCCTGTCTAGGCTGCGGGCTGGCTGGCGAAGCTCAGGCCATGGGCCGGGCCGGCACCGGCAAACAACCGGCATCGGCTGTTACAACGGCACTCAAATCCGCTGTGGCGCGGGCTGTTGCTGGGTAAGGCAGTGGATATTGCCGCCCCCCAGTAACAGTTCACGGCCCGGCACCATCACCACTTCGTGCTCGGGAAACAGCTGCTGCAGGATGGCCTTGGCCTGGGCGTCCATCGGGTCGTCAAAGCTGGGCGCGATGATCCCGCCATTGACGATCAGGAAGTTCACGTAGGAACCCGCCAGACGCACCGAAGGGTTGCGCTCCTGGCTGCCCTCTACCGCGTCGACCCCGGCGCATTCCTCTTCGGTGGCGTACAAGGGGCCGGGAATCGGCATCTTGTGCACCTTGAAGGTGCGGCCCTTGGCGTCACGGGTGTTTTCCAGCACCTGCAGGGCGGCCTGGCAACGCGGGTAGTTCGGGTCCTGGGGGTCGTCGGTCCAGGCCAGCAGCACTTCGCCCGGGCGCACATAGCAGCAGAAATTATCCACATGGCCGTCGGTTTCGTCGTTGTACA
The DNA here is from genome assembly GCF_900116505.1 of Pseudomonas sp. NFPP25. Lineage (NCBI taxonomy): Bacteria > Pseudomonadati > Pseudomonadota > Gammaproteobacteria > Pseudomonadales > Pseudomonadaceae > Pseudomonas > Pseudomonas sp. NFPP25. The sequence goes on along the minus strand of NZ_FPBG01000005.1, from coordinate 209,389 downwards.
GGCCATCCGGCAGCCAGACGATCTGCTCCACCGCTAGATGCTCGCGCAGTACCGCCTCGATCTCTTCGCGGGACAGGTGCGGGTTGCGGTTGTGGTTGAGCAGGCATTCCTCGGTGGTGATCAGGGTGCCTTCGCCATCGACGTGGATCGAGCCACCTTCGAGCACGAAGCCCTCGGTGCGGTACTCCTGGCAACGTTCGATTTCCAGCACCTTGCTGGCGACCTGCTCGTCACGATTCCAAGGCGAATACAGGCCGCCTTCGAAGCCGCCCCAGGCGTTGAAACCCCAGTGCACGCCGCGCACTTCGCCGCTGGCGTTGATGACGAAAGTCGGGCCGGTGTCGCGGACCCAGGCGTCGTCGCTGGACATTTCCACCACACGGATATTGGGCACGTCCAAGCGTGCCCGGGCGTTTTCATACTGGGCCGCGGACACCGCCACGGTCACCGGTTCAAAGCGCGCGATGGCCTTGGCCACCGCGGCATGGGCAGCCTGCGCCGGCTTGCCGCCCAGGCGCCAGTTGTCCGGGCGCTCGGGCCAGATCATCCAGGCCTGGGTCTGGGTCGCCCATTCGGCGGGCATGTAGAAACCGTCGGCGCGCGGCGTGCTGTGCAAAGTGCTCATAGTGTTCAGGACTCCAGGGAACCGTCGAGGGTTTTCAGCGCGCCATAGAGGTTCGGACGACGGTCACGGAAACTGCCCCAGGCGCTGCGGATGTGCTCGAGCTCGTCGAGGTCGAAGCTGTGCACAAGGATACCTTCTTCAGTTTGGTTGAGCTCCTGAACCTTCTCGCCGAACTGATTGGCGATGAAGGACGAGCCGTAGAAGGTGATGTCGTAGCCGTCCTGCTCTTCGTTGCCGATGCGGTTGCTGGCGATCAGCGGCATCAGGTTGGCCCCGGCATGGCCCTGCTGCACCCGCTGCCAGTGGTCGCGGGAGGAAATTGTCTGGTCGTGGGGCTCGCTGCCGATGGCGGTGGGGTAGAAGAGAATCTCCGCGCCTTGCAAGGCCATGCTGCGGGCGCACTCGGGGAACCACTGGTCCCAGCAGATGCCCACGCCGATCTTCGCGTAGCGGGTGTTCCATACCTTGAAGCCGGTATCGCCCGGGTTGAAGTAGTACTTTTCGTGGTAGCCGGGGCCATCCGGGATGTGGCTTTTCCGATAAATCCCGAGGTTGCTGCCATCGGCATCGATGATCGCGATGCTGTTGAAACGCGCCCGCCCGGCCAGCTCGTAGAAGCTGATGGGCAGCACCACTTGCAGCTCCCTGGCGACTTTCTGGAAGTGCGCGATGGCGGCGTTGCTGTCCACCGTGGTGGCCAGTTGCAGGTAATCCGGGTTGGGCTTCTGGCAGAAGTAAGGCGCCTCGAACAGTTCCTGGATCAGGATGATCTGCGCCCCCTTGGCCGCGGCTTCGCGTACCAGTTTCTCAGCGGTTTCGAGGTTGGCCTCAAGGTCCCAGGAACAGGCCATCTGGGTAGCGGCGACGGTAACGGTACGGCTCATGGATCAACTCCAGGGCAAGGCGAAGCGGTCGATGACAACGGACACAAGGCACCGGGCACGGCGAGGCCGAGCCTGGATATGGCCACTTTATATCCGATAAATATCGACTTTAAAAGCTGAAAAACCATTAACTACGATAAATTAACGACAAAAAGCCGATAACAATCGAATTATAAAGAAACGCATTCGCCGGCAAGCCGGCTCCTACCAAGCGTTGCAGGAGCCGGCCTGCCGGCGAATGGAGGTCAACGCAAAGCAGAGCCCTGCGCCTACAGCTCTTCGCTCAACACCTTGGCCAGCATGTCGACGAAGAAATCCACGCTCTGGCGAGTCGTGACCATCGGCGGCTTGATCTTGAGGATGTTCAGGTGATCGCCGGTAGGTTGCATGAAAATCCCCAGCTCGCGCAGGCGTTCGCACAGCAGGGTGGTTTCCTCGGTGGCCGGTTCCAGGGTGGCGTGATCGCGGATCAGTTCCAGCCCCAGGTAGAAACCGGAACCATGCACCGCTCCCACCAGCGGGTGGTTTTCCTTGAGCGCCTCCAGGCGCTGCCGGAAGTGTTCACCGACCACCTGGGCGTTTTCCCAGAGTTTCTCCTCCTGCATCACGTCCAGCACCGCAATGCCGATGCGGCAACTGACCGGGCTGCCGCCGGACGAGGAGAAGAAATAGCCTTCGGCCTCCAGCGCTTCGGCGATTTCCCGCCGGGTGATCACCGCACCCAGGGGCTGGCCGTTGCCCATGCCCTTGGCCATGGTGATGATGTCCGGGGTCACGCCCTGCTCCTCGAAGCCCCAGAAGAACTGGCCCATGCGCCCGTAGCCGACCTGGATCTCGTCGGCGATGCACACCCCGCCCCGGGCCCGCACCCGCTCGTAGACCTGCTGCAGGTAGCCCGGTGGCAGCGAAATCCCTCCGGCGTTGCCATACACGGGTTCGCAGATGAAACCGGCCAGTTGGCGTTGCTGCTCATCCAGCTTGTGCAGTTGCTGGTCGACGCTGCGCAGGTAGTGCGGGGTGCTGTCCTGGCCGCGGAACTCGCCGCGATAGGTGTTGGGCGCGGTCACCGGGTGCACCCACTCCGGACGGCTGGTGAGGGCCTGGGGGTTGTCGGCGATGGAGGTGGACACTGCGTCAGCCGCCACCGACCAGCCATGGTAGGCCTCCAGCACACTGAGCATGTCGCGCCCGCCGCTGTAGGCCCAGGCCAGGCGGATCGCCAGGTCATTGGCCTCGGTGCCGCTGTTGACCAGGAACACCCGGTCCATGGAATCCGGTGCCAGGGCCAGCAGGCGCTCGGAGAACTCGGCGATCGCCGCATAGTGGAAACGCGAGTTGGTGTTGAGCAGCGACCATTGCCGCGCCGCTTCAGCGGCCATGCGCGGGTGACCGTGGCCCAGCACCGCGACGTTGTTGAGCATGTCCAGGTAGGAACGCCCCTGCATGTCGATCAAGTGGTTGCGCCAGCCGCGCTCGATCCGCGGCGGATCGACGTAATAGTGCTTCTGCGAGCGGGCAAAACTGGCGTCACGACGCTCCAGCAGGGTTTGCGGATCCAGTTCCGGCTCGGCATCGCAGGCCAGCCCCAGCAGCGCCGCCGGCGAGGGGCAAAGGGCTTGCCAGGCCGGGGCTCGGGACGGCGTACAAAACAGCGGCGGATCCAGTTCGGCAGCGCGACACAGCTGCACCTTGAGCCGACCATCCGCCGCCACGGCGCCCAGCACCTGGCCCTTGACCAGCGCCGCTCCCGGCTGCAGCGAAGGCTCGACGCCCCACAGGTGCATACTCAGGGTCGGGCCATCGAGGCGCAACAGGCCTTGCTCGGCACGGTGCAGGACCCCGGCGAACGGCGCTTCCACAGCGGTGCCTGGCGGCACTTGCAGTTGTACATGCAAGGGGCAGGTCGAGGGTTCCTCGGCGCTATCGGGACGGGTCTGCGACAGGCGGTACTGTCCATAGCGGCTGGCCGCCAGGCCATGGGCGGCGCAGGCTTCGGCCAACAGGCGATCGTCGATCCCCGGCTGCTCCCAATTGCCCGCCTCGAAGTGCGGGCTGAGCACGCCCAGGTCGATCAGGGCGAATTCGCGCCCCACCAGGCTCGGCAACAGCGGGGCGAACCCCTCACCGCCGATGGCAGGCAGTGCGTGCCCGACAGCGGTGAGAATCGCCGCCTCCATGAACTCGAACGACACCGAGTTGGCGACCTGGAAAATCTCCCACTCGTGGCTCAGGTTGGCACGGCTGTAGGCATTGCCCGGGTCGATGCTGACCTGCTGCTCGCCACTGAGCACCAGCACCGCCGCCCGGGCCACGATCAGAGGCCAGAGCGCCAGCAGTTCCGCACGTTGCAACGGGTTGACCTGATGGTAGGCCTGGATCGCCGGGAGGATGCGCAGCGGGTCGCCCTCGGCGTGATGCAGCAGCGCCGCGCAGGTCACCGACAGGTCGGTGATGCGCCAAGTGCGGATCAGGTCGCCGAAATCGATCACCCCCTGCACCTGCCAATGCCGTGCTTCATCCCGCTGCCAGACCACGTTGTCATCGGTGATGTCCATATGGATAGCCTGCACCGGCAGTTGCTCCAGCAGCGGATGCAGGCGGCGCTCGGCGCGTTGCGCGGCGCTGGCGATCACCGCTCGTTGCTGCGGGTGGGCAATGACCGGCAGCAGATGCCCGATCAATGCCTGGGCATGCCGGGCGTCCCATTGCAGGGTGCGCTCCAGGCCCGGATGCTCGAAATCCGCCAGGGCCAGGTCCATCTGCCCGCACAGCCGGCCCAGGCCCGCCACCAGCTCTCCACCCAGGTGCGGCAGCTGGGTCAGGGAGCGGCCTTCTATATAGTCCAGCAGGCGCACGTGCAGCGCTTGCCCGGCGATCTCCAGGGATAGCAGGTCCGCGCCGTTTGTCGCCGGGATGACCCTGGGTACTCGCAGCTCCGGGTGCTGTTGCAGATGCTTGAGGCCGGCGTGCTGCGCCTGCAACTCCAGGACCGAGTAGTCACCGCGGCAGATCTTCAGGACAAACCGCCCCTGGGGGCTGTCGACGCGATAGTTGAGGTCTTGCTGGCTACCCAGCGAGTGCAGGGTGCCGTGCAGGCCGTAGTGGCTTTCCAGCAACTCCAGCGCTTGCTGCGCTAAGACTTGCGGGCTGGGCAGACTGGCACGGTGGATCAAGGTGGCGAGCAACATACAACGACCCCTGGAATTGTTATAGGGCGCTTATATCGCCACTGCGCAAGTTAATGCGCAACCCCAAAGCGCACAGGCAAGACCAGAGCCTTGCCTGCTGTAAACTTCGGCCGGCGAAATTTCCGACGGTTCGCAGAGCAATCAAGCGGTTGTTGCTATTGCACCCTAGGCGTCCTATCGACAAGCTATGCTGCATTCGTCGCAGCAAATGACCGTTTTCAAGGATACAGGCCCCAAATATGCGCATTCTCGTTACCGGCGGAGCCGGTTTTATCGGCTCGGCCCTGGTCCGCCATCTGCTTCAGCACACGGAACACGAAGTGCTGAACCTGGACAAACTGACCTACGCAGGCAACCTGGAATCGCTGCACAGCATCGCCAGCAACAGCCGCTATGAGTTCGTCAAGGCCGATATCGTCGACCAGGCCACCGTCAGCGCCGTGCTGGCGCGCTTCCAGCCCCACGCGATCATGCACCTGGCTGCCGAGTCCCATGTCGACCGCTCCATCGACGGGCCGTCCGACTTCATCCAGACCAATATCGTCGGAACCTACAGCCTGCTGGAAGCGACCCGCGCCTACTGGCACGCATTGCCCGAGGCGGAAAAAGCCGCTTTCCGTTTCCACCATATTTCCACCGATGAAGTCTATGGCGACCTGCATGGCGTCGATGACCTGTTCACCGAAACCACGCCCTACGCCCCCAGCTCGCCCTACTCCGCCAGCAAGGCCGCATCCGACCACCTGGTCCGCGCCTGGCAGCGTACCTATGGGCTGCCGGTGCTGATCACCAACTGCTCCAACAACTACGGCCCGTTCCACTTCCCCGAAAAGCTGATTCCGCTGGTGATCCTCAACGCCCTGGCAGGCAAACCGCTGCCGGTGTACGGCAACGGCCTGCAGGTGCGCGACTGGCTGTATGTCGAGGATCACGCCCGGGCCCTGTTCAAGGTGATGACCGAAGGCGCGGTCGGCGAGACCTACAACATCGGCGGCCACAACGAGCAGAAGAACATCGACGTGGTGCGCGGCATCTGCAGCCTGCTGGAAGAGCTGGCCCCGCAGAAACCCCAGGGCGTGGCTCACTACGCCGACCTCATCACCTTCGTCCAGGACCGCCCCGGCCACGACCTGCGCTACGCCATCGACGCCGGCAAGATCGAGCGCGAGCTGGGCTGGGTTCCGGAAGAAACCTTCACCAGTGGCCTGCGCAAGACCGTGCAGTGGTACCTGGAAAACCTCGAGTGGTGCCGCCGGGTACAAGACGGCAGCTACCAGGGCCAACGCCTGGGTTCCACCGACATCAAGGATCTGATTGCATGATCAAAGGCATTGTTCTGGCGGGCGGCTCCGGCACCCGTCTGCACCCCATCACCCTCGGTGTGTCCAAGCAGCTGCTGCCGATCTACGACAAGCCGATGATCTACTACCCGATCTCGGTACTGATGCTGGCCGGCATCCAGGACATCCTGATCATCTCCACCCCTCAGGACCTGCCGCAATACCGCAACCTGCTGGGTGACGGCAGCCAGTTCGGCGTGCGTTTCAGCTATGCCGAACAGCCTTCGCCGGATGGCCTGGCCCAGGCCTTCCTGATTGGCGAGGAGTTCATCGGCAATGACCCGGTGTGCCTGATCCTGGGCGACAACATCTTCCACGGCCAGTACTTCGGCGAACAGCTGCGAGATGCCGCCAAGCGCACCCGCGGCGCCACGGTGTTCGGCTACTGGGTCAAGGACCCGGAGCGTTTCGGGGTCATCGACTTCGACAGCGAGGGCCGTGCCCTGTCCATCGAAGAGAAACCCAAGAAGCCGAAGTCCAGCTACGCGGTCACCGGCCTGTATTTCTACGACAATGACGTGGTGCAGATTGCCAGGGACGTCAAGCCTTCGCCCCGGGGCGAACTGGAGATCACCGACGTCAACAACGCCTACCTTAAGCGTGGCGACCTGCACGTGGAGCGCTTCGGCCGGGGCTTTGCCTGGCTCGACACCGGCACCCACGACAGCCTGCTGGAGGCCTCGCAATACGTGCAGACCATCGAGCATCGCCAAGGCCTGAAAGTCGCCTGCCTGGAAGAGATCGCCTACGAGAACCACTGGATCAGCCGCGAGCACCTGCTGGAGCGCGCCGCTTATTTCGGCAAGACCGGCTATGGCCAGTACCTGTTCACTCTGGCGGGGGAAGCGCAATGAAGGTCATCCCCACCGACCTGCCCGGCGTACTGATCATCGAGCCCAAGGTCTTTGGCGACGAGCGTGGCTTCTTCTACGAGAGCTTCAATGCCAAGGCCTTTGCCGAGGCCACCGGCATCGACGCGCAATTCGTCCAGGACAACCATTCACGCTCGCAGAAAGGCGTGCTGCGCGGCCTGCACTATCAGTTGCAGAACACCCAGGGGAAGCTGGTGCGAGTGACCCAGGGCGAGGTGCTCGACATTGCGGTGGATATCCGCCGCAGCTCCCCCCACTTCGGCCAATGGGTAGCGGTACGCCTTTGCGCACAGAATCATCGCCAGCTCTGGGTGCCCGAAGGGTTTGCCCATGGTTTCGTGGTGCTCAGTGATTTCGCCGAGTTCCTCTACAAGACCACGGACTACTACACCCCTTCCGCCGAGCGCTGCATCCGCTGGGACGACCCGACCCTGGCCATCGACTGGGAGCTCGACGAGCCCCCGCAACTGTCCGCCAAGGATCAGGCCGGCGCCCTTCTGACCGAGGCCGATCTGTTCCCATGAACGCTCCTCTGAAAATCCTTATCAGCGGCCAGCACGGCCAGGTCTCCCGGGAGCTGCAGCAGCGCCTCGGCGACCTCGGTGAGCTGGTGGTCCTTGGTCGTGAGCAACTGGACCTGAGCCACCCGGAACAGATCCGCCAGCAAGTGCGCGCCATTCGCCCGGACCTGATCATCAATGCCGCCGCCCACACCGCCGTCGACCAGGCCCAGAGCGAGCCGGACCTGGCTTTTGCGATCAACGCCACGGCCCCCGGGATCTTCGCCCAGGAAGCCTTCGAGCTGGGTGTGCCGCTGATTCACTACTCCACCGACTACGTGTTCGATGGCAGCAAGGAAACGCCCTATGTGGAGGACGACGAGCCCAACCCGCTGAGTGTCTACGGCGAGAGCAAGCTGGCCGGCGAACGGGCGATCCGGCTGGTCCAGGGCCAGCATTTGATCCTGCGCACCAGCTGGGTCTATTCCAGCCATGGCAAGAACTTCCTGCTGACCATGCAGCGCCTGCTGCAGGAAAAACCCGAGCTGCGGGTGGTGGCCGACCAGATCGGCGCGCCCACCTGGGCCGGCACCATCGCCACCAGCACCCGGGCGCTGATCGAGCGTTGGCGAGCCGGGCAGCCCGGCGCATGGGGCACCTACCACCTCACCGCCCACGGCGAGACTTCCTGGTTCGGCTTTGCCCAGGCCATCGGCGAGCAGTTGCTGGCCATGGACAAACCCTGCGCCGTCCTTGAAGCCATCCCTTCCAGCGCTTACCCGACACCGGCGCCGCGGCCGTTGAACTCGCGTCTGGACTGCAGCCGCCTGGCACGGGAGTGGGGCGTGGTCCAGCCGGACTGGCACACCGCATTGCGCGAGTGTCTTGCCGAGCAGGGCTAGGCATAATGCGCCTGTATCCACAGGCGCCTTTTCCATGACCCCACCCCTTCCCCGTCGCCCTCGCTGGCGCAGCCTGGCCTTGCTGGCACTGTGCCTGGCGCCGTTGCTGTGGCCGCTGGAGCATCTGGCGGAGCGCTACTACCGCAACGAGCTGACCAGCCAGAACCGCCAGACCCTCGACCTGTACGTGGCCAACCTGCTGGGCACCCTGCACCGCTACGAAGTGCTGCCGCAGATCCTCGGCGACCTGCCGGCACTGCGCGCGGTACTCGGCGCCCCGGACGATGGCGTGACCCAGGGCAATGCCAACCGCCTGCTGAAGAACATCAGTGCCCAGACCGGCGCCGAGGTGATGTACCTGATGGACACCAGCGGCAAGACCCTGGCGGCCTCCAACTGGGACAAGCACGACAGCTTCGTCGGTCGCAATTTCGCCTTCCGCCCCTATTTCAGCGAGGCCATGGCCGGGCGCCTGGGGCGCTTCTTCGGCCTGGGCACCACCTCGGCCAAGCGCGGTTACTTCTTTGCTGCCGCGGTGCGCGATGGCGAGCGGATCCTTGGCGTGCTGGTGGTCAAGGTCGACCTGGACCACACCGAAAGCCTGTGGGGAAAGACCCCGGAACAGCTGCTGATGACCGACCACAATGGCGTGGTGATCCTCACCTCGCGCCCGGAATGGCGCTTTCGCGCGACCCGGCCGCTGAGCGACGAGGAACGCCAGGCGATCGTCGCCATCCAGCCCTATCCGACTCGCGACCCAAGGCCGCTGAACCTCAACCCCAATGCCTGGCTGACCCAGACCCAGCAGATCGACGAAACCCGCTGGGCCGTGAGCATCCTCGCGCCGCGCACTCTGATCGACCGGCCGGTGCGCACGGTAGTGGCCGTGGGCGCCGCCGCGCTGCTGGTGCTGATGCTGTTGCTCGGCCTGATGATGCAGCGCCGCCGCCACTACCTGGAGCGGATCGCCTTCGAAGCCAAGGCGCGGCGCGAGCTGGAGATGCGTGTGGCCGAGCGCACCAGCGACCTGGAAAGCCTCAACCGGCGCCTGAAGCAGGAAGTGCTGGAGCGCGAAACCGCCCAGCAGGAACTGGTGCGGGCCCAGGACAACCTGGTCCAGGCCGGCAAGCTCTCGGCTCTGGGCACCATGTCGGCCAGCATCAGCCACGAGCTCAACCAGCCCCTGGCGGCGATCCGCAGCTATGCCGAGAACGCCGAAGTGCTGCTGGACCACCAGCGCACCGACGACGCCCGAGGCAACCTCAAACTGATCAGCGAACTGACCGGGCGCATGGCCTCGATCATTGCCCACCTGCGGGCCTTCGCCCGGCGCGATCACCACGCCCCGGAAAGCGTGGCCCTGCAACCGGCCCTGGACGACGCCCTGGCGCTGCTGGCCAAGCGCCGCCGGGCCATGGAAGTGGAACTGATCCGCGACCTGCCGGCCGCCACCCTGTGGGTCGAAGCCGGGGAAACCCGCCTGCGCCAGGTACTGGGCAACCTGCTGGCCAATGCCCTGGATGCCCTGACCGAAAAAGGCCCCCCGCGCAAACTCTGGCTGAGTGCCGAATCCACCGCCACCGGCGTCAACCTGTACATTCGCGACAACGGTCCGGGCTTCTGCATGGAAGCGCTGGGTCGCGCCGGAGAGCCGTTCTACACCACCAAGACCCGTACTCAGGGCCTGGGCCTGGGGCTGGCCATCTGCGACACCCTGATGCGTGCCTTCGGTGGTGAACTGTCATTCGCCAACCACCGCGAAGGCGGGGCCCTGATCACCCTGCGCCTGCGGGCCGGGGCCCCCGGGGTCAGCCTGCAGCCTTCCGAGGACCGCGGGGTATGAAGCAGAACGGCAACCCGATATCAACCCTGTCCGGCCCGGCGCTCCCGGCCCCGACACGATCTGGAAAGTGAGCGATGAGCCATCCCGAGAGCCTCGATCCTCAGTTGCAAGTGGTGCTGATCGACGACGATCCCCACCTGCGCCAGGCCCTGAGCCAGACCCTGGACCTGGCGGGGCTCAAGGTGCTGTCCCTGGCCGAAGCCCAGGGCCTGGCGCCGCGCCTGGAGCGGGATTGGCCGGGGGTGGTGGTCAGCGACATCCGCATGCCCGGCATGGACGGCCTGGAGCTGCTCAACCAGCTGCATGCCCAGGACCCGGAACTGCCGGTGCTGCTGATCACCGGCCACGGCGACGTGCCCCTGGCCGTGCAGGCCATGCGTGCCGGCGCCTATGACTTTCTGGAAAAGCCCTTCGCCAGCGATGCCCTGCTGGACAGTGTGCGCCGCGCCCTGGACTGGCGGCGCCTGGTGCTGGACAACCGCAGCCTGCGCCTGGCCCTCAGCGACCGTCAGGAACTCAGTGCACGGCTGGTAGGCCAGTCGGCGCCGATGCTGCGCCTGCGCCAGCAGATCGGCGCCCTGGCGGCGACCCGGGCCGATGTGCTGATCCTCGGCGAGACCGGCGCCGGCAAGGAAGTGGTGGCCCGTGCCCTGCACGATCTCTCCGGACGGCGCAACGGGCCGTTCGTAGCGATCAACGCCGGGGCCCTGGCGGAATCGGTGGTGGAAAGCGAGCTGTTCGGCCACGAGCCGGGGGCCTTCACCGGCGCGCAGAAACGCCGCATCGGCAAGTTCGAATTTGCCAACGGCGGCACCCTGTTCCTCGATGAGATCGAAAGCATGAGCCTCGATGTCCAGGTCAAGCTGCTGCGCCTGCTGCAGGAGCGGGTGGTGGAACGCCTGGGGGGCAATCAATTGATCCCGCTGGATATCCGCATCATCGCCGCGACCAAGGAAGACCTGCGCCAGGCCGCGGACCAGGGACGCTTTCGCGCCGACCTCTACTACCGCCTGAACGTCGCGCCGCTGCGCATTCCGCCGCTACGCGAGCGTGGCGAAGACGTGCTGATGCTGTTCCAGCACTTCGCCGACGAAGCCAGCACCCGCCACGGCCTGCCCCCCCAGGAACTGCAACCCGGACACCGTGCCTTGCTGCTGCGCCACAGCTGGCCGGGCAACGTGCGCGAGCTGCAGAACGCCGCCGAACGCTTCGCCCTGGGCCTGGAACTGGCCCTAGACAACAGCGAGCCGGGTACTCTCGCGGCTGCGGCCCCGAGCCTGATCGAAGGTGGCTTGAGCGAGCAGGTGGAGCACTTCGAAAAGACCCTGATCGCCGCTGAAATGGCCCAGCCCCACAGCTCCATGCGCAGCCTCGCCGAAGCCCTGGGGATTCCGCGCAAGACCCTGCACGACAAGCTGCGCAAGCACGGTTTGAACTTCGCCGACGGCGGCGCCAACCAGCCCGGCGACGAATCAGAATGAAGCGTTCCGTTATTCCCTTGACCCCTGAGGCCCCGGCATGAATCGCGACAGTCGATACCTGGAATCCATCCTCCACCACGACATCCCCCTGACACGGGACATGGGTCTGCAGGTGCTCGACTGGCAGGGGCAAGAGTTGCGCCTGCACTTGCCCCTGGAGGCCAACGTCAACCACAAGAGCACCATGTTCGGCGGCAGCCTGTACTGCGGTGCGGTGCTCGCCGGCTGGGGCTGGCTGCACCTGCGGCTCAAGGAACAGGGCATCGATGACGGGCACATCGTCATCCAGGAAGGCCAGATCAGTTACCCGCTGCCGGTGACCGGCGACGCCGTGGCGATCTGCGCCGCACCGGATGACAAGGTCTGGAACAAATTCCTCGCCATGTATCAGCGCTACGGCCGTGCCCGGCTGACCTTGCACACCCGGGTCGTCAATGCCGGCAGCGCAGAAGACGCCGTGCGTTTTACCGGCCAGTACGTCCTGCACCGCTAACCCGTTTGCGACCCGGCTCAAATCTGTAGGAGCTGGCTTGCCAGCGAAGAGGCCGGAAATGCTTGCACAGGGCCCAAGGGCCCCGTCGCCGGCAAGCCGGCTCCTGCACAAGGGTGGCAGAGGCAAGTCGCCGCGAGGTGATCAGGAGCGGGCCAGTTCCAGCAACTTGGCGCGCCAGGGCGCCTTGGCCGGCAGGGCCAGGAAGAAGCCGTTGAGCAACGACTCCCGAGGTGGATAGCAGAACGGCGCACCGCTGAGATCCAGCACCTCGCCGCCCGCGCCTTCGAGCACGCCCTGGGCCGCCGCGGTGTCCCACTGCGAGGTGGGCGCCAGGCGTGGATAACAGTCCGCCGCGCCTTCGGCCAGCAGGCAGAATTTCAGCGAACTGCCGATATTGGCCAGTTGCAATTCACCCAGGGCGGCGCTCAAACCACTGAGCAGACGTTCCTGCTCCGGGCTCGAATGCCGGCGGCTGGCCACCACGGTAAACGCCTCGCCGGCCCCTGGTTGCTCACGCACCTGGATCGCCTGCGGTGCCTGCCCGCGATCCACGCGCCAGGCCCCAAGGCCGGCACCGCCCAGGTAGCAGCGGCCACTGGTGGGCATCGACACCACGCCGAACACCACCCGCCCCTGCTCGATCAGGGCGATATTGACGGTGAATTCTTCACTGCCGGAAATGAATTCCTTGGTGCCGTCCAGCGGGTCCACCAGCCACCAGCGCTGCCAGCTGGCGCGGGTGGCCTGGGGAATGTCCGCATCCTCTTCGGACAGCACCGGGATGCTCGGGTCCAGGGCCGTGAGGCCGGCCACGATCAGGTGATGGGCGGCCAGGTCGGCGGCGGTCACCGGCGACTCGTCGGCCTTGTGATTGACCGCCACATCGGCGCGCCAGAACGGCAGGATCGCTTCACCGGCACGCAGGGCCAGCTCGGCAACCGGCGCCAGCAAGGGATGGGGAAAATTCATTGACGTCTCGCTCATGCTTGAAAGACCCCGCGCTGGCTCAGCAGGTCGCGGGTCAGGTACAGCGCAGCCAGGGCCCGGCCTTCGCTGAACTGAGGGTTCTGCGCCAGGCTCGCCAGTTCGCGCAGGTTGACCTTGTCGACCCGCATCGGCTCCGGCTCGTCGCCTTCCAGGCGCTCTTCATACAGATCGGTGGCCAGCACTACCTGGATCTTCTGGCTCATGTAGCCCGGGGACAGCGACAGCTCGGTCAGGTGCTCCAGTTGCCGCGCGCCAAACCCGGCCTCTTCCTTGAGCTCGCGCTCGGCCGCTGCCAGCACATCCTCCCCCGGCTCGATCAGGCCCTTGGGCAACGACAGCTCGTAGGCGTCGGTGCCTCCGCAGTATTCCTCCACCAACACTGCATGCTCGGCGTCGAGCATTGCCACGATCATCACCGCGCCATAGCCGGCGCCCTTGCCCACCAGGCGCTCATAGGTACGTTCGACGCCATTGGAAAACCGCAACTGCACCTCTTCGACACAGAACAGACGACTGGTGGCGACGATCTCGCGGGCGAGTACGGTGGGTTTCTGGCGCATAGCGGGCTCCTTGGCGATAGCGGGTTACTATACAGCCTGTTTTAAAGTGACTGGGTTGCAGATTGCCGGTGCACAGCACCACGGCGGAACCTATTGTTTACTGCGTGTGACCGTCCTCTTCGAGGCGGCTCCTTTCTATCCGTTCTAGTGACCGGGCCTCCCTGCCCCACTGGCCTTGTCGACCCCGCCGGTCGGCTGTTTTCTTACCACTGGAGAAGTGTTCGATGGCCCTACTGCCCTGGCACCAGATCGATACCGTCCTGCTGGACATGGACGGCACCTTGCTGGACCTGCACTACGACAACCATTTCTGGATGGAACACCTGCCCCAGCGCTACGCCGAGCTGCACGGGGTCAGCCGGGCCATGGCCGAGCTGGAGCTGGAGCCCCTGTTCGAACGCAACGCCGGCCAGTTGCAGTGGTATTGCCTGGACTTCTGGAGCGCCGAACTGCAACTGCCGGTGCGCGAGTTGAAGCTGGAAACCGCGCACCTGATCGCCCTGCGTCCGGACGCAGACACCTTTCTTGCAGCCATCAAGCAAGCCGGCAAGCGGGTGATCCTGATCACCAACGCCCATCGCGACTCCCTGTCATTGAAGCTGGAACGGATCGAACTGGCGCCATACTTCGAACGCCTGATCAGTTCCCACGACTACGGTTTCCCCAAGGAAAGCCCACAGTTCTGGGACGCCTTGCAGGCCGATATCCGCTTCGACCCGGCCCGCAGCCTGTTCATCGACGACACCCTGCCCATCCTGCGCAGTGCGCGGGACTTTGGTGTGGCGCAGTTGCTGGCGGTGAGCCAGCCGGACAGCCGCAGAGGGCCGAAAGACACCGCGGAGTTCGCGGCGGTGGGGGATTACCGGGCGTTGATCGAAGGCTTGTGAAGCCCTTCGCGGGCAAGCTCGCTCCTACAGAACCCCGTGGGAGCGGGCTTGCCCGCGAAGAGAACCGATCATTCGGGAATACGCAGCACCTGGCCCGGGTAGATCTTGTCCGGGTGGGACAGCAGCGGCTTGTTGGCCTCGAAGATCTTGTTGTACTTGTTGGCATCGCCGTACTGCACCTTGGCGATGGCGCTCAGGGTGTCGCCTTTCTTCACGGTGACGAATACCGCAGAAACCACCGCCGGACCGGTCACGGTGATCTGGTCCTCGACACTGCCGACGCCGGAAATGTTGCCCAGGGCCAGCAGGATCTTCTCCTTCTCTTCCTGGCTCGCCACTTCACCGCTGACAATCACCTTGTCACCTTCCACCGTGGCATGAACATTGGGATTGCCCAGGCCAACCTTTTCGATGTGCTCCTTGAGTTGCTCACTGGCATTGGCGTTACCCGGGGTCAACAGGTCGATCAGTTTCTCACCGGCTTCCTTCACAAAGCTGAAAATGCTCATGTCGCACACTCCTTGGTTGATAGATCCAGACGCGAAAGACTAGACCAGCCTGGCCGGATGAGGTTCCCGGGCGACCAGTGACCCAAGGTCACAGGCCCGCGGTAGAATCCCGGCCTTTTGCCGCTCCGGAGCGAAGATGGACCTCAAGCAGCTGAAATTCCTCATCGCCCTCGACGAAACCCGGCATTTCGGCCAAGCCGCCGCGCGCTGCCACATCACCCAGCCGACCCTCTCCATGCGCCTGCGCAGCCTGGAAGAAGAGCTCGACTTGCCGCTGGTCAAGCGCGGCCAGCGTTTCGAAGGCTTCACCGCACCCGGCGAGCGGGTGCTGGCGTGGGCCCGCACCGTGCTCACCGCCCATGACGGGCTATTGGCCGAGGCCGCCGCCTGCCGCGGCAACCTGGTGGGCACCCTGCGCGTAGGGGTGGTGCCGCTGTCGAGTTTCAATCCCCAGCCACTGCTGCAGCGCCTGCATGCCGAGCACCCGAACCTGCGCTTCGAACTCTCGTCCCTGAGCTCGGAACAGATCCTCGAACAGTTGGCCAGCAATCGCCTGGACCTCGGGGTTTCCTACCTGGAGCGCCTGGACAGCGAGAATTTCGACTCCCTGCCCCTGGAACCGACCCACATGGGCCTGCTCTACGACCACCGGCACTTCAGCTTCGGCGAGCAGCCCCTGAGCTGGGAGGCGCTGATCGAACTGCCCCTGGGCCTGCTCACCAGCGGCATGCACTTTCGCCAGTCCATCGACCACAACTTCCACATCCGCGGCCTGCAACCGCAGCCGGTGCTGCAGACCGACGCCGTCCATCAGCTGGTGCAGATGGTCCATGGCGGCCTGTGCTGCGCCGTGATGCCTCTGGACAGCAGCCTGGAAACCCTCACCGAGCACCTGCGCCTGCAACCCATTGCCGATGCCCAGACCCTGGCCCGCCTGGGCCTGATCATGCGCCGCAGCGCGCCGCGCTCGGCCCTGGCACAAGCCTGCTTCGCCCTCTACCAGCAATCCTTCGGCGATTCTTGATCGACGCCATCTATCAATAGATCAGTACTAGCAATTAGACGCGACAGATTGCCGCGCTTAGTCTTGGGAGCCGTTACGCCGCTGGTCACCCCGGCGCGGCGCCAGCCCTGGCGAAACGGGCACCCGCACTCGCTGCCAGCCAGCCCCACAGCATCCCTCGAACGCTAGTACGCGAAGGCATTTGCCCGGCCAGACGCTGGTCGCGCGAGCAGCGTCTCAACCTTGTCCACCTGCCGCCGAGCGTGCGCTGCGGGTCAGCAGCCTGCGATGGAGAGTCGCCCGTGAGTACACATAACCAAGCCGATCAGAAACCCGTAGCCCGCTACAAGCCCTACAAGGGACCCGCCGGTGGCTGGGGCGCCCTGATCAGCGTGGCCCAGGCGTGGCTGACCAGCGACAACGCGCTGAAGAACATCCGCATGATGCTCAAGACCAACCAGAACGGCGGCTTCGACTGCCCGGGCTGCGCCTGGGGCGACTCGCCGGAAAGCGGCATGGTCAAGTTCTGCGAGAACGGCGCCAAGGCGGTCAACTGGGAAGCCACCAAGCGCCGGGTGGACGCAGCGTTCTTCGCCAAGCACAGCGTCACTTCGCTGCTGGAGCAGAGCGACTACTGGCTGGAGTACCAGGGCCGGCTGACCGAGCCGATGAGCTACAACGCCGAGACCGACCGCTACCAGCCCATCAGTTGGGAAAATGCCTTCAGCCTGATCGCCAGGCACCTGCACAACCTGCCCAGCCCGGACATGGCCGAGTTCTACACCTCGGGCCGGGCCAGCAACGAAGCGGCCTACCTGTACCAACTGTTCGTGCGCGCCTATGGCACCAACAACTTCCCCGACTGCTCGAACATGTGCCACGAGGCCAGCGGCGTGGCCCTGGCGCAGAGCGTCGGGGTCGGCAAAGGCACGGTGACCTTCGACGACTTCGAACACGCGGACGCCATCTTCGTCTGGGGCCAGAACCCCGGCACCAACCACCCACGCATGCTCGAACCGCTGCGTGAAGCAGTGAAGCGCGGCGCCCAGGTGGTGTGCATCAACCCGCTCAAGGAGCGCGGCCTGGAACGCTTCCAGCACCCGCAAAGCCCGATCGAGATGCTCACCAACGGCAACCGCCCGACCAATACCGCCTACTTCCGCCCGGCCCTGGGCGGCGACATGGCGCTGCTGCGGGGCATGGCCAAGTTCCTCCTGCAGTGGGAGCGCGATGCGCAGAAAGCCGGCGCGGCGTCGGTGTTCGACCACGACTTCCTCAATGCCCACACCGCCAACGTGCTCGACTACCTGGGCACCATCGACGACACCCCGTGGGAGCAGATCGTCGAGCAGTCCGGCCTGGCCCTGGTGGAGATCGAGCAAGCGGCGCGCATGTATGCCAAGGGCAAGAACGTCATCATGTGCTGGGCCATGGGCATCACCCAGCACCGCCACTCGGTGCCGACCATCCAGGAAATCGCCAACCTGATGCTGCTGCGCGGCAACATCGGCAAGCCCGGCGCCGGGCTGTGCCCGGTGCGTGGCCACAGCAACGTGCAGGGCGACCGCACCATGGGCATCAACGAACGCCCGCCAGTGGCCTTCCTCGACTCCCTGGAGCGGCGCTTCCAGTTCAAGGTCCCCCGGGACAACGGCCACAACGTGGTCGAGGCGATCCACGCCATGCTCGAAGGCCGCTCCAAGGTATTCATCGGCCTGGGGGGCAACTTCGCCCAGGCTACCCCGGACAGCCCGCGCACCTTCCAGGCCCTGAGCAACTGCGACCTCACCGTGCAGATCAGCACCAAGCTCAACCGCAGCCACCTGGCCCACGGCAAGGACGCACTGATCCTGCCGTGCCTGGGACGTACCGATATCGACCAGCAGGCGGGCGGCCCGCAAGCGGTGACCGTGGAAGACTCCTTCAGCATGGTCCACGCCTCCAACGGCCAGTTGCAGCCGCTGTCGTCACAGATGCGCTCCGAGCCCTGGATCCTCGCCGGTATCGCCGCTGCAACCCTGGGCAGCCGGCCGGTGGACTGGAACTGGCTGGCGGCCGACTACGGACGCATCCGCGACCTGATCGCCGACACCATTCCCGGCTTCAAGGACTTCAACGAACGGCTCAAGCATCCTGGCGGTTTCTACCTGGGCAACAGCGCCGGCGCCCGCCAGTGGAACACCCCGTCGGGGCGTGCCAACTTCCGCGCCAACTCGTTGCCCAGGGACCTGATCCACGAGCGCACCCGGGCCACCGGCCAACTGCCGGACCTGATCCTGCAATCGATGCGTTCCCACGACCAGTACAACACCACCATCTATGGGCTGGACGACCGCTACCGCGGGGTCAAGGGCCAGCGCGACGTGCTGTTCGCCAACGAGGCGGACATCATCCGCCTGGGCTTCAAGCCGGGGCAAAAGGCCGATATCGTCTCGCTCTGGGACGACGGCCGCGAGCGCCGGGTCAAGGGCTTCACCCTGCTGGCCTTCGACATTCCGGCCGGCCAGGCCGCGGCTTACTACCCGGAAGTGAACCCCCTGGTACCGCTGGAAAGCACCGGCGACGGCAGCCACACCCCGACTTCCAAGTTCATCGCCATTCGCCTGGAAGCGGCCAGCGACAGCGGCCTGATCATGGCTCGCTCGGCCTGATTCCTGGCTTGAGGACCTCTTCGCTGGCAAGCCAGCTTCTACGGCTAGCGCGTGAATCGTAGGAGCCGGCCTGCCGGCGACAGCCGCTGCGCAGCCTTGAACCGCAGGCACAAAAAAGGCCGCTTTTGTATCAAAGCGGCCGTTCCGAAGTAGCTAAAGACCCGCAAAAATCGCTTAAGTTCCGCATTAAAAACAATAAGTTACGATATTGTGTACAATTCGTGCTATTCGTCGGATTTCGTTTGTAAGCCCCTCGATACAGCCTCAGGATCGCGCCGTCATCCCTTTGAGGCTCCTCTATGAAGTTCTCCTCGATTCTCTTGTTGTCCCTTGGCCTGGTCAGCGGCGTCGCCTCTGCCGGAGGCACCACTGAAGCAGGTGTGGGCGGCGCATTGGGCGGGGTTCTAGGCTCGGTGGTCGGTCAGCAGATCGGCGGCAATACCGGTTCCGCCATCGGTGCGGCCCTGGGCGGCGCCGGCGGTAGCGCAGTGGGCGCGGACAAACGCAGCCGTGGCCAGGCAGCCATTGGCGGCGCCCTGGGCGCAGCCGGTGGCAACGTGGTGGGCCGCAGCATGGGCGGCAACACCGGCAGCCTGATCGGCGCAGCGGCAGGCGGTGGCGCCGGCGGCGCGCTGGGCAACTACATGGGCAATGAAAGTGCCCGGGAAGATCGCGACTACCGCGGCCGCGACGACCGCCGCTACTACCGCGACGGCCACCGTGGCCGTGGCCATGCCTACGGGCATCGCAAGCACCGCCACTACCGCGACTGATCCCCTGTAGCCGCTGCCGCAGGCTGCGAACGAGGCCGCAGGACTCGCCAGAGCAGGCGCTGCGGTGTGTCAGGCGGCTCGTGGAGACAGGTTAGCGTCTCCTGCGGAGCCGATCGCAGCCTACGGCAGCGGCTACAGATTCCAGATTCCAGATTCCAGATTCCAGATTCCAGATTCCAGATTCCAGATTCCAGATTCCAGATCGATTATCGACGTTCACGCCACCAGCAGCTGTTCCAGCGCCGCCCGCAATGCGGGCGGAATCGGCACCGGCTGGTTCGATGCCCGGTCCACGAACACATGGACAAAACGCCCCGCCGCACAGGCATCCGCCTCTCCCGCCTTGAACACCGCTAGCTCGTACTGCACTGAACTGTTACCCAGCTTGCCGACCCGCAAACCGATCTCGATGCGTTCGGGAAAGGCGATGGACGCAAAGTAATCGCAAGCCGAGCTGACCACGAATCCCACCACCTCGCCGTCATGGATATCCAGCCCGCCCCGTTCGATCAGGTAGGTGTTCACCGCCGTGTCGAAGAAGCTGTAGTAGGTGACATTGTTCACGTGGCCGTAGACATCGTTGTCATGCCAGCGGGTGATGATCGGCTGGAAATGACGATAGTCGCCGCGTTGCGGCATAGGCTCGGACATCAGGGCTCTCTCCCATCGATTGAAGGCCGGGCGATCGGTTGATCGCCCGGCATTTCACCCCAGGCAGCTAAGCCTGGGCAAACCCTTTTCCGGCCGCGGCCAGTTCCTCGATCAACTGCGCCGGGCGCCAATGCGCCCCGTGTTCGGCTTGCAGGTGCTGCAAACGCTGGCGGACCTGCTCCAGCCCCTGGGCATCCGCCCAGCTCATCGGCCCACCCTGCTCCTTGGGAAAACCGTAGCCATTGAGATAGACCCGGTCGATGTCGGCGGCCGACTGGGCGATGCCCTCCTGGAGAATCTTCGCACCTTCGTTGACCAGCGCCAGCAGGCAGCGCTCGAGGATCTCCTCGGAGCCGATGTCCCGGCGCCGGTAACCCAGCTCCTCGCTGACCTGCAGCACCAGCGCATCCACCTGCAGGTCGTGCTCGGCCTGGCGGCTGCCGGGTTCGTAGTGGTAGTAGCCGTCGCCACTCTTCTGGCCGAAACGACCCGACTCGCACAACCGGTTGTCGATCTGCACCTCGGGCGCATCCTGGCCCACACCGTCCAGTTGCCGGGCGCGCCAGCCCAGGTCGATGCCCACCACGTCATACATGCGGAACGGGCCCATGGCGAAACCGAACCCCTGCAAGGCGCCATCCACCTGATAGGGAAACGCCCCTTCCAGCAGCATCTTGCGCGCCTCGAGCACGTAGGTGTTGAGCATGCGATTGCCGATGAAGCCGAAGCAGTTGCCCGCCACGACACTGACCTTGCCCATGCGCTGCCCCAGGGCCAGGGCAGCGTCGAGCACCGCAGGAGCGGTCTTGGCCGCGCGCACCACCTCCAGCAGTTTCATGATGTGGGCCGGGCTGAAGAAGTGCAGGCCCAGTACCTGTGGCGCCCGCTGGGTGACTGCGGCAATCGCGTCGATATCCAGGGCCGAGGTGTTGCTGGCAAGGATCGCCTCGGGCTTGAGGGTCGCGTCCAGCTGGCGAAAGATCTGCTGCTTGAGTTCGAGGTTTTCGTAGACCGCCTCGATCACCAGATCCACGTCGGCGAGCTGTGGATAATCCGCCGCCGGCTTGATCCGCGCCACCCGCGCATCGGCCTCGGCCTGATCGATGCGCCCCTGGCGCACGTTGTGGGCATAGGTGTCCGCCACCGCCGCCAGGGCCTGCTGGAGCATCTGCGGGTTGTTGTCCAGCCACAGTACCGGCAGGCCGGCATTGGCCAGGCACATGACAATGCCACGGCCCATGGTGCCGGCACCGATCACGGCGGCGCGCTGAATATCGAAAGCTGTCTGGCTCATGTTGGCTCTCTTGTGGGCGATCCAAAGACAGCCCCCACCATAGTCAGGCCCTCATCATTTTTGAAATTTATTCCTGTGATGAGCAGCATTCAGCAGATGGATTTTCAGCCTGGCAAATGGGCCTCGCACCACGCCCGCACCGCGGCATAAGGGTAATCTTCCAGTGCCGCGAAACCGGGGATGCTCCGAGCCTTGAGCCGGGTGAACAACGGCACGCTGATACCACAGAGAAAACGGGTCAGGCGTTCCGCCCCGGGTACATCGCCGGTGTGCTGCTGGTGCCTGTGGATAAAGTGGCCACACAGCCCGTCGAAACTCTTATCCACAAGCGCGGGCAGAACCGGCGGCTCCGGCAGCCGCGCCACCTGGCCATGGCACACCGAACAATGCCCGCAACGCTGGGGTGCCTGCCGGTCGCCGAAATACTCCGCCAGGCGGTAACCCAGGCACTGCTCGGTGGCGAACAGGTCGAGCATGGCGTGGATCCGCGCAATTTCACTGCCCTCGTGGCGGGTGAAATAACCGTGCAGGTCGGCACTCAGTGCCGCCAGGTCAAAGTCCGTCTGCAACAGGCTGTAGACCTCGGTCATCTGCTTGCTTTCCAGCTCTACCCAGCCTTTTTCCTGGAAGTAGTCCAGGGCCTTGACCACCCGGTTGCGCGGCGCCTGGTACTGCTCGTAGAGCGCGTCGAAATTCACCGTGGCCCAGGTCCTGGCGCGGCTTGAAGTGTTGATCACGGCCTCGACGAAGTCCCTCCGCTCGCCTTCGAAACACGCCAGCAGGGCCTCGGTTTCCAGCAGCAGTTTGAAGCGGTATTCCGCGAAATAGGCATAGCGCGGCGCGATCAGGCCCCGCAGTTCCAACTGCACCAGCAAGGTCTTGAGTGGCAGCTGGCGAATATTGCTCTGGTCCGCCAGGGGACCGAGCAGGAACTCCCATTGCCCGTCCGCCGCCGATGCCTGCAACTCCTCCAGCACACAACGGATGCCACTCAATTCCGGGGTGTCGCCGTAGACGAAGTTTTCCAGCACGTTGAGGCTGTCGCGGTTGGCCAGCACCAGGCAATCCGAAGGCTGGCCGTCGCGCCCGGCACGACCGATTTCCTGGCTGTAGTTCTCGATGGACTTGGGCAGATCGAAGTGCACCACGTTGCGAATGTCGCTCTTGTCGATGCCCATGCCGAAGGCGATGGTGGCGACGATGCAGTGGCTGCGGCCCTCCATGAAGCGACGCTGGATCGACTCGCGCTGCTCGTGGGGCAGGCCGGCGTGGTAGGCCTCGGCGGCGATGCCTTGCTGGCTCAGGTGCTCGGCGATCTGCTCGGCGGTTTTCTGCAGGGTCACGTAGACAATGCTCGGCTGCCCGGCCCGGTCGCTCATCCACTGCACCAGCCGCCGACGCTTGTCGGCGCCCCGAACCGGCTCCACCAGCAGGTTGAGGTTGGGCCGGTAGAAACCGGTGGTTACTACGTCCTGCTGGGCGATGGCGAACTTGGCCTGCATGTCGGCGATCACTTTGGGGGTCGCCGTGGCCGTCAGTAGCAGGGCCTGGGGGATGTTGAACTGGCGCTGGTAGTCCGGCAGTTTCAGGTAGTCGGGGCGGAAATTGTGGCCCCATTCGGAGATGCAGTGCGCCTCGTCCACCACCAGCAGGGAGATGGGCACCTGCTGCAGAAAATTGCGAAAGCGTTCGTTCTTCAGCCGTTCCACCGAGATCATCAGGATCTTCAGCTCCCCGGAACGAGCCCGGGCCATGACCTCATTGGCTTCATCCCGGCCCTGGGCCGAGTCGATGCTGGCAGCGGCAATGCCATGGCGCTGGAGGAAGGCCAGTTGGTCCTGCATCAGCGCCAGCAGCGGCGAGACCACCAGGGTCAGGTGCGGCAGCAGCAGGGCCGGCAACTGGTAGCACAGGGACTTGCCCGAGCCGGTGGGAAAGATCGCTGCCGCCGAGCGCCCGGCGAGCACCGCGCTGACCGCGGCCTCCTGGCCCAGACGAAACTGTGGATAACCGAAGACCTGTTCCAGGGTGCTGTGCATAAGGGTCACTCCTTGGACCGCTGACCTGTCTTGAAGACTAGCGGGACAGGTCGGCAGGGCCAGAAAAGGTCGAAGGAAAAGCGCTACCGGATGATACCGGGCATAAGAAGCTTCATCGGCAAGCCAGCCCCAGCGCAGTAGCCGGCTTGCCGGCAAAGGAGGCCACCGCTAGCGCAAGGTCCGGCAATCCAGCCACTGCACGCCGTTGTGCTGATTGGCCTTGAGCAAGGCCGGCACCGCCTGGGCGGCCTTGGCATGGGTGTCATGGAACAGAATGATGCCCCGGCGCCAGAGCAGCATCAGTGTCTGCACCCGCTGCGCGGCCGCCTCGGCGCCGACCTTCTTGCTCCAGTCCTGGGAGTCGATGTTCCACAGCATCACCTGCACCCCCTGGGCCTTGAAGAACCCGGCGCTGTCACTGCGACGCTGCCCGTAGGGCGGCCGGAACAGCGGCAGGTACTCATTGGTCAACGTGCGGTTGGCCAAGTTGGCGCTGCGAATCACCGAGCTTTGCCATTCGTTCCAGGAGGAGTGGGACTTGTGCTCCCAGCCGTGTACGCCCGCACACTGACCGTCGTACAACTCGCGCATTTTCCCTGCCGAAGACTGGCTCAGGCGCGCCTGAAACGAGTCCCCCAGGACAAAGAAAAGGCTATGCAGATCGTAGGCCCGCAGCACCTCGATCAACTGATCCGTAGGCCCGTCTCTCAGGCTCGGCCCATCGTCGAAGGTCAGCAGAAACTGCCGGTCTGCCAGTTCGTCGCCCAGGCGCTCTGCCGGGTCCATGCGCTGGATCTCACTGCTGACGGCGGGAAACAAGGCGGCCAGGCGCAGCTGTTCATTGAGGTACTGCTGATGAAACTGCCCACTGGCCTCACCCCAGGCGCCGTAGGCCGCCTTGCTGGCGCCGGTGAAACTGGCCGCCAGTTGCCGCAGCTCCCCAAGGCTGCGTACCTGCAGACAGAAAGGCTGGCCATCACAGTCCTGGCTGGCCTGCCGGTAGTTGTCCAGCAATTGCTCCCAAAAACGCTGGCGCAGTTGATCCACCGACTTGCGGTCAAGCTGCCGCACTCCAAGCCGCTGCTTGAGGGCCTTGTCATCCAAGGCCTCGGTGGCCAGCAGGGCTTTGCTGAACATCAGAATCTCGGCACGGGAGGCGATATCGAAATCTGCGGCGCTGGTCAGCGGATTCGGCCAGCCACTGCGGTCGATGGTGGCGAACACCAGCGGCCCGGCCGCCTGGGCCACCCCTGTGGTCAGACACAGCGCCAGCAACCAGGGGAAAACACGAATTCGCATACCAACCTCCATAAATGCACAACGCGCCACTGCCGGCGCGTTGTGGAGATAACTTCTGCCTGTGTGATCAGCGGTTCTGCAACCGCTCTATCGCCTTGTCGTACACCGGGTTGGCCTTCTGCTCCCGGGCCTTGCGGTAGTGCTCCAGCGCCGTGACCAATTGCCCGGCATCTTCGTAGATGCGCCCCATGTCGTAGTAGGCGCTGGCGCGTATGGTGGGTGCCGACGGGCCACTGGCCAGGGCGATTGCCTGGCGATCGGCGGCCACGGCCTCGTCGGGGCGGCTGTTCTTGCGGTTGGACAGCGCCAGGTTGCTGTAGGCCTGGGCAAAGCCTGGATCCAGCTCGATGGCTTCGCGATAGTAGATACCCGCACTGCCGAAGTCGCCCTTGCGGTAGGAAGCCTCGCCTTTCTGGTTGAGGCTCTTGGCATCCACCGGCCCCTCGTCCCTGGCCAGCACTTCATCGATGGGCTTGCCATTGGCCAGTAGCAGCGGATCGAGGTCGCTCATCCGCGACTCCACTTCCTCGTTGCCTTGCAGCACCCGATCGATGTCCTGCAGTTGGCCATTGGCCGTCAGGCGAAACACTACCCAGAGGTTGCCCTGGCGGTTCTGTGGCACCCGGTAGCTGCGCATCAGCGTCGGGCCCTTATAGACAAAGACCTGCGCCTGGCTGCGGCCCAGGCGCAAGGATTCGGGATTATTGCCGTTGGTAAAGTCGTGCACCGCATACACGTAGGCATCGCCCGGCACAGGCTGTTCGATGGTGAGGGTCTCCGGCCCGCGGCTGTCGGTGCTATCCACATTCATCCGCGCCCCCGGCCCGGTGCCGGTGGCGTAATACAGCAACCGGTGGGGATAACTCAAATGCGCATCCAGGTCTTCCCCCGGTGCACTCCAGCTCAGCACCACGCGCAGGCTTTGCGGATCCTTGAGCACCGGGCTCATGGCGTAGCTCAGCCCCTGGCACGGGCACTTGGCCCGCAGGTCGGCATAACCGAGCTTGCGGATCAGCAGTTCACTGCCCGGCGAATCGGCGGCCTCCAGCGTCACTCGCCCCTGGGCATCGGTCCGCCCGGAAGCCTGCCCCAACTGCACTTCGGCATCGGCCAGTACCGCGTCCTTGACCACCGCATCCAGCACCTGGAGCGACAACGACTGAGCCTGCACCGGACTCATCAGCATCCCTAGCCACAACAACGCCGCCAGGCGGAAAAAAGCCATAACAAAATCCCTGTAGATAACGATGGCCGGACCTCTGTCCCGCCCCACCCATCAGCGGCGAACCATACACAGTTTTGCCCGCCAATGCTCGGCCTGGCGCCGTAAATACAGCGCAAAACGACAGTCTTGCCTACCCGGAGCAACGCCCCCCGTCCCGACCTCCGAGCACTTGCAAGCCAAACCCCTACTCGCCTTACACTGCAGCTCCTGGAAACCGCAAGTGAACCCCGACCATGCAACTGGCCCCCGGCTTTCCCGACGACGTCATCATGCGCCAGCTCATGCAACTGCTGCATGAGGAAATAGGCCTGCCCGAGCGCAAGACTCTTCGCCTGAACACCGCGATCAATCTCGACCTGGGTTGCGACGGCGCCGACGCCCGTCATTTACTCAACGCTCTGGAAGAACAGTTTGATATCGATTTTGTCGATTTCGACAGCTATCGCTACTTCCAGCCCGAAGGCTACGATGTGTCCCTCAAGCGTCGCGCCAAGGGTCGGGGAGATAAGCTCCCGCTGACCATCGGCATGCTGTACCGGGCGCTCAAGGAGCAACGCTGGGACACTCAGGAGCTGGAAGGCCTCTAAGGTTCACGGCAGTACATAAGGAAATGCCGTGGACGTACTGATGGGCTTGCTCGCCGCCCTGCTCTGGGGCGGCACCGATTTTCTCGTGGGGCTCAACGTGCGCGCCGTGGGCGTGAAACGTGCGGTGTTCTTCAGCCAGAGCCTGGGGTTCACCCTGATGAGCCTGCTGCTGACGATCTTTCCCGCCTTCCTGCTCAAGGCCATGGCCGCGCCCCTGGAGGTCTGGCTGATGGGCGTGGTCGCCGCGGCCTTCACCGTCTCCGGCGCCCTGGCCCTGGGCAAGGCCTTCGCCCTGGGCAAAGCCTCCATCGTCGCCCCATTGGTGACCTCCTACGGTGTGGTCACCACCTTGCTGTCCTGGGCCAGTGGCGAGCAGATCAGCCTGCTGCAGCTCATGTGCATCCTGTTGTGCGTGATCGGCGTGATCCTCTCCAGCCTGCACTCGGACTCCAAGCTGCCCCACAGCACCGCCGCCGGCCGCTCGATCTTCTTCGCCCTGCTCTCGGCCTTCCTCTATGGCACCAGCTTCTGGCTGCAGGGCCGCTACACCCTGCCGCAACTGGGGCCGATCAGCATGCTCTGGCTGGGTTACGCGGTGGGCAGCGGCGTAATGCTGCTGATGGTGCTGAAAGTCGCGGACGGGCTGAAGATTCCGCCACTGAAGAACTGCGGCCTGCTGGCCTCCACCAGCCTGATGAACCTGGGCGCCTTCTTCGCCTTTTCCTGGGGCGCCATGAGCGGCTCGGTGTCGGTGGTGACGGTAATCAGCACTCTGTCCGGCGGCATCGCTGCGGTGCTGGGCTATGTGTTCTTCAAGGAGCGGCTGACGGCGGTGCAGGTGACGGGGGTGGTGCTGGTGTTACTGGGGGCGTTGGTGTTGCACTTGAAGACGTGAGGGTGTCTGGCTGGCCCAGGGGATGCCGCGCATCCCATCGCAGCCTGCGCCAGCGGCTACAGCTGCGCACAAAAAAGCCGCCCCGAAGGGCGGCTTTTTAATGGCAGGTCGAAGCTTACAGCTTCGGACCAGCAGCCTTGATCGCGTCGCTCACGTCGAACTTCTTGAAGTTCTCGATGAACAGGCCGGCCAGGGCCTTGGCGGCTTCGTCGTAGGCAGCTTTGTCAGCCCAGGTGTTGCGTGGGTTGAGCAGGCCGGTCTCGACGCCCGGTACGGCTTTTGGCACGTCCAGGTTGACGATGTCCAGGTGCTCGGTCTCGGCACCGATCAGCGCGCCGCTCTGGATCGCTGCAATCACGCCACGGGTGGTGGGGATGTTGAAGCGTTTGCCCACGCCGTAGCCACCGCCGGTCCAGCCGGTGTTGACCAGGTAGACCTTGGAGCCGAAGCCGCGGATGCGCTTGATCAGCAGCTCGGCGTATTCGCCCGCCGGACGCGGGAAGAACGGTGCGCCGAAGCAGGTGGAGAAGGTCGACTTGATGCCCGAGCCCGAACCCATTTCAGTCGAGCCCACCAGAGCGGTGTAGCCGGACAGGAAGTGGTAGGCGGCTTGTTCTTCGCTGAGGATCGACACCGGCGGCAGTACGCCGGTCAGGTCGCAGGTCAGGAAGATCACGGCGTTAGGCTCGCCACCGAGGTTCTTCGGTGCGCGTTTTTCGATCAGCTCGCGCGGGTAGGCGGCGCGGCTGTTCTGGGTCAGGCTGTCGTCGGCGTAGTCGGCTTTCTTGGTGACCGGGTCGATCACCACGTTTTCCAGAACGGCACCGTGCTGGATGGCTTTCCAGATCACCGGCTCGTTCTTTTCCGACAGGTCGATGCACTTGGCATAGCAACCGCCTTCGATGTTGAACACCACGCCCACGCCCCAACCGTGTTCGTCGTCACCGATCAGGTAACGGCTTTCGTCAGCGGACAGGGTGGTCTTGCCGGTGCCCGACAGACCGAAGAACAGGGTCACGTCGCCTTCTTCGCCCATGTTGGCGGCGCAGTGCATCGGCAGTACGTCGGCAGCCGGCAGCAGGAAGTTCTGCACGGAGAACAGGGCTTTCTTCATTTCACCGGCGTAGCGCATGCCGGCGATCAGCACTTTCTTGGCCGCGAAGTTGAGGATCACGGTGCCATCGGAGTTGGTGCCGTCGCGCTCTGGCTCGCAGACGAAGTTCGGCGCGTTGAGGATCTGCCACTCATCCTTGCCACCGGCGTTGTACTGCTCGGGGTTGATGAACAGGCAGCGGCCGAACAGGTTGTGCCAGGCGGTCTCGGTGGTCATTTTCACCGGCAGGTAGTGCGCCGGATCGGAACCTACATGCACATGGGAAACAAAACGCTCGCGCTCGCCCAGGTAGGCTTCAACGCGGTCCCACAGGGCGTCGAACTTGGCCGCCGGGAACTTGCGGTTGATCGGGCCCCAGGCGATAGCGTCCTGGGTGCTGGGCTCTTCTACGATGAAACGATCCACTGGCGAACGGCCGGTACGATGACCGGTGCGAACCACCAGAGCGCCGGTATCGGCAAGCTCGCCCTCACCGCGGTTCAGGGCTTCTTTGACCAGATCATCCACACTCAGATCGGTGTACACGGCGTTATTGGCTTGCGTCATGAGGTTCCCCGTCGGCCATTGGCCGAGTGCTCCAAACGTTTTGTAGTAGAAACTCGCGCACTACTACCGCGAAAAAAGTGCGCCGGATTATGCCAGAAAAGCCCCAAAATAGTAGGGCCCTCCCGTCAGCACGGCGTAATTCCGGCGTTTGCCAGGTGATTTACCTGCGCTGAATCGTTTTAGTGACGAGTATCTGACGGCGTGTCCACGCCCGCCCCCGCGAACAATTGAGCGATATCAGCGGCATCGAACAGGTAGCGTTCGTTGCAGAACTGGCAATCGATCTCGATGCTGCCGCCATGTTCGACCACCAGTTGCTGGGCATCTTCCAGACCCAGGCTGACCAGCGCATTGCCCGAGCGTTCCCGCGAGCAACTGCAGCGAAAATGCAGCGGCTGCACGTCGAACAGGCGCACGGCTTCTTCGTGGTACAGGCGGTGGAGCACGGTTTCGTTGTCCAGGCTCAGCAGCTCATCGGCGGTCAGGGTGCTGGCCAGAGCAGTGAGGTGCTGCCAGCTGGCGTCACGCTCTTCCTGATCACGCAGGCGGTCGGCGGGCAGTTGTTGCAGAAGCAGGCCACGGGCGCTGCGGCCGTCGGCATAGAGCCAGAAACGGGTGCCGGTCTGTTGCGACATGACGAAGTAGTTGGTGAAGCATTCCGCCAGGTTGCTGCCGTCCAGGTCGACGATGCCCTGGTAGCGCTGGCCATTGGTCGGGTCCACGGTCAGGGCCAGGACGCCGTTGGGCATCAGGTCGGCGAGGGTGGCATCAGGGGCGATCTGCTCCGCGTCGTAACGGGCCAGGCCACGGATCTCGCGCTCGCTGGAGCACTCGATCATCAGCAGCGGCACCGGGCCTTCGGAGCGGGCCTGGAGAATCAGCAAGCCATCGAATTTCAGGGTGCCGACCAGCAACGATGCCGCCGCCATCAGTTCGCCAAGCAGCTGTGCAACCGGCTCGGGATAGGGGTGTTTGGCGAGGACTTCCGCGTAACTGCGCTCCAGCGCCACCAGCTCGCCGCGGGTGTCGCTCTCATCGAAGATGAAGCGTTGAGTGAAGTCGGTATCCGGCAAATCAGTCATAGGTCTGGGTATCTGAATGATGACAAAAAGGTGACAAGCACCGAAAATTGCGGCTTTGCACCATGAGGGTGCAGTTTTGCGGTGATTGGAGATATTTTATGAACAATCCGGGTTTGTTCCAAGCAAGGTGGAACCTCGGCAAGCTGGTTCTGTGCAATTTACTCCCTTTGGCCCTGCTGGGTTTCTGGTTGTGGCCCACCGGGCAGGCGCTCTGCACGGTCTTCGACGAATGGCTGTTCCACCACCTCAACGCCCCTCTGGCAAGCAACTCGACCTGGCTGCATATCTGGGCCGTGGCCAGCCTGCGGCCGTTCGATATCGTAGTGGGGCTGATCATGCTCGGCCTGCTGATTCGCGGTGACTGGGTGTTCAAGGCGGTGGACGTGCGCCGTGCCTTCTTCGGCTTTCTATCGATCCTGATTCTGATGGTGGTGATTCGCGCGCTGTTTTCCAAGCTGGTGGCCGTCATGAACTGGCAGCACAACAGCCCGTCCATGGTGCTGGAAGGCGCCGTGCACATGAGCGACTACTTCCCGGGCTGGGAAAAGACCTGGGAACTCAAGGACCGCTCCAGCCAGAGCTTCCCGGGCGACCACGCTTCGGTGCTGCTGATCTGGGGCCTGTTCATGGGGATCTTCAGCCGCAGCATCGGCCAGTTCCTGATCGTCTGGGGCCTGACCCTGCTGTTCATGATGCCGCGCCTGGTGGCAGGCGCCCACTGGGGCCAGGACGACTACATCGGCGGTGTGCTGCTGGCGGTGCTGGCCCTGGGCTGGGGCTACTACACCCCGTACGCGGCGCGGATGTCGAACTTCCTGCTGCGCCTGACCCACCCGCTGTTCAACCTGTTGAGCCGGATGCCCGTGCTCTCGCGCATGAGCGTGGTGCGCGCCAGCAGCCTGCTGCGCTAAGCAGCCCCGTAGGAGCCGGCTTACCGGCTCCTACGGTTTCATTCGTGGTTGCTGCCGTGGAACTTGAACAGGTCCCGGCGCTGTTTCTTGCTCGGTTTACCGTCGGTGCTCACTCCTAGGGCACCAGCCTTGCGCTGGGCCGCAGCGGCTTCGCGCTTGGCGATGCTGGCCTCGGTTTCCGCGTACAGAGCCTGCGCTTCAGGAGCGCCACGGCGGACGATGGACAGGGCCTGGACCACCACGGTGCGTTCGTCGAAGCCAGCGCGAATCTGGTATTCATCGCCTACCCGCGGCTCCTTGCCCGGTTTGCAGCGCTCGCCCCGGTGATGCACCTTGCCGCTTTCAATCGCTGTCTTGGCCAGGGCACGAGTCTTGTAGAAGCGCGCTGCCCACAGCCATTTATCCAGACGAACCTTGTCCTCTTCTTCCTGCTTGTGCGCCACTGGAATTCCCCTCGCTGAAAAATGTCGCAACTTTACCGCCTGCAAGCGGGCTCTCATAAACCCTGCCGCTCACCTAAAATAACCCAGGTTGCGCCCTGATACGCGAGGAGTCCCCGTGACTGACTTCCCCACTTCCCTGACCTCGCCCGGCAACCGTTGCGAAGGTTGCCAGCAAAGCCAGCCACTGGGCTTCGATTTTTCCTTCGCCTACCAGCCCATAGTCGATCTGCGGGACCACTCGGTCTTCGCCCATGAAGCCCTGGTGCGCGGGGTCAATGGCGAAGGGGCGAGAACGGTGCTGGGCCAGGTCAATGACAGCAATCGCTACCGTTTCGACCAGCGCTGCCGGACCCAGGCAATCACCCTCGCCGCCCAGTTGGGGATGCAAAGCCACCTGTCGATCAACTTCATGCCCAACGCCGTGTACCGGCCGGAACTGTGCATCCGCAGCACCCTGGAGGCGGCCCGGGCCCAGCGTTTTCCCCTGGACCGGCTGATTTTCGAAACCCTGGAAAGCCAGCACGTAGATAACTATCGCCATTTGACCAATATTCTGCGTGAATACCGCGAATTCGGCTTCAAGACCGCCATCGACGACTTCGGCTCGGGGTACTCGGGGCTGAACCTGCTGGCGGATTTCCAACCCGACCTGATCAAGCTCGACATGGCGCTGGTGCGCGATGTGGACCAGGATCGCGTACGCCAGGCGATCATCCGCGCGATTGTCACAATGTGTGCGGAGTTGGGGGTTACAGTCATCGCCGAAGGTATTGAAAGCGCCGGTGAACGGGACTTTCTCAGCGACTGTGGAATTTATCTGATGCAGGGCTACTGGTTCGCCAAGCCTGCATTCAAAGCCCTGGCCGAGGTTCCGGCCGCGGCCTGGAACAGCTAATTGCGGATTTTCCTTATTGAAGACTTTTGACCATTTGACCGTTGTCGGTCTGCGCGAGTGGGTGGCGCTCCCGGATCTGGGCGTGGCCGGCCTGCGCGCCAAGATCGACACCGGGGCCAGCACCTCCAGCCTGCATGCCACCGAGATCGAGCCCTTCGAGCGCGACGGTGAGCAGTGGGTGCGCTTCAATGCCCACCTGGGCAGTGTGGTGCAGTTGCGTCACCGGCGCTGCGAAGCACCGCTGGTGGCGATGAAAACCATTAAAAGCTCCAACGGCCAGGCCCAGGTGCGCTACGTGATCAGCACCACCCTGGCCCTGGGCGATCGGGTGTGGCGGGTGGAGTTCACCCTCGCCTGCCGCAAGGCCATGCGCTATCGCCTGCTGCTGGGTTCCAAGGCTCTGATCGACGGCCAACTGGTGGTCAATCCGGGCATCAAGTACGTACAAGACAAACCGGTGTTCCCGGTATCCACTACCTCTGCCACAGGTGTTGCATGAAGATCGCTGTGCTGTCGCGTAACCCGCGTCTGTATTCCACTCGTCGTCTGGTCGAGGCCGGCACCGAGCGTGGCCATGAAATGGTAGTGGTCGATACCCTGCGCGCCTACATGAACATCGCCAGTCACAAGCCGCAGATCCACTACCGCGGCAAGCCCCTGGAAGGCTTCGATGCGGTGATCCCGCGGATCGGTGCCTCGGTGACCTTCTATGGCTGCGCGGTGCTGCGCCAGTTCGAAATGATGGGGGTGTTCCCCCTCAACGAATCGGTGGCCATCGCCCGCTCCCGGGACAAGCTGCGCTCGCTGCAGTTGCTGTCGCGGCGTGGCATCGGCCTGCCGGTGACCGGCTTCGCCCATTCCCCGGACGACATTCCCGACCTGATCGAGATGGTCAATGGCGCGCCATTGGTGATCAAGGTGCTGGAAGGCACCCAGGGCATCGGCGTGGTGCTGTGTGAAACCGCCACGGCGGCGGAATCGGTGATCGAGGCCTTCATGGGCCTGAAGCAGAACATCATGGTCCAGGAGTACATCAAGGAGGCCGGCGGCGCCGACATCCGCTGCTTCGTGGTGGGGGACAAGGTGATCGCGGCGATGAAACGCCAGGCCAAGCCGGGGGAGTTTCGCTCCAACCTGCATCGCGGCGGCAGCGCCAGCCTGATCAAGATCACCCCGGAAGAACGCATGACTGCGCTGCGGGCGGCCAAGGTCATGGGCCTGAGCGTGGCAGGGGTGGATATCCTGCGTTCCAATCACGGGCCGCTGGTGATGGAAGTCAATTCCTCGCCGGGCCTGGAAGGCATCGAGACCACCACCGGCAAGAACGTGGCGGGAATCATCATCGAGCACATCGAGAAGAACGGCGGGCCGAACATGACCCGGACCAAGGGCAAGGGCTAGGGATCGCGTTGCCGGCCTTGCGCTGGCAAGCCAGCTCCTACGGGCTATGTGCTGCCTGCAGGAGCGAAGCCCCGATCAATCCGCATCACGGGGCAGCAGCAAGCCCAGCGGCAGGCGTACTCGCGCTTCCAGGCCACCATCGGGGCGGTTGCGCAGTTCGACATTGCCACCGTGCATGGCGGCAATCCGCTTGACGATGGCCAGCCCCAGCCCGGTGCCCTTGCCGCCGCGGGCACGGTCGCCACGGGTGAAGGGGTTGAAGATCGCTTCCAGTTCCGAAGGATCGATCCCCGCGCCACGGTCCATCACGCTGAGCACCACATAGGGCGCATTGGTGTCACCGGACACATAGGCCGCCACTTCCACTTCCGTACCCGCATGATTCAGGGCGTTGCCGATCAGGTTGTTGAGCAGGCGCTTCATCGACACCCGGCGCAACGGGAACGGCTGGATCGGCTCCAGGCGCAGGTGCACCCGTTCTTCGTTCTGGTTGTAGGGCGCCGCCACTTCCTGCACCAGATCGCCCAGGTCCACCTCTTCCACCGACTCGTCGCGCCCATCGCGAATGAAGGCCAGGAACTGGTCGAGAATGGCGTCCATGTCCTCGATATCCCGCACCATGTCGTCGGTCAGGTCAGTGTGATCGCCCATCAATTCCAGGGACAGGCGCAGCCGGGTCAGCGGCGTGCGCAGGTCGTGGGACACCCCGGCCAGCATCAACTCCCGTTCTCGCCCTGCCTGTTCCACGTCCTCGGCCATCTGGTTGAACGCGCGGTAGACCTCGGTCATCTCGCTGGGCGTATCGCTGATGGGCAGGCGCACGCTGCGTCCCTGGCCCAGTTGCCGGGCAGCATACACCAGGCGCTTGAGGGGCTGGTTGAGCTGGCTGACGAAAATCCAGGCCGAGGCGGTGGACAAGAGGCCAATGGCCAGGAACCAGCCCAGCACGCTCCAGATCTTCTGCCCCCGCAGCGGATGGGGGTACAGCGGCACCTTGAGCCAGCCGTCCCCCAGGCTCGGCGCCCGCACCCAGAGCGCCGGCGGCGCATGCATGCGCAGGCGCACTTCGGTGTCGGCGCCCAGTTCGGCCTGCATCTGCCGCTGGTAGATCTCGCTGTAGGGCCAATGCTGCTCGCCGGCCGGTACGCCGCTGCCCACCACCTTGATCAGGCCGGCAGCCTCGGCGATCTGGTCACGGTTGGATTCATCGGCGGCCCAGTAGGCGCGCAGGGTCAGGGCCACGCCGTGGCTGTACTGCCGGTCCACCAGCACGTCCTCGTTCATCAACAGATAAACCAGGGTCAATGCCTTGGAAAACAGCACCACGATCAGCACCAGCCACAGGGTGCGGGAGAAGAAACTCTGGGGGAACCACAGCGGGGTTTTCATAACAGCCACTACACACTTTGCAGGAGCGACTCGCGCTCGCACCGTTGCGGAATGCGAACGCCCGGGTCGTTACCGGCCCGGGCGTTGGCTCCTACAAATCAATGATCACTTGGTCGCGGTGCCATCCGGCACAAAGACATAACCCACGCCCCAGACGGTCTGGATGTAGCGCGGCTTGGAAGGATCGGGCTCGATCATCCGACGCAGGCGGGAGATCTGCACGTCAATGGAGCGCTCCAGGGCGTCCCATTCGCGACCACGGGCCAGGTTCATCAACTTGTCCCGGGTCAGCGGCTGGCGGGCGTTCATCACCAGCGCCTTGAGCACCGCGAATTCACCGGTGGTGAGCATGTGCACTTCATTGCCGCGCTTGAGCTCGCGGGTGGCCAGGGACAACTCGTAGTCGCCGAAGGTCACGCTTTCGTCTTCGCTGCCCGGCGCACCCGGCACCGGGGCGGACTGGCGACGCAATACGGCCTTGACCCGCGCCATCAGCTCGTCGGGGTTGAACGGCTTGGCCAGGTAATCGTCGGCGCCCAGTTCCAGGCCCTTGATGCGGCTCAGCTCGTCGCCCTTGGCGGTGAGCATGATGATCGGAATCTGGTTGTTCGCGCTGCGCAGGCGGCGGCATGCGGTCAAGCCGTCTTCGCCGGGCAGCATCAGGTCGAGTACCACCAGGTTGAACACTTCGCGACCCAGCAGGCGGTCCATTTGCTCGGTGTTCGGTACTGCGCGGGCACGGTAGCCCTTGCTGACGAAGAAACGCTCCAACAGGCTGCTCAGCCCCGGGTCGTCGTCAACAATAAGAATTTTTTCGCCTTCAGCAGTTTGTACAGTGCTGCTCATTGGATGCTCCTCTAATCTCGGTGCGCATTATGGCGTAGCTGCCGTTATACGCACCGAGTGCATTGTTAGCAGATTTTTCCTCTATCGCCAGCAAACCCGCTGTCGGCCTGAGGCTGGCGATCACCCCGCAACGGCTAACGCTGGGTATAATGCGCCGCCTTTTGTGTTGGGCAATATCTGATCAGTACGCCTGCGGCCGGTTTATTTTTTTACCCGGGCCGGCAGTATTTTTTCGATTTCACGGGTCAACAGGCAGCCTTTTGATCCAGGTGGCGGCGCGTGCCAGGCCGCTCAACCAGACTCGCCGGGCCTTATTTTCGTGCCCGCGGGCCTGCTTTCACAATTTGTCAGGTGGTTTTATGGACAGCATCAACAGCCGCATTGCCGAGGAACTCGGCGTACGCCCACAACAGGTCGAAGCGGCCGTCGCTCTATTGGATGAAGGCTCCACCGTGCCCTTCATCGCCCGCTACCGGAAAGAAGTCACCGGCAGCCTCGATGACACCCAGCTGCGTCATCTGGAAGAGCGCCTGCGCTACCTGCGAGAACTCGACGAACGGCGGATCAGCATCCTGGCCAGCATCGAAGAGCAAGGCAAGCTGACCCCGGAGCTGGCACGCGACATCAAGCTGGCCGACACCAAGACCCGCCTCGAAGACCTTTACCTGCCTTATAAGCAGAAGCGCCGCACCAAGGGCCAGATCGCCCTGGAAGCCGGCCTCGGCGAACTGGCCGACGGCCTGTTCAACGACCCGAACCTGGCTCCGGAAACCGAAGCCGCACGCTTCGTCGACGCCGAAAAAGGCGTGGCCGACGTCAAGGCCGCCCTGGAAGGCGCCAAGTACATCCTGATGGAGCGCTTCGCCGAAGACGCCAGCCTGCTGGAAAAGCTGCGCAATTTCCTCAAGCAGGAAGCGACCATCAGCGCCCGCGTGATCGCCGGCAAGGAAGAGGAAGGCGCCAAGTTCCGCGACTACTTCGAACACGATGAACCACTCAAAAGCATGCCGTCGCACCGCGCCCTGGCAATTTTCCGTGGCCGCAACGAAGGCATTCTCAGCTCCGCGCTGAAAGTCGGTGACGAGCTGCCGGGCACCATGCACCCGTGCGAAGGCATGATCGGCCAGCAATTCGGCATCCAGAACCAGAACCGCCCGGCCGACAAATGGCTCGGCGAAGTGGTGCGCTGGACCTGGAAGGTCAAGCTCTACACCCACCTGGAAACAGACCTGCTGGGCGAGCTGCGCGATGGCGCGGAAACCGAGGCGATCAACGTCTTCGCCCACAACCTGCACGACCTGCTGCTGGCCGCTCCGGCCGGCCCGCGCGCCACCCTGGGCCTGGACCCGGGCCTGCGCACCGGCTGCAAGGTGGCGGTGGTGGATGCCACCGGCAAGCTGCTGGACCACGCCACCGTCTACCCCCATGTGCCGCACAACAAATGGGACCAGACCCTGGGCATTCTGGCTGCCCTGTGCGCCAAGCACTCGGTGGACCTGATCGCCATCGGCAACGGCACCGCCAGCCGGGAAACCGACAAGCTGGCGGCCGAGCTGATCAAGAAATACCCGGCCATGAAGATGACCAAGGTCATGGTCTCCGAAGCCGGTGCATCGGTGTACTCGGCCTCGGAGCTGGCGGCCAAGGAATTCCCGGACCTGGACGTATCGATCCGTGGCGCGGTGTCCATCGCCCGCCGCCTGCAGGATCCACTGGCCGAGCTGGTGAAGATCGACCCGAAATCCATCGGTGTCGGCCAGTACCAGCACGATGTCTCGCAACTGAAACTGGCCCGTGGCCTGGACGCGGTGGTGGAAGACTGCGTGAACGCCGTGGGCGTCGACGTCAACACCGCCTCCGTGGCCCTGCTGGCGCGGATCTCCGGCCTCAACGCGACCCTGGCGCAGAACATCGTCAGCCACCGCGACGAACACGGTGCCTTCAAGACCCGCGCCGCGCTGAAAAAAGTCGCCCGCCTGGGTGAAAAGACCTTCGAACAGGCCGCCGGCTTCCTGCGTGTGATGAACGGCGACAACCCGCTGGACGCTTCCGCAGTGCACCCGGAAGCCTACCCGCTGGTACAACGCATCGCAGCCGACACCGGCCGCGACATCCGCTCGCTGATCGGCGACAGCGGCTTCCTCAAGCGCCTGGACCCGAAAAAGTTCACCGACGAAACCTTCGGCCTGCCCACCGTCACCGACATCCTCCAGGAACTGGACAAGCCCGGCCGCGACCCGCGCCCCGAGTTCAAGACCGCCGAGTTCCAGGACGGTGTCGAAGACCTCAAGGACCTGCAACTGGGGATGATCCTCGAAGGCGTGGTGACCAACGTCACCAATTTCGGGGCCTTCGTCGACATCGGCGTGCACCAGGACGGCCTGGTGCACATCTCGGCGCTGTCGGAGAAGTTCATCAAGGACCCACGCGAAGCGGTGAAGGCCGGTGACGTGGTCAAAGTGAAGGTCATGGAAGTCGATATCCAGCGCAAACGCGTCGGCCTGTCGATGCGCATGGGCGACACCCCGGGCGAGAAGATCGACGGTGCCCGTGGCTCCCGCCCCGGCTCGGCGCCACGCTCCTCCCAGGGCAATGCACCGCGCAAGGAGAGCGCCGCGCCCGCCCCGAGCAACAACGCCATGGCCTCGCTGTTCGCCAACGCCAAGCAGTTGAAGAAACGCTGATGCAGATCCCTGCCGGCCTGACCGAAAGCGCCTTCAGCCAATTGCTCGGCTGCCGTCTGCAACGCCTGGAAACCGGCGAAGCGGACGTCGCCCTGGAGCTGACCCCGCAACTGCGCAATCGCGGGCAGAAGCTGCACGGCGGGGCGATCTTCAGCCTGGTGGACATTGCCATGGGGCTGGCCTGTTCCAGCACCCACGGCTTCGACCAGCAGAGCGCCACCATCGAGTGCAAGATCAACTACATCCGCGCCGTGGCCGAGGGCGAGGTGCTGTGCCGGGCCAAGGTGATCCACCCCGGCCGCCGCACCCTGGTGGTGGAAGCGGATGTGATCCAGGGCGACAAACTGGTCGCAAAAGCACAAGGCACCTTCGCGGTCCTATAGCTCCCTGTCATGTATTTGGGTTAATTTCGGCGCTGCAAAAGCGGCGTCGGAGTTTTCTGCCCGCGCTAAAGCCAGATTCAGGGATGAAGGATTGGCGTTTTCAGGCGAGTCGGCTTGACTCAAAAACCAGGCGAAAACGCCAGTTTTAACTTCACCCTTGTAGACCGTCCTGCCCACCCCCATATTGGGGCGACTGACGCGTGAAGGAATCCAACTTGAGCGAACTTCTCAACCGCCGCCTGGCTCTGCTCGGCGAGCGCGCTAACCTCTCTCTGCTCGAGCAGTGCCTGCACGGTATCGAACGTGAATGCCTGCGTGTCACCGGCGAAGGCCGCCTGGCACAGACCCCGCACCCGGAAGAACTGGGTTCCGCGCTGACCAACGAACAGATCACCACGGACTACTCCGAGTCGCTGCTGGAGTTCATCACCCCGGCCCTCAAGGACCCGGCGGACACCCTGGCCAGCCTCGACAAGATTCATCGCTTCGCCTACAGCAAGCTCGGCAACGAGTACCTGTGGAGTCCATCGATGCCGTGCCCGTTGCCGGCCGAGGAAGATATCCCCATCGCCTACTACGGCACCTCCAACATCGGTCAGCTCAAGTACGTGTACCGCAAGGGCCTGGCCCTGCGCTACGGCAAGACCATGCAGTGCATTGCCGGGATCCACTACAACTTTTCCCTGCCAGAACAGCTATGGCCGCTGCTCAAGCAGGCCGAGGGCTTTGTCGGCACCGACCGTGACTACCAGTCCTCGGCCTATATCGCGCTGATCCGCAATTTCCGTCGCTACAGCTGGCTGCTGATGTACCTGTTCGGTGCCTCGCCGGCCCTGGACGCGGGCTTCCTGCGCGGCCGCTCGCACCAGCTGGAGCAGTTGGACGCCGAGACCCTGTACCTGCCCTACGCCACCAGCCTGCGCATGAGCGACCTGGGCTACCAGAGCAAGGCCCAGGCCGGCCTGACCCCTTGCTACAACGACCTGAACAGCTACACCGACAGCCTGCGCAAGGCCGTGGCCACGCCCTACGCGCCCTATGTGGAAGTCGGCACCCACAAGGATGGCGAGTGGGTGCAACTGAACACCAACATCCTGCAGATCGAAAACGAGTACTACTCCAACATCCGCCCCAAGCGCGTGACCTACACCGGCGAGCGGCCGATCCAGGCGCTGATGGCCCGGGGTATCCAGTACGTCGAAGTACGCTGCCTGGACATCAACCCGTTCCTGCCACTGGGCATCGACATCCAGGAAGCCCGCTTCCTCGACGCCTTCCTGCTGTATTGCGCACTCAACGACAGCCCGCTGTTCGAGAACAACGAGTGCGGCAATGCCACCTCGAACTTCCTCGCCGTGGTCAAGGAAGGCCGGCGCCCGGGCCTGCAGCTGCAACGCCAGGGCCAGCCGGTGGAAATGAAGGAGTGGGCCGCCCAACTGCTGGAGCAGATCGCCCCTCTGGCCGCCCTGCTCGACCAGAGCCATGGCAGCGACGTGCACAGCAAGGCCCTGGACGCTCAGCTGGCCAAGGTCAAGGATTCGTCCCTGACCCCTTCGGCCCAGGTGCTGGCGGCCATGAGCGAGCACAAGGAGAGCTTCACCCAGTTCTCCCTGCGCCAGAGCCAGGCCCATGCCGAGTACTTCCGCAGCCAGGCCCTGAGCAAGGAAGAGCAAGCCGCGTTCGAAGAAGCGGCGCGCAAATCCCTGGAACAGCAGACCGAGCTTGAACAGAACGAGGTGGGTGATTTCGACGTGTTCGTCGGTGCCTACCAGGCCAGCATCCTGGCCATCAGCAACTGACGCTTCGCCGGCCAGCCGGCTCCTACACCCCTCCCGTAGGAGCCGGCTTGCCGGCGAACAGCACTCTGCATATTCCCCTCATAAGCTAATGCAAATAAGTTATTTATTTCTGCATTCTTAGATCATTTAGTCTCCTCCCACGCCGATCACCGGCCGCCTATGAGGAGCCTCCCATGAAACTGCATTTCCCCCTTCGCCTCCTGGCGGCCGCGTCCCTGGCCGCAGCGAGTTTCTTCGCCCAGGCGGCCGACGTCACCGTCGCCTACCAGACCACCGTCGACCCGGCCAAAGTGGCCCAGGCCGACGGCAGCTATGAAAAAGCCACCCAGGCCAAGATCAACTGGCGCAAATTCGATAACGGCGCCGACGTCATCGCCGCCATCGCTTCCGGCGATGTGCAGATCGGCTACCTGGGCTCCAGCCCGCTGACCGCCGCCATCACCCGCAAGGTGCCGGTGCAGACCTTCCTCATCGCCACCCAGATCGGCGCCGCCGAAGCCCTGGTGGCCCGGGACGGTTCCGGGATCAACAGCCCTCAGGATCTGGTCGGCAAGAAAGTCGCCGTGCCCTTCGTTTCCACCGGCCACTACAGCCTGCTGGCAGCCCTGAAGCACTGGAACATCGACCCCTCGAAAGTGCAGATACTCAACCTCGCGCCACCGGCGATCATCGCCGCCTGGAAGCGCGGCGATATCGATGCCACCTACGTCTGGGACCCGGCCCTGGGCGTGGCCAAGGAAAACGGCAAGGTGCTGATCACCTCCGGTGAACTGGCCAAGTTCGGCGCGCCGACCTTCGATGCCTGGATCGTGCGCAAGGATTTTGCCGAGAAGCATCCGGAAATCGTCACGGCCTTCGCCAAGGTGACCCTGGATGCCTACGCCCAGTACCGCAAGGACCCGCAAGCCTGGCTGGCCAACCAGGGCAACGTCGACAAGCTGGTGAAACTCTCCGGGGCCAAGGCCAGCGATATCCCGCTGCTGCTGCAGGGCAACGTCTACCCGCTGGCCGCCGACCAGGTGGTCAGCCTCGGTGCGCCGACCACCAAGGCCATCACCGACACCGCCGCGTTCCTCAAGGAGCAGGGCAAGGTGGAGGCAGTGCTGCCGGACTACGCCCCCTACGTCAGCGCCAAGTTCATCCCTGAATAACCCGCGTCAGGACAGGAGATAGCCGTCATGGCCTTGCTACAACTGGAGCGCATCAGCGCACAGTACCCCGGCGCCGCCGAACCGGTGCTGGCGGATATTTCCCTGACCCTGGGGCCACAGCAACTGCTGGTCGCCCTGGGCCCTTCCGGCAGCGGCAAGACCTCGCTGCTGAACCTGATTGCCGGCTTCGTCGAACCCAGCGCCGGGCGCATCCAGCTCGATGGCGTACCGGTGCAGGGCCCCAGCGCCGAACGCGGCGTGGTGTTCCAGGACGATGCCCTGCTGCCCTGGCAGGACGTGCTGGGCAACGTCGCCTTCGGCCTGGAGCTGGCCGGCGTGGCCCGCGACAAGCGCGAAGCCCGGGCTCGGGAAATGCTTGCCCTGGTGGACCTGGCCGGCTTCGACAAGCGCCGCATCTGGCAGCTCTCCGGTGGCCAGAAGCAGCGTGTGGGCCTGGCCCGCGCCCTGGCGGCCGACCCGCGGGTGCTGCTGATGGACGAACCTTTCGGTGCCCTGGATGCCTTCACTCGCGAGCAGATGCAGGAGCTGTTGCTGCAAGTCTGGCGGCGCACTGCCAAGCCGGTGTTCCTGATTACCCACGACATCGAGGAAGCGGTGTTCCTGGCCACCGACCTGATTCTCCTGGCGCCCAACCCGGGGCAGATCGTCGAACGCCTGAACCTGGACTTCGGCCAGCGCTACGCCGCCGGTGAGTCGGCGCGGGCGATCAAGTCCGACCCGCGGTTCATCGAAACCCGCGAACACGTGCTGGCCCGGGTGTTCTCCCAGCGCAGCGCCACCCAGCAGCAGGAGCGGCCATGAGCAGCTACGAGATTCCCGCCACCGCCACCGGCGAGGCCAACCCCAAAGCGCCACAAATCGTGCGCCGCAGCCTGAGCACCCGCTGGATCAGCGTGCTGACCCTGGTGGTCCTGCTGGCCTTGTGGTGGGCCGTCACCGCCACCGGCCTGATCGAGCCGCTGTTCCTGCCGCCCCCTTCTGCGGTGCTGCAAAAGGGCTGGTTGCTGGCCACCAGCGGCTACATGGATTCCACCCTATGGCAGCACCTGGCGGCGAGCCTGCAACGCATCGGCCTGGCCCTGGGCT
The DNA here is from genome assembly GCF_900116505.1 of Pseudomonas sp. NFPP25. Lineage (NCBI taxonomy): Bacteria > Pseudomonadati > Pseudomonadota > Gammaproteobacteria > Pseudomonadales > Pseudomonadaceae > Pseudomonas > Pseudomonas sp. NFPP25. The sequence continues at coordinate 166,150 of NZ_FPBG01000005.1, read as the reverse complement.
TTGCCGTGCTGACGGCGATTCCGGTGGGCATCGCCATCGGCGCCAACCGCATCGCCCGTGGCGTGCTCGACCCTTTGATCGAGTTCTACCGGCCGATTCCGCCCCTGGCCTACCTGCCGCTGATCGTCATCTGGTGCGGCATTGGTGAGCTGTCCAAGGTGCTGCTGATCTACCTTGCGATCTTCGCCCCGATCGCCATCGCCACCGCCACCGGCGTGCGCACCGTGGACCCGGCGAAGCTGCGCGCCGCCCAGTCCCTGGGGGCTACCCGGGCCCAGCTGATTCGCCATGTGATCCTGCCCAGCGCCCTGCCGGACATCCTCACCGGCGTGCGCATCGGCCTGGGCGTGGGCTGGTCGACCCTGGTGGCGGCAGAGCTGATTGCCGCCACCAGCGGCCTGGGCTTCATGGTGCAGTCCGCCGCGCAATTCCTGGTCACCGATGTGGTGGTGCTGGGGATCCTGGTGATTGCCCTGATCGCCTTCGCCATGGAAATGGGCCTGCGCGCCCTGCAGCGCAAGCTGGTGCCCTGGCATGGCCAGAGCCACTGACTGGCGCCTGCCTTGCGTCGATTGCCCCGGTTGTCTGTAGCCGTGCATGCCAGCGATTTCAAGATTGATGCAGATAAACCGAATCCGACCACGCCGACGTCCGGCGCCGTACAAGAGAACGACCATGAGCCTGACCATCACTCCTCTAAGCTCCGCCCTCGGCGCCCAGATCGGCGGCATCGATATCAGCCAGCCCTTGAGCATCGAACATCGTGACGCCATCGAGCAGGCGCTGCTCAAGCACCAGGTACTGTTCTTTCGCAACCAGCCGGTCACCCCGCAGCAGCAGGCGCGTTTCGCCGCCTGCTTCGGCGACCTGCACATCCACCCGATCTACCCCAATGTGCCGGAGCAGCCGGAGGTATTGATCCTCGATACCGCCGAGACCGACGTGCGCGACAACGCCATCTGGCACACCGACGTAACCTTTCTGCCGACCCCGGCCCTGGGCGCGGTGCTCAGCGCCAAGCTGCTGCCGGAGTTCGGCGGCGATACCCTGTGGGCCAGCGGCATTGCCGCCTACGAGGCGCTGTCGGAGCCAATGAAGAATCTGCTGCAGGGCCTGACCGCGACCCACGACTTCACCAAGTCCTTCCCTCTGGAGCGCTTCGGCAACACCACCGAGGACCTGGCGCGCTGGGAAGAAACCCGGCGCAAGAACCCGCCGCTGTCGCACCCGGTGATCCGCACGCACCCGGTGAGCGGGCGCAAGTCGCTGTTCGTCAACGACGGCTTCACCACCCGGATCAACGAGCTGTCGGAAAGCGAAAGCGCAGCCATCCTGCAACTGCTGTTCGCCCACGCCACCCGCCCGGAATTCACCATTCGCTGGCGCTGGCAGGAGAACGACATTGCCTTCTGGGACAACCGCGTGACCCAGCACTATGCGGTGGACGACTACCGTCCACAGCGCCGGGTGATGCAGCGCGCGACCATTCTTGGGGATGTGCCGTTCTTGCGCTGAAACGCGGGGATGCAGCAAACCCCGGCCGCGCTGCATGAGCGGGGCCGGGGCCACTGGTTATTTGACGCCGGCGGGGGCTTTCTTCTTGCGATTGCCGATATGGATCGCCTGGCCATTCACGGCCAGCGCGGCTTCATGCAGGGCTTCGGACAGGGTCGGATGGGAGAACACCATCATCCCCAGGTCCTCGGCACTGGTGCCGAACTCCATGCCGATGGCCCCTTCCTGAACCAGCTCCGCCGCGCCCGGCCCGATCACATGCACGCCCAGCACGCGGTCGGTGCCTGCATCGGCAATCACCTTGACCAGCCCGGCGGTGTCGTTGGCCGCCATGGCCCGGCTGCTGGCAGCGAACGGGAAGGTGCCGATGTTCAACTCGACGCCCTCGGCCTTGAGGGCCTGCTCGGTCTGGCCGACCCAGGCGATTTCCGGGTGGGTGTAGATTACCGAGGGGATCAGGTCGTAGTTCAACGGGTGCCGATGCCCGGCAATCCCCTCGGCCACCATCACCCCCTCTTCAGAAGCCTTGTGCGCCAGCATCGGGCCGCGTACCACGTCGCCAATGGCGAACACCCCGGGGACGCTGGTGCAGCACTGGCCATCGACGTGGATAAAACCGCGTTCGTCCAAGTGCACGCCGCTGTCGGCGGCCAACAGATCGGTGGTCAGGGGGCGGCGACCGACGGCGACGATCAGCCGGTCGAACACCTGCTGCTTGTCCTCGCCGGCCTCACTGAGGCTGACCTTGACGCTGTCGCCCTGCACTTCGCAGGCCGTCACCCGGGCGCCCAGGCGGATATCCAGGCCCTGCTTGCCGAGGATCTTCTGCGCCTCCTTGGCGATCTGCGCATCCACCGCAGGGAGGAAGCTGTCGAGGGCTTCCAGCACCGTGACTTCAGCCCCCAGGCGTGCCCAGACCGACCCCAGTTCCAGGCCGATGACGCCGGCACCGATCACCCCGAGGCGCTTGGGCACCTGGGTGAATTCCAGGGCGCCGGTGGAGTCCACTATCACCTCGCCGGCCAGGGGCGCCGCGGGAATGTCGATCGGCCGCGAGCCGGGAGCCAGGATGATATTGCCGGCGCTGATGCGTTGCGTGCTGCCATCGGCGGCGGTGACTTCCACTTCCTTGTTGGCCAGCAGCTTGCCGTGACCTTCCAGCAGGGCCACGCCATTGGCCTTGAACAGCGAGGCAATGCCGCCGTTGAAATTGCGCACCACGTTGTCCTTGCGCGCCAGCATGGCCGGTACATCCATCTGCGGATTGCTGATGGCGATGCCGTGCACTTCGAATCCGTTGCGCGCTTCGTAGTAGTGGTGGGAACTGTCCAGCAGTGCCTTGGAGGGAATGCAGCCAACGTTCAGGCACGTCCCGCCCAGGGCGGTCTTGCCATCCTTGCCCTTGTAGCGCTCGATGCAGACTGTCTTGAGCCCCAGTTGCGCGGCCCGGATGGCGGCGACATAGCCGCCGGGACCCGCACCAATAACGATCACATCGTAACTTTCACTCATAGGTTGCCGTCCTTTGCACAGACAAACTCGACCACGGCCTCCATGGTCGCGCTGTCCTTGAGAATTTTCAGATGGCCCAACCCGCGAGTCTGCAAGACCCGCCGGTGTCGCAAGCCTTCGGCGAAGGATTGCAGGTCATCTGCCGGGACTTCCTGATCCTGCTGGTCATGCACCAGCAGCACCGGGACCTCCACCTGGCGCCCATAACGGCTGACCGCCAGGCTGGCCATGTCCTTCTGATAGCGTTGCTCAACCAGAAGTTGCATGCGTTGCCTGACGTCATCGTTGATCCACAAAAATGCGCCAAAGCGCCGGACCACGTTTTCGATATCGGCCGGCGCGGCCACCAGGACCGCCCGCTGGAAACCCTTGCCGACCGGAGTGCTCAAGGCATACCCGGCGGCAGCGCCGCCCAGGGAGTGACCAATCACGGTGTCGAAGGGCCCCAGTTGCTTTTGCACCTGGTCGAGCATGCTGACGAAGGTCGGCAGCGAGGCCTGCCGACCGCCGCTGCCGCCATGGCCGATGCAGTCGAAGGAGAGGACCTCGCAGCCCTCCTCCAGCAACAGCGGGATCAGGTACTGCCACTGGGTGCTGGCGCCACTCCAACCGTGCACCAGCACCACCCGGCGCCGGACCTGCGGTGGAGTCCAGCGAAAGCAGCGCAGGCGCCCCTGGTCGGTTTCCAGGTCCTGCACCGTGGCGCTGGGCAAGGTCTGCGGAAAATGCTGGCGCAGCCGTTGTGGCGTCGTGAACATCTTCAGCGCCCGTGCTGCAGCGCGCTGGGGAAAAAGCCGCGACTCAATCCAGAAGCTGCAGCGAAGCAGCCCCAGAACCCCGTTGTAAATGCCCTTGAAGAGCATCTTCCTGAAGCTGTTGCGCCGGCCCCTGGCAGGTGCCGGCCTTGGCTCTTGGGTCGCCATCTTCCTTCCTCATCGACTACAGAATTCAAGCGCTGGGCTACAGCTTCACCATGTTGAAGTCCAACTTGCTCACGCCGCATTCCGGGCAGGTCCAATCCTCGGCAATGTCGTCCCAGGCGGTGCCCGGAGGCACCCCCGAATCCGGATCGCCAAGGCGTTGATCGTAGATCCAGCCACAGATCAGGCACATCCACAGGCCGGACTCGGCCACAGCGTTTTCAGCGTAGGTGCTCATGGGTGGTCAACCATCATCAAAGGGTTATGCGTTGTTCTCATGCGCTGGCCTGGGCCACTTCGGCCACCTTGACGTTCTCCACGAGGAACTGCGCCACCTGCTCCAGTACCGCGGCATCGGAGAGGATCCGCACATGCCCGAGCCCGGACACCGGCTCCAGCTTGGCCCATGGCATCAGCGTGGTGATCTGCTGCGCTTCGCAGAACGGCACGATCGGGTCGTTGAGGTCATGCAGCACCAGGGTTGGCAGTTGCAGGGCGTTGCCCAGCGCCGGGATATCCCAGTGCTCCACCGGCACGCCGTTGCGTTTCCACAGTTCCCGGTGCATGGCCTGGACCACCGCCGGCTTGAGCTTCAGGTAGCCGTTGGCCCAGCGCTGGATCACCACCGGCAGGTTGGCCGGCGAGCCCAGCAGGCACAGGGCCTTGATCCGATGAGTCTCGGCCAGTTCGGCCAGGGCTCCGGTGGCGGCGATCCCGCCCAGGGAATGGGCAACGATACCCACCACGTCGCCGAGGGCGACAATCGCCGCTTTCACCGCGTCCTTGAACTCGGTCATGGTGCTCAGCGAGCCCGGCGAGATGCCGTGGGCCGGCGCATCGAAGGTCGCGACCTTGAAGCCCTGGCGCTGCAGGACCCGGGTGAAGGAATACAGGCTGCGGCTGTCCGCACCCCAGCCATGGACCAGCAGGATGGTCTGGTTGCCCGTGCCCCACTGATAGCCATGGGGAACGCCGGGGATACCCTTGATATGGAAACGCTGGGCGCCCAGGGGGCTCATTTCCTTGTCCGGCTGCTTGATGTATTCCCGGGTGTAGCCGAACAGGTCGGTGGCCTTGGCCCCGGCGGTCTCCAGCGACACCGATCCCAGCACGCCCATGTAGCTGCGCAGCATCTGCTGCTTCATGGTCAACGGGCCGTTGGCGGCCCGGGCTCCGGGGGTGCTCGGGTCACCGGCCGCCTGGGCTGGTTGGTCGAAGGACTCATAGAAACCGTTCACCGGGTCGTACAGGTGGCAGCTACGCGCCACGTGCCACACGTCCTGCACGGTCATGGGCTTTTCCCGGACCATGCCGGGGAAGGCCGTCTTCAACGCGGCCTGGGCTTCGGGCAGGTTGTAGTGGGGAATGATCGGCGCCACATGGTGCGCGGTGTGCACCGAAATGTAGTGGGTCAGGAACAGCAGCCACTTGGGGTACATGTAGTCGGTGGTCAGCAGCAGGCGGCTGCTGTTGAAGCTCCAGTGTTCCTTGGTGAGGAACGGGGTCTCGTCGCTGATGTGGTGCATCATGGTGGTCAGGCTGAACCAGGCATGGGTCGCCAGCCACGGGGCGATGAAGTACAGGAACAGGCCGGTGAAGCCGGTGAAGTAGACCAGGGTCGGCAGGTAGATCAGCGCAGCCACCACCATGAACAGGATCGAGCGACGCACTTCGTTGCGCGCTTCGAGCTTGTGGAACATCGACGGACGGAAGCCCGAGTGACGCTGGTAGTTGACCGTGCCCAGCCAGAACAGCCAGGTGCGGGTGCTGCTGTAGACCAGCTTGTCCCACCAGGGCATGGCGTCATATTGCACGCGCAGCACCGGGCGCCAGTCGACGTCCATTTCCAGGTTGTTGGTGTTGGCGTGGTGCATGTTGTGCATGTGGCGCCAGCCGTGGAACGGGTACAGCAACGGCAGCAGCGCGATGTGCCCGAGGATGTGGTTGAAGCTGCGGTTGCGCGAGAACGAGTTGTGCCCGCAATCGTGAGCGACACAGAACAGGCCCCAGCCGCCCAGGCCCGCCACCAGCCACAGCGGCAGGTAGAACATCCAGTGCACGTGGGCGACCGCCACGATGGCACCGATGTAGAGCATGTAGCTGACGACGAAGCTGAGCATCCCGCGCCATACCCGCGGCTGATACAGGTGCTTGGGGATTGCGTCGGTCAGACGCAGGCCCTCGATCTCCTGAGAGCGTCGGAGCAGGTCATTGAATTTATCGTTTTTTTGCGAGGGCATCTGTGCAATGGCCATGGCCAAGCTCCTGCGAAGTCAAACTTCGGATGTGGTCAGTTCATTGGCCAGGTATTTGGACAGGTCATCGATGCTGGAGTATTCGAACAGCAGGGCCGGCGACAGGCGCTGCTCCATGAACTTCTCCAGGTCACCCGCCACCTTCACCGCTACCAGCGAATCGAGGCCGTAGGACTCGAAGCTGCGGGCGGTATCGACCTGGGAAGGATCGATCTTCAAGAGCGCGCCCATCTTCTGCACCAGCCAATGCTTGATGCTGTCCTCGTTGAGTTCGACCGCCGCCTGTTTTTTCTCTGAGAAGCTCAGAGTGCTCAGCAAATTGGAGATGAAATTGGACATAGGATCTTCCTTGATGAGTGAGGTGGTTAATACGATCAGCCGATTGGGCGTTTCAGGACGAGGCCTGGCGCTTGCGGACTTTGTCGATCATTGCCTGGGACGGGGAACGCAGGTCTGAGACCAGTCTCAGCTTGCCCATTAACGCCAGTGTCCAGCCCGACAGGTCGGGCTCCCACCAGTGCACGCCATGCCGGTACCAGGCAGGGAATGCGTGGTGATTGTTTTGCAGCCCCTCGCCAAAGGTGAGGAAGGCCACGATCCAGTTGTTGGTGCTCTGGTCGTGGGTCACGAACGGGCGAGCGCCGTAGCGGTGGCAGATGGAGCCCACACACCAGGCCGCCTGGTTGGCGACGAAGATCCGCGCCAGGCCGCCGAAGATCAGGCCGCTCCAGGCACCGGACCAGCTCTGGCTGACCAGCCCGCCGATCACCCCTGGCAGGATTACCCCCAGGGCCACCCAGAACAGGTAGGTCTGGTTGTAGAAGAACAGCCGGCGGTCGCGCAGGATGTCCGGGGCGAAGAAGTTCCAGCTCGACATGTCCGGGGCCAGCATCCACGGCATGTGCGCATGCCACAGCCCCTTGGCCCGTTGCCAGCGGCTCTGGCCCATGAGGTTGGGGGAATGCGGGTCACCGTGCTGGTCGCTGTAGGTGTGGTGCCGGCGATGGGTGGTGACCCAGAACAGGATCGGTCCCTGGGCCGCCATGCAACCGGCGATCAGCATCAGGCTGCTCATCAGCCGCGAGGTCTTGAACGCACGATGGGCCAGGTAACGGTGGTAGCCCATGGAAACCCCGAACATCTGCACCGCGTAGAACACCGCGAAGAGGATGAAATCCAGGGCATGGACCTGGCCGGTGAACCATAGCCGGATTGCCTCGAAGGTCCCGAACAGGGGCACCAGCATGACTGCCAGCGCGATCCGCGCCTTGGTCCTGGCCGCACTCGGGCTCAGCTGGGCAACCCCGCCGACCTCTGGTGTCGCTGTGTTGGTGAGTATCTCGTCCATGAATTGCTTCCTGTGAGGTAGGGACCGGCAATCAGCTTTCTGAAGGTTCTGCAGCCACGGTCGGGCCGGGCCGTTTGACATCCCAGGCCAGGCCGCAGAGGGCGAGCAGCTCGATGAACAGGCCGCCAATATCCAACTGCCAGGGTTTCAGGCCGGCATGGGCCAGCGCCGGGAAGGCATGGTGGTTGTTGTGCCAACCGCCCCCTACCGTCGGAATCGCCAGCCAGAACACGTTGCGGCTGGTATCCCGGGTCTTGTGGTCGCGGCCGCCAACCCGGTGGGCAAAGGAGTTGATGCACCAGGTGGCGTGGTCCACCAGGAAGATCCGCACGAAGCCGCCCCACAGCAGGCCGCTGAGCGCGCCCTCCCAGCTGCGGGTTATCAGCCCGCATGCCAGGCTGGGCAGCAGCAGGCCGAGGATGATCCACAGGTAGTAGCGCTGGTTGATCTGCATGATCAGTCGATCGCGCAGCAGGTCCGGCACGAACTGGCTCCAGTTCTGCTTGCGCAGGCTGAACAGCCAGCCCAGGTGAGCGTGCCACCAGCCCTGGATATTGCCGATAAAACCCGCCTTGAGCGGGCGCGGCGAATGCGGGTCGCCTTCCTTGTCGGTGAAGGCGTGGTGCTGGCGATGGGTCGCCGCCCAGAACAGGATCGGGCCCTGCGCCGCCATCGAACCGGCGATGCCGAAGAATGCGGTGATCACCGGGCCGGCCTTGAACGCATGGTGGGAAAAGAACCGGTGCATGCCCACTTCCACTCCCAGGGCGGTCAGCAGGTACATGCTGGCCAGCGCGCCGATTTCCAGCCAGCCGATGCCCTGATGCCAGGCCAGCACCAGGGCCACCACGGTGCCCACTGCCGGAGTTGCGACCGTCAGCCAGGCCAATTGCCGCTCGCGCTGGCCGGTGCGGTCGATATGAGGATTCATGGCCGTCATGACAGGGCATCCGTAGCAGTTTTAAGGGTAGGTGCCGCAGCCGCGCGACTGGCGCCATAGCGCGCCAGCGTGTCGTTGAGCAGGGCCTTGCGGGTGGCCTGGCGCTGGACCTTGCCACTGGTGGTCAGTGGAATGCCGCCCATGGGCGCCAGGTGGATGCGCGCCGGGGCCACGCCGAACTGGCTGACCAGCGCACTGGTGATCACCTGGCGCAGCTGTTCCTGCTGGGCTTCATCGAGTTTCTCGCTGCGCTTGACCTCGGCCACGATCGCCAGTTGTTCCTGCTGGCCGTTATCGATGCCCACCGCCACGCAGCCGTTGCTGCGGATGCGCGGGTCGGCGCTTTCCACCGCCAGCTCCAGGTCCTGGGGATACAGGTTGCGCCCGGCAATGATGATCAGGTCCTTGAGGCGCCCGGTGACGAACAGCTCATCGCGGTGCAGCGCGCCAAGATCGCCGGTGCGCATGAAACGCCCATGGATGCCCGGCAGGCTGGCGCGAAACACCTGCTGGCTCAGCGCTTCCTTGCCCCAGTAGCCGGCGCCCACGTTGTCGCCCTGGACCCAGATCTCGCCGATCTGGCCGTCCGCCACCGGCTGCAGGCTGACAGGGTCGACAATCGCCACGCGCAGGCCCGGGGCGACCCTGCCGCTACTGACCAGCGGCAGGGCCCGGGCATCCTCGGCATCGACGATGGCCAGGGTGCCACTGGCGAGTTGGTCCCGATCCACCTGGGTATTGAACGCCGGCTCATCGTGGCGCTTGCCCGAGACCAGTACGGTGGCCTCGGCCAACCCGTAGCAGGGGCCCAGGGCCGCCGGGTTGAAGCCGGCGGCGGCAAAACGTTCGGAGAAGCGCGCCAGGGTGCTCTGGCGCACCGGCTCGGCCCCGCAATAGATAGCCTTGAGCTTGCTCAGGTCGAGCTCTGCCAGTTCCTCGTCGGTGATGTTTTCGACACACAGGTCGAAGGCGAAGTTGGGCGCGATGGTGACGTCGGCGCCGTACCTGGACACCGCATCCAGCCAGCGCAGCGGTCGCTGGACAAAGTGCCCGGGGCTGATGAGCACGGTAGGGAAGGCATCGAAGATCGGCTGCAGGATTCCGCCCATCAGGCCCATGTCGTGATAGGGCGGCAGCCAGCTGCAACCCACGCGATTCCTGGCCGGGCCCATCCACTGGCTGGCACTGCGGCAATTACTGTAGAGGTTGTCGTGGGTCAGCATCACGCCCTTGGGCGCCGAGGTGGAGCCCGAGGTGTATTGCAGCAGGGCCAGTTGGCCGTGGGCGAGCGCCTGCCCGCGCCAGGATGAATCCGCCTCGGCCAACTGCTCCGGGTCAACCCACTGGGGCACGGGCAAATCACCCTGGAGCAGAGCGTTGACCCGCTCCTGGGACCGCATGAAGCGCGAGCTGGTGAGCACCAGTTGCGGATGGGCATCAGCGCAGATCAGTGCCAGCCGCTCCAGCCCCCGGGTCCCCACTGGGGGAAAGGCCGGGATCGCCACGGCACCGGCCAGCAGCAGGCCGAACAGTGAAACGATGTAGTCGATACCGGTCTCGAACAGCATCAGCACCCGTTTTTCACGGGGCTCGAAGATCTGCAGCGCGGCGGCCAATCGTTGACTACGCTTCCACAGTTCGGCGTAGCTGATCGACGCCTCCTCCCGCTCGCCATCGAGCAGATGGATGAAGGCAATGGCATCGGGTTGCCGCCATGCGCGATAGGCCAGTACTTCGGTAACCGAACTTAAACATTCGATGCCCGGGACTTCAGCCAACGGCAGATCATCAACTGCTACATGCGCTGAGATGGCTGGATTGACATCATTAAGATAATCACGAGGCACGGCGTAGTTCATTCAAAATCCTTTTTAAATGGAGAGCCATATATTGACCTGAAGGTCGTTTATTATTTTCAGCACTAAGGAACCGAACAAACGCCCCTAAGAAGGGGAGCTCTTACTAGGCAGTAGACAAAGATGTCATTTTATTGACAGAGCAACGCATTCACTTGATGAATGCATATTTTTTTATGTCCCACAGGGAATAGCGTGGGCAGGAAAGTGAAATCTGGATGCGTTGAGAAGTCTGCCACCAGCTTGTATATTTTGCTAATGCACAAATGGACACTTACAGGGAGAAAATGGACATGGATGTGCTCACGCTTATTGCGCTGGAAGGTGCCATGGGATCGAGTGTCGCGATCACCCTGGATGTGCTGCGAACAGCTAACCAGGTCGCCGAAGTCATGGGCCGGCCAACCATCACCTGGAAGATTATCGGCAGCAGCGAATCGGTTCGCATGCGCAACGGCATGCGCCTGGATGCCCAGCCACTGGACAAGGTCCAGGCCATCGAAGGCAGCATGCTGGTGATCCCGGGACTGGGGCTGGAGAACACCCAGGAGCTGGATTTCTTTGGCTGTCGCCGGGAAAAAAGGCTGCCTGGGCTCAGCCTGTCCAGCGAACTGATCACCCGGCTCGGGCACGCCGATATCCGCAAGCTCAGCCAGTTGGTGCATGACCATCACCGCCGCGGGCAGCAGACGGCGGCGTCCTGTTCAGCAGTTTTCGTCCTGGGTGAGGCGGGGGTTCTGGAGGGGCATACGGTCACCACTCATTGGCAACTGTATGAAACTTTCAAAGAGCGTTATCCCGAAGCGATACTCGACACAAAACGCATGCTTATTCATGACGGAAATATGATTACAGCAGGCGCAGGCATGTCGCAAATGGATCTAATGCTCTACATATTGCGTAATAAGATGGGCAATCAGATTGCTGAATTGACCATGCGTTATCTGTTGATAGATGGTCGACCGGCGCAATATCACTACATGGCCCTGTCCAACTTGCAAACGGAAAACCGTGAAGTTTTGTTAATGGAGAAGTTCATCGAGGATTGCCTGCCCAACGTTCCGCCACTGAGCACCATTGCCGAACATTTGCGTATAACCGAGAAGACCTTATCCCGCAGAATTCGTAGCGCCACGGGAAAACCGCCCATGGCCTTCATTCAGAAAGTTCGCCTGCAACATGTTCAAAGCTTATTGGAAACCACCAATATGAGCATTGAAGAAGTTGCTTTCAAAGTGGGCTATGCCGATTCCACCGCTCTACGCCGCCTGATGTGGAAAAACATGGGCTGCACCCCCAGCCAGTTGCGCAAGACACGCTCCGGGCCGCCGATCATCTAGGCCCCAGCTGCTTATCACTTCTCCTCCTCGGCTGCGCCTGGCGCGGCCGGGGGCACCTTGCACAACGGCACCAGCAACAACGCCACCACGAACATCATCGCCATCAGGCGGAACACATCGCCAAAGGCCAGGGTCAGCGCTTCACGCCCCACCAGGCGGCCGAGAATGCCCTGAGCCATCAGGAAAGCGTGGCTGGCATCCGGTGTATCGGCGGCAATCTTCAGCGCCAGTTGGCCCATGAGTTCCTGGGCAGCGACAGCCTTGCTCCCCAGCGACTCGGACAGGCGCAGGACCTGAGTCCGGGCATCGTCCTGCAGCCAGGTGTTGACCGTAGCAATACCAATGGCGCCGCCCAGGTTGCGCATCAGGTTGAACAGCCCGGAGGCCTGGCGCAGTTCAACCCCCTGGAACGAACTCAAGGCCATGTTCACGCTCGGCACGATGCACAGCATCAGGAACAGCCCACGCGCCACCTGCGGCACCAGCAACTCATCGAATCCCCAGTTGGAGGTGACCCGGGAAGTCAGCCACAGGCTCAGCGCCAGGCCGAGGAAACCCACCGAGATGATCAGGCGCCGATCAACTTTTTCCGAGGCTCGGGCTGCAATAATCGTACTGACCAACTGCCCGATGCCCACGACAAAAACCGTGGTGCCGATTTCCAGGCTATCGAAGCCACGCACCCGGCCAAGAAACACCGGCACCAGGTAGGTCGACGAATAAAGGCCAAAACCGATCACCAGGTTCAACAGGCAGGCAATGGAAAAGGTGCGGTCGCGAAACGGCACCAGGGACACGATCGGGTTGTTCGAATACAACGAGCGCTCGATGAACAAACCAAAGGACACAAGGGACACCCAGGCCGCGATGACGATCCCGGTATCGCTGAACCAGTCCTTGCGCGGCCCCTCCTCCAGCACGTATTCAAAACACCCCAGGGCCAGCGCCATGGCGACGAAATGCAGCCAGTCGATACGCCGCAGCATGGACAGGTCCGGGCGATCCACATCGATCAGCAACGCCGCGCCGATGCAGATCACCAGCCCCGGCAGCACGTTGATGAAGAAGATCCAGCGCCAGTCCAGGTAGAAGGTCACCAGGCCGCCCACCGTGGGGCCCAGGGTCGGTGCCAGCACCGCGGTCATGCCAAGGATTGCCGGGACCATCGCCCGCTGCTTGCCTTCGAACAACACGAACCCCACGGCGAATACCGTGGGCACCATCGCCCCGCCGGCAAAGCCTTGCAGGGCCCGCAGCACGATCATCGACTCGATGTTCCAGGCCATCCCGCAACCCACGCTGAACAGGGTAAAGAACGCCGCGCTGGCAGCGAACAGCCAGCGGGTGGAAATCGCCTGGGCGAGAAACGCCGAGAAGGGAATCATGATCAGTTCGGCAATCAGATAGGCGGTCTGCACCCAGCTCACTTCATCAGGGCCGGCACTGAGCCCGGCCTGCACGTCGTTGAGCGAGGCCGCCACGATCTGGATGTCGATCAGCGCCATGAACATGCCGAAAGCCATGATCGTGAAGACCAGAAACTTGCGCTTAGTGGACTGTTGGCCGGGCTGGGCACCCGCTTCGGAGAGGTCAGTTGCGCTTGTCGTCACGGTAGGTACTTCCCTGTAGTATTGCGACCGACATGTGAATATTATGATCGTAATTCAAAACAGCATGGAGCTTCAACATGGAGCAGAGCACCCAGACTCAGAACGCCATCCTGCAAGCCGCCCAAGAGTCCGAGAAGCCGCGCAAGCGTTCCAAGCGCCCGCTGATCGCCGGCGCTATCGCCCTGACATTGGTAGCAGTCGGTGTTGGCTGGGTGCTGATGGCGCCGTCGACACAGGCCACGGACGATGCCTACATCGCCGCCGATGCGACCTCCGTCGCGCCGCGGGTCCATGGCCTGGTGACAGAGGTGCTGGTCAAGGATCACCAGAACGTCACCGCCGGGCAGCCCCTGGTACGCATCAACAGCGAAGAGTTCGACAGCCGGGTATCCCTGGCCGAAGGCGATCTGGCGGACAACCAGGCACAGGTCGCCCTGGCCGAGGCCGCGCTGACCATCCAGGACGCCGAGCAGCGCCTGGCCAGTGCCCGCGTGCAGGCGGCGCGCACCTCGATCCGCACCAACCAGGCCGAATCCAAGCGTGCCGGTGCGGAGCGCAATCGCTTCGATACCCTGGTCACCACCGGCGCCGTGGCGCGCAACGAGGTGGAGAAATACAGCACCCAGGCCATCTCCGCCGAACAAGGCCTGGCCTACGCCCAGGCCATGTTGCAAGTGGCGGAGAACGACCTTGCGGTCACCACCGCGCAACGGCAACGCCTGCAAGCGCAATTGCAGATGGCCAAGGCCAAGGTGGTAACCGCAAAGGCGCGGCTGGAACTGGCCCAGCAGGACCTGCGCCACACCACCATCTATGCACCGATGGACGGCACCGTCGGCAATCGGCAGATCCAGGTCGGCGATTACGTGCAACCGGGTTCGCGCCTGCTGACCCTGGTGCCGCTGCATGACCTCTATGTACTGGCCAACTTCAAGGAGACCCAGACCCAGCACATGTACCCGGGGCAATCGACGCAGATCAAGATCGATGCCCTGCCAGGCGTCAGCATCACCGGCACCGTGGAAAGCCTGGCTCCGGGTTCAGGCTCGACCTTTGCCCTGCTGCCCTTCGAACCGGGCACCGGCAACTTCACCAAGATCGTCCAGCGGGTGCCGGTGCGCATTCGCTTCGACGCCAACCAGTCCGGCCTCGAACGCCTGCGGCCGGGCCTGTCGGTGACCGCCAAGGTCGACCTCGATGATCCCCAGGACCGCACCGTGGCCGGCAATCCGTCTTCCTTGAAAGTCAGCAGCACGACCAGGTAACGACGCCTGCCGCCCCGCTCCAGGCGGCAAAGCCAACAGCCCCCGGCAGATCGCTCTGCCGGGGGCTGTTTTATCGGTGCAGGGGCAGATTTACCTCACTCTGCCGTCGAAGGTTTTTCCCACAGGTTGATGCGCCCTTCTTTGGCGAAATGATCGATTTCCGCCAGTTCCTCGACACTGAAGCTCAAGTTCTGCAACGCCCCGACGTTCTCGACGATCTGCTCCGGCCGGCTGGCACCGATCAGCGCCGAGGTCACCCGCGGGTCGCGCAGGGTCCAGGCCAGGGCCAGTTGCGCCAGGCTCTGGCCGCGGTTCTTGGCGATCTCGTTGAGCGCGCGGACATGGGCGATATTGGCCTCCGACAAGTGCGAAGCCTGCAACGAGCCGCCCCCCGGACGATTGACCCGCGCATCCTCGGGAATGCCATTGAGGTACTTGTCGGTAAGCAGGCCCTGGGCCAGCGGCGTAAAGGCGATGACCCCGGCGCCGAGTTCCTCGGTGGTATCCAGCAGGTCCTTCTCGACCCAGCGGTTGAGCATGTTGTAGGCCGGTTGATGGATCAGCAGCGGCACCTTCCACTCCTTGAGCAACGCGGCGATTTCCCGGGTCTTGGCCCCCGAATAGGAAGAAATACCGATATACAGCGCCTTGCCCTGCTGCACGGCGGTGGCCAGGGCGCTGGCGGTTTCCTCCAGCGGCGTATCCGGGTCGAAGCGGTGGGAATAGAAGATATCCACATAGTCCAGGCCCAGGCGCTGCAGGCTCTGGTCGAGGCTGGCCAGCACGTACTTGCGCGAACCGCCGCCCTGGCCGTAAGGCCCGGGCCACATGTCCCAACCGGCCTTGCTGGAGATGATCAATTCATCGCGATAGGCCTTGAAGTCTTCACGCAGCAGGCGGCCGAAGTTGATTTCGGCGCTGCCGTAGGGCGGGCCGTAGTTGTTGGCCAGGTCGAAGTGGTTGATCCCCAGGTCGAAGGCGGTGCGCAGCAAGGCACGCTGGGTGTCGATCGGCGTGCTGTCGCCAAAGTTGTGCCACAGCCCCAGGGACAGCGCCGGCAGTACCAGGCCACTGCGGCCGACACGGCGATAGGGGATGGAGTCGTAGCGGTTTTCAGCAGCTATGTAAGTCATCGAATCCTCTCTGAGTCAGGTCTTTCCAAAACGACTAACGTCGATCAAAGCGCCCCAGGGTAGGAGCCGGCTTGCCGGCCAAAGGCCCGCAAGCCTTGGCCACCACGAGCGCCTTCGCTGGCAAGCCGGCCCCTGCGCCAGCCGCGTTGTCACACAAACTGATTTTTCGGTCGCGCCAACCCCAGGTTTTCCCGCAGGGTTCGGCCCTCGTATTCAGTTCTGAACAGCCCGCGCCGCTGCAGTTCCGGAATCACCCCGCCGGCAAAGTCCCGTAGCCCACCAGGGAGATGCGGCACCAGCACATTGAAACCATCGGCCGCGCCCTCCTCGAACCAGGCTTGCAGTTCGTCGGCTATCTGCCCGGGCGTACCGATCAGGCTGTAGTGCCCACGGCCACCGGCAATCCTGCGCCCCAGCTGGGCCAGGGTCAGGTTGTCCTTGCCGGCCAGCTCGGTGAGCAATTGCTGGCGGCTCTGCTGGCCGCTCTCGGTCAGTGGCAGCGCCGGCAACGGTGCATCCAGCGGGTAGCCGGACAAGTCGAAGTTGCCCAGCATCCTCCCCAACAGGGCCACGCCCACTTCGGGCTCCACCAGGTCCTGGAAGGCTTCGAACTTTTCCCGGGCCTGACTTTCGCTGTCCCCCACCACCACGAATACCCCAGGCATGATTTTCAGGGATTGCGTACTACGATCGTACTGCTTCAGGCGTCCTTTCAGGTCGGCATAGAAGGCCTGCGCGGCGGCCATGGAAGGCTGGGCGGTGAATACCACTTCGGCGGTCTGGGCCGCCAGCTCACGACCGCTCTCGGAAGAACCGGCCTGGACGATCACCGGGTATCCCTGGGGTGGGCGCGCCACATTCAATGGCCCTTTGACCTGGAAGAATTCACCGCGATGGTCCAGTAAATGCTGCTTGTCTGGGTCGAAATACTTGCCACTGGCCTTGTCGCGGACAAAGGCGTCGTCCTCCCAGCTGTCCCAGAGCCCGGTGACCACCCGATGGAACTCCCGGGCCCTGCGATAACGTTCCGCGTGCCCAAAATGTTCCTCCCGACCGAAATTCCGCGCTTCGGCGGCATTGTCGGAAGTCACCAGGTTCCACCCCGCCCGACCACCTGAAAGATGGTCAAGCGACGCGAATTTACGTGCTACGTGGTACGGTACGTTATAGCTCGTAGTGCTAGTGGCAATTAGCCCTATCCGCTCGGTCACGGCCGCCAGGGCCGCCAGTAACGTCAAGGGTTCGAAGTAATCGGAGCGGGCCATGCGGCTGGCGATGGGGCCGGTAGGGGCTGCCAGGCTGTCGGCGACGAACAGTGCATCGAAGCGCGCGGCTTCGGCGATCTGCGCCAGTTCTTTATAGACGGCAAAATCCAGCCCTGCCTGGGCCGGAACATCCGGATGACGCCAGGCGGCAACGTGGTGACCGGTGGCCATGAGAAAGGCGCCGAGCTTGAGCTGGCGAGTGGAACGGGACATGGATCACTCCTTGTTTCATGCTGCAAAAAGGGCACCGCCAAAGCCCGCTGTAGGAGCTGGCTTGCCAGCGAAAGCGCCCTCGGGACATGCTCCCAGCTCGCCGACCCATTCGCCGGCAAGCCGGCTCCTACAACGGCAGGGCATCAGAAATCCTTGCGCAACTGCACGCCGAAATAACGTTCGTCATCCCGGGGCACGGCGCGGTAGATGTAGTTGCCGCCACTGGCCAGCAGGGGCGAATAGGACTTGTCGGCAAGGTTCTTGCCCAGCAATGCCACGCGCCAGCCATCGTTGTAGTCGGCCAGGGCAATGCTGGCGTTCCAGATGCCGTAGGCGCCCTGCCGGGTGTCGAGGTTCTGGCTGATGTCGTACTGCACTTCGCTTTGCCAGCTGTAGTCAGTGCCCAACTCGATATCCAGGCCGTTATCCAGGGGAATGCTGTAGTCGGCGCGCACGTAGCTTTTCCAGTCCGGGCTGAAGGGCAACGGCTTGCCGTTGACATTGCACGAAGCCGCCGCGCCCGCCGGGCAGGCGAATTCGTCGATGCGCGCCCGGGTGTAGGCCAGGGCCCCGGAGAACTTCAGTTGCTGGGTGGCCTGCAGGGCGTAATCCAGTTCCACGCCCTCGCTGCTGACGCTCCCGGCATTGATCAGGCGGGTCACTACCTGCCCGGCCACGGTGTCGAAGAAGTTGGCCTGGTAGTTGTCGTATTCGCTGTGGAACACCGCGAGGTTGGTGGTCAGCCGGTTGTTCCAGCTGCTGGCCTTGATCCCCACCTCCCAGGTGTTGGAGGTTTCGGGTTTCAGTGCTTGGGTGTCCCGCGGCTGCATGTTGAAGAACACGTTGTAGGCCGGGCCCTTGTAGCCCCGGGAATAGGTCAGGTAGCTGGTGACCGTGGCGCTGAGGTCATATTGCAGGCCCAGGCGCCCGGACCAGCCATCCTCGTCCACCGAGCCGGAACTCTGGGTGCCCGGCTGGATACCGCTGACCGTGGTCGCCGAAGTCGAGACCCGGCGGTGATCGTACTTCAGGTCATCGTGGGTCCAGCGCAGGCCGGCGATGCCACGAAAGTCCTCGGTGAAATTCAGGGTGCTCTCGCCAAATACCGCGTAGCTGTCGTTGGTGGTGCTGTAGTCGGCAATGCCCCGGTTGGCGCCGGTGGTCGTGGTCAGGGTGCGCTGGTAGGTTTCTTCATCCTTGCCGTGCATGTAGAACAGGCCGCCGACGTACTCCAGGAACTGCCCCTTGGGCGATGCCAGGCGCAGCTCCTGCGAGTACTGGTTGTAGTCCAGGTCACCCTTGTCGGCGGTCCCGGGGAAAGCCGCAGTGACCGTGCCAAGACGGTCGCCGTCCTGGTACTGGGTATTGTTCCAGCCGCGCCAGGCGGTGATCGAGGTCAGGGTGTAGTCGCCCAGGCTCCAGTCCAGCTGGCCGGAAAGGCCCTTGTTGATATCGTCCACATGGGTACGGGTGTCGGTGTTGATGTCCCGGTTGTCGCTGCTGGCGCGCACGGGGTTCAGGGCATTGGCGAAGGCGGGTGTCAGGGCCTTGCTCACCACCCCGTTGGGGGCGTCATCATGGGATTGCATGTAGTCCGCCGCGAAGGTGAACTTGAGGTCCTCGCTGGGGGTGAACTCCAGCTTGCCGCGCACGCCCTTGCGGTTGTAGCCGTTGACCTCCTGGCCGTTGTGGCGGTTATCCACATTGCCGTCGTAACTGCCGAACAAGGTGGTGAGCGAGCCCTTGAGGGTGTCGGGAATCAGGCTGCCGCCAATGCCGAAACGGGTGCGGCTTTCATTGCCGCTGTAGTAGGCCTGGTCGATGTAGCCATGAGTCTCGGCCGTAGGCGCCTTGGTGATGACATTCAGCACCCCGGCCGAGGCGTTCTTGCCGAACAGGGTGCCCTGGGGCCCGCGCAGGACTTCGATCCGTTCCAGATCCAGCAGGTCCAGGGTGGCCTGGCCGGGGCGGCCGTAGACCACGCCGTCGATCACCGTCGCCACCGTCGGCTCCACCCCCGGTGAGGTGGAAATGGTGCCCACGCCACGGATGAACAGCGAGGTGTCCTTGTTCGAGGCACCCGTGCGGAAGTTCAGCGATGGCACCTGCTGCACGATGCTTGCAACGCCGTTGCGGTTATCCCGCTCCAGTTGCTCGCCCTCCACTACCGAGACCGCCACCGGGACTTTCTGCAGCGATTCCTCGCGGCGGGTGGCGGTGACGGTCACCGACTTCAGGGTCGGTTCCTGATCCTGTGCGCTGGCGCCGCTGCCAGCGGCATAAGCCGCCGGCAGCGGCAAGGCGGCCAGCCCCGCCAGCAACCAGCCCAGATGGGGTCGCAATGGCGTGGCACCACGGATCGACTGCGTGAGACTGTGCTGTTCCCCAAGAAAGTTCTGCATGCTGCACCTGCTGAAAAATGCCCCGAACCGCTGCCGATCTGTGCCGGCAGCGCCTGAAAACTGTCTTGGGCATTCGCTCGAGCGAGTAGCAGACATGGCGCTTTGTTAGCGCTAACATCGCCAGTATCGACAGGCTCCTGATAGAGCGTCCAATACTGAAAAATTACTTTTATATGCCTTTTTGTTCAGCCAAAGGAATGCGCTCATGAGCTCTGACCAAGCGCCTGGCCGCAAGCGCCGCGGCGCCGGCCGCGTAACCCTGAACACCGTGGCGCGCCAGGCCGGGGTGTCGGCGATCACCGTTTCGCGCTATTTCAACCAGCCCGACAGTGTTTCCCCCGAGCGCCGTGAACGCATCGCCGCGGTGGTCGCCGAACTCGGCTATGTACCGAACCTGGTGGCCGGCGGGCTGGCCTCGGCCCGCGGGCGGATTGTCGCCATGGTCATCCCGAACATTTCCGGGCCGATTTTCGCCCAGACCATCCAGGGCTTCAGCGACACCCTCAGCCGCCATGGCTACCAACTGCTGCTGGCTTCCAGCTACTTCGACGCAAGGCAGGAGGAGAGCGCGGTAAGGGCCTTTCTCGGCTGGTCGCCGGCAGCCCTGGTACTGACCAGCCACTTCCATAGCCCGGGCACGGAAAAGATGCTCGCCGACACCGAGATCCCGGTGATCGAAACCTGGGACTACCAGCCCCAGCGCCAACCGCTGCAGATCGGCTTTTCGCACTTTCAGGTAGGGGTCACGGCCGCTCGCCACCTGCACGCCAAAGGCTACCGGCGCATCGCCTTCGTGCAGAACAGCGCCCCCGGAGACTTCAGTGCCCTGGAGCGGCGCGACGGCTATCTGGCAACGCTGGCCGAGTTGGGGCTGGCGCCCCGGGTGTTTGCCCCGGATGCCGACCGCGCGCCCTTCGAGGCCGGCAAACAGGCCATGGAAGCGCTGATGGGCAGCCCGGAACGCCCCGACGCGATCATCTTCGCCAACGACAACCTGGCGGCCGGCGGCCTGCTGGCGGGGCAACGAGCCGGGCTGAAGATCCCCGAGGAATGTGCGGTGCTGGGCTTTGGCGACTATCCCTTTGCGCAGATGCTGCTGCCCAGCCTGAGCACCATCCAGCCACCGGCGCTTCAGATCGGCGTACTGGCCGCGACCCGGGTGCTGGAGAGCCTGGGAGTGCTGCCAGTGGCAGGCACGGTGCAACGCCTGAACCTGCTGCAATGCCGGCTGATCGAGCGCGAAAGCAGTTGAGCCCATTGCCCCTCAGGCAGAGAGCTCGCGCAGCGCCCCATACGCCACCGGCGTAGTCGGGGTTGTCCAGGTGATCCACTGGGTTGATCAATACGCTGGCGGCCCATAGCTCCTGCGCATGGCGTGCCAGCGGGGGCGTCAATGCGCCTCGGTAAACACCTGCGCCAGCCAGTCGACAAATACCCGCACCCGCGGCGACATGTGCCGACTGTGGGGGTAGACCACCGACACCGGCATTGCCGGGGGCGGCGTGTGACAGAGAATCTCGCGCATCGACCCCTGCTCGATCTGCCGCGCCACGTGATAACGCGGACACTGGATGATCCCCAGCCCCGCCAGGGCCGAGGCGCCGTAGATCTGCGCACCGAACACCGACAAGGCGCCATCGATGGCCACTTCGCGCACCTGCCCCTCGACCAGGAACTCGAAGGGGAACGAGCGGGTGGCGGTACGCGAAACGTAGTTCACCGCCCGATGCGCGCCGAGTTCGTCCAGGCTCTGCGGTTCGCCGTATCGCGCCAGGTAGGCGGGGCTGGCGCAGGTCACCTGCTGCAGGTTCGCCACCCGCCGGGCAATCAGCGAGGAGCCTTCCAGGTTGCCGGCACGCAGCACGCAGTCCACGCCCTCGGCGACCAGGTCGACAAAGTGGTCGGCCTCGCTGATGGCCAGTTCGATCTGTGGATAACGTTGCATGAACTCCCCCAGCCGCGGGATCACGAAGTGCTTGGCCAGGGTGCCGTGCATGTCCACCCGCAAGCGCCCATGGGGCTCCACAGTACGAAACGCCAGTTCAGCCTCTTCCAGCTCCGCCAGCAGTTGCACGCAACGGGGGTAATAGGCCTGGCCATCCAGAGTCGGGCGTACCCGGCGGGTGCTGCGCTCCAGCAGCCGGGTGCCGAGCCAGGCCTCGAACTGGTTGAGGGTGTGGGTCAGGGTCGCCCGGGGCAGGTTCAGGTCATCGGCGGCTAGAGTGAAGCTGCTGCGCTCGTAGATCCTTACGAACACTTTCATCCCTTTGACTTGGTCCACAGGAGGCTCCAGAAGCTCGATTGTTGGCGAATATTGAACAGTCAAGGCAACTCTGGCGTATTTATCCAGCACGGTAAATCCGTGAACCTGTTGCCCAGACAAGCCGTTCAACCTCCATGAAGGACTGACCCCATGACCGCTCAAGCCGCAAAAGTCGCCATTGTCACCGGAGCCTCCCGAGGCATAGGCGCAGTGATCGCCCGCCAGTTGGCCAAGGAGGGTTACGCCGTGGCGATCAACTACGCCAGCAGCAGCGAGGAAGCTTCCCGGCTGGTGGTGGAACTGCGCCAGGCCGGGCACCGGGCCATAGCGGTCAAGGCCGACGTGGCCAGCGCCAGCGATGTGCGCCGGCTGTTCGAAGAGACCGAGACCCAACTGGGCAAGGTCGATGTGCTGATCAACAACGCCGGCATCCTCAAGGTGCTGCCCCTGGCCGAGCACAGCGACGAGCTCTACGAGCAGACCTTCGCCATCAACACTCGCGGTACCTTCAACACCCTGCGCGAAGCCGCCGGGCGCCTGAATGACGGCGGCCGTATCGTCAATTTCTCCAGCAGCACCGTCGGCCTCAACCTGCCGGGCTACGCGGTGTACATCGCCAGCAAGGCGGCGGTGGAATCCCTGACCCAGGTGTTTGCCAAGGAGCTGCGCGGGCGCCAGATCACGGTCAATGCCGTGGCGCCGGGGCCGGTGGCCACCGAACTGTTCCTCAAGGACAAGACTGCCGAGCAGGTGGCCAGCTTCGCCAGGATGCCGCCCCTGGAACGCCTGGGGCAGCCGGAGGATATCGCCAGCATCATCAGCTTCCTGGCGAGCCCGGCGGCGGCCTGGGTCAACGGGCAGATCCTGCGGGCCAATGGCGGGCTGGTTTGACGCCTATGCTCGATATATGCGCCGGCACACCGGCTCCCGGGGAGTACCCATCATGCACACCACCATCATCATCACCTTTGGCCTGATCCTGCTGGCACTGGTGCTGTTTATCGGCGAGCGACTGGGTTTCAGCCGCCAGACCCTGGGCTATGGCTTCTCGGGGCTGTGGCTGGCGTTGACGGTCATCAACGGTGCGGTGGGCATGGTCACCGCCCACCAGCCCCTGCGTTCGGAGCTGGCGGTCGGCAGCCTGGTGTTTGCCGTGCCGGTGCTGGCCCTGGTGTTCTACCTGTTGCTCACCAAGGCCTGAGCGAACGGCTCAGCGCACCAGATGCAGGAACTGCATATGGCGTTCGTACTGGTCGAGGATGTCGTTGATGATCTGCTCCTTGGTGTAGCCCATCAGGTCGTAATCCTGACTGCCCTCGGCCAGATGCACCTCGGCCCGGTAGTAACGGCGGTTGCGCAGCTCCTTGGGCCCCATGCCGCCACGGGCGAAGGACGGGGTGAAGTAACCGCGCATCTGCACCTGGTAGATGAACGGGTGCTGGTCGCCATGGCCGATTTCCAGGCTCACGCTGTCGTTGGCCGGGTCGGGCTGGGTCACCACGTTCAAGCCCTTCTCGACGAACACCGCGGTCACCTCTTCGATGGCCGGGCGCACTGTCTGGTCGAGGAAGCGATACACCTCATCCCGTGACGGGAAATGCACCGCCTGGCTCAGGCGCTGGCGCCAGCCGCCCTTGCCCCGCCGCGAAGGTGCAACCGGCGCCAGGGAATGCAACTGGGCGATGCGCCGCTGGGATTCCAGGTAGAACGCCTTGTGCAGCCCCCACATCATCAACAGCAGGATCAGCGAGAACGGCAGCGAGGTCAGCACCACCGCCGACTTCAGCGAGTCGATGCTGCCGGCGAACAACAGCGCACTGGTGACCAGGGCGGTCATCGCGCCCCAGAACACCCGCAGCCATTTCGGCCCGTCTTCATCGGCGTTGCCGCCCTTGGCCGACAGGGTCGAGAGCACCACGGTGCCGGAATCCGCCGAGGTGACGAAGAACACGAAGCTGATGAACACCGTGACCGCAATCACGGTCTTGCTCCAGGGGTAGGTTTCCAGCAGCAGGTAGAGGGTCATCGACGGGTTGTCGATAGCCGACATGCCCAGGGCGCTCATACCGTGGTTGAGCACCTGGTCGATGGCGCTGTTACCGAAGATCGACATCCACGCCAGGGTGAAGCCCAGGGGAATCAACAGCACGCCGAAGACGAACTCACGAATGGTCCGGCCACGGGAAATCCGCGCGATGAACAGGCCCACGAACGGCGACCATGCAATCCACCAGGCCCAGTAGAACACCGTCCAGCCGCCCAGCCAGTCGCTGGGCTTGTTGTAGGCGTAGACGTCGAAGCTCTTGGTGGGCAAGGCGCCCAGGTAGTCGCCCAGGTTCTGGATCAGGGTGTTGAGCAGGTGCTGGGTGGGCCCGGCGAACAGCACGAACAGCAGCAGCGCCACCGCCAGCAGCATGTTGATGTCGGACATCACCCGCACGCCCTTGTCGACCCCGGACACCGCGACAATGATCGCCGCGCCCATCATCAGGGTGATCAGGCCAACCTGGATCCACTGGGTGTGGGCGATGCCGAACAGGTAGTCGAGGCCGGAGTTCAGGTGCAGTACGCCAAAGCCCATGTCGGCGCCCAGGCCGAACACCGTGGCGATGATGCCGAAGCCATCCACCGCGTAGCCGATAGGGCCGTTGATGCGCTTGCCGATCAGCGGGTACAGCGCCGAACGCAGGGCCAGCGGCAGGTTGTGCCGATAGGCGAAGTACGCCAGGGCCATGCCGACGAAGGCGAACACGCCCCAGCCGTGCAGGCCCCAGTGCAGGAACAGCAGCTGCATGCCCTGGCGCGCCGCCTCGGCGGTGCCGGCCTCGCCCTGGGGCGGTTGCAGCATGTGGGTCAGGGGCTCGGAAACGCAGAAGAAGAACAGCGTGATGCTGATCCCGGCGGCGAACAGCATGCCGGCCCAGGACAGGTAACTGAACTCGGGTTCGTCGTGGTCGGCACCGAGCTTGATCTTGCCGTAGCCGGACAAGGCGGTGACCACCACGAAGACCAGGTACAGGGTCATCGCCAGCATGTAGTACCAGCCGACCGTATTGGCCGCCCAGTTTTGCGCCGCCAGCAGCCAGGCGCCGGCCTGTTCCGGCATGGAAATGACCACCACGCCGAAGATCAGGATAAAGCTCGCGGCGAAGTAGAACACCGGAGGGTTCATGCGAATCAAAGCATTCGCGGAGGTGGATGGTGCACTCATGAACGGTGCACCTCGAAGGGATGAAACATGGCTGAAATAGACGGACTCAGCAAAGGCAAGCCTCCTGTTGTGAGCGGGCAGCGAACCACCGGTTTAACTTGAACAAGCGTTCAAGTTAAACATGGATAGGGGGCTCAGGACTAATCGCAGGGCTCAGCGGTACCTTTTGTACGCTAGCTCAGGGAAGGGTATGACGTGTGTCGAACGCAATCGTTCAGCAGAAAAAGCCCCTTGCCGGGCCGGCCTCTCTCCCGTAGGAGCCGGCTTGCCGGCGAATAGGCCGGCAAGCCCTGCATCGCCCTCAGGGACGCCTTCGCTGGCAAGCCAGCGCCTACACAAGCCAGCGCCTACTTCTGCGAGCCGTCGTCGTGCTGCAGGTTGGCCTGGGTCAGGTTGCAGCCGGCCGGCACGCTGCGGGTCAGCCAGACGTTGCCGCCAATGGTCGAGCCCTTGCCGATGGTGATGCGCCCCAGGATGGTCGCGCCGGCGTAGATCACCACGTCGTCCTCGACGATCGGGTGGCGCGGGTGGCCCTTCTGCAACTGGCCGTCCTCGTCCGCCGGGAAGCGCTTGGCGCCCAGGGTCACCGCCTGATAGATGCGCACCCGCTCGCCGATGATCGCGGTCTCGCCGATCACCACGCCGGTACCGTGGTCGATGAAGAAGCTGCGGCCGATCTGCGCACCCGGGTGGATGTCGATGCCGGTGGCCGAGTGGGCGATTTCCGAGCTGATCCGCGCCAGCAGCGGCAGGCCGGCGCGATACAGATGGTGCGCCAGGCGGTGGTGAATCACCGCCAGGATGCCGGGGTAGCACAGCAGCACCTCATCCACGCTGCGGGCCGCAGGGTCGCCGTGATAGGCCGCCAGCACATCGGTGTCCAGCAGCACCCGCAGGCCGGGCAGGGCCAGGGCGAAATCCTGGATCAGGCGGATCGCCCGGGCGTTGACTTCAGCATCGGCCTCGCCGCTCTGCCGGGCCACATAGCGCAGCTCCAGGCGCGCCTGGGCCAGCAAGGCGTTGAGCGCCGCGTCCAGGGTGTGGCCCACGTAGAAATCCTCGCTCTCTTCGCGCAGGTCCACCGGCCCCAGGCGCATGGGAAACAGGGCACCGCACAGGGCCTCGAGGATTTCCGCCATGGCCGCCCGCGACGGCAGCTCACGCCCGCCCTGCTCGCCGCTGACCCGACCGTTGCGGGTACGCCACTGGTCACGGGCATCACGCAGTTGGCCAACGATGGTCTGCAATTGCCAATGGCTGGAACGCTCGCTCACGATAAGACTCCTTACTCGGGCGGCCGGACAATCGGGCCGCGCAAACGGCGATCACTTTACGCCCGGCGACGGCGGCGCTTAAGAACTAATTGTCTGGCTTCAAGCACTTTTTCGCATAAGCGATTGGCGGTTGCCCGGGCAAAAAGGGCTGCCTATAGTCCTTGCACCTTCCCTGTTCCGTGCGGCCCCATGATCAAACAACAGCTCGCCCGCTTTAACCGTCTCGACCTGCTCAGGTCTACCACCGCCCTGGAAAAACTCGAACGCCTGTCGGCCTGGATCGGTCGCGATGTCTACGTCAAGCGTGACGACAGCACACCCCTGGCCATGGGCGGCAACAAGCTGCGCAAGCTCGAATACCTGGCCGCCGATGCCCTGGCCCAGGGCGCCGACACCCTGATCACCGCCGGTGCCATCCAGTCCAACCATGTGCGCCAGACCGCAGCCCTGGCTGCCAAGTTGGGGCTGGGCTGCGTGGCCCTGCTGGAAAACCCCACCGGCACCCAAGACCCCAACTACCTGGGCAATGGCAACCGCCTGCTGCTGGACCTGTTCGACGCCAAGGTGGAGCTGGTGGAAAACCTCGACCAGGCCGACGAGCAACTGCACGCCCTGGCCGCGCGCCTGCGCAGCAACGGCAAGAAACCCTACCTGGTGCCCATCGGCGGCTCCAACGCCCTGGGGGCCCTGGGCTACGTGCGCGCCGGCCTGGAGCTGGCGCAGCAGATCGAAGACAGCGGCCTGGAATTTGCCGCCGTGGTCCTGGCCTCCGGCAGCGCCGGCACCCACAGCGGCCTGGCCCTGGCCTTGAGCGAAGTACTGCCGCAACTGCCGGTGATCGGCGTTACCGTATCCCGCAGCGACGAGGACCAGCGGCCCAAGGTCCAGGGCCTGGCCGAACGCACCGCCGAACTGCTGGGAGTGAAGCTGCCCGACGCTTTCAACGTGCAGTTGTGGGACGAGTACTTCGCCCCCCGTTACGGCGAACCCAATGCCGGCACCCTGGCGGCGGTCAAGCTGCTGGCCAGCCAGGAAGGCCTGTTGCTGGACCCGGTGTACACCGGCAAGGCCATGGCCGGCCTGCTGGACGGGGTCGGTCGCCAGCGCTTCGACGATGGCCCGCTGATTTTCCTGCACACCGGCGGCGCCCCGGCCCTGTTCGCCTACGCCGGCGCCTTCTCGTAGCAGCGCAAGCCTTGCATCGCCCTCGATGCCGCCTTCTCTGGCAAGCCAGCTCCTGCGGGGTCAGGGCAATGGAGTTCTTTGTAGGAGCCGGCTTGCCGGCAAAGAGGCCCACGAGCCTTGCATCGCCCTCGATGCCGCCTTTTCTGGCAAGCCAGCTCCTACGGAAGGATGGTGCGAGGAGAACCAAACAAAAATGAATAACAAAGTAAATTTATATTATTTTTAAACCTATAAATGCCGTCTTATAGTCGCGCCGCAGGCCCAATTGCCACGAGACGCGCCACGCGCATTTAAGGCAGGATAAAGCACAGTTCGCGCCTCACCGATTGACCTGCAACTCCACCCGCATCGTGCATAAGAAAACACACAGGGGCTTGTCATGAATTTTTCCGTACTGCGTCGCAATCTGCTGATTGGCACACTGGGCCTGGCCTTGGGTGCCGGACTGATGGGGCAAGCGGTTGCCGGCGAGCAACTGCAGAAAATCAAGGATGCCGGAGTCATCAACGTCGGCCTGGAAGGCACCTACCCACCGTTCAGCTATGTGGACGAAAACGGCAAGCTGACCGGCTTCGAGGTGGAATTCTCCGAAGCCCTGGCGAACAAGCTCGGGGTCAAGGTCAAGCTGCAGCCGACCAAGTGGGACGGCATTCTCGCCGCCCTGGAGTCCAAGCGCCTGGACGCCGTGGTGAACCAGGTGACCATCTCTGAAGAGCGCAAGAAAAAGTACGATTTCTCCATCCCCTATACCGTCTCCGGCATCCAGGCCCTGACCCAGAAGAAGGACGAAGGCAAGTTCAAGACCGCCGCCGACCTGGGTGGGCACAAGGTCGGCGTGGGCCTGGGCACCAACTACGAGCAGTGGCTCAAGGACAACGTGCCCACCGCCATCATCAAGACCTACGACGACGATCCGACCAAGTACCAGGACCTGCGCGTAGGCCGTATCGAAGCCATCCTGGTGGACCGCCTGGCGGCCTTCGAGCTGATCAAGAAAACCAAGGACACCCTGGTGGTATCCGGCGAACCCTTCTCCCGCCAGGAAGCCGGCGTGGCCCTGCGCAAGGGCGAACCTGAGCTGCTGGCGGCGGTGAACAAGGCCATCGAGGAACTGCGGGCGGACGGCACGTTGAAAAAACTCTCGGAAAAATACTTCAACGCTGACGTCACCCAATAATGGAAGCAGGCCTGCAACTGGCGCTGGAATCAGCGCCATTTCTTCTCAAAGGCTCGTACTACACGGTCATCCTCAGCCTCGGCGGCATGTTCTTCGGGCTGCTGCTGGGCTTTGGCCTGGCCTTGATGCGCCTGTCACACCTGGCCCTGGTGAGCTGGATCGCCCGCATCTACGTGTCGTTCTTTCGCGGCACGCCGCTCTTGGTGCAGCTCTTCGTGATCTATTACGGCCTGCCGCAACTGGGGCTGGAACTGGACCCGCTGCCCGCGGCACTGATCGGTTTCTCCCTGAACATGGCGGCCTATGCCTGTGAAATCCTCAGGGCTGCCATCGGCTCCATCGAACGTGGCCAATGGGAAGCCGCCGCCAGCATCGGCATGACCCGCGCGCAGACCCTGCGCCGGGCGATCCTGCCCCAAGCCATGCGCACGGCCCTGCCGCCGCTGGGCAACAGCTTCATTTCCCTGGTCAAGGACACGGCCCTGGCCGCCACCATCCAGGTGCCTGAACTGTTCCGCCAGGCGCAGCTGATCACCGCCCGCACCTTCGAAATCTTCACCATGTATCTTGCCGCCGCCCTGATCTACTGGATTCTCGCCAGCGTGCTCGCGCACCTGCAGAACCGGCTTGAAGAGCGGGTCAATCGGCACGACCAGGAGTCCTGAAGCCATGATCGTGGTGGAAAAACTGACCAAGCAGTTCAAGGGCCAGACGGTGCTCAATGGCATCGACCTGGAGGTCAAGGAAGGCGAAGTGGTCGCCATCATCGGCCCCAGCGGCTCGGGCAAGACCACCTTCCTGCGCTGCCTGAATTTTCTCGAAGAACCCACCAGCGGCCGCATCCGCATCGGTGACATCAGCATCGACAGCAGCATCCCCCTGAGCCATCAGCAGGGCCGGATCCGCCAGTTGCGCCAGCAAGTGGGCTTCGTATTCCAGAACTTCAACCTGTTCCCCCACCGCACCGCCCTGGAGAACGTCATCGAAGGCCCGCTGGTGGTGAAGAAAACCCCGCGGGAGCAAGCCGTCGCCCTGGGCCGCGCGCTGCTGGCCAAGGTCGGGCTTGCAGGTAAGGAAGATGCCTACCCCAGGCGCCTGTCCGGCGGCCAGCAACAGCGGGTAGCGATCGCCCGGGCGCTGGCCATGGAACCGCGGGTGATCCTGTTCGACGAACCCACCTCGGCCCTGGACCCGGAGCTGGTGGGCGAAGTACTGGCCACCATCCGCAGCCTGGCCGAAGAGAAACGCACCATGGTCATCGTCACCCACGAGATGGGCTTTGCCCGGGACGTGGCCAACCGGGTGATCTTCTTCGACAAGGGGGTGATCGTCGAACAGGGCGAAGCCAAGGCGCTGTTCGCCAACCCCCAGCACGAACGCACCCGACAGTTTCTCAGCAAGTTCCTCGGCGCAAGCCACGCCCCCTTGTAGGAGCCGGCTTGCCGGCGAAAAGGCCCTC
>NZ_FPBG01000005.1:0-135732 GCF_900116505.1 Pseudomonas sp. NFPP25 | reverse complement strand
CGCCCTCGCGGACGCCTTCGCTGGCAAGCCAGCTCCTACGTGCAGGTATGGGGTGGTTTTGGGGGACATTCGTCGCTAGAACCACAGCCGTAGAAGCACGCTAAGGCCTTGATCCATAACGCCTGCGGGCTTCGATTCAACCCTTCTATTCATATTCCTAAAAGTTAGTTTATTTAATTTTTATACGCGCATAGGGTATATGCACCGGACCACCGGACATTCTTGATTCTGATTTCGCCGCATGACGCGGCCTATCCAAAAGATGTGAGGTAGGTATGGTCCGGAACACAATCACCCCAGTGCAGATCGCCAGGGCATTGCGTGCAGCCAAGGAGTGGCACTGATGTCCAGTCTGATCGAAGCCCAGGTCCAGAGTGACCTGGATATCGCTCCCCTTTTGCTGCCCGCTCGGGTTCTGCGCAACGACGCCGAAGCCCTTCAGGCTGCCCATGAATTGGCCGACGCGGCCCGCCAGCAGGCCGCCCAGCGCGACCGCCAGCGCAAGCTGCCCTGGGCGCAGATCGAACAATTCACCCGCAGCGGCCTGGGCAGTATTTCCGTGCCCCGCGCCTACGGCGGGCCACAGGTTTCCTTCGTCACCCTGGCCGAAGTCTTCGCCATCATTTCCGCGGCCGACCCGGCCCTGGGGCAGATCCCGCAGAACCAGTTCGGCATCCTCGGCCTGATTCTCGGCTGCGGCACCGAGCGGCAGAAGAAACAGCTGCTGCAGAGCGTCCTGGAAGGCTGGCGCATCGGCAATGCCGGCCCGGAACGCGGCACCAAGAACACCCTGGAACTCAAGGCACGGATCACCGCCGACGCCGACGGCCACGTGATCAATGGCCAGAAGTTCTACTCCACCGGCGCCCTGTTCGCCCACTGGGTGGCGGTCAAGGCACTCAACGAGGAAGGCCGCCAGGTGCTGGCCTTCGTCCGTCGTGGCACCCCGGGGCTGCGCATCGTCGACGACTGGTCGGGCTTCGGCCAGCGCACCACCGCCAGCGGCACCATCCTGCTCAACGATGTGCGGGTGGACGCCGAGCTGGTGCTGGACAACTGGCGGATCAACGAAACACCGAATATCCAGGGCGCGGTATCCCAGCTGATCCAGGCCGCCATTGACGCCGGCATCGCCCGGGAAGCCGTGGCCGACGCCATCCGTTTCGTTCGTGAACGAGCACGCCCGTGGATCGATGCCAACGTCGAGCGGGCCAGCGATGACCTGTATGTGATCGCCGACATCGGCAAGCTGCAAATCGAACTGCACGCAGCCGAAGCCCTGCTGCGCAAGGCCGGGCAGGTGCTGGACCAGGTCAGCGCGGCGCCGATCACTGCCGAGTCCGCGGCCCGCGCCTCCATCGCCGTGGCCGAAGCCAAGGTGCTGACCACCGAGATCTCGCTGCTGGCCAGTGAAAAGCTCTTCGAGCTGGCTGGCAGCCGCGCCACCCTCGCCGAATTCAACCTCGACCGTCACTGGCGCAACGCCCGGGTGCACACCCTGCACGACCCGGTGCGCTGGAAGTACCACGCCGTGGGCACCTATCACCTGAACGGCACCTTGCCTGCCCGGCACTCCTGGATTTAACCGCCCAGAACGCTTTTGACCAGATCTCTGGAGAAACACATGTCTCTTTCCCAACACGTCGCGGTCATCACCAGCGATGAGCAAGCCCTGATTGTCGCCAGCGACCTGGCGGAAGATTTCAAGCGCGACAGCGCCCTGCGCGACCGCGAGCGGCGCCTGCCGCACCCCGAGCTGGAAGCCTTTTCCCGCTCCGGCCTGTGGGGCATCAGCGTGCCCAAGGAATACGGCGGCGCCGGGGTTTCCAACGTCACCCTGGCCAAGGTCATCGCCCTGATCGCCGAGGCCGACGCCTCCCTGGGGCAGATCCCGCAGAACCATTTCTACGCCCTGGAAGTGCTGCGGGTGAATGGCAGCGAGCCGCAGAAGCAGCGGCTGTATGCCGAAGTCCTGACCGGCCGGCGTTTCGGCAACGCCCTGGCCGAGCTGGGCACCAAGACCGCCCACGACCGCACCACCCGCCTGAGCCGCGACAGCAACGGCCCGGGCTACCGCATCGACGGGCGCAAGTTCTACGCCACCGGCGCCCTCTACGCCCAGCGCATCCCCACCTCGGTGGTGGATGAACACGGCGTGCAGCAACTGGCCTTCGTCCCCGCCGACGCCCAGGGCCTGGACGTGATCGACGACTGGAGCGGCTTCGGCCAGCGCACCACCGGCAGCGGCTCGGTGCAATTCGACAACGTGTGGGTGGACGAGGCCGACGTGGTGCCGTTTCAGAGCGCCTTCGAGCGCCCGACCCCAGTCGGCCCGCTGGCGCAGATTCTCCACGCCGCCATCGACACCGGCATCGCCCGCGCCGCCTATGAAGACGCCCTGCGCTTTGTGCGCACCAAGACCCGGCCGTGGATCGACTCCGGCAACGACAAGGCCACCGACGACCCGCTGACCATCAAGAGCTTCGGCCACCTGAGCATCCGCCTGCACGCCACCGAGGCCCTGCTGGAACGCGCCGGGGAGTTCCTCGACCGGGCGCAGGCCGACACCAACGCCGACACCGTGGCCGCCGCGTCCATCGCCGTGGCCGAGGTCCGCGCCCTGAGCACGGAAATCTCCCTGGCCGCCGGCAGCACCCTGTTCGAACTGGCGGGCAGCCAGGCGACCCTGGCCGAGCATGGCCTGGACCGCCACTGGCGTAATGCCCGGGTACACACCCTGCACGACCCGGTGCGCTGGAAGTACCACGCGGTGGGCAACTACTACCTGAACCAGCAGAACCCGCCGCTGCGGGGGACCATCTGATGGCCGCGCCACAAACCACCAAGAAGAAGATCCTGCTCAACGCCTTCAACATGAACTGCGTCGGGCACATCAATCACGGCCTGTGGACCCACCCGCGGGACAACTCGACCCAGTACAAGACCCTCGAGTACTGGACCGAGCTGGCCCAGTTGCTGGAGCGCGGGCTGTTCGACGGGCTGTTCATCGCCGACATCGTCGGGGTCTACGACGTCTACCAGAACTCGGTGGACGTGCCCCTCAAGGAGTCTATCCAGCTGCCGGTGAACGACCCGCTGCTGCTGGTCTCGGCCATGGCCGCAGTCACCAAGAACCTGGGGTTCGGCCTCACCGCCAACCTCACCTACGAGGCGCCCTACCTGTTCGCCCGGCGCCTTTCCACCCTCGACCACCTGAGCCGTGGCCGGGTCGGCTGGAACATTGTCACCGGCTACCTGGACAGCGCCGCCCAGGCCATGGGGCTCAAGGAGCAGATCGAGCACGACCGCCGCTACGACCAGGCCGACGAGTACCTGGAGGTGCTGTACAAACTCTGGGAAGGCAGTTGGGAGGACGACGCGGTCCTTAACGACCGCGAGCAACGCATCTATGCCCAGCCGGGCAAGGTGCACAAGGTCGAGCACCAGGGCGAGTTCTACCAGGTCAGTGGCTACCACCTGTGCGAGCCGTCGCCGCAACGCACCCCGGTGCTGTTCCAGGCCGGCAGCTCGGACCGCGGCCTGCTGTTCGCCGGGCGCCACGCCGAGTGCGTGTTCATCAGCGGGCAGAACAAGGCCGCGACCAAGGCCCAGGTGGACAAGGTCCGCGCCAGCGCCGTGGCCGCCGGGCGCAATCCCGGAGACATCAAGGTGTTCATGGGCCTCAACGTGATAGTCGGCGAG
The DNA here is from genome assembly GCF_900116505.1 of Pseudomonas sp. NFPP25. NCBI lineage: Bacteria > Pseudomonadati > Pseudomonadota > Gammaproteobacteria > Pseudomonadales > Pseudomonadaceae > Pseudomonas > Pseudomonas sp. NFPP25. The sequence continues at coordinate 132,030 of NZ_FPBG01000005.1, read as the reverse complement.
ACCGAGGAACTGGCCTGGAAGAAACACGCCGAATACCGCAGCCATGCCAGCGCAGAGGCCGGGGTGGCGCATTTTTCCGCGTCCACCGGGATCGATTTTTCCCAGTACGAGATCGACGAGCCGATCCAGTACGTGAAGAGCAATGCCATCCAGTCGGCCACCAAGAACCTGCAGAACAACGACTGGACCCGACGCAAGCTGCTGGACCAGCACGCCCTGGGCGGCCGCTACTTCACCGTGGTCGGCTCGCCGCAGCAGGTGGCCGACGACCTGGAATCCTGGATCGCCGAAACCGGCCTGGACGGCTTCAACCTGACCCGCATCGTCACCCCGGAAAGCTACGTCGACTTCATCGACCTGGTCATCCCCGAACTGCAGCGCCGCGGCTCCTACAAGACCGCCTACGACGATGGCACCCTGCGGGAAAAGCTCTTCCGCCAGGGCCGCAAGCTGCCCGAACAACACACCGGCGCGGCCTACCGCCGCTAAACGCTTCGCCGGCAAGCCGGCTCCTGCACACTTCACCTGTAGGAGCTGGCTTGCCAGCGAAGAGGCCCGCAAAACCTGCACATTCCCTCGCCCCGACTTGGACCCTGACCCACATGAAAAGCAAACGCCTGCGCCACCCGGTCAAAGCCCTGGCCCTCGCCCTCGGCCTGTTCAGCAGCGCCGTCTTCGCCGCCGACGCGCCGCTCAAGGTCGGCACCACCGCTGCCTTCGCCATTCCCCTGGAGGCCGCCGTGGAAGAGGCCGGCAAGCAGGGCCTGAAAGTGGAGCTGGTGGAGTTCACCGACTGGATCGCGCCCAACGTCAGCCTGGCCGCCGGCGATATCGACGTGAACTACTTCCAGCACATCCCGTTCCTGGAAAACGCCAAGGCCGCCGCCGGTTTCGACCTGGTGCCCTTCGCCCCGGGCATCATCAACAACGTCGGCCTGTACTCGAAGAAATACAAAAGCTTCGACGAACTGCCACAAGGCGCCAGCGTGGCCATCGCCAACGACCCGATCAACAGCGGGCGCGGCCTGCAACTGCTGGCCAAGGCCGGGCTGATCACCCTCAAGCCGGGCGTTGGCTACAAGGCCACCGAAGAAGACATCGTCAGCAACCCGAAGAAGATCAAGATCCTCCAGGTCGAAGCCGTGCAACTGGTGCGCGCCTATGACGACGCTGACCTGGTCCAGGGCTACCCGGCCTACATTCGCCTGGCCAAGACCTTCGATGCCGGCTCGGCGCTGCTGTTCGACGGCCTGGACCACAAGGAATACGTGATCCAGTTCGTCATCCAGCCCAAGAGCAAGAACGACCCGCGGCTGATCAAGTTCGTCGATATCTACCAGCACTCGCCTGCCGTTCGCGCCGCTCTGGACAAAGCCCACGGCAAGCTCTACCAAGCCGGTTGGGAAGGTTGAGATGAGTGTCGCGACGCTACAGCGCAAGCTGCCGGAAGCGGCGCCCCGGCGCGCCGGGCAGACCGAGCTGCACCCCGAACTGAATCGCGCCCAGGTGCGCTTTATCGGCCTGGGCAAGACCTACCAGGGCCAGCAGGGTCCGGTGCAGGCCTTGCACGATATCGACCTGTCGATCCAGCGCGGCGAGGTGTTCGGCATCATCGGCCGCAGCGGCGCCGGCAAGTCGTCGCTGATCCGCACCATCAACCGCCTGGAGCAGCCCAGCAGCGGCCGGGTGCTGATCGACCAGGTGGACATCGGCGACTTCGACGAAGACCGCCTGGTGGCCCTGCGCCGGCGCATCGGCATGATCTTCCAGCACTTCAACCTGATGTCGGCCAAGACCGTGTGGCACAACGTCGAGCTGCCGCTGAAGGTGGCCGGGGTGCCCAAGGCCGAGCGCGAGCGCAAGGTGCGCGAGCTGCTGGAACTGGTGGGCCTCAAGGACAAGCACCAGGCCTACCCGGCGCAGTTGTCCGGCGGCCAGAAGCAGCGGGTGGGGATCGCCCGGGCCCTGGTCCACGATCCCGAGATCCTGCTGTGCGACGAGGCCACTTCGGCCCTGGACCCGGAAACCACCCAGTCGATCCTCGGCCTGCTGAAAGAGATCAACCAGCGCCTGGGACTGACCATCATCCTGATCACCCACGAGATGGCGGTGATCCGCGATATCTGCGACCGGGTGGTGGTACTGGAGCACGGGCGCATCGTCGAGCAGGGGCCGGTCTGGGAAGTCTTCGGCAACCCGCAGCACGAGGTCAGCAAGACCCTGCTGGCGCCCCTGCAGCACGGCCTGCCGGAAGAACTGCAGAACCGCCTGCAAAGCCATCCGACGTCTTCCGATGCGGCGCTGGTGCTGAGCCTGCGCTTCACCGGCAGCAGCCATGAGGAACCGGACCTGGCGGCGCTGTTCGGCGCCCTGGGCGGCCGCGTACGCCTGCTGCAAGGCGGCGTGGAACGCATCCAGGGCCACGCCCTGGGGCAACTGCTGCTGGCAGTCCAGGGCTCGTCCCTGGAGGCTGCGCAACTGCGCCAGCGCGCCGGGCAATGGGCACAACAAGTGGAGGTACTGGGCTATGTGGTTTGATCGCTTGTTGCAGGGCGTCCTCGACACCCTGCTGATGGTCGGCGTGTCCTCGCTGATTGCCCTGCTGGCGGGGATTCCCCTGGCGGTGATCCTGGTCACCAGCGGCAAGGGCGGGATCTATGAGGCGCCGACCCTGAACCGGGCCCTGGGGGCCTTTGTGAACCTGTTCCGTTCGATCCCGTTCCTGATCCTGATGGTGGCGCTGATCCCCTTTACCCGGCTGATCGTCGGCACCACCTACGGCGTGTGGGCCGCCGTGGTGCCGCTGACCATCGCCGCCACGCCGTTCTTTGCGCGGATCGCCGAAGTCAGCCTGCGTGAGGTCGACCACGGCCTGATCGAGGCCGCACAGGCCATGGGTTGCCGGCGCTGGCATATCGTCTGGCACGTGCTGCTGCCCGAAGCGCTGCCGGGCATCGTCGGCGGCTTCACCATCACCCTGGTGACCATGATCAACTCCTCGGCCATGGCCGGGGCGATTGGCGCGGGCGGCCTGGGGGACATTGCCTACCGCTACGGTTATCAGCGGTTCGACAGCCAGATCATGCTCACGGTGATCGTGCTGCTGGTGATTCTGGTGGCCGCGATCCAGCTGGGTGGCGACCGCCTGGCGCGGGTGCTGAACAAGCGTTGAGGGCTGTGGTGTCCGTTCGGACGCCTTAGCGAGCAAGCTCGCTCCTACCAAGGACGGTGATCATCCCGTAGGAGCGAGCTCGCTCGCGAACAGGCCGCCAGGCCGTCATTGGCGGTATATTGGCCGCCTCCTCTCTAGCCACGCAGCCCGCCATGAAACTCGCCCCCGACGATCTCGACAGCATCACCGCCACCACCCTCGGCCACTACCAGCAGGTGGCCGAGGACTTTCGTGAAGGCACCCGCGACCACGACGTGAGCCAGAACATCGACGCGCTGCTGCGGCACATTCAGGGCTCGGCGCCATTCACCGTGCTGGATTTTGGCTGCGGCCCCGGCCGCGACCTGCAGGCCTTCACCCGCCTGGGCCATGTGGCCATCGGCCTCGACGGCTGCGAGCGCTTCGCCCAGATGGCCCGGGAAGACAGCGGCTGCGAGGTCTGGCAGCAGGACTTCCTCAAGCTCGACCTGCCGGCTGAACGCTTCGACGGGATCTTCGCCAACGCGGTGCTGTTTCACATTCCCCGCCAGGAACTGCCGCGGGTGCTCAAGCAACTGCATGCCAGCCTCAAGGACGGTGGCGTACTGTTCAGCTCCAATCCCCGGGGTGACAACCAGGAAGGCTGGAACGGCCCGCGCTATGGTGCCTACCACGACCTGGCGGCCTGGCAGGCGTTGCTGACGGATGCCGGGTTCGTCGAGCTGGAACACTACTACCGCCCCGCCGGCCTGCCTCGGGAACAGCAACCGTGGCTGGCCAGCGTCTGGCGCAAGGCCTGATCCCCCTGCGAGGAGCCGGCTCGCCAGCTCATACGAGGCCGTGGGGGGCCTACGCCCTCTGCAACGCCGCATACCCCGTAGGAGCCGGCTTGCCGGCGAAGGCACTTGCGAGTCAGGCGCCTGTCTCTCGGGCCCCTTCGCTGGCAAGCCAGCTCCTACGGAAATAGCCAGCGCCTACGAGGCCGTGGGCCGGGTGCGCTCGGTGTCCTTGCTCGGTTCCTTGATCTTGTACCAGGCCACGTACAGCGCCGGGAGGAACAGCAGGGTGAGCAAGGTGGCAACGATGATGCCGCCGATCATGGCGTAGGCCATCGGCCCCCAGAACACTTCCCGGGCAATCGGGATCATCCCCAGGCTGGCCGCCGCCGCGGTCAGCAGGATCGGCCGCCGTCGATGGTGGGTGGCTTCCAGCACCGCGTCCCAGGGGTGATAGCCCTCACGCTCGTATTCGTCGATCTGGGTCACCAGGATCACCGAGTTGCGGATGATGATGCCGATCAGCGCCAGGATCCCGAGGATCGCCACAAAGCCCATGGGCGTGCCCGTGGGCACCAGGGCCAGGACCACGCCGATCAGCCCCAGGGGCGCCACGCTGGCCACCAGGAACAGCTTCTGCACGCTGTGCAGCTGGATCATCAGGAAGGTCGCCATCAGGAACAGCATCAGCGGCACCACCTTGGCGATCGGCCCCTGGGCCTTGCCGCTTTCCTCCACGGTGCCGCCGGTGGCCACCGAATAACCGGCGGGCAGTTGCGCGGCGAAATGGTCGATGTCCGGCTTCAGTTGCTTGACCAGGTCGGTGGGCTGGATCGCATCGCGCACCGCGGCCTTGATGGTGATGGTCGGCTTGCGGTCGCGGCGCCATACCAGCGGCTGCTCCAGCTCGTAGCGCACGCTGGCGAACGCCAGCAGCGGGATCGAAGTGCCGTTGGGGGTGACGATCTGCAGGTTCTGCAGGGTTTCCGGGGAGCCGCGCTCGTTGTCGTCGGCGCGACCGACCACGTTGATCAGGTAGATGTCGTCATGCACCTGGGTCACGGTGGAGCCGCTGACGATGCTGTTCATCAACTGCGCCACGTCTTCGGAGGACAGCCCCAGTTGCCGCGCCTTGTCCTGGGCGATGTCGATGCGCAGCACTTTGCCGGGCTCGTTCCAGTCATAGATGATCTCGCCAATGTGCGGGTTCTTGTCCAGCTCGGTGGCCAGTTCGATGGCGTGCTTGCGCACCTGGTCGATGTCCTTGCCACTGACCCGGTATTGAATCGGCCGCCCCACCGGCGGGCCCATTTCCAGGGCCTGCACATAGCTGCCGATGCCGACGAAATCTTCCCGCAGGCGTTTCTGTAAGCGCTGGGTCAGGGCCGTGCGCTGCTCCAGGCCCTTGCTGACGATCACCAGCTGGGCGTAGTAGGGGTTCTGCAATTGCTGGTCCAGGGGCAGGTAGAAACGGATCGCGCCCTCGCCGATGTAGGTGCTCCAGCGCTCGATGTCCGGGTCGTCCTTGAGGGTGGCCTCCAGGCGGTCCACGGCCTGGCGGGTCTCGTTGATCGAAGCGTTCTGCGGCAGGTTGAGGTCAACGAGGATCTCCGGCCGGTCCGATGACGGGAAGAACTGGTTCTGCACGAAACGCATGCAGAACACCGAAGCCACGAACAGCAGCACGGTGATGCCGATGGCCCACCAGCGGTTGCGCATGGCCCACAGCAGGCCACCGTTGAAGGCCCGTCCGATACGCCCCGGCTCATCGGAATGGGGTTTGACGTTGGTGCTGAGGATGTGGATGCCGATCACCGGGGCAAACAGCACCGCGACTATCCACGACACCAGCATGGCCACCGCGATCACCGCGAACAGGGTAAAGGTGTACTCACCGGCAGAACTGGCGTTGAGGCCGATGGGCACGAAGCCGGCCACGGTCACCAGGGTCCCGGTGAGCATGGGAAAGGCGGTGGAGGTGTAGGCGAAGGTCGCTGCCTGCTCCTTGCTCTCGCCCTTCTCCAGCCGCGTGACCATCATTTCCACGGTGATCATCGCGTCATCCACCAGCAGCCCCAGGGCGATGATCAGCGCCCCCAGGGAGATCCGCTGCATGGTGATGCCGCTGTACTCCATGAACACGAAGACCATGGCCAGCACCAGCGGAATCGAGCAGGCCACCACCAGCCCGGCGCGGACCCCGAGGCTGATGAAACTCACCACCAGCACGATGATCACCGCCTCGAACAGGGCACTGGTGAAACCGCCCACTGCCTCTTCCACCACCTCGGCCTGGTCGGAAACCTTGTGCACCCCGACGCCCACCGGCAGGTCGGCGGTGAGCTGGTCCATGCGGGCGTGCAAGGCCTTGCCGAAGTCCTGGATGTTGCCGCCCTTCTTCATGGCGATCGCCAGGCCGATGGCCGGCTTGCCATTGAAGCGGAACAGCGGCGTGGAAGGGTCGACATAGCCGCGGCTGATCTCGGCGATGTCCGCCAGCCGGTAGAAGCGGTCGTTGAGCCGCAGGTTGACCGTGGCCAGGTCCTTCTCCGAGGCGAACTGCCCGGACGTGCGCACCGAGATGCGCTCCGGCCCAGCCTCGATCACCCCGGCCGGGGTCACCGCGTTCTGCGATTGCAGGCTCTGCAGGACCTGGCGCTGGTCGATGCCCAGGGCCGCCAGCTTGCGGGTGGAGAAGTTCAGGTAGATGACTTCGTCCTGCTCGCCGACCATCTCCACCTTGCCCAGGTTCGGCACTTCGCGGATCTGCGCCCGTACCTGCTCCACGTAGTCGCGCAGCTGGCGCATGCTCAGGCCATCGGCGGTGAAGGCGTAGATCGAGCCGAACACATCGCCGAACTCATCGTTGAACCCCGGGCCCTGCAGGCCCTGGGGAAAGTCGCCGCGGATGTCGTTGATCTTCTTGCGCACCTGGTACCAGATCTCGGGAATGTCCTTGGCACTGGTGGTGTCGCGCAGGTAGACGAACACCGTCGATTCGCCGGGGCGGGTGTAGCTTTTCACGTAGTCCAGCGAGTCCAGCTCTTCGAGTTTCTTCTCGATGCGGTCGGTGACCTGCTTCAGGGTTTCTTCCTGGGTCGCACCGGGCCAGCGGGTCTGGATGACCATGGTCTTGATGGTGAAGGAGGGGTCTTCCTCGCGCCCCAAATTCATGTAGGAAAACACGCCCATCAGCAGCGCGACGAACATCAGGTACCAGACGAAGGACTGATGCTTGATCGCCCACTCGGACAGGTTGAAGCTCCCTTTGCTGTCGGGCGTCATTGTGCGCGGTCCTCATCGATTTTGACTTTCTGCCCCGGCTTGAGGCTGTTGACCCCGGCACTGACCACCCGCTCGCCGGACTTGACGCCCTGGCTGATCAACGCCGAAGCGCTGTCGCGGCTGAGCACCGTGACCTCGCGCGGAGCCACCGTCTGGCTCTGGGGGTCGACGATCCAGATCCGGGTCTTGCCCTGCACCTCTTGCAGGGCGGTCAACGGCACCTCGGTGCGCGGCTCGATGGCCGAGCTCAGGGTCACGCTGATGGCGGTGCCCAGGCGAAAGGCCTCGGGCGTGTCCTTGAGGGTCAGGCGGGCGCGGCGGGTACGGGTCGCACTCTGGGCCTGGGGTTCGATCTCACGCACCGTGGCGGTGGTGCTGATGCTCGGATCCAGCTGTGCCGCGACCTTGAACTCCACACCGGCCGGCAACTGGTCCACCAGGCTGGCCGGCAGGTCGATCACCGCTTCCTTGATCTCCGGCCGGGCCAGGGTCACCACTTGCTGGCCGGCGGTCACCACCTGCCCGGCCTCGGCGTTCCAGGCGGTGATCACGCCGCCGTGATCGCTGCGCAGTTCGCTGTAGTTGAGCTGGTCCCGGGCCTGGCGCACCGAGGCCTTGGCCTGGTCCAGAGAGGCACCGGTGGTCTTCAGGTCGGTCTGGGCGATGTCCAGTTGCGCCTGGGCGCCCACGCCGCGATCGAACAGTTCCTGCTGGCGCCGGGCATTGGCCTGGGCGTTGATCCACTGCGCCTCGACCTTGGCCAGGTCGCCCTGGGCGGCCCGCAGCTGGTTCTGCTGGTCGGTGGGGTCCAGAGTGGCCAGCAAGTCCCCGGGGCCCACTTCGGCGCCGACATCGACATTGCGGTTGGCAATGCGCCCCGGCACCCGGAAGCCCAGGTTGGTCTCGTAGCGGGCCTGGATGGTGCCGGCAAAACGCCCCAGGCTTTCCTCGGCCTGGGGCGCCACCCGGAACGACAGCACCGGGCGCACCGGCTCCGGCGCCGGCTCTTCCCGGGAGCAGCCCAGCAACAAGGCACTGGCACACAACAACGGCAGCAGGCGCTTCATGGCTGTGCTCCCTGGTCGCTCGTTTGCGAGGCGATCTCCACGAACATCCCCGGGTGCAGCAACTGCCCACCCGCCACCACCACTTTCTCGCCGCCCTTGAGGCCGTCGCTGATGATCACCTTGCCGGTGAGGTAGCGCCCGACCTTCACCGTGTGCAGGGCCGTCTTGCCGTCCTCGCCCACCAGCCACACGGCAGGCTCGCTGAGATTCTTGGTCAGGGCCGACCAGGGCAGCACCACGCTGGCCTTGCCATGGGCCCGGGCGGTGGCGCTGACCACCGAGCCCAGGTCCATGCCCGCCGGCAACGAATCGAGCACCACCTTGACCTGCACCGTGCCGCTCTGGGCCGAGACCACCGGCGTCACCTCGCGGACCTTGCCGGTGGTGGTCACCTTGGGGTTGTCCAGCAGGCTGATGTGAATGGTTTCCTGGCCCGGTGGCTGCATCAGCAGCGACTCGTAGACGTTGAACACCGCATCGCGCTCGCCATCCCGGGCCAGGCTGAAGATCGGCACCGTGGCCTGCACCACCTGGCCGACCTCGGCCTGGCGCGCGGTGATCACCCCCGGAGCCTCGGCCACCAGCTCGGTGTAGCTCAGTTGCTCGCGGGCGTTGGCCAGTTGCGCCTGGGCCGCGCTCAGGGCGCTCTGGCTGCTGCGCAGGGCGGCCTGGGCCGAATCGTATTCGCTCTGGCTGGTGTAGCCCTTGGGCAAGAGTTTCTGCTGGCGGACAAACGCCGCGCCGGCCTGCTTGACCCGGGCCTGCTCGGCAAACACCGAGGCCGCGGCAGAATCGACATTGGTCTGCAGGTCCTTGGGATCGAGCTTGGCCAGCACCTGTTGCGCGGTAACCCGATCGCCGACATCGACCATGCGCTGGATGATCTTGCCGCCGACGCGGAACGACAGTTCGGTCTGCACCCGGGCCTGGACGTCACCGGTCAGGGTCACCGAAGGGGCGAAGTCACTGCTCTGCACCTCCAGGATGCGCACCCGCGGGCGCTCCTTTTCCCCGGGCTTTTCCGCCCCGCAGCCGCCAAGCAGCAGCAACAGGGTCAATCCCACTATCCACTTCGAATTGAACGCAGCCATGCAGGCTCCTTTTGCGTGATGCTGTCTCGCCAGTGACGTTACGACTGTGAGCTTAGAACAGGGTTCAACCGCTGCACGCCAGTCTCATCAGAGAGGCTTTCGGTGGCGCGGAGCTTGCTCCCGCTGGCCGGCCGGCGCCCCGGGGCGCAGCAGCCGCAACGGCCCTCGACGCGCTCTATCCTGGCAAGCACAACGTCGGTTTCGAGGGCCGCCGCAAGCAAGCTGCGGCTCCACAAATCAGGCACACTGCGCACCACGCAACAGGAGACCCGGCATGCTCAAGACCCTGGCGGTGGCCAACTACCGCTCCATCAACAAACTGGTGATCCCCCTGGGTCGGCTGAACCTGGTCACCGGCGCCAACGGCAGCGGCAAGTCCAACCTGTACCGCGCCCTGCGCCTGCTGGCGGAGACCGCCCAGGGCGGCGTGGTCAACGCCCTGGCCAAGGAAGGCGGGCTGGAATCGACGTATTGGGCCGGGCCGGAACAGATCAGCCGACGCATGAGCCAGGGCGAGGTGCCGATCCAGGGCGGGCCGCGCAAGGCCGCCAGACGCCTGCAACTGGGCTTTGCCGGTGAGGACTTCGGGTACGCGATCAGCCTGGGGCTGCCGGATTCCAGCGGCCATTTCATGTTGCCCGGGCACAGTTCGCCGATTGCCTCGCGCTTCACTCTCGACCCGTGGATCAAGCGCGAGAGCATCTGGGGCGGGCCCCTGTACCGCTCGGCCAGTGCCCTGGTGGACCGCCAGGGCCCGATGATACGAGCCCGTGCGGGCCGCCAATGGGAGGTGCTGGCGCAGCACACGAGCAGCGGCGACAGCCTGTTCGACCGGGTGGGCAACCTGAGTTCATCGCCCGAGGTCCTGCATCTGCGCGAGCAGATCCGTGGCTGGCGTTTTTATGACCACTTGCGCACCGACAGCCAGGCACCCGCGCGCCGACCACAACTGGGCACCCGCACCCCGGTGCTGCACCACGATGGCCGGGACCTGGCCGCCGCGTTGCAGACCATCATCGAAGTGGGCGATCAACAGGCATTGCACGAAACCATCAGCGATGCCTTCCCGGAGTCGCGGCTGGAGATCGATGCCGTTCCGGGGGGGCTGTTCGGGGTGCAGTTCTATCAGGAAGGCCTGTTGCGACCGTTGTCGGCCGCGGAACTGTCCGACGGCACCTTGCGCTACCTGTTGCTGGTAGCGGCCCTGCTGACCCCACGACCACCGACCCTGATGGTGCTCAACGAACCGGAGACCAGCCTGCACCCGGACCTGTTGCCGGCCCTGGCGCGCCTGATCATTCGCGCCTCGCAGCAGTGCCAGGTGTGGGTGGTGTCCCACGCCCGGCGGCTGATCGCAGCCTTGCAGCAAGACCCCGAATGCAACTGCATCGTGCTGGAGAAACAACTGGGCCAGACCGGCATCGTCGGCCAGCGCATGCTGGACGAACCGGCGTGGAACTGGCCCGATTGACCCCTCCCCGCCGGCCCCGACTGCCATGCCCCCCGTAGGAGCCAGCTTGCTGGCGAAGAGGCCCTCAAGCCCCGCACCGTCCTCACGGACGCCTTCGCTGGCAAGCCAGCTCCTACAGGTCGGGCAGGATCAGCCCTGCCACTTGCCGCCTTCGACAATCACGCTCTCGGGCTTGGTGTCGTCGCTCAGTTCCTTGCGCACGTACTGGTCATACAGCTTGAGCAGGTATTTCTCTTCGCCCAGTTTGGCCAGTTCGGCATTCACCCAGTCCCGCAGTTCGATGTTGCCTTTCTTCACCGCCGGGGCAATCGGCGCCTGTTCGCCCAGGGTCTGGGGCAATACGCGGTAGCCCGGGTTCTGCTTGGACCAACTGAACAGAATCAGGTTGTCCTGGGCATAGGCGTCACCGCGACCGTTGGCCAGGGCTTGCAGGGACTCGGTGTTCTTCTCGAACTTGAGCAGTTTCCAGTCCGGGTGGTTCTGGGTCAGCCAGATGTCCGCGGTGGTGCCGGTGGTGACGATGGTGGTGCGGCTCGCCAGGTCATCCAGGCTCTTCACTGCACTGCCTTCAGGCACCAGGGCCTGGACCGCCACCTTGAGGTTGGGGTTGGTGAACTCCACCGCTTCCTTGCGCTCCGGGGTCACGGTCATGTTGGCCAGGATCAGGTCGACCTTGTCGCTCTGCAGGAACGGAATACGGCTGGCCGGCTCCACGGCGACGAATTCAACCTTGTTCTCGTCCCCCAACAGGTCCTTGGCGAATTGCCGGCCGATGTCGGTATCGAAGCCCACGTAGCGCCCGGTTTCATCGACGAAACCGAACGGCGGCTTGTCGGTGAATACACCGACGATCAGCTTGTCCCGGGCCTTGATCTTGTCCAGGTAGCCGGCCGCCGGCGCGGCGCTGGCGGCCGTGGCCGCAGGCTTGGGTGCATCATTGGATTTATCGCAGCCGGCCAGCAGGGCCAGACCGAACAGCGGCAGTAACAACAGCGAAGACTTGGCAGTTTTCATAAGAGCTCCAGTTCCTTTTTAGGGGCTTTCTTGGGCAGTGCTTCAACGAAGGAGAACTTCTCCAGGAACTGCTGCGCGCGTGCGCTCTGCGGGTTCGTGAAGAAAGCCTCGGGGGTGTTCTGTTCCACGATGCGCCCGCCGTCCATGAACACGACACGGTCGGCCACGGCCCGGGCGAAGGCCATTTCATGGGTGACAATCAACAGGGTCATGCCGTCGCGGGCCAGGCCCTGGATCACTTGCAGCACTTCCTTGACCATCTCCGGGTCTAGGGCCGCGGTGACCTCGTCGAACAGCATCACCTGGGGGTTCATGCACAACGAACGGACGATGGCGATGCGTTGCTGCTGGCCGCCGGAAAGCTGCCGGGGAAAGGCCTCGCGCTTGTCCAGCAGGCCCACCCGTTCCAGCAGCGCCTCGGCCTGGGCCCGGGCTTCCCGGGGCTCGCGCTTTTGCACCTTGAGCGGCCCCAGGAGGATGTTGTCCAGCACGTTCATGTGGGGAAACAGGTAATAGCTCTGGAACACCATGCCGATCTGCTGGCGCACCTGGCGCCAGTCGGTGGCGGGGCTCAGCAGCTCGCGCCCGGCAAAACGCAGGTGGCCGCTGTGGGCGGTTTCCAGGCCGTTGAGGCAGCGCAGCAAGGTGCTCTTGCCGCAGCCGCTGGGGCCGAGGATGACGATCACCTCACCCGCCGCCACGCAGAGGTCGACCTCCTTGAGCACCTGCTGCGGGCCGAAGAACTTGTTGAAACCCTGGAACTCGATCAATGCGCTCATGCTTGCGTCCAGCGCCGTTCCAGCACGCGGGAGGCGGCTGACAACGGGTAGCAGATAAAGAAGAAAAACAGAAACAGCACGCCGTAGATCAGCACCGACTCGTAGGTGCGCTCGATGATCTGCTGGCCGACCTTGATCACGTCCACCACGCCGATCAGCACCGCCAGGGAACTGGTCTTGATGATCCGCGTGTAGACGTTGATGGTCGGTGGCGTCATGCGTTTCAGCGCCTGGGGCAGCAATACGTAGCCGTACAACTGGGCACCGGAAAGGCCGATGGACAGCCCTGCCTCACGCTGGCCCCGGGGCAGGGACTGCAGCGCCCCGCGCACCACCTCGCCGACCTCGCTGGCGCCCCACAGCGAGAGCACCAGCACCGCGCAGGTGAAGCTGGGAATGCTGAGGCCGAAGAAGATCGGAAAACCGAAGAACAGCAGGTACAGCCAGACCAGCACCGGAATCGCCCGGAACAGCTCCAGGTAGATCCGCAGCGGCACGTCCAGCACCTTGCGCTGCAGGCTGCGCAGCACGCCATAGAGCACGCCGCCCAGGGTGCTGAAGGCAATGCTCAGCAAGGAAATCGACAAGGTCTGCGCAGCGCCCCTGGCCAGTTGCGGCAGGGACACCAGCAACAGCTCAAGACCCGAACTGGCCATGCTGCAACCTCCTTTCCAGACGGCTGAGCAACAGCGACAGGGGCAGGAACAACAGCACACAGATCAGCGTCAGCACCGCGAGCATTTCGTAGGTCTTGTAGTACAGGGCGATGTAGCTCTTGGTGGTGTAGAGAATTTCCGGCACTGCCACCGCCGAGACCACGGTGGTTTCCTTGAGCAGGAAAATGAAATTGGCGAACAGCGATGGCAGGCTGAGGATCCCGGCCTGGGGCAGGATCACGTAGCGCAGCAACTGCCACTGCGACAGGCCGATGGAGCGCCCCGACTCCAGCTGCGCCTGGGGTACGGCTTCCACGCCGGCCCTCAGCACCTCGGTGAGGTAGGCGCCGCCAAGAAAAGTCATGGTGATGATCGCCGCGGTGAAGCCGGAGACCTTGATCCCCAGGGCCGGCAAGGCGAAGTAGACGAAGAACAGCTGGATCAGCAACGGTGTATTGCGCGCCAGTTCCACGTACAGGCCGATCAGCCGGTGCAGGTAAGGGGTGCGAAATACCAGGAGCGTGGCGTTGATCAGGGCCACCAGCAGGGAAGTGCCGATGGCGATCAGGCCGACCTGCAGGGTTACCCCAACGGCCTTGAGAAAGGCCGGCAAGGTGCTGAGGATAAAAGCGTAATCGAGGGTCATTGAAAGTCCTGGACGCCGCTGGGGTACAGCGGCGGTGGTGCAGTCCATGGGGCGATGGGTAACCGCCCGGCTGCCGCGACTTTATAGCTATAAAAAGCAGAATTTAAATACCGTTAAGGCATATTGATATCACCCAAAAACCTAACCCGCGGATTTGCCGGGCTGGCGCCCAGCTACTACCTTCTCTGCCGGGCCTGCCGGGTTCTTTCGCGCTCGAACAGCCCCACTGGACGCTGCACTTCTCAAGGACGACCACCATGGCCGATGCAAAGACCCCGCAACCCCTGGACCCCCATGAACTGATGAAATGGCTGGCGGCCCTGCGCCGGGCCACCCAGCCCACCGCCCAAAACGCCCCTGTGTAGGCGCCGGCTCCTACGGTTTTTTCCGGCGCAATAAAAAACGCCGACGCTGCGCTAGCCGTCGGCGTTTAAACCTTGAAGGGGTTTGTCGCGTCAGTAGCCTAGTTCATCAGAACGCCGGCAGTACTGCGCCGCTGTATTTTTTCTCGATGAAGGCTTTGACTTCCGGGCTGGTCAGGGCCTTGGCCAACTTCTGGATGGCCGGGCTGTCCTTGTTGTCCGGGCGGGCCACGAGGTAGTTCACATAAGGCGAATCGGAACCTTCGATGATCAGCGCATCCTTCGCCGGGTTCAGGCCGGCTTCCAGAGCGTAGTTGGTGTTGATCATGTCCAGGTCAACCTGGTCCAGGACCCGCGGCAGCATGGCCGACTCAAGTTCCTTGAACTTGAAGTTGTGCGGGTTCTTGGCGATGTCCTTGGGCGTGGCCACGGCGTTCTTCGGGTCCTTGAGCTCGATCAGGCCGGCCTTCTGCAGCAGGATCAGGGCGCGGCCGCTGTTGCTGCCTTCGTTGGGGATGGCGATGGTTGCGCCATCTTTCAGCTCGGCCAGGGTCTTGACCTTCTTCGAGTAACCGCCGAAAGGTTCGACGTGCACGCCGATCACGGTTTCCAGGTGGGTGCCTTTGCCTTCGTTGAAGCTTTTCAGGTAGGGCAGGGTCTGGAAGTAGTTGGCGTCCAGGCGCTTCTGGTCGACCTGCACGTTGGGCTGCACGTAGTCGGTGAAGACCTTGATTTCCAGGTCCACGCCTTCCTTGGCCAGGGTCGGCTTGATCAGCTCGAGGATCTCGGCGTGGGGCACCGGGGTCGCAGCGACCACCAGCTTCTCGCCAGCCTGGGCGATACCTGCGCTCAGGGCTGCCGCCAGTGCGGTGAACAACAGAACTTTTTTCATGCAAGGTCCTTAGGTGTCGAGGTCGACGACGGCTTCAAATAGGGAACTGATTGAGGTGCCAGTGAAGTGCCACTGCTGGCGTGAGGCGGACAATACCGAGATTTTTTATTCCCGAACAATATCTTTTATTCACGTTCATATTCCATTTTGTTCATACAGCCTCCCGGCGCTCTAGCCTGCGATTTCCCACCTGCCGGGCCAGCCTTGCCGGCGAAGAGGCCCTCCGGCCCTACGTCGCCCTAGCGGAGGCCTTCGCTGGCAAGCCAACTCCTACGGTGGCCGGGGTTTCAGGTCAGGGCGGTGCGTTGCAGCAACTGGTGCAGCGCCTGGCGCTCGACAGCGGATCCGATCTCGGCGATCTGCTGCAACAACTGCTGGATCTGCTCCAGCGGCGAGGGCGTCGGCGGCAGGTTGAGGTGCTCGGGCAGTATCTCCTCGCCGCTGCTGACCAGCAGCGCAAAGTGGATGACGTTCTCCAGCTCCCGGGTGTTGCCCGGCCAGCTGTGGCGATTCAGGGCCTGCTGCGCGGCTTCGCTGATCAGCGGCACCGGCAGGTCCAGGCGCTGGCTGTAGATGCCGAGGAAGTATTCGGCCAGGGACTCGATGTCTCCCACCCGTTCCCGCAGCGCCGGCAGTTCCAGCTGGCCTTCGCTGAGGTAGCGATACAGGCGCTCGTGAAACTTGCCCGCCGCCACCGCCTGGGCCAGGTCGATGCTGGTGGCCGCCACCAGGCGCACGTCCACCGGGCTCGGTTGCTGGGCGCCGACCCGGGTCACTTCGTGGTTCTCCAGGGCGGCCAGCAGCTTGGTCTGGATCGGCAGCGGCAGGTCGCCGATTTCATCCAGGTACAGGGTCCCGCCGTTGGCCGAGCCGAACCAGCCGGCGCGGCTGCTGGCCGAACCGCTGAAACTGCCGGCGGCATAACCGAACAGTTCGGCGTCGGCGTAGGTCGGGCTGATGGCGCCGCAGTTCACCGAGACGAACAGGCCACTGCGATCGCTGGCACGGTGGATGTGCCGGGCCAGCAGCTCCTTGCCGGTGCCGGTTTCGCCACGGATCAGTACCGAAACCGAACGCGGCGCCAGTTGCTCCAGCTCTTCGCGCAACTGCCGCGAGCGCGGGTCGACGAACACCAGCGCCTTGGCGCGGATGCTCAGGGGGCTTTTCTCGGCATCGGGAAAGGTCAGCAACGGCTGACCGAATGGGGTATGGGCACTCATGGCAGGCTCCCGCCCCAGACCGCCGGGGGACGGGGCGTTTAAACGAAAAAAGGACGATCAGGCACGACGCAGGGCGTGTTGTTCCATGCGGTTCTGCAAGCGGTACAGATAGGCGAAACCCTGCTCCCAGCGATGGTGGCCGGACTTGACGTTGATATGGCCGGCGCCGGCCAGGATCCCGGCTTCGGCGCCCCAGTCACGGGCCAGCTCCAGGGCCCGCGGCGCGCTCACGGCACTGTCGTTATCCGAGCTGACCACTTGGCTGGGGAACGGCAGCAGGTGCCGGGGGATCGGCGCGAAATTGCGCAGCGCCGGGGCACAGGCCGGGCGCTCGACGTCCGCCGGGGCCACCAGCAACGCACCGCGCACCTGGCGCAGGGCCGCTACGGGCGCGCGCGCGGCCCAATGAGCCACGGTAATGCAACCCAGGCTGTGGGCAATCAGGATCACCGGAGTGTCGTCGGCGGCAATGGCCTCGGCCAGGGCCGCCACCCAATCTTCGCGGCGCGGCGTCAGCCAGTCGGCCTGCTCCACCCGCGCGCTGTTGGGCAGGCTGTTCTGCCAGTGGGTTTGCCAATGATCTTCTGGCGATCCTTGCCAGCCCGGCACAATCAAGTAGCGAATGGATTCGTTGCGCATGGGGAACTCTCCTGCTGCGTGTCTGTTCCCGGACGAGTATAGGGAGGGGATTTATATTCGTTAAGGAATAAGAAGCTATTTATTAATACCTTAAACGAATATAAAACTTCCCCCGGCCTCCTTAGGAGCCGGCTTGCCGGCGAAGAGGCCCGCAAGCCTTGCACCGCGATCAAGGACGTCTTCGCTGGCAAGCCAGCGCCTACATCTGGCGCGATTACGGCGGTGTTCTTGTAGGAGCCGGCTTGCCGGCGAAGGGGCCCGCAAGCCTTGCACCGCGCTCAAGGACGCCTTTGCTGGCAAGCCAGCGCCTACGGCTGGCGCGATTACGGTGGTGTTCTTGCGGGGGCTTTTTCGCCAGGCAAAAAAAAGGCCGCACCCTGCCAAGGAGACGGCCTGAAAAGTCGTGGCGTTGTTGCTCGGTCTCAGCGCGCGGTAATCACCGACAGTTTGGTGATGCCCGCACGCTCGATGGACGCCATGGCCCGGGCCACTTCGCCGTAGTTGACGCCATCGTCGGCCTGCAGCTGGACCCGCACTTGCGGGTCCTTGGCCTTGGCCGCTTGCAAGTTGGTTTCCAGCAGGTCCGGCTGGATCTCGTCCTTGTTGATAAAGAGTTTGCCGGCACCGTCGATGCTCACCACCAGCGGGTCTTTCTGCTCCACCGGGGCCACGGCCTCGGTCTTGGGCAGGTTGATCGGAATGGCGTTGGTCAGCAGCGGCGCGGTGACGATGAACACCACCAGCAGCACCAGCATCACGTCCACCAGCGGCGTGACGTTGATCTCGCTCAGCACTTCATCGCTGTCTTGGGTGGAAAAGGCCATGTCAGGACGCCTCCTTCACTTTTTGCGGGCTGCCCTGGGCCGCGGCCTTGTGCACGCTCGGGTGGATCAGCACGCGGAAGGAGTTCTTCTGCGCCAGGCTGTAGAAGTCGTGGGCGAAGTCGTCCAGGTCCGCGGCCGTGAGCTTCAGGCGCCGCAGGAAGTAGTTGTAGACCAGCACCGCCGGCACTGCGACGGCGATCCCCACCCCCGTCGCCACCAGGGCTGCGCCAATGGGACCGGCCACGGTTTCCAGGCTCGCCGAACCAGCAGCGCTGATGCCTTTCAAGGCTTCCATGATCCCCCACACGGTGCCGAACAGGCCGATGAAGGGCGAGGTGCTGCCGATACTGGCAACCACCGCCAGGCCGGTTTCCAGGGAACGACGCTCACGCACGATCTGCTGGCGCAGGGCACGTTCGAGACGGTCCTGGTGGTTGATTGCCTGGCTCAGGTCCGCCGCGTGGGGCGCTTCGCCAACCTGGATCGCCGCATAGCCGGCCTGGGCCACCCGGGCCGCCGCGCCGGGCTGGGTTTCACTCAACGAGGCAGCGGAGTCGAGGCTGGACGCTGCCCAGAACTGATTGTGGAACTTGCGATCCTGGGACTTGAGGCGGGCGAACTGCACGCCCTTGACCAGGGCCAGGCCCCAAGTGGCGACGGAGAAGACCACCAACAGCCAGATCACCGCGCTTTCGATGGATTCCAGTGGAGATGCCAGTAACGTCATGATGTGTTCCCTCTGTGTAAGCGTTTAGCGCGTGTTGGTTGATCGGCCTTGCGGCTCAATGAATCTTGAAATCTATGGGTACGCTGACCCAGCCGTCCTGGGCCACGTCGCCCTGCTTGGCAGGGACGAAACTCCAGCGCTTGACCGCGGCCAGGGCCGCATCATCGAGTTGCTGGCGACCACTGCTCTTCTGGATCTGGATCTCGCCCGGCTTGCCGCTGGCCAGTACATGCACCCGCAGCAGCACCGTGCCTTCCCAACCGCGACGCTGGGCCAGCGACGGATATTCCGGCGCCGGGTTCTTCAAGTACGCGGCATTCGCCGAAGCCGGGGTCACGGGCGCCGGGGCCGCGGGCGCGGGCGGAGCCGGAGCGGCTACCGGGGCCGCGGGCTGTGGCGGCGCCGGAGTCTGCTGCACCGGTTTGGGCGCAGGTTTCGGCTCGGGCTTGGGCACCGGCTTGGGTTTGGGTTTGGGCACCGGCTTGGGCGGTGGCGGCTTCACGGCCAGCTCGTCCTCCACCGGAGGTGGCGGCTCCACCACCGGCTGTACCGGTTGTGGCGGTGGGGGCTCGACCACCGGCGGCGCCGGGCGCGAGAACTCGATGGTCATGGGCGGGATTTCCGGCGGCACGATCGGCAGCACCGGGGTCGGCTTCTGGCTCAGCCAGTAGATCACTGCCGCGTGCAGTACCAGGGCCGCGGCGCCGAGGATGATGGCCTCACGGCGACGCAATATCCCCTTGGGCGTGCGTTGCAGACGCAATTGGCCCAGCGGCAAGCGGTGAGGCCGGCCGAGGTCGACCAACTCGCCGCTCGGTGCCTGGCGCCACAGCACCTCGTGTGCACTGGCGGCGGTCTGGACATTGCCCATGGATTCACTCCCTACGATCTTTTGAAAAACCCGGCACCGGCGTTTGAACTGCCCCCACGCAACGGTGCCGCGGGGTCAATGATCAGTGCCCCGTGCTTATCTCTTAAAGTAATCTTTCAAGTTATAGATAGATCGAAATCGAATACATGATTTCGCGAAAAAGCCCCAGGCCCCGTGGTTCAAGGGCTGCAGCCAAGAGGGAAAAACACCATGCCTTGCGGGCATCGAAAATATTCCTGCAAAGCATCGAAACAAGACGCTTGGCGGGGGATGGAACAGCTCTCCAAGCAGCAGCGCCCCCTCAAGATCAGCCCTTGCGCTGCTGAACAATCTTGTGAAGGGGCATTCCAGGGCCGCTGGGGCACTGTGCTACCGGCATGAGGCGATGAGATCCCGGCGGCCGCCTGTTATCGAACGCGCGACGGCTAGACGAAGCTGTTCCGCAACTCGCCCCCCGGATGATCGGCCTGTACAGCCCTGGTGCAGACGAACCTGGCCAACCAGCAGACAGTTATCGCCTAGCCACTTGCGGCTTGACGCTTGCCACTGCCCGCAACTGTTCCTGTAGCTCCTTGCCGGCCCGGCTCAAGCCACTGCCGGCGTACAACGCCAGGCGCACGCCCTGGATGTCCGGCAAACCGCTGTCGGCGTCGAGCACGCGATGCCCCTTGCCCAGCACCCGTACCGGCAACAGGCTGATGCCCAGGCCCGCCGCCACCGCCGAACAGACGCTGGCCAGGCTGGCGCTGGAATAGGCGATGCGCCACGGCCAGCCTCCGACCTCCAGGTGATGGAGCATTTCCTGGCGGTACAGGCCGCCCACCGGGAACGCCACCAAAGGCAGCGGATCGCGGCCAAAGGCGGGCTGGCGAACGCTATCGACCCAGCACAGCGGCTCGGGCCAGGAGTCCACGCAGTCATCGCTGTGGCCCATCTGCTTGACCAGCAGCAGGTCGAACTCACCCCGCCGGTACTGGCGCAACAGCTCAGGGCCCAGGCCGCTGCTGACCTCCAGGCGCACTGCCGGGTAATCCAGGCCAAAGCGCGAGAGCATGGGCATCAGGCGCTCGGCGGCGAAATCTTCCGGCACCCCGAGGCGCAGGACCTCTTCGCCGCGCTGGTTGACCAGCATATCGCTGGCCTCTTCATGCAGCGCCAGGATGCGCCGGGCGTAGGCCAGCAGCCGCTCGCCCTCCACCGTGGCCACCACCCGGCGCTGGTCACGGTCCAGCAACTGGCAGCCCAGGCTCTCTTCCAGGCGCCGCACCTGCTGGCTCACAGTGGACTGGGTGAGGTGCAGGCGCTCGGCGGCGCGGGTGAAGTTCTGGCTGTCGGCGACCGCGACAAAACTGCGTAACAACACCGGATCCAACATGTTGACCTACCATCCTGACTACCACTGGTTGGCATGATTATATTTAATTTCAGAATACCCAGCGCCGTCACCATACTTCCCTTTCATCAGCCGGAACGGGAGGTTCTCATGCAACTCAAGCGTTTTCTCAAACGCGGCCTGATCGCCGCCGGCCTGTTCACTGCGGGGGTGGTCATGGCCAGCGATGGCGCGTTGCTGGAAGCGGTACGCAAGGGGCAACTGCAACAGGTGCAACAGTTGCTTGAGCAAGGCGCGGCGCTCGATGGCCGTGGCCTGGACGGCAGCAGCCCGCTGCTGGTGGCCACCCGGGACAACCGCATCGACATCGCCCGGGCGCTGATCGAGGCCGGGGCCGACGTCAACCGCAAGAACCTGATCCAGGACAGCCCCTACCTGCTGGCCGGCGCCAGCGGTCACAACGAAATCCTCAAGCTGACCCTGGCCCACGGCGCCGACCTCAAGAGCACCAACCGCTACGGCGGCACCGCGCTGATCCCGGCCTGCGAACGCGGCCACGTGGAAACCGTGCGCCTGCTGATCGAGGCCGGCGTCGAGCTGGACCACGTCAACCACCTGGGCTGGACCTGCCTGATGGAAGCCATAGTGCTGTCCGACGGCGGCCCGGCGCACCAACAGATCGTCGCCCAACTGATTGCCGCCGGCGCCGACCTGAACCTGCCGGACCGCGCCGGCCTCAGCCCGTTGCAACAGGCCGAGCGCCGTGGCCAGGGCGCCATCGCCAAGCTGCTGCGCGATGCCGGCGCTGCCTGAGCCCGCCCCTCTTTTGAAGGAACCTTGCATGCACGACGATCAACACTACCTGCAACAGGCCGTGGCACTGGCCCGGCGCAATGTCGAACAGGGCGGCCGCCCGTTCGGCGCATTGCTGGTGCGCAACGGCCGGGTACTGGCCGAGGCGGTGAATGAAATCCACCTCAGCCAGGACCCCACCGCCCACGCCGAGATGCTGGCCATCCGCGCCGCCAGCAGGCAATTGGGCCCGCGCCTGGATGATTGCGTGATCTACGCCAGCGGCCAGCCCTGCCCCATGTGCCTGGCCGCCATGTACCTGTGCGGCGTGTCCCGCGCGGTATTCGCTGCCAGCAATGAGCAAGCTGAGCCGTTCGGCCTGTCCACCGCGGCCATCTACCAGCAACTGAGCAAGCCCCTGGAAGCCCAGCGCCTGCCGGTGCTGCACCTGCCCCAGGCAGCGATGAGCGCCCTCTACCAGGATTGGCAGGAGCGTCATGCAGCGAACTGAATCCACCTTCCAGCGCTGGGCCGGCTGGGCCCTGCTGGTGTGCCTGGGGCTGAACCTGCGGCCGATCCTCAGCTCGGTCAGCCCGCTGCTCAACGAGATCCGCGGCGCCACCGGCATGAGCTTCCAGAGCAGCGCCTGGCTCACAAGCCTGCCGGTGATCTGCATGGGCCTGGTGGCCTTGCTCGGTGTACGCATCGAAGCCCGCCTGGGCGAGCGTCGGGGCGTTTCCCTGGGCTTGCTGCTGGTGCTGCTGGCCTGCCTGGTGCGGCTGTTCTTCGGCCAGGCCGCGGCCTTGCTCGCCACCGCCCTGCTCGGCGGCGCCGGGGTGTCCTTGATCCAGGCCCTGGTACCGGCGTTGATCAAGCGCCAGTTCCAGCACCGGGTGGCCCTGGCCATGGGCGTCTACTCGGCCTCGCTGATGGGCGGTGGCGGCATTGCCGCCCTGCTCAGCCCGCAGGTGGCCAGCCACTTCGCCAACTGGCAGGCGGGGCTTGGCGTCTGGCTGCTACCGGCGATGGCGGCGCTGCTGCTCTGGGCCTGCCTGCCCCTGGGGGCCGGCCGCCGCAACGGTAGCCCGGCTCCCCTGGCCGGGCTCTGGAACAACCGCCGCGCCTGGCTGCTGGCGTTGTATTTCGGCCTGGTGAACTGCGGCTACATGAGCATGGTCGCCTGGCTGCCGGCCTACTACCTGCAGATGGGCTGGAGCGCCAGCCAGAGCGGTTCGCTGCTGGCCTTCATGACCCTGTTCCAAGTCAGCGCCGCCCTGCTGATGCCGGCCCTGGCCCAGCGCAGCAGCGACCGCCGCCCGCTGCTGGGCATCAGCCTCGCGGCCCAGGCCGCGGGTTTTCTCGGGCTGGTGCTGTGGCCCTTGCAGAGCCCGCACCTGTGGGTGGCGCTGATCGGCTTCGGCCTCGGAGCGTGCTTTGCCCTGAGCCTGATCCTCACCCTGGATCACCGGCGCGACCCTCGGGAAGCCGGGCAACTGGCGGCTTTTGTCCAGGGCGTGGGCTTTCTGATCAACGCCGTCTCGCCATGGCTCAGCGGCTGGCTGCGGCAAGTCACCGGCAGCTTTGTCAGCGCCTGGTGGGTGCTGATCGTGGGTGTCCTGGCGATGCTGTTCCTGACCCGGATCTTCAGCCCCGCCAGCTATCAGGCCCGGGCCCAGCTCGATACCGCGCCCCAACCGGCCTGACACCGGCCCTCCAACCCACCGCCTGCCAGCACGGCAGGCGGCGTTCTTCATGTCGCCACAGCACCACTATCCTTCTCGACCGGCTAAGATCGGCCGCCAACGCCACTCGCGACAACGGGCACACACTCAACTCAGGACACAGGAATAGCGATGGACGCTGCAACGATCGGCCGCTGGGTAAGCAGCCTGGGGCTCAGCCATGAAGAACTGATCGCCCGGGGAGAACGCATCGAGACCCCGACGGACAAGATCTACGACGAATTCGAATGGCTGACCGTGATCGTCGAGCCCGGCCTGATGCTGGACTTCTGGGAAGACAGCCTGGCCCTGGAAAAGGTATTGATCGAACTCATGCCCCTTGAACAGGGGCGCTCCTTCTACAGGGGCGAGCTGCCCGCCCCGTTCTCGCGCAGCATGACCCACGCCGACATCCGCAATCTGCTGGGTACGCCCCTGCGATCGGGGGAGCGCAGGCCATCAGCAGATGGGCAATACACGCTCAACGCCTGGGAGAGCTACCGCCTGCCGGAGCACCTGCATCCCGGTGCGCGGGTTGGGTTCGTCTATAGCGCCGACCGGCAGATCAAGGTCCTGTCGTTCGACTTGCTGGAGCCGCAGCGCGACTGATTCGGCCACACAGAGTGGCTCGTGGAAACTCGCGGCGATCCGCCAGGCATCAGAGGACCGGCGCGAGATCGCCAAGCAAGGCCCTGCGGTCCTTTTCGCAGCCTCGCAGGCTCGGCAGCGGCTACAGGAAACGTGAAGGACGACAGAGATAGGCCGGCAGGCAGGCCGCCGGCAGATTTTGATCTTGCTCTGGCTTTTGATCTTCCTGCCCCCTTAGACACGATGGCCAAACGCAGGCGAGGCACCGAGTGGAGGGGCAGGTGCCTTTGGTTACTTTGGGCTGGCCGGCATTCCGGGCTTCAAAGTGACTCGCTGCAAGAGCGAAACCATAAGTGGCCGTGACCGCAGCAATGGATAGGTACACCAATAAGACCCCAACCTCAGGTTTTACGGCCACTACGCGCCCGAGCGGGAACAAGCTCCCTCGCCACAGCATGATTCCTGGCCTGGAGTCGTGACGATTATTGAAAATAAATTATTGTAATTCGATAATTTTTTATCAATAATTTGCCACCCCCAAAGTTTTGCAAGGAATAACGCATGAACTCCCAAATCAACGGCTCGGCCCAGTACCGCTTACGACGGGTCGGCCTGCTGGCCGCGATCCTGGCCTGGGTCATGGGCGTGGTGGAGCTGGGCGGCAATGCCGGGCTCTGGATCTACAGCAAGGACCAGGTCCTGGGCGCCCTGCTCAGCGTATTTGCCGAACACTCGCCGCGCCTGCTGGAAGCCGACTTCAAGCTCTCGTCGCTGAGCTTCGCCCTGCTGGTGATCCTCGACTTCCTGCCACTGCTGCTGTCGAGCTTCGCCCTGTACCTGACCGGCGTGTTCTTCCTGCGCCTGTCCCGTGGCGAAACCTGGAGCGATCGCAACATCCGCATCCTCTGGCGCGTGGGCATGCTGTGGATAGTCGCCCCGGCCACGTTCCCGATGATGGAAACCCTGCAAGGCCTGGCCCTGTCCATCGACCTGCCGCCCGGCCAGCGCATCCTGCAGATTTCCGCGGGCTTCTCGTCCTACGCGGCCTACGAGGTGGTCAAAGGAATCTTGCTCTGCTCGTTTTCCATTATCATGCGCGACGCCAAAGTCCTCAGTGATGAGCACAGTCACTACATATAGAACAATGAGATGACCATTATCGTTCGGCTTGACGTTGTCATGGCTAAAAACAAGATTCGCTCGAAAGAGTTGGCCGCCATCCTGGGCATTACCGAGGCCAATCTGTCGTTGCTGAAAAATGGCAAGGTCAAGGGGATGAAAATCGAGACCCTGGACAAACTCTGCGCCGCACTCGACTGCCAGCCCGGCGACCTGCTGGAATATCAGGCCACCGAGCCCGCGTGACACCCCCGCGTTTGTTTGATCCGAGTCCCGATCGTTAAAGCCTTACCACTCCTCACGTTGCACATTGGCTTATTCATGACTCGCTACCTGCTCTGCCCGCTGCTTTTGCTCGCCTGTCTTTTGACCGGCTGCGCCAACAAACTCGAAGTGGCGATTGCCGCCACTCCGGCCCCGGACTACTACTTCGACCCTCAGGCCCCGGTGCTGGTAAGCATCAACGGAGCCAACGATGCCCACGGCCTCAACGCCAGCTACTACCTGCGCGACATGGTCGCCGCCCTGCATGGCATGGGTTTCAAGCAGGTCTACACCGATACGTCGCTGCCCAAGAACCATCCGCCGTTCCGAATGAACTTCACCCTCGACGTGGGCAGCGAAAAGGTCAGCTACCGCTACACCGCCACCGACTACGGCCAGGTGCCCAGCAGCACCAAGACGGTGTGCAAGCAGAGCACCCATAAAGACAAGAACCTGGTGTGCAACAGCACCCCGACCACCACCTGGGGCCCGGTGGGTTCCTCGGAGCGCACCGGCTACACCACCCTCAGTACCTTCAACATCAAGGCCAAGGACGAGCAGAGCCGGCGCACGGTATTCCTGCTGCGGGCCTCGTCCTATAACGAGGACTGCCAGGACGCCAAGGTCGAGGATTTCCTGGTGCAGGAAAGCCTGGACAACCTGGACTTCCGCAACCGGGTGCAGCGCAAATACACCGTCACCCTGCCCGAAGGCCATAGCTGCAAATAAGCGCCTACCCCGCACCGGGCGACACGCCTACAATCGCCCCTCGACGCCCGCCCGATCCTCCATTGGGCGGGCGCGGTCCCTCAACGACAAGGCGCATGTCGAGCATGACCCTGGATTGGAATGCCTGGGAAATAGAACCCGGATCTATCGTGGACGAACAGCTGATCGCCCAGGTGCAGCATCGCCTCGGCGTCGAGTTTCCGTCGCTGTACCTGGAGCTGGTGCAGTACGCCGAGGCCGCCACGCCGGGGATCGGCGGCTTCGCCTATGACGGCGGCTACACCTGCATCAGCGAGTTCTTCGAATTCGGCCTGAGCAGCCAGCCCTGGACCCTGCTCTGGTACGCCAGCCCTGGCCGTGTGCCGGGGCTCGCCGCAGGCTGCCTGCCGATTGCCCGGGATGCCGGCGGCCTGCTGATCTGCCTGGACTTCAACAGCCCGGCCGTGGCGGTGGAAATCTTCGACCCCGAGAGCGCCAGCCGTTACCCGGTGGCCGCCGATTTCAAGGCCTTTGTCGAGCTGTGGCAGCCATGAACACACCGCGCAAATGGATAGTCGTGCCCACCAACAAAGACGCCCAGCAACGCCTGGACCTGGACCAGTGCCTGCCAGGAGACCTGGAGGAACTGGCGCTGTCCCCGGAGCAGTGGGCAGCCCTGTCCCGCAGCGACCTACTGCCCAGTTTGAACCGTGCCCTGGGCACCCTGATCGATGACTACGAGGACGCGTCGATCCAGGGCCAGGCCGCCCTGGCCACGGCCCTGTCGATCCTGACCCGGGCCGCTACGGCCGAGGATGAACTTATCCACAAGCTCATCGCCCTGAATCAACTGGCCCTGGAACGGGACACCGGTCTGTTCTTCTATTTCTGAGGCCGTCACCCAGGGCTGCCCTCGCCGCAGGTCGGCCTCAACAGCACGGCCGCAAGCTCAAATCCCCGCGCTGGCACTGGCCTGTTTGAGCCCCGAGTCCGGCACGCTCACTGCCGTTTCCGAACGCGGCGTGCCCTGGGGCACCCAGTCGTAACTCACCGGCAGAGCCCGGTACACCCAGTTGCTGATGGCCTCGCTGCCCGGCGCCTTGCCCAGATAGGGGCTGACGTATTCCCAGACGATTTCACCGCCGGCCGTCACCTGGAAGAAGCGCCCGTTCATGCCTTCATCGATCAGGGTGTTGCCGTTGGGCAGGCGCCGCGCACTGCTGATGAACGAGCTGTAGAAAGCCCAGCCCGGCTGCCGGGAACTGGCGGCGCTGTACTGCCAGACGATCTGGTTCTTGATCGGGTCGATCTCCAGCACCCGGGAGCCGGCGATCAGCCCCAGGGGCACCGAGGGGTAACCGGCAGTGCCCTGGTTGTCGAACACCAGCAGATGCCCGGCCCCTGGCAAGCCGGCGGGAATGATGTGGGCGTCATGCTGGCCGACGAACTGGTCCACCGGGCGCGGCACCTTGGCGGCGGTCTTCGGGTTGATCGGCGACAGGTTCGGCCCCAGGCGCCAGACCACCTTGCCGCTGTGCTTGTCGAGGATGGCGATGAAGTTGGCGTTGCGCGAGTCGATCAGCAGGTTGTCCGGGGCGAAGCGTTTATCACCGGCGTCGAACCACTGGTTGGGGCCCACCACGCTGAGGTTGTTGATGTGCAGGTAGTCC
This sequence comes from Pseudomonas sp. NFPP25, assembly GCF_900116505.1. Taxonomy (NCBI): domain Bacteria; kingdom Pseudomonadati; phylum Pseudomonadota; class Gammaproteobacteria; order Pseudomonadales; family Pseudomonadaceae; genus Pseudomonas; species Pseudomonas sp. NFPP25. The sequence continues at coordinate 104,364 of NZ_FPBG01000005.1, read as the reverse complement.
GGGTTGTCGGTGCCGTACACCAGCTTCAGTTGCGCCGGGGTAAAGCCGAATTCCTTGAGGTGTTCGGAGGCCAGCCACTGCCATTTGACCTGGCCCTCGGGGCTGACTTCATAGATCGCGTCGTCGATTACCTGGGGCACCTTGAACCCCGCCACCTTGTGCACCTTGTTGGCCAGCACCAGGGTGTTGCCGTTGCTCAGCCGGCGCTGGTCATGATGCTGCTGGGCCGCGCCGCCCGGGGCCTGGTCGCCCCACTGCCAGACCAGCTTGCCGTTCCAGTCCAGCTCGCCGACGCTCTGGTTGCCCAGGCCGTTGCCCGCCGAACCCAGGGGCCCGGGCTCCTTGTCCTTGAGCTGCAACAGCACCCGGCCACGCTCGCCGCCCACCAGTTGCGGGTCGATGATGGCCGAGGGGAAACCGGCCTGGGGCCAGTTCTTCACTTCGTTGCCGTTCATGTCGATCAGGTGGGTCTGCTTATCGGCACCACTGAAGATCACGTACTGGTTATAGGCCCTGGCCGGGTCGTAGCGAGTGACGCCGGTGGGGTAGACGCTGGGCGCGGCCTGCACCGCCGAGGCCAGCAGGGCGGTGGACAGCAGCAGGGGCAAAGCGGTGGTGAGGCGCAACATGACAAGCACTCCTATTCAAGTCGAAAGGCGCCGGAGAACCCGGCGCAAGGTGCGAAAAGCCGGGTATCAGAAATCGTAGCGACCGGTCACGCCCAAGGTCCGCGGGGTGCCCAGCAGGCCTTCGTAACCGCCGTTGCCGCCGGTCCAGAGGGTGGTGTAGTAGGTCTTGTCGAAGGCGTTCTTCAGCCACAGCGAAACGTCCCACTGGCCCTGCTCGTAGTTGCCGCGCAAGCCGGTGGAAAGGTTGACCACGGCGTAGCTGGGGATCTGCCCGTACTCGGAATCCTCCACGGTGCCCACCGCCTTGGAACGGAACGCATAGCTGGCGGTGACGTACTCTTCCAGGCCGTTGTCCAGGTTCCACTTGTATTCGCCGTTGGCGTTGCCGATCCATTTCGAGGCGCCCACTACCTGGTGGCCGCTGAGATCGCACGAGGCCGGGGCACCGGGGCGCAGGCTGACTTCCGGCGGGCACGGCGCATCCTTGTAGGAGAGGTAGCGCACGTCGTTGTAGGAACCGTTGAGGTTCAGGGTCAGGCCACGGATCGGCACCAGGGTGCTTTCCACTTCCACCCCGCGCGAGCGCACCGAACCGGCGTTGGTCAGGTACTGCACGCGGTTGGCGTCGTCGTAGGCGTTGGTCTGGTAGCCGTTGACCTGGGTCCAGAACAGGTTGGCGTTGAGTTGCAGGCGGCGGTCCCACAGGGTGCTCTTGAAACCCAGCTCGGCGTTGTTGGCGCGCTCGGTGCCGATCAGCAGCGAATCGGCCCCGGCGGTAGGCGCCGACCCCACCGTCAGGTTGACCCCACCGGACTTCTCGCCGTGGGACAGGGTGGCGTAGCCCAGCAGGTCGTCGGTGATGCGGTAGCTGAGGTTGAGCAGGCCCGAGGGGCTGGTGCTGTACTGGTTGAGGTCGCCGGAGTCATAGGCTCCGGTGCGCCCGCGCCGCGCGTTGGCGGCGGCGCCGGCCACCGCCACGCCGCCCACCGGGGCGTTACGGGTCACCCAGGCGCTTTTCTCCTCGTAGGTGCCGCGCAGGCCGGCGGTGAAATCCAGGCGCTCGGTGAGGTGCCAGGTGCCCTGGGCAAACAGGGCGAAACTGTTGGTCTGGATATGCCCGTTGCCGATGCTGGTGACGTTGCTCAGGGCGCCGGCCGGGGTGCCGTTCCAGATGTCCGCCTTGGGCCCGTAATAGGCGAAGGATTTGTTGTCCAGGTCGGAGCCGAAGTAGTAGGCGCCCAGCACGTAGTCGAAGAAGCCGCCGGTGGGCGAGGCCAGGCGAAATTCCTGGGACCACTGCTTGTCTTGCACCGAAACCCCGGCGTTGTAGCTGGCCGGAACGTTGAGGCCATCGTCGTTGCGCGGGGTGAAATTCCACCAGCGGTAGGAGCTGACCGAGGTCAGGGTGAAGTCGCTGGGCAGGGTCCAGTTGGCCTCAAGCGAAGTGCCGCCCTGGAACACCGTCACGTGCTGGTCGTTGTCCAGGTTGACCTTGCGGTGCGAACCATTGACCAGGGTCGCGCCGGCCGCCGCCGCGCGCGACTCGTAGACATTGGTGCCGTTGATGGTCGGGCCGGTGCTGTACAGCACTCGGGTGCCGGCGCTGGAATCCTCTTCGTTGTAGTCGCCGATCCAGCGCAGGTTGAAGCTCTCATTGGGCTTGTACAGCAACTGCCCGCGAAAGCCCTGGCGTGAGCCGCCATTGAGGTCGTGGCCGTCGAATTCGTTCTTGATGTCGCCGTCGCTGCGGGTGCGGTAGGCGGAAAAACGCCCCGCCAGCTCATCGGTCAGCGGCCCGGAAATCGTGCCCTTGGTCTGGAAGTATCCATCCTCGCCGAGGGAGGTTTCGATGCTGCGCTCCGGGGTGAAGCTCGGCGCCCGGGTGCTGATGTTGATCACCCCGGCGGTGGTGTTCTTGCCGAACAGGGTGCCCTGGGGGCCGCGCAGCACTTCCAGCTGCTCGATATCCATCAGGTCGAACACCGCCATCCCCGGCCTTCCGAGGTAGACGTTGTCGATGTACAGCCCGACGCTGCCTTCCAGGCCGTCGCTGGCCGGGTTGTTGCCCAGGCCACGGATCGACACGCTGGACTGGCGCGCATGCATGTAGGCGACGTTGACGCTGGGCACCAGTTGCTGCAGATCCTGGATGCGGTACACCCGCTGGCTCTCCAGGGCTTGGCCGCTGACCACGCTCATGGGGGTGGGCACGCTCTGGGAGCTTTCCTCGCGTCGACGGGCAGTGACGGTCACCGTCTGCAACTGGCCATCATCGGCCTTGGCCTTGTTGGCACTGCTCTTGGCCGGGGTGGCTTGCGGCGCCGGGGCCTCTTCGGCCCAGGTCGGTGTCCAACTGGCACTGCCGGCCAGCAACAGCGCCAGGGGCAGGCGCTTGAGCCGCCGGGGCGAGAGGGGTGAAGCGAGGGACAACGGGCTCATGGGCGGCTCCTGGTCAGAAAATATACAGCCTTGTATATTCCTTAAAGTTATTTATTTATGTTTTTACAAAGATTTACTGCATAAGAGATTGCCTTTATAAGGAGTCGACCTAATGCATAGCCAATGCATTTCCCCGATATTTTTTATGTGAAAAATGCATATCGACCTGCGCCAGCTCCGCCACTTCATCGCCCTCGCCGAACAGCGCAGCTTTGTCGCGGCCGCAGCGGCGGTGAACCTCTCGCAATCGGCCTTCAGCCGCAGCATCCAGGCCCTGGAACACAGCGTCGGCTGCCAGCTGGTGGATCGCGGGCGCAAGGACCTGGCGCCGACCAAGCAGGGCCAGTTGCTGCTGGAGCACGCGCGCCGGCTGGTCAGCGGCGCCCAGCAGATGGCCAACGAGATCAGCCAGTTCAATGGGCTGGAAGCGGGAGAGTTGCGCTTCGGCTGTGGCCCGGCGCCAGCCGCAGGGCTGATCCCCCGGGCCATCGGCAGCTTTATCGGGCGTTATCCCAAGGCCCGGGTGCAGTTCCAGGTGGATGACTGGCAAAGCCTGAGCAAGCGCCTGCTCAGCGAAGAGTTCGAATTCTTCGTTGCCGACACCCGGCACTTCGAGGCCGATCCGGACTACCTGACCCAGCGCCTGCGCCCGCGCAAATGGCATTTCTGCTGCCGCGCCGGGCACCCCCTGGCCCAGCGCGAAAGTGTCAGCGCCAGCGAACTGATGAGCTACCCACTGGCGGTGACCATCCGCCCGCCCAACCTGCGCAAGGTCATTGTCGACCTGAGCGGCAAGCCGGACTTCACGCCCAATGTGGAATGCGAAAACAGCTACAGCCTGCTGGGGGTGGTCATGCGCTCGGATGCCATCGGCATCGTCGGCTCCTACAGCGACGCGTTGCACAACGCCAAGGGCGAGCTGGTGTGCCTGAAGATCGACGGCCTGGCCGACGACCTGGAAGAGCTCTACACCCGCTACGGCATCGTCAGCCGCGCCGGCTATCGCCTGTCGCCTTTGGCCGCGGCGATGATCGACGAGATCAAGCGCATCGACGAACAGGACGAGGACGTGTGCAGCCTGGACAACCTGGCGGTCTGAGCCACCTGCATGCTCTCACCGTAGGAGCCGGCTTGCCGGCGAAGAGGCCCTTGAGCCTTGCAGCGCTCTCAGGGACGCCTTCGCTGGCAAGCCAGCTCCTACAAGACCCTGCCGTCCGCACACGACGTGGGGGGCCGGTCGGCATTGCATGAAACGCATCGAAACTATTCGGCAAATGCGCTTGCCGGAAGCCCCCGCCGGAGGCGAAAAACCTCGCCTGTCTTCCCCTTGGTGAACCCCATGTCCAATACCCATCCGCCCGTGCGCAACGTGCTCTACATCATGTGCGACCAGATGCGCCGGGATTACCTCTCGTGCTACGGCCACCCGCACCTGCATACCCCGAACATCGACCGCCTGGCCAACGCCGGGGTGCGCTTCAGCCGCGCCTACACCCAGGGCACCATCTGCGGCCCGTCGCGCATGTCGGCCTACACCGGGCGCTACGTCAGCAGCCACCAGGTGGCCTGGAACGCCGTGCCCCTGCCCCTTGAAGAACTGACCCTGGGGGACTACCTGCGACCCCACGGCATCCGCACCGCGCTGGTGGGCAAGACCCACGCCACACCCAACCTCGACGCCCTGCAACGCCTGGCCATCGACCCCGGGAGTGCCCAGGCCGAGGTGCTCAACGAAGTCGGCTTCGAGCCCTATTTCCGCCATGACGGCATCTACCCCGACGACCCGGTATTCGACGACAAGCGCGAGTCGGCGCCCTACACACACTACCTGCGCGACCTCGGCTACCAAGGGCGCAACCCCTGGCACGACTGGGCCAACGCCGGGGCCGGCGAGCAGGGAGAAATCCGCAGCGGCTGGAAAATGCGCAACGCCCACCTGCCGGCCCGGGTCGCGCAAGAGCACTCGGAAACCGTCTACACCACCGACCGCGCCATCGACTTCATCAGCGAACAAGGCGAGCAGCCCTGGTGCCTGCACCTGTCCTACATCAAGCCCCACTGGCCCTATATCGCACCCGCGCCCTACCACTCGCTGTATGGCCCGGAGCAGGTGATCCCGGCGGTGCGCGCCGCGCCAGGGCAGCTCAGCGATCACCCGGTCTACGCCGCCTTCCGCCAGCATGAAGAAAGCCTGAATTTTTCCCGGGATGAGGTGCGCCTGAACGTGGTGCCCACCTACATGGGCCTGATCAAGCAGGTGGATGACCAGCTCGGCCGGCTGTTTGACTTCCTGCAGAGCAACGGCCGCTGGGACGACACCCTGATCGTCTTCACCAGCGACCACGGCGACTTCCTTGGCGACCACTACCTGGGGGAAAAGGAATTTCTGCTGGAACCGGCGGTGGGCGTGCCGCTGATCGTCCGCGACCCGCGCACGGCGGCAGACAGCAGCCGCGGCACCGTGGACGAACGCCTGGTGGAAACCATCGACGCCCTGCCGACCTTTCTCGAGGCCCTGGGCCTGCCGGGGGCCGAGCATCGCCTGGAAGGCCGCTCGCTGATTCCCCTGCTGCACGGCGCCGAACCGGCCTGGCGCCGCTACGCCATCAGCGAATACGACTACGCCTTCCAGGCCCCTGCGCGAGAGCGCCTGGGACAGCCCATCGACCGCTGCCGCATGACCATGGTGCGCAGCGAGCGCTGGAAGTACCTGGCCTACGATGGCTTGCGCCCGCAGTTGTTCGACCTGCACAACGACCCCCAGGAGTTGCACGACCTGGGGGCCGATCCGGCCTATGCCGCGGTGCGCGAAGAACACCTGGGATATGTGCTGGAATGGCTGCGCGGCCTGAAACGCCGTACCACCATCAGCCATCAAGAAATCGACCTGCGCGGCCAGCGTTTTCGCTACGGCGAGCCGGAAAGCGAAAAGCTGGTACAGATCGGCGTGTGGTAACCCCCACCCGTACCTGCACCTTCCCCCGTAGGAGCCGGCTTGCCGGCGAAGAGGCCCTCAAGTCTTGCAGTGCTCTCGAGGGCGCCTTCGCTGGCAAGCCAGCTCCTACAGTGGGCAGGTTCATCGGGTAAATGCCCGTAGGGGCTTGAGGGGGCGGGTCAGAGGCCTTTGGTGGTCTGGCTGCGCTGGCCGTGGACGCCCACCGGGACGTCGCCCTTGAGGGTCACGCGGCGCACGATGCGGTCCTGGGTGCCGTAGTCGTCCACGGCATAGTGCTGGGTCGAGCGGTTGTCCCAGATCGCTACGTCCCCTGCGCTCCAGCGCCAGCGCACGGTGTTTTCCAGACGGGTGACGTGGCTTTGCAGCAAGCCGAACAGATGCGCCGAGTCCGCCTGGGAATAGCCCTTGATGCGCTTCACGAAGTGCCCCAGTACCAGGCTCTTTTCACCGCTCTCGGGGTGCACGCGAACGATCGGGTGCTCGGTCTCGAACACCGTGGAGGTGAACACCTTGCGGTAACGCTCCAGCTTCTCCGCCGAAACGTCCGGCTTGGCCCCGGCGTAGTCGTATTCATTGCTGTGCACCGCCCAGAGCTTGTCCGCCAGCTCCCGCAGTTCCGCCGACAGTTCGTTGTAGGCCGTGGCGGTGTTGGCCCAGACGGTGTCGCCACCGGAGGCCGGGGCCACCACCGAGCGCAGGATCGAGGCCTTGGGGTAGGCGTCGACGAAGGTCACGTCGGTGTGCCAGGAGTTGGCCCGCTGGCCCTGGGCGCCATCCAGCTCCATCAGGTAGCGGGTGCCGTCGCGTACCGGCACGGTGGGGTGGGCCACCGGTTCGCCCAGCAGGTGCGAGAAGGCTTCCTGGCTCTGGTCGTCGAGGTGGGTCTGGCCACGGAAGAAAATCACCTTGTACTGCACCAGCGCTTGCCGGATCGCTTCCACGGTGGCGGCGTCGAGATCGCCGGACAGTTGCACGCCACGGATCTCGGCGCCGATACGGCCGGCCACCGGGTGAATATCAAGGGCATGAACAGCAGGTTGAACGGCTAAGGCGGCATTGCTCATCAGGTACACCCTCATCGGACTGCTTACGGTGGAACCGCCGCGAAACAACGCTCTATCTATATTCAATTTAGATCTAATAGATAACTACATGCTTCGTTGACGGAATAAGAGCTTGCATTTAAAACCTCATTCCTCACTCGTCGCAAATGCCTTCGAGCTATTTTTCGGATGCCGGGAAAGCATATGGATCTTCGCCAATTGCGTTACTTCATCGCCCTCAATGAACACCGCAGTTTTGTCCGCGCCGCCGACGCCATGGGCATCACCCAGCCGGCCTTCAGCCGCAGTATCCAGGGCCTGGAACAGGAGTTCGGCTGCGTGCTGGTGGACCGCGGCAACAAGGATCTTCGCCCCACCCCGGAAGGCCAGGTGGTGCTGCAGCACGCCTTGAGCCTGGTGCAGGGGGCGGCCTTGCTCAGCAGCGAAGTGACCCAGATGACCAAGCTCGACGCCGGCGAAGTGCGCTTCGGCTGCGGCCCGGCCCCGGCGGTGAAGTTGGTGCCCGATGCGGTGGCGCAATTCACCAGTGCCCACCCGAAGGTGCGCACCTGCTTTGCCGTGGACAACTGGGAAAAACTCAGCCGCAGCCTGAACCGCGAAGAGATCGAATTCTTTATTGCCGATATCCGCCATTTCGAGGCCGACCCGAACTACCAGACCCAGCCCCTGACGCCCAAGCGCGGGGTGTTCTTCTGCCGCCCCGGGCACCCGCTGCTGGCCAAGGAGAGCCTGTCCACCAACGACATGTTCGATTACCCCCTGGCCACCACCCTGATCCCCCCGGGGATCCGCAAGCTGCTGGCCAACCTCAGCGGACGCATCGATTTTTCCCCGACCATCGAGACCGAGCACTTTCCGGCGCTGGTGAAGATCGTCCGCCAGTCCAATGCCATCGGCGTGGGCACCGCCGAGGCCTTTGCCGAAGACATCGCCCAGGGTTCGCTGGCGCTGCTGCACTGGCGCAACCTGCCGCAGAACATCGACAGCCTGAATGCCCGTTGCGGCATCGTCAGCCGCAGCGGTTTTCGCCTGTCGCCGGCGGCGCGCAAGATGATCGAAGTGCTGGTGGCGGTCGACCAGCAAACCCACAGCATCGCCGTCTGACCCTGTAGCCGCTGCCGAAGGCTGCGAACGACGACACAGTCGGCGCAAGACGGCACCCGGCTCCTCCAGGTAGACCGCGTTGCCGGCACTGGCGGCCCCTACGGTGCCGAACGCAGCCTGCGGCAGCGGCTACAGGGGTTCAGGAAGGGGTTTACAGGCCGGCAGCGGCCAACTGCGGGGCGACCCAGGCATCCACCTTGAACGGCTTGCGAATCAAGCGTTCCTTGGCCGCCAGGTCTACCGAATCCTGCAGTTTGCCGAGGAACACCGGGTCCAGGGTCGAGGGGAAGATCTCGCTCAGGCGCTGGTCCTTGAGGTCATCCTGCAAGATCACCGGCGGGTAGCTGGCCAGCCCCGAAACCAACTGGATGTAGGCTTCCTTGTTGCTGTCCTGGGTCAGCCACTCTACGGCCTGCTGCTGGGCCTTGAGCAGTTTTGCCACGGCCTCGGGATGCTCGTCGACAAACTTGCCGGCGCCCACCAGCACGCTCTGCACGCTGCCGGCACCGCCCAGGTCCTTGGTGCTCAGGGGCAGTTCGGCCAGGCCCTTGCTGCGCAGGGCGGAAAGCCCGGTGCTGCCCCAGGACGCATCGATCTGCTTGGCCGCCAGGGCCGCCACCGCCGCGTTGAAGTCAAGGTTGACCACCTTCAGGTCCTTCTCGCTCAGGCCCCGGCTGGCCAGGGCCGCGTCGAACGACAGCTGGGTGGCAGTGCCACGGAACACCGCTACGCGCTTGCCCTTGAGGTCTTCTAGGGTCTTGATCCCCGAACCCGGCACCACCCCCAGATAGTGCTTGACCCCACGGGCCGAGGCGCTGAGCAGGCGGGTATCCAGGCCGTTGGACTTGCCGATGATGGCCGCCAGGTCCCCCAGGTACGCCAGGTCCACCTGGCCGTTGGCGAAGGCCTCGTTGATCACCGGGCCTGCGCCCTTGAAGAAATTCCACTGGATCTTGATGCCCTGGTCGGCGAAGGCCTTTTCAAAGATCTGTTGCTGGCGCAGCACATCCACCACCCCACCGCCGCTGTGCTGGGTGCCGGCACTGAGGTCGGGCACGGCAATGCGGATTTCCTTGAGTTCGTCGGCCTGGGCCAGCAGCGGCAGGCAGCCCAGGAGCCCCGCCAGGGCCGGGGCGGCGAACAGGCTGATGACGCGTTTGAAGGGAAGGTTCATGGGTGCGGCTCCTGGTGGCAAAGGCTGAGAGGAGCAAAAGGTAGGCACGGAATCGTTCAACATTTAAATACTATAAATTCACATTTTAATAACCATATCGAATAAATCAGCTGCCACGGGCGTCCCCGGGGATATGCATGAAATGCATGAAAAATATTCTTCAAATGCATTGGATGCGTGTCGGCGAGAAGCCTTAAATGGCCTTTCTTATCTCTTAATAGAATCGATAAGAATTTTAATAGATCACAAATGCATAACACGTAGAAACCGCCTTGCCAGCGAAGAGGCCCTCAAACGCTGATTCGCCGACAAGCCAGCCCCTACGGCATCGACCCACGCCATGCAGTACCCGACGACGGAGGTCATCCATGGCCCGTGTTTCCCTGCTCAGCCTGCCCCTGGCGGCGCCGTCCGACGGACGCCCGGGCTGGCCCCTGATCAGCCAGCGGCTGCTGCCCTGGCTGTTGCCCATCAGCCTGTTCGCCCTGTGGTGGCTGGCCAGCCGCAATCAATGGATGAGCGAACAGATCCTGCCGGCCCCGGCCCTGGTCTGGAGCAGTGCCCTGGAGCTGGCCCATGGCGAGCTGTGGAGCCATCTGGCGATCAGCCTGCAACGGCTGTTCTGGGGCCTGCTGGCGGGTATCGCCGCCGGCGCCCTGCTGGGGGGTGCCCTGGGCTTCAGCCGACGCCTGGAGCGCCTGGTGTTTCCCACCTTCGGCGCCCTGTCGCAGATCCCCACCCTGGCCTGGATCCCGTTGTTCATGGTGTTTTTCGGCATCGGCGAAGTGCTCAAGCTGGTGGTGCTGATCAAGGCGGTGGTGGTGCCCGTGACCCTGCACACCCTGGTGGGCGTGCGCGATGCCCAGCCCCGGCTGCGGGAAGCCGCCGCGGTGCTGCGCCTGCCGCCGGCGCTGCTGGTGCGCCGCCTGGTGCTGCCCGCTGCGCTGCCGGCCTTCATGGCCGGGGTGCGCCTGGCGCTGGCCACCGGCTGGACCTCGCTGCTGGCAGTGGAACTGCTGGCCTCCAGCGAAGGCATCGGCTACCTGATGGTCTGGGCACGCCAGCTGTTCATGCTGGACATCGTCTTCGTGTGCATCCTGGTGATCGGCCTGCTGGGGGTGTGCATGGACCGCGGCATCGGCTGGCTCGACCGCCGGCTGGTGCACTGGCCGCACCCGGCCACCGCCGAATTCCGTCGCGGCCCGCGCTACCAGGGCTGGCAGCGCCTGCAACCCTGGCTGCTGCCCCTGGCGCTGCTGGCCCTGTGGCAAGTGGCGAGCGACCAGCAGTGGGTCGACCCGAACATCCTGCCCAGCCCCCTGGCGGTACTCGCCACCACCGGCAACGGCCTGCTCGATGGCAGCCTGCTGGGGGGCATGGGCCTGAGCCTGGGCCGCACCCTCGGCGGCCTGCTGCTGGGCGGCGGCCTGGGCTTTGCCTTTGGCCTGCTGCTGGGCCTGTCGCGGTTCAGTGAACGCCTGCTGGGCCCGACCCTGGCCGCCATCCGCCAGATCGCCATCTTTGCCTGGGTGCCGCTGCTCACCGCCTGGTTCGGCCTGGGGGAACTGGCCAAGTGGGTGTTCGTCGCCCTGGCCGCATTCTTCCCGCTGTTCATCGCCACCCAGCGCAGCGTCGCCCAGCTCTCGCCGCAACTGGCGGAAGCCGCCCAGGTACTGCGCCTGAACCTCTGGCAACGGCTGCGCCGGCTGGTGCTGCCCGGCGCCGCGCCGGGGATTTTCGCCGGCCTGCGCATCAGCCTGATCTACGCCTGGCTGGGCACCATCGGCGCGGAATACTTCATGCCGTCCAACGGCGGCATCGGCAGCCAGATGATCAGCGCCCAGCAACTGCTACGCATGGACCTGATCATGGCCGGCATGCTCCTGGTGGGCCTTACCGGGGCCCTGCTCAACCTGATCGGGCAACAACTCGAACTTCGCGCCACCCGCTGGAGACACGCATGAACGCACCCCTGGTCAGTTTCACTCACGTGGGCAAGACCTTCGCCGTCGCCGGTGGCGAGGTGGAGGCGATCCGCGAATTCAACCTGGACATCGCCGAAGGCGAGTTCGTCGCCATCGTCGGTTCCAGCGGTTGCGGCAAGTCCACCCTGCTGCGCCTGCTGATCGGCCTGGACACCGAGTTTCGTGGCCAGATCCGGGTCGACGGCAAGGCCGTCAGCGGCATCGGCGGCGAGCGCGGCATCGTGTTCCAGGAACACCGCCTGTTCCCCTGGCTGACGGTGGCCGAGAACATCGGCCTGGGCCTGGTCAACGAGCCCCTGAGCGCCGCCGAGCGCCAGCAACGGGTCGGCGAATTCATCGAACTGGTGGGCCTCAAGGATTTCACCCGGGCCTATCCCCACCAACTGTCCGGCGGTATGGCGCAACGAGTGGCCATTGCCCGGGGGCTGGTAGCCAGCCCGCGGATCCTGCTGCTGGACGAACCCTTCGGCGCCCTCGACGCCCTGACCCGCCAACAGATGCAGGACGAACTGCTGGCGATCCGCGAGCGGGCCAAGATCACCACGGTGCTGGTGACCCACGATGTCGAGGAAGCGATTTTCCTCGCCGACCGGGTGGTGGTGATGGAACCGCGCCCGGGGCGGATCAAGCGCGTGGTCGAGGTGGCCCTGCCCCACCCGCGCCAGCGCAGCAGTTTCGACTTCCACCAACTGCGTGAGGAGCTGCTTCACGAACTGACCCGCGACGAGCTCTACCAGGCGCCTTCGCCGGTACAGATCCGCGACCTGCCCCTGACCTTCATTGCTTGCTGAACAGGAGTGACTCGATGCCGCAACGTCCCAACTTCCTGGTGATCCTGGCCGACGACCTGGGCTTCTCCGACCTCGGCGCCTTCGGCGGCGAGATCGCCACGCCGAACCTCGATGCCCTGGCCTTCAACGGCCTGCGCCTGACCGACTTCCACACCGCCCCCACCTGCTCGCCAACCCGCTCCATGCTGCTCACCGGCACCGACCATCACATCGCCGGGATCGGCACCATGGCCGAAGCCCTGACCCCCGAGCTGATCGGCAAGCCGGGCTATGAGGGTTACCTCAACGACCGCGTGGTGGCCCTGCCGGAACTGCTGCGCGAGGCCGGCTACCAGACCCTGATGAGCGGCAAATGGCACCTGGGGCTGACTGCCGAACGCGCGCCCCATGCCCGGGGCTTCGAGCGCTCGTTCTCGCTGTTGCCGGGGGCGGCCAACCACTACGGCTTCGAGCCGACCTACGACGAGCACACCCCCGGGCTGCTCAAATCCACGCCGGCGCTGTACATCGAGGACGACCGCTTCATCGATGAACTGCCAGCGGATTTCTATTCCTCCGATGCCTTCGGCGACAAGCTCTTGCAGTACCTGAAAGAGCGCGACCAGAGCCGGCCGTTCTTCGCCTACCTGCCGTTCTCGGCGCCCCATTGGCCGCTGCAGGCTCCGGAGGAAATCGTCGCCAAGTACCGGGGCCGCTATGACGCCGGCCCCGAAGTGCTGCGCCGCGAGCGCCTGGAAAAACTCCAGGCCCTGGGCCTGGTGGACCCGCAGGTCGAGCCCCATCCGCTGATCAACCTGAACGCCGAATGGAACGCCCTCAGCGAAGAACAGCGCCAGGTGTCGGCACGGGCCATGGAGGTGTATGCGGCGATGGTCGAGCGCATGGACTGGAACATCGGCCGGGTGGTGGACTACCTGCGCCAGCAAGGCCAGCTGGACAACACCCTGATCCTATTCATGTCCGACAACGGTGCCGAGGGCGCGCTGCTGGAAGCCTTCCCCAAGTTCGGCCCGGAGCTTTTGACCTACCTCAACCAGCACTATGACAACCGCCTGGAGAACATCGGCCGGGCCAACTCCTACGTCTGGTACGGCCCGGCCTGGGCCCAGGCGGCCACTGCGCCATCGCGGCTGTTCAAGGCCTTCACCACCCAGGGCGGAATTCGCGTGCCGGCGCTGCTGCACTACCCGCAACTGCCGCTCAAGGGGCAGATCAGCCACGGCTTCGGCACGGTGATGGACATTACTCCGACCCTGCTCGACCTGGCCGGCGTGCGCCACCCGGGCAAGCGCTGGCGCGGGCGCGATGTGGCGCCGCTGCGGGGCAAGTCCTGGCTGGGCTTTCTCTCCGGCGAAACCGCCCGGGTGCATGACGAACAAACGGTAACCGGCTGGGAGCTGTTCGGCCGCCGGGCAATTCGCCAGGGCCAGTGGAAGGCGGTGTACATCCCCGGCCCCGTGGGCCCGGCGACGTGGCAGCTGTACGACCTGGGCCAGGACCCGGGGGAGATTCACGACCTGGCCCACAGCCAGCCGGAAAAACTGCGCACCCTGCTGGAAGAATGGCAGCGCTACGTGGATGAAACCGGAGTGATCCTCAGCGAATCACCGTTCCAGCCCGATTGACCCGGTGGGAGCTGGCAATCGGACCATGTAAGAGCTGGCTTGCCAGCGAAAAGCGTCCCCCGGGCTGCGCCAGGCGCTGGCCTCAGCCTCGGGTGATGCGGCAAGCCGGGGTATTCGGCAGTTCCTTGACCACGACGTAATGCCCAGCCCGGTTTTTCTCGACCCGCAACGGCGAAGCGGCCAAGTAGCTGCCGCGCAGGCTCTGGTCGACAAAACAGATGGCGATGCCCTGCTTCCCCTGCTCCATCACTCTGACGCTGTAGACCCAGCTTTGCTCTTCGTCCACCGCGCTGTAGGTGCCCTCGGCGCCTGCGGCCTTCTCGTAGATCCGATAGGGCGTCTGGCCCAGCGTGGTGCCGTCCGGGTAATGCCGCGGCCGCAAGGAATTGCGAAAACCGTTCACTTCCAGATGCTTCAAGATACTCAGCGCCAGTGCCTCGTCACTGCCCTGCGCCACCGAGTCGGCCAGCGACGCGCTGCCCACACTCATCAAGGCAACGGCGATCAATCGCCTTACCGCACTGCTCATACTGTCTCCCTGTTGTTGCCTCTTCGCAGATTCCGTGCGTTTCCCGGCACCGCGTGACCTTGGCTTAACGTTATCGGTCCTTGGATATTTAACCAGAAAGACAGTCCGCCCCCTCAAGCCCGGGCGTTATGCGCCGGTTGCATCGCTTCGCGCTCCTGCCGGGTAAAGCGGTTGGCCCGGGCAAAAGTGCCGAAATCGTTGAAGCGCACGCCCATCTCGGCCATCACTTTATGCGCCACCGATGCCGTCATCTGGCGGATGTAGAACGGCTCCCTGACCACGAAATGGTGGATGCCGTGGGTGCTGCCGAAGTTGCAGCAGAAGGCCTGCAACGGCCACATCCACCAGGGGTTGAGTACCTGGGTCTGCTGGATCACGTTGCCCGGCTCGATGTCGCCGTAGTAGTGCATGTTGGAACTGACAAAGTGCAGGCAGAAGGTGCGCAGCACGTTGGGGCCGATGATCACCACCACGGCGATATCGACGTAGTGCATCAGCGACGCGGTGTCTTGCGACCACTGGATCGGGCTGCCCAGCAGGGCGGCCACGCCGTTGGCCCCATGAAAGCCCAGGAACACATACCAGGCGCCCCAATGCAGCAATGCCAGCGGCGCGTACACCGCCAGGGTACGAACGAGGATGCCCAGCTTGCGCCTGGCCCCCGGCGCCCGCAGCAGGCGGATGAAGGCCGCCATCATGTTGTCCCCCACCATCAGCAGGCGGGCGATGCCCCAGGGCTCGCCGTTGGTGATGGCGCGCTCCTCGATGTCGCTCTCGCTGCCGGACACCTTGTGATGATTCAGGTGCAGGTGGCGGCGCACCCAGGGGTTGATGGTGCTCGGCCGCGCCAGCCACACCAGCCCCAGCATCAGGTTGTGGGGCAGGCGCTGCTTGCGAAAGTACATGCTGTGGATCAGGTCGTGTTCCAGCTCGTGGGTCAGGGAGGCGAAAAAGGCATTGAGCAGCAGGCACGCCCACCAGGCCAGGTGACCCGTGACATAGAGCAGCGCTGACCCCAGCATCCCCGACAGAGCGAACGCAAGGATCCCCGCGCCCAGCGCGTCCTGGTGCCGCAGCAAAGGAAAACGCCGGCGCAGTTCATCACCCCGGGCCAGGACCACCTGGCGTATATGCGCCGCCCGCTGCTGTGCGTTCATCCGCTCGGGGCTTGCAGAAATACCCTGCATGATTCCATCCTCTGGTCAGTGATGTGTGCATCCTGCCCCGAGCCCCGGCTCCGGGCGCTAGCCGTAAACGCCAACCTGTTGACCGGACGCGCCAATCGCATGACCGAAGCCACCTCCCTTGCCAGCTGGACCCGCGCCTTGCGCAAGCAACTGGACGCTCTGGACCTCGACAGCGCCGCACTGTGCCGCGAAGCCGGGCTCGACCCGCAATTGATGGACGACCCCAACGCCCGCTACCCGCTGTCGGCCACCACCCGCCTGTGGCATCTCGCCGTGCAGGCCAGCGGCGACCCGGCCATCGGCCTGCGGGTGTCGCGCTTTGTCAGCCCCACCACCTTCCACGCCCTGGGCTACGCCCTGGTGGCCAGCGGCAGCCTGCGGGAAGTGTTCGAGCGCATCGTGCGTTATCACCAGGTGGTCAGCGACGCCCTGGAACTGGCCCTGACCCGGGAAGCGGACCGCTACCGGTTCTTCCTCAAGGTGCCGGAGGGCGCGCCGCAACCGGCCTTCGAAGCCATCGACGCCTTTGCCGCGATCTACGTGCGCACCTGCCGCAACCGCCTGGGCCGTGACTACGCGCCGTTGGCCGTGCAATTGCGGCGCCCGGCCCCGGCGGACCCGAGCCAGTGGCACAAGGTTTTCCGCTGCCCGGTGCAGTTCGCCGCCGTGGACGACTGCCTGGAGTTCGGCCTGCACGATTTCGACAGCCATCTGGACGACGCCAACCCGGAGCTGGCCGAGCACAACGAAGCGGTGCTCAAGCGCACCCTCCTGCAACTGCGGCCCCTGACCTGGGAGCGCAAGGTACGCGGGGTGATCGAAGCCCAATTGCCCGAAGGCGAACCTTCGGCGGAGCGAGTGGCCCAGGCCCTGCACCTGAGCCTGCGCAGCCTGCAACGGCACCTGGCGGATGAAGGCACGCGCTTTGACACCCTGCTCAACGAATGCCGGGAAAACCTCGCCCTGCTGCACCTGCGGGACCTGGAATGCTCCCTGAGCGAGATCAGCTACCTGCTGGGCTTTGCCGATGCCAGCAGTTTCAGCCGGGCATTCAAGCGCTGGACCGGGATGACCCCGGGGCAGTTTCGCGACGGCCTGCGCTAAGCCCCAGCAGCCTTGTAGCCGCTGCTGAGCCTGCGAAGCTGCGAACGACCGCAACGCGGGCGCAAATACTGCAGGCCGCTGAAGGCCTGGCGGCCTTGTCGCAGCCTCGCAGGCTCGGTAGTGGCTACAGGAGGGGGAAGCCCAGTTCGAATACCGTGGCCTGGTCATCGCTCGTGACCCGCACCTGGCCGCCATGCAGCAGCATGATCGAGTGCACGATGGCCAGCCCCAGGCCCCCGGAGTCCCCCGGCTCGGCTCGGGACGGGTCGACCCGGTAGAAACGGTCGAACAGCCGGGGCAGGTGCTCGGGGGCGATCGCTGGGCCCTGGTTGTGCACCTGCAACCAGCACCAGCCCGCTTCGTCGTGGCGCCGCAGGCGGATCAGCGACCCTGCATCGGCATGGCGCACGGCATTGGCCAGAAGGTTGCCCAGGGCCCGTTGCAGCAATTGCTGGTCAGCCCGCAGCTCGCCGGAAAAACCGTTCTCCAGGCGCAACTGGCGGTCGTCGGCCAGGGCTTCGAAGTAGTCGCACAGTTGCGCCCCGACACCGGCCAGTGACAGTACCTGCAGGTCCAGCACCGCATCGGCCTGCTCGGCCCGGGCCAGGAACAGCAGGTTCTCGGCCATGCGTCCCAGGCGCTCGAACTCTTCCATGTTGGAGGCCAGCACTTCCTGGTACTCCGCCGCACTGCGCGGCTGGTTCAAGGCCAGGCCATTGCTGCCCAGGAGGTTGTGCAACGGCGTGCGGATCTCGTGGGCCAGGTCGGCGGAAAATTGCGAGAGGCGCTCAAAACTCTCTTCCAGGCGCGCCAGCATGGCGTTCAGGGCCTGCACCGGCTCGTGGAATTCCGCCGGGATGCCGTTGGTGTGCAAGCGCCGGTCGAGGCTGCGCAGGTCGATCTGGCGGGCCGCTTCGCTGAGCTGGCGCAAGGGCTGCAAGCCCCGGCGCAACAGCAGCAGGCCCAGGGCGAAGGCCAGCAAGGCCCCCAGCCCCACCGCCAGGTACAGGCGCAGGCGGTAACTGGCGAGCATCTGCTCGCGCTCGCTGAGAACCTTGCCGGCGACCACGGTCAGGGCTTCGCCCTTGGGCCCCCGGGCCTGGCCCGCCAGCAGCGCCACCGGCACATCGTCCGGCCCCGGCCAGAGGCGGACATCGGTGCGTTGCGGCGCCTGTTGCAGCGCAATGGGGTCGAGCGCGGGCAGGGGCTGCCGGCGCGGGTTGATGTCGATCACCGTCGAGCCATCGGCCCGCAGCACCAGCAGCAGGCTTTCCTGGTTGCCCAGCATGTTCTGGTACAGCCGGGGCCGGGCTTGCAGGGCATCCAGGCTGTCGCTGTCCTGCAGCAGGGCCCGCACCTGTTCCAGGCGGCCGAGCAGGGCCAGGTCGTCGCGGTAGGCGATTTCCCCGGCCAGGGAACGGTAGAGGAACACCCCGATCACGCTGAGCACCAGGGCGCAGACCGCGGCAAAGGCCAGGGCCAGCCGCCAGGCGATGGAACTAGAGCGCTTCATCCGGGGCTTCCAGCTGGTAGCCGACGCCACGCACGGTGTGGATCAGCTTGGGCATGTAGGGGTCGTCGACCTTGGCCCGCAACCTTCGTACCGCCACTTCCACCATGTTGGTGTCGCTGTCGAAGTTCAGGTTCCACACCTGGGAGGCGATGAGGGTCCGCGACAGCACTTCGCCCTGGCGGCTGGCCAGCAGGTGCAGCAGGGCGAACTCCTTGTTGGTCAGGGCGATGCGCTGGCCGCCACGGCTGACGCGACGGCGCAGCACGTCGATCTCCAGGTCGGCGATGCTGAAGGACTCGGCCTCGCGCAGCGGTCCGCGGCGCAGCAGGGTGCGCACCCGGGCCAGTAGCTCGGCAAAGGCGAAGGGCTTGAGCAGGTAGTCGTCGGCGCCCAGTTCCAGTCCGCGGACCCGGTCCTCGATAGCGTCGCGGGCGGTGAGGAACAGCACCGGGGTGGCACCGCGCTGGCGCACCAGTTGCAGCAACTGCCAGCCGTTGAGGCCGGGGAGCATGACGTCGAGGATGATCAGGTCGTACTCCTGCTGCTCGATGAAATAGCGCCCGTCCAGGCCGTTCAGGGCCACGTCCACGGCAAAGCCGGACTCTCCCAGGCCCTTGGCAAGGAAATGGGCGGTCTTGGCTTCGTCTTCAACTACCAGCAAACGCATGGCGCACCTCGGAAATGATCGGCACAGGCTAGGCGCCCGGCGCGCGCTTGCCCATTACAAACTTGTAATCAAGACGACGGAGTTCTGACGGAGTGCGCTGGCTAAGGTGGCCACCGGTCTTTATGGAGCTCGTTCGATGATCTGCAAACCTCTTGTCCTGGGCCTCGGCCTGAGCCTCGCCGGCACGGCCCTGGCGGCGCTCGAACTGCCGCGCCATGCCGAACTGGACCTGGCCGCCGCCCGCCAGCTGGCCGATGCCAGCATGGCCCAGTGCACCGCGGCGGTATCGGTGCTGGACCGTGGCGGCAACCTGCTGGTGGCGATGCGCGGCGATGGGGTGGGCCCGCACAACGGCCCGGCCAGCCAGCGCAAGGCCTACACCGCGCTGTCGACCAAGACTTCGAGCCGGCTGTTCGCCGAACGGGCGCGCAACAGCCCCGAGGCGGCCAATCTCAATACCTTGCCGGAGCTGTTGTTGCTCGGTGGCGGCCTTGCGTTGTTTGCCGGCAAGCAGTTGGTGGGGGCCATCGGGATTGCCGGGGCCGGTGGCGCGGCGCAGGACGAGGCGTGTGCGCTCCAGGCCGCGCAGCGGGTGGGGTTGGCTACCGAGGCCGGGCGTGAGTGATCGTGAAAACCTGCGCCCGCGTTGCGGTCGTTCGCAGCCTCGCGGGCTCGGCAGCGGCTACAGGTTGTGTTGTTTGTTCAATCGAGGAAGGAGTGGGGCATGAATGTTTTGCGTAATAGTCTGGCGGCCATCGGCCTGTGTGGTTTGTCGAGCCTGGCCCTGGCGGCAGGCAATCCGTTGAGCGTGCACGTGCTGAACCTGGAGAACGGCCTGCCATCGCCGGGGGTCAAGGTGACCCTGGAGCAGCAGGTGGGCCAGGACTGGAAGCCCTTGTCCGAAGGGGTGACCAATGAGCAGGGGCGGATTGCCGAGCTGTTTCCGGCGGGCCGGGCGCTGACGGCCGGCGAGTATCGGGTGGTGTTCAAGACCGGCGAGTACTTCAGGCAAGCCAAGCGCGAGACCTTCTTTCCGGAGATCCCGGTGATCTTCGAGGTCAGGCAGACCGAGCAGCATTACCACGTTCCGTTGTTGCTCAGCCCTTATGGGTTCTCGACCTATCGTGGCTCGTAGGAACCGGCTGCCGGCGAAGGCGATCTCGCGGGCCTCTTCGCTGGCAAGCCAGCTCCTACGGGAGGCAGGAACAACGCGGGGGTTTCTGTAGGAGCCGGCTTGCCGGCGAAGGCGATCTTGCGGGCCTCTTCGCTGGCAAGCCAGCTCCTACGGGAGGCAGGGACAACGTGGGGGTTTCTGTAGGAGCCGGCTTGCCGGCGAAGGCAATCTCGCGGGCCCCTTCGCTGGCAAGCCAGCTCCTACGGGAGGCAGGGACATCGCGGGGGCTTCTATGGCGAGGTCAGGGCGCGCAGGCGCTCGGTGTCGAGGATTTCGATCTCGCCATAGCTCAGGCGCAGGATGCCCTGGTGCTGCAGCTCCTTGAGGATCTGGTTGGTGGTCTGGCGCGACAGCGAGAGCATCAGCGCCAGTTGTTCCTGGGGCAATTGCAGCACGCGGCGGGCCTGGGCCACTTCACCGTAGCCGGCGGCCATCGCCAGCAGGCGGCTGGCCACCCGCGCCGGGGCCGGCATCAGGCTCAACTGCTCCAGGTTGATAAAGGCCAGGCGCAGTTTATGGCTCATCAGCAGGGCGAACTGGCGCCAGTATTGCGGCTGCTGCTCCAGTAGTTGCAGCAGATTCGCCTGCGGCACCTGGAGCAGAGTGCAGGCGCCCTCGGCGTAGGCATCGTGGGTACGGGGCTGGCCGTCGAACAGGCAGATCTCGCCGAACCAGTGGGGCGCTTCCATCAGGCTCAGCAAGGCCTCCTTGCCCTGCTCGCTGACCGCGCCCACCCGCACCGTGCCCTCGAGCACCGCGTACAGCCCGCAGGGCGGATCGCCGCGCCGGAACAGGCACTGCCCCGCCGTCAGCCGGCGCAGGCGCGCACTGTCGAGCAAACTATTCTGTAAGGAAGCCGGCAGGTGGCTGAACCACTGGCCGGTCATCAGGCATTCACGCCACTGGTGCAGGTCCATGAACAGGTCTTTCCCTCAGGGCATCGCAATGATTGTCGCCTAGCTGACAGAGCCGAGCACCGCCGCCGGGCATGATCGAGCCACCCTAACGGAGGAACAACAATGAAAAGCCTCGTTGATCATCTCAGTCAATACGCCGCCTACCACCGCGACCCGCGCAATATCGCCAGCCACTTTATCGGCATTCCGATGATCGTGGTGGCGGTGGCCGTGCTGTTGTCGCGTCCCGCCTGGAGCATGGCCGGGCTGTCGTGGTCGCCGGCGTTGCTGCTGGCCCTGGCCGCGTCAGTGTTCTACCTGCGCCTGGAAGTGCGCCTGGGGGTGCTGATGACGGTGCTGATGGCGCTATCGGTGTGGGCCGGCCAGGTGCTGGCGGCGCAAAGTACCGGGCTCTGGCTGAGCAGCGGCCTGGGCCTGTTCGTGATCGGTTGGGTGATCCAGTTCATCGGCCATTACTACGAGGGCCGCAAGCCGGCCTTTGTCGATGATCTGTCGGGTTTGATCGTCGGTCCGCTGTTCGTGGTGGCCGAACTGGCCTTCCTGCTGGGCCTGCGCCATGACCTGAAGCAGGCCATCGAGCAGCGTTCCGGGCCGGTGGCCCTGCGGCACAAGAAAGCCATGGTCTGAAGCCCGGGAACGCTTCGGGAATATTGGGCCGGCCCCCGCAGGAGCCGGCTTGCCGGCGAAGAGGCCTTCGAGCCAGGTGCAAACCTGAAGGACGCTTTCGCTGGCAAGCCAGCTCCTACAGCGGGCGTGATGTCGGCGGGGTCAGAGGCTGGCGTGTTTCTGCCAGACCTTGGGCTTGAAGAACAGGGTTTCGCCACGGGCCAGGCCGATCAGGCTGTCGTGGTCCTTCACCACTTCGGCTTCGATCAGTTCGCTCTGCCCTTCCACCTTCAGGGTCACCCGGGTGGTGGCCCCCAGCGGACGGATATCCCGCACTTCGGCGGCGTGGTGGTCTTCCAGTTCGGAACGCGACAGCGACACTTCGTGAGGCCGGAACAGCACGTGGTTGTCCTCCCCCAGGTGCAGGCGGTTGGAGTCGCCGAGGAAGTGGTAGACGAAGTCGCTGGCCGGGTTCTCGTAGACCTCGCCCGGGGAACCGATCTGCTCGATCACGCCCTTGTTCATCACCACGATGCGGTCGGCCACTTCCATGGCTTCTTCCTGGTCGTGGGTAACGAATACCGAAGTCAGGTTGATGTCTTCGTGCAGCCGCGCCAGCCAGCGCCGCAGCTCCTTGCGCACCTTGGCGTCGAGGGCGCCGAAGGGTTCGTCCAGCAGCAGCACCTTGGGCTCCACCGCCAGGGCGCGGGCCAGGGCGATACGCTGGCGCTGGCCGCCGGAGAGCTGTTCCGGGTAACGGTCGGAGAGCCAGTCCAGCTGCACCATGTTCAGCAGCTCGTGGACCTTCTCGGCGATCTTGCTCTCGCTGGGGCGCTGGTTCTTCGGCTTCATGCGCAGGCCGAAGGCAACGTTGTCGAACACGCTCATGTGGCGGAACAGGGCGTAGTGCTGGAACACGAAACCGACGTTGCGATCACGCACGTCGTGGCCCGAGACATCCTCGCCGTGGAACACGATGCTGCCTTGGTCCGGGGTTTCCAGCCCGGCGATGATCCGCAGCAGAGTGGTCTTGCCGCAGCCGGACGGGCCCAGCAGGGCCACCAGCTCGCCGCTCTGGATGTCCAGGTTGATGCTGTTCAGGGCCTTGAAGGCGTTGAAGTTCTTGCTGACGTTACGGACTTCGATCGACATGACTTATTCCTCCGCGGCGCTGGCGCGCAGGCGGTTGATTCGGGATTCGCTCCACTGCTTGAGCAGCAGGATGAACAACGCAAGGATCAGCAACAGGCTGGCGACGGCAAAGGCGGCGACGTGGTTGTACTCGTTGTAGAGGATTTCCACGTGCAGCGGCAGGGTGTTGGTGACCCCGCGAATGTGCCCGGAAACCACCGACACCGCGCCGAACTCACCCATGGCCCGGGCGGTACACAGCACCACGCCGTAGATCAGGCCCCATTTGATGTTGGGCACGGTGACGTGCCAGAACATCTGCCAGCCATTGGCCCCCAGCAACCTGGCGGCCTCCTCTTCCTGGGTGCCCTGCTCCTGCATCAGCGGGATCAGTTCCCGGGCAACGAAGGGCACGGTGACGAAGATGGTGGCCAGGACAATGCCCGGCAAGGCGAAGACGATCTGGATGTCGTGGTCCGAAAGCCACGGGCCGAACAGGCCCTGGGCGCCGAACATCAGCACATAGACCAGGCCGGCGATCACCGGCGACACCGAGAACGGCAGGTCGATCAGGGTCACCAGGATGCTCTTGCCGCGGAACGAGTACTTGCTCACGCACCAGGCCGCGCTGACCCCGAACACCAGGTTCAGGGGCACCGAGATCAGCACCGCGATCACCGTGAGTTTCAGCGCCGACAGGGCGTCGGGCTCGAAGATCGCATCGAAGAACGCCCCCAGGCCGAGCTTCAGGCCCTGGGACACCACGATGAACAGCGGCAGCAGCAGGAACAGGGCGAAGATCAGCCAGCCGAGGCCGATCAGCAGGCGCCGCGAGGTGGCGCTGCCACGGCGGGCGGCGTTGGCGGAGGACGCGGCGGAAATGGACGATTGGGACATGGTCGCGCCTCCTTAAGGTCGTTCGATGCGCCGCTGCAGCAGGTTGATCAGCAGCAGCAGAATGAAGGAAACCACCAGCATCAGCACGCCGATGGAAGTGGCGCCGGTGTAATCGTACTGGTCGAGCTTGACCATGATCAGCAGGGGCAGGATCTCGGTCTTCATCGGCATGTTGCCGGCGATGAAGATCACCGAGCCGTACTCGCCCACGCCGCGGGCAAAGGCCAGGGCAAAACCGGTGAGCCAGGCCGGCAGCAGGGCCGGTACCAGGATATGGCGGAACACCTGCCACGGCTTGGCACCCAGGCAGGCGGCGGCTTCTTCCACTTCACGGGGGATGTCCGCCAGCACCGGCTGCACCGTGCGCACCACGAATGGCAGGGTGACGAAGGTCAGTGCCAGGGTGATGCCCAGGGGGGTGTAGGCGATCTTGAAACCCAGGTCGGTGGCGAACTGCCCCACCAGGCCGGTGGGCGCGTAGAGCGCAGTCAGGGCAATGCCCGCCACGGCGGTGGGCAGGGCGAATGGCAGGTCGATCATGGCATCGATGATCTTGCGCCCGGGGAAGCTGTAGCGCACCAGGACCCAGGCCAGCAGGGTGCCGATGACGCCGTTGATGATGGCCGCATACAACGCGGTACCGAAGCTCAGCTTGAGCGCGGCGAGCACCCGTGGCGCCGAAATGATCGCCCAGAACTGTTCCCAGGTAAGTTGCGCGGCATGCACGAACATCGCCGCCAGGGGGATGAGCACAATCAGGCTGAGGTACACCAAGGTGTAGCCCAGCGTCAGCCCGAAGCCGGGTATGACGGGGGAGATACGACGCGACATAAGAGTCCTTGGTTAACGAAACGGATACGCAAAACCCGCAACTCAATGCGGGCTCTGCCTGGTAGGAGCCGGCTTGCCGGCCAAAGGGCCCGCAAGTCGTGCTTTGCCCTCAGGGGCGCCTTCGCTGGCAAGCCAGCCCCTACAACAGGGTTATTGCGCCGTGTAGATCTGGTCGAACACGCCACCGTCATTGAAGAATTTCGGTTGGGCAGTTTTCCAGCCGCCGAAGTCCTTGTCGATAGTCACCAGGTCCAGTTTCGGGAACTGCTGGGCATATTTGGCGGCGATGTCCTTGTCCCGTGGGCGGTAGAAGTTCTTCGCGGCAATTTCCTGGCCGGCCGGGCTGTACAGGTGTTTGAGGTAGGCCTCGGCGATCTGGGTGTTGCCTTTCTTCTCGGCGTTCTTGTCCACCACCGCCACCGGCGGCTCGGCGAGGATCGACAGCGAAGGCACGACGATATCGAACTTGTCGGCGCCGCCATCTTCCTTGAGGGCCAGGAAAGCTTCGTTTTCCCAGGCCAGCAGCACGTCGCCCTGGCCGTTGTTGACGAAGGTGATGGTCGAGCCGCGGGCCCCGGTGTCCAGTACCGGTACGTGCTTGAACAGTTCTTTCACGTATTCCTGAGCTTTGGCCTCACTGCCACCGGCCTTCAGGCCGTAGGCCCAGGCGGCGAGGAAGTTCCAGCGTGCACCACCGGAGGTTTTCGGGTTCGGGGTGATCACCGAGACGTCTTTCTTGATCAGGTCGCCCCAATCCTTGATGCCCTTGGGGTTGCCCTTGCGCACCAGGAACACGATGGTCGAAGTGTAGGGCGTGCTGGCGTCGGGCAGGCGCTTCTGCCAGTCCGCCGGCAGGGTCTTGCCGAGCTTGGCGATTTCGTCGATGTCACCGGCCAGGGCCAGGGTCACCACGTCGGCCCGCAGGCCGTCGATCACCGCCCGGCCCTGCTTGCCGGAGCCACCGTGGGATTGCTGGATCTTCACGTTGTCGCCCGGGTGGTCCTTCTTCCAGAAGTTCACGAACTCGGCGTTGTAATCCTGGTACAGCTCACGGGTCGGGTCATAGGACACATTGAGCAGCTCATAGTCCTTGGCAACAGCGGAACCGGCGAAAACGGCGCTGGCGAGGGCGGCCAGGGCATAACGGCGAATCGACGACATGGTGAAGCTCCTGAAATTTTTTAAGGTGCTGGCATTTTTCTTATGGCGATTTCAGCCCGCATTCGAAAAGGAACGCTGGGATTCGTGCAGGGGGTCATGGATGACGCCCTCCGGTTGACCAGTCGGGCCTCTCGTTCGCGAGAGGGTGACGCGGTGTTCAGCGAGGTACTTTCAACTCGGTTTGTGGCCGGGCTGCTGCAGACGGAATTTTTCCTTGCGTTCGATCTGCACGACCTGGGCGTTGTGCACGGTGATTTCCACCGCACCGAAGCGCAGGTCGCGCAGTGCGCTTTGAATTTCCCGCAAGATGGTTGCTTCGTCCTGGCCGTCAACGCTACGTAGAGATGCGCTCATGGTGTTGCTCCTGAGTGGGATGTGCCTGGCAGTGGCGGCACTGCTTGCGGCGTGGGAGCAATACTAGATAGGGCCGGATATTCTTAAAAATACTATTTAAGAATGTTTATATAACCAGAAGAAATTATTCGAGCTGACAGCAGCTTAGCCCCAACCCTGTAGCCGCTGCCGAGCTTCAGCGAGGCTGCGCAAAGGCCCCCAGGGCCTTGCCTGGCGCCCTTGCGCCAAACCTCAACACCGCACCTGCCACGTCGGTATGCCGCCCAAACCGTTCGCAGCCTGCGCCAGCGGCTACAGGGATCAACGGATCTGCGGGGCGTTGCTCCAGACCAGTTGCGCCGCCGGCATCGGCCGGCCGAACCAGTAGCCCTGGCCCAGGTCGCAGGCGTGTTCCAGAAGGAAACGCGCCTGTTCCACCTGCTCGATACCCTCGGCATGCACCTGCATGCCCATGCTCTGGGCCAGGGCAATGATTACCCGGGATATCGCTGCATCGTCCTCGTCGAACGGCAGGCCGGCGACAAAACCCTGGTCGATCTTGAGCTTCTGCACCGGCAGGCGCTTGAGCCGCAGCAGGGAGGAGTAGCCCGTGCCGAAGTCGTCGATGGCCAGGCGAATACCCAGCTCGCGCAAACGGTGCATCTGCTCCAGGGCCACTTCGGGATCGTCCATCACCGCGCTTTCGGTGACTTCCAGCTCCAGGTAGGCCGGATCCAGCCCGGTCTCGTGCAGCACCTGGGCCACCTGCTGGTACAGCTCGCTGCGGGCGAACAGGCGGGTCGAGACATTCACCGCGATAAACGACAGCACCACGCCATCGGCCTGCCACTGGCACATCTGCCGGCAAGCCTGCTGCATGACCCAGGCATCGATCTCGGCAATCATCCCGGTGCGCTCGGCAATCGGTATGAACTCCGCCGGCGACACCAGCCCGCGCTCGGGATGCTCCCAGCGCACCAGGGCCTCGACGCCTACCAGGCGGCTGGTCTTGAGGTCGTGCACCGGCTGGTAGTAGACCCGCAGTTCCTGCTGGTCCAGGGCGCGGCGCAGCTCGAAGGCGATTTCCACCCGCTGCTGGGCATGGGCGGTGAGCTCCTCGGTGTACAGGGCGTAACCGTTGCGCCCGGCGCTTTTGGCCTTGAACAGCGCCGCATCGGCGTTGCGCAGCAGTTGGCTGGCACTCAACGCGTCGCTGGGAAACAGGCTGATACCGATACTGGCGTTGATCACCACCTGCTGCTCGCCGAGCTGGAAGGGCTCCTTGAGGCCGTCGATGATGCGCTGGGCCAGGGCCGCCGCCTGCACCAGCTGCGGGCAGCTTTCGGCCAGCACCGCGAACTCGTCGCCGCCCAGGCGCGCCAGGGTGATGCCCGGGCCGAACATCCCTCCCAGGCGCTCGGCAACCGCCTTGAGCAGTTGGTCGCCGACGTTGTGCCCCAGGCTGTCGTTGATCATCTTGAAGTGGTCCAGATCGATCATCAGCATGGCGCAGCCGCGCTTGTGGATCTGCGCCGAAGCCAGGGCCTGTTCGGCACGGTCGGTGAACAGCAGGCGGTTGGGCAGGTCGGTCAGCGGATCGTGATGGGCCAGGTGAGCCAGCTCGTGCTCGGAATCCTTGATCGCGCTGATGTCGGAAAATACCGCAACGTAATGAGTCAGCTCGCCCTGCTCATCGCGGATCGCGCGGATGGTCTGCCATTGCGGGTAGATCTCGCCGCTCTTGCGCCGATTCCAGATTTCACCGCTCCACTCATCGGTCTTCTGCAACGAGTCGAACATCGATTGATAGAACTGCGCCGAATGATGCCCGGACTTGAACAGGCTCGGCTGGCGGCCCAGCACCTCTTCGCGCTGGTAGCCGGTGATTTCGATGAAGGCGCGGTTGACGTGGACGATCTGCCCCTGGGTATCGCTCACCAGCACCCCTTCGCGGGTGCAGTCGAACACCGCCGCCGCCTGGCGCAGGCGCTCGCGGTCCTTCTGCTGGTGGCGCAGCCAGCGATCGGCCCCCAACACCCGCAGCAGACGGGCCCGGGCGAAGAAGATCAGCACCGCGCTGACCACCGCCCAGGCATAGCCGCCAACCAGTTGCCAATGGGCCCGATCGGAAAACTCATCGAAGAAACTGCTCAATAAGTAACCACTGAACTGCAACCAGACCAGCGACAACAGCAGATAGAGCAGCGCGGCACGCAAACCATTGCGATAAGAAACCGACATAAGTCCGTCTATTTCCACACGAAAAGTTTGGGATTATAGAGGAAGAAACATTCCGCCACTCTTATCTGAAAGGGCGACTGGTTTTCTCAGTGGGCTTAGTGATAATGCCTGGGCTGTTTTTTTCTTTATCGAGGGCCTTATCGCCTATGTGGTACGAAGGTTTACTTGGCTTGTCCGCCTGGCAACTGGTGGCAGTCACCCTGTTGATGACCCACGTGACCATTGTCGCGGTCACGGTCTATCTGCATCGCTATTCCGCGCACCGTTCCCTGGAACTCAACGCCGGCCTGAAACATTTCTTCCGCTTCTGGCTGTGGCTGACCACGGCGCAGAACACCCGCGAGTGGACCGCCATCCACCGCAAGCACCACGCCAAGTGCGAAACCGCCGACGACCCCCACAGCCCGGTGGTCAAGGGCCTGTCCACCGTGCTGCGCAAGGGCGCAGAGCTGTATCGCGAAGAGGCGAAGAACCCGGAGACCCTGCGCATCTACGGCAAGAACTGCCCGGAAGACTGGATCGAACGCAACCTCTACAGCCGCTACAAGCTGGGCGGCGTGGCGCTGATGGCAGCCATCGACCTGCTGCTGTTCGGCACCATCGGCATCACCATCTGGGCCATCCAGATGATGTGGATTCCGTTCTGGGCCGCCGGGGTCATCAATGGCCTGGGGCATGCGGTGGGCTACCGCAACTTCGAATGCCGCGACGCCGCCACCAACCTGGTGCCCTGGGGCATCATCGTCGGCGGCGAAGAGCTGCACAACAACCACCACACCTACCCCAACTCGGCCAAGCTCTCGGTGAAGAAGTGGGAGTTCGACCTGGGCTGGGCCTGGATCAAGGTCTTCAGCTTCCTGCGTCTGGCCAGGGTCCAGCGCGTGGCGCCCATCGCCCACCGGGTCGAAGGCAAGGGCCACCTGGACATGGACACCGCCATGGCCATCCTCAACAACCGGTTCCAGATCATGGCCCAGTACCGCAAGCTGGTGATCGGCCCGCTGGTGAAACAGGAACTGGCCAAGGTCGATCATTCGGTGCGCCACCAGTTCCACCGCGCCAAGCGCCTGCTGTCCCGGGAAACCAGCCTGCTGGAAGACCGCCACCACCTGCGCATCCAGAGCATGCTGGAGCACAGCCAGGCCTTGAAGGTGATCTACGAGAAGCGTCTGGCCCTGCAGCAGATCTGGGTCAAGACCAGCTCCAACGGCCACGACATGCTCGCGGCCATCAAGGATTGGGTACACGAGGCCGAGGCCAGCGGCATTCAGTCCCTGCGTGATTTCGCCCATCAGCTCAAGACCTATTCCCTGCGTCCCACCACCGCCTGACCCCAGCCCCTCGCCACTCCCGTGGCGAGGGGCTGCCCTTCTGAAATCAAGCCTTGCAGGCCCCTCTCGACCGTCTGGCGGGCGCTCGCGCTATCGCTGTAGCGGCCGGGAACTTAGCGCCCGATCCCCTATCTCAAACAACACTTCGCCACCCAGGCGGGCTTGGTTGTAGCCGCTGCCTAACGACGCGCGGCACGCCCTTTGAGAACTGTGCCGATGGTCAACAAGAACCCACACACTCCCTCTGCGCTTCCCCAGTGGCCCGAAGCCGCGCAAACCCTGATGGCCCTGATGCATGCACAGGGCGAAGTGGCCCGCCTGACCGAACGCGAGCAGCTGTTCAGCTCGCTGCTGGTCAGCGTCAACGCGGTGCTCTGGGCCTATGACTGGGACAGCCGCCAGGTGCTGTACGTCAGCCCGGCCTATGAACGGATCTTCGGTCGCCCCGCAGGCCTGCTCCTGGCGGACTGCAATCAATGGCGCGACAGCATCTACCCCGATGACCTGGAGTACGCCGAGCGCAGCCTGGCCCAGGTCCTGGAAAAGGGCGCGGTGGAAGATCGCGAATACCGCATCATCGATGCCCAGGGCCAGGTGCGCTGGCTCAGCGACAAATGCTTCATCAACCGCAATGCCGAGCCCGGGCAACGCCTGATCGTGGTCGGCATCGCCGAAGACATCACCGAAAAGAAGCAGCTGGAAACCGAGTTGCAACGCCTGGCCACCACCGACGTGCTGACCCAGAGCAGCAACCGTCGGCACTTCTTCGAATGCGCCAACCGCGAGTTCGAGCAGGCGCGCCTGCAAGGCTCGTCCCTGGCCTTCCTGCTGCTGGATATCGATGACTTCAAAGTGATCAACGACACCTACGGCCACCCCGAAGGCGACATCGTCCTGCAGCGTATCGCCGAAAGCGGGCGCGCGGCCCTGCGTCGCGGCGACCTGTTCGGGCGGATCGGTGGCGAGGAGTTCGCCGCGGTTTTTCCCGGCTGCACCGCGGACATGGCCCGCCAGGTGGCCGAGCGCCTGCAACGGGAGATCCAGCGCCAGAATTTCAGCCACCAGGGCCAGACGTTCACCATCACCGTGAGCCAGGGCCTGACCGGCCTGCTGGCGGAAGACGAAAGCCTGGACAATCTGTTCGCCCGCGCCGACAGCGCCATGTACGAAGCCAAGCGCCAGGGCAAGAACCGCATCATCATCGGATAAACCCGCGATCACTCGCCCGTAGGAGCTGGCTGGCCCGCAAAGGCGCCCGCAAGGCTTGCACAAGACTCGAGCCAGCCGGCTCCTACAGTGGTTCAGCCCTTGCGCAGGCGGGTCAGTTCCGGCAGCCCGACCTTCAGCAGCCGCGCGGTCTTGCAGCGCGCGATCTCTTCCACCCCTTCGTGCTCGGTCAGCCGCGCCAGCTGCGCCGCCAGGTTCATCACCAGCGCCTCGCGGGAATACACCCCACCGCCCAACTGGTAGATCGAGGCAATCAGTTCCCGCAGTTCAAGGGGCATGCGCCAGCGGGTCCGCAGCGCCGAGCCGTAGGCCGCGCCAAAGCGCTCCAGGGCATCGCCGATTTCTTCCTGGTCGTCCAGCTCGCCGCCGGCCTGTTTCCACTCCTGCAAGCAACGCAGTAGCGCCAGGTCGCCCAGGCGATGCAGTAGCCCGGCGCAGTAGCAGCGCTCCTGGTCCAGGTCCAGCAGGCGCGCCAGGGTCCGGCCGTATTCCGCGGTATGCAGGGACAGCTCCCAATAGCGCTCGGCATAGTCGGCCAGGGCCGGATCGCTCAGGCGCGCGCTGCGCTTGAGGGTCAGGCCGAGGATCAGGTTCATGCTCTGCCCGGTGCCCAGCCGATGCAGGGCCTGGGACAGGGTCTGTACGCCGTCGCCATGGTGCTGCGCGGCGCTGTTGGCTGCAGCGATCAGCACCGCGGTGACCTGGGGATCGGTGCGGATCTCTTCCTCCAGCACCTTGAGATCCAGGCCTTCGGGGTTGAGGCTGCGCTTGACCGCCAGTTGCACATCGGTGAGCAGCGGCGCGCCGTCGGCCACATCGCGCCGGCGTTCGAGAAAGGACCACAGGGTCATGCCCGGCGCCAGGGCCGGCACCTCGCAGGAGACTTCCTGGCCGGCGTCCAGCAGCAGGCCCTGCAGGCGCTGGGTCAGCCCCTCCATGTTCAGGGGCTTGGTCAGGTAGGCAGTGGGCGCCAGGGGCAAGGCCTCGCGCACGCTGGCGCTGTCGCTACGCACGCTCAGCAGGATGAACGGCTGCACCGGGTTGCGCTTGCGCTGGCGCACCGCGCGCAGCAGCGACAGGCCATCGATGCCCGGCAGCTCCCAATCGGCAATGATCAGGTCATAGGGTTTGGCGCTCAGCAGGTCCATGGCCTCCTGACCGTCGGCACACAAGTCCAGACGCGCATCACAGCGCACGTTCAACAGCACTTGCTTGAGCAAATCACGAGACCAGGGATCAGCCTCGGCAATCAGCACGCGAGGTACAGCGGGTAAATCAACAGCGGTCATGCAGCACGCTCCCTAGGCAATCCCTTGCACCTTAGTCAATGCGCGGGCTTCCATACAACGCAAATCCCCCTGGAGCCGCCTGAGGGCGAAAAAAAACCCGCCGAAGCGGGTTTTTCTGTCGATCAGGTCACAGCGTCATCAGAGTTCAGCGAAGCACTCTTCGATGATGGCCAGGCCTTTGTCCAGCTGGGCATCCGGCGAGGTCAGCGGTACCAGAACCCGCAGAACGTTGCCGTAGGTGCCGCAGGACAGCAGGATCAGCCCCTTGTCGCGAGCCTTGGCCACGACCTGGGCCACGGCAGCGGCGTTCGGCTTGTGGCTGTCGCCATTCTCGAACAGTTCCACCGCGATCATCGCGCCCAGGGCACGCACTTCACCGATCACCGGGTACTTGGCCTGGATGGCCTTGAGGCCGGTCACCAGGCGCTCGCCAACAGCCTTGCAGCGATCCAGCAGGTGCTCTTCCTCGAACACTTCCATCACCGCCAGGGCCGCCGCACAAGCGATCGGGCTACCGGCGTAGGTGCCGCCCAGGCCGCCTGGAGCGATGGCGTCCATGTACTCGGCCTTGCCGCAGACACCGGCCAGCGGGAAGCCGCCGGCGATGGACTTGGCGAAGGTGGTCAGGTCGGCGGTAACGCCCATCTGTTCCATGGCGAAGAAGGTGCCGGTACGGCCAGCGCCGGTCTGCACTTCGTCAGCGATCAGCAGGATGCCGTGCTGGTCGCACAGGGCGCGCAGGCGCTTCATGAACTCTTTGGGCGCGACGTAGAAGCCGCCTTCGCCCTGTACCGGCTCGATGATGATCGCAGCGATATCACGGGGCTCGGCGTCGTTCTTGAAGATGCGCTCGATGCTGGCGATGGAGTCGTCGATGCTCACGCCGTGCAGTTCATTCGGGTACAGCGCGCGGAAGATGCCGCCTGGCATCAGGCCCATGCCAGCCGAGTACGGCACGACCTTGCCGGTCAGGCCCAGGGTCATCATGGTGCGGCCGTGGTAGGCGCCGGTGAAGGCGATCACGCCGGCGCGGCCAGTGGCGGCACGGGCAATCTTCACGGCGTTCTCGACGGCTTCGGAACCGGTGGTCACCAGCAGGGTTTTCTTGGCGAAATCACCTGGCACCTTGGCGTTGATTTTCTCGCACAGCTCCACGTAAGGCTCGTAGGCCAGGACCTGGAAGCAGGTGTGGGTCAGCTTGTTCAGTTGCTCGGTCACTGCGGCGATGATCTTCGGGTGCACGTGACCGGTGTTCAGTACCGCGATACCGCCGGCGAAGTCGATGAACTCGCGGCCTTCAACGTCGGTGACGGTGGCGTTCTTCGCGCTGTCGGCGAAGATCGGGTGAATCTGGCCAACACCGCGCGGTACAGCGGCTTCACGGCGTTTCATCAAAGATGCGTTGGTCTTGCTCATAGTGTCCTCATTCACCGCTGCGGCAGCGGTGTGATTCAAGGGTTGCGGGGCGGGGAAGCGGCTGCGACAGCATGCGATGATCGACTGTCGGAGCGGTCCCGGGCCACCTTGAAAAGTGCGTTTTTTAAAGCTGCGCAGGGGGACAGCGCTCTCGTGCCCCCGGCGCTTGAAACCGGATCAGATACCCAGGCAGAGGTATTTGATTTCCAGGTAATCCTCGATCCCGTACTTGGAACCTTCACGGCCCAGGCCCGAGGCCTTGATGCCGCCGAACGGCGCCACTTCGTTGGAGATCAGGCCGGTGTTGACCCCGACCATGCCGTATTCCAGGGCCTCGGCCACACGGAACACACGGCCCAGGTCGCGGGCATAGAAGTACGAGGCCAGGCCGAATTCGGTGTCGTTGGACATGGCGATGACTTCGGCTTCGTCTTTGAAGCGGAACAGCGGCGCCAGTGGGCCAAAGGTTTCTTCCTTGGCCACGGCTGCATCCTTGGGCACGTTGACCAGGATGGTCGGCTCGAAGAAGTTGCCTTCCATGGACTTGCCGCCGGCCAGCAGGGTCGCGCCTTTTTTCAGGGCGTCGGCGATGTGTTCCTGGACCTTGGCCACGGCTTTTTCGTCGATCAGCGGGCCAGTGGTGGTGCCTTCTTCCAGGCCGTTGCCGATCTTCAGCTTGGCCACTGCTGCCTTCAATTTCTCGGCGAAGGCGTCGTAGACCGAATCCTGGATGTACAGGCGGTTGGCGCAGACGCAGGTCTGGCCGTTGTTGCGGTACTTGGAGATGATCGCGCCTTCGACGGCCTTATCCAGGTCCGCGTCGTCGAACACGATGAACGGCGCGTTGCCGCCCAGCTCCAGGGAGACTTTCTTGATGTCCTTGGCGCATTCGGCCATCAGCTGGCGACCGATCTCGGTAGAGCCGGTGAACGACAGCTTGCGCACGATCGGGTTGCTGGTGAGCTCGCCGCCGATGTCGCCGGCGCTGCCGGTGACCACGCTCAGCACGCCTTTCGGGATGCCGGCACGGTGCGCCAGTTCCACCAGGGCCAGGGCCGAGAACGGGGTTTGCGAAGCGGGCTTGATGACCATGGTGCAACCGGCGGCCAGGGCCGGGCCGGCTTTACGGGTGATCATCGCCGCCGGGAAGTTCCACGGGGTGATGGCCGCGGTCACGCCGATCGGCTGCTTGATCACGATCAGGCGCTTGTCGGGCTGGTGGCCGGGAATCACGTCGCCGTAGATGCGCTTGGCTTCTTCGGCGAACCATTCGATGAAGGAGGCGGCGTAGGCGATTTCGCCCTTGGCTTCGGCCAGCGGCTTGCCCTGCTCCAGGGTCATCAGGCGACCCAGGTCGTCCTGGTTCTCGATCAGCAATTCATACCAGCGGCGCAGCTTGGTGGCGCGCTCCTTGGCGGTCAGGGCACGCCAGGCCGGCAGGGCCTTGTCGGCGGCCTCGATGGCGCGGCGGGTTTCGGCAGCGCCCATCTTTGGCACGGTACCGAGGATTTCACCGGTAGCGGGGTTGTTGACCTTGATCGTCTGGCCGTTGTCCGCGTCGACCCAAGCTCCATCGATGAAGGCTTGTTGGCGGAACAACTGGGCGTCTTTGAGCTGCATGTCGGCTTCCTTAACAGCACCGCGCATACGCGGGGCGAATTGTGATTGTAGAAAGGCGCCAGGTCAGGAGGAGAGCGCCGGGGCGCTGTCACCAGCCCGTGGCCAGGCTGCCGTCAGGAAAATCGTTCACTGGGTAAAAGCACGAAAAAGTCGCACACAAGAATAGACGTGCGTTTGGGCACCCAGGCAAGAGCGTTTGAAATCTCAAACGAATCCTAGGGTCAACGGGGGTAAAGGACAATAGGCTGTTCGAAAAAAAGAACGTAAAGGCGCCTAGCGGTAAAAAATCCGCTTCAACCTCCCATGCCGCCGGGCAAAAGACAACGCCCCCGCAGCCTATGGCAGGCGGCGGGGGCGCTGGCATGGCGCCTGTGGAACGGTCAGCTACTGAACGACTTGAGCACCGTCAACAGGCTGGTGAGGTTGTCGGCCACACCGCCCTGGGCGACTTTCTCGGTGGCCGACGCACCGGCGGTGGTGTCGACGCTGTAGATCTGCATCACGCCCTGGTTGGTGGCCGCCTGGGCCAGGGTGTTTTGCTGCTGCTGCGCCGAAACCGAGTTCTGGAACAGGATGGCCACGGACTGGCCCATGGACTGGTAGATGGTGCCCATCGACATGGCTGGCGCTTCGGCGACGACCTTGACGTTGGTCTGGGTGACGGCATCGGTGATTTGCGGACTGACTGTGCTCATAAAAACTCCATTTTTTCAGCAGGTAGGTTCAACGGAAAATCAGGCTTTCAGCCATCAGCTCTGAAAGGACTTGAGAACCGTCAACAGGCTGGTGAGGTTGTCGGAGACCCCGCCCTGGGCGACTTTTTCGGTGGCCGCCGCCCCGGCGGTAGTGTCGACGCTGTAGATCTGCATCACGCCCTGGTTGGTGGCCGCCTGGGCCAGGGTGTTTTGCTGCTGCTGCGCCGAGACCGAGTTCTGGAACAGTATCGCGGTGGCCTGGGCCATGGATTGGTAGATGGTGCCCATCGCCATGGCCGGCGCTTCGGCGACGACCTTGACGTTGGTCTGGGTGACGGCATCGGTGATTTGTTCGTTTACAAGTGGCATGGCTCAACTTCCTTTGTTAGGCACACGGAGCATTCCGTGTCATTGAGTGAACGTGGCAGCCCTGATGCTGTGAAGCGGGGCTTGAACGGCCTTGCGGTTATTTCAGGGGGCCCTTATTGCCCACTGCCGGCGGTCAGTTGCTTGAGGGTGTCTTCGACTTTCTGCGACAGCCCGGCCATCCGCGCCTCGACCGCGGCTTTCACCTCCTGCTGGACCAGGGCGTTGATCATTGCCTTGAGCTGCGGATCGTCCACCGGGAAGCTGGCCGGGGACAGTGCCGGCGCCAGCGCCGCCGCGGCGGCTGCAGCGGCGGCGGTCGTCACCAGGCCGGCCCCGGGGGGCGATACCGACAGCGGCTCCTCGGACTCGGCGGCCGCCAGCAGTTGGCGCAGCACCAGCTCCCGCGCCTGGGGATCGGCCTTGCCCGCGGCGGCGGAACCGGCCAGTTGATCGATGATCTGCCGGGTGCGCAGCCCATCGGACTGCATCAGCTCCGTGGCCCGCTGCCGCGCCTGATCGACGCTCTGTTGCGCGGCCCTGGACATGTCCAGCGGCTTGTCCTGGGCAAATGCCTCCAGTACCTGGCGCTCGACCTGGGTCAACGGGCGTTTCAGATACTTCTCGGCAAAGCCGAATATCGTCGCCATCGGGGTCTGCTCTTCATTCGCCATTGCATGCTCCTTACTCAATGAATGACGTTGAAGGGCTGGGCACCGGGTCCGTCGAACTTCAACGCCAGGGGAAAAGCCTGTGTCGCGGTCATGCTCCTGGCCGTGCAGGCCCCGGGCACCTGGCGCGCCCGGGGCGCTTGCTCAGGAGGACGGTGTGCGATTGGCCAGGGTGCTGCTGTACTTGGCGATGCTCTGGTCGATCTTGTCGATGGCCACGCCGGCCGCGTCGGCCTCCATGGCTCCGGCAGCCGCCGCCACCGCAGCCGCCGCGCCCACCAGCAGATCGGTGACCAACGCGCCCAGGGCATCCTCGGCAGCCCCCTTGACGTTCTCTTTGACGATGTTCTCGGTCATCTGCTTGAGCAGCACCGCCTGGGCCGCCAGGGCCAGCTTGCTGACCCCGTCGAAATACCCCGCCGCCGACTGCGCCACCAGGCCGGCGGCCTGGCTGATCATCATGTCCGGCGCTGCTGCGATCTGCGCCGGGGCATAGCTGAAGGTCTGGGCATTGCTGAACTGCACCGCCTGGACGATCTGGCTGTTCAGGGCATCGGTGCTGTCGCTGCTGGGCGTGCCGGCCTGCTTGAGCAGGTGCGCATTCATCGTCTGCATCATCGAGGGCTGCGCCGGGCCTGCAGGCGATGGCGCAGGATCGGGCGCCGGCGCGCTGGCTGTCGAGGCGGCGTCACCGGCCATCGCCGAGGGTGCCTCAGGCTCGGCGGCTACTGCAGCGGCGCCAGGGTCGGCCGCCGCGCCGGCGCTTTCATCGGCCGCGGCTGCGGGTGGGGTTTTCTTCTTGAACCAGGCCATGACGATTCTCCCGGGCGGTCAGCCCTACTCGCCAATCGCCATGATCAGCGCCACGGCCTTGGACACCACCGCATTGGAGATCTGGTTGAGCGCCTGCTGGCTGTTGACCGCGTTCTGCAGCGACAGGCCGGCCGAGTGGCTGGCCACCTGGTACAGCGAGGCGATGGCCTGGGCCGGAGCCTCGGCCACGACCTTGACGTTGGTCTGGGTGACGGCATCGGTGATCTGCGAGTTGACCATTGGATCGGGCATACATCTCTCCTTAGATGGAATGGCCCACCGCAGAAGGCGGCGGCACCGGCTACAGCATCGAAAACAGGCTCACTGAACAGGAACGCCCGAGCGAGCCGGCTGTGAAACCTCAGGCCACATCAACGCAACTGCGCCCGCAACAGCTGCACATACTTGCGCGCCAAGGGCTGGTTCATGCCCAGCTCGGCGGCGATGTGGGGATAGGGCAGGTCGTCGACAAACTTTAGTTCAAACAGGCGGCGCTTCTTCGGCGGCAGTTGCGCCACCCGTCGACTGAGCAAGGCCAGGGTCTCCAGCAATTCCACCTGGTCGAGCACCGACATCTGCGGGGCCTCTAGCTGCTGCAGCGGGTCATCCTCGAGCCCGGCGAAATCCACAAACAGGCGCTGCTCCCGGGCCTGCCGGCGGCAGCTGTCGACAAACACATGATCGAGCACCAGGAACAGAAAGCCCTGGGGGTCGCGAATCCGCTCCGGCGAGCGACGAAAGAACAGCAGCGCCTTGATCGCCGTGGCCGCCAGCCACTCTTGGGCACCATCGGCGTTGCCCCGCGCCAACTGCCGGGCGCGGCGCTGCAAACCGGGCAATACCGCCCTCCAGCTGGCTTCGAACAGTTGGTCCGGCAGGCCCGCTTGCAGGCCGCCCGGCATGGAACAGTTCATCTCCTGCACCTCCCTGTGCCCCGTGATTGCACGGTTCTGGCTGCAGGTTGCGCGCAGGTACGAGGAAGCTTCAGCAGGAAAAACTGCCACTACGGCCCGGGTTTCCGGGGGTTGCGACGGACAAGCACCAGCCGATGAAAACCGGCGTGGACGCCCCGAGTCGACATAGGTATGATGTCGCCCGCACTGCACTCGTAGCTCAGCTGGATAGAGTACTGCCCTCCGAAGGCAGGGGTCGTGGGTTCGAATCCCGCCGAGTGCGCCATCTTCAGCAAAAAAGCCCCAGGTCTTACGGCCTGGGGCTTTTTTGTTGATCCGCGATGCAAAACGGCGCAATGCCCGAACGGCACCCCGCACACATGACGGCCCCGGGCTGTCCTGGCGAGGCGCAACTTGCTACATTCGCCGCCCCCGGACAGGAGGTCCCGATGCTGCGCCATCCCCTGCACAATCAACCCTTCGAGCCCCAGATACGCGACTGGGTCACCTGGTTCATGGGCTATGACATGCCCCCGGCCCTGGATGCCGAACTGAACCGCTACAACCCCAATGACCCAGACGACCGCGAATACCTGGTCCGCCACTACGGCCTGATGCGCCACGGTTCCCGGGAAAATTTCCGGCATCGACAGCGGCTGGTGGAGGTGCTGCAAGCGGCCCTGGATGACCCGGACTACGACTTCGAACAGATCTGGGAGCCCATCGAGGACGACTACGAATACGATCAGTGGCCCAGCAACTGGCCAGGGGTGATCGACAACAGCCGGGACCTTTTCCAGCGCCTGCTGAACGCGGCACGGGAGCGCTGGCAGGAAGACCTGGTCCGCGCGCAATTGCCTTCGCTGGCAGAGTGCCGGGCAATCCCGCACCGTGAGCGTTTCGGCGGGGATTGGCTGTTCGGCATCGACAACCCTGAAGCCTGGCGGGCCGAGTTCGATGTGACCGCCACGCCCTATGACCTGGAGACCCAGGGCCCGCAGTTCCAGGGCGAGCAACTGAGCCTGCACCTGAGCGGTGAACTGCCGCGCTTGTCTGTGCCTGCCAGCTGGCCGGTGATCGAGGCGGCGACCCACTGCAGTTTCGTGCTCAATGTCCAGGGCATCAGCGAACTGGCGGTCAGCGGCACGCGCTTCGACGGGCGCATGCGCACCCAGCTCACTCGCCTGGGCCCCGGTTATCACCTGCGCCTGGAAATCGGCTTCGATTGCGTGATCGAATGCGTGGCGTTATCTGTGAGCATCGCCGACGTCAAGGGAACACCCGATGAAAAGCAACTTTGAAGTGGCTCTGGAGCGCGAGGAAGTGCTGCAGTTCTTTCGCGGCCAGGGCCAGTACCTGACCCGGGACGGCGATTGGGACGAGCACCTGTACTGCATCAATTGGCCGGGGATCTTCGCCTACCTGCGGGACAACGCCGACGGCGCACAGCAACTGAGCGCCAGCTTCGAGCGCTACGCGTACAGCGTCGAGGAAAGCATTGAGGACTGTTTCGGCCTGCGGGAAAACCTGTTCTGCTACTACTCGACCCGAGCCCGCTGGGCGCCCGAGAGTGTCGACCTGCTGGGGCAATTGCCGGAGCCCTGCCGGCGGCGGATCGTGCAGCGCCTGAGCTGGTATCGCTGGCAAGTGGAAAACCACGCCCGGCTGCTGCCGGAACGGGCCCGGCGCATGACCGCGGACGGTGCCTGCGCCGAGTTCATCGAGTTGCCCGCCACCCCCTACGCCTGAGCGCTGGGGCTGCCGGATCACTCCTCCTCGACGGCGTCGGAGTGCGGGTCCGCCTGATCGTCTTCGTCGTCGGCCTGCTGATCGAGGTCCTCGCCCTCTTCAAGGCCAAAGTCCTTGCGGCTTTCCTTGATGGCCTGGCGCAGCTCCGCCCCCTTGATCGGGCAGTTCAACATTGCAGCAATACGGTCGATGCGGGGTGCCATGACCGGCCTCTCACTTTCTGGAAACTGGGCAGATAGTGCGCGTTTTCCGCTGCGACAGCCAACCCCCGCACCTTATTGACGACGCAAGGCTTGCAGGCGCGCGTCCAGATCCTCCTGTGGATAAGTTTCCTGCAGCTGGAGCAGCAGCTCGGCCGCCGCGCGGTTCTGGCCCTCGTCCCATAGACGCAGCACTGTCTGCAGTTGCTCATTCAATCGCTTGATCGCCCGGGGCGCGACCGGCGCCGACATGCGCTTGGCCAGCTTGCTCGACTCGGCCCTGGGCTTGGCCATCGCAGGTGGCGCTGCATCAGCGGACGCTTCCATCTCCGGCGCCGCGGCAAAACTGCCGACAGGGGCCGCCGGAGCGATGGGCGAAGGGGCAGCCGGCTCAGGGACGCTCAAGGCCCCGGCCAGCTCGGCGGAACGTGGCGCCGCCTGGCGCGCCATGGGCGCAGCTGGGGCTGGAGCGGGCGCAGGGACAAAGGCCTGCTCTTGTGGATAGTGCTCCGGGGAGGGCCGCAGCAAGCCAATGACCAGGGCCACGCCAAACAGGCTGGCAAAAGCCAGTTGATAACGCGGCCGCAGGCAGGCCTGCATCCAGCGTTGCCAGAGGCCGGGCTTGGGCGCCGGGGCTTCGCGGCGCGCAGTGGCCAGGATCAGGGCATCCAGATGGGCCGGTGGTTCCTGGGCGCTGTGTTGGCGGATATGCGCCAGCATCTGCTCTTCGGGGGTTGGGGTCTGTCGGGCGTCAGTCATGTGAGTACCTCCTCGGCCAGGAGCCGACGCAATTTTTTCAACGCATAGCGGAAACGGCTTTTCACCGTTTCCAGGGGAGCCTGGGTCAGGCTGGCGATTTCTGGCAGTTCCAGGTCGCCGTGGGCCCGCAGCAGGAACACCTCGCGCTGGTCTTCGGGCAGGTCCTGCAGGGCGGCTTCGATACGCTGCTGGTCGCGGCACAGGCTCAGTTGCTGTTCGGGGCCGGGGGCATGGTCGGCTTCACCGTGCAGTTGTTCGTCATAGCTGTCGTGCAACGGGTTGCGCTGGCCGTGCTTGCGCCAGTGGTCGATCAAGCGGTTGCGGGCAATCTGGTACAACCAGGTCCGGAAGCTGGCCCGGCCCTGGGGCTGGCTGGTGCTGCGGATCAGGCTGAGCCAGGTTTCCTGGTAGACCTCATCCGCCAGCTCGGCCTTGCCGCACAAGCTCAGCACAAAGCGATACAAGCCCTGGCGATGGCGCTGGTAAAGCACCTCGAAGGCCGCGGGGTCTCCGGCACGGTAACGCGCCAGCAGCGTTTCATCGCTGCTGGCGTCGCTGGTGGATTGGGCAGCAGACATAGGGCGGTTGAACTCCTGTTCACTGCGGGTCTGAGGTCTACTCAAGGCGGCTCTGCACTTGGCTCAAGTCCACGGGCTGCGCCGCCTGGGCTTTCGGCGCCTGAGTTTGCAGGCTTTGCGCCAGCTCCACCAGCTGTACGAACTCGCCTCGCAGGCCGTAAGGGTCGGCACCCTTGGCGCCCTGGGCCAGCTTGACCGTGTCGGCCAGGCTGAAGTTGCCGGTGTAGCGGCCGTCCTTGAGCTGCTGGGAGAACGCCGCCACGGCTGCGGCGAAGCGCAGGTCGGGGCTGGCCGCCGCCAGGCTGCCCGGCTGCTGGGCACTGATGGGCCGTTCGATCAGGCGGCTGCTGCCGCCTTCCGGCGCCTTGTAGCGCAGCCGCAGCATGGCCAGCTCGCCCTGCTTGCCACTCTGTTGCGGCGCCTTGGCCTGGGCATAACGCAGCGGCTCCAGCCAACCCTTCTCGCCAGCCGGGACAATTTCATACAACGCGGTAACCGTATGCCCTGCACCGATTTCACCGGCGTCGACCTTGTCATTGCTGAAGTCTTCTCGCTTGAGTGCACGGTTCTCATAACCCAGTAGGCGGTATTCGCTGACCTGGGCCGGGTTGAACTCCACTTGCAGCTTCACGTCCTTGGCCACCACCGCCAGGGTCGAGCTGAGCTGGTCCACCAGCACCTTGCGCGCTTCGCGCAGGTTGTCGATGTAGGCGTAGTTGCCGTCACCGGCGTCGGCCAGTTGCTCCATCAGGTGCTCGTTGTAGTTGTCCACGCCGAACCCCAGGGTGGTCAGGGAGACACCACTCTTGCGCTTCTCGGCGGCCATGGCCTTGAGGCTGTCGAAGTCGCTGACGCCGACGTTGAAGTCGC
This sequence comes from Pseudomonas sp. NFPP25, assembly GCF_900116505.1. Taxonomy (NCBI): domain Bacteria; kingdom Pseudomonadati; phylum Pseudomonadota; class Gammaproteobacteria; order Pseudomonadales; family Pseudomonadaceae; genus Pseudomonas; species Pseudomonas sp. NFPP25. Next base: position 61,829 of record NZ_FPBG01000005.1, on the reverse strand, counting down.
CGTCGGTGGCCAGCAGGATGCGGTTGATGCCCTTGTCGATAAAACCCTGCTGGGCCATCTGGTAGGCCAGCTGGATACCCGAGGCGCCCGCCGTGGAACCACCCGCGGTGAGCTGGTCGATGGCAGTGCGGATCTTCGCCTTGTCACGACCGGACGTGGGCTCCAGCACCACCCGTGATTCACCGGCGTAGACCACCAGCGACACCCGATCCTGGTCCCGCAGTTGATCCACCAGCAGCTTGAGGGTGCTTTTCACCAGGGGCAGGCCTTCACGGCGATCCATGGAGCCGGAGACATCCACCAGGAACACCAGGTTGGCCGGGGCCAGCTCCGCCACCGCGCGATCCGATGCCTTGATGCCGATGCGCAGCAGGCGGGTATGGGGATTCCACGGCGACGGCGCCAGCTCGGTGGTCACGCCAAAGGGCGAGCCGTCCGTGGGCAGGGCGTAATCGTAGGGAAAGTAGTTGACCAGTTCCTCCAGGCGCACCGCGCCCTCCGGCGGCAGGCTGCCCTGGTTGAGCAAGCGGCGGACGTTGGCATAGGCACCCGTATCGACGTCGGCGCTGAAGGTCGAGACCGGTGCTTCGGCGACGCTGTGGATCGGGTTGTCCGGCAGTTTCTGGTACTGCTCCCGGGGCTCGTCGCGGTAACCGGCCACCAGCGAATCCCGTGAGCTAATGGGCGCCGGCATCGGCGCTGACAACCTCATCGGATGCACAGCGCGCTTGGCCATGGTGGCATCGGCATGCTGCACCTCGTACTGCGCTTGAGGCGCAGCCTGCAATGCTCCCTGGGTTGACGAGCCGGCAGCGGATTCGGGCTTGGACGACACACCACAGCCGGCAACTGCCAGCAACAAGCCGGCGGCAAAACCCTGGGCGGCCGGACGAAGGAAATGCACGGGAAGGGACATGGGGCTGACCTCGGAAAGAAATGATCCATTCCCCCCTTCAGACGAAGCCCCTGGGCGATTCGGGTTAAGCCTTCGAAAAAAATTTCACTCAGCGGGAATAGCGGCGCACCACACTGCTGTTGCGCAGTACGTGACCGTTGATCTTTTCCAGCAGTTGGGCGCGGGTCAGCCCGGCGGGCAGAGCTTCCGGCGGCAGGTCCAGGGCGTAGATCTGGATGATGTAGTGGTGCGCGCTGTCACCCACCGGCGGGCACGGGCCCATATAGGAAGTACCGTTGCGGCTGTTGAGGCCGGCCAGCCCTTCCAGGTTCGGCTTGTTGCCGGCACCGGCGGGAATCTGCCGGGTGGTGGGCTTGATGCCGTAGTGCACCCAGTGATCCACGCCCTGGCCCTTGGCCCCGTCCGGGTCGTGCATGACGATGGCGTAGCTCAAGGTCCCGGTCGGGCCGGCAGTCCAGTTCAAGGCCGGGGAATTATTGTGCCCGCCACAGCCCTTGGCATCGCTGGCATTGCCCGTGGTGAACAGCCGGTCATCCGAAACCCCGGGAATGTTCAGGGTAAAACGCTCCTGGGCCTGCACGGGCAAGTGCAGGCACAGCAACGCGGCACCAACGGCCAGCCAAGTATTGCGGGAGGCAAAGCGAGACATACGAAAGCACCTTATTTGCGGATGAGGTCAGGGTGAGCACAAGACTATAGCCTGCACGAAAGAGCGCACTCCTTCGCACCAGGCAAGGGAGCAGATTGAGCTTGAGGACGGGGGTAGTTGTAAATGAATATTTCAGACAGGAATCGCAATGGCGACCACCCTCCACGGCCGGCCGGAAAGAGCGGCGGGCCATCCGCCCGCCTCCTGAAATGATGCACAGGCCTCAGTCCCGGTGGGCCTGCATGTACTGGCGCAGCAATTGGTTGATCCGCGTCTGGTAACCCGCGCCCTGGCCCTTGAACCACTCCAGCACATCGGCGTCCAGGCGAATGGTCACGGCCTTCTTGCCCGGCAGGTGCACCTCGGCGCGGCGAAAGAAATCGTCATCCAGCTCGGGAATATCAGAAGTATCGATGCCCTGGTCATCGGTTTTCGCCAGGCGATCCCAATCAGTTTTCGATCCGTTGGACATAATATTTAGCCTCCCGCTTAGTGGCTTTTCGCGCCGAGATGATGCGCACCGCATGACCCCGCCGCTCGGTATGGACCACCACGCCCACCAGGGTCCTGATCCAACCGAGGCTGGCCCAGCGCTCCTCGCGGTAGTCCAGGCGCTCATCGCGCAAGGACAGCACCGGGCGCTGGAACATCAGCACCGCATCGTTGAAATCGATGCCGTGCTTGAGCATGTTGGCGTGGTTCTTGGCCTCGTCCCATGCAACGTACATAAGCAATTCCGTATTTACAAATGTACATACAGGCTAGCCGACCGTTCGCCAAAAGCGCCCTGGCTAAACACCTGGAAATACAGTCGCAAGCGGGATGGATGTGTACGGAAAAAGCCCTACAACGCTCTCGGAAAAGACGCCACCACACTTGCCTTGCACCCTCGCAAGCCGGCGGCTTATAGTCCGGCCGTCGCCCATATGGCGACCTGGTTTGGCGACCGGGGTAACGAGTACATCGATCCATTAAGCGAGGTGTACTAATGAACCGTTATATATCCCTAACCGGCCACGACTGCCTGATTCCTTCCCTGCTGATCGACACCCAGGCGCCCATCGATGTGCTGCACGACGCCGCAGCCTTTCGCATCCGCGCCGCGACCCAACTGCTGGAGAACTTCGCCGCCGAGACCCTGCGCAGCGAACCGGTGCTACTGCAGGAACTGACCCTGGTGTGCAGCATCCTGCTGCGCGATGGCTGTGATCTGCTGGATGTGACATCACGGCGTTTGCAACCGCAAATGACCTAGTCAATAAATAAGGGCGACTTTAAAGTCGCCCGCTGCCTTTAGCGGAAGTTGCTCACTTATATTGTTCAGCAACACATTCATCTCCTTCGGCATTCATTACTTTTGAAATGCATGGTCGGAATATCGATTTTTTTAGTGTTCACAAATATATCAGGAAGGGTTATCGAAAAATCGTCCAACTGCCCCAGCGACAATTGGATAGATATAACACTGGGTCGATTTTTCTTCGCTTCAAAAGTCGTCTGCATTTGCGGAGCAAAAATTTCTCTCTGGTCTCCATTATTCAATCGCAACACTATATAAGACGAGAATGTACTGATGAACGTAGGGTTTTGCGCATGCATTTTCTGCATGACATGTGCTTGTCGAACAATGGCCTTGGCCTCTTTGCCGAAAGCCCATTGTTGTTCAGGCTTATATGGATGAACCTCAAACTCAATTCTCAATTGAGTGTCTGTTGTACCGGTAATAGATCGAGTAACAGGGTCAAATTCTGGCGTACCTGGCAGCGTGGTATAAACAGTCGCAATCACCGCTCCAGAAAAATCGCCAGGATTTACAATCCCATACCAAAAGGCACTTCGCCTGCCATGACAAGTCGAATTAGAGTGACCCTTATTTATATTCGTAGATTCAGGATGAATATAGGGACCAACACTACATCCGGAAAAAATTAGAAAAACACTAAAAAAAGACAGTCTCAGCATCTGACTCACTTGAATACAAACTCCTGTATTTCACGACCTCCCGCTTCTTTAAATAGTCACCTCTTTCAAAGCTGTTCGTCCCTATCTATAGCCATTAGACTAAAAAACATAACAGCTTTTCGTGTTTGCGGCCTCATATCTCCAAGACTTTATAATTCCATCCCTAGAAACCAAAACAGAATATCGACAATCTCTTATCCACGTTATGTAAAAGCGCCTGCCTTCCCCTTCTTCGAGCACACGATCAAACACTTCATTTCTATTTACCGGCGACCAATACGAATCTCCACACCCTCGACTACAGTCCGAATAAATATGGGACTCAAACTTAGTACCAACCAGAGCATTCATCCCGTCAGTCCAGTGAGAGTATGAAGGGGCACAACCCACAAGCAAAAACAGCACTAAAATAATAGCATTATTTCTTATCACGCCTTTTCTCCAGCAGTTCCTTTTGCAGCTACAAAATCACAATCGAATTAAAGTGATTGGAAACTGAACGTCCTCGCCGTCAACATACATCCAGGATATTGAAAACAGCTTTTTTGATGTTTTTTCATCAAATGGCATGAGTAACATCACAAACTCATCCAGTTCGCAACTATACTCAACACCTCTTATATCTGAGTCATCATGCATCTTCCCGGTTAGTTTTCGCTCAACGCCGTCAACTATAAAAACATAAAGAATTTCCTGAGAGCCCTCAGAATAACAAAGCGACCGAATTACAACGCTACTGCTTATATACGGATTGCCCATTCCATACGTCCTTAAAGCTATAAAGATCCATCTTACGAGTCTTTAATCAACACTCGGCCCGCATCATCACCCCCACTAACAACAACCCAACGCCCTATTTTATTTTCCGAATCCCACATTATTGCACTTCACAAGCCTGTTTTATTCAATGCATTAAAACTAGACGTATACAACAGTATTACCTGCCCAACCAGAGTCAAATTTATTCAGCTTGTTTGCCAACGTACTCATAGAGGTAAGCTCTGTCCCCAACTCAACTTGAGTAGCAAAAATCCTACGATCTCTCAGCATCATCTTACCGCAGGCAACTCCACAACCTGTGGGAGTAATTTGCTTTACAACATAATGAAGAGCCCCGCGTGAACCGGGGTTCTTTAACTTTAAGCATTAGATAAAATCAAGACGTCTATACCTGAGAAAACTCTACTAAAGCGTTTTTTGATGACTCAATAACATCAGCCCATTCAGGCTTCGTCAGATAGTCCTCATCCGCAAGACAAGTCCCATATTTATCGAAAACCTTATCAATACTCTTAACAACATCGGAAATTGCTCTTGCTTCGTTTTCCCCTCTAAGCACAATTCCGATCCAAGAACGAGGGTCGGTTGCTAAATCGGTATCATCGTATAAAAAATGAACAGCGTAATTAAACTCATCATAAGCTATATCCGAGTCAGATCTAGACACCCATGCTCTGTATTGATAATCAGCACTGGACAACCCCTCCAAGTAGGAAATCAGTTCGTCTCTCATCGTAGGATATTCTAGTTCGGAGAGTTCCAAGTTTTCCATTTTTTATACTCGCTCAATGGGATATGAACTTGCTCTGCATGATCTTTAATAGACCCTATAACAGGTTTACCATCTCTACCTATAATCTGACCATTTGACCTAACAATAACGTGATCCACTTGCTGAGTTGGCTGACTTATATGAGGCTCCCCCTTATCTACCCGAACACCATTTCCTTTGTTTTGGGGGTCTTGCCATCTAAACCCAGTGCCTTTTTTATTTGGAGAAACAGCCCAACTTGCTGGAAATTTATTAATTGTAGTATCTGGTACATCCCAAACTTTTGGTAGTTTACTAATCCCAGTTTCAGCATCTGTCAAAGCACTTGTCGGATTAGGATTCCTGGCGGCTTGCCCTGCACCACCAGCACTCCCTACTTTTGAGAACACTCCCACCATGCTGCCAAGCGTAGCCAGTAAGCTCGCATCCTCTACGACTTGCAACCCAACGCGAACCCAGTTTCCATTAGCCAAATTGACTGCCCGGGTAGCCTCGCCGATTGCCTGACCTATACCTACGCTGTCGCCCGCATACGTCACCGTCGTGACGGCCATATGGGTAGCAACATTGCGCTCACAAGCAGCGTTCCCTTTACATAGAGGCAGCACTTTCTCTGTGTAAACTGCCTCTACGAACTCTTCCCACCCTGCCTGAGCCTCTTTTGTCTCCAACCCGCCCTGCCGGTAGGAAGTTTCTTTCCATGTGTCGTAAGTTTTCAGACAAGCTTGCAGCCCTCCGGAATCACCACAGGATGCTTTGAGTTCGTTGCCAAATTCCGCTACTTGGTCCTTACCCAATTGATGGCCAAAAATATTGACCCCTGTTCCTAAATGATTATTTTCCACAGCATTCTTGCCAGCCCCGGCACCCGCAATTGCACCCGCGCTATCGCCTTTCGCAATTCCCCCCGCAAGCCCAGCGGCTAACGTCGATAGCGCAGCCACTGTCTGCTTTTGTTCTTCACTGAGGGAGCTGGTATCGCTGGTGCCATACAGCTGCTGGGTGATCAATCGAGCAGCCAACTCTCCACCTGCGGCGCCCGCTTCAGCTCATCACATTCCAGCGTCGGCGCATGGCGTAATGGAAGATGGCTCTATCCGTAATGCTTTATGAGACCGAGACGCTGGATATGGCCGAGAACATCACTGGCTTTGCCGAACGGCTACGCAGCCTTCGCAAGCAGAAAAACCTGTCCCAAACCGAGCTGGGGCAACTGGCTGAACTGCACTACACCCACATTGGCCGCTACGAACGTGGAACTTCACGGCCCAGCGGCGACACTTTGAAGCGTCTGGCCGATGCCTTGGATGTCAGCAGCGATTACCTGCTGGAAGGAGCAAGCGATGACGCGGCCAAGGCTAAGTTCGAGGATCGGGAATTGTTGCGGCAGTTTCAGGAAGTCGAGCAGATACCCGAAGAAGACAAGAAGGTGGTCAAGACGTTGCTCGATGCCTTCCTGATCAAAAAACATTTGCAGACGCTGACCCGTTAGCCCTGCAAAAAAGACGCGGGCCTTGAGTGCTCTAACACCCAAGACCCGCTAACCACAAGCAGCTAAACAGGAGCTGAATATGGCTAAGGCCGATCATAGGGCAGCCCTGCCCAAAACTGAACGTTTCGCCACCATCGCAGCCGATTTCTACCCGCCGTTGAGTGGCACCGAGTATCCCCAGTACCGACTTGTTCCCCCGCTTCCATTACGTGGGCATTGGTTGCAGCAGGCGGGATTTGAGGTCAATCAGAAGATTAGAATTGAGGTCAGTAAGAATAGGAGTGAAACATAGAAATCTCCCCGGCTAGCCGGGGAGATTTTCATTCCTTTTCTTCAAGGTAAGGCCAATATTCTGGCCCTTCATCCTTTTTTATCCAAATCCGAGCGCATACAGGGCAAATAATAACATCTTTGCCAGTTGCTTCTATACGATCAAAAAATCCATCAAAAGGAACTCTTCCTTTATCAGCCTGCTCCGCCAAATCATACAGTAGCTTATTTGAAACAAGAGTGAACTCATCTGAAGTAGGAGAGCTAACCAAGCTAATGACATGGGAGCATCTACATAGAAATTTAGACACTTTTACCTCCCTAACAGGCTATTAATAGCTTGCCTATCTAACTGAATAGTTTTTCCCCCTGAGAGAAAATCACTTGCTTCAGAGGAATTGGTTCCCCCCCTTTGTTTTTCCCAAAAGCTGCAGCAGCAGACTTATACATATCTACTTTGCTAAAACTCTCAGGAACGACCACCACCACTGAATTTGCCTGCCCTTGAACAACTTTCTTCTCAATCTCTCGAGAAATAGTCTTAAGGTTAAAATTATTTGGCGCATAAATATCAACCTTCCCAAATCCTTGAGCGTTGAATTCAGCAGTAGGCAAGCCAGATATGCCTTTTTTGCTTGTTTCCAAGGATACATGGATGTCATAGCCAAGATTTTGAGTAGCTTTCAGTCCTTGTTGCTTCGAAGCACTCAAACTTTCAAATGTCTTTCCGTTCTCAAAGGAAACACTTCATTTTCAGGAAATTACAGAAGTACCAGTTCCTTTTGCCACGATTTCACTGAGAATAACTAACTATTCTTGGGCATATGACACTGGGGCAGAATTAAAGCCGTTCCAAAACACCCATAATCTTCCACAACGAGAACACTTGAGAGCACTATTCATCTCTCGATAAATCGCCTCCAAATCCACCCGCCCTTGGAACTTGTCAAAGTTCTCATCTGAAATCAAAAGCCATTCAATTGGATTCGGTATCTCACCAAACCTTAACTTATTACCACATTTACAGAGCATTGATGGCATTTCACTTACCTATGATAACGATATCATTGATTTTTTTCGCCCCTGTACCATTAACTCTCCGCAGAACATCTCCCAACTGCTCTCTGGTAACGGTGCTTCTAGATAAATCTAGAACAATCCCCTCAGCTTGCGTATTTTTCTTTGCTATCGCAGAAATTATTCGGTCCGCATTACCCGTTGTAGGGGTATATACATCATAGCTCACACCATCGACTAGAAGATCTGAAGTTTTCCCTTCTGCTCTCGTACCAACAGGACGACGCAGCTCAACTTTTTTACCTTGAGCAGCCATATAGTATGCAGAATTTATCTCTGACTGAGAGAAACTTCCATTTGGATCTATTCGTAGTGTACCTTTTGCAGCTTGCCCCGCAGCCCCACCCGAGCCGTCTGTAACCTTTGAAAGCTGACTACTACCACTGGCCACCCTGCCAAAAGCGGCAATCATGGCAAACTGGACGAGCTCCTCCTTCGATGCACCGTTATTTAGTAAGTTCGTAACACCATTAACATCCACGGGTGCCAGGACCGAACTGATAACACCGTCCTTAAGAGATAACTCGCGAATTTTTTCGTCGCTTAAACCCTGCTTTTTCCACTCGGAAATCTGCTCACTGCTTCTGACTATAGCCAGATACGGGTTGCTGATGGTTCCAATGGGAGTCCAGTCATTTCCGTTGAGGGTATAAATATTCCCAAGAATTCCGCCCCAACCCGAATTTAATTGCCCTTCTTTCGCACCCTCCATCATGATGCGTGCATATTTTCCAAAAAGGAGATTCAGCTCCTCTTGGCTTAGTCCCCCTGCCTGATACAACGCAACCAGGTTTTCTCCGGACTCTTTTTCTCGCTGCCGGTACTCATTGCGTACCGCACGCTCACAACCGCCATCCCCAGCACAAGCAGAAAATTTCTCCTGCAAGTCATTCATACCGCTGATTTTTGCGGCCACCAGTTTTTCATGAAGCGCTACCAAGCTGGTTTCATTCAACTTCTCAACGCCGTACTTATTCGCTAATAAGTTGTTCTCCACAGCATTCTTGCCAGCCCCGGCACCCGCAATAGCACCCGCGCTACCACCTTTCGCAATTCCCCCCGCAAGCCCAGCGGCTAACGTTGATAGCGCAGCCACTGTCTGCTTTTGTTCTTCACTGAGGGAGCTGGTATCGCTGGTGCCATACAGCTGCTGGGTGATCAATCGAGCAGCCAGCTCTCCACCAGCAGCACCTGCAGCGCCCGCTATTGCCGAGTTACCTTGGGCCTGAGCAACGGCAGCTCCCAGCACCGCGTGAGCCATGGTGTTGAGGGCTGGATTGTCACCCGTGGTTTTCTTGATCAACTGCGCCAGGTACGGTGCCGAGGCGCCAGCCAGAGCAGAGCCGATATCTCCACCGGCCAACCCTTGCAAGGCAGCGGTCACCGCTTGAGCTACTCGCTGGTAATCCCCGCCCGTACCGTACTTGCCCATAACTTGCTTGTAGGCGTCAGTGGCAATCAGCTGCTTCTGGTAGTTCTCAACTTCCTCTTTGCTGGCATTTTTCCCAGGTCGATGGATTCCTAGTTTCTCCAGCTCATCGCTCGCGTCTTTATCCGCCTTAAGCTGCCCCTCGGTCCGAACAATGTCCGTCACCTGAGTGCCAATCTCGCCAATCAGCTGCACCTCTCGCAGGCGCTTCTGCTCCTTCTCCTTGTCGAAGATCGGGCTGATGCTGCCATTGGCGTGTTCGACGTCGCGGCTGAGGGTGGCAATGTCCTGCTTCTGCTGGCCTGGATCACGAATGTCCAAAGTGCCGTTGGAGATTGCCGATGAGGTGGTGCCGCTGGCACTGCCGCCGTGGTTGTAGGCGATCAACATGCCGCTGGGCATGTTGCTGGTGAAGCCATCAGCACCGCCGTTACCGCTGCTGACGCTGGCGCTCTGCATCTGGCTTTTGTATTCGGCCTCGTTCTTGAGATCGCTCCAGCCCAGGGTGCCCGTGCTCAGGCGGTTTTTGTCGGTTTCTGCGGTGCTGGCGATGACGCTGCCATCGAGCTGGGTGTGCTTGCCCACTTCAACCTGATAGCCGCCCTTGCCGGCGAACAACCCGGTCTGTTCCTGCACGCTCTGGTACTTGGAGTCGATCTTGCTCTGGCTGACGCTGACCGAAGCGCTGCCGGTCATCGTGCCGAACGTGAAGCTGGCACCGCCGCTGACATTGCTCTGCTTGGACTTGTAGTCGTCGGTGTCGTGCAGGCTTTGCAGCGTGAGGTCGCGCCCGACCTTGGCCGTGATCTCGTCCGCATTGACTTGCGCACCCTTGAGAACGGCGTCCCGCCCACTGATCAGGCTCGCCTGGTTACCGGCGTCCAGGGTGGTCTCGGTCCAGGTGGTGCCGGTGCCCTTTTCCTTGCCCACACCCTTGTTGCCGTTGGCGAAGATACTCAGGCCTGCGCCGTTGGGGCCAACGCCCAAGCTGACGCCAATGGCACCGCCGCTGCTGCTGTTCTTGCCATCAAGCTTTTGCCGGTTGGCCGCGGCCTCAAGCTGGATGTCACGCTCAGCGGCCAGCAGCACGTTATTGCCCGCCTTGAGTTGGCTGCCTTGCACGCGGATATCGCCATCCGCCCCTGCGGTACCGCTACCGGCAGCCACAATGGAGAGGTTGTTGCCACTGGTCAGGCTACTGCCCTGACTGACCACCTGCTCCTGAGTCTGCTTGGAACTGGACTGCTGCGAGCCCAGGGAAATGCTGATACCGACGAACTGGCCAATGTTATCGCCGTTCATCCCGCCGCCCTGTTGGGCCGCTTGCCAGGCCTGGACACCAGTCAGGCCAGCCTTGATGCCTTGCAGGGCAGAAAGGCGGCTATCGTCCTCCTCCCTGGCTTGCTTGGTGGTCTGGTACGCGGCGTCGACAGCACTGCCGACGGTTCCGGACAGCGCCAGGGTCAGGCCGCTGGTCTTGGTCTTGGAGGTTTGCTCGCTCTTGTTGTGATTTTCCGCCGCGAGGATGCTGACGTTCTGCCCGACGAGACTGATGTCCTTGCCGGCGATGACGTCGGAACCTTTAAGAGTCAGGTCCTTGCCGGCCTGGATATCGACGTTGCCCAGCACACTGCCAATGGTGCTGGCCTTGGCGTTTTCGGTGGTGCTGGACGAGGTGTTCTGAGCGCTAGTTGAACCCAGGGTGAAACCAATCCCGCCACTGCTCAACAAGCCGGACTTTTTCTTCGATGTCGAATGGCTTTGCTCGTAGGTTTCGGTGGCGCTATCGATCTCGACATTGCGTCCTGCAACCAGGCTGGTGGAGTGGGTGGAGACAATATCGCTGGCGGTCGCGCCAATATCCTGGCCGGCGCGGATGACCACAGTATCACCACTGACGGAAGAGCCCTGTTGAGTGATGGAGTTGCTGCTATCAATCCGTGTTTTTTGGCTGCTGGACAACCCGGAACTGCTGGTCTTGGTCTTGCGGTAATAGCTGTAGTCGCTGTTCTGCCCAGCGCTGAGGTTCACATCACCGCCCGCATAGAGATACGCCTCATCCCCCGCCGTCACCCGACTGGCCGTCAGCGCAAGATCCTCACCGGCCTTGAGCGCCACATTGCCGCCGGCAACCAAGGTGGTGCCCACCTGCTGAACATGATCCTCCTGGCTGGTGACCTTCTTGGTCTTGCTATACGCATGCTGCTCATTGGCCGCTGAAACCAGGCTCAGGTTTTCCGTGGCGGTCATCGCCACATCGCGCTTGGCTTCGATCTGGCTGGCGATGGCGGTGATGTCGCGGCCGGCGCTGATGGCCAGATCGCGACCGGCCTGCAGGCTGGAGCCGTTCTGGGTCACGCTGAGGTCGTTGTAGCGCACGCCGCGGTCGTTGCTGACCACCTGTTCCACAGCGCTCAGGTTGACGTCGCGACCGGCCTTGAGGCTGGTGTCGGCTCCGCTCTTGAGTACGCTGCCGTTGTTGTTGATGTCGCGCCCGGCACTGATCACCAGGCTGTTCGCCGCTTCTACCCGGGCGGCGTTGTCGACGAAGTCGCGCTGCTGGGCGTAGCTGCCGTTGCTGCTCTGGTGCGAGGTCAGGGTGCGCTCGTTGATGACGTCGCCCCAGGTTGCGGCGAGGCTCACGTCGCGCCCGGCGATGATGCCGCCGGCCTTGTTCACCAGGTCGTTGCCGGCCAGCAGGTCAAGGCGATTACCGGCTTCCACCAGGCCGCTGTTGATCAGGTTCTGCCCGGCCTGGGCCGACAGGTTGTTGGTCGCGCGCAGGGTGCCGACGTTGTTCAGGTCCTGGCCGGCGATCAGGTTGACGTCGTTACCCGCGATCAGGGCGCCGTTCGGGGCCAGTCGGTTCTTGGCCTGGGCCAGGTAGAGCACGGGCACCAGCACTTGTTCGCCGTTCACTTCATGGCTTTCCAGCCAGACGATGTCGTGGGTCAGGGCCGCCACCTGCTCGGAGGTCAGGGTCACGCCCACCGACAGGTTGAGCTGTTGCCGGCTCTGGATGGCGTTGTCCATCAGGTACTTGAACAGCTGTTCGTCGCTGTTCTGGCCGTCGATAAAACGCTGGCCGGTACGGGCTTGTACCGCTTGTTGAATCAGCTTCTGCTCGTAGAAGCCATCCCCCAGGCGTTTGGCGCTGTCGTCCGGGTTGTAACCGAGGCTGGACAGCAGGTAGTCCGAGCTCATGAACTGCTTGAGGTCGGTGAGTACCGGGTTGGTTTCTATCAGGTACTTGTGCGGCCGGGTAAGGTTCGCGGCATCCGGCAGGCCGGCGATCTGCGCCGGAGCTGGTGCGGCGCTGCTGCTCTGACCACTGAGGCGGAACAGACCGTTCTGCCCAGCGGGCAGACTAAAGCCAGGCAGGGCCAGGGGGTTGACCTGTTGCTGGGTCAGGTCTGGGGGCAGTTGCGGGTTGAGGCTGATGCGAGTGGCGAAGGCGGTACCCGGTACTTGGGTATCGGTACGCGCACCGCTGCCGACATAGGTGTAACCCGGACGGACCACGCTGCTGTCGAAGCCATTGCCGGCCTTGATGCTCACCGCTCCCCCGGCCTGGATCACTGCGGCATAGCTTTGATCACCACCGGCGAGTTTTTTCGTCGTCCCCAGGCCGACCCACTCACGTTCGGTCATGCCGATAAAACCGGCCAGCGCGCCTTCCAGACCACCCAGGTCATCAGGCGTATAATCCGCACTCTGGAACCAGTATCGGTTGGTGACAGCGTTAGCGACGTTGTACCAGGCACTGGCATTTTTGGTCCGCGCCGACATGAACACCCGGGTGGTTTCGGTCTCGCCGGTTTCCACGCCGCTGTGGGTCAAGTTGTTGACCGTGGCCATCAGGTTGCCGGCCGCGCTGATACTGCTGCTCTGGTTCAGCAGGTCGCCGGCGTTGATATTCAGGTTGACGCCAGCGGCAATGCTCGACGCCGCACTCGCTTCGGTGACTTCGAATTTGTCGCGCTGAACGATCTCCCACACGTGATTGCGTTTGCCGCCACAGTCACCGGCGTTGTAGCCCTCGATGCAGGCGACTTCAGCGATTCTGGCGGTGTAGATGCCGCCGTTGTTGGTGGCCAGCACATCGCGCATGTTCTCAAGGGTGCTGGCTGCAAGCGTCATGGAACCATCGCTTTGCAGGGTGCCGGAACGGTTGGCGATGCGGCTGGCCAGAGCCCCCTGACCATCGCGATCGATCGTCAGATGACCGAGGCTGTAAACGTTGCCGTAGCTGTTGGTCAGGGTGTCGACCCGCAGCCCCATGTCGTCGCCACTGAACACCAGCCCGTGATCGTTGAGCAGGCCGCCGGCGGTCAAGGTCAGGTTCTGGGCAGCCCCAAGGGTGCCCTGATTGTTGATGCCACTCGCGTTGAGCGTGAGCCCGGCCGCAGCGCTCAGGCGCCCTGCGTTGTTCAACTGGCCGAACACCGAGACTGTGGTGTTGCCGCCGCCAGCAATACTGGCACTGTCTGCCAGGTCCACTTGGGCAGCTTTTAGGTCCAGTTGCCCAAAGCTGCTGAGTCGGCCCTTGCTGCTGTAATGACCACTGAGGTCGATATTGACGCCTGCATCACTGCCGATCAGGCCGTCATTGATCCAGTTCACGCCGCTGCCTATCAGGCCATTGCCGGCTAGGAGCTGGCCCGTACGGGCCTGGGTCAGGTGGTTGACGTTGACTGTCAGTTTCCCGGCCTGGATCGAGCTGCTGTTGGTCCAGCGTTCGCCTTCCAGAATCAGCTGGCCGGCGGTTTTCAGACGCCCGCCCACATTCTCGAGGTTGGCCATGGACAGGCCGAACAGGCCGTTGCCGCTGTGCAGCACGCTGCCGCCACGGTTGTTGAAGCTGCCAGCGTCGAAGGCCAGGTTTTGGTTGGCGGTTTCCAGAGAGCCATCGCGGTTGTCGAACAATCCGCCGAGCTCCAGCCGTGTATCGCCACCGTCTCCCAGGGCGCGCAATTGGCCGGTCTGATTGTCGAGGCTGGCGGCCTTGATCGTCAGGCTGCTGTCGCTTTCGATGATGCCCTTGTGGTTATTCAGAGCGCCGCTGAGGTCGAAATTAATCTGCTGGCCGGCGATTTGCCCGTTGTTGCCACTGTTGTCGAAATGGCCGCCGCTAACTTTGACAAGGCCCTTGGCGTAGAGGCCACCGTTGCGGTTATCGAAATCGCCGGTGGTGATCAGCGCATCGCCGCTTTGCGCGGAAATCCGCCCGCCGTCGTTGTCTATGCCAGCCAGGGCCTTGAGGGTCAGGCGCTGGGCCTGGGTCACGCCGCCCTGGTGGTTGTTGCTCGGGTCGTAGCCGTTTTTCAGCACGCCGCGAAGATCGGCGGTCATCGCGCCTTGCACGCTAGAAAGCACGCCCCCACGGTTATCCAAGTGGCCGGCGCCGATGTTCAGGTTACCGTTCCTGGCCAGGATGCGACCACTCTGGTTGTCGATGTCGCCGGTGCTCAGGTTCAGAGCGCCTTGGCTCTGCAGGGTGCCCTTGCCATTGGTGAGGCTCCCGGCCTGAACGTGCAGGCCGCCGGTCTGGCTGTAGATCAAGCCATCACCGCTGTTCTGCAGTGCGCCGTCCAGGGTCAGGGTCAGTGGGTCGTTGGCCATCAAGGTCCCACGGTTACGATTGTCCAGGCTGGCAGCGAACAGGCTCAGCAGGCCCTGGCTGGCCATCTGGCCACCCCGATTGTCGATCTGCCCAGCGCGTTCGATGCGCAGCGGGCCGCCGCTGGCCAGCTTGCCGTGGGTATTGTTCAACGCGCCCAACAGATTAAGGGTGACGGCGGTTTTGCCGGTGAAAGTGCCGGTGCCATTGTCCAGGTCGGTGCCGGTAAAGGTCAGGTCACCCGAGGTGTCAAGGGTGCCGCCGTTGTTGCCCAGAGTCATGGCCTGCAGGGTCAGGGTGGCGGCGCTGTCGATGGAGCCGCCCTGGCTGTTGTCCAGCCGGTCGCTGATTTTGAGGCTCTGTGCACCCGCGCTGGAGATCATGCCCTTGAGGCTGTTGTCGAGGCTGGCGGCCTTGACGTCCAGGGCCTGCTGGCTGACCAGGCCACCGCCCTGGCTGTTGTTCAAGGCGTCGCTGAGGGTGACCTCGACACCGCCCTTGAGGCTGGAGACGGTGCCTTTGTTGCTGTTGTTCAAGCCTGTGCCGTTGAGGGTCAGGCCCTGCCAGCCCGACAGCAGCCCGCCCTGGTTGTCCAGCTCAGCGCTGCCGGTGATGGTCAGGGTCTGTTGCGCCAGTACCACGCCGGTGAGGTTGTCCATGCCGGCCAGTACCAGGGTGCTGCTGCCCTGGCTGGACAGCTCGCCACCGCTGTTGCCCAGGTGGCCGAGGGTGGCATTGAGGGACTGCTGGCTCTTGATCAGGCCGCCCTGGCCGTTGCGCACTTGCTCGGCATCGAGTTGCAGGCGCTCGGCGCTCAGCAGCTTGCCCTGACGGCTGTTATCCAGAGCCCCGGCACTGACCTTCACCTGGCGCTGCCCGCTCAGGGTGCCGCCCCGGTTGTCCAGGATCTGTGCCGTGTTCAGGGTCAGGTCGCGGCTGGCGACAATGCTCTTGCCGCGGTTGTCGAGATCCCGGGCGTTGAGGCTGATATCGCCGTTGGCGTTGCGAGAGTTATCGGCATTGACCCCGGCTTCGATGATGCCCTGGTTGCTCAGTTGGCCACCGCTGTCCAGCTGGATGCTGTCGCGGGCGGCGAGGGTTTTCTGGCTGCTCAGGTCGCCCCGGGTTTGCACCTTGAGATCGGTGCCGGCGTAGACCGCGCCCTGGGCCTCCAGGCTGCCGGCCTTGATCGCCACCGCGCCCTTCTCGGCAGTGGCGTCCGCCATGCGCAACTGGCCGTTGGCATCCAGTTGGATATCACCGCCACTGGCGATCAGCTTGCCGTCGAGCTTCACCCCCACCCCGGCCTCGGTGCCCACCAGTTTGATCGCCCCGGCGTACATGCCGCCCAGGGCTGATGAGTCGATGGCCAGTTGCGGTGCATCCGCCGGGTTGGCGGTGCGGGCCGTGGCGCTCAAGGTCTTGGCGTCGACGTCGTTGGCCCCGGCGATCACCGCCAGGTGCCTGGCCTGGATCTCGGCGTTGATCTTGGCGCTGCGGGTGATGATTTCGAACTGGTCGATATTGCTCGCGTTGAGGCCCGCGCCTTCGATGGCGACGCTGCCCTGGTCCACCTGGTAACGCTGGACCTGGCCGTTCTCGATCACCGGCTTGCCGGTGGTCAGGGTGGCTTTCGGGGTGTTGATGAAGCCGCAGCCATTGCAGCTCACGCCATAGGGGTTGGCGACGATGACATGGGCCGACTGCCCGGCCACTTCGGTGTAGCCCTTGAGCTGGCTGGGGCTGCCGCCGTTGACCTCGTTGAGGATCACATTGGCCGCGCGGCCGCCCAGGTTGGGGTTGCCGAGAATGATTCCGCCCAGTTGGGTTTCCTGGGTGCGGCCGGTGGCGTTGTTGAGGATCAGCCCCTGCTGGCCGACGTTGTAGTCGCTGAACTTGTTGTGCGACAGGCCGCTGCCATTGGGCGTGGCAATGTTGACGATGGGCACGCCATTGCCGGCCTGTCCCAGTGTTGTACCGCTGCCGTTGACCACGATGCCGTCGGCCATCGCCACCACGGGCTGCCAGAACATCACGTTGGCCAGGATGAACGCCAGACCGCGTTTGGACAGCCCCCAGAACGTATCCCGCGCTTGCAGGGTGGCGGAAGGCGGGCGGGCCAGAAAGGCGAGTTGGCGAACGTCCATGTCAAAAGCCTCAATGAATCAGTGCAATCAGAGATAGAAATCCAGGCGGAAATGGGTCGGGGTTTCCCGTTCACTCAAGGCTTCGAGACGTTCGAGGGAATGGGCAAAGCTCACGCCGGTGACAAGGTGGTTGCCCATCGGGCGAGTCCAGCGCAGGTGGTTGCGCCAGCAGTAGCCGCTGTCGCCGTTCAGGCTCGGGTCTTTGTAGCCGCGGATGAAGGACTGGGCGCCCAGGTTGAAGGTGGTACCAGGCATCGGCGCGACAGCGGCGCTATGCAGCGCGCTAAACAGCAGCAGGCAGGACAAGGCACAGCACAACCTCATCCCGAGCGTGGAGAGAGACATATCCGATCCTTCGAAAGCGTGACGACAAGAGCTACGAAGGGCGTGACGCTAATAAGCTATTACTGCATCGTCAAATGACTGCCGCAAAATCGCCAATAACAATCAAATCGAACTTTCAAGCAACTTTACGAGATAAAAAACATGCAATTCCATTATGGAGCCGCCCATTTTAAATTTTGAAATATTTAAAGGAAAAATCATCTGAAAGCCTTTTAAATCAAGGCTATAGAGTTTTAAAAAGTTTTAGAAAAAGTTTGAGATTGCACACTTAGAAGAGCCAACGCCCGTACGCAAGAACCCTGCTTCTCACTCTCTCGCTACGATTAAAGAACAACTCACCCACAACCACATCCGTAGCGACAAACCCATGCAGAACCCCAAATAAACCAATAACGCATTGATTTATTTACTGAAAATAGAATCAGACAATTCCCTCTGCAAATTCAGAAGAGCCGTACCCCCCAGGGCTCATCCTCCCTGGGCAATCAATCTTCTCCTGTCTTCTTGCCTTCATCCCCTTCCGAACGCAGATGGATCACCCGCGGTGGCGGTTCCACCCTTAGCGGCGGGTGCTGCTGGTCTTCGGGAAGAATGCGATAGAACTGCGTGGTGACGTGGCTGATACCGCCTTCCTCGTCGTTGTGCACGATCATGGTGCCGGGCTGGCGCATCTGGGCGAAGGTCGCGTCGTTGAGCTTGAAGGTTTCGCTCAGGCGCTTGTCGTCCACCACGGGTGCCGGCAGCCGGGGCGGGTAGCTCTTGTTGCGACGCTGGCGGTAGCGGGCCCAGGAAATCAGCAGCACCGCATTGAGTACCGCCACCCAGGCATAGAACTGCAGGGTGGTCAGGGCATCGAGCATGCCCGCTTCGATCCGCGGCCCTTCATGGCTGTCCAGCAGCGGAATGAGCCCTCGAACCAGCAAGTACAGCAGGCCTACCCAGGCCAGTACGGTGAGGACAACGTCGACGATCACCATGAACGGACGCTGGCGGGTTCGGATGATTTTCATCAGCGCACCTCCTCTTCGTCATCGATGGGTTTGATGCCGCGGTCCGGGCTGACCCAGCGCGCGCGTTTCTGGTGTTCGCCAAACAGCACCCGGGGAAAGCTCACCAGAGTGGTGAACAGGCTGATGAACCAGAACACCAGCGGGTACCAGACCACCCAGAACATGGTTTTCCACAGGTCTTTTTCATAACGGCGGTCGATCAGGATACTCACCGCGAACTGGGTCAGGCAGACCATCGCCAGCACCAGCCCGGTGAAGGCCGGCGGGACGATGGTGTGCACCGCGATGGCCTCGGGCATGACGATGAACTTGCCCAGGGCCCAGAAGATCACCGACAGCAGGAAGGTGAAGGCCCAGCCGGTGGACAGGCAGTAGTCGAACAGCAGGGTCCAGAGGTAGCGGTGGCGCCACTCCCAGATCCCGCGGATGTTCTTGAACAGCACCTCGGCGCCGCCCTGGGCCCAGCGCAGGCGTTGCTTCCACAGGCCGCGCAGGGTCTCCGGCATGAGGATCCAGCACAGCGCCCGCGGCTCGAAGAACACGTACCAGTGGTCCAGTTGGAGCTTCCAGCTGATGTCGATGTCTTCGGTGATCATGTCCGGGCTCCAGTAGCCCACCCGGTGCAGGGCGGTGCGACGGAAGGCGACGATCACCCCGGAGACGGTGAATACTTTGCCGAACACCCGCTGGGTGCGCTTGATCAGGCCGATGATCGAGGAGAACTCGCCCACCTGGACCCGACCCACCAGGGTCGAACGGGTGCGGATCCGCGGGTTGCCGGTCACGGCGCCCAGGCGCGGGTTGTCCAGCATCGGCGCCACCAGGTAGGCCGCCGTGTTGGGCGCCAGCAGCGCATCGCCGTCGATGCACACCAGGTATTCGCTGTGTGCCGCCACCGCGCCCATGCGCAGGGCCACGGCCTTGCCCTGGTTCTGCGCCAGGTGCAACACCCGCAGGCGCGGGTCCTGGGCGGCAAGGCGGTCCAGCACCTCGGCGGTGTTGTCCTTGGAGCCATCGTTGATGGCGATCACTTCGATGTTCGGGTACTGCTGGGCCAGGGCCGCATGAATGGTGTCGGCGACGTTGTCGCCTTCGTTGTAGCAAGGAATGAGGATGCTGATCAGCGGCTCACCGGCCAGGGGCGGCGGCAGGGTGTCGTCGCTCCACGGCCAGTGGCGCTCCCAGTGCATCCAGTAATACAGGCCGCCGGCGATCCACAGCGCCGACATGAACAAGGGGTAGTAGAAGACGAAGTCCATGAGGAATTCGCCGGTCAGCACGAAGATCAGCCCCAGGGGCACGCCGAGAACGAGCGCCAGGACCACCAGCGCAAAGATACGATCCACCATGATTCAAGGGCTCCATTTGTTGGAGAGCGCGGGCCGCAGAGTCTTCAGGTCCGGTGAGTTCTCGAGGAAGTTGTCCGGGTAGTAGCCGAAATTGGTCGCGCCCTGGCGCTTGAGGCGGCCCATCCAGTCCGCCAGTTGCTGGGCGGAGAGGTCGCTGGCGGGCTTGCGGGCCCAGTCCCGGGCCTGCAGCTCGAACACCGTGCGCTGCAAGGCACCGGGGCGGGCGCGCACCTGGTCCACCAGGGCTTCGAGCCAGGGCCCGGAATGCCGCTGGCTCTGGCCTTCCATCAGCGGCATGGCCATGGGCGCGGTCCAGTCGTAGCTGACCAGGAAATCATCGAGGTTCTGGGCGAACCAGGTTTCACTCTGCGGGTTGATGATCGGCTCGGCGAACAGGTTGCGCGCGGTCTGCACCTGCGGCCCGCGAATCGCCCGGACCTTGGCGGCCAGCTCATGGGTGAAGTCGATCAGGTAGCGGCTCTTGAAGCGGGTCCAGCGCTGCAGGGTGGCCGGATCGTCGCGCAGGGCGGCCATGGAACCCGGCAGACCCTGGGCCGCATAGGCGCGCAAGGCCCCGGGGCTGGCGTCTTCGAAATCCGAGAGCACGGCGTCGTCGTGGAACAGAATGCCGTCCACCGACGTCATGCGCGCCACGTCCTCGTAGAGGTCGCCGATCTGCCGGCGCACATTGGGGTCGAAGGGCGACAGCCGCTGGTACTGCTTAGGATCGATGGTGCTCTGGCCGGTGGCTGGATCCCAGCGCGTGACCCGGGGCAGCCGGGCGTCCAGGGCGAAGCTGAGCACCGGCATCCAGGCATAGACCTTGACGTGGGCCCGGGTGCGCAACTGCCAGGCGACCCGGTCGAACAGGTCGGCGCGCATCGGCAGGTGCCGGTTGGGGAAATACAGCGACTGCACCAGGCCGTCGCCCTTGGGGTCGGCGAAGGCCTGGAGGAATACGGTGTTGGCCCCCAGGTCGGCCATGCGCTGCACCAGCTTGCCGAGGTTGACCTCCTGCTGCTTGGGGTCCGGGTCGTAGACGTTGTCCAGGTCCACGTGCACCACGCGCATGGGCGCGGCGGTCTCGGCGCCGACAATGCTGTTGGAGAAGTGCATGCCGTCCGGGTCCGACACCACCAGGAAACGCGGGCTGCTCATCAGGTTGTCGAGTGTGTCCAGGCCGTCGTCCAGGGTCAGGGCCAGCTTGAAGCCCTGGCTGTCCACCACTTGCAGGGTGGAGCCGTCGGCCGTGCCGTAGGGCCAGACCCAGATCCGCGGGCGATAGCCGGCCACGGCCAGGATCTTGTTCGAGATGGCGGTCACGTCCTGGCGCATCCGCGCCTGGAAATCCGCCTCGCTTTCATAGCGCCCGGAGGCGGCGTCAAAACGGCGGGTCGCCGCCGCCGGCTGCAGGTTGCCCTGAGGGTTGGCAAGAATGCCCAGGTGGCTGTGGTCGGTATGGGCGGCGATTTCCACCAGCCCGGAACGGGAGATTTCCCGGACCTGCGCCCAGGTCAGGAACTGTGAGCGGGGCCGCAGCTCGCCGGCGAAGTTCACCGGCTGGTCGGCCGGGGTGTCGATCCAGGTGCCCACCGGCGCCAGCACCGCAGGCCAGTGATAGCTGCGCAGCACCGGCAGCACCCGGGTGTAGAAGCTCGAATAGCCGTCATCGAAGGTCAGCAGGATGGCCTTGGCCGGCAGTTCGGGGCCGCCGTTGCGCGCCGCCAGGATCTGGTCCACGGTCACGGGCCGGTAGCCGTTTTCCCGCAACCAGGCCAGTTGCTCGATCATCCGCTCGGTGCGCACCGCCACCACCCGTTGGTCCGGGTCGCGATCCTCGATGTCGTGGTAGGCAATGCCCAGCACGTGGTTCTTCGGCCAGGGTGCCTCGGTGTTGGGCAACGGCCGTTGCGCCGGGGCGAGAAAGTCGGCGGCGGGCTGGGAACAGGCGCTGAGAACCAGGGCTCCCAGCAGGAGGATGCAACGGTTGATCAGGCGCATCGTCACACTCTTCTCTAGAAGCGATAGGTAAGGTCGACAGCCAGGCGCAGGTCGGTTTCCCGATCGCCGTCGTAAGGCCGGTTGATCACGCTCAGGACTCCGCCGATGTCGAACACGTCGTTCCAGCTGTAGCGCTGGCCGTAGCTGAGCAGCCCCACCGCTCCAGTGGAGTAGCCGCGTTCGCTGTAGGTACCGGCGCCGGCCTGGAACTGTTGGCTCCAGGAGGTCTGATAGCGGTGATAGAGCACGTGGTTGACGGTGACGGTGGGCAGGACGCTGAGGTCCGCCTCGGGGTTGTAGTAGGGGGTGTCTTCCAGGGTGTTGTGGCTGGCGCCCACTTCCAGGCCGAGGTCGACCTGCACTTTCGGCGAGCGGTAGACCCCTTCGCGGCCCGTGAGCAGAGCCTCGAACCTATTGTTGCCGTCGCTGAAGTGCGACGGGCTGAGGGACAGTTTCCACTCGCGGCTTTCATTGGCCCGCCAACGCAGGAAGGCGCTGCCGCCGTTGGCGCTGATATCGCTGTTGAGGGCCCGCAGCGGGGTGTTGGCAGAGAGGTAGTCGAGGCTGCCGCCGTATTGCCAGTGATCGTCGATGTCCCGCGCCAGCGACACCCGGGCACCGGTCTTGTCGCCATAGCCATAGGAATGGTTGGAGACTTCCGCTTCCAGGGTCATGTCGCGGGTGCGCCGCTCCACCCCCAGGACCTGCCAGCGGTGATTGCCGATCCCTTCCGGGAAGTCCCCCATGGCATAGCCGATGCCGCCGAACAGGCGCCAGTCCTCGGCGATCGGCGGCGTGTAAAGCCGGCTTTCGATGCCAAAATCACGGCTGCCGGATACCGCGCCGGCACCATTGCTGCCACCGCCGTAACTCTTGCCGCCATAGGTCATGACCCGCAGTTCGGCCATGTCGTGCACTTCGCGCTCGCGGGCCAGGCGCTGCACCTGGCGGCTCTCCGGAAAGCGCTCCACCACGTCGTCGGTCAGCGCATCCAGTTGCCGCCATTCCTGCAGGTCCTGGGCCGTATGGCCCTGGGACACTTCCAGGCTGACATCGCGCGGGGCCACGCTCTCGGTTTCCTTGAGCAGGCTTTCCGAAAGCCGGGGCCAGTCGCGCACCCGGTACAGATCGGCCTGGGCCAGGCGCACGCTGATGTTGCCCGGGGCCTGCCCCGCCAGGGTCTCCAGGCGCTGCTCGGTGCCCGGCAGGTCAGCCCCGGCCGTGCCGTCGGCACCGGCCTGGGCCGCCAGCAGTTGGGCATCGACCCAGTCGTCATTGGGGTCGCCCACGGTTTGCCCGGTGAGCTGAATTCGCTGCGGCACACTGTCGGCCAGGTCATTGGCGAGTTTCAGCGCCTCTTCCGGGCGTTCACTTTCCAGCAGCGCGTAATACAGCGCGGTGGTGTCTTCCAGGCGGTGGTCGGCATTACCGTCCGGTGCCGAAAACACACGCCGATACAGGTCCGCGGCGATTTCCGGCTGGCGCTGGTCGAGGTAGGAAGCCGCCACCCAGCGCAGGGCATACGGGGGAATGGCCACGCCGGCAGCGGTGAGCTGCTCGTATTCGCTGATCACCTCTGCGGTGCGCGCCCGGGACTTGAGGGCGCCCAGGCGGTCGATGCGCCAGCGGGTCAGGTCGTCCTGGGCTTGAGGGTCCTTGCCCCAGGCGGCGAACAGGGTGTCGTAGTCGGCCAGGGCACGGTCGGCCACCACAAAGCGCTCTTTCTCACTGCGGCTGGCCAGCTCCGAGAGGCGCACCCGTTCGGCGGCGAGGTCGGCCTGGATGCGCCGCTGGATCACCGGGTCGATCAGCCCGGGGTGCTGCCGGGCCAGGCGCAGGGCCGGTTCCGGCAGGCGCGCCCGCTGCAGGGCGTAGATGTATTCGCGGATGACTTCGGGCTTGTCGCCAGCGCGGATAAACGCCTGGTCGTATGCGGCCAGGGCGTCATAAGGCTGGTTGGCGCGGGTCAGCGCGTAGCCCAGGGCCAGGCGCCGGTTCGGGTCATCGGGCTTGGCCGCCACCAGGGCCTTGGCCCGGGCCACGGCTTCGGCCGGCTGGCCGGCATCGGCCTGGGTCAGGGCCAGCCCCAGCTGCAGGTCGGCGTTCTGCGGGTCGCGCTGCAGGGCCAGGCGATAGACCTGGGTGGCGTTGTCCCACTGCTTGAGGTTGCGATAGGCACGGGCCGTGGCGGCCAGCGCCTGCGCCGGCAGCACCCGGTTGCGGCCCTGGGTCTCGTAGACCTTCACCACCTCGGCATCGAGGCCCGCCCAGCTGGCGATCTGCAGGTGGTCGCTGACCAGCCCGTTGTTCAACCGGTCCGCCGGCACTTGGCGCAAATGGTTCAGCGCCGGGGCGTAGCTGCCGGCCCGGGCCTGGATGATCAACTGGTCATAGGCCGCATCGGCGAACGCCAGGCCCGGCCATAACAGTTGGCTGCACAATGCCAGGCGAAACAGCGGACGAAGGCCGTAGCGGCGAGCGGGATGAACAGTGCGTTGCATTTCGTCAGCATCCTTACGTGGCTAGCCGGAGTTATGCGCCCCGCCCTTACGCCCCAGCCCGGACGATCAGAAGATCGACAGAGCGTCTGGGAGAATTCTTCCACGAAGGTTAGTTCAGAATTTGCAGCGCCATATTTATTCAGAATCAGATTCTGCGGGGCCTGCAGCCGCCCTCACCGCCTTGCTCCAGACAGCACAACGCCCGACCTGTGGGCTGCACAGGCCGGGCGTCAGGGGTTGCACAAGAAGGGCCGCGCAAAGCGGCCCGTGCACCTTTACTGCTGGGCGCCTACGCCCCCCAGCTTGCTCATGACCAAACCGATGAACTGCTCAACGGTCATTTTCTGGCCGTTGAAGTTCACTTCGTTATTGGCATAGTGCAGGGCCGACACCACGTCATTGCCTTCCAGCTTGGCCAGTTGGGTGGACAGGGCCATGGCACTGAGCATTTCTGCAGTGGCCGCGCTTTGCTCGGCGATCAGCTTGGCATCGGTCTGGCCTTCGGCCTGGGCCTGCAGGGCGGCGATGTCTGCCACCATCGGCTTGGACAGCGACAGCTTGGCATCCAGCTGGCTGACCAGTTGCTTGCCCAGCTCAGCCGGCGGCAGCTCCAGGCTCTGCGGCTTGGCCAGATCCAGGCTCAGGCTGAAACGGCTTTCACCACCGGCGGTCTTGAATGCCAGGCTTTCCAGGGCGATCTGCGGCTTGGCTTCCAGGACCTTGTTCACGGCAGCCCGTACCTTGACCTGCTCGGCGTCGGACATTTGCAGTTCCGGAGCCGGTTCACCCTCGGCAGAGGCCTCGGTGGCGGCCTTCTGATACGGCTGCAGCACGTTCTGGTAGACCTGGACCAGATCGAGCATGCCCTGGCTGTCGAGGCTCTTCATGCTCCAGAGCATCTCGGCCGAACCCACGGTCTTGCCGTCGAAGGCGATTTCGCCCACTCGGTAATCCGCACGGCCCGCCACTGTGCTGCCGGTTTCTTCGCTGAAGGTCTTCTGCTCGAAGTGCTTCAGGGTCAGCACCGACTGCTTGTCGCCGAAGGTGGCCTTCAGGCCGCTGAGCTCCAGGGTGTTCTGGCCCAGGAAGTAGTCGAAGCTGCTTTTCTGCAGGTTGCTGGCCAGGGTCAGGCCGTTGATTTCCAGTTTGAGCGGGGCCTTGTCCGGCGAGCTGAGGAACAGGCTCAGGCTGTCCATATAGCCATCGACCTTGGCCTTGCGGCGATTGTCGCCGACGCTGAAAGTGGCATTCAGGCCGGAGAACTTGAGGTTGTTCAGCTCATCCAGGGCCAGTTCCATCGGAGCGAAATCCAGGGTGCCCTCCGCGGACAGGTCATAGCCGACATTGACCACGCCCTTGAACGGTGCAGCACCCTTGGTGGCGGCAAACCACTTGTCGGTCTGCCCGTTGTTCTCCAGCTCGTAATGACTGGACGCCATGACTGGCAGCCACTTGAGGCGGATCAAGCGCGAGAAAGGCAGCGGGCCGTGTTCGATATGGTCGGCGATCATCAGTTCCAGCCCACCGTTGAACACCTCGCCCTGGGTCTTGAGGCGGTAGCGGGCATTGCTGCTGAACACGCCACGCTCCAGGGACACCAGCTCCAGAGTGGCGGTGGCGTCATAGCCGATCAGCGCCGCTTGCAGTTCCTTGTTGCTTTCGATCACCTGCTGCTGCAGGACCCCTTCCAGCTTGGTGCCGGTGTACCAGGCACCGCCGGCACTGATGGCACCTACTGCGACGACGATTCCTAACAGTACGCCTGCTGATTTATTCATGTCTGACCCGATCAATATCCGTTGTTTGAAGGTGTGGTCGTCTTCCCTGAACCCATGACGGGTTGCGGCTCGACTCCGCGTAAAACCGGCGCAGATTACCACTGGCGGCTAGGGCGAGCCCAATCTTTGAATGTGAAAAACCGTGGAGCGCGGGGAGATGGCCACGGCAGCGGCTGCCGCAAACCGGCAGCCGCCGCTGTTACAGGGCCAGGGGAAGGGGCTTTTAGGAGTATTCGATTTCCAAGGCATCGAGCTGATGATCGAAGCTCTTGAGCCGAGCGCTCCAGGTGTACACCAGGACCTCGAAATCCCGGTCGATCACCGCGCTGTTGCCCCGGGATTCGCCCCGTGGGTCGCAGAAATCCAGCTGGTAGCGCTCCCGCGCCATGGCGGTGGCGACATCCGACAGCTCCCGGGCATTGCTCAGCCAGTGGTGACCGTCCTCGGCTTGCTTGTCCAGCAGCATGCACTGCTTCTTCAGGGCCTCCAGGCTCTTTTCCAGCGGGGTGCCGGTGAGTTCGCCCATGACTTCGGCGAAGGTCCGCCCCGGTTGCCAGTAACTGCCCCAGAAGTAGCGGTCGAATACGGTTTCGACCCGGCGCAAGGCCACCTTGGTGTCCCAGATGACCACCAGGGTCTTGCTCTGTTCGAGCTGTTTCTTCTTGATTTTCTGGCCCTGAAAGGAGGCCCAGGCCACCACACCGATGGCCATCACCGCGATCAACGCGCTGGCACTGTCGAGGAACACCAGGGCCTTGTCGATCTGATGGGCCAGCATGATGCCGTAGAAGTAGGTGGCAGACAGCAGCACCAGGGCGCAGAGCGCGCACCAGAAGCCCGGAGCATAAGGGTTTTTCATTATTGGAATCCCCATGACCATCACATGCTTTGATCGGTTGGAAGGCACGTTGCACAAGGCACTTTTCCAACTGATCAAAGCATAGCAACCGCCTCAGGGTTTCGCGTGCTCCGGGCCTTGCGTTCGTCCGCTTTCCCAACCGCCGCCCAGGGCCAGGAACAGATCGATCTGGCTCATGGCTACCTGGGTGTTGGCCGCCGCCAGTTGCGCGCGCATATCGGTGTAGGTACGGGTGGCCTGCAGGTCGGCGAGGAAGGACGCGCGCCCGGCCTGGAAGAAGCGGTGGGTCTGGTCCGCCGCCAGTTGCGCCGACTGCTCGGCATCCGCCAGGGCATCGCGGCGCTGCAGTTGCGCGCTGTACTGGGCCAGGCCGGTCTGGGTTTCGCGGATGGCGTTGAGCACCACCCCATCGAAATGCGCCAGGGCGCCCTGGCTGGCGGCCTCGGCTTCATGAATGCGCTCGCGGGCGCCATTGGCCGGCACCGTCCAGCTGATCAGCGGGCCGAAGCCCCAGCGATTGGTGGAAGGCTTGCCGAGGTTGTCGAGGATGCCCACGGTGCCGACCGTCGCGCCGATGCTGATATCCGGATACAGGGCCCCGGTGGCCACGCCGATGCGCGCGGTGGCGGCGGCCAGCTGGCGCTCGGCCTGCCGTACATCGGGGCGGCGCTTGAGCAGCGCCGCGCCATCGCCCACCGGCAACAGCTGGGTGATATGCGGCAACTGGGCACAACTGTCGGTGCCGGCGGGCAATTGATCCAGCGGCTTGGCCAGCAGCATGGACAGGCGGAACAGGCCCGATTGGCGCGCCGCCTCATAGCGCGGCAGTTCGGCACGCAGGGATTTGAATTGGGTCTGGGAACGGGTGACCTGGGTTTCGTCGCCGCGCCCCGCATCGCGCAGGCGCTGGGTCAGCTCGGTGCTCTGGGCTTGCAGGCTCAGGGAGTGCTCGGCGATTTCCCGTTCTTCGTTGGCCGCGCAAACCTGGGTGTAGGCCCGCACCACGTCCGCCACCAGGGTGATGCGCGCGGTATCCGCCGCAGCCTGGGTCGCGTCGGCATTGGCCTGGGCCGCCTCGATGCCGCGCTGCAAGGTGCCGAACAGGTCGAACTGGTAGGAGGTGCTGATGGACAGGTTGCCGACGTTGGCCACTGGCACCTTTTCCGGCAGCAGGAAGGCTTCGCCGGATTCCTGCAGGCGCTCGACCCCGGCCTTGACCCCACCGCTCCAGCCACCGGCGGCCTGGGCTTCATCCACCTGGGCGCGGGCCCGAGCCAGGTTGGCCGCCGCCACCCGCAGGTCGGTGTTGGAAGCCAGGGCCTGCTGCACCAGCTGGTCCAGGCGTGGGTCCTGGTACAGCCGCCACCAGTCGGCAGGCACCGGCGCCGACACCACGTTGGCGCCCTTGGCGCTCAACTGGCCCTGCAAATCCTTGCGCTGCACCGCAGCATCCCCGGGCACCTGGTAATCCGGCCCGACCATCTGGCAGGCCGAGAGCAGCAGGCCGAGCCCGGCCAGGGCCAAACGCGCGCCGTTGTTCATTGGCCGGGCTCCTGCTTGGCCTGGTCGTCGAGGATCGACACCGTGGCGGTGCGCCCGGCGATCATGCGAAAGTCCGCCGGCACATCGTCGAAGGCGATGCGCACCGGAATCCGTTGCGCCAGGCGCACCCAGCTGAAGGCCGGGTTGACGTTGGGCAACAGGTTGGAGCCGCTGCTGCGGTCACGGTCCTCGATCCCGGCGACGATGCTTTCCACATGCCCGCGCAGCCGCGCACGGTCGCCGATCACACGGATATCCACGGCCTGGCCGACATGGATGCCATCGAGCTTGGTCTCTTCGAAATAGCCATCGATGTGGAAGGAGTTGCTGTCCACCACCGATAGCACCGGGCGCCCGGCGGTGACGAATTCCTGGGTGCGCGGTGCACGGTCGTTGACGTAGCCGTCCACCGGGCTGCGTACCACCGAGCGGTCGAGGTTGAGCTGGGCGCTGTCCACCGCCACCTGGGCCTCGGCCAGGGCCGACTGGGCACGGGCCTCGCGGGACTGGCTTTCTTCCAGTTGCTCGCGCGGCACCAGGTTGCCCAGGCCACGGTTGCGCTTGGCCTCGCGCTGGGCCTGGGCCAGGGTTTCCTGGCGGTCGGCCAGGGCCGCCTTGGCCTGGCGCAGGGCCAGCTTGAAGCGGTCCTGGTCGATGCTGAACAGCACCTGGCCGCGCTGCACCAGTTGGTTGTCACGCACCTGCACTTGCTGGATCAGCCCGGACACGTCCGGAGCGATCTGCACGATATCGGCGCGGATATGCCCGTCCCGGGTCCAGGGCGCGAACATGTAGTACATCACCATGCGCCAGACCACCACGACCGCGAAGGTCACCACCAGTAACGTCAGGACCACACGGCCAATGGTCAATAAAGGTTTTTTCATGTCATCAGGTATCGACTGAGAGAGTCCACCGCGCCCAGTAGCAGAGCGTAGAGACCCACGTTGAACAGCGCCCGGTGCCAGACCAGACGATAAAAGTGCAAGCGCGTCAGCACCCCGTGCACCAGCAGGTACAAGCCATAAGTGATGCCCATCAGCACCAGCAGCGTGGGCAGGAACACCCCGCTGATATCCAGATCACCGATCATAGGGGCGCTCCATCGATGCCATGGGGAAGGGGTTCTTCAAGCTCGCCGGTGGCGACGAATTCCACCCCCGGCAACAGCGCCAGGCGCAGGCCGCTGAGGGCGTGCAGCAGGTGCAGGCGGGTTTCGTGGTCGCCTTGCAGGCCCTGGCTGCCGAGGGCGCGGCGGGTACGGTCGAGGGTCATCAGCAGCCCGCTGGGGGCCGGCAGGCGTTCGCCGGCCTTGAGGCAAGCCTTGAAGTACTCGCCCACCTCGGCCACCACCTGGCGCAGCAGGCTCTGGGCCACGCCCTGCACCCGCGGTGCGTAGGCCAGCAGGTCCAGCATATTGAGGGCCACGCGCAACTCCCGCAGGGCTATGCCGGTGTCCTGCCCGGTCATGGCCAGGCGCGGCAGGTGCTGCATCAGGCGGTCGAGCATCTGTGCACCCATGTGCCGGTGTTCGGCCAGGGTCGCCGGTTCGCTGAGGCTGACGATGTCGCGCCAGCTGAAGCGGGTCAGGCGCTTGGCCGCCAGTTCGGAGCCGAACGGCCGGGCGATCAGGGTCCAGACAAAGGCGAACAGCAGGCCCATGGGGCCGGCCAGGTTGGAGTTGGCAAAACTCAGGAAGTCCGCGTCGTAGGCGCCCTGGATGCTGATGAAGGACGAGGTGTTGACGATGGTCAGCAGCATGCCGAGGTAGAACCGCGGCTGCACCGTCAGGGTGCCGACGCAAATGAACGGCACGGCAAAGGCCAGCACCAGCATCGGGAAGTCGTGCAGGTTGGGCAGGATCAGGAACAGGTAGAGGCTGGCGAACAGCACCGACATCGCGGTCCAGAAAAAGAACCGGTAGATCTGCGGCGCCGGGTCGTCCATGGAAGCAAAGAAACTGCAGGCCACCGCCGCCAGGATCACGGCGCTGCCGCCGTCGGTCCAGCCCAGGAGAATCCACAGCACCGAGGCGACGATGATCGCCAGGACCGTCGAGCCCGCCGAGTACAGCATCAGCCCACGATCGAGAAACGGCGTCAGCCGGCCCAGCCGCCAATGCCGGTAGACCGCGCGCCAGGGCGCCTGGCTTTCACTCTGGATGGCGTGCTGCAGGCTGCGGCAGTCCTGCCACAGGTCGATCCACTCGCCGAGGCGATACAGAGCGTTGGACATCAGCAGCTGGCGCCGGTCATCCAGGGCTTCGGGGCTTGGCTGCAAGGCTTCGAGTTCATCGCGCAGGGCCTGCCAGCGTTCCACCGAAGCATCCCGGGCGGTGCCTTGCAGCCATTCATCGGCCTTGGCCAGCAAGGGGGCGAACTGCGCCACCAGCTCCGGGGTACGCCGTTCCAGGGCATACAGGGCATCGTCCAGGGCATCCACCACCGGCAGCAGGTTGATCATCCGCCCGCGCAGCTCCTTGGTGTTGCGCACGGTCTGCGGCCGGGCGCCCTCGTGGGGCAACTGGCCGATCATCAGTTCCAGGGTGTTGAAGGTGCCCACCATGGACGCGCGCAGGCCACTGACTTCCTCGGGCTGGACGTTGCGGGCCAGGAAGCGCTGGCTGTAGAGCGCAGCATCGGCGAACCACTTGGCGGCGGAATCGACGAACACCGGGGCCAGCCGCCGGGGCCAGAACATGCTACCAATCACCGCGGCGCAAACGATGCCGAGGAAGATTTCCTCGGTCCGCGCCTCGGCGACGTCCCAGACCCCCAGGGGGTTGTCCACCACCGGCAGGGCGATCAGCGGCAAGGTGTAGCCGGCCAGCATCAGGGCGTAGTTGTTGGCAGTGCGCAGGTGCATGGACAGGAACAGCAGGATCCCGGTCCACAGGGCGATGATCACCACCAGCAGGTAGGGGCTCTGCACGAACATCGGCACGAACAGCACCGCGGCCGCCGCCCCGAGAAAGGTGCCGATCGCCCGGTACAGGGCCTTGGAACTGGTGGGGCCGACGTAGGGGCTGGAGACGATGTACACCGTGGCCATCGCCCAATACGGACGGGGCATCTGCATCAGCATGGCGATGTACAGGGCGATCATCGACGCGGCGAAGGTACGTACGCCATAGAACCAGTCCCGCGCGGGAGGCATGCCGGTAAAGAAGCCTTTCAAGATGGCAGCACCGGTACATGACTGGCGGACTCGAACGCGCGGATCACCCGCAACGCCGCTTCCAGGTCGGCGCTGCCAATGCCTTCCAGCACTTCATGGCGCAGGCGCACCAACTCGCTTTCCACCGCCTGCACCAGCTCGCGACCGGTGTCGGTCAGGCTCAGGCATTTGGCCCGGCGGTCGTGGGGGTCTTCGCTGCGGCACACGTAGCCGGCGCTGCACAGTTGATCCAGCAGGCGCACCAGG
This sequence comes from Pseudomonas sp. NFPP25, assembly GCF_900116505.1. NCBI lineage: Bacteria > Pseudomonadati > Pseudomonadota > Gammaproteobacteria > Pseudomonadales > Pseudomonadaceae > Pseudomonas > Pseudomonas sp. NFPP25. The sequence continues at coordinate 29,907 of NZ_FPBG01000005.1, read as the reverse complement.
GACGGGCTTTCCATCCCCGCGGCCTGGGCCACCGTGACCTGGCGCACGCCCTCGCCCAGGCGCCCGATCATCAACAGCGGCACCGCGCAGGCTTCGGAAATGCCGAAGTTGACCAGCGTGGTCTGGCAGATCCGCCGCCAATGCCGGGACGCGACCACCATGCCACTGCTGATATTCATGTGGAGTGATTCAAGGGAGCTGGACACAAGATTGTTCGCACACTGTTAGTTTGCTAACTATCAATATGTCATTGACGGATAAATCCAGTCAAGTTTTGTAACAATTGCTTGATAGTGAAGCAGCACTGCTTGCCACCGAACCTCAGCGTTTCCTGGCCTGCTCGTAAACGGTTCCACGCTCGCGCTTGCCGACCGCAACCACGCAAACCACGACGCGCTCTTCGATCACTTGATAAACCAATCGGTAGCCCGAAGCCTTGAGTTTAATTTTGTAGCAATCGGGAAGCCCATGCAGGGCATCAGCAGGGATTCGCGGCACCTCAAGCCGTTCGGCGAGCTTTTTCTTGAATTGCTCTCGAAGCGTATGCCCCAACTTGTTCCATTCCTTGTGTGCCGAAGGCAGGAACTCAAGGCTATAAGTCATCCAGACTGACCGGAACGGGCGTCTCATGGCTGCGCTCGCGGATGATTTCGGCCAACTCCAGATCATCCAGGCGTTCCATCAACGCTTCGAAAACCTCGGCCGGAACCATGTAGCCCATGACACGATTGTGATTCAACACCGCCACTGGCCCGCCCTGGGCACCACTCAAGACGGCAGAAGGGTTTTTCTTCAACTCAGATACGCTGACGGCTTTGTCAGCCAGAATACTCTGCATAATCATGACCTCAATTCAGGTCGTGATTCTGGTCTAAATACTTCATATCAACAACTACAGCTCATCAGCCCCCGCGCCCCTTCCTCAACAACACATCCAACTGATCCACCACCTCGGCCCAATCCGCATCATCGAGCACTTCCGTGCGCAGAAAGTCGGCCTGGCTCTCGCTCCAGAAAAACGCGTCCGCCAGGTGCAGCTCCGGTTTGAGCGGCGAATGTGTGGCGATGAAACGCTCGATACTCACCGGGTCATCGGCCAGCCCCAACTGCTTGAACAACGCCGGCAGGCTGTGGGTCGGTGCTTCCATGGTCGGGCTCCTGATCAGTGCGAGACTTCGCAAACCTCGGCGTGGGGCACCAGCTTCAGGTACTGGGCCATGCTCATGTGCACCAGGTTGTGGTGGTTGCCGGCTTCCAGGTAGATGTCTTTCTGCCGGGTCAGCAGCGGGTCGATCACCACGTCCAGCCCATAGGACTCGCCCAGGGCCGGCACCGCGCCGCGCTCGCAATCGTTGAACAGGTGGGCCAGGGTGCTTTCCCGGGTGATCTGCCATTCACCGCTGCCGCGCACCTTGCCGAGGTCCAGGTGCCGACTGGCCGGCAACACCGCCATCAGGTAATGGCCGTGGTGATCGTCGAGGATCACCGACTTGGCCACTCGCTCCGCCGGTACCCCCGCCACCCGCGCCGTTTCCAGGCTGCTGGCGGAGTGTGGATGGGTCACCAGATCAAACTCGCAAGCGGCTTGTTCCAGGCTGCGCTGCACGGTTCTTGCCATACGCATGATGCACCTCGGTGCCCCGCAAGCGGGGACAGGACTGTGACTCCTGATGCAAGTCTAGGTCGCGCTGCAAGACACAAGGCCTCGAACTTCCGAACGGCACCCTGCGCGTTCATTGCCCGGCACAGGAAGCGCCGGCTGCCGAGCCACAGAGGACAAACAAGCGGGCCCGAGTACCACCCGCGGCGAACTGACCGACTTTGTGCCACCCCTGGGGCAATGGCGCGAATTCCTCGGACTGATCGTCCGACCCCACCAGCCAATACCGCCCGCTGCCCACTGACAAGGCGCTCAACTGATCCAGGTAGACCTGATCCGGGTGGTCGATCAGGGTGCCGAAGCCGTACGCGTTCGGCCTGCTGGAGGTGCCTCCCGGCAGCGGCGGCGTATAGAGCATCGGCTGGGCATCGGTGCGGTTGTAGTAGACGTAGCTCAAGTACCAGAGCATGTCGCTGATAACGATGCGGTCGCCCGCGACGTAGTGCCGGTTGACGTAGTCGACCATCACGCTGATCTGGTCGTTGGCGTCGACATCGATGTTGTTTTTCAGCCCCACCGCTTCCAGCCCCACGAACCCCAGTAGCAACGCCAGCGCCACCAGCCGGGCAGTCTTAAGCCAGCGATCGATGAGCACCGCCATGATCATCGGCAAGCCCAAGGCATACGCGGTCAGGTAGCGTTCGATAAACACTGGCGAAGCGAACGACACCGCAAACACCAACAACAACGGCAGCAGGGTGAAACTCGCCAGCAGCCCGCCGAACCTGGCAGGTGCACCATCACGCCAGGCCAGGACGCTACAGACCGCCAGCAACAGCAGCGGCATGCCCACGAACAGCGCACCTGGCAGGTTGTCGCCTTCGTCCTGGATCAGCAATTGCCAGACCATCGCCGGCAGCGAAGACCAGGTGACCACCGGCTCCCAGCCGACATCGCCGTTAGCCTTCAACTCGTCCATGTGCCGCAGCAGGTCCAGCAACTCCGGAACCCAGGGCAGGAACAGCAGCACGATCGCCGCATTCGCCAGCCACCAGGCCGGGCGGGTGACCAAGCGCCCGCCGCCCTCGGCGCGCACGCCCGAAACGGCCAGGTACAGCCAGTGCGCCAGCACGCAAAACGCCGTGAAGTAATGGGTGTAGAAGGCCAGGGTCATCAGCAGCGCGTAGCTCACCAGATAGCCTGGACGCGAAGGCTGGCGCAGCCAGTACACCAGGGCCAGGGTCGCTCCCAACAGCAACAGGCCCAGCAGCGCATACATGCGCACTTCCTGGCTGTAGCGCACGGCCGTGGGCAGCAGGGCCAGCAGCACACCGGCGAGAATCGCCGCGCGACGGGTCGCCAGCAGCGCCACCAGCCACATGCCGAGCCCTACGGTAACTATCCCTGGCAGCGCGCTGAAGGTGCGAATGGAAAAAATCCCGTCGCCGAACAGTTCAATCCAACCACGCAAGAGCATGAAATACAGCGGCGGATGGACGTCGCGGGCCGCATGAAACCAGATTTCGCTCAGCGAATACTGGCTGAGCACCAGGCTGGAACCCTCGTCGCCCCAGATGGCCGCGGCGGTCAGGTCATAAAAGCGAACGGCCGCAGCCAATAGCAACACCGGCAGCAACCAATACTCAAGCGCCAAGCGCATCAGCCGCTGCACACCTTGCTCCCGAGGCACGACGGCCTGCTCTTGCAAACGCCCGATCAACTCCGGCGCTCTGCGAAAATCCATTCCTTGCTCCCCATAAACTCGCCTGATCTGGTCGCTCAAACCCCGACAGCATCGTCCTTTGCCTGGAAAACCGCAAAGCACAGACGCAAGGGTAAAAAGCCGCTCCTCGAATGCCATGTGCGACGCCTGCCGATTGCCCTCGGGTACCGCGGTACGGGGTCAGGCCCGGCCATCACCGGCAATGGATGAACATAGACCGGAGGACAGCAAAGGCGCGTCACAGAACGGCGGATTTTCTAACCAGCGACGTAGGTGCCAGCCGGCGCCTTCTGTATGATTTTCGCCACACTCGGAACCTGCCCTCATGGCTTTTCTGAATTAAGGACAATTCATGCGCAAGCTTCTGCTCTCGGCATTGACCCTCACCGCCCTGTGCGCCGGCCAGGCGCAGGCCAGCTCGGATGACATCTGCTCGCCGAGCTGGTCGCTCTACTCAAATCGCCTGGACGGTTGCAGCAACCTGCCCTTTCTCAGCCCGGGCAACGACAGCCGGGTCAACCTGCGGCTGCTGCTGGCCGACCAGGGCAGCCTGCCCCTGGCACCCCGGGCCCTGACCCAGGATGAGCTGGGCATGGGCTACGGCCCTGTGCCCTTCATGCACTATCGCCTGCACCCGGCGCAGCCCGAACTCGATCCCGACACTGGCAACCCACCCAAGCCAGGCCCCTCGCCCGCCACCGAGCAGCTCGACAGCCTGCTGCAGGCCGTAGGCCTGCGTCGCGATAGCAAGGAAGCCGCCGGGAACGGCTTTCTCTCCGGAGAAGGCAGCCGCTGCCGCAGCAACTCGGACGCCAGTGCCCTGGCTTTTGTCGAGCAGCTCGACCAGGCGCCACTGAGCCCCGAAGAACGCCAGGCCCTGGCCGAGGCCCGGGTGCAACTGCTGGCCAGCTGCGACTGGAACGCCAGCGAAATGAGCAAGCTGCTGCCGGCCAACCTGAACTCGCCAGCGGCCAAGGCGTTCGCCGGCTACCTGCAGGCCGCCGCCGACTTCTACAGCGGCCGCTTCAACGAAGCCGGCAACGGTTTTGCCGCGCTCAAGGGCAATCCCCAGCCCTGGCTGGCCGAAACCGCGGCCTACATGAGCCCGCGCACCCTGCTCAACCTGGCCCAGCAGAACGCCTTCGATGAATGGAGCATGGTCAATCTGGAGCATGTGGACAAAGCCGTCCTGCAACAGGCCGGCGCCGGTTTCGAGGCCTACCTGAAGACTTATCCACAGGGCCGCTACGCCGTTTCCGCCAAGGGTCTGATCCGCCGTGTGCACTGGCTGACGGGCGACACCCAGGCCCTGGCCGAGGACTACGCCTGGCAACTGACCCAGGCTCCCGGCACCCCGCGCAACATGCCTCTGGACGACCTGGTGGAAGAAGTCGACTACAAACTGCTGAGCCTGCCCGAAGACCACTTCAAGGCTCCGCTGCTGCTGGCGGTCAAGGACCTGATGCGCATGCGCGACGCCCCATCGGCGCCCCTGACCCGGGATGCCCTGCAACAGCAGAAGGCCCAGTTCGCCAGCCAGCCGGCGCTGTTCGACTACCTCCAGGCCGCTTTCAGCCTGTATGTCGAAAAACAACCGGCGGCGGCGCTCAAACAATTGCCCAGCCAAGTGCCGGCGCAACTGGACTACCTGAGCTTCAGCCAGCAGACCCTGCGTGGCCTGGCCCTGCAGGCCCAGCAAGACTGGAAAGGCGCCGAGGCGCTGTGGCTGCAATTGCTGCCCCTGGCCCAGCAACCGCTGCAACGCGAACAGCTGGAACTGGCCCTGGCCTACAGCTACGAGCGCAGCGGGCAACTGGCCAAGGTGTTCGCCGACGACTCGCCGATCAAGACTGCCCAGGTGCGCGCCATTCTCCTGCGCCAGGTGGCCTCTCCCCAACTGCTGCGCCAGCAAGCGCAGAAGGCCGAGTCGCCAGCGGAACGCAACGCCGCGCGTTTTATCCTGCTGTACAAGGACCTGACCCGCGGCCAGTACGCGGCCTTCGGCAAAGACTTCGAGCAACTGCCGCCCACCCTGCCCGACGCTAGCCTTGCCGCCAGCCTGGGCTACATCTACCTCGATACCCCGCCGTTGCAGGACTTCCACTGGAATGGCCCACAGCCCGAAGAAGAAAAACCCGACTACCGCTGCCCAAGCCTGTTGGAGACGGCCGCCCTCCTGCAGCGTGACCCGAAAGCCCCCGCCGGGCTGCTCTGCCTCGGCGAGTTCATGCGTTTCAGCGGCTTCGACCGCATGCCCCTGGACACCCCGCCACCGGCCCAGAACCTGGGCGGTACCCAGGACACGTTCCCGGGCAAGCCGTTCTCGCGGCTCGACGGCTATCAGGTGGTAATCAACAACCCCAAGGCCAGCCGTGACGATCGCGCCTACGCGCTGTACCGAGCCATCAACTGCTACGCCTCCTCGGGCCATAACAACTGTGGCGGTGCCGGTGTCGAGCCCGCCGTGCGCAAGGCCTGGTTCCGCCAGTTGAAGACCAAGTTGGGGGATACCCAGTGGGCCCAGTCGCTGCGTTACTACTGGTAGGCAAGCGCCTGGGCTATGGCCTGCTGCCGCTGTGGCTGTGCTGGGCAACACCGGCCAGCGCGGCAGTGGACGCCGCCGACTACGACGCCTTCTGGCTGTGGAGCGGGGTCAAGACCCAGCCGGTGCTGGGCCAAGCCAGGACCCTGTACCTCCTCCAGGGCCAGATCAGCCGTTCGCGGCGCCATCCGGCCAGCGGCGTCCAGCTCATCGCCCAGGGCCTGCCGGTGTCGCGTCTGCGCCAGGAGCAGGTGTGGGTGGTGTACCGCGCCCACACCCTGGCCTGGCCCGAACCGCTGTATGACCAGTTGCTGGGCCAGGTCCGGCGTTGGCAAGCCACGGGCACCCAAGTGGTGGGCATCCAGATCGATTTCGACAGCAGCACCCACGACCTGGAGCGCTATGGCCACTTCCTGCGCGACCTGCGCCAGCGCCTGCCGGCGCACTACCGCCTGAGCATCACCGGGTTGATGGACTGGGGCAGCAACGCCGACCCGCAAGCCATCGGCCAGCTCAAGGGCGTGGTGGACGAAGTGGTGGTGCAGACCTACCAGGGGCGCCGCAGCATCCCCGACTACGCCAGCTACCTGCCGCGCCTGGACCGCATGGGCCTGCCCTACAAGGTCGGCCTGATCCAGGGCGGTGAATGGCAGGAACCCCAGGCCCTGCGCGACAGCCCCTGGTTCAAGGGCTACGTGGTGTTCTTGCAGAATCCTCAGCCCGGACCCTGAGAGCGGTGCAATAAGTGCTCACAGTAATGCCCATCAGTGCCCTTGATCCTCGAAGCCTGCTGAGGCAAAACGGTTCCCGCGGAGTTGATATGCCAAGCAGCCATTGGTGATACCTCTCTCGTCGGACAAGGATTGACCTCGACGAATACAGGCACTAGGCTCGACCTCACAACTCAACCCCGTACGCAGAGATTAAGTTCGCTGGCCGTTGGGGTGAAAAAACCGGCCCAGGCCGGTTTTTTCGTTTCCAGGGAATGGAATAGTGCGCACGGCCTTCTTTGTCGATGGCTACAACCTGTTCTACGGGTTGCTGGCCGACACCCCATTCAAGTGGCTCGACCTGCCCGGGTTGCTGACCCATATCGTGCAGATCGAGAACCCCGCCAGCCGACTGGCCTCGGTGGACTACTTCACTTCTTCAGTCAAACCCCGGCTGGCCACCCGCGGCCGGGCCTCCAAGGAAGCGCAAGACACCTACCTGCGCGCCTTGAAGGCGTCCCAGGTCAATGTGCACCTGGGGCGCCATCAGCTTGAACCGGCCAAAGCCCCACGCTTCATCAATAAAGCCGTAGGGGCTTCACGCCAGGACACGGTGGACATCTGGAAACTTGAGGAAAAGGAAACCGACGTCCATCTGGCGATCAGCATGTACCGCCTCGCAGCCAGGCAAGCCCTGCATCCTCCAGATGAACGCATCGAGCAACTGGTGCTGGTCTCGGGAGACACCGATATGGCACCAGCGCTGCGGGCCATTCGCGAAGACTTCCCGGACTTGACCCTTGGCGTGATCCTGCCTCACCGCCCGCAGTATCAGCGCCCGCAACCCGGCTCACTGAAAGCCCAGGCCCACTGGATGCGCCGGGTCGTCAGCGCAGAGGAACTGTGCAAGCACCAGTTCCCCGAACGAGTGGCGACCCGCAAGGCGCCCGCGATCAAGCCGGACTACTGGTGAGCCCAGCTGCTGCGGCCTTACCAGTCATAAGTCAGGCTCGAGACCATGGTCCGGCCTTCGCCGTAGTAGCAGTCCCAGATGCTGGTGCATTTGGCGACGTAGGTCTTGTCGGTGAGGTTCTTCACGTTCAGCGCCAGCTTCACGCCCTTGAGCTGCAACGGCGACTTTTCAAGGTCGTAGGTCAGGCCGGCGTCGTACACGGTGTAGGAAGGGATCTGGAAGGCGCCGTCGTAGTCGGTGCCGTAGCTGCCCTTGACGTAACGGGCGCCGACGCCCGCTCCCAGGCCTGCCAGGGGGGTGTCGCCCAGGATGGTGTAGTTGAGCCACAACGCAGCAGTCAGGGGTGGCATGCCCGCCGGATGGCGACCCTCGCGGCCATCGTTGTCCTTGGTGTACTTGATGTCGTTGCGCGATGCCGAGGCAATCACGTCCAGCGATTCGCTGAGGCTGGCCTTGGCTTCAAGCTCGATACCTCGGGAGCGCACCGCGCCGCTCTGGATACTGAACCCGGGGTTGGCCAGGTCGGTGGTCAGAATGTTCTCCTGGTCCAGCTGATAGGCCGATACCTGGACGAAGCTCTCCTGGCCCGGAGGCTGGAATTTCACCCCCACTTCGTACTGCTTGCCGGTGGAAGGCTCGAACGCGCTGCGCTGGAAGCTGGTGCCGCTCAACGGCAGGAAGGATTCCGAGTAGCTGACAAAGGGCGCCAGCCCGTTGTCGAACAGGTACACCAGCCCCCCGCGCCCGGTGAAGGACTGGTTCTTGACGTTGGTATGGGCCCCACCCAGCGGCGCCTTGTTGTCGGTTTCCGCCCAATCGTTGCGACCGCCCAGCACCAGCACCCACTTCTCGTACTTGATCTGGTCCTGCACGTAGAGGCCGGTCTGGATGATGGTGTTGTCCCACTGGTAAGCGTTGCCGAAATTCAGCGACTGGCCGTAAGTAGGGGTGAACATGTCGAGAATCGGCGGGTTGTAGTCGTACTTGCCGTGGTATTTCGAATTGAAGTGGTAGTAATCCAGCCCCACCAACACCGTGTGGTTGAACGGCCCGGTGTCGAATTCGGCCTGGGCGATGTTATCCACGCCGAAGACCTTGTTGTGCTGCTTCCAGTCGACCCCGTAGCGGGTCATGTAGCGCTGGTCGTCGAGCCCGGTCTTGGGGTTGGTGACGAACTTGTAGCCGTGCAGCGGCGCACGGTAACGGTCGTCGACGTCGGCGTAGCGGGCATTCTGCTTCAGGGTCCAGACATCGTTCAGGCGATGGGAGAACTCGTAGCCCACGACGAACTGGTCACGGTCGTAGGCATTGACCCCGGGCTCGCCCAGAAACAGGTCGCGGTCGATCTTGCCGTTGGGGTTGGCGAACACCGTGCCCACGCTGGGCAGGCCCTGGGCCTCGGGCACGTCGTTGTCCTTCTGGAACTGGGCAAACACCGTCAGTTGGGTGTCGTCATCCGGCCGCCAGGTCAGGCTCGGGGCGATGAACTGACGCTGGCGCTGCACGTAATCGATGGCGTCCTGGCTGTCGCTGGCCAGGCCGGTCAGGCGATAGAGGAACTGCCCCTGCTCATCCAGCGGGCCGCCCAGGTCCAGGGCGATGCTCTTGTGGTCGTAGCTGCCGGCTTCCACTTTCAGCTGATGCACGGGGGTCTCGGTGGGCCGCTTGCTGACCATGTTGACGATCCCGCCCGGCTGGTTCTGCCCGTAGAGCACTGAGGCCGGGCCCTTGAGCACTTCGATGCGCTCCAGGGAATAGGGCTCGATCTGCAGGGCACCACCGGTACTGCCACCGCCATAGGGCAAGTGCAGGCCGTCGAGGTACAGCGGAGTCGGTGAAAAACCACGGGAGGTGGGTTCGTCGAAAATCTTCACCCGGTCGGAAAAGCCGCCGCCGGTCATGCCCGGGGTATAGAGCAGCGCCTCGGTCACGCTCTGGGCACCACGGGCGCTGATCTCCTTGGCGCCGATCACGTTGATGGTCTGCGGAATCTCCACCAGCGCCGAATCGGTCTTGCTGCCGGTGGCGCTGCGCTTGGCCACGATCCCCGGCACTGCGCCCCAGGCATTTTCATCCACTTGGGTGGCGCCGATGCGGGTTGGCCCCAGCTCCAGCGCAGCGCCCTGGGCCACTGGTTGCAGCCCCCAGCTGGCGCCACTCTGGGTGGCTTGCAGGCCGGTCCCCGCAAGGAGCTGGTGCAGCCCTTGCGCCACTTCGTAGCGGCCTTGCAGGCCCTGGCTGTGCTTGCCGGCCGTCATGCTCGCATCCACCGACAGGAGAATCCCCGCCGCACTGGCAAAGCGGTTCAGCACCTGGTCGAGGTTGCCGGGGGCGATCTGGTAGTCGCGGGCCTGGCTCTGGCTGCCCGGCTCGGCCTGGACAATGCCTGGCAGCACGGGTGCCACCGCCAGCAGCGCAACAAAGGCTCGGCGGCGCGCGGTAGCGCCCAGGGTCAAAATGGATGCAGCGGTCTGGTAAGGCATTCCTGAACTCCCCATGAGAATGCGTCTTGATCGGCTTTCATGGGGTATCCCGAACGGCGCGCCGGAATCGACAACCGCCTGACAAAATATTTTTGCATTCAGCCTCGCGGCTTGAGGGTTACCCAGTAGCGGGTCACCGCATGGGCCCGTACCGGTAGCGAGCGCTCCAGGGCGGCGAGCACCGCATCGCTGTCGGCCAGGGGAAAGACCCCGGTCAGCAGCAAGCCCGCCACCTGCTCATCGCAGCGCAGCACCCCTGGCCGATACCGTGACAGCTCAGCGACGAACTGCCCCAGGGGCTGGCGTTCGGCAATCAACCGGCCCTCGCTCCAGCTGCTGGCATTGACCTGGGCCACTTGCCGGGCCGACACCCGGCCGGCGTCGAACCACAGGCGTTCGCCGGCATTCAGTTGCAGGGCCTGTGCATGGCGGGGGCTGATCCGCAGCGCCCCTTCGTAAAGATCGACCCGGGTGCCGCCGTCCAATTCGCGCACGGCGAAACGTGTGCCCAGGGCCTGGATATCGCCGGCGGGGGTTTCCACGATCAGCGGCCGCGACGGGTCATGCCCGCTGGTCAGCAGGATCTCGCCCTGGATCAGGCGGATGCGCCGTTCGCTGGCGCTGAACAGCAGGTCGACGGCGCTGGCGCTGTTGAGGTCCAGGCGGCTGCCGTCGCTCAGGGTCAGGTGGCGTATTTCCCCGGTGGCGCTGCGCTGCCCGGCGAAGGCCGCTCGCCAGGGCTGGCTGTCCTGCACCAGGTAGCCGCTGCCACCGGCCACCAGCAGCAAGCCGAGCAGCTTCAGTGCGGCGCGGCGCTGCTGGTCCGGCGCCTTGGCCAACAGTACATGGGTGCTGTGTTCCGGCACGCCTTGCAGGGTCTGCTGCAGTTGCTGCAGGCGTTGCCAGGCTCGCTGGTGCTCGGGATCGGCCTGCTGCCAGGCGTCGAAGGCGCTGCGCTGCTGCGCGCTCAATTCGCCGCCCCAATGCAGCATCAGCCACTTGCTGGCCTGCTCGACAACGCTGGGGGCAATGGGTGCTTGATGAGGTTTCATTCTGCGTAGAGCACCTGGTAACAGGCCTGGATCGCACGGGTCATGTACTTCTGCACCGAGCTGACGGAAACCTCCAGGCGCTCGGCAATCTGCGCATAGCCCAGCCCCTCGAACTGCGACATGACAAAGGCCTGGCGCACTTTGTCCGGCATGCGGTCGAGCATGGCGTCGATCTGCATCAGGGTTTCGAGAATCAGCGCGCGGCTTTCCAGGGAGGGGGTCTGCGGCTCCGGCAAGTGGGCGATGCTTTCCAGGTAGGCGCGCTCGATGCGCGCGCGCCGCCATTGGTCGACCACCAGGTTGCGGGCGATCTGCGCCAGGTAGCTGCGGCTTTCCTGCTGCCCGGGAAAACGCCCCGAGAGCAAGAGGCGCAGGAAGGTGTCCTGCGCCACGTCCGCGGCATGCTCGCGATCGCCCAGGCGCTTGCGCAACCAGCCCTGCAACCAGCCGTGATGATCCTGATACAGACGATGGAGTTGAGCGTTGCCGTCAGTGGTGGCTTGCATGAATGAAACTGCGCACATGATTGAGAGCAATTATCATTACACTTTTTTCTCAATCCAGGCAAAACGCTTTTCAACCTGGCTGGCTGGCAGCCTGCAATGGGTAGACCGACTGCCAACCCCCCCCCAGCGCCTTGTACAGGCCAACCATGGCCAGGGACACTCCGGCCGAGCTTTCCACCAACTGCTCCTGGGTTGCCAGCAAGGCCCCCTGCACCGTCAGCACGTTGACGAAATCCACCACCCCTTCGATGTACTGCTGCTGTGCCGTGCGCAGGGCGATCTGGTTCTGCCGCACCGCTTCGGCCAGGCTGTCGCGGCGCAACTGGCTGGCGTTGTAGCGGGTCAGTTGGTCGTCGATTTCGTGCCAGGCCCGCAGCACCGTCTGCTGGTAGGCCAGGGCTGCTTCCTGCTGCTGGGCCTCGCGCAACTGGAGCATGCCCCGCAGGCGGCCGCCATCGAACAGCGGCAGGCTGAACTGCGGGCCGATGCCGAACTGCCGCGAACTCCAGGAACCGAAGTCCGCCAGTTGCAGGGCCTGGGAGCCGAAGTTGCCGGACAGGGTAATGCGCGGATAGAAATCGCCCTTGGCCACACCAATGCTGGCCGTGGCTGCATGCAGGCGCGCCTCGGCCTGGCGGATATCCGGACGCCGCTCGGCCAGTTGCGAAGGCAGGCCGATAGCCACCTGGGATGGCGGTTGCGGCACTGGCGCATCGTTGGCCAGTTCCTGGTGCAAGGCCTGGGGTGGCTCCCCCAGCAGCAGGCTCAGGGCATTGATCAACTGCGCCTGGCGCTGTTGCAGCTCCGGCAGTTGCGCCTCGATGGTGGCGACCTGGGCGGCGGCTTCGGCCACGTCCAGGTCGGTGGCCACGCCGTCGGCCAGGCGCAGTTGCGAGAGTTTCAGGCTGTGCCGGGCGACCTCGAGGTTCTGCTCGGTGACCGCCCGGGTGCTCTGCACGCCGCGCAGTTGGATGTAGTCCTGGGCGGTTTCCGCCAGCACCGACAGCAGCACCCCGCGCCGGTCGTTCTCCGCCACTTCCAGGGTCGCGTCGGCGGCCTCGGTTTCGCGCCGCACCCGGCCCCAGAAATCCAGCTCCCAGGAGGCGGAGAAGCCCGCTTCCCAGAGATTGAAGGCTGATTTTCCATTGTTCCCCGAAGGGTCGTTCAGGCCCTCGGCACTGTTGCGCTTGCGCCCGTAGCCGCCATTGGCCGAGGTGCTCGGATAGCGTTCGGCAGTGATGACCTGGCGCGCCGCCCGGCTCTGCTGCAAACGGCTGGTGGCCAGTTGCAGGTCGAGGTTATCGCTCAGGACGCGACGGCTCAGGGCCGACAGTTGCGGGTCGTTGAACACCTCCCACCAGCGCTCCTGCATGGCACTGTCCACCGCCTGGCTGGCAGCGGCCTGGGCCGGGGCGGACCAGGCCTGGACCTGGGTCGCCTGGGGCCTCTGGAAATCCGGGCCGACATTGCACGCGGCCAGGGACAGCAGGCTCAGCGCCAGCAGAGTGCGGAGCCCGTGGGAGCGTCTGTGACGGCTGCGTTCGCGGCTCATCGCTGGGTCACCTCGCGGGCGCTGGTGGCAGAGCTGTGGGTGTCCACGCTGGCTTCCACCGACATGCCCACCCGCAACCGCTCGGCCAACGGCTGGTTGGGTTCCAGAAGGATCTTCACCGGAATGCGCTGCACCACCTTGGTGAAGTTGCCGGTGGCGTTATCCGGCTTCACCGCGGCGAAGGTCACACCGGTGGCCGGGGCCAGGCTTTCCACCCGACCATGCAGGGTCTCGCCGCCCAGGCTGTCGACCCGCACCTCCACCACCTGCCCGGCATGCATGGCCGTCAGCTGGGTTTCCTGGAAGTTGGCCAGTACATAGGCCTGCTGCAGCGGCACCACGGCAAGGATCTTGCTGCCCGGGGTTACATAGGCACCGACCCGCACCGCGCGCTCGCCGACCATGCCGTCCACCGGCGCCACGATGCGCGTGTAGGACAACTCGTAGCTGGCCATTTCCAGGGCCGCCTGGGCACGTTTCAAGCCACCTTCCGCGGCGTCGCGCTGAGCGGTGAGGATCTCCACCTGCTTGCGCTCCGCCGCCAGGGCTGCGGTGGCGGTGGCCAGCCGGGCGCTGGCCTGGTCGATGCGGGTCCGGGCCTGCTGGGCGTTCTGCACCGTGCCGGCGCCGACCCCGGCCAGGTGGTTGTAGCGGTTCAGTTCATGCTCGGCAAAGGCTCGCTCGGCCTGGGCCGCGCTCAAGGCAGCCTGGGCCTGGGCGATCACCGAACTCTGCCGGTCCAGGGTCGCCCGGGCGTTCTGCAACTGCGCCTTGGCCACCAGGGTCTCGGCATCCGCCGCCTGGGCCGCGGCCCGCAGGTCACGGTCGTCGATCAGCGCCAGCAGTTGCCCGGCCTTGACCTGCTGGTTGTCCTCCACCAGCACTTCCTTGATGAACCCCGCCACGCGCGGGGCCACCAGGGTGTAGTCGGCGGCGATGAAGGCGTCGTTGGTGGTCTGCTCGCCGGCGCGGCCGAACAGCCCCGGCAGCGCCAGGTAGGCCAGCACGCCAAGGGCCGCCACTGCCGCTACCGCAATGGCGATTTTGTGTTTGTTCTGGGTCGTCATGACAAAGGTCTCGTTCAAGTCGGTGCCCGCGGTGGGTAGATCCGCGTCGGCAGCCAGAAAATCAGCAGGATCAGCACAGCGGCCAGCCCTGCCATGCAGTAGTAGAGGTCGGCGGAGGTCAGCACCACGGCCTGCTGGTGCAGGCGCCGGGCCAGGCCGGCGACGCCGTCGTCCACCAGAGGCGAGTTGCCCAGGCTGTCCACCAGCATGGTCGAATGAAAATGCAGGCGGCGGGTGGTCAGCACATCCAGCACACCGGTGGCAATCACCGCCGCCAGGCCTTTCACGGTGTTGAACCACGCCGAGGCAAAAGGCCCTTCCATCGGGGTGATACTGCCGGTGGAAAGCATCAGCAATGGCAGCACTGCCATGGGCTGGCCGAAGATCTGCAGCAGTTGCAGCACGTAGAAGTCGTCACGGATCCAGGCCGAGGTCAGGTGCGTACCGCCCAGACAGGACAGCACGAGCATGCCCAGGCCGATCCCCAGCACCCAGCGGCAATCGACCCAGCGCAGGTTGCACAGTGCTGCCACCAGGGGCAGCGCAAGCAGTTGCGGCAGGGCCATCACCAGCATCACCGGCGCGGTCTGCAACGGCCGGTAGCCCTGGACCTGAGCCAGATAGGCGGACGGGATGATGATCACCGCCGTCAGTACCACCAGCACCCCGGCCAGGGTCAGCAGGGCGAAGGACAGGTTGCGGATGCCGAGCATCTGCAGCTTGAAGAACGGAATCGGCTGCGACCACTCGTTGATCATGAACAGCACCAGCAGCACCAGGCCGCCGGCCAGCAGCACACAGATCAGCGGCGACTCGAACCAGTCCAGGCGGTTGCCCTGCAGGATACCGATCACCAGCATGCAGATCGCCGGAAAGCCCAGCAGCAGGCCGCGCCAGTTGAACTGCTTGAAACGCTCCAGGCGCAGCGGGTCCTGGGGCAGGCCGTAGGCCACCGCCGCCATCGCCAGCAGGCAAGGCAGCACCACCTGCCAGAACGCCCATTGCCAGCCCACGTACTCGGTCCAGAGTGCCGCCAGGGGCGTGCCCAGGCTGGGGCCGAAGGTGGCGGTCAGGGCATAGCCGGCCAGGCCGTAGAGCTTGACGTTGGCCGGCAGGAAACGCAGGGCCACGGTCATCAGCATCGGCGGCAGCGCGCCGCCGGCCAGGCCTTGCAGGGTGCGCAACAGCAACAGGCTTTCGTAGTTCGGGGCGAAGGGGCACAGCACCCCCAGCAGGGTGAACAGGCCAATGGCACACAGGGTGAAGCGCCGCAGGGAAAAGGTCACCGAACACCAGGGCGCGAAGGCCATGGCCGCCACCGAGGTGGCGGTGTAGCAGGCCACCAGCCAGGTGCCTTCGTCGTAGCCGATGAACAGCGCACCACGAATGTCCGCCAGGGCGATCTTGGTCACCATCTCGTTGAGGCCCGAGACCAGCACCGCCAGCAGCACGCCCACCAGGCCGATGATGATCCGCGGCCCGAACACCGGCGGTGCAATGGCTGCCGGCTTGCTGGCGGCTTCAACCGAAGCAGGCGCAGCGACAGCGAGGGAACTCATGGAAATACTGCTCCAGACAAGAAAACCAGAGCAGTTTATGAACAGCCGATGCTGACGAAAACTGACTTATCGACAGTTTATAAGTGCGTCAGACGCAATGATTCACCCTGTTGACCGTAGGAGCTGGCTTGCCAGCGAAGGGGCCCTCAAGACCGCTTGCGCCGGCAAGCCGGCTCCTACGAGGAGGTCGGCTGGGCTTCTTGCCAAGTGGCCTGGCAGGAGGTGCGCAGGGTTTCGCGAAACCACTTGTGCGCCGGGTCCTTGTCGTAGCGCGGATGCCAGGCCTGGGTCAGGACCAGGGTCGGCAGGGAAATCGGCAGCACGAACGAACGCAAGCGCAGGCCCAGGCGCGAGACGCTGAGCAGGGTTTCCTGGGGCACCGGCAAAATCAGGTCCGAATCCGGCAGCATGAACATGGCGGCGTGGAAGCTCGGGGCAATCAGCGGCACCCGGCGCTCCAGGCCCTGCTCGGCCAGGGCCGCATCGATAGGTCCACGGGCTATGCCCCGGCGAGACATGCTGATGTGGGGAAACGCGGCAAAACGCTCGGCGGTGATGTCTTCGTCCAACAGCGGGTGGCCTTCGCGCACCAGGCCGACAAAGGCGGTGGTGAACAGGTTCTGCACCTTGACTTCCGGGGTCAGGGGCCGGGTGTTGCTAATCCGCAGGTCGATCCTTCCCTCCCGCAGGGCCTCGTCATCGCCATCGCCTTCGGGCACGAAGCGCAGCTCGCACAAGGGCGCCTGACGCTCCAGGGTATCGATGAGGCGACCGCCATACACACCGACGAAAAAATCGTTGGCGCGCACGTTGAAGCGCCGCTGCAGGGAACCCAGGTCGACCTTGTCCGCCGAGCGGAACACCAGCGCCGCCTGCTCCACTACATCGCGCACCTGGCTGCGCAGTTCCAGGGCCTTGGGGGTGGGCACCAGGCCGCGTCCGGCACGTACAAGCACCGGGTCGCCGAGGGCGTCGCGGATCCGCGTCAGGGTCCGGCTCATGGCCGCCGGGCTGAGGTTCATGCGCCGCGCCGCGCCCACCACGCTGCCCTCGTCGAGCAGGGCGTCGAGGGCCACCAGAAGGTTCATGTCCGGAAGTTGCATGCTGAGCACTCGTGACTGGTCAGGGATGATCCAGGCGCAATGCTAGCAGGCTTGGCGCCGAGGAAAATGAGGGAGATCAATCCTTACCCGTGAACCCACTAGCCGCGTAGGAGCCGGCTTGCCGGCGAATGAGCCCTCGAACCTTGCATAGCCCTTGAGGACGCTTTCGCCGGCAAGCCAGCTCCTACGGTCGGGGGACTGGCGGACGAGGTAGCTCAGCGCTGCATGCCCCAGCGTTTTACCGTGATCCGCTCCAGGGTGTCGAAGATCAGGTTTTCCACCAGCAGGCCGATGAGGATCACCACTGCCAGCCCGGCAAACACCTTGTCGGTGTACAACTCATTGCGGTTCTGGAAGATGTACCAGCCCAGGCCACCCTTGCCGCTGGTGGCGCCGAACACCAGCTCGGCAGCGATCAGGGTGCGCCAGGCGAAAGCCCAGCCGATCTTCAACCCGGCGAGAATCGACGGCAGCGCCGCCGGGATCAGGATGAACAGCACCAGGCGCAGGCCCTTGAGGCCGTAGTTGCGCCCGGCCATGCGCAGGGTTTCGGAAACCCCGAGAAACCCGGCATAGGTGTTCAAGGCCAAAGCCCAGAGCACCGAATGCACCAGCACGAAGATCAGGCTGTTCTGCCCCAAGCCGAACCACAGCAGCGCCAGGGGCAGCAGGGCAATGGCCGGCAGCGGATTGAACATCGAGGTCAGGGTGCTCAGCAGGTCACGGCCAAGCCGGGTCGAGACCGCCAGGGTGGTCAAGGCAAACGCCAGGACGATGCCGATCAGGTAGCCCTTGAGCAGCACCACCAGGGAAATGCCCACCTTGCCCAGCAATTCGCCGCTGAGCAGGCCCTGGTAAAGAGCGCTGGCAGTTTGCAGAAAACTCGGTAGCAGCAGGTCGTTGTTCTGGTAACGGGCCACGGCTTCCCAGAGCAGCGCCAGCAGGACCAGGATCAGGCTCTTGCGCAACCAGCCTTGTTGCCAGAGGCGCTGCCCCAGGGGCAGCTCGCGCTCCAGGGGCACTTGCAGCAAGGGCTGCAGGACAACTTCGTATTCCTCGCGCGCAGGAGATGAGTGGCTCATCGGGCATTCCTCGTTCAACGGTGGCCTGACGGCTCAATAAGCGATACGGATATCGGCGAAATCCAGCTCGGTTTCAGTTTCCGGCGATTGGCCTTCATCGAACAGCAAGCGGTGAATGCGCCGCGCGGTCTGCTGAAAGGCCACGCCACCGAGGCTCTGCAGGTCGTACTGGTGGCTGTGGACTTCCGCCCGCACGCGCCCCGGATGAGGCGACAACAGGAGGATGCGATTGCCCACCACCAGCGCTTCCTCGATGGAGTGAGTGACGAACAGCAAGGTGAAGCGCACCTCCTCCCAGAGCCGCAGCAACTCCTCCTGCATCTTGCGTCGGGTCAGGGCGTCGAGGGCGGCGAAAGGTTCGTCCATCAGCAGGATCTTCGGCTGCATGGCCAGGGCGCGAGCGATCGCCACCCGGGCCTTCATGCCACCGGACAGGGTATGCGGATAGGCATCGGCGAAAGCCGCCAGGCCGACTTTTTCCAGGTATTCCAGGGCACGCTCTTCGGCCTCGCGGCGGCCGAGGGTCTTCGACGCCAGCAAGGGAAACATCACGTTCTGCTTCACGGTTTTCCAGGGGGGCAACTGGTCGAACTCCTGGAACACCACGATACGATCCGGCCCGGGCTGGCTGACGCGCTGGCCTTGCAGGCGAATCTCGCCCTCACAGGGCTGGATGAACCCGGCCACGGCCTTGAGCAGGGTCGACTTGCCGCAGCCTGAAGGCCCCAGCAGGACAAAGCGGTCGGCCGGATCAACCTCGAAACTCACCTGGTGGGTGGCCCGCACCACCCGCTGCGGGGTGCGGTATTCCAGGCTGACTTGTTCCACCGCCAACAGCGCCTGGGCGATGGCAGCGCGATTGCTGGCCGTGTGGCCTGGCAAGAGGGCATTCATGGCGATCAGCTCCCCTGCAACGGTTTGGCATCCTGGAAGAAGTAGTCCTTCCACGACTCGGGCTTGTTCTTGATCGCACCGACCCGGTAGAGGAATTCCGCCAGTGGGTAGGTGTTTTTCGGTGTCACGCTGAACTCGAACTGCGGGTTGTCGATGATCTTCAGCAAAGCGGCGCGGTCGATCTTGGCCTTGGTCACGCGCAGGTAGGTATCGGCGGCTGCGCCCTTGTCGTGCTGGGCGAACTCGGCCGCTTCGGCCAGCGCTTCGACGAAGGCCTTGTAGGTCTTGGGGTTGTCGTTGCGGAATTTCTCGGTGGCGAACAGCACCGTCGGTGAGTTGGGCCCCAGCAGGTCGTAGGTATTGAGCACCACGTGCACATTGGGGTTCTCCAGGGCCTGGTCCTGGAATGGCGGGTTGGAGAAGTGCCCGGTCAGCTCGGTGCCGCCGGCAATCAGCGCGGCGGTGGCGTCCGGGTGGGGAACGGCGATGGTGTACTTGTCCAGGCGATTGAATTCCTTGTCGCCCCATTGCTTGGCGGCGGCGTATTGCAGGAAGCGCGACTGCACCGAGACCCCCACCGCCGGTACCGCAATGCGGTCCTTTTCGGTGAAGTCGGCGATGGTCTTGACCTTGGGATTGTTGCTCACCAGGTAGTAGGGAAAGTTACCCAGAGAGGCTACGGCCTTGACGTTTTGCCGGCCGTGGGTGCGATCCCAGATGGTCAGCAGCGGCCCGACGCCGGCCCCGGCAATGTCGATGGAGCCCGACAGCAGCGCGTCGTTGACCGCCGCGCCGCCGGACAGCTGGGTCCAGTCGACCTTGATGTCGATGCCCTGCTCCTTGCCGTGCTTTTCGATCAGGTTCTGGTCGCGCACCACATTGAGCAGCAGGTAGACGATACCGAACTGTTCAGCGATGCGGATCTCGCCTTCGGCCTGGGCCGGCGCAGGCGCAACCAGGCTGCCGGCCAGCAGGCTGAAACCCAGGCCGATGGCCGTGGCCAGTCTGCCGAGGCGGGGAATGAAGGGAATGGATAAGGACATGCTGGTTCTCCTGCCGTGCCTGGCTGATCAGTAAGGGGCGTCGCCCTGGATGGTGGTGCGATACAGCTTGCGGCGCAGATGGCTCGGGCAACCGGCGGCCAGGTGGATCAGCGAGCGGTTGTCCCAGAACACCAGGTCGTGGGGCTGCCATTGATGGCGGTAGATGTTGTCCGGCAGCACGCTGTGGGCATACAGCTCGGCCAGCAACTGGGCGCTTTCGTCTTCCGGCAGGCCAACGATGCGGGTGGTGAAGCCCTCGCTGACGAACAACGCCTTGCGGCCGTTTTCCGGGTGAGTGCGCACGACTGGGTGCACCACCTCGGCGACCTGGGCCAGTTGCTCCGGGGTCAGGGTCGGGCGCCAGTTGCCCTCGAACTTGGTCTCGCTGTAGCGCGCCGTATAGGAGTGGGCGGCGCTGCGCCCCTCGACCGCCTTGCGCAGCGCCTCGGGCAAGTTGTCCCAGGCCTGGTGCATGTTGGCGAACAGGGTGTCGCCCCCTTCGGCTGGCAGTTCCTGGGCGTGCAGCATCGAGCCCAGGCTCGGCAGTTCCTTGTAGGAGAGGTCCGAGTGCCAGAACTTGCCGGCGTCCCCCAGGCCGATGGACTGGCCGTTCTCGATGATGTTGGAAACGATGAGGATTTCCGGGTGCCCGGCCAGCAGGAACTGCTTGAGCACATGAATCTGCAACACACCGAAGCGACGGCTGAAGGCAATCTGCTGTTCGGGGCTGATGCGCTGGTCGCGGAACACCACTACGTGATGGTCCAGGTGGGCGCGGTGGATGCGGGCGAAGTCCTGGTCGTTGACTGGCCGGGACAGGTCGAGGCCGACGATCTCGGCGCCTACAGCCCCATTCAAGGGCCGGATTTCGAAAGCTTGTGCGGCAATGGAGGCGGCACTGGCTGATGCAGACATGACTGAAACTCCCGCGCAGGCGCGCCCAGGGCGCGCGCGTCGATCAGAAACTCACGGAGATCCCGTGTGGGTTCATTTCGTGCGGCGCGCCGATTGGTCGGCAGGTACGCAGGGAGTCAACTTTATAGATATAAGAAAACGAATTTAAATACCGTTAGTGAATAACGATATGTTGATTCAACCGATGGACCGCTTGGGGACGGCACGCCGACGAAGGCGCTCTCAAGGCCCCTTCGCTGGCAAGCCAGCTCCTACAAGGCTGGCAGGTGGTTTCTTACATGGATCAGCGTTCGTGCAGGGCTTCGGCGCGGGCGCGGATGATCGGCTTGAGCAGGTAGCTGAGGATGCTTTTCTTGCCGGTGATGATGTCCACCGAGGCCACCATCCCGGGGATGATCAGCAGCGGCTTTTCATCGGTGCCCAAGTGGCTGCGGTCGGTGCGCAGCTTGATCATGTAGTAGGTGGTCTTCTTGTCTTCATCGGTGATGGTATCGGCGCCGATCTGTTCCAGGCGGGCCTTGAGGCCACCGTAGATGGTGTAGTCATAGGCGCTGAACTTGACCACCGCTTCCTGCCCCGGGTGCAGGAAGGCGATGTCCTGGGGACGGATCTTGGCTTCCACCAGCAGGGTGTCGTCCAGGGGGACGATTTCCACCATGTCGCTGCCCGGCTGGATCACCCCGCCGATGGTGTTGACCATCAGCTGCTTGACGATACCGCGTACCGGCGAGGTCACCAGGGTGCGGCTGACCCGGTCTTCCAGGGCCTTGCCGGTGGCGCTGGCCTTGTTCAGTTCGGTGCGCGCTTCGTTGAGCTGGGTCAGGGCCTCGCTGCGGAACTTGCCGCGGGTTTCATCGATCTTGCGCTGCACTTCCTTGATCGCCGATTCGGCGCGAGGGATCGCCAGGGTGGTGGCGTCCAGCTGGCCACGGGTTTCCACCTCGGCACGCTTGAGCCGCAGCACTTCCACCGGCGACACCGCGCCCTGGGCCACCAGCGGCTCGGACATGGCGATTTCCTGGCGCTGCAGGCCCAGTTGCTGGCGGTATTGCGCCTGCTTGGAGGTGAACTCGCGCAGTTCCTGCTGCTTCTGGATCAGCTGTTCCTGGAGGCCACCGATCTCGTCATGCAGTTGCTGGCGACGGCTCTGGTACAGGGATTTCTCACTGGCCGCCTGGCCCGGCGCTTCCTTGACCGCCTCAGCGGGGAAATTCAGCTCGCGTTCATCCACCTCGGCGCTCAGGCGCTCGACCCGCAGCAGCATGGACAGGCGCACGGTCTCGGTCTCGCCGACGTTGGACTGGAAGCGCGTGTCGTCGAGGCGAATCAGCGGCGCGCCGGCTTCGACTATCTGGCCTTCCTTGACGTACAGCTCGGAGACGATGCCGCCTTCCAGGTTCTGGATCTTCTGCAGCTTGGAGGAAGGAATCGCCTTGCCCTCGCCCTTGGTTACCTCGTCGATCACCGCGAAGTTGGCCCACAGCACCAGGAACAGGAAGAACGCGATGATGCCCCAGATGGTCAGGCGGATAACCCGCGGCGCATCTTCGATCAGTGCCTTGTTGACCTCGGGCAGCGGCTGCCCCTGGAGCGAATCGGTGCCTTTGAAATAGCGACGGATCGAGTCCTTGAATCCCGACTTAAGCAACACTGATCTGCCCCTTCTTCAACGCTTCCATCACCACCGCTTTCGGGCCATCGGCCAGGATTTGTCCACGGTCCACCACCAACAGCCGATCCACCAGCGACAGCAACGACGCCCGGTGGGTGACCAGTACCACGGTCTTGCTCTGCACCACCGCCTCCAGGCGCTGTTTCAAGCGCTCTTCGCCGGTGTTGTCCATGGCGCTGGTGGGCTCGTCGAGCAGCAGGATCTGTGGGTTGAGCAACAGCGCGCGAGCCAGGGCGACGTTCTGCCGCTGGCCACCGGAAAGGTTCTGCCCGCGCTCGCCCACCTGCAATTCATAGCCCTGTGGGTGCAGCCTGGCGAACTCATGGACCCCCGCCAGTTCCGCGGCCTGCAGCACCAGTTCGTCCTCGACGTAGCGGGCACCGGAAGTCAGGTTGTCACGCAGGGTCCCGGCCAGCAGCTGGATGTCCTGGGGCACGTAGCCGATGTTGTGACGCAGTTCGCTGACGTCGATCTGGCGGATGTCCACACCGTCTACCAGCAGGGCCCCGGAATCCGGCTGGTAGAGCCCCACCAGCAGCTTGGCCAGGGAGCTCTTGCCGGAGCCGCTGCGGCCGATGATGCCGACCTTTTCCCCCGGCTTGATCATCAGGTTGATGTTCTTCAGCGCCGGGTTCTGCTGCCCCGGGTAGGTAAAACTCAGTTGCCGACACTCGATGGCACCCTGCAGCACGCTGCGGCTCAGGGGGCGCTCGTCGAAATTGCGCTCCTGGGGCAGCTCCATCATCTGGTCCACGGAGGTCATGGTGACCCGCGCCTGCTGGTAGCGGGTCAGCAGCCCGGACAGCGAAGCCAGCGGGCTCAGGGCCCGACCGCTGAGCATGTAGCAGGCGATCAGGCCGCCCATGCTGAGGTTGCCGTCGATGATCTGGTACACGCCGAAGATGATCATGATCACCCCGGCCAGTTGCTGGATCAGCAAGGTGATGTTCATTGCCAGGCTGGACAGCATCTTCACCCGCAGCTCAAGCCGGCTGAGGGTGCCGATGGTCTGCTCCCACTGGTACTGGCGCTCGCTCTCGGCGTTGTTGACCTTGACCGCGTCCAGGCCGGCCAGGGTCTCGATCAGGCTCGACTGGCGCTCAGCCCCCAGGGCCATGGTCTTTTCCATGGTCGCCACCAGCGGCTTCTGCAGGGCATAGCCGATGCACAGGGCAATCGGGAAGGCCAGCACCGGAATCCACACCAGATGCCCGCCAAGGATGGCGATCACCAGGAAGATCAGCAGGGTGAACGGCAGGTCGATCAGGCTGGTGAGGGTCAGGGATGCGAGAAAGTCCCGCAGGCTCTGAAACTCATGGATGTTCTGGGCGAAGCTGCCGACCCGTGCCGGGCGGTACTTCATGGCCATGCCGACGATGCGCTCGAACAGCGTGGCGGAAATGATCAGGTCGGTCTTCTTTCCCGCCAGGTCCAGACACAGGCTGCGCAGGCCCTTGAGGATCAGGTCGAAGATGTAGGCGCCGATGATGCCGATGGACAGCACCCACAGGGTCGAGGTGGCCTGGTTCGGCACCACCCGGTCATAGACGTTCATCACGAACAACGGCGCGGCCATGGCGATGATGTTGATCAGCAGGCTCGCGGCAATGGCGTCGGCATACAGCCAGCGCGAGCGCTTGAGGGTGTCGCGGAACCAGGAACGGGCGCGAGGGATCAGCGACCCGTGGTTGACGTCGAACTTGTGCTGGGGCTGGGCGAAGAACACCTGGCCGCTGTAATCGTCGGCCAGCAACTGGCGGTCGACACAGACTTCGCCGCCATCGCTTTCGCTGAGCAGCAGCCGCGCCTGGTCTTCACCCTGCCAGCCCAGCAGCACCGCGCTGCGACCGTCCTTGAGCAGCAACAGGGCGGGCATGGCGATGGCTGGAATCTGTTCGAGCTTGCGCCGCAGCACCCGGCCCTGTAGCCCGGCCCGGGCCGCGGCCCGGGGCAGCAGCTCGGCGCTCAGGCGCTGGGATGGCAAGGGCAGGCCGGTGGTCAGCATCGCCGCACTGGCGGGCTTCTGGTGCAGGAAGCAGAGGGTCAGCAAACCATCCAGAAGGGGATCGTCATGCATGCCGCGTGGATCATGACTGAGTTGCACACTGACTTCTGATTCCACGCTCGACACTCTTGACTGGCTGGTTGGATGAAATTAGCTCAATTCATCCCGGGCAGCTGGACCTTGGGCTTCACATCGCTTTGCACGACGGAGGCCATAGGTGCCACCACTCCCTGGCTTTTGAGCAACTCGCCCATGGTCGCCTTGATTCGATATTGAGTAAATAACTGAATGTTCTGGATCTCGGCCAGGCGCCGGGAGGCGGTGAACAACTCGTTTTCACTGTCGAGCAAGTCCAGCAGGGTACGTTCACCCAGGCTGAACTGCTTCTGGTAGGCGGTCCGCACGCTGGTGCTGTGATCCACATATTGCTGGGCGATCGGCACCTGGGCGTTGGCGTTGTTCAAGGCGTTCCAGGCCAGGCCCAGTTCCTCGTTCAGCACCCGCAGGGCGTTGTTGCGGATATCCAGCGCCTGGTTGGACTGGTAGGCCTTGGACTCCAGGTCGGCCTTGTTGCTGCCGCCGGCGAACAGGTTGAAGCGCATGCGCAGCATGGCCTGCCATTCATTGTTGTGGCCGTTCTGGCCGTCCAGGTCGTTGTCGGCAGTACGCCCCAGCTCCGCGTCGAAGCGCGGATAGAACGCCGACTTGGCGGCATCGTACTGCTTCTCGGCAGCGACGATATCGGACTCGGCGGAACGCAGGATCGGGCTGTTTTCAAGCATCTGGTGCCGGGCCTCGTCGAGGTTGGCCGGCAACAGCGCCATAAAACTGGCAGGGCGTTCCAGCTGGTCCGGCATTTCTCCGACGGCACTCAGGTAGTTGGTCTGGGCGTCGGCGAGGTTGGTCTGCTCGGTGATCAGGTTGTTGCGGGCCTGGGCCATCCGCGCTTCAGCCTGGTCAAGGTCGGCGCCGCTACCCACGCCACGCTGGGTGCGCAGTTTGATCTGGTCGTAGATACGCTCGTGATTGCGCAGGTTGTCTTCCGCCAGTTGCACGAATTGACGGCGGGTCAGCACATCCAGATAGACCTGGGCCACGGTCAGGGCCGTGCGCTCGGAGGTGCCCAGCAGGGAGTAGGCGCGGGAGTTGACGGTGGCTTGTTGACGCCCGACTTCGCTGGACGTGGCAAAACCGTCAAAAACCATCTGTTGCAGACGCAAACTTGACTCGCCGCGGTTCAAGGTTTCCCAGTGATTGCTGCCTGTACCCGCACGGGTCGTAGGGTTATCCGTCCCTTCACGACCATAGCCAGCTAACATGTCCACTCGTGGCAGATAGCCACCTTTGGCGGCTTTCAGCTGGTAGTCAGCAGCCAGACGGCTGTTCACGCCGGCTTGGATTTCCGGGTGCACATCCAGTGCTTTCTGCATGGCTTCAGGAAGGGTTTGAGCCTGCACAAAGCTGGCGGCTAAGGCAAAGGGCAGGGCCTTGAACAGATGAAAACGCATGGTAAGAATTTCCCTCGGACAGCGTGTCCAGAATCACGTCAGAACGTGGCACCACATCGATTTATTACAACCAAAACAACCGTCCGTCGGAAAGTTCAAACTAAGAACTGGTTCACATACTTCAAGTCAGGTTACCGCGTGAATATCAATGTGACATTAATTCGGCGATTGTTTAGGATGGCGTCCATAAGGTCAATAGTTTGGCATAAAGTTAATACCCAAAAAATATAGCCAAACTTTTGACGATAGATCTGTCAATTACCCGTTCCCAATTACACACCTAGTACGTCCTGACTGAGTTGCGGCCCGCGCCCAAGCCGGTACATGGAAGTCGACTGAGCGGTACACCGGAGAGTCCCCAATGAGCAGTGTTGTTGCCATCGTCAAAAGCATTGTCGGCCAAGTTTTCGTGGTTTCCCCGGAAGGGATCCGACGCGTACTCATTGAAGGGGACCGCCTGTTCGTGGGTGACCAGGTAGACACCGGCCCGGCCGGGGCCGTCACCCTGGAGTTGACCGACGGGCGCACTCTGGACCTGGGGCGTGACACCCAGTGGAGCGGTGCCGCACCGGACTCCAGCACGGACCTGGCACAGGCCACCGCTCAGGCCGCCCCTTCGGTGGCAGAACTGCAGCAGGCCATCGCCGCCGGCGCCGACCCGACCACCGACCTGGAAGCCACCGCCGCCGGCCCGACCGCCGCGGGGAATGGCGGCGCGGCCGGTGGTGGCCACAGTTTTGTGCAGTTGGAAGAGACTGCGGGCCGGGTCGACCCGACCATCGGTTTCCCCACCGCTGGCCTGGGGCTGGCCAATTCGACCCAGGACAACACCTTTGGCGGCCTGACCAACAATGGCGGCCTGGGCAATGGCAACGGCAATGGCAGCGGGAGTGACTCCCTGCGCCCGGCCACCCTGACCCTGGGCGCCACCCCAACCATTACCGAAGCCGGTGGCACCCTGGTGTACACCGCGACCCTGACCCAGGCGCCACTTACCGACCTGACTGTGACCCTGTCCAATGGCGCGGTCATCGTCATCAGCGCCGGCCAGACCACTGGCAGCGTGCAGGTGCCCCTGGCGCCCCAGGACAACGTCTATATCGACCCGGGCCAGATCAGCGTCAGCGTGACCGGCACCACCGGCGGTGGCGGCCTGCTGGTAACGGTCAACCCGACCCCGGCGGTCACCCAGGTCACCGACACCATCGACACCACCACCGTCAGCCTGACCGCTGATGCCAGCGTTACCGAGGGCGGGCAGATCACCTACACCGCCACCCTCACCAACCCGGCACAGACTCCGGTGACCATCACCCTGTCCAACGGCTCGGTGATCACTATCGAAGCGGGCAAGTCCAGTGGCTCGATCGACGTCCCGGCGCCAGCCAATGACGTCTACAAGAACGGCGACACCATCGAAGTCGGTATCACCAAGGCTGAAGGCGGCAACTTCGAGAACCTGCAACCCAGCCCAGACAAAGCGGTCACCACCGTGACCGACAGCATCGACGACACCGGCCTGAGCCTGTCGGCCACCGATACCGTGGCCGAGGGTGGCTCCATCGTCTACACCGCCACTCTGACCAACCCTGCTGGCACCCCGGTCACCGTGACCCTGAGCAACGGCGCGGTAATCACCATCGCTGCCGGTGCCACTTCCGGTACTGCCACCGTCGCCGCCCCTGCCGATGATGTCTATAAAGACGCGGGCAAGGTTGAAGTCACCATCACCAAGGCCGATGGCGGCAATTTCGAAAACCTGGTCACCGACCCGGCTCCGGCTGTGACCGATGTCACTGACACGATCGATACTTCGACCGTCAGCCTGACCGCAACACCAAGCGTCGCCGAGGGCGGCACCGTCGTTTACACCGCATCGGTGACTGCGCCAGTGACCGGTTCGCCGGTGGTCGTCACTCTGTCCAATGGCCAAACCATCACCATTCCAGTGGGCGAGTCGTCCGCCAGCGTCAACTTCACCGCGCCAAACGACGCTCTGGCTGGGGGCAGTTCGCTCAGCACGACCATTACCAAAGCCGACGGCGGTAACTACGAGAAGCTGGAAATCAGCGACAAGCCTGCTGAAACTTCCGTCACCGATACCCCGGATACAACGACCCTGAGCGTGACCGCCACCGATACCGTGGCCGAGGGTGGCTCCATCGTCTACACCGCCACCCTGACCAATGCCGCTGGTACTCCAGTCACCGTGACCCTCTCCAACGGCGCGGTGATCACCATCGCCGCAGGTGCCACTACCGGCACCACCACCGTCGCGGCCCCGGCGGATGACGTCTACAAGGACGCCGGTAAAGTCGAAGTCACCATCACTAAAGCGGAGGGTGGCAACTTCGAGAACCTGGAGACCAACCCGACTCCAGCAGTGACTGATGTCACCGATACCATCGACACCAGCACTGTTTCGCTGACAGCTACCCCTAATGTCGCCGAAGGCGGCACTGTGGTTTACACCGCGTCGGTCACCGCCCCCGTGACTGGTTCCCCGGTCGTAGTGACTCTGTCTAATGGCCAGACCATCACCATTCCAGTGGGCGAGTCGTCCGCCAGCGTCAACTTCACCGCGCCAAACGATGCGTTGGCTGGCGGTAGCTCCCTGAGCACCACCATCACCAAGGCGGACGGCGGTAACTACGAGAAGCTGGAAGTCAGCGACAAGCCGGCTGAAACCTCCGTCACCGATACCCCGGACACCACCACTCTGAGCCTGAGCGCGACCGAGTCCGTGGCTGAAGGTGGTTCCATCGTTTACACCGCGACCCTGACCAATGCTGCGGGTACGCCTGTTACTGTCACACTCTCTAACGGCGCGGTGATCACCATCGCCGCTGGCGCTACCTCCGGTACTGCCACCGTCGCCGCTCCGGCTGACGACGTGTACAAAGACGCCGGTAAAGTCGAAGCCACCATTACCAAGGCCGAAGGCGGTAACTTCGAGAATCTGGAGACCAATCCAGCTCCAGCAGTCACCGACGTGACTGACACCATCGATACGTCGACCGTCAGCCTGACCGCAACTCCAAGCGTGGCTGAGGGTGGCATTGTTGTTTACACCGCGTCGGTGACAGCGCCAGTAACCGGCTCGCCGGTCGTGGTCACTCTGTCCAACGGACAGATCATCACCATTCCGGTGGGCGAGTCGTCCGGTAGCGTGAATTTCACCGCTCCAAACGATGCATTGGCTGGTGGCAGTTCGCTCAGCACGACCATTACCAAGGCGGACGGCGGCAACTACGAGAAGCTGGAAATCAGCGACAAGCCGGCTGAAACCAGCGTTACCGATACCCCGGACACCACTACCCTGAGCCTGAGCGCGACCGAGTCCGTGGCCGAAGGCGGCTCCATCGTCTACACCGCCACGTTGACCAATGCAGCCGGCACCCCGGTCACAGTGACCTTGAGCAATGGCGCGATAATCACTATCGCCGCCGGCGCTACGTCCGGTACTACCACCGTCGCCGCTCCGGCTGACGACGTGTACAAAGACGCCGGCAAGGTCGAGGCAACGATCACCAAGGCCGAGGGCGGTAACTTCGAGAACCTGGAAACCAATCCAGCGCCAGCGGTGACTGATGTCACTGACACCATCGACACTTCGACTGTCAGCCTGACCGCAACACCAAGCGTCGCCGAAGGCGGCACTGTGGTGTACACCGCCTCCGTGACTGCGCCAGTGACCGGTTCGCCGGTAGTCGTCACTCTGTCCAATGGCCAGACCATCACCATTCCGGTGGGTGAGTCGTCCGCCAGCGTCAACTTCACCGCGCCAAACGATGCCCTCGCTGGCGGCAGTTCGCTGAGCACGACCATTACCAAAGCCGACGGTGGTAACTACGAGAAGCTGGAAATCAGCGACAAGCCGGCTGAAACCAGCGTGACCGATACCCCGGACACCACTAC
>NZ_FPBG01000006.1:0-457487 GCF_900116505.1 Pseudomonas sp. NFPP25 | reverse complement strand
ACACTCCGAAAGCCCAGCATTGCGCCGCCCGGCCTCGTAATTGCTAACACGCGTCTGCGTCCAACCAAGCTCAACCACCAAATCTCTTTGCCTAATACCTGCTTTCTCTCGGTGCTCAGCAATACGGTTCATAAGGGGTCTCCGATAACACGGGGCAATCTTAAGCACGAAACGTGAACTTTTCAACACGCAAAGTGTGAAAAATAAATTTCATATCGTGGTAAAAAAAGCACATGAACACACTAGGCAATCGCATCAAGCAATTAAGAAAGGCTACCGGCATGAGCCAACAGGCTCTTGCTCATGCCTGTGGGTGGGAGTCCCAATCTCGTATTGGCAATTATGAGAAAGGAACACGCCAACCTAATCTGCAAGATTTAGAAATACTTGCTACTGCCCTCGGGGTGTCATTACCCGACCTGGTAGCGGGCCGCGATCGATCCGAAATTGAATCGTTACCCGAGCACATCCAAGGCCGTGTTCGCTCTGAGGATCGAGCTGTCAGGGAGTTCGGCCGCTCTAGCGATAAAGGGCAGCCTGTAAGCAGCAATATAGGATGGGCAAAAGACGGGACAGTGCCCGTTACAGGCAATGCTCAGTTGGGTAATGAGGGCTATTTCGAAGAGCTCGCCCTGCCACCAGGACATGATGATGGATATCTGAATATCCACAGCGATGATCCTGATGCTTATGGGCTCAAAGTGACAGGCGACAGCATGTTGCCCCGAATAAAAAACGGGGAATTTGTCCTAATTGAGCCCAACAAAAGCTTTTACAGCGGTGATGAGGTGATGGTCCGAACCACATCGGGTAGAACAATGATCAAAGAGTTCATATACCTACGTGATGGGATGTACAGGCTCGACAGTATTAATGGTCTGCACGCCCCCATTCACGTGCCAAAAGAAGACGTTTTAGACATTCACCTTGTAGGGGGAATTTTGAAGTCATCACGCTTTCTCCATAATTCGGCCGACATTTAACCACACTGCGTATTGACATCGACAAACACATTACGTGATATTTGCCTCACTCTTCCACCACAGAGCGAGGCAATACCATGCACACCACCGCGACACTGCACGTCCATCCGGCATGTGCCAGAAACCCAAAACTGATCGAGCAGCTGCAATCCAACACCGGCTGCCTGGTTGTTCTTCACGACAGAAAACTTAAGCTCGTGGCAAAAAGCCGCAGACCCTCCCCCTTCGATCCGAACGGCGGAGGCAACGCGGCATGAGCAAATTCAGAGTCGACAACCGCACGCTGCAGTTGCTCAAGGCCCAGGTCAACCTGAGCGAAACCTTCCACCACACCCTGCGCAATTCACCACAGCGCACAGCGTTGAAGCTTCGGCTGAAGGTTGACCGCAGCCCGGCAGACACCACTTTTGTTATCGAGGTCGGCAGCGAACGCCACACGCTGACTCTGGCCAACGACAAGAAAGCCCACCTGAAGCTGGCTGACTTCATCGAAGAAATCGCCAACGGCCCAATCGATCCTAACGCCGAGCTGGCTCCACCACGGCACGCCGAGCGCGTGTTCGGAGCCTTCAGCGTCCAACAGCGCGAGCAGGTGTTTGGCGTGGTGTGCCTGGGTGGCTTCCTCGATCTGGATCTCGGGTTTGAACTGCCGATTCGTCTGGCTGTTCACCGCACGCGAACGCGCAGGGGCGTCACCATTATCCTGAGCATCGGCGTCAAAAGCCCACGAACCAAGTGTTTCACCGTCTCGGGCAGCGACGTGCAGATGTACCAGGACGTCTGCGAATCCATCCTTCACTTGGCAGCGCTGGCTACTCCCGCCGCGCACGCGGCTTAGGAGGTGGTCATGGAACGCAACCTTGAAAAGACCGCCAAGTACTTCGGCCTCACCCGTCCTGTCCTGATCAAGCTAATGCGCGAAAAGCACCTACTCACCGAACACAACCTGCCGGCCTTCCCGGTGCGGGATCGCGAGTACCTGCGCATTAAGGACGGCAGTTGGTACCACGACAGACTCGGCATGCAGTACAGCCAGTCAACACGGGTACGGCAGGCCGGCATCCCCTGGCTAGCCGAGCAACTGGGCCTCGCCCTGCCCGCCATCCCGGCAGACCGCCGTGACGTGGCCTAGGGAGTACGCCCGCCAGATCATTGCCTTACGGACCAAAGAGGAGCGCAACGCTGCGCTCCTTGAGGTACCCGAGCATCTGCGCGAGCTGACCAAAGCCCACTGCCTGATCACCTGGAACCACCCGAAACGCCGCCAACGCATGGAGAGCCAGCAAGCCAATGAGTAACGCCAACCAGACCCCGTTGCGCCTGATGCCAGCACCGGAAACCGCCACCGTCGAGCTGCTGTATCGCACCTTCGGCGATGTACTGATCCCGCTGGAAAAGATCCGCGTGCAGTACTTCCGCAACCTGAACGAACAGTCGTTTGCGGCCGAGA
Source organism: Pseudomonas sp. NFPP25 (assembly GCF_900116505.1). Taxonomy (NCBI): domain Bacteria; kingdom Pseudomonadati; phylum Pseudomonadota; class Gammaproteobacteria; order Pseudomonadales; family Pseudomonadaceae; genus Pseudomonas; species Pseudomonas sp. NFPP25. Next base: position 455,054 of record NZ_FPBG01000006.1, on the reverse strand, counting down.
TAAGCAGCGGCCGCATTCAACTGCCTATCACCACCCTAGACAACAGCCGCAAGGCCCCGAAGTACGCACACATCCGCCACGTTGCCGCACTGATCGACATCCGCGCCTACCGGGCAGATGAAGAACACGCCAAGCAACAGCACGACGCCAACGAGCACGACCAATAACCCAACGGCTGCCACCACCAGCCAAACCCACCGGAGCACACCACATGACCCATATACAGATCATTGCCCTGATCGGCCTGATACTCACCGTCGCCCTACTCTACTGGGCCGGTTACCTGATAGGCCGAAGCAATGGCCGAGAGGCCGGGATCGAGGAAGGCAAAGCATTTGCCGAAGCGGACAACGCGAGAGCTCTGCGCGAGCTGACAACCGCCCTCAAGTTCATGCGGGCCGATAACCAACGGCTTGCGGAACTCCACGAACGCCTGCAGGACAGCCAAACCCTCAAGCCAGCACATCGGAAGAGCTTACTGGCCATCGCAGATCTGCTGCGCATCGCCGCCGACACCTTCAGCGCCTTCAAAACAGGGAAAAAGCTCGAAAGAGACTCGCGCTCACTGCGCGATCAAGCCCTGGCCATGGCCGCCCTAGTGGAGCCAGCAGCACAGGAGAAAGCCGCATGAGCCGCCCACCCGTATTGCTACGCCTTACGCCACAGGCCGCCGGCGAGCTGCACCAGCAGTACCAGAAAGCCAACGCTGAACTGCGCGCCCTGACCCGCTACCGGAAAGAGTTTGAACGGCAGGTAAAGACCCTGATCGGGAGCGAGGCTTTCCGCCGGCTGCAGAAGAACACCGACAACGCGCTGTTACTGGCCGACCTGGCCAAGGAGGTCGCGTGATGGATCACAAGATCGAGACGCCAGAGAAAAGCGGCATGCAGGTCGAACAGATCCACCACCAGGGTAAGGCCGCTTTGCTCTGCAACGCCCGCAGAATCGCCACGCCTGTAAACAACAGCCTCTGCTGCGCAGCAGCAGGCATTACTACTCTTTGCTGCAGCACCAGCGAGGCGCTTACACCCCAGGAAAAGCTGCGCGAGGCAGTCAACCCTGATGCAAAGCTCATCACTCAGGAACGCCCGCCCGCGCAGCCTGTTGTGGGGTTTAAGCCCTCCCCTAACAGCGACGAACGAACCGAATACGAGAAAGAGTTACCGATACCAGAAGGACTGCAGAAATGTGCAAACCGCAACACGTACATTCGGACAACCGGGTCGAGCCCATCCAACACGTTCACCCGCAAGCATTACGCAGATAGAGCAAAATTCACAGCAAAGCTATGGCGAGCACGGAAGAGACCCATTTTAGATTCTCTGAGACTTAGCCACATCTCTCTGGCGATGAATACTCGGCAGGAGAGATCATGAACACACTCTTTTTACTGATGGCGCAGTATCAAGGACAAGCAGTCATACCAATCGGTCAAGTGTGTACCGACTACATGGGTTTGACGATTGAAAAATTCAAACTGAAGTGCTCATCTGGCGAGATAGATATACCAATTGTTCGATTGGGGGCAGAATCTCAGAAAGCAGCACTGGGCGTACATTTGGTGGATTTAGCAAACTACATTGATCAACAAAGAACGAAAGCCAAATCAGATCACGAGAAGCTAATGGGAAGATAACGACTGGCCTCTATAAGCAGGGTGTAGATTGAAACGTCTACACCCTGCTCTTACAGAACTAAGCGCGAACCGCTAATAGTTGCTTCACTTTAACGTGCTCGTCTCTAGCCCAAGCTTCATAGCTATCCACATCATATCGCGCGGACCTCATCAGATTTACAGATGAGCGAAGGACCTCTTCAAAAGCTTCATCATTTGCAAGGTACTGATCCACGTCTACAATCTTCGAGATCGAGTCAATGACGGATAAACGACATTTACTTATTGTGGTATCGGCATCTTCGCTATTTAGATTAACACCACCAGCCAGACCAAAAGCATCAAGCGCCTTCGTCGGCATCTTCGTACACCAAAATCCGAAAGAGATCATATCGCACGTCGATTCCGGATCGAGCAATACGTTGTAGCCGAACAATTTCAGCATCTTCGACTTGTATGCAGGAGTCTCAGCCGTCAAGGCGCTCAAAACCCATTTACCGATCCCTGCACTAACCAAATTATTAAAAGAAGCCGGGCCAACTTTAGATTTATCTATTCGCCGACCAACCAGTACACCTTCACCGAAAACTTTCAGGTCATTACACCTATCATAAACAGCCTGATCAATATCAAAAATATCTTCCAAAACCTTCACAAAACGCTCAAAAGTCTCGGCATGCACCATATCTCGATTTGTGCGGGTAGTAATGAAAAACAACCAATCCTCAGTGCGGTTATCTGCTTGATACCTCAACAGCTCAAACAAGGCTTTATAGTAGTTACTTTCATTCTCTTTAGGAGGGGACTCCAAAAAGCTCCCACACAAATCAATATTAATCACATCGTACGTAGATGCCTGCTTAATAACTTTCTGATAAGCAATTGAATTTCTATTCGACAAGCGCTCTAACTGATCGCGATATACATCGGATGAGGGATCTATATATTTCAGACCGCGCAGTTCATCCAGAGATATAAGCTGATCCATTGTTGACTCTTTATCCTCAACCGCAATGGCGTTAAGGCCGGTAAACCTAATACTAACCTCCTTATCCGCACAAGCAGTATAAAGTGATCGCACATCAAGCAGGTCTGGCCCAGGAAGGCTGAGGTACTCCAACGACCTTGCCTTAGCTTTAAGATCCAATGCATCAACGAGACTAACTATCACACTATTCCACTGATTGTTTCTAATGTATTGCTTCCTCGGCTTATGCCAAGGTAAAAACTTTGTCTTTAAAGAAACTTTGGCATGAGCAACATCATCATAACCAAGATCTGACTCCAGCTCGTCACCGCGATCCATGCCTATCATTTCTTAATATCCAAGAGAAAGATTTTACCAATAGCACTTATAAGCTTCTCTACTTCCGAAGGACTCAAACTCGATAACAGACCATATGATTCTAGAATATTAGCGACGGCGACAAGTTTTTCCTCATGCAGCCCCATCCTCGCCTTTTCTGTGCTAGTGACCGGTCGAGCCGAGGAGAACACAACACTTCGATCGACACTTACCGACCCCGGCTCATCCAAAAGCGAAGGCTGCTCACCTTTTACCGATGAATAAAAACTAACTTTTTTAGTCTCTGTAAAATACTCGACTATGGAGTTTATGTTCGCCTTAATCTCATCAATTTTCGCTTTATTCTTTACTGTTGCATCATCCTTATTCAGAGCCTTACTTTTGCTCATGAATTGTCTGAGCGCATTATGCATCCACTTTTTTAAATACTGATAATGCGGGTGAGCAATATTAAAAGATTCACGATCAATATTTAAAGCAGAGTCAAGACCTTTTACCGCAAAAACCTCACCGGTAAGCTGTCGCAACCTCGTCTGCTCCGAAATTTGATATTCCAAAAACGATTTATCAAAAAGAGTTCCATTGGCGCCATTGATGCGAATTAGACAGCCATTATGCTCCAGCGGAACAACTTTATGATTCCAGAGCATGTAGTATTCAAATTCAAGCTCGCCGCCCCTGTAGCTCTCAGGGACGCTGCTTAGCGAGGGGTTAGCACTACCCACAAACATGAGCTGGCCCTTCTTTCTATCCGCCTCTCCTGCGATAGAAATTGGCCTACGCAACTCTACATCGTCAATAATTACCAAAAACGGAAGTTCACTTTCAGTGCGCTTAGCCGAGAAACCCAGTTTAGACTCGATTGTTTCAGACTCCGTCAGCTCAACCTTTGTCGCTGCAGTGCCTCGCCCCCCATTGCTAATCAAATAGACATCAACATTGTCGGACGCTTTAACGTCAAAAGGGTGCTTTTCGATATATTGGACTGGAACCGAAAGACTAATCGACCATATCATTCTCAGATACTCGTCCAAACATTCCTTCAGCTTTACATTACCTCGCTTCGCGTCTACCGTCAGCTGAGTAACTTCCGATACAAGCTTTTTAAACCGATCTAAAGGCCTATCGACAGGCAACCAAGGCAGTTTTGCCGTAGTAATGAGTTTCTCGGAGTCGGCAGGGTCAACTTCACCAATATGAAAGTCTGGAACCCGAGGCAACTCTTTTAACTCTTCCTCAAGGTCAAACTCTACTTCCTCAGCCTCGTCTTCGCCCTCACCTGCTTGACGCTCATACTGTATTGCATTCCAAAGTAGTTTAGACTGCAAGCTTTCTCGAACAAAAGGACGCACTTTAAGTAACGTAATTTCCGTTCCAGAATGCTCAATATCTTCGGCCGGTACGTATGTAATTTCAGCCTTACCCGTTACATAGGTATCTTCATCGATATCAGCAACAACCTCGGACTGAGGACGTAGAATAATGTCGCAAACCAGGCGCTTATTAGCACCTTTGATCTTCGAAACGATGACAATATGATGGGTAATTTGCGATACAGAAAACAAACCGATGCCTAGTTTACCGATCAATCGCCGCCCGCCGGGGCTTAAATTCTTATCAGCCTCACTAGTTACATCGTGAAACTTACCATCTTTACTACGCTTTAAACTACCGCCGATATTACAGATAATGTGCGCCAAGGTATTTTCATCTAAACCATGACCATTGTCTCGAACAACTATTTTTGAAAATCGTGGAGCATCAGTAAAAACCCTGACCTCTGTCGCATCTGCATCATATGAGTTCGCGATTAACTCGCGCAGCGCTGAAGCGGGCTCTCGATAGATGCCGTCTGTGATTCTAGCAAAAACACGCTCATTAGTTTTTAACGTCGCCACAACAGGCTCGTCGTAAAACTTCGTTTTCGATAATTGCTCCCGAAGCTCTAACTCTTCTTCGGAAAAGTTACTTTTTCTACCGAGGTCTTCCATAACCGTCTCGTCCTACAATACTTGTTCCATGATGGATTGTGCTATTCTTTCCGCGACCGGAGGTGGTACAGCATTGGAAACCTGTTTGACTTGCTGACTCATGTTTCCCTCCAGGACATATTTGAAAGGGAAACCTTGCAGCCGCATAGCCTCATAAATACTTAGACGACGCTTACCATTTGGATGCACGTGTATCTCACGATTTCCATAGGCCACGGTTCTACTTGGTTTCCTCCAATCCAATTGAATAAATGAACGTCCGCCGACGGGCATCACACCAGTTTCAAATCGCTTTGATTTCGGCTGGGATGTCCAATGATTCTGATGATACGGAATCGACTCTGCAACCAACTTGCTAGACAGATAAACGGGATCGGGCAAATCCCTAATGACGTCACCAACGACTTTCTCCTTCAAAGGAGATGGCGCTGGAAATTTAAATTCACTAACACTAGAGCTCTTACACACACCAACTATAAATAGACGCCGGCGAGCTTGAGCCACTTGGTAGTTACTGGCATTCAGTTCTTGCTCATAAATATTAAAGTTTTGCGAAAGTTCTTTACGCAACCCTTCCAAAAAACTTTTATTCTTCTGAGCCCGTATCTCCGGCACGTTTTCAAACACGAAAAACTTCAAGCCAAATTTTTCATAAAACGAATTTACGATAGCTGCATATTTGAGCGCCAATTGATTTCGTGGATCTTCTGCATGACGCCCAACATTGCCGCGAGAAAAGCCCTGACAAGGAGGCCCGCCAATAATTCCGGAAATTTCCGGATTCTCACCACATGCTTCAACGATAGAATCGCATAGCTGCTCTACAGTTGTGGCCAACAAATCAACGACGCGCCCAAGATTGCCAGGATGATTTCTATTGTATGTTTTGATTGCCGCTACGTCATAATCAGCCGCATAGCAAACTTCAAAACCAGCGTTGGTAAATCCTAGATCGAGGCCACCCGCGCCACAAAATAAACTGACAACTTTATGTGAATTAGATGAGGGACCATTGCCTTCAGTCTTCTTTTTTACTATAGCCATATCAGCGACTGAAGCTTCCATTAAAAAACCTACTCAAAAATTATGGACTTATACCACATTCAGCAGAGGCACTCAATTCAACACATTGAGATCTATGCACTTAAAATCACGACTGAATTATTGCTTTAAGCCAGGCCCAGTCTTTGTAAACGTCACCCCGGCCGCGTAAATGCGTATACCTTCGGAGCGAGTTCCAGTCTCGATGCCCCGACACACTCGACACCCGCGGAATGTCCCAGCCCATCTCAAAGAGCCGACTCACCCCTTCGTGTCGCAAATCATGGAAATGCAGATCTTCAATCCCAAGCATCGGGCACGCTCGCGTAAAGGACGCCGAGACCGACTTGGCGTTATAAGGAAAAATCTCCCTCGCAACTCTGGGCATGCTGTGCAGAATCGCCCTGGCCTCATCAGGTAGATGACACCACACGTCATTACCAATCTTCTGTCCGGGGTTTTTCATGTCCCGCACCAGGACGGCCTGTCGAGACTCATCGAGATCGTCCCAGCGAATCCGCGTGATTTCTTCCTGCCGGCGTGTCGAGAAGATGGCGAAAGCGATCATCTTCGGCATATTGATGTGAGCCTTGCGACGCGCCTGCATTTCGAAGAAATGTGCCATAAGCTTATCCAGCTCTTCCAGCGTAGGCCGACGGTTGCGCTCCTTACTCTTGCTGACCATGCCGAGCTTGCGTAGCACTTTACGAGCGTCAGGCATAGCCAGCGGATCTACCTGATAGCCCCAAGCCGGCCGCGCTACGGATAACACTGCCCCCAAATGCGACAAGTCGTTACCAACCGTCTGCGCCTGCACGCCACCACCCTCATGCCCCATCCGCCACTGAGCAAACTCCACCAACTTCTGACTGGTGAGTACCGAATCGTCGAGATCGCCCAGCCAGGTATCCTTGATTGCATTCAAGGTGGCACGCTTTGTCTTCCCTAACGGCCGGATCTTCTCGTACTCATCCAGGTACTGCTCGATCATCCTTCTGATAGTCATCCCTTTCCTACTGGCTCGCTCAATAGCACCCGGCTGGGCTAACTCAGTCTCCCGGCGCTTGATCCATGCCTGAGCGACCTGCTTACGGTCGAAGGTTTGGCTTTCCTGATAAACTGTCTTGCCATCCCGATTGATCCGAATTTGCGCCGTGTAGGCTGTCGAGTTGTCCTTGCGCTTACGTGCTGTGATCGTGCCCATTTCCAGTTGCTACATTGCCGATATCGATTGCTACATTGTAGTAACCAACCCCGAAAAACAAGGAAAAATGGGCAAAAACCGTTGTATAAAAGATCAGTATCAATGAACCTCGAAAAACCTGAAGCACCCGTAAATATTAGCTCTTACCGTTCCGAGCCGTCTCGCCGCTTCAGTGTGGCGCCGATGATGGATTGGACGGACCGTCACTGCCGATTCTTCCTGCGCCTACTGTCCAAGCACACCTTGCTCTACACCGAAATGGTCACCACGGGTGCGCTGCTCAATGGTGATCACGAGCGCTTCCTGCGCTACCACCCGTCCGAGCACCCTCTGGCGTTGCAACTGGGGGGCAGCACGCCGGCGGATCTCGCGGCGTGCGCGCGCATGGCCCAGGAGCATGGCTACGATGAGGTCAACCTCAACGTCGGTTGCCCCAGCGACCGGGTGCAGAACAACATGATCGGTGCCTGCCTGATGGGCCATCCGGCGCTGGTGGCCGATTGCGTGAAAGCCATGCGCGATGCGGTGTCGATTCCCGTGACGGTCAAGCATCGGATCGGTATCAACGGGCGCGACAGTTATGCCGAGCTATGCGATTTCGTCGGCCAGGTCATGGAAGCCGGGTGCAGCAGCTTTACCGTGCACGCACGAATCGCCATTCTCGAAGGCCTCTCGCCCAAGGAGAACCGGGACATTCCCCCGCTGCGCTACGACGTGGCGGCGCAATTGAAGGCGGATTTCCCACAGCTGGAAATCATCCTCAACGGTGGGATCAAGACCCTCGAGGACTGTCATGAACATCTGCAGACTTTCGATGGGGTGATGCTGGGCCGTGAGGCCTATCACAACCCCTATCTGCTGGCCGAGGTAGACCAGCAGCTGTTTGGCAGCACTGAGCCGGTGATTTCCCGGGCCGAGGCGCTGGCCCGGTTGCGCCCCTATATTGCCGAGCACCTGGCTGCCGGTGGCGCCATGCACCACATCACGCGCCATGTCCTAGGGCTGGGCACGGGCTTCCCCGGTGCTCGTAAGTTCCGCCAGCTGTTGTCGGTGGATATCCACAAGACCCAGGATCCGCTGGCCCTGCTGGATCAGGCCGGACAGTTGCTGGAAGGACGTTAAGCGTCGGCCGGGTTGAACCTGGCCGGGCTTTTGGCATCGTATCTACTGGACAGTGCCCCACCATTCAAACGACTGTTTTCAGGTCACGGACTTTGGGGCCGTAGTTAGCATTCCGCGCCCTTGAGCGCCTGACAGCGCTCGGGTAATGTCGTCAGACCCATAGGACAGAGCACGCTCATGACTTCCAAGCTGGAACAACTGAAGAAAATCACCACCGTAGTGGCCGATACCGGTGACTTCGACGCCATCGCCCGGGTCAAGCCGGTGGATGCCACCACCAACCCTTCGCTGCTGCTCAAGGCTGCGGCCATCCCGGGTTATGCCGATCTGCTGAATGCCTGCGTCAACGACTGCAAAGGCGATGTCGGCCTGGCCAGCGACCGTTTCGGCGTGGCTGTCGGCCAGGAGATTCTCAAGGTCATTCCGGGCCGTATTTCCACTGAGGTGGATGCCCGCCTGTCGTTCGATACCGAAGCCATGCTCAAGCGCGCCCATCGGCTGATCGAGCTGTATGACAAGGCCGGCATCGGCCGTGATCGGGTGCTGATCAAGATCGCCTCTACCTGGGAAGGCATCCGCGCCGCCGAAAAGCTGGAGCGCGAAGGCATCCAGACCAACCTCACCCTGCTGTTTTCCTTCGCCCAGGCCGTGGCCTGCGCCGAAGCCGGGGTGTTTCTGATTTCGCCATTCGTAGGGCGGATCTACGACTGGTACAAGAAGGCTACCGGCAACGACTATCAGGGCGCTGACGATCCGGGCGTGCAGTCGGTTACCCGCATCTACAACTACTACAAGGCCAATGACTACAAGACCGTGGTCATGGGGGCAAGCTTCCGCAACCTCAACCAGATCGAGCAACTGGCCGGCTGCGATCGCCTGACCATCAGCCCGGATCTGATTGAGAAGCTGGCCGCCGACACCGGCAAGCTGGAACGCAAGCTGAGCCCGGGCAAGACCGGTGAAGCTCGCCAGAGCCTGAACGAAGCACAGTTCCGCTGGGCTTCCAACGAAGACGCCATGGCCACCGAAAAGCTGGCTGAAGGCATCCGCCAGTTCGCCCGCGACCAGGAAAAGCTCGAAGCCCTGCTGGCTGCCAAGCTCTGATCGCTTCGCGTCAACGCAAAAAGGGCGAACCCTCACAGGTTCGCCCTTTTTTGTGCGCTAGCGTTTCAGTCGATCAGTGACGCTCCAGGGCATTCACCAGATCGTGAAAGGCTTCACGGTTGGAGTCATTAAGGCCCATGAGGATCTTGTGCGCCTCCAGGACCTTGACCCGTACCACTTCTTCCGACTGGTCCTGGGACGGCAGGTCGGTCAGGCATTCCGGGCAGGGAATCGGGCGATCGACAATGTTGAACACCTGATCGAAGCCCATGGACTGCAACAGCCTGGTAATGTCTTCGTGGGTGGTGACGACGGTGGGCAACAGACCGACTTTCTGCCGCGACAGGATCGAGAGCTTGGCCAGCAGGCCCAGGGTGGTGCTGTCGATGCTGCGGGTTTCTGTCAGATCGATCACGATCGCCGAAAAATTCAGCGCGGTGAAAATCCGCTCAATAGTCGCATCCAGCGCCGAACACAGGGTCAGGCGCACTTCACCGACGAACTTCAGGACGAAGGTGCCATCCTGCTCGGCGAACTGGATTCTACCGGTACTCATTGAAGATTCCTGCTCAACACTAACAGGGCGATATCATCCGGCATCTCCCCTAGCGTGGCCAATCCAAAAACTTGCCGCAAGCCATCCAGGCTGCCGCCCGCTGCCCTCACCCGTTCGGGCAAGGCTGCTTCTTTCTCTTTGAGTGTAGGCTCGGGCAAAAGGTCCAGGATGCCATCGGACATCAGCGTCAGGCTGAACACCGGCGGCAGCTCCAGAATGTGGTCTTCGTAGGTGGCCTCGTTGAACAGGCCCACCGGCAAACCACGCCCTTCCAGATAACGCACACTGTCGGGGGTGTACAACACCGGCAACGGCAAGTGCCCGCCAATGCTATAGGTCAACAAGCCAGTCTCCTCGTCGATGACTCCACCGACCATCGTGACGTGTTTGCCCAGCTTACAACTGATCAGGCCACGGTTGATATGGCCTAGCACTTCCGAAGGCTTGAACTCCGGCAAGGTGCCATTGCGCTTGGACTCGAACAGCAAACGGGTGGTCATGAACTTCAACAGCACGGTGACAAAGGCCGACGACGCACCATGACCGGAAACATCCGCCAGGTAGAAGGCCACCCGGCGCTCGTCGACACGGAAATAGTCGACAAAATCACCCGACAGGTACAACGACGGGATGATCTGGTGGGCAAAGTTGAATTCGTCAATCGACCAGGGGCTGGTCGGCAGCATGTTCATCTGCACCTGTCGACCGGCGTTCTGGTCTTCCTGGAGCAGATTGAGGCTGGCTTCGAGCTCGCGGTTGGCGGCTTCAAGCTTCTCTCTGTAACGCTGGTTTTCCAGCAACAGGCGAGCACGATCCAGGGCGCGGCGCACCGAGTGCTCGAGCACGGCCAGATCTTCCAGTGGCTTGATCAGGTAGTCCGCCGCGCCCAGGCGCAGGGCTTCAACCGCATCGTTCATGACGCCCGCACCCGAAACCACGATCACCGGGGTTTGCGGGGACAGTTCGGTCACTTGACGGATAAGCTCGAGACCGCCCATCTGCGGCATGCGCAGATCGCAGATCACCAGATCGGGGTTGTCGCGCTCGAATACCTGAAGACCCTGCTGGCCGTTAGCGGCCTGCAGTACGCTGAAGCCACTGTCTTCCAAATAGGCCGCGAGGCTCGCGCGCACTACTTCGTCGTCATCGATTATCAGCAGCGTGGCACTGGTTTTTTGCATGTGGGCAAACGGCGCCAGAATTAGGTTGGCGTAGGTGCTCTGGCCTGGGGCCTGAGGCACGCTACTGGATTCGCTTTCTAGCCACTCTGCAAGCCCGGCCAGGACCTTGAGCCCTGCACGCCCGACCATCAGAGGTGCCCTTCTAAGGCGCAGACGGTACTCCCATCCGCGGGGCGTTTCAAGCTCATGCCGATGGTCGCCTGACGTCTTTACACCGCAAATCACCGGGAGTTATAAAAACCGCTAAAACCGCAACTCAATCGCAGGATGGAACCCATGAACCAAAACCAGCGTGACTACAGCGAAAAGCGCGATTACATCCGCATGCGGGTGGATGCAGAGGTCACGCTGATCCATCAGGGGCAGGTGATCGAAGCGGTCTGCATCGATCTTTCCAGCAGCGGCATGCAGGTACAGGCACCACGTTCGTTCCAGGTCGGCGATCAGTTGAGTGTACGTATCGACTCAGAGCACGCAGCCCTCAGGGGGCTGGAAGCAGAGACAGAAGTGGTATGGGTCAACCCACAAGAAGGTGGCGGCCAGAAACTTGGACTTACAATCCTTAAAATGAAGTAAAGATTCCAACCCATGAAAAAGGCGGCCATCAGGCCGCCTTTTCAGTTTGTGCAGGACAGTCGAGCTTAGAAGTCGTCTTCGACCTTGCCGTCCTTGATCTTGAATTCGCGATTTTGCAGATAGGCATTGCGAATGAAGGTGTATTTGTCACCGCGAATCAGCTTGTCCGCCGAGAGCAGGCTGGCACGGGTATCGACGACATCCACACCCATGGTGATGTTGCGCGCGGGGATGTCATTCATGTAGCGGTAGGGTTCGGTGTAGCTGTCGACATACTTGGCCGGCGCATCACGCAGGGTGCTTGGCCCCAGCAACGGCAGCATCACGTAGGGACCGCTGCCCACGCCCCAATGACCGAGGGTCTGGCCGAAGTCTTCGTCATTGCGCTGCAGGCCCATCTTGGTACCGACATCAAAGAAGCCCGCCAGGCCCAGGGTGGTGTTCATCAACAGTCGCGCAGTGTCGACACCGGCAGCACCAGGTTTGGCCTGGAGGATGTCATTGGCGAGGTTGCCGACATCACCGATGTTGCGAAACATGTTGTGGATGCCATCTTCCAGAAACTGCGGAGTGACGGCCTGATAGCCCTGTGCCAGAGGCTTCAGGGCATAAGTATCCAGCGTATCGTTGAAGGTGAAGATGGGACGGTTGATGCTTTCCCATGGATCATCTTCGGCCGCCTGGGCAACCAGGGGAGCCAGCGTCACACCGGCACTCATACATAGTGGAACTAGATAACGGCTCCAGCGCATAGCAGGAAACTCCTTCGATTGTTCTCTCGTGGGGCTATGCCCTGAGGATAAGTTCAGGAGTATAAAGCGGATATGCCGGTTTAGGCAGCATCACCGCAAACCGTCTTCAGTCAGGGTTCAGCCAACCTTGCTGCCATTCACCGTACTGTCACCTGCATGTCATGTTCTGCCGCTAGCCTCCAAGGGTATTTCAAGGACGCTGACATGCCCCACGCCGACGCCTCAGTGCAACCCGCCCGCCCATTGACTGCCGTACTCTTCGGCCTCAGTGGCTGCCTGGTGGATTTCGGCGCGCGGATGCGCCAGCAAGCCACGGACAAACCTGATCCGGAGCAAGCCCAAGCCACACCTGGCGCACTGGAAACGCTGCGGCGCCTGCATCAGCAAGGCATCCCCTGCGCCTGGCTGGAGCAACTGCTCCCCGCCAGTAGCCGCCAATTGGCTGCCGTCCTGCCGGACTGGATCACGCCGGCACCTCACTCCCCCGCCCCCTGGCCCGCACCCGATGCCTGCTGGCAGGCGCTGATGGCGCTCAACGTTAAAGGCATCGACGGCTGTGTCCTAGTCAGCGGCGAACCCCAACTGCTGCAGTCGGGCCTCAATGCCGGCCTCTGGACCATCGGCCTGGCCTCTTGCGGCTCCCTGTGCGGCATGACCCCCAGCGAATGGCAGACCCTGAGCCAGCAAGAACGGGAATTCAAGCGTGGCAAGGCCACGGTGCAGCTCTTCGGCCTGGGGGTGCATTCGGTCATCGACCATCTGGGGGAGTTGAACACCTGCCTGGCGGACATCGAACTGCGCCGGCTCAAGGGTGAAAAACCCTGACATAAGCCTGTTGATCAGGATCATGCACAGCGCCTGGGAGTGGATTACTCTAAGCCGTGGGCATGGACCTTTGGCTCGACAGCGCGGTCCATCCCTGTGCCTATCAATAAAGGGAGAACGCCATGCCTGCCCGCGAACTGCAAGAACAACTCGACACCCTGCGCGAGCAATTGGAACAGAACCCACCGCTTTCCGAAGCCGAGCGCAACAATCTGCAAGAACTGATGCAGCAGATCGAACTGCAACTCAAACTGGAGACCGGCACCCAGGACGCCAGCCTCGCCGACGGCGTCAATCTGGCCGTGGAACGCTTCGAACTGGAACACCCGGCGATTGCCGGAACCCTGCGCAATATCGTCCAGACCCTGGGCAACATCGGCATCTGAGCAACCCCCAGTAGCCAACCCCACAAAGCAAAAGCCCCGCTCTCGGAGCGGGGCTTTGCTTTTACTGGCGTACCAACCGGTGATTGGCGAAATCCGCGGTTTCGGTACTGCGGTAAGGGTTGATATCCAACCCACCGCGGCGCACATAACGCGCATACACGGTGAGTCTCTCCGGCTTGAGCAAGCGTTGCAGGTCGAGAAAGATCCGCTCCACGCACTGTTCGTGAAAGTCCGAGTGCTGGCGGAAGCTCACCAGATAGGCCAGCAGGCTGGCGTGATCCAGAGCCGCGCCCCGGTATTGCACCACCACGCTGCCCCAGTCCGGCTGGCTGGTTACCGGGCAGTTGGACTTGAGCAGATGACTGTGCACGCTCTCCTCCACCACGCGCGAAGCATCGCAGCGCAGCAGTTCGGGGCGCGGGTACTCATAGCTGTCGACACTGATATCCAGATCATCGATACACACCCCAGGCAGCGCCACCACGCCTTCGGCCTCGACCTCCTGCAGGCTGCGGATCCGCACGCCTACCGGCTTGCCGGCAGCAGCCGACAGATCAGTGCGCAAGGTGGCCTCAACGGTCGCCCGATCATCGAACGGCGTCTGGTTCAGCGAATTGAGGTACAGCTTGAACGACTTGGATTCGATGATGTTCGGCGAATCGGCGGGAATGCTGAACTCACCGATAGCCACTACCGGCTTACCCGACGGCAGCAGCCAGGACAACTCGAAGCAGTTCCAGTAGTCCACGCCCTTATAAGGAAGGGTATCGGCACTCAAGCCCAGCTCGGCCCATTTTGCCGCCCGGGGAATCGGGAACAGCAAGGACGGGGTGTAAGTGGAGACGTATTCACTGGACTTGCCCAGCGGCGAATGTTCGGCTGCGGGATGCATGGCGGAAACCTGACTGAAGAATCAGCGGATTCTATCAGCCTTTGCTCCCGCCTTTGAGCCCCGGATGCCTATGGGGTGACCGTCAGCTTGCCCACCATCCCGGCCTGGTAGTGCCCTGGAATGTTGCAGGCGAACTCCAGGTTGCCGCTCTTGCTGAAGGTCCAGGTCAGTTCGGCCTGCTTGCCCGGCTCCACTAGCACGCTGTTGGGATCGTCATGCTGCATGCCATGGTCCATGCCTGCCATTGAGCCGTGGCCCATGGCTCCATGATCCATCGCCTTCATGCCGGTCGGGGTGAGCATGCCGCTCTGCTGCATCTTGAGCATTTCCTGCTGGTGCTCGGCATGCATGGCCGCGTTGCCCAGATTGAACTCGTGCAGCAACTGCCCCTTGTTGATCAGCACGAATCGCACCGTCTCGCCGGCCTTGATCTCCAGGGCCTTGGGATTGAACGACATGTCCCCCATCACCACCTCGACACTGCGAGTGGCCTTGGCCGCAGGCGCCGGCTGGCCAAAATCGTAAGAGCCGGCCGGCGAGGCCCAGAGCGGTGCGCTCAACAGCATCAGGCAGCCCCCCAGGATCGACCGGCTTCGCCACAACAGGTTTTGCATACTCATCATCAGACTCCAACAAGATCGGGATTCAGCCTGTGGCACACTCTAGAGCCCTGCCGCTGCCAGCCAGCTGACATGCAGATTACAACTTTGTCAGCTTGCACTGCCCTGGCCTGCTGCACGGTATAAAGCCCGGGTTCCAACCGCCACGAGTCCCACCATGAAACTGCTGATCGTCGAAGACCAACCCAAAACCGGCCACTACCTGCGCCAGGGCCTGAGCGAGGCCGGCTTCAACGCCGAACTGGTGGCCGACGGCAGCACCGGCCAGCACCTGGCCCTGACCGGCGACTACGCTCTGCTGATTCTCGACGTGATGCTGCCGGGTCGCGACGGCTGGCAGATCCTCCAGGCGGTGCGCAGCGCCGGGCTGGAGATGCCGGTACTGTTCCTCACCGCCCGGGATGCCGTGCAAGACCGGGTGCACGGCCTGGAACTGGGGGCCGACGACTACCTGGTCAAGCCTTTTGCCTTCTCCGAACTGCTGGCCCGGGTCCGCAGCCTGCTGCGCCGGGGCAGCGCCGTGGCCCAGGAAACCAGCCTGCAACTGGCAGACCTGCGCCTGGACCTGATCCGCCGCCGGGTAGAACGCGGCAGCCAGCGCATCGACCTGACCGCCAAGGAATTCGCCCTGCTGGAAATGCTCCTGCGGCGCCAGGGCGAAGTCCTGCCCAAGTCGCTGATTGCCTCCCAGGTCTGGGACATGAATTTCGACAGCGATACCAACGTCATCGAAGTAGCCATCCGCCGCCTGCGCCTGAAGATCGACGACGATTTCCCGAACAAACTGATCCATACCGTACGCGGCATGGGCTACGTGCTCGAAGAGCGCCAGGCCTGATGCGCCGCCTGTCCCTGAGCGGGCGCCTGGCGCTGCTGTTCGCCGCCTGCACCGCAGTGGTCTCATTGTTGGCGGGGGTGTTGTTCAGCCGCGCCAGCGAAGCCCATTTCATCGAACTGGATCAGCAACTGCTGGACGGCAAGCTGCTGGCCCTGCGCAGCGCCTTGCAGGATGTCAACGAGGCCGGGGACTTCCCCCCGCGCCAGGCCAGGCTGCAGGACGAACTGAGCCACCAGCCGGACCTGCAGCTACGAGTCGGCGACGTCAATGGCCAGCTCTGGTTCGACAGCGCCCCCGGCCTGCCCGCCTCTCTGCCTGGCGGTGCCGGCCTGCGCAGCCTGGAGCAGGCCGGCACCGCCTACCGGCTCTACACAGCAGCGCTGAACCCCGGCCAGGCGGCCTCGCCGCAATTGACCCTGATCCTCGACATCACCCATCACCAGCACTTTCTGCAGCGCATGCAACACCTGATCTGGCTCACCGTGGGCCTCTCGGCCCTGGCCACTGCCCTGCTCGGCGCCTGGGCCGCCCGCAGCGGCCTGCGCCCGTTGCGGCGCATGGGCGCGGTGGCCGCCGGGGTCTCCGCCAGTTCCCTGACCCAGCGCCTGCCCCAGGAACAGATGCCCGCCGAGCTGGCGGAACTGGCCAGCAGCTTCAACGCCATGCTGGGCCGTCTTGAAGAGTCGTTTCAGCGCCTCTCGGCATTTTCCGCCGACATCGCCCACGAACTGCGCACCCCTTTGTCGAACCTGCTGACCCACACCCAGGTCACCCTGACCCGCCCCCGGCCGCTGGAGGACTATCGCGAAGCCCTGCACAGCAACCTGGAGGAGCTGCAATGGATGGCGCAACTGGTCAACGACATGCTGTACCTGGCCAAGGCCGACCACGGCTTGCTTACACCCAGGCGCGAAGCGCTGGAGCTGGCCCAGGAAACCGACATGCTGCTGGAGTTCTATGGCCCCCTGGCCGAAGACGCACAGATCGAACTAACCCGTGAAGGCCAGGCCGGCTTTGCCGGGGACCGCAGCATGCTGCGCCGGGCGTTGTCCAACCTGCTGGACAATGCCCTGCGCTTCACTCCGGCCGGGGGCGCGGTCAAGGTGCGCATCAACGAAAGTGCCGAGCACCTGAGCCTGAGCATCGAGAATACCGGCGAAGGGATCGCCCAGGATGTACTGCCACGCCTGTTCGACCGTTTCTACCGGGCCGACCCGGCACGGCGCGAAGGCAGCAGTGAACATGCGGGGTTGGGGCTGGCGATCACTCAGTCGATCATTCGTGCCCACGGCGGGCAGATCCGATGCGAATCGGCAGCGGGCTGGACCCGTTTCGTGATCGAGTTGCCAAGGCAGGATTGAAGGACTGTTCGCCGGCCAGCCGGCTCCTGCACCAATCGGACAGGAGCCGGCGGCCGGCGAAGGCGGGTCTCAGGAGTAGCGCAAAGCGTGGGCCGGCTCGACCTTGGACGCGCGCCAGGCCGGATACACGGTCGCCAGGAAGCTCAGAACGAAGCCGGCACCACAGATAAGCACCACGTCGCCGCCCTGCAGTTCAGAAGGCAGGTTACTGACGAAATACACATCGGAGCTGAAGATCTGCTGGCCGCTGATTCTTTCCAGCCAGCCCACCAGCTCACTCACGTTCAGCGCCGCGATTACCCCCAGCACCCCGCCGATCAGGGTGCCGACGATACCGATCACCGTCCCCTGGACCATGAAGATCGCCATGATCTGCCGTGGTGTGGCGCCGATGGTGCGCAGGATCGCGATGTCCGCCCCCTTGTCATTCACCACCATGATCAAGGTGGCGATGATGTTGAACGCCGCCACCGCCACGATCATCAGCAGCAACAGGCCGATCATGGTCTTTTCCATCTTCATCGCGCTGAACAGGCTGCCCTGGGTGTGGGTCCAGTCATCGGCGCGGAAGTCCGCCCCCAGGCCCTTGGCGATATCCGCCGAGACCTTTGGCGCGGCATACAGGTCCTTGACCGCCAGGCGCACGCTCTGCACCTGGTTCGGCTGCCAGTGCTGCATTTCTGCAGCATCGGCCACATGGATCAGGCCCATGGAGCCATCCAGCTCGGCCCCCACCTTGAACACCCCAACCACGTTGAGGCGTTGCATGCGCGGGGTGATCCCCCCCGGTGCAGTGCTCACTTCAGGCACGATCAGGGTCAGCTTGTCGCCGACGTTCAGGCGAAAGCGCCGGGCCGTGATCTCGCCGATCACCACGCCGAACTCGCCAGGTTTCAGGTCTTGCAGGCTGCCCTGGACAATATGCTGGGCAACGATGGACACCTTGCCTTCCTGGGCCGGATCGATGCCGCTGATCTGGATCGGCTGCATCGCCCCCTTGTAGGAGAGCATGCCCTCCATCTCGGTAAAGGGCACCGCGGCGGTGACTTCCGGATTCTTCAGGGCCGCCGCGGCCACCGGCTGCCAGTCATCGATGGGCTTGACCCCAACGATAGTGGCGTGGGGCACCATGCCGAGGATGCGCGAGCTCATTTCCCGCTGGAAGCCGTTCATCACCGACAGCACCACGATCATCGCCAACACGCCCAGGGCGAGGCCGATCATCGAGGTCATGGAAATGAACGAGACAAAACGATTGCGCCGCTTGGCGCGGGTGTAGCGCGTGCCGATAAAGATCGATAAAGGTCTGAACATGGGCAAGGCACCCTGGAAAGATTAATGACCCGGCATCGACAGCCCAGCCGCCGACGCCGTGTGCGGGCGCATCAGATGGCGACCAGGTGACCTTCTTGCAGGTGCAGTACGCGGTCCATCTGTCGAGCCAGGTTCATGTCGTGGGTCACCACCAGGAAGGCGGTGCGCATCGAGGTACTGAGCTCCAGCATCAGGTCCTGAATTCCCTGGGCCGTGTGCGAGTCGAGGTTGCCGGTGGGCTCATCGAGCATCACCAGCCCCGGCTTGTTCACCAGCGCCCGGGCAATGGCCACCCTCTGGCGCTCGCCACCGGACAACTCGGCCGGTTTGTGCTCCAGCCGATGGCCGAGCCCGACCCGCTCCAGCAGCGCGGTGGCACGCTGACGGGCTTCCGGGATCGGCGTGCGGCCAATCAGCAGCGGCATGCAGACGTTCTCCAGCGCGGTGAACTCCGGCAGCAGGTGGTGGAACTGGTAGACGAAACCCAGGGCGCGGTTGCGCAACTGGCCGCGGGCCTTCTCGCCCAGCGCCGAAAGCTCCTCGCCCGCCAGCCAGACGCTGCCCTTGGATGGCGTATCCAGGCCGCCCAGCAGGTTGAGCAAGGTACTCTTGCCCGAGCCGGAAGTGCCGACGATGGCCACTCGCTCACCCGGGTGCAGCTCCAGTTGCAGGCCAGACAGGACCACCACCGATTCCGGGCCTTCCTCATAGGACTTGCCCAGGTCGCGGCAGCTCAGGATTGCTTTTTCACTCATGCCCAACTCACTCATAACGTAGCGCCTCCGCAGGCTGGGTGCGCGCCGCACGCCAGGCTGGATACAGGGTGGCGAGGAAACTCAGGACCAATGCCGCGCCGCAGACCATCAACACATCCTCGGCCATCAGTTGCGACGGCAGGTAGTCGATGAAATACACGTCGGCATTCAGGAATTTGTGGCCGATCAGGCCTTCAAGGGCAGAAATCGCGGCACTCACGTTCAGCGCCGCCAGCATCCCCAGCACAGCACCGATCAAGGTGCCGACCACGCCGATCACCGTGCCCTGGACCATGAAGATTGCCATGATGGTTCCCGGCGTCGCCCCCAGGGTGCGGAGAATGGCGATATCGCCCTTCTTGTCGTTCACCACCATCACCAGGGTCGAGATGATGTTGAACGCGGCCACCGCGACGATCAGCAGCAGCAACAGGCCGATCATGGCTTTTTCCATGCGGATGGCCTGGTACAGGTTGCCGTGGGTACGGGTCCAGTCGCGGGCGTAATAGTGGTTCTCACCCAGCTGCTGGGCGATTTCCCAGGCGGTGCGCGGGGCCTGGAACAGGTCGTCGAACTTCAGCCGCAGGCCTTGTACCTGATCCGCCTTCCAGCGGTGCAGGCGACCCAGGTCCTGGAGGTTGGTCAGGCCCAGGTAGCCGTCGATCTCGCCGGCGCCGACATGGAAGATGCCCACCACGGTAAAACGCTTCATCCGTGGGAACATCCCGGCCGGGGTCACCGTGACTTCCGGGGCGACGAAGGTCAGCTTGTCTCCCAGGCCGACACCCAGCTTGGTTGCCGCCTTGTCACCAATGACAATGCCGAAGCTACCGGGCGCCAGCGCGTCCAACTGCCCCTGCTGCATGAAGTGGTCGATGATCGACACCTGCCGCTCCTGCTCAGGGTCGATGGCATTGAGCAGCACCTTCTGCACCTGGCCATTGTTGGTCAACAGGCCCTGCATCTGGGTGAACGGCGCCACCGCCAGCACTTTGGGGTTCTGCCTGACCTTGTCGGCCAGGCTTTGCCAGTCGCTGATGGGTTCGCCGGATTCGATGGTGGCGTGGGGCACCATGCCCAGCACGCGGGTGCGCATCTCATGATCGAAGCCGTTCATCACCGACAGCACCACGATCATCACGATCACGCCAAGGGCGAGTCCGATCATCGAAGTCAGGGAAATGAATGACACAAAATGATTGCGACGCTTTGCACGGGTGTAACGCGTGCCGATAAAAGCAAACAGAGGTCTGAACATGTCGGGGCTTGTGCAGAGGAAAAGAAGACGTCCTTGTGGCGGGGCCTGGTAAGCAGCTTTACACTCAGACCACTGCCTCTACCATGGGTTCGCCATGTCGACATTAGATGAAGAAGATCGCCGCGAATACTACCGTATCGAGGACACGATCGCACTGGAAATTAGCCCCTTGTCCGCCCTCGACGCGGCGAGCAAGGAAGTGTTGCAGGATGAGTCCCCACTGTTCAATCTGCTCAGTGAACTGCACCTGAGCGAATTCGAATCCCAGCATCTGCTGCGCCAGGTCAGCGAGCGCGATCGCACCCTGGCCAGCTACCTCAAGGCCATGAACAAACGCATCGACCTGCTCAGCCAGGTGGTGGCGCAAACGGTGTTCGGCAAGTTCGGCGAGCCGCAGCGGGTCATTCTGTCCGAGGGCGGCATCGAATTCAGCCATCACCAGTGCTACCCAACCGGCAGCCATCTGGCGGTGAAGCTGTTGCTGATGCCGCAGGCCCTGGGCCTGCTGCTGCGGGCCAAGGTCACCCACTGCGAGCCCCAGAGCTTTGGCACCTTCGAGATCGGCACCGAGTTCGAAGCATTGACCGATGCCCAACGCCAGCTGCTGGCGCGCTATATCCTGCAGAAACAGGCCCAGCAACGCCGCCAGGCCCGGGAGCAGAGCGACCCCGCCGCCGGCTGAGCAGTACGCCCGACCCTCTCTTAAGGAACAACATCCGTGAAGGAGCAATTGTGACCCTGATCTATGGCCATCGCGGCGCTAAAGGCGAAGCACCGGAAAATACCCTGACCAGCTTTCAGGAGTGCCTCAAGCACGGCGTGCGCCGTTGCGAGCTCGACTTGCACCTGTCCATGGACGGCGAGTTGATGGTGATCCACGACCCGACCCTCAAGCGCACCACAGACCGGCGCGGCAAAGTGGTGGAGCATTCCGCCGCCGAGCTGGTGACCTACGACGCGCGCAAGGGCGGCCCGGGCTGGGTCAACCCCTGCCCCATTCCGCGCCTGGAAGAGCTGTTCGAGAAATGCGACTTCGAGCACTGGCAGCTGGAGGTCAAGAGCGCCTCACGCACCCGCGCCGCCACCACGGTGCTGGCGATTCGCGAAATGGCCCAGCGTTTCGGCCTGCTGGACAAGGTCACCGTGACCTCAAGTTCTCGGGAAGTATTGAAGGCCGCCGTGGAGCTGACCCCGGACCTGTCCCGCGGACTAGTCGCCGAATACGCCTGGCTCGACCCATTGAAGGTCGCCCAGAGCTATGGCTGCGAGATTCTGGCGTTGAACTGGACGCTGTGCACCCCAGAGCGTCTGCAACGGGCGCAGCGCCAGGGCTTGCATGTGTCGGTATGGACGGTCAACGAGCCTGCGCTGATGCGCAGGCTCGCCGACTTCGGCGTAGATAGCCTGATTACAGACTTTCCCGGTTTGGCCAGCGCCACCCTCGAGAATCGCTGAAATCGGTCTCCCCGGCCGGCTCAGGCCACCGGCCGGAGCCGCTCAAAAAAGCCGGTTGAGGCCATCGTATGCCGCTACCCGATAGGCTTCGGCCATGGTCGGGTAGTTGAAGGTGGTGTTGACGAAGTACTTCAGGGTGTTGAGCTCGCCCGGCTGGCTCATGATCGCCTGGCCGATGTGCACGATCTCCGAAGCCTGGTAGCCGAAGCAATGGACGCCGAGGACTTCCAGGGTTTCCCGGTGGAACAGGATCTTCAGCATGCCTTGAGGCTCGCCGGCGATCTGCGCACGGGCCATGCCCTTGAAGAACGCCTTGCCCACCTCGTAAGGCACCTTGGCCTGGGTCAGTTCCTGCTCGTTCTTGCCGATGGAGCTGATCTCGGGAATGGTGTAGATCCCGGTCGGCACGTCGTTGACGAAGCGCCAGCTGCCGTTGTCGACAATGCTGCCGGCCGCGGAACGACCCTGGTCGTGGGCGGCACTGGCCAGGCTCGGCCAGCCGATCACGTCACCGGCCCCGTAGATGTTCGGCACGCAGGTGCGGTAGTTCTCGTCGACTTCGATCTGGCCGCGGCTGTTGACCTTGACCCCGATGTTCTCCATGCCCAGCTTGTCGGTATTACCGGTACGGCCGTTGCACCAGAGCAAGGCGTCGGCCTTGATCTTCTTGCCGGACTTGAGGTGCAGGATCACGCCGTTGTCCACACCTTCAACGCGGTCGTATTCCTCGTTGTGGCGCACGGTGATGTTGTTGTTGCTGAAGTGGTAGCTCAGGGCCTGGGAAATTTCAGAATCCAGGAAGCTCAGCAACTGGCCGCGGTTGTCCACCAGCTCCACCAGAACCCCCAGGCCACTGAAGATCGAGGCGTATTCGCAACCGATGACCCCGGCGCCGTAGACGATGAGTTTGCGCGGGGTGTGGCCGAGGCTGAGGATGGTGTCGCTATCGTAGATACGCGGGTGGCTGAAATCGATATCCGCGGGGCGATAGGGGCGCGAACCGGTGGCGATGATGATGTGCTTGGCTACCAGCTTTTCCACCACGCCGTTGGCGCAGACCACTTCCACGGTCTGCTCGTCGGCGAAGCTGCCAGTGCCGAAGAACACATCGACCCGGTTGCGGGCGTAGTAGCCAGTACGCGAGGCCACTTGCTTGGAGATGACCTTCTCGGCGCTCTTGAGCACGTCCGGGAAGGAGAACCAGCGCGGCTCGCCAATGGCCCGGAACATCGGGTTGGTGTTGAACTGCATGATCTGCCGGACCGAGTGACGCAGGGCCTTGGACGGGATGGTACCCAGGTGGGTGCAGTTGCCGCCGACCTGGCGACGGCTATCGACCATCGCCACTTTGCGTCCTGCTTTCGCGGCGTTCATCGCCGCACCTTCTCCAGCGGGGCCTGAGCCCAGCACCACTACGTCGTAGTTGTAGACAGCCATGCGTACTCCTCAGAACAGGCCGAGACACCCTTCTGGCGTCTCCGGCTAAATCATGCCGCGGCCAGCGGCATGAAGGATCAATTTGGCTCGGTTACGAACCCGGGCACAGTCTATAGAAGCGTCAACGCCGCGCACATTAACCCTTGGTCGCGTCGTAGGCTACTTTTGCCTGCACTACAGGCTGCGCAACAGCGCACCAGGTTATTGTTTTTGCCCGGCCAGCAGCGCATCGAAAGCCGGGTTGCTGCGTGTGACGAAACCTGTAGCGCTGCGCATCACAAAAAATCCGGCGATGCCGTGTTTTTCCGCGTAGTCCCAGCCCGCCTCCGGGCCGAGTATCAGCAACAGCGTCGACAGGCCATCGGCCATCAACGCCGAAGGATGAATCACCGTTACCGAGGCCAACGGGTGGGCGATGGGTTGGCCGAGCCGGGCATCGAAGGTATGGGAGTAACGCTGGCCGTCCTGCTCGAAGTAATTACGGTAGTCGCCGGAAGTGGAAACGCCAAAACCATCCAGGGCGATCACCCGCTGGGCTACCTGCTGGTCATCACGCGGCTCCTCCAAGGCTATCCGCCATGGTGAGCCGTCGGGCTTGCGACCCACGGCCTTGAGCTCACCGGTGGCTTCGGCAAGGAAGCTGTCAATCCCCAGTTGCGTGAGCCGGGCAGCGATGCGGTCCACCGCATAGCCTGCGGCGATGCTGTTGAAATCCACCTCCACCGGCGCATCCTTGCACAGCTCCTGCCCTTCGATACGCAGGTGAGCGTGCCCTACCCGCTGCCGCACCTCAGCCAGGGCTGACGCGCCGGGAACCTTTTCCTCTCGCCCCTGAGGGCCAAAACCCCAGAGATCCAGCAGCGGTTCCACCGTCAGGTCGAAGGCGCCGTCGCTGTCCCGGGACAACTGCTCACCCACTCGCACCAACTGCAACACCGGCTCCGGCATCGGCTGGCAGCTATCAGCGGGCAAGGCGTTGAAACGCTCGATGTCCGAATCGCTGCGATAGGTGGACATCTGCCCGTCGACCTCGGCCAGAATCCCCTCGACCTCAGCCTGTACCAGCGACGGCGCCGGCCCCTGGGCGTGACGCACATACTGCACCGACCAGGTGCTGCCCATGGTCGGCCCGGAGAGGCTTTCCAGGCGCTCACCGCCACAACCGGCCAACAGCACCAGCGCGGCGTACAAAGCGCTCCATCGCGATCGTTGCTTACCCGACAAGGTGTTCCTCCCGATCAACCGCCCTGCTGGGCCAGCTGACAGTGCAAATGGCCATTATGCGACAGACGGAGGCCGCCTGCCCGGCGTCCCACCGCCTTGGCTACGGGCAGAACCTTGATCTAGAGCCGCCCTGCCACCCCAAGAGTTTTTGTTGCCGGATGGCTTTCATACACATATCGTTACAAAACTGTTCAGCGTGCAGCCTCGAGCCCCGACTTTGCAGTAAGGGACGCATAACGACCAGGGATTGCTAACAAGACAGCCAAAGTGAGTGAAAAAAATGTCCACGACCACGGGCAAAGGCAAGGCGATCTTTCGCGTTGTCAGCGGCAACTTTCTCGAGATGTTCGACTTCATGGTCTACGGCTTCTACGCCACGGCGATTGCCAAGACCTTCTTTCCTGCGGACAGCGCCTTCGCCTCGTTGATGCTGTCCCTGGCGACCTTTGGCGCGGGCTTCCTGATGCGCCCCCTGGGAGCGGTTTTCCTCGGTGCCTACATTGACCGTCACGGCCGTCGCCAAGGCCTGATCATTACCCTGGCACTGATGGCCGCGGGCACCGTGCTGATTGCCTGCGTGCCGGGCTACGCCACCCTTGGCGTCGCCGCGCCCTTGCTGGTGCTGCTGGGTCGCCTGCTGCAGGGCTTTTCCGCCGGCGTCGAGCTGGGCGGGGTGTCGGTGTACCTGGCCGAAATCTCCACGCCGGGCCGCAAGGGCTTCTTCGTCAGCTGGCAGTCGGCCAGCCAACAGGCCGCAGTGGTCTTCGCCGGCCTGCTGGGCGTAGGCCTGAACCACTGGCTGAGCCCCGAGCAAATGGGTGACTGGGGCTGGCGCGTGCCGTTCCTGGTGGGCTGCATGATTGTTCCGGCGATCTTCATGATCCGTCGCTCCCTGGAAGAGACCCCTGAGTTCCAGGCCCGCAAGCATCGCCCTTCGCTGCAGGAAATCGTCCGTTCCATCGGCCAGAACTTCGGCATCGTCATCGCCGGCATGGCTCTGGTGGTGATGACCACCGTGTCCTTCTACCTGATCACCGCCTACACCCCGACCTTCGGCAAGGCCGAACTGCACCTGTCGGACTTCGACGCCCTGCTGGTAACCGTGTGCATCGGTCTGTCGAACTTCTTCTGGCTGCCGGTCATGGGGTCGCTGTCGGACAAGATCGGCCGCAAGCCGCTGCTGCTGGGGGCGACCATCCTGGCCATCTTCACGGCTTATCCGGCACTGTCCTGGCTGGTGGCCAACCCCAGCTTCAGCCACCTGCTGATCGTCGAGCTGTGGCTGTCTTTCCTCTATGGCTCGTATAACGGCGCGATGGTGGTGGCCCTGACTGAAATCATGCCGGTGGAAGTGCGCACCACGGGTTTCTCCCTGGCCTACAGCCTGGCCACCGCGACCTTCGGCGGCTTTACCCCGGCGGCCTGCACCTACCTGATCCACGTCCTGGGCAATCAGGCGGCTCCGGGCATCTGGCTCAGTGGCGCGGCGGTGCTGGGGCTGATCGCCACCCTGGTGCTGTTCCGCGGCAATCGCCACGAACTGCGTACCGCGCAAGCGGCAACAGCGCGCGGCGCCTGAGACAAAAGCTTCGCTGGCAAGCCAGCTCCTACGGGCTTGCGCCGACCTGGCTTGCCGGCGCAAGCCACAAACAAAAACGCCCCGACAAGTCGGGGCGTTTTCATTTCAGCAGTCGCTTAGCGTGGGAACGCTGGCGGGTTGACCCCGGCCATGTCTTCCATCACGCGCACTACCTGGCAGCTGTAACCGAACTCGTTGTCGTACCAGACGTACAGAACAACGCGGTTGTCCTGAACGATGGTCGCTTCAGCGTCGACCACACCGGCGTGACGCGAGCCCACGAAGTCGGTGGACACCACTTCCTGCGAGTTGACGAAGTCGATCTGCTTGTGCAGGTCGGAGTGCAGCGCCATGTAGCGCAGGTACTCGTTCATCTCTTCACGGGTGGCGGCTTTCTCGAGGTTCAGGTTGAGAATGGCCATCGACACGTTTGGCGTCGGAACGCGGATCGCGTTACCGGTCAGCTTGCCGGCCAGCTCAGGCAGGGCCTTGGCAGCAGCAGTAGCAGCACCGGTCTCGGTGATCACCATGTTCAGCGCGGCGCTACGGCCACGGCGATCGCCCTTGTGGAAGTTGTCGATCAGGTTCTGGTCGTTGGTGTACGAGTGAACGGTTTCGACGTGACCGTTGATGATGCCGAACTTGTCATTCACAGCCTTCAGCACCGGCACGATGGCGTTGGTGGTGCAGGAAGCGGCGGACACGATCTTGTCGTCAGCGGTGATTTCGTTGTGGTTGATACCGTGAACGATGTTCTTCAGCTTGCCTTTGCCTGGCGCGGTCAGAACAACGCGATCGATACCCGGGCAGGCCAGGTGCTGGCCCAGACCGTCGGCGTCACGCCATACACCGGTGTTGTCCACCAGCAGAGCGTCCTTGATGCCGTACTGGGTGTAGTCCACCTCGGTCGGGTTCTTCGCGTAGATGACCTGGATCAGGTTACCGTTGGCGGTGATGGTGTTGTTTTCTTCGTCGATGGTGATGGTGCCGTTGAACGAACCGTGCACCGAGTCGCGACGCAGCAGGCTGGCGCGCTTGGTCAGGTCGTTTTCGGCGCCCTTGCGCACCACGATGGCGCGCAGACGCAGGCCGTCGCCACCACCGGTTTTCTCGATCAGGATGCGCGCCAGCAGACGGCCGATACGACCGAAGCCGTACAGGACTACGTCAGTGCCTTTGCGGGCCGAAGCATTTTGCTGGCCAACCACATCAGCCATTTCTTCGCGAACGAACTGCTCGGCGCTGCGGCCATTGCCTTCGTTACGGAATTTGAACGCCAACTTGCCCAGGTCTACCGATGCCGCGCCGAGCTTGAGCTCGCTCATGGCTTTAAGCAGAGGGAATGTTTCGTGGACGGAGAGTTCGCTATCGTCGGAGGAACGGTGGCGAGCAAAGCGGTGAGCTTTGAGAATCGCGATGACAGACTGGTTGATCAGGCTGCGGCCATAGATCGAGCTCACCACGTTGTTATTGCGGTAGAGCTGACCGATAAGCGGAATCATCGCTTCTGCGAGTGCTTCACGGTCGATCCATTCACCAAGACACTGGTCGGGCTTCTGAGTCACGGGAACCTTCCACATGTAGGGGCAGAAAAAAGGGGCTACATTATGCCGCCCAGTTCCTGTCGTAGCAATGCGCGCCTGTCGTGCGGAACGTAACAAAAAGCCCTTGCAAAAAAACACCACTGTGCTGGAGACCAGTAAAACCGCGGCTTCCAGCAGCGTCAATTTTTTGGACATCACACCAGCCTGTCTGTAACCCTCCGTAACACCAGCCACAATCGGCACTACATTTCAGGTCAAGAAGCGCATTTTGTTGTCATAGCCACTACATTTGCCCCAACCAGCGTATTAGACGCATCAGCCACTGACAGTGGCTGCCCGGGGCCGTTACAATTACCGACTTTGTCGCAACGCTTGGAGCTTGACCGTCCGTGCCCGTCCTGCGTCTACCGCTACTCCCTGCCGCCGCCGGCAAACAGCATTGGGGCAACTTGCCCGGTGCCGCCCTGAGCCTGGCCATCGCCGAAGCCGCCAGCGCTGCCAAGCGCTTCACCCTCCTGCTGACTGCCGACAGCCAAAGCGCTGACCGGCTGGAACAGGAGCTGAGCTTCTTCGCCCCGGATCTGCCGGTGCTGCATTTTCCTGACTGGGAAACCCTGCCCTACGACCTGTTCTCGCCGCACCAGGACATCATTTCCCAGCGCATCGCCAGCCTCTATCGGCTGCCGGAGCTGGAACATGGCGTGCTGGTGGTGCCGATCACCACTGCCCTGCACCGCCTGGCGCCCACCCAGTTCCTGCTGGGCAGCAGCCTGGTGCTGGACGTCGGCCAGAAGCTCGATGTGGAACAGATGCGCACCCGCCTGGAAGCCAGTGGTTACCGCTACGTGGACACCGTCTACGAACACGGCGAATTCACCGTGCGCGGCGCACTGATCGATCTGTTTCCCATGGGCAGCAAGCTGCCCTATCGCATCGACCTGTTCGACGACGAAATCGAGACCCTGCGCACCTTCGATCCGGAGAACCAGCGCTCCATCGACAAGGTCGACTCGGTGCGCCTGCTGCCGGCCAAGGAGTTCCCGCTGCAGAAAGAAGCGGTGACCCGCTTCAAGGCGCGCTTTCGCGAACGCTTCGATGTGGACTTCCGCCGCTGCCCGATCTTCCAGGACCTGAGCAGCGGGATTACCCCGGCCGGTATCGAGTACTACCTGCCGCTGTTCTTCGAAGAGACCTCGACCCTGTTCGACTACCTGCCCCAGGACACCCAGGTGTTTTCCCTGCCGGGCATCGAACAGGCCGCGGAAAACTTCTGGAACGATGTACGCAACCGCTATGAAGAGCGCCGCGTCGACCCTTCGCGCCCGCTCCTGCCCCCGGCCGAACTGTTCCTGCCAGTGGAAGACTGCTTCGCCCGGCTGAAGAACTGGCCGCGAGTGGTGGCCAGCCAGCAGGACATCGAGACCGGTGTCGGCCGCGAACGCTTCCCGGCCCACGAGCTGCCGAACCTGGCCATCGAAGCCAAGGCCAACCAGCCGCTGGCAGCACTTTCGGGCTTTCTCGACGACTTCCCCGGGCGAGTGCTGTTCACCGCCGAATCCGCCGGCCGCCGGGAAGTGCTGCTGGAGCTGCTGGAGCGCCTCAAGCTGCGGCCCAAGACCGTCGACAGCTGGCCGGACTTCGTCGCCAGCAAGGAACGCCTGGCAATCACCATCGCCCCGCTGGACGAAGGCCTGGTGCTGGACGATCCGGCCCTGGCCCTGGTGGCCGAAAGCCCATTGTTCGGCCAGCGAGTAATGCAGCGTCGGCGCCGGGAAAAGCGCGCCGATGCCAACAACGACGCGGTGATCAAGAACCTCACCGAGCTGCGTGAAGGTGCGCCGGTGGTGCATATCGACCATGGCGTCGGTCGCTACCTGGGCCTGGCGACCCTGGAAATCGACAACCAGGCCGCCGAGTTCCTGACCCTGGAATACGCCGAGGGCGCCAAGCTTTATGTGCCCGTGGCCAACCTGCACCTGATCGCCCGCTACACCGGCAGCGACGACGCCCTCGCGCCCCTGCATCGCCTGGGCTCGGAAGCCTGGCAGAAGGCCAAGCGCAAGGCCGCCGAACAGGTGCGCGATGTGGCTGCCGAACTGCTGGACATCTATGCCCGCCGCGCCGCCCGCGAAGGCTATGCCTTTGCTGACCCGAAGGCCGACTACGCCACCTTCAGTGCCGGCTTCCCCTTCGAGGAAACCCCGGACCAGCAGAGCACCATCGAAGCGGTGCGCGAGGACATGCTGTCGGGCAAGCCCATGGACCGCCTGGTATGCGGCGACGTGGGCTTCGGCAAGACCGAAGTGGCCATGCGCGCTGCCTTCATCGCGGTCCACGGCGGCAAGCAAGTGGCGATCCTGGTGCCCACCACCCTGCTCGCCCAGCAGCACTACAACAGCTTCCGCGACCGCTTCGCCGACTGGCCGGTGACCGTGGAAGTGATGAGCCGCTTCAAGTCCACCAAGGAAGTGAATGCTGCGGTAGCCGACCTCGCCGAAGGCAAGATCGACATCGTCATCGGCACCCACAAGCTGTTGCAGGACGATGTGAAGATCAAGAACCTGGGGCTGGTGATCATCGACGAAGAACACCGTTTCGGTGTCCGCCAGAAAGAGCAGCTCAAGGCGCTGCGCAGCGAAGTCGACATCCTGACCCTGACCGCCACGCCGATCCCGCGGACCCTGAACATGGCCGTCTCGGGCATGCGCGATCTGTCGATCATCGCCACCCCGCCGGCTCGGCGCCTGTCGGTGCGCACCTTCGTCATGGAGCAGAACAAGAGCACGGTCAAAGAGGCCCTGCTGCGCGAACTGCTGCGTGGCGGCCAGGTGTACTACCTGCACAACGACGTGAAGACCATCGAGAAATGCGCCGCCGACCTGGCGGAACTGGTACCCGAGGCGCGGATCGGCATCGGCCATGGGCAGATGCGCGAACGCGAACTCGAACAGGTGATGAGCGACTTCTACCACAAGCGCTTCAACGTGCTGATCGCCTCGACCATCATCGAGACCGGGATCGACGTACCGAGCGCCAACACCATCATCATCGAGCGCGCCGACAAGTTCGGCCTGGCCCAGTTGCACCAGTTGCGTGGCCGGGTCGGCCGTAGTCACCACCAGGCCTACGCCTACCTGCTGACACCGCCGCGCCAGCAAATCACCCCGGACGCCGAAAAGCGCCTGGAAGCTATCGCCAACACCCAGGACCTGGGGGCCGGTTTCGTGCTGGCCACCAACGACCTGGAAATTCGTGGCGCCGGCGAGCTGCTGGGCGACGGCCAGAGCGGGCAGATCCAGGCTGTGGGCTTCACCCTTTATATGGAGATGCTCGAGCGCGCGGTGAAAGCCATCCGCAAGGGCGAACAGCCGAACCTCGACCAACCCCTGGGTGGCGGCCCGGAAATCAACCTGCGCCTGCCGGCACTGATTCCCGAGGACTACCTGCCGGACGTGCACGCGCGCCTGATCCTCTACAAGCGCATCGCGTCGGCCACCGACGAGGACGGCCTGAAGGACCTGCAAGTGGAGATGATCGACCGCTTCGGCCTGCTGCCGGAGCCGACCAAGAACCTGATCCGCCTGACCCTGCTCAAACTCCAGGCCGAGCAACTGGGGATCAAGAAGGTCGACGGCGGCCCACAAGGCGGCCGCATCGAGTTCGCCGCAGATACACCAGTGGACCCACTGGCCTTGATCAAACTGATCCAGGGCCAGCCCAAACGCTACAAATTCGAAGGCGCAACCCTGTTCAAGTTCATGGTGCCGATGGAGCGCCCGGAAGAGCGCTTTAATACATTGGAGGCACTGTTTGAGCGCCTCACCCCGAAATCTGCTTGAAGGACGCCCCATGCGCCTGTTCCGCTCCCTGACCCTGCTCGTGGCCCTGGTCGCGCCAACGGCCTTTGCCGATGACCTGTACCAGGTGGAAATGATCCTCGTACGGCAGAACGCCGAGCCGCTGATCGTCAGCCGTGCAGCCCCCGAAGACTGGGCCGCCGGCGCTCAACGGCTGAGCCCGGACAGCCTGCGTACCCCAGCCCTGGGCAGCATCGTGGAAAAGCTCGGCGCCAGCGGCAGCTACAGCGTGCTGTTGCACAAGGCCTGGCAACAGACCCTGGGGGAAACCCCGGTGAAGGTTGCCCTCAGCGATGGCCCGGAACAGTTCGGCCAGTTCCCCATCGAAGGCACCCTGAGCCTGAAGCTCGGGCGCTTCACCGATGTGGACGCGGACTTCTGGGTCAACCAGATCGACAGCAACGGCCTGGTCACCAGCAGCGAGCGCCTGAAACAGCAGAGCCATACCAAGAATGGCCAGCTCAACTACCTGGACAACGGCCACCTGGCGCTACTGATCAAGATCACCTCGCTGACCGCACCGGCACCGCGCCCCGCTCCAACTGAAATTCCGGACTGATCGAAGTCCCTATGACCCCGCCCCTGACCAAACCCCTGGCCCCCTCCTGGGTCAACCGCTTCAAGGAACAAGCCTTGGAGCGTGGCCGGCGCTACGCCCTGGAAAAACGCGTGCGCATCGCCACGGCCGGAGACAGCGCTATCACCGCCAGTTGCGAAGGCTCCGGTGGCACTATGTACCGGCAGACCATCACCCTGCGCGAATCGAGCAAGGGCAACCTGCTGCTGATCGACGCCCACTGCACCTGCCCAGTACGCAGCAACTGCAAGCACATCGCTGCGGTGCTGCTACAAGTGGAGGAAACCCTGGCCTACCCGGCGGCAGCCCAGGACGCAGAACTGCTGGAAAAGCTCTCCGCAGTCCTCGACAGCCGTCGCCCCGCTGCCCTGCCCCAGGTACTGCTGGAGGATGTGCACCCGGTGCCGCGGCTGTGGCTGGCAAGCATCGAGTTCAGCGCCTTCGAACCGCGCAACGGCAAGATGCAGCGCTACATCCAGCACCGCGCCGCACTGTCGTTCAACTACAGGGGCGAATACGCCAGCGGGCAGAAGAACACCGATGTGATCATCCGCCAGGAACACCAGAGCCTGCGCATCAAGCGCCAGCCCGAGCTGGAACAGGGCTGGCGCGAGCAATTGCGAGGCCTGAGCTTCAAGATCGCCACCCGGCAGAGCAAGGCACTGCCGGAAAGCGCCGGCGAGCTGTTCGAGATGGTCAACGACAGCGCCTGGCTGACCTTCACCCTCAACGAACTGCCCAAGCTGCGCAGCCAGGGCTGGGAGCTGCAGATCGACGAAGGCTTCGGCTTCGACCTGACGGCGGTGGACGACTGGTACGCCAGTGTCGACGAGGCCCCGGGCCGCGACTGGTTCGACCTGGAACTGGGGATCATCGTCAACGGCGAGCGCTTGAGCCTGCTGCCGATTTTGCTCAACCTGATGCGCTCGCACACCGAGATCCTCAATCCGGAGCGCCTGGCCAAGCGCCGCGACGACGAGCTGATCCTGGTGAACATTCCCAATCGGCCCAACTCCCTGCATGGCCCGCTGCAAGTGGCACTGCCCTATGGCCGCCTGAAGCCGGTACTGGCAACCCTGGGCGAGTTCTATCTGCAAGAACCCGGCGATACCACCCTGCGCTTGAGCAGCGCCGACGCCACCCGCCTCAACCCGTTGCAGGACCTGCCACTGCTATGGGAAGGCGGCGAACACATTCGCACCTTCGCCCAGCGCCTGCGGGACATCCGCGACTACTCGGCGCCGGCGCCCCAGGGCCTGAACGCCACCCTGCGCCCCTATCAGCTCGAAGGCCTGAGCTGGATGCAGTCACTGCGCCAGCTGGAAGTGGGCGGCATCCTGGCCGACGACATGGGCCTGGGCAAGACCCTGCAAACCCTGGCGCACATACTCAGCGAGAAGAACGCCGGGCGCCTGGACCGCCCCTGCATGGTGGTAATGCCCACCAGCCTGATTCCCAACTGGCTGGACGAGGCCGCGCACTTCACCCCGCAGCTCAAGGTACTGGCGCTGTATGGCGCCGGGCGCAAGAAACACTTCGCCCAGCTGGGCGATCATGACTTGCTGCTGACCACCTATGCGCTGCTGCCCAAGGACATCGAACTGCTGGCGGCCCAGCCCCTGCATGTGCTGATCCTCGATGAGGCGCAGTACATCAAGAATCCGTCGAGCAAGGCCGCCCAGGCTGCTCGGGAACTCAATGCCCGGCAGCGCCTGTGCCTGTCCGGCACGCCGCTGGAAAACCATCTGGGGGAGCTCTGGTCGCTGTTCCACTTCCTCTTGCCGGGCTGGCTCGGCGATGCCAAGAGCTTCAACCGTGACTACCGGGTACCGATTGAAAAGCACGCCAGCGAAGTGCGCCTGCAGCACCTCAACGGCCGGATCAAGCCCTTCCTGCTGCGCCGTACCAAGGAGCAAGTGGCCACCGAACTGCCGCCCAAGACCGAGATCATCCACTGGGTCGAGCTCAACGAGGCGCAGCGTGATGTCTACGAAACCATGCGCCTGGCCATGGACAAGAAAGTACGCGACGAAATCACCCGCAAAGGTGTGGCGCGCAGCCAGATCATCATTCTTGAAGCCCTGCTCAAACTGCGCCAGGTGTGTTGCGACCTGCGCCTGGTCAACGACTCGCCACCCACACGGGGCAGCTCCTCAGGCAAGCTCGACAGCCTGATGGAAATGCTTGAAGAACTGTTCGAAGAGGGCCGGCGGATTCTGCTGTTCTCGCAGTTCACCTCGATGCTGAGCCTGATCGAGGCCGAGCTGAAGCGGCGCAACATCGCCTACGCCTTGCTCACCGGCCAGACCCGGGACCGGCGCACTCCGGTACGGGACTTCCAGAGCGGCAAGCTGCAGATTTTCCTGATCAGCCTCAAGGCTGGTGGTGTCGGCCTCAACCTGACCGAAGCCGATACGGTGATTCACTACGACCCGTGGTGGAACCCGGCCACCGAGAGCCAGGCTACCGACCGCGCCTATCGCATCGGCCAGGAAAAGCCCGTGTTCGTCTACAAGCTGATTGCCCGAGGTACGGTGGAAGAAAAGATCCAGCACCTGCAGCAGGAAAAATCGGACCTGGCGGCAGGCGTGCTTGATGGGCGCAAGGCCGGTGACTGGAAGCTGCAGAGCGACGACATCGAAGCCTTGTTCGCCCCACTGCCGGACAACAAGGGCGGCCGCTGAGACCGGCCACGTGCGGGGGCATCCAGAATTGCCCGGAGCCCCCTTGCGAAGTCGTCAGTCGATCAACTGGGCATCCTTGAGGGCACCCAGCGCCGCCAACCAACGCGGATCCTGCTTGTACTCGATATTGGCGAAGGCCTGGCCACGCATCCGCGCGATGCGTGGCGAAGGCTGCACCTTGAGGCGCTGCACGGCACTCAGGGCCAGCTCGGCGGCAGCACGGTCATTGCATACCAGCCCCATGTCGCAACCGGCGGTCAGTGCCGCTTCGATCCGGCTTGCCGCGTCCCCGACGACATGGGCGCCGGCCATGGACAGGTCATCGCTGAAGATCACCCCGTCAAATTGCAGCTCGCCACGCAGGATGTTCTGCAACCAGTAGCGCGAGAAGCCGGCCGGTTGAGGGTCGACTTGCGGGTAGATGACGTGCGCAGGCATCACTGCCGCCAACCGCTTGCTCAGACGAGCAAAGGGCAGCAGGTCCTTGGCACGGATTTCATCCAGACTGCGCTCGTCATTGGGGATCGCCACATGGGAGTCGGCCTCGGCCCAGCCGTGCCCGGGAAAGTGCTTGCCGGTAGCGGCCATGCCGGCGCTGTTCATACCGCGGATAAACGCACCGGCGAGCAACGCCGCCTGCTCGGGGTCGCCCTCGAAAGCCCGGCTGCCCACCACCGCGCTGCGCTGGTGATCGAGGTCCAGTACCGGGGCGAAGCTCAGGTCCAGCCCCACCGCCAGGACCTCGGTGGCCATGACCCAGCCACACTGCTCGGCCAGGTACTCGGCATTCGGATTGTCGGCCAGGGCACGCATGGCCGGCAGGCGCACAAAGCCCTGGCGCAGACGCTGCACCCGGCCGCCCTCCTGGTCCACGGCCAACAACAGGTCCGGGCGAATCGCGCGAATCGCCGCGCACAGCTCCCGTACCTGGCGCGGATGTTCGATATTGCGGGCAAAGATGATCAACCCACCGACCTGCGGCTGGCGCAGGAGTTGGCGATCTTCGGCCGTCAGCCAGGTACCGGCGACGTCCACCATCAAAGAGCCTTGCAGGCCAGCAGTCATAGAAATTCCTTAAGCACTACGATGGCTTCCAGGCAACGCTGATCGAGCCGCATCCGCATGGATGCAGCCGGGCCGAGCAGCATCGGCGCAGGGAAGGCACGGGATATAGAACGAGAATCGGCATGGGCGGCTAGCTTAGCGGATGTAAGCTGTCGCGCCCACCCGAGGGTCAGGCCTTGGCGGCTGCCGGGGCCGATTTGCTGCGCGGCTTGAGCTGGGCGCTGGCCATGGCTTCGTCGGTGACGCCGGTTTCGGCACGCATGCCGGCGGCGAGGAACGGCACCATCAGGCGCATCACCTGCTCGATGGAGGTATTGACCCCGAAATCGGTTTCGGCGATAGCCCGCAGCGCCTTGATCCCGGACATGCTGAACGCGGCAGCGCCGAGCATGAAGTGCACGCGCCAGAACAGCTCGATGGGCGGAATACGCGGCGCCGCTTCGTTGACCAGCAGCATGTAGCGGCGGAACACCTTGCCGTACATGTCCTCCAGATAACGCCGCAAGTGCCCCTGGCTCTGGCTGAACGCCAGCCCCAGCAGACGCATGAAGATCGACAGGTCGTTACCGCTGCGCGGCTGCACTACCAGGGCCTGCTCGACGAGGATTTCCAGCAGCTCTTCCAGGCTCGGCTTGTTCTCCGGCCTGGACTGACGGCGCTCAAGCTCACGATCGAGACTGATGCAGAACGGGCCGAGGAAACGCGAGAATACCGCCTGGATCAAGGCCTTCTTGGACCCGAAATGATAGTTGACCGCTGCCAGGTTGACCCCGGCCTTGCTGGTGATCAGCCGCAATGAGGTTTCGGCAAAACCTTTTTCCGCGAACAACTGCTCGGCAGCATCGAGAATGCGTTCAACGGTTTCCGACTGGGCCATGGCTACTCCGCCTGACAAACACTTGTTTGAAACATACGTTTCAGGCTTTGCAATGTCAAGCCTGCCGGCCTCTGCGCAAGCCGTCCGGCGCGCTATTTAATCACACCTGCCGGCCACTGTAGCCAGCCTTCGGCGCAGGATTGCGGCCCCCGGATGACAACCGCTCGGCCGCCACAGGCAAAAGGAGGATTGCCAAGCGACGTTCACTGTATATAATCCCAGTCACTGTATAAAAAGACAGAGCGATCGACATGCTAAAACTGACGCCACGCCAAGCTGAGATTCTGGCTTTTATCAAACGCTGCCTCGAAGACAACGGCTACCCGCCCACCCGTGCGGAAATTGCCCAGGAACTGGGATTCAAATCGCCCAACGCCGCTGAGGAACACCTCAAGGCCCTGGCCCGCAAAGGCGCCATCGAGATGACCCCGGGTGCCTCCCGCGGAATCCGCATTCCCGGCTTCGAAGCCAAGGCCGACGATACCCTGCCGATCATTGGCCGTGTCGCCGCCGGTGCACCGATCCTGGCCCAGCAGCACATCGAAGAGTCCTGCAATATCAACCCGACCTTCTTCCACCCTCGCGCCGACTACCTGCTTCGCGTCCACGGCATGAGCATGAAGGACATCGGCATCTTCGACGGCGACCTGTTGGCGGTACACACCACTCGCGAGGCCCGCAATGGCCAGGTCGTGGTGGCGCGCATCGGTGATGAGGTCACGGTCAAGCGCTTCAAGCGCGAAGGCAGCAAGGTCTGGCTGATTGCCGAGAACCCTGAATTCGCCCCCATCGAAGTCAACCTGAAAGATCAGGATCTGGTGATCGAAGGCTTGAGTGTCGGCGTCATTCGCCGCTAAAGGAGGCTCCATGCAGTTCCCCCACACACCACAGCAAGCACAACTGCCACTGTTCGAGGCGTTCCTGGCCCAGCCATTGGCGCCCGCCCTCAAGGAAGTGGTCGAATCGCCCTGGAACAAAGATCCAGAAGCCTTCAGCGAGCTGTCGTTACGCGGCGCCGCCGGGAACTGCCTGAACCTATTGGCACCGATCCTTCGGGAACTCAGCCAGGACCAGGACGCGCGCTGGCTGACACTGATCGCCCCGCCCTCCAGCCTGACCCAAAGCTGGCTACGGGACGCCGGCCTGAATCGCGAGGGGATCCTGCTGCTGCACCCCCGGGGCAATCAAAGCCCGCAACAGCTCGCCTGCGAGGCCCTGCGCCTGGGTCGCAGTCATACCGTAGTCAGCTGGTTGAACCCGTTGAGCGCCAGCGCCCGGCAACAGCTGATCAGCGCCGCACGTACTGGCGATGCGCAGAGCCTGAATATTCGCCTGGGATGAAACACCGGGAAAGCGTGGGATTTACGCTTGAATGACACAAGGCTTCTCCAGGATTGAGAAGCCGGAACAAATGCGACGGATGACCGGAGAAACCCGATAGACGGGCTTAGTGCAGAACCCGCGGGCCATCTTCCTTGTCAATTTCACCTTCAACCAATCGACCGGCCATCTGTACGCCGACGCTCAACATGGCCTTGGCCACTTCCACGTGCTGACCTTGCAGAAAGGCTTTGGCATCCTCGGAGAAATCCAAAGTAACCAGAGAACCCTCGTCCTCAGCTCTGCGCAGCTCGATACGGCCGTCTGGCAACTCGACAATTTCTAGAAAGGACGTTGGCATAAAGGTCTGGTCTCCACGAAAGGGCGGGATTATATCAGTCATCACCCCTGCCCCGCTCAGGATCTTGCAAGGGGGTCGTGCCCCCTCACCAGGAATTACTTCCCGATCCTTGCAATCAACACCTAGCCACACCGACCCCAAGCCCGCGCCAGCCCCCTTCAAAAATTCGGCTTGTATTCAAAACCCGCCGAGGCCTGGCTGTCGGAAAACGGCGTGATCAGCGACTTCTTCAGGGCTAACCGATTGACCAGGGAGCCGGGAAACATCTGAATGGAGTTGTTGAAGTGCTCCACATTCAGGTTGAACAGGGTAATCGCCCCACCGATATTGCCTTCCTGCTCGGCAACCTCACGCATCAGGTTGCTCAACAACTCGACGGACTTGAGGTCGGGGTAGGCCTCAAACGCAAGATTCAAACCGCCCAGCAAAGCCTTGGTGCCCTGGTCTACCGACTTGAGCGCATCACCGTCGGCTGCGGATGGCAAGCTACCAATGGCACTACGCAGCCCAACGATCTTTTCCAGCAACTGGCTTTCGTAGGCCTGGAAGCCAGCCACTTGCGGCTCCAGCATGTCCAGCACCCTGATCCTCTGGCGCTGGTAGGTCAGCACATCCGACCAGGCCCGCTGGGCACGGTTATGCGCACCGACAATCTTGTTGTAGTGCACATAGGCAAGAACGCCCAAGGCAATCGCGATGACCAGCAACAACTCCATACTCTACTGCTCCATTTCATCAGTGACCTTCAGCGGAAGATCGAAATTGTTGTCGTGCAGCTCCGCCAACTCATGCACCAGGGCCAGCACCGGAAACAGGTTAGGCAACGGCAGGCCCTGCTCGATATTGGCGTAGAAGCTCGGCAGATCGTCAAACGTGCCCGGATCCTTGTAGGCCATGACCTCGGCATCATCGAAGCTCAGACATAAATGGCCCTCGCTGGAGAATTCCAGATTCACCTTTTTCAGCCGCCGACGAAGTTCCAGCAAGAAAGCCAGGGTGGTGGGCGTTGCGAACTTCGCGCAAGCCAGCTCACTATCACCGGTGAAATTGAAGCTTCTGTTGAAGTCATCGGAAGTGGTCTCAAAGACTTTGCGCTTCTTGCTCTTGGTATTTGGCAGATCACTGCGCACCATCACCCCTCTGACCCAAGGAAAGTCCACCACCAGGCTGAAGCGATCGAAACTCTCATAGACCCGCTCGCTCTCGCCATCGGATTTGCGTTTGTAGTGGGAGTTCACGTAACGCAGATGGTGGAAGACAAAGGACAACTGATGCCGCGGGCCCTGGTAGGTCCCCCTGGCTGAAGCCTCGATACGTCGGCTGTCATTGCCGCGATCATAGTCGTCGAACTCACTGCTCAGTTGCGCGAAACGCTCATCGGCGGTTCCGCCCGGGTCCCAAAGGCCGT
Organism: Pseudomonas sp. NFPP25; assembly: GCF_900116505.1. Taxonomy (NCBI): domain Bacteria; kingdom Pseudomonadati; phylum Pseudomonadota; class Gammaproteobacteria; order Pseudomonadales; family Pseudomonadaceae; genus Pseudomonas; species Pseudomonas sp. NFPP25. The sequence continues at coordinate 414,969 of NZ_FPBG01000006.1, read as the reverse complement.
TACTGAGGAATGAACACTTACGGGCTATTTTCTGCGGTAACTCGTCTAACACGGCTTTACGACCCATCCAGGTATACAAGGTGGCAAAACCCAGGCAGGCCGTCGCAAACCACATCAGCTCCACACCCGCCATGGCCGGGATCGCCGACACAATAGCCAGCATCAACAGCAGCCAGGACTGGGCATGATCGAACTCCAACCCTCCCCTGAAGGACTGGAGCCTGGCGATGACCCTCAATAGATCCTCGTTGCTCTTGGCTCGAGCCACCTCTGCATTGCTAGTGGCCAACAACTTCACCAACTCGGCATCGTGCTTGAGAAACTGCATTACATTTCCTTGATCAAGTTGCCAGCCTCAGGAACATCTGGAACAGCAGCAAGAGCATGGCTGTCATGCAACTGCGCCAACCGATGCACCAGTTCCAGCAGTGAATACAGCTTCGGCAACTCGATACCCGCCTTGATCCGCTCGCGAAAGACCGCCAGGTCACTCAGCGAGCCCGGATCGGCATGGGCAATGATGTCCGCATTATCAAAGCTCAGACAGAGCCGCCCTTGACTGGAAAACTCCAGATTGACCCGGTAAAGGTGGCGTGAAAGCTCCATCAGGAGGTCCAGGGTTGCTGGCCTGGCGAAGTGTTCGCAACAGGCCTGATCATTACCGCGCAGTACAAAGACCTGGTCGAAATCCTCGCGACCGGTCTTGAACGGCTGCCCCGCCAATGACACTTCCAGGGGACTGGAGCGAACCGTAATCTCTGTCACCCACGGGAAATCCAGCACCAGGCTGTAGCGGTTGTACGTGTCGTAGACAGTGCGATAGCTGCCGCCGGCACCAGGCTCTTGCCTAGAATTGACGTACTGCAGATGGTGATACTCGAACGCCAAGGACTGGCGAGGCCCCTGGTAGACACCCAGGAGCGAGTCCTGGATATGGCGTCGCTCATTACCCCGCTGGTAATCGCTGAACTCGTTGTTCAGCCTTTTCAGGCGCCAGTCGGCACTGCTGTCGGACTCGCTCAAGCCATGATGAAACATTACGCACTTGCGCACGATGCTTGCCGCCAGATCAGTCAAGGAACCAGAGGTCCCTTTGCTGACGTAATAGCTAAAGAAACACAGAGCCAGAAACACCCAGAACATCCCGCCCATGCCGTCCATCAGCAGCGCGACAGCCAGGGAGGCAAACGCCAGGACCAGAAGCGTTATTGCCTGCACATGGTCGAATTCCAGACCGCCGGGGAATATCTCCAGCCTGTCGAGCACTTCCAGCAAGTCAGTATTGGACTGGGCACGAACCACTCGCACCCGGCAATCGTTCAGCAGGCGAAGCAGCGCCTGGTCACGCAAGAAGAACAGCATGAATCTTCCTTGATCAAATAGTCACGCCACCCATCAAGCAGCGCTCAGGATCAACACTCGTTAAGGCCATCCCTGAAACGAATGGCCAGGGCCTTGAGGTTCTGCCGCCAGCTTTCCAGCTCTTCCCGACTCAGTGCCGGCTCGGGCTCCTCTTCATCCAGATTGACCGCAACAATCAGTGGCTGGGTTACGTCGCCCTTGGGCTTGTGCGGCGCCTGTGGCGGCTGAAACAGCTCGCTGTAAGCAGACAGCAGTTGCGCCAGCCAGGTTTGCGGGCTGTGCACCAATTCCACCAGCTCTGCCAGCTCGGGAATGGCAATGCTTTGCAGCACTTCACGATTGAGGATCTGCTCGACCCGGGCCGCATTGGCCTGCGGCAGCCGATAGAACCCGGCAATTTCATGGCACAGCCCCAGCAAGGCCCCGTACAGGTGGAACAGCACCGACTCGCGCCCCGCCTGGACCTGCGCCTGGGCATTCATGGCCCGCCCTTCCTCAGCGCGTGCCAGGGCTTCGAGCGACAGACCGGCAAAGTAGATTTTCTGATTGGTACGGGTATAGAGCTCGTGGGCCATATGGGCAGCCTCCACTGCGAAAAGAGAACCAGATGCAGACGGCACAGTTTCAGGGATCACTCCAGCTTGCCGCAAGCAAAAGAAAGGCCGCATGCCCCCTTGAAGGAGTCATGCGGCCCTGTTGGTCGCTACACCGAGAAGCTAGCCCTCGGCAGGCCAAGCACTTAGCGCTTGTCTTCGACCTTCCATTTACCGCCGTCGTAGAAGGCACGCCAGCCGGTCGGCTTGCCGTCGACTTCGGTCTGCACGTACTGCTCCTTGGTCTTGCGGCTGTAGCGCACCACCGCAGGGCGGCCGTCCGGGTCCTTCTGCGGAGCTTCGCAGAGGAAGTGGTACTTGGGATCGATCTCATCCTTGTGCGGGATCAGTTCCAGCACCAACGGCGCACGGGTCTCGCGGTTTTTCGGGAACTGACTGGCCGCCAGGAACAGGCCCGAAGCGCCATCGCGCAGGATGTAGGTGTCGTTGACCTTCTCGCACTTGAGCTCGGGCATCTTCACCGGGTCCATCTTCGGCGGCGCCGCGTCACCGCTTTTCAGCAGCTTGCGAGTGTTCTTGCAGGTCGGGTTGGTGCAACCGAAGAACTTGCCGAAACGGCCGGTCTTGAGCTGCATCTCGCTGCCGCACTTATCACACTCCAGGCTCGGGCCTTCATACCCCTTGATCCGGTAGCTGCCCTCTTCGATCTCGTAGCCGGCGCAATCCGGGTTGTTACCGCAGATGTGCAGCTTGCGCTTTTCGTCCAGCAGGTAGGCATCCATCGCCGTACTGCAGATCGGGCAACGATGCTTGCCGCGCAGCACCAGGGATTCGGACTCGCCTTCGTCATCCGCGGCGATCTCGTCGCCCGGCACCAGGTTGACGGTGGCCTTGCAACGCTCCTTGGGTGGCAGGCTGTAGCCCGAGCAGCCGAGGAACACGCCAGTGGAGGCGGTACGGATCTGCATCGGCCGGCCGCAGGTCTGGCATGGGATATCGGTCATTACCGGCTGGTTGGCGCGCATGCCGCTTTCGGCGCCCTCGGCCACTTCGAGCTTCTTCTTGAAGTCGCCGTAGAATTCGTCGAGGACGTTCTTCCAGTCGCGCTCGCCCTGGGCCACGTCATCGAGGTTCTCTTCCATGCCGGCGGTGAAGCCGTAGTCCATAAGGTTGGAGAAGCTCTCGGAAAGGCGCTCAGTGACGATGTCGCCCATCTTTTCCGAATAGAAACGACGGTTGTGCAGGGTCACATAGCCGCGATCCTGGATGGTCGAAATGATTGCCGCATAGGTCGAAGGACGACCAATGCCGCGCTTTTCCATTTCCTTCACCAGGCTGGCTTCGGAGTAACGCGCCGGGGGCTTGGTGAAGTGCTGGCTCGGATCGAGCTTGATCAGCTTCAGCACTTCGCCCTGGGCCATTTCCGGCAGCACATCGTCATCGCCCGGCTTGGCCATCTGCGGCATGACCCGGGTGTAACCGTCGAACTTGAGGATGCGGCCCTTGGCACGCAGCTCGAAGTCGCCAGCGGCGACGCTGACGGTGGTGGACAGGTATTGCGCCGGCAGCATCTGGCAGGCGACGAACTGGCGCCAGATCAGCTCGTAGAGGCGCTCAGCGTCACGTTCCATGCCCGACAGCTTGCTTGGGTGGGTGTTCACATCGGACGGACGAATCGCCTCGTGCGCCTCCTGGGCCCCTTCCTTGCTGCTGTAGACATTGGGCGAAGCCGGCAGGTACTTGTTGCCGAACTCGTCTTCGATATAGGTACGCGCCATCGCCACGGCATCGGCCGAGAGGTTGGTGGAGTCGGTACGCATATAGGTGATGTAGCCGGCTTCATACAGACGCTGGGCCATCATCATGGTCTTCTTCACGCCGAAGCCCAGGCGATTGCTCGCAGCCTGCTGCAGGGTGGAGGTGATGAACGGCGCCGATGGCTTGCTGCTGGTGGGCTTGTCTTCACGCTTGGCGACGCTGTAGGCCGAGGCCTTGAGCTTCTCCAGGGCGGCCATGGCCTGTGCTTCGTTGAGCGGTTTGAAGGCTTCGCCGTTTTCACGGGCCACTTCAAAACGCACATTCGAGCCCTTGGCAGTGCCCAGGTCAGCGTGTACTTCCCAGTATTCTTCCGGGATGAAGGCACGAATCTCACGCTCGCGCTCCACCACCAGCTTCACGGCTACCGACTGCACGCGACCGGCAGACAGGCCACGGGCAATCTTCGCCCACAGCAGCGGCGAAACCATGTAGCCCACCACGCGGTCGAGGAAGCGTCGCGCCTGCTGGGCATTGACTCGATCAATGTCCAGCTCGCCCGGCTGGGAGAAGGCTTCCTGGATCGCCTTCTTGGTGATTTCGTTGAACACCACGCGTTTGTAGCGGCTGTCATCACCGCCGATGGCTTCCCGCAGGTGCCAGGCAATGGCTTCCCCTTCGCGGTCCAAGTCCGTTGCGAGATAGATGGTGTCGGCATCCTTGGCAAGGCGGCGCAGCTCTTCGATGACCTTTTCCTTGCCAGGGAGGATTTCGTACTTGGCTTTCCAGCCGTGCTCGGGATCGACGCCCATGCGCGACACCAGCTGCTTGCGAGCCTTTTCCTTCGGCGACAGAGCCGGGGTTTCGCCAGCAGCGGCCTTGCCACGCTTGGCGGCTGGCTCCTTGGCGGCACTTGCCGAACCGCTGGTGGGCAGGTCTCGGATATGGCCGATACTCGACTTCACCACGTATTGGTTACCCAAGTACTTGTTGATGGTCTTGGCCTTAGCCGGGGATTCCACAATGACCAGCGATTTGCCCATGGATCAGAAAATTCCTGAATTCGAGAAGTGAAAGGCGGTTGGCGCCTGACGCGGCACCGCTATATATAGTGGCAACAGGGTGAGGTCAAGCGCAGGGTACTGCGCGACCTGTACTCATGCCGGTGAAAAAAGACTGGGTTCGGCCTGCACCAAAGCAAAGCGCGGGACCTGCTCGCCGTCAACTTCGACCGACTCCAGGAACATGCTCAAGGGCCGCACCCAAAAGCCGTAATCCCCATACAGGGCTTGGTAGAACACCACTTCTTCTTCCGTTTCCGAGTGCCGCGCCACGCTGAAAACGCGATACTGCGGCCCCTTGTAATGCTGATAGAGCCCGGGTTGTAACTGCATGCTCTGGCCCTCGTGCAATTTTTTCAAAATAAAGACAAACAAATCTTCAGAAAAACAAAAACCGGGGCACTGGGCCCCGGCTTCCATCAACCCAACGCTTAAACGCGTTCGAAGACGGTCGAGATACCCTGGCCAAGGCCGATGCACATGGTGGACACCCCGAAGGTGCCGCCATTCTGCTTCATGACGTTGAGCAGGGTCCCGGAGATACGTGCGCCGGAGCAACCGAACGGGTGACCCAGGGCGATCGCGCCGCCGTGCAGGTTAACCTTCTCGTTCATCTTGTCGAGCACTTTCAGATCTTTCAGCACTGGCAGGGCCTGTGCAGCGAAAGCTTCGTTGAGCTCGAAGAAGTCGATATCGTTGATGCCCAGGCCCGCGCGCTTCAGGGCTTTCTGCGTGGCCGGTACTGGACCATAGCCCATGATGGCCGGATCCACACCTGCAACGGCCATCGAACGAATCACCGCCATCGGCTGGATACCCAGGTCCTGGGCACGCTGGGCCGACATCACGATCATGCACGAGGCACCGTCGGTGATCTGCGACGAAGTACCGGCAGTCACGGTACCACCTTTAGGGTTGAACGCCGGCTTCAGGGCCGCCAGGCTCTCCAGGGTGGTCTCGGGACGGATGGTTTCGTCGTAGTCGAACAGTTTCAGGAAACCGTTCTCGTCGTAACCCTGCATCGGGATGATTTCATCCTTGAACTTGCCTTCCACAGTCGCCTTGTGGGCGAGCTGGTGGGAGCGCACGCCAAAGGCGTCCTGCTGCTCACGGGTGATGCCGTGCATCTTGCCCAGCATCTCGGCGGTCAGGCCCATCATGCCGGAGGCTTTGGCTGCGTACAGGGACATGTGCGGGTTCGGATCGACACCGTGCATCATGCTCACGTGGCCCATGTGCTCGACGCCGCCGACCACGAACACGTCACCGTTGCCGGTCATGATCGCTTGCGCGGCAGTGTGCAAAGCACTCATGGACGAGCCACACAGGCGGCTGACGGTCTGGCCGGCCGAGGTGTGCGGGATCTGGGTCATCAGCGACGCCATGCGTGCGATGTTCCAGCCCTGCTCCAGGGTCTGGTTGACGCAGCCCCAGATCACGTCCTCGACTTCCGCCGGGTCGACCTTGGCGTTGCGTTCCAGCAGTTTGCTGATCAGGTGCGCCGACATGTCTTCGGCGCGGGTGTTGCGGTGCATGCCGCCCTTGGAGCGGCCCATCGGAGTACGACCGAAGTCGACAATCACGACGTCTCTAGGATTCAAGCTCATATGTTCACTCTCGCTCTAGTGTGGGCGCTTAACCGAAGAAGCTCTGGCCGTTCTTGGCCATTTCACGCAGCTTCGCGGTCGGGTGGTACAGCGCGCCCAGATCGGCGTACTGGTCGGCCAGGGCAACGAACTCGGCAACACCGATGGAGTCGATGTAGCGCAGCGCACCGCCACGGAATGGAGGGAAACCAATGCCGTAGACCAGGCCCATGTCAGCTTCGGCAGCGGTTTCAACGATGCCGTCTTCCAGGCAACGAACGGTTTCCAGGCACAACGGGATCATCATCCAGTTGATGATGTCTTCGTCGGTGACTTCACGCTGCTCGTAGACAATCGGCTTGAGCACTTCCAGCACCGACGGATCGGCCACCTTCTTCTGCTTGCCCTTCTTGTCGGTTTCGTAGGCGTAGAAGCCCTTGCCGTTCTTCTGGCCCAGGCGCTTGGCTTCGTAGAGCACGTCCACGGCCGAGCGGCGATCGTCCTTCATGCGATCCGGGAAGCCTTCGGCCATGACGTCACGACCGTGGTGGCCGGTGTCGATGCCGACCACGTCCATCAGGTACGCCGGGCCCATTGGCCAGCCGAATTTCTCCATGATCTTGTCGATGCGCACGAAGTCCACACCGGCGCTGACCAGCTTGGCGAAACCGCCGAAGTACGGGAACAGCACGCGGTTGACCAAAAAGCCCGGGCAGTCGTTGACCACGATCGGGTTCTTGCCCATTTTCTTGGCGTAGGCAACGGTGGTCGCTACCGCCAGTTCGCTGGACTTCTCGCCACGGATCACTTCCACCAGCGGCATCATGTGCACCGGGTTGAAGAAGTGCATGCCGACGAAGTTTTCCGGACGCTTGAGGGCCTTGGCCAGCAGGCTGATGGAAATGGTCGAGGTATTGGACGCCAGGATGGTGTCCTCCTTGACCTGGCCTTCCACTTCAGCCAGCACGATCTGCTTGACCTTGGGGTTCTCGACCACGGCTTCAACCACCAGGTCGACGTTGCCGAAGTCACCGTAGGACAGGGTCGGACGAATGCCGTTGAGCACTTCAGCCATCTTCGCGGCGGTCATGCGGCCTTTGTCAACGCGGCCCACCAGCAGTTTCGCGGCTTCCGCCAGACCCTGCTCGATGCCGTGTTCGTTGATGTCCTTCATCAGGATCGGCGTGCCTTTGGAGGCCGACTGGTAGGCGATGCCGCCACCCATGATACCGGCGCCGAGCACGGCGGCCTGCTTCACGTCCTTGGCGATTTCGTCGTAGGCCTTGGCCTTTTTCTTCAGTTCCTGATCGTTCAGGAACAGGCCGATCAGGCTTTGCGCAGCAGAGGTCTTGGCCAGTTTGACGAAGCCGGCGGCCTCTACTTCCAAGGCTTTGTCGCGGCCAAAGTTGGCGGCTTTCTGAATGGTCTTGATCGCTTCGACCGGTGCCGGGTAGTTCGGGCCAGCCTGGCCGGCCACGAAACCTTTGGCGGTTTCGAAAGCCATCATCTGCTCAATGGCGTTGAGCTTGAGCTTTTCCAGCTTAGGCTGGCGCTTGGCCTTGTAGTCGAACTCGCCGGAAATGGCGCGCTTGACCAGGGCCAGAGCGGCGTCCTTGAGTTTGTCGGGAGCAACCACGGCGTCGACGGCACCGACTTTCAGCGCGTCTTCAGCACGGTTTTCCTTGCCGGCGGCAATCCACTCGATGGCGTTGTCGGCACCGATCAGGCGCGGCAGACGCACGGTACCGCCGAAGCCCGGGTAGATGCCCAGCTTGACTTCCGGCAGGCCGATCTTGGCACTGGCAGCCATGACGCGGTAGTCCGCCGCCAGGCACATTTCCAGGCCGCCGCCCAGGGCGATGCCGTTGATCGCGGCAACGGTTGGCACGTTGAGGTCTTCGAAATCGCTGAAGATCTTGTTGGCTTCGAGGTTGCCTGCCACCAGCTCGGCATCCGGCAGCTTGAAGTTGTCGACAAACTCGGTGATGTCGGCGCCGACGATGAACACGTCCTTGCCGCTGCTGACGATCACGCCCTTGATCGAAGCATCTGCCTTGATGGTGTCAACAGCCTGACGCAATTCGTTCAGGGTTAGACGGTTGAACTTGTTGACGGACTCACCCTTGAGGTCGAAATTCAATTCGACGATGCCACTTTCAAGAGCCTTAACCGTGATGGCTTTACCTTCGTAAATCATCAACTGATCTCCACGATATGGAAGCTGAACAGTACACGTCGGACGCTGACTTCTGGCATGGCACTAACGTCACCGTCGATGCTAACGCCAATCCGCCAGGCACACCCGCCAACGCGATAGTCGGGATTCTGTATAGAGCCGCCTGCGATGCAAACGCTCATTTCATACGCCCGTTTGATTTGGGTACGCCACATTCAGGGAAAATCCAGCAATTGTCAATCGTCCAAAATGCTGTTTGAAACGCGACTTTGCGGTCACTCCATTGCTCCCTGGACGATCAACACGCCCCTGCATTCATAACCATTCATAGGATCTATATTTAGAAAATGCGCCCTAAATCTCCCACTGAATGGGAGAAAGAGCGACTACGCTGGGAAAATATCTGAAGAAGCCGCACAGTTTGTGCGACAGGGGCACCGCCCCGTTCTGCAAGAGGCCACCCCGGGTGGCAGCCACGAGATTACCGGCCTGCCTGGCCATCCCCGCCCGATGCTGATATCGGGCTTTTTATTGCCGGCTGCCCGCGATTGCCGCGCGCACCCTCCCCTGGATGACTCAGGCCAACGCCTTGAGCACCGAGGCAATATCCTGCAAAACACTGACCTCGCCACGCTCGTTCCAGTACAGGGCAATCATCTGCTTGTCCGCCTCGACCTTGAACACCCCTGCCGGCAAGGCCTGGAAGTGCTTGAGCAGTGGCTCATCGACACAGGGCTCGCGCCACTGGTTGACCCAGTTGCCCGGCGCGATCTGCCAATAACTCCAACACACAGGCTGCCCGCTGCGCCGTGGCCGGTGATACTGCGGGCAAGGGTTGGGCGGCTCCTGGCCCAGCCAGTGCGGCCACTCCTGAGGGGCCAGTTGCATGGCCAGGCCCATGCGTCGCGCCTCCATGCGCAAGGCGATCAACCCGCTCTGGCGACGAGAAGGTCGCAACCACGCCAGCGGACTGAGAACTACCGCAAGGATTGACACCACTATCCAGACCGTCATATCTGTACTCTCGATTTTTGATGAGCGGGACCTGGGTCAAACCAACCCGCTTGAAACCAGCCATACTTGAAGCTATTGCAACCCTCAGGAGGAGCACCTCATGCCCTACCACCATATTCTGGTCGCCGTAGATCTAACCGAAGAGTGCGATCCTGTTATCCACCGTGCTCGCGAACTGTCGGTGAGCAATGGAGCCAAGCTGTCCCTGGTGCACATTGTCGAACCCATGGCCATGGCCTTCGGGGGCGACGTCCCCATGGATCTTTCGCAATTGCAGCAGCAACAGTTCGACCAGGCCCGGGAGCGTCTTGATCGGCTGATCAACAAGTACCCGGAGCTGACCAAGGAATACAGCCACCTGACCTACGGCCAGCCGCGCCAGGAAATCCATCACCTGGCCAAGGAACAGGAATGCGACCTGATCGTGGTCGGCAGCCACGGCCGACATGGCCTGGCCCTGCTACTGGGCTCCACCGCCAATGACGTCCTGCACGGCGCGCCTTGCGACGTGCTGGCCGTGCACCTGGTCAAACGCTGAACCCGCCCCGAGGGTTGCCGGCTCCCAAAAGCTGGCAAGCGCACTGAAAAAAAGCCCGACTCTGCAGTCGGGCTTTTTTATCAGCAACCGGTCACTCAGGCATCCAGTTCGGCCCAGCGCTCGACCATCTGCTCCAGTTCGGCATTCAACTGCTCAAGGCGGGCAATTACCGCTGCAGTTTCCGCCGCCGGGCGCTGATAGAAACCAGCGTCTGCCATTTCCGCCTCGACCCCGGCGATCTGCTGCTCCATGGCATCGATCTGCCCCGGCAAAGCCTCAAGCTCGCGCTGCAATTTGTAGCTGAGCTTCTTTTTCGCCGCCGGCGCTTCCTGGGCAGGAGCCGGAGCCGCCTGTACCGGTGCCACCACTGCAGAGTTCAGCTCGGCCTTGCCGGACTTGTTCTCGGTCACCCCCAGCAACCGCGGCGAACCGCCCTGGCGCAACCAGTCCTGGTAGCCGCCGACGTACTCGCGCACCTTGCCTTCGCCTTCGAAGACCAGGGTGCTGGTCACCACGTTGTCGAGGAATGCCCGGTCGTGGCTGACCATCAGCACAGTGCCCTGGAAGGTCAGCAGCACCTCTTCCAGCAGTTCGAGGGTTTCTACATCCAGGTCGTTGGTCGGTTCATCGAGCACCAGCAGGTTGGCCGGTTTACTGAACAGCTTGGCCAGCAGCAACCGCGCACGTTCGCCGCCAGACAACGCCTTGACCGGCGTGCGAGCACGCTGCGGGCTGAACAGGAAGTCGCCGAGGTAGCTCAGCACGTGGCGGCTCTGGCCATCGATCTCGATGAAGTCGCGACCTTCGGCGACGTTGTCGATCACGGTCTTTTCCAGATCCAGCTGATGGCGCAACTGGTCGAAGTAGGCCACGTCGATACGCGTCCCCTCTTCCACCTTACCGCTGCTGGGCACCAGGCCACCGAGCATCAGCTTGAGCAGCGTGGTCTTGCCGGTACCGTTGGCGCCCAAGAGGCCGATGCGATCGCCGCGCTGCAGGACCATGGAGAAGTCCTTGACCAGGAACGGACCGTCCGGGTGAGCGAAGCTGACGTTCTCCAGCACCATCACCTGCTTGCCGGACTTGTCTGCGGTTTCCAGCTGGATATTGGCCTTGCCGGTACGCTCGCGACGTTCGCTGCGCTCGACACGCAGCGCCTTGAGGGCGCGCACGCGGCCTTCGTTGCGGGTGCGCCGGGCCTTGATGCCCTGGCGAATCCAGACTTCCTCCTGGGCCAGGCGCTTGTCGAACAGCGCGTTGGCGGTTTCTTCCGCCGCCAGCATGGCTTCCTTGTGCACCAGGAAGCTGGCGTAGTCGCCGTTCCAGTCGATCAGGCCGCCGCGGTCCAGTTCGAGGATGCGGGTGGCCAGGTTCTGCAGGAAGGAACGGTCGTGGGTAATAAAGAGGACCGCCCCCTGGAAATCCTTCAGCGCCTCTTCCAGCCAGGCGATGGCACCAATGTCCAGGTGGTTGGTGGGCTCGTCGAGCAGCAGCAGGTCCGGCTCGGACACCAGGGCCTGGGCCAGCAGCACGCGACGACGCCAGCCGCCGGACAACTCGGCGAGGGTCTTGTCGGCCGGCAGCTGCAGGCGGCTCAGGGTGCTGTCCACCAATTGTTGCAGGCGCCAGCCGTCACGGGCTTCGAGGTCGTGCTGGACGTGCATCAGTTTTTCCAGATCGGCGTCGGTGACGATGTTCTGGCTCAGGTGGTGGTACTGGGCCAGCAACTCGCCGACACCGTCCAGGCCCTGGGCGACCACGTCGAACACGGTCCGCTCGTCGGCCACCGGCAATTCCTGGGGCAATTCGCCGATCTTCAGACCGGGTGCGCGCCATACGGAGCCGTCGTCGGGCTTCTGATCGCCCTTGACCAGCTTCATCATGCTGGATTTGCCAGTACCGTTACGGCCGATGATGCACACCCGCTCACCACGGGCGATCTGCCAGGACACCTTGTCCAACAACGGCATGGCGCCGAAAGCAAGGGACACATCGCTGAATTTGAGCAGGGTCATGTTCTTCTCCAAAAACCGGGCGCGCATTCTACCTGAGTTGAGCCCGCAGAAGGCCGGGTATTTCGCCCACGAGGGCGCTCGCGGCACATTTGTTGCCAACTGATGCGAGCAGGCCGGCAAAGCTTTCACCGGTTGCTGGCAAAAGGCTAAGCTAGTGAGCAATCAGTGTTGGCCCTGTCGGCACTTGTCATGATTTCTCTGCCCGGATGTCTCATGCGCAGTCGCCTTTTCAGTGTTTTATCTTGCCTGCTTCTTTCCACCACAGCCGTCCACTGCGCCCAGGCGGCAGACCTGACTCTACAGCGCCAGTATTACGATGAAGCCAAGCGCGCCCTGGCCAAAGGCGATTCCGGCCCCTATTTCCGTTATGCCGATGCGCTGCGCGACTATCCGCTGGAGCCCTACCTGGCCTACGACGAGCTCACCGCCCGGCTGAAATCCGCCAGCAATCCCGAGATCGAGAAGTTCCTCGCCGAACATGGCGACCTGCCCCAGGCCAACTGGATGAAACTGCGCTGGTTGCGCTGGCTGGCCGAACGCGGCGACTGGGCGACCTTCACCAAGTACTACGATCCGAAACTCAACTTCACCGAACTGGACTGCCTCAATGGCCAGTACCAGCTGGGGCACAACCTCAAGGCCGAAGGCTACGCCGCCACCGAGAAGCTCTGGCTGACCGGCAAATCCCAACCTGCTGCCTGCGACGCGTTGTTCGCCCAGTGGGCCGCCGAAGGCCAGTTGACCGAACAGAAGCGCTGGCAGCGAGCCAAACTGGCCGCCGAGGCCCGCAACTACCCCCTGGCCAACAGCCTGGTAAAGAGCATGACCACCCTGGCGCCCCAGGGCCGCCTGCTGGTGGACGTGGCGCAAAAACCCGAACTGCTGAGCCAGCCCTCGCGCTTCCAGCCTGCCGATGAAGCCATGTCCGACGTGGTTGGCCTCGGCCTGCGCCGCCTGGCGCGCCAGGATCCGGACAAGGCCATGGCCCTGCTGGATGGCTATGCCAGCAGCATGCACTTTTCCCGTGACGAAAAAGTGGCCATCGCCCGCGAGATCGGCCTGACCCTGGCACGGCGCTTCGACAGCCGCGCCCTGGACGTGATGACCAAGTACGATCCCGAGCTGCGGGACAACACCGTCTCCGAATGGCGCCTGCGCCTGCTGCTGCGCCTGGCGCGCTGGGAAGACGCCTACCAGCTGACCCGCAAGCTGCCCCAGGACCTGGCCACCACCAACCGCTGGCGCTACTGGCAGGCCCGTAGCCTGGAACTGGCCGAACCGAAGAACCCTCAGGCCCAGGTATTGTTCAAGGGCCTGGCCCGGGAGCGGGATTTCTACGGTTTCCTTGCCGCCGATCACGCCAAGGCGCCCTACCAGCTCAACAACCAGCCGCTGATGCTCAGCCAAGCCGTGATCAACAAGGTACGCAACACCCCGGGTGTACGCCGCGCCCTGGAGCTGCATGCCCGCGGGCAGATCGTCGACGGCCGCCGCGAGTGGTACCACGTCAGCCGGCATTTCAACCGCGACGAAATGGTTGCCCAGGCCAAGCTGGCCTACGACCTGAAATGGTACTTCCCGGCCATTCGCACCATCAGCCAGGCCCAGTACTGGGATGACCTGGACATCCGCTTCCCCATGGCCCACCGCGACACCCTGGTGCGCGAAGCCAAGGTTCGCGGCCTGCATTCCAGCTGGGTGTTCGCCATTACCCGCCAGGAAAGCGCCTTCATGGACGACGCCCGTTCCGGCGTCGGCGCCAGCGGCCTGATGCAACTGATGCCCGGCACCGCCAAGGAAACCGCGCGCAAATTCAGCATTCCCCTGGCCTCGCCCCAGCAAGTGCTGGACCCGGACAAGAACATCCAGTTGGGCGCCGCCTACCTGAGCCAGGTCCACAGCCAGTTCAACGGCAACCGGGTACTGGCTTCCGCCGCCTACAACGCCGGCCCCGGGCGGGTGCGCCAGTGGCTCAAGGGGGCCGACCACCTGAGTTTCGATGTCTGGGTGGAAAGCATTCCTTTCGACGAAACCCGCCAGTACGTGCAGAACGTACTGTCCTACTCGGTGATCTACGGCCAGAAGCTCAATTCGCCGCAGCCCCTGGTGGACTGGCACGAACGCTATTTCGACGATCAGTAAGCACCGACCCACAACAAAAAATGCCCGCAGCAATGCGGGCATTTTTGTATCTCCCCCAACACCCCCCAATACCTGTAGCCGATGCCGAGCCTGCGACCGGGCGCGAAGTGGCCGTAAAGCGCTCGCTACGTTGGCGAGGACTACGTGCTCGTGCGCAGCCTCGCAGGCGCGGCAGCGACTACAGAGCTCAGGGGTGCGTGGGCTCAGCCATCGCTGAATTGCAGGGCCGCCAGGCGCGCATACAAGGGGTTGCTGGCAATCAGTTGCTGATGGGTACCCACCGCGACCAGCCTGCCCTGGTCCATGACCGCGATCCGGTCGGCATTCTTCACCGTGGCCAGGCGATGGGCGATCACCAGGGTGGTGCGGTTCTTCATCAGGCTGGGCAAGGCCTGCTGGATCAGGTGCTCGCTTTGCGCGTCCAGGGCGCTGGTGGCTTCGTCCAGTAGCAGGATCGGCGCGTCCACCAGCAAGGCCCTAGCTATCGCCAGGCGCTGGCGCTGGCCGCCCGAAAGGCCAAGCCCGGCATCCCCCAGGTGGGTCTGGTAACCCTCGGGCATCTGTTCGATGAACTCATGGGCATAGGCGATCTTCGCCGCTTCCTGGACCTGGGCCAGGGTCGCCTCGGGATTGCCGTAGCGAATGTTCTCCTCGATGCTGCCGTAGAACAGCGCCGGGCTTTGCGAAACCAGGGCGAAGCAGCGACGCAAGTCCAGCGGGTCGAGCTGGGTCAGGGCCACGCCATCCAGTAGGATCCTTCCCTGCTGCGGGTCGTAGAAGCGCAGCAACAGATCATAAAGGGTGGATTTACCAGCCCCGGAAGGCCCCACCAAGGCCAGAGTCTCTCCGGCCCGGATGCTCAGGCTCAAACCATCGATCGCGAAGCGGTCGGGCCGCGACGGATAGGAAAACCGCAGCCCGTCCAGCTCCAGATCACCCCGCACCCGCGCCGGCAGGCTTACCAGCCCGTCGGCGGGCGGCTGGATGATATTGTCCGCCCGCAGCAATTCGGCAATCCGCTCCGCCGCGCCGGCCGCGCGCTGCAACTCGCCGATCACTTCGCTCAGGGTGCCGAAGGCACTGCCGACAATCAGGCTGTAGAAGACGAATGCCGCCAGCTCGCCGCCGGAGATGCGCCCGGCAATCACGTCCATGCCACCGACCCAGAGCATCACCCCCACCGCCCCCAGCACCAGGACGATCACCAGGGTGATCAGCCAGGCACGCTGGACAATCCGCTTGCGCGCCGTGTCGAACGCCTGCTCCACGGTCACGGCAAACCGCCGTTCATCCTGAGGTTGGTGGTTGTAGGCCTGGACCGTCTTGATCTGGCCGAGGGTTTCCGAGACATAGCTGCCGACATCGGCAATCCGGTCCTGGCTCAGGCGCGACAGGCTGCGCACCCGCCGACCGAAGATCAGGATTGGCGCCAGCACCAGCGGCAAGGCGATGACCACAATGCTGGTGAGCTTGGGGTTGGTGACAAACAGCAGCACGATCCCCCCCAGCACCATCAGCGCATTGCGCAAAAACAGCGACAGCGAAGACCCGATCACCGATTGCAGCAAGGTGGTGTCCGCGGTCAAGCGCGACTGGATTTCCGAGCTGCGGTTGTTTTCGTAGAACCCGGGATGCAGGTAGATCAGGTGATTGAACACCTGGCGCCGGATATCCGCCACGCAACGCTCGCCAATCCACGACACCAGGTAAAAGCGCACGAAGGTACCCACCGCCAGCGCCAGCACCAGCAGCAGGAACAGGCCGATGGACTGGTTCAACAGATGGGGCGATTGAGTCATGAAGCCCTGGTCCACCAACAGGCGAATGCCCTGCCCCATGGACAGGGTAATGCCGGCGGTAACTATCAGTGCCAGCAAGGCGCCCAGCGCCTGCCAACGGTAGGGAGCGACAAAGCGGCTGGCCAGATGCAGCGCCCGGCGGTGACGAGAAGAAAGCATGCTGTTCATCCATTGACGCACCGGCGAGCCGTTCGTTGCAGCAACGGCAACGAGATGAATTCGCAGGAACTTTGGTAAATCACAATGAGTCAGGTTGATTATGACCGCTGACACTAGAGCCTAGAGATTATCGGTCTAATCCGTGGCTGGCACTCCCCGGGCATTTCTGTTGGAGTGAAGTCGCCGGGCCAGCCCTCGCGGCGGTCTGTAACAGCTTGGTCACCCGGCCATTCTAGAGTAAGCACACAACCTGATGAGGAGACAGGCCATGTCCTTGCAACACAGCAGCAATGACAAGATTCAAGTGATCCGTACCCAGCCGAACCAGTCTCTGGGGTGTGCCATCATCGACGCCCAGGGTCGCGAAGTACCTATTACTGAAGACATGATCCAGAACGCCTGCCGCGAACTGGAAAAGCGACTGGTCAAGCCTGCTCGGCAAGATTGACACACAGCCTCACGTCCTCTTGACCCGGCCTTGCGGCCGGGTTTTTTATGCGCGGTTTCAGGCTTCCCTGGCACCCAAGGCACGGACGATCCGGCTCAAGGCCGCGGACTCGCCCTGGATGCGCACTTCCAGGCCGTCGATCTCGCGGCGCTCCGGATAATGCTTGCGCAGACCATCGAAGGCGCTGCGCTGCTGAGCTACATCATCCGACAGGCTACGGCGAAAATCCGCATCGTCACGACGCGGGTCATACACGGCACGGCAGATCATCGCCAGGGCCCAGGCCGGGTCCGCATTGGCATTCAGGCTGACCTGAGGCACCCAGGGCGCCGGCAGCAAGGCCGACAGGCTGACCTGCTCGGCCTGCCCGAGGAAACGGCAGTAGGCCTGATAGATCTGCGCCGTGCCCCGTTGCTTGCCGTCCAGGCTGTAACCGGCGATATGCGGCGTCGCCAGCACGCAGAGGTCCGCCAGGGAAGCATCCACCGTCGGCTCCTCTTCCCAGACATCCAGCACCGCCTGCAAGTCCTCGCGCTGGCGCAGCACCTCCGCCAGGGCCCGGTTATCCACCACCGGGCCACGGGCCGCGTTGATCAGCCAGGTGCCGTGCCTGAGCCGGTTCAGCCGCTGGCGATCCAGCAGGTGCCAGGTGGAGTCTTGCCCGCTCTTGGTCAGGGGTGTGTGCAGGCTGATGACATCGCAGCGCTCGAGCAACTGCTCCAGGCTGACATAGTCACCGCCTTCCGCCGCCTGCCGCTGCGGATCGCAGACCAGCACATTCCAGCCCAGGCCGCGCAGCACCTGGATCAGGCGCCCGCCCACTTCACCGGCACCGACCACGCCATAGCAACGCTGCGCCAGGTCCACGCCTTCGATCTCGGCCAGGGTCAGCAGGCTGCCCAACACATAGTCCACCACGCCCCGGGCGTTGCAGCCCGGGGCGCTGGACCAGGTGATCCCGGCCTGCTGGAAATATTCCAGGTCCAGGTGATCGGTGCCGATGGTGCAGGTGCCGACAAACCGCACCGGGCTGCCTTCCAGCAACTGGCGGTCGACCTGGGTCACCGAGCGCACCAGCAACACATCTGCCTGCTCCACGGTCGCCCGGTCGATGGCGCGCCCGGGGAAACGCCGGATCTCGCCGAAACCGGCAAAGAACTCTTCGATCAGGGGGATATTTTCGTCGGCAACAATCAACATGGCAGGCTCCTCTGGCGGAGCCGCAGTGTAGGCGCAGATGCCAGGCCGGGCTAGCGCGGCATGCGCGCGAACCGGCATTTTCACCCCCCCCGGCGCTTACAAATCCACAACACGGGATGTTTTCCTGACTGAGATGTCAACGCGTAGACTGTCGCGTCCTGCGCAACACCACCTATGGACGCTACGCCCCGTGAATTCCGTGACTGACTCCCCTGCCGCCACCGCCACCAGCCGCCCTGCCCGGGTCGGCCGTGAACTGCATGACCTGCTGGTACTGGCCCTGCCCATCATGATTGCCCAGGTGGCCACCACCGCCATGGGCTTTGTCGATGCCGTGATGGCCGGCCGGGTCGGCCCGCGGGATCTGGCAGCCGTCGCCCTGGGCAACTCGATCTGGATTCCGGTGTTCCTGCTGATGACCGGCACCCTGCTGGCCACCACGCCCAAGGTGGCGCAGCGCTTCGGCGCCGGCAACCTGCACGAGATCGGCCCGCTGGTGCGCCAGGCACTGTGGCTCGCCGTGGTGGCCGGGATCTCGGCCCTGCTGATACTGATCAGTGCCGAGCCGGTGCTGCACCTGATGAATGTCGATCCGGAACTGATCAAGCCCTGCATGGGCTACCTGCACGGCATCGCCAGTGGCTTGCCGGCGGTAGCGCTGTACTACGTGCTGCGCTGCCTCAGCGATGGCCTGGGCCGCACGGTGCCGAGCATGGTCATCGGCCTGGGAGGCCTGGCCCTGAACATCCCCATCAACTACATCTTCATCTATGGCCATTTCGGTGTACCGGCCATGGGCGGCGTCGGTTGCGGCTGGGCCACGGCCATCGTGATGTGGGCCATGATGCTGGGCATGGCCGGCTGGATTTTCTGGGCACCGGCCTACCGCAAGATCCAGTTATTCAGCCGCTTCGACTGGCCGCAAGGAGCGATGATCGGGCGCTTGCTGAGCATCGGCCTGCCCATCGGCATTGCAGTGTTCGCCGAATCGAGCATTTTCGCGGTGATCGCCCTGCTGATCGGCAGCCTGGGGGCCACGGTGGTGGCCGGGCACCAGATCGCCCTCAACGTCAGCGCCCTGATGTTCATGATTCCCTACTCCCTGGCCATGGCGGTGACCGTGCGGGTCGGCCAGGCCCTGGGCCGCCAGCAACCCCGCAATGCGCGCTTCAGCGCCGGCGTCGGCATGGCCACGTCACTGGCCTACGCCTGCCTTTCGGCGAGCCTGATGTTCTTCCTGCGTGAGCCCATCGCCACCATCTACACCACCGACCCGATGGTGATTCAGGTCGCTTCGATGCTGATTGTGTATGCGGCGCTGTTCCAGTTTTCCGATGGCATCCAGGTCACGGCGGCAGGCGCATTGCGCGGCTACCAGGACACTCGGGTGACCATGATCCTGACCCTGTTCGCCTACTGGGGGATTGGCTTGCCGGTGGGCTACGCCCTGGGCCTGACCGACTGGTTCGGCCCGGCGCGGGGCCCGAGTGGCCTGTGGGAAGGCCTGATCGTGGGCTTGAGCTGCGCGGCGCTGATGCTGTCGATCCGCCTGACCCGCAGCGCGCGCAAGCAGATCCGCATCAGCCGCTCGGCGGGTTAATCGAGCTTCTTGCGGATCCAGTAGAGGTAGGTACCTGCCTCTTCCTGCTGCGCTACCAGTTCATGGTCGAGAAACACGCAGAACTTGGGAATGTCGCGGCGGGTGGAGGGATCGGTGGCAATCACCTTCAACAGCCCGCCCGGCGGCAGGTCGCGGATGTGCTGGTGCAGCATCATCACCGGCTCCGGGCAGTTGAGGCCGGTGGCGTCGAGGGTGCCGTCAACCGGCGTATCGATAATCTGGCTCATGAATCACTCCTGAAACTGGCCGGCATTGTCGCGCAATACCGCCATCGGTTCATCTGTTGCTGTCGTTCCACGGCCCCGATCCTGCCGTAGGAGCTGGCTGCCAGCGAAGGCATCCTCACGCCTTGCACCAGTGCGGGGCCTTTTTTGCCGGCAAGCCGGCTCCGACCAGGAAGCGGGCGGTGTTGCGGGTACTACGCCGATTTGGGCTTTTTCAGATCCAGGCGCCGCAGGTGGCAGGTGACTTCCTCGCGGTCGTGGTACAGCTGCTTGCAGCCAATGGCCACGCGAATGCCCCGGGCCTTGAAGCCTTCTTCGATGCGCTCCAGCAAGCGCTTCACCTCGGCATAGCGCTGCTTCATCGGCAGCTTGAGGTTGACCACCGCCTCGCGGCAGTGCCCCTCGCCGATCCAGGTCTCCAGCAGCGCGGCGTTGCGCGCCGGTTTCTCGACGATGTCGCAGACCATCCAGTCCACCGGCTGCCTGGGCTTGTAGGTAAAGCCGTCCGCCATCAGGTGCTGCACCAGGCCGGTGTCCATCAGGCTTTCAGCCATGGGGCCGTTGTCCACGGCGGTCACCAGCATGCCGCGGTTGACCAGTTGCCAGGTCCAGCCGCCCGGGGCAGCCCCCAGGTCGACGCCGGTCATGTCGCCATGCAGGCGCTCGTCCCACTGGTCCCGAGGAATGAAATGGTGCCAGGCCTCTTCCAGCTTCAGGGTCGAGCGGCTCGGCGCTTCCCGGGGGAATTTCAGCCGTGGAATGCCCATGGGCCACATGGCCGAGTTGCCGGCATCAGCCAGGCCGACAAAGACTTCCCGACCGCTCTTGAAGGTCAGCAACAAGCGTGGCTTGGTCGCGTCGTCCACCAGCTTGCCGGCCGCGGTCAGGGCCTTGCGCAGGGGGGCTTCGAACTTCTTGCAGAAGTTGGACAGCTCCTTGCCGTCGTTGGTGTCCACCACTTCCAGCCACAGGCTGCCGCACTGCGGGAAGTTGGCCAGGTAGGCAAGGATCACGCTGATGCGGTCGGTTTCCGGCAGGTCGATGAAGCCGCCCCGGGCCCACTGCCGGGGAAAGATCAGCTCCGGGAAGCGCAGGCCCTGCATCAGACGCTGGGCCCCGTCGTCCTCGGTGCAGATGAACTCGGCGCAGGCGGTGCTGGGCTTGGCCTTGGCATAACCGGCGACATTCAGCCGGGCCGCGTGGTCGGCGATCTCGGAGCAGACTTCGCCCTCGAAGCCGGGCCGGCAATGGATAAACAGGGTGTTCATTGAATCTCCTGGGCAAATGGCGATGAATCGATGCGCAAACCTGCCCTGTAGCAAAGCCTGTCACGAAAACCGGCGCATGATAACCGAGTTCGGAACCTTGGACTGAGCCCAGCAGTCCAGTGATTAGCTATAAGCCCCAAACAGAGCTAGGTTAACTCTCTGTCCGTATCACAGGCCCGTAGCCGTGCGGGCCACAAGGAGTCATTCAATGCCATCCCTCGATAGCCTGAAAACCCTTAAGACCCTGAAAGTCGACGACAAGACTTATCACTATTTCAGCCTGCCGGACGCCGCCAGGAGCCTGGGCGATATCGACACCCTGCCCATGTCGCTGAAAGTCCTGCTGGAAAACCTGTTGCGCTGGGAGGACGACAAGACCGTCACCGGCGCCGACCTCAAGGCCATCGCGGCCTGGCTCAAGGAGCGCCGCTCCGACCGAGAGATCCAGTACCGCCCCGCACGGGTGCTGATGCAGGACTTCACCGGGGTGCCGGCGGTGGTCGACCTGGCCGCGATGCGCGCCGCCATGGCCAAGGCCGGTGGCGATCCGCAGCGGATCAACCCGCTGTCACCGGTGGACCTGGTGATCGACCACTCGGTGATGGTGGACAAGTTCGCCAGCAGCAGCGCCTTCGAGCAGAACGTCGATATCGAGATGCAACGCAACGGCGAGCGCTACGCCTTCCTGCGCTGGGGCCAGAGCGCCTTCGACAACTTCAGCGTGGTACCGCCGGGCACCGGCATCTGCCATCAGGTCAACCTGGAATACCTGGGGCGCACGGTCTGGACCAAGGACGAGGACGGCCGCACCTACGCCTTCCCCGACACCCTGGTGGGCACCGACTCCCACACCACCATGATCAATGGCCTTGGCGTACTGGGCTGGGGCGTGGGCGGGATCGAAGCAGAAGCGGCGATGCTCGGCCAGCCGGTGTCGATGCTGATCCCGGAAGTCATCGGCTTCAAACTCACCGGCAAGCTCAAGGAAGGCATCACCGCCACCGATCTGGTACTGACGGTGACCCAGATGCTGCGCAAGAAGGGCGTAGTGGGCAAGTTCGTCGAGTTCTATGGCGATGGCCTGGCCGACCTGCCCCTGGCTGACCGCGCCACCATTGCCAACATGGCCCCGGAATACGGCGCCACCTGCGGCTTCTTCCCGGTGGACGAGATCACTCTCGACTACCTGCGCCTGTCCGGGCGCCCGAGCGAGCTGGTGAAACTGGTGGAGGCCTACAGCAAGGCCCAGGGCCTTTGGCGCCTGCCGGGCAAGGAGCCGGTATTCACCGACAGCCTGGCCTTGGACATGGGCACCGTGGAGGCCAGCCTCGCCGGCCCCAAACGGCCGCAGGACCGGGTTGCACTGCCCAACGTTGCCCAGGCTTTCACTGACTTCCTCGACCTGCAGTTCAAACCCACCAGCAAGGAAGAAGGCCGCCTGGAAAGCGAAGGTGGCGGTGGTGTGGCGGTGGGCAACGCGGACCTGGTGGGCGAAGCCGACTACCAGTACGACGGCCAGACCTATCGCCTGAAAAACGGTGCCGTGGTGATCGCGGCCATCACCTCCTGCACCAACACCTCCAACCCCAGCGTCATGATGGCCGCCGGCCTGGTGGCGAAGAAGGCCGTGGAAAAAGGCCTGCAACGCAAACCCTGGGTCAAGAGCTCGCTAGCCCCAGGCTCCAAGGTGGTGACCGACTACTACAAGGCTGCCGGCCTGACGCCCTACCTGGACCAACTGGGCTTCGATCTGGTGGGCTACGGCTGCACCACCTGCATCGGCAACTCCGGCCCGCTGCAGGAGCCGATCGAGAAAGCCATCCAGCAGGCCGACCTCAGCGTGGCCTCGGTGCTGTCGGGCAACCGCAACTTCGAGGGCCGGGTGCATCCACTGGTGAAAACCAACTGGCTGGCCTCGCCGCCCCTGGTCGTGGCCTATGCCCTGGCGGGCACGGTGCGCATCGACATCAGCAGCGAGCCTCTGGGCCAGGGCAAGGACGGCCAGCCGGTGTACCTGCGGGACATCTGGCCCAGCAGCAAGGAGATCGCCGACGCCGTGGCCCAGGTCAACACTCGGATGTTCCACAAGGAGTACGCCGAAGTGTTCGCCGGGGATGCACAGTGGCAAGCCATCGAAGTGCCGCAGGCCGCCACCTATGTGTGGCAGGACGACTCCACCTATATCCAGCACCCGCCGTTCTTCGATGACATCGCCGGCCCGCTGCCGCAGATCACCGATGTCAGCGGCGCCCGGGTACTGGCCCTGCTGGGGGACTCGGTGACCACCGACCACATCTCCCCGGCCGGCAACATCAAGGCCGACAGCCCGGCTGGCCGCTACCTGCGGGACAAGGGCGTGGAACCGCGGGACTTCAACTCCTACGGCTCACGGCGCGGCAACCACGAAGTGATGATGCGCGGTACCTTCGCCAACATCCGCATTCGCAACGAAATGCTCGGCGGCGAGGAAGGTGGCAACACCTTGTACATTCCCACCGGCGAGAAGTTGGCGATCTATGACGCAGCCATGCGCTACCAGGCCGACGGCACGCCGCTGGTGGTGATCGCCGGCCAGGAATACGGCACCGGTTCGAGCCGCGACTGGGCGGCCAAAGGCACCAACCTGCTGGGGGTCAAGGCGGTGATCGCCGAAAGCTTCGAACGTATCCACCGCTCCAACCTGGTGGGCATGGGCGTCCTGCCCTTGCAGTTCAAGCTGGACCAGAACCGCAAGAGCCTGAAGCTGACCGGCAAGGAAACCCTGGACATTCTCGGCCTCAGCGGTACGGAACTGACGCCGCGGATGAACCTGACCCTGGTGATCACCCGTGAGGATGGCAGCCAGGAGAAGATCGAGGTGCTGTGCCGCATCGATACCTTGAATGAAGTGGAATACTTCAAGTCCGGCGGGATCCTGCACTACGTTCTGCGGCAACTGATTGCCTCCTGACGCTGCCTGAAAAAAACACCGCCTTCGGGCGGTGTTTTGCATTGGGCTGCCGTGCCAGGACGAGGTGGTTATACTGCGCGCCCGCCAAATCTGACTCACCGGTCGCAATGGCGACTACAGATCCGGCGCAGTACTACGTCTCTGCAATACCCATTCTTACGCAACAAGGATTCCCCATGACCGCTCTGCCATGGATGTACCTGGCACTTCTTTCCATTGGCTACGCCCTGGCCCTGAGCTACGGGCAACTGGGCCTGCTGGCCGCCCTGTCGATCTTGCTGCTGTTGGCTGCCGGCTTTGCCGTGCGCCAGCAACGCAGCCGCGTCGGCCAGTACCTGGGCCACGGCCTGTTCGTGGTGCTCGCCCTGGCCCTGGCCATGCACTGGCTGCCCGGGTTCTACAATGGCCGGGCCATCGACCCGCAACGCTTCACCGACGATGCCGTGCCCTTCTCCCTGTACCTGAATCAGGACAAGCCGCTGATCGGCTTCTGGCTGCTGCTGGTATGCCCGTGGATAGTCGGGCGGCGCTCACTGCGCCTGTCGCTGTATGCCACCGCCGTGGCCCTGGCTCTGTGTGCGGTAGCCGCACTGGGCGGCGCACTGCTGCTGGGCATGATCAATTGGGCGCCGAAATGGCCGGAGCAGGCCTGGCTCTGGGTGCTGAACAACCTGCTGCTGGTGACCCTGGTGGAAGAGGCGCTGTTCCGCGGCTATATCCAGGGCGGCCTGAGCCGGCGCTTCAAGGCCCTGCCCTACGGCGAGAACCTGGCGCTGCTGTGCGCGGCGCTGCTGTTCGGCCTGGTGCACCTGGGCGCGGGGTGGCAATGGACCCTACTGGCAGGCATCGCCGGCGTCGGCTACGGTCTGGCCTATCGTTTTGGCGGCCTGGGGGCGGCGATAGCCACTCACTTCGGTCTCAACCTGTTGCATTTCGGCCTGTTCACCTACCCGATGCTGGCCGGATAACCCGCCAGCTGTTTTACCAAACCAGTACTTCAGGACTATTGACTGCCAAGGAAGAAGGTCAATGATTAGCCCCTCGCCAACGCCGGCTGAAACCTGCCGGCGCTTTTTGCAAGCGACACATTCTGCCAATGAGACCCAGAGCCGATTATTGAAAAATAATTTCAATAATCGGTTGAAGCGGCCGACAACCTATCAAAGCCTTGCGGATTGAAAAACCATGCGTAATAACCAGCCTGTCACTCAGCGCGAACGTACCTTCCCGGCTCAACAACGGTTGATTTCCACCACCGACGCCAAAGGCGTGATCACCTACTGCAACGACGCCTTTGTCGAGATCAGTGGGTTCTCCCGTGAAGAACTGGTTCGCGCGCCGCACAACCTGGTCCGTCACCCTGATGTGCCGGCGGCGGTGTTCGCGCACATGTGGGGCACCTTGAAACAAGGCTTGCCATGGATGGGCATCGTCAAGAACCGCTGCAAGACCGGCGACCACTACTGGGTCAACGCCTATGTGACACCGGTTTTCGAAGGCAGCCAGGTGGTAGGTTACGAGTCGGTCCGGGTCAAGCCCACCGCCGAACAGGTGCGCCGCGCCGAAGCGCTTTACCAGCGCATCAACTCTGGCAAGTCGGCCATTCCCAAGCGTGACAAGTGGCTGCCTGTGCTTCAGGACTGGCTGCCGTTCATCCTGGTCAGCCAGCTGAGCTTCATGATCGGTGCCTGGCTCAACTCCCACTGGGGCTTCGCCCTGGCCGCCGCGCTCTCGGTGCCCCTGGGCCTGCTGGGCCTGAGCTGGCAGCAGCGCGGCCTCAAGCGCCTGTTGCGCCTGGCCGAGCAGACCACCTCCGACCCGCTGATCGCTCAGATGTACACCGACAGCCGCGGCGCCCAAGCCCGCCTGGAGATGTCGATCCTGAGCCAGGAAGCGCGCCTGAAGACCTGCCTGACCCGCCTGCAGGACACGGCCGAGCACCTCAACGAGCAGGCCCGCCAGTCCGACACCCTGGCCCATAACAGCTCCAGCGGCCTGGAGCGCCAACGGGTCGAGACCGAGCAGGTGGCCACCGCGGTCAACCAGATGGCCGCCACCACCCAGGAAGTGGCCAGCCACGTGCAACGCACCGCCGACGCAACCCAGGAAGCCAATCGCCTGACCGGCCGTGGCCGCGATATCGCCGGGGAAACCCGCGAAGCCATCCAGCGCCTGTCGGTGGTGGTGGGCGAAACCGGGCTGACAGTAACCCAACTGGCCAAGGACAGTGACGAAATCGGCGGCGTTGTCGACGTGATCAAAGGCATTGCCGACCAAACCAACCTGCTGGCCCTGAACGCAGCCATCGAAGCCGCCCGCGCCGGTGAAATGGGCCGCGGCTTTGCCGTGGTGGCCGACGAGGTGCGTCAGTTGGCACAGCGCACCAGTGAGTCCACCGGGCAGATCCATACCCTGATCGCCAAGCTGCAGCAGACAGCCGCCACCGCCGTGCAGACCATGGACGCCGGTCATCGTCAGGCCGAAGAAGGCGTGGCCCGGGTTCTGGAAGCCGACCAGGCACTGGTGGGCATCAGCGAAGCGGTGGCCAACATCACCGACATGACCACCCAGATCGCTGCCGCCACCGAAGAGCAAAGCTCGGTGGCCGAAGAGATCAGCCGCAACATCAGCACCATCGCGCAACTGGCGGACCAGACTTCGGAGCAGGCCCAGCATTCGGCCGAGCTCAGCGAAGCGCTGACCCGCACCGCACACACCCAGTACTCGCTGGTGGAGCGCTTCAACCGTTAAGCCCCCTAGGGCCGGCAACAAAAAACCGGAAGCCAAGGCTTCCGGTTTTTTTATGCCCGCAAATCCACCCGACAACCGTAGGAGCGAGCTTGCTCGCGATAAATCTTCACCGCGCTCCAAATTCGAAGGCCGGGTGAACGCTTCGCGAGCAAGCTCGCTCCTGCAGGATCAGCTCAACGCTTTCAGGAAGGCAGCAACCTTGAGCGCCGCAGATTCCAGATGCTGCCCATGGCTGAAACCCGAGGCCTTCAGGGGCTTGAGATCGTGATCAGCGGCCGCCAGCCAGTACAACTCGATACCGGGTGCCAATGTATAGGCCTCGACCGCCTGGCGATTGCCCAGGGCGTCACGCTCGCCCTGCACGATCAGGCTCGGCACTGACAGATCGGCCAGATGCGCCACCCGCGGTTTTTCCGGTTTGCCGGCGGCATAGAACGGATAGCCCAGGCACACCAATGCATCGGCCTGCAGTTCATCGGCCAGCAAACTGGCCATGCGCCCGCCCATGGACTTGCCGCCCAACGCCAACACCCCAGTGACATAAGGTCGCACCAGGGCATGCACCTCGCGCCAGCATTCCAGCAACCTGGGCGCCGGGTTGGGCGGGCGTTTGCCGCCGTCCAGGCGCCGCTGGGCCATGTAGGGAAACTCGAAGCGCAAGACGTTCACCCCATGCCCCGCAAGGCGTACAGCAATATCGTTCATGAACCCACTGTCCATGGGCGCGCCGGCGCCATGGGCGAGGATCAGGGTCGGCGCCGACTGCACCTCGACGCCCTGCGCGACATCCCACAACCAGCCCCGCTCCCGCACACACTGCGCCCATTGACCCCCGTCAATACTGGCCTTGTGCTCATTGCTCATGCTTGCCTCGCTTTTAGTCTGCCTATAACTCCAGACGAAGTGAGCGCGCCTTGCCGTGCGCAGTCGCTTTCACTTCAACTGAACCGTGGATGGGGAACCATGAACACTTCTATCAGTACCGCCTACAACTACAAGGTGGTCCGCCAATTCGCCATTATGACGGTGGTGTGGGGCATCGTCGGCATGGGGCTCGGGGTTTTTCTCGCTGCCCAGTTGGTCTGGCCCGAACTCAACTTCGATTTACCGTGGACCAGCTTCGGCCGTCTGCGGCCATTGCACACCAACGCGGTGATCTTCGCCTTCGGCGGCTGTGCGCTGTTTGCCAGCTCGTTCTACTCGGTGCAACGCACCTGCCAGACCACGCTGTTCGCGCCGAAAATCGCCGCGTTCTGCTTCTGGGGCTGGCAACTGGTGATCCTCCTGGCGGCCATCAGCCTGCCACTGGGCTACACCAGCTCCAAGGAATACGCCGAACTGGAATGGCCGATCGATATCCTGATCACCATTGTCTGGGTGGCCTACGCCATCGTGTTCTTCGGCACCCTGATGCAGCGCAAGACCAAGCACATCTATGTAGGTAACTGGTTCTTCGGCGCGTTCATCATCACCGTGGCCATCCTGCACATCGTCAACAACCTGGAACTGCCGGTCAGCTTCACCAAGTCCTACTCGGTGTATGCCGGTGCGACCGATGCGATGGTGCAATGGTGGTACGGCCACAACGCCGTGGGCTTCTTCCTGACCGCGGGCTTCCTGGGGATGATGTACTACTTCGTACCCAAGCAGGCCGAACGTCCGGTGTACTCCTATCGCCTGTCGATCGTGCACTTCTGGGCACTGATCACCCTGTACATCTGGGCCGGTCCGCACCACCTGCACTACACCGCGCTGCCGGACTGGGCTCAGTCCTTAGGGATGGTGATGTCGCTGGTTCTGCTGGCGCCGAGTTGGGGCGGCATGATCAACGGCATGATGACCCTCTCGGGCGCTTGGCATAAGCTGCGCAGCGACCCGATCCTGCGGTTCCTGGTGGTATCCCTGGCGTTCTACGGCATGTCGACCTTCGAAGGTCCGATGATGGCGATCAAGACCGTCAACGCCCTCTCCCACTACACCGACTGGACCATCGGCCACGTACACGCCGGCGCCCTGGGCTGGGTAGCGATGATCTCCATCGGCGCGCTGTACCACCTGATCCCGAAAGTCTTCGGCCGCGAGCAGATGTACAGCACCGGCCTGATCAACACCCACTTCTGGCTGGCTACCATCGGCACCGTGCTCTACATCGCTTCGATGTGGGTCAACGGTATCGCCCAGGGCCTGATGTGGCGTGCGGTCAACGAGGACGGCACCCTCACCTACTCCTTCGTCGAAACCCTGGTGGCCAGCCACCCAGGCTTCATCGTGCGACTGGTGGGTGGTGCGATCTTCCTCAGCGGCATGTTCCTGATGGCTTACAACACCTGGCGCACCGTGCGTGCCGCAGTGCCAGCCGAAGTCAACGCCGCTGCGCAGATGGCCTGAGGAGTCCGCCATGAAACACGAAACGATTGAGAAAAACGTCGGCCTGCTGATGCTGCTGATGGTCTTCGCGGTGAGCATCGGCGGTCTGACCCAGATCGTCCCGCTGTTCTTCCAGGACGTCACCAACAAGCCGGTGGAAGGCATGAAGCCCTACACCGCCCTGCAGCTGGAAGGCCGCGACATCTACATCCGCGAAGGCTGCGTACAGTGCCACTCGCAGATGATCCGTCCGTTCCGCGCCGAGACCGAGCGTTATGGTCACTACTCGGTGGCCGGTGAAAGCGTCTGGGACCACCCGTTCCTGTGGGGTTCCAAGCGTACCGGTCCGGACCTGGCCCGGGTGGGCGGTCGCTACTCCGATGACTGGCACCGTGCGCACTTGTACAACCCGCGCAACGTGGTGCCCGAGTCGAAGATGCCGGCCTACCCATGGCTGGTGACCGCACCGGTGGACAGCAGCCACACCGAAACCAAGCTCAAGGTCATGCGCACCCTGGGCGTGCCGTACACCGACGAAGACATCGCCGGCGCCACCGCCACGCTCAAGGGCAAGACCGAAATGGACGCGCTGGTCTCCTACCTGCAAGTGCTTGGCACTTCGATCAAGAGCAAGAGGTGAGCCATGGGTTTTGAACTCGATAGCGGCATGATCCGCGGCCTCGGGACCCTGGTGGTGATGATCGCCTTCATCGGCCTGTCGATCTGGGTGTTCAACTCAAAGCGCAATCCCGAGTTTGCCCAGGCCCGCCTGCTGCCCTTCGCCGATGACCCGATGCCGGGCACGGCACCGGCCGGTAACACAACTGATGACGCTCAACCTCAAGAGCCTGCAACAAGGAGCATTCGGCCATGACCACCTTCTGGAGTACGTGGATCTGCGTACTGACCATTGGCAGCCTGATCGGCCTGACCTGGCTGCTGGTCGGCACCCGCAAGGGCGAGACCAAGGGCAGCGTCGACCAGACCATGGGCCACGCCTTCGATGGCATCGAGGAGTACGACAACCCCCTGCCGCAATGGTGGTTCCTCCTGTTCGCCGGGACCCTGGTGTTTTCCGTTGGCTACCTGATCCTCTACCCGGGTCTGGGCAACTGGAAAGGCATCCTGCCGGGCTATGAAGACGGCTGGACCCAGACCAAGGAATGGGAAAAGGAGATGGCCAAGGCGGACGTGAAGTTTGGTCCGATCTTCGCCAAATTCGCGGCCATGCCGGTGGAAGAAGTGGCCAAGGACCCGCAAGCGCTGAAAATGGGTGGACGCCTGTTCGCCTCCAACTGCTCGGTCTGCCACGGTTCCGACGCCAAGGGTGCCTTCGGTTTCCCGAACCTGGCGGACGACAACTGGCGGTGGGGCGGCAGCGCCGACACCATCAAGGCCACCATCATGGGCGGCCGCATGGCGGCCATGCCGGCCTGGGGCGAAGTGCTCAAGGAAGCAGGCGTGAAGAACGTGGCAGCTTACGTTCGCCACGACCTGGCCGGCCTGCCCCTGCCAGCCGACAGCGATGCCGACCTGGTAGCCGGACAGCAAGCGTTCAGCACCACCTGCGTAGCCTGCCACGGCGCTGACGGCAAAGGCACCCAGATCATGGGCGCGCCCGACCTGACCCAGCCCGCCGGCTTCATCTACGGCACCAGCCTGGCCCAACTGCAACAGACCATCCGCCATGGTCGCCAGGGCCACATGCCAGCGCAGAGCGAACTGCTCGGCAATGACAAGGTGCAACTGCTGGCCGCCTACGTTTACAGCCTCTCCCACGGCAACAAGCCACAGGCTGAAAACACCCAGTAAGACGAGTCACGGCAAGCTGCGGGTTCCCGACTTGCAGCTTGCCGCTCGTGGTTCAACTTCCCGCTCCTTTGCGACCAAGTGTCGCACCCTCTCCCGCAGCGCGTTTGCACTCATCTGATTCAGGTCTAAGCTTGCCCCGATGGGGACTGGCACGGGCTGGTCACAGGCCAACGGTATCCGTGACGTTCGAAGCTTCTGCTCGATGACAGGCCGCAAAGGCTGGTTTATACCGGCTGTCGACTCTCTTACCGCCTGTCAGCTGATCCATCAGCTTCCACACACCCGGTTACAACCGACCTGACACCCCCCGTTTCCTGTCCATGGCGACAGCTTGTCCGAGGGCAATTTTTTGTCCCTACTCGGCATAGGGAAAGGCCGCAGAATCAGGCATGGAACGCATTGACCCAGGTCATAGCGCGTTGCAATGACCCCCTGCTTTCTCCATACTTGCGACCGATTTTTATCCCTAATAAAACACCCAAACCGTGGAACCTTAGAATGAGCACAGCAATCAGTCCGACTGCTTATAACTATAAGGTAGTCCGCCAGTTCGCCATCATGACGGTGGTCTGGGGGATCCTTGGCATGGGGCTCGGTGTCTTCATCGCCTCACAACTGGTATGGCCGGAGTTGAACTTCGGTCTGCCGTGGACGACGTTTGGACGCCTGCGCCCGCTGCACACCAACCTGGTGATCTTCGCCTTCGGTGGATGTGCATTGTTTGCCACCTCTTACTATGTCGTGCAGCGAACCTGCCAGACGCGACTGATTTCCGACAGCCTCGCGGCCTTCACCTTCTGGGGTTGGCAAGCGGTGATCGTCGGCGCGATCGTGACCCTGCCACTGGGTTACACCACCACCAAGGAATACGCCGAACTGGAATGGCCCCTGGCTATCCTGCTGGCGATCGTCTGGGTCACCTACGGCCTGGTATTCTTCGGCACCATCACCAAGCGCAAGACCAAGCACATCTACGTGGGCAACTGGTTCTACGGTGCCTTCATCGTGGTGACCGCGATGCTGCACATCGTCAACCACGCTTCCCTGCCGGTCAGCTTCTTCAAGTCCTACTCGGCCTATGCCGGTGCGACTGATGCGATGATCCAGTGGTGGTACGGCCACAACGCCGTGGGCTTCTTCCTGACCACCGGCTTCCTGGGGATGATGTACTACTTCGTACCCAAGCAGGCCGAGCGTCCGATCTATTCCTATCGCCTGTCCATCGTGCACTTCTGGGCGCTGATCACCCTGTACATCTGGGCCGGTCCGCACCACCTGCACTACACCGCGCTGCCGGACTGGGCCCAGTCCCTGGGCATGGCCATGTCGATCATCCTGCTGGCGCCAAGCTGGGGCGGCATGATCAACGGCATGATGACCCTCTCGGGCGCCTGGCATAAGCTGCGCACCGACCCGATCCTGCGCTTTTTGGTGGTATCCCTGGCGTTCTACGGCATGTCGACCTTCGAAGGTCCGATGATGGCGATCAAGACCGTCAACTCGCTCTCGCACTACACCGACTGGACCATCGGCCACGTACACGCCGGCGCTCTGGGCTGGGTAGCGATGATATCCATCGGCGCCCTGTACCACCTGATCCCGAAAGTCTTCGGTCGTCAGCAGATGCACAGCATCGGCCTGATCAACACCCACTTCTGGCTGGCTACCATCGGTACCGTGCTCTACATCGCCTCGATGTGGGTCAACGGCATCACCCAGGGCCTGATGTGGCGTGCAATCAACGATGACGGCACCCTCACCTACTCCTTCGTCGAAGCGCTGCAAGCCAGCCACCCGGGCTTTATCGTCCGTGCTCTGGGCGGTGCGTTCTTCGCCACCGGCATGCTGATCATGGCGTACAACGTGTTCCGTACCGTTCGCGCCTCGAACCCGGCTGAAGCTGAAGCCGCTGCTCAGATCGCTGTAGTTGGAGCTCACTGATGAAGCACGAAGTAGTCGAGAAGAATATTGGCCTGCTGGCCTTCTTCATGGTCATCGCCGTCAGCATCGGCGGCCTGACCCAGATCGTCCCGCTGTTCTTCCAGGACGTCACCAACAAGCCGGTGGAAGGCATGAAGCCGCGTACCGCACTGGAACTGGAAGGCCGCGACGTCTACATCGCCAACGGCTGTGTCGGCTGCCACTCGCAGATGATCCGTCCGTTCCGCGCTGAAACCGAACGCTATGGTCACTACTCGGTGGCTGGTGAGAGCGTCTGGGACCACCCTTTCCTGTGGGGTTCCAAGCGTACCGGCCCGGACCTGGCCCGAGTGGGCGGTCGTTACTCCGATGACTGGCAGCGTGCGCACTTGTACAACCCGCGCAACGTGGTGCCCGAGTCGAAGATGCCGGCTTATCCGTTCCTCGTAGAAAACAAGCTCGACGGCAAAGACACCGCGAAGAAAATGGAAGTCTTGCGCACGCTCGGCGTCCCTTACACCGACGAAGACATCGCCGGTGCCAAGGATGCCGTGAAGGGCAAAACCGAAATGGACGCGCTGGTGGCCTATCTGCAAGGCCTGGGCACCATCATCAAAAGCAAACGGTGATCTAGATGGATATCGGGATGATTCGTGGCCTGGGCACCCTTGTTGTGATGGTGGCCTTCATCGGTTTGGCGCTCTGGGTGTTCAGCCCCAAGCGCAAGTCCGAGTTTGAAGACGCAACCTTGCTGCCGTTCGCGGATGATCCCGACGCCATCAAGCACGTCGAGCAAGCTTCTAGGAGTAACAAAGAATGACTACGTTCTGGAGTCTGTACGTCACAGTCCTCAGTCTGGGTACCATCTTCGCCCTGACCTGGCTGCTGCTGTCGACCCGCAAGGGCCAGCGCGCCGAGCAGACCGACGAGACGGTCGGCCACTCCTTCGACGGGATCGAGGAGTACGACAACCCCCTGCCGAAATGGTGGTTCATGCTGTTCGTCGGCACCATCGTCTTCGCCCTGGGCTACCTGGTGCTGTACCCGGGCCTGGGCAACTGGAAAGGCGTTCTGCCGGGCTACAACTACCTCGATAACGAGAAGCAGACCCCGTTCGCCAACGGCCAGTCCGGCTGGACCGGCGTCCACGAGTGGGAAAAGGAAATGGCCAAGTCGGACGCCAAGTTCGGTCCGATCTTCGCCAAGTACGCTGCCATGCCTATCGAAGAAGTGGCCAAGGACCCGCAAGCCCTGAAAATGGGTGGCCGTCTGTTCGCATCCAACTGCTCGGTCTGCCACGGTTCCGACGCCAAGGGCGCCTATGGCTTTCCCAACCTGACCGACGCCGACTGGCGCTGGGGCGGCGAGCCGGAAACCATCAAGACCACCATCATGGGCGGCCGTCACGCAGTGATGCCGGCCTGGCTGGACGTGATCAAGGAACAAGGCGTCAGTGACGTTGCCGCCTATGTCCTGACCAACCTCGACGGCCGCAAGTTGCCGGAAGGCCTGAAGGCCGACCCGGTCAACGGCCAGAAGCTGTTCGCCGCCAACTGTGCGGTATGCCACGGTCCGGAAGGCAAAGGCACCCCAGCCATGGGCGCGCCTAACCTGACTCACCCGGCAGCCTTCATCTACGGTTCGAGCTTCGCCCAACTGCAGCAGACCATTCGTTACGGCCGTCAAGGCGTGATGCCAGCGCAGGAACAACTGCAAGGCAACGACAAGGTTCACCTGCTGGCGGCTTATGTCTACAGCCTGTCCCACGGTGACAAGCAGGCCGACGCCGAGTAAGACCGACGCCTGAAAGCAACACCCGACGGCCCCGCCAATCAACATTGGCGGGGCCGTTTTGTTTGCGCCTGGCATCGGCTGACGCTCAACGGCGGATCACCCTTTCCGGCAACCCGGTAGCCAGGATTCGACAATATGGCGGACTTCGAGACCTGCGGCGTACGCCTGCTCACTCCCTGGAAGAATTGAACGGCGCGACGTGCAAAAGGGTCCATAATCCACAAGTCAATTGATTCAAGTCATTACACCATCAGTTGATTTCTCCCAACGCGACCAAAGGTCGCACCCTTGCGCTAGAGCTACAGGCGTATCATTGCGCCACTGCAACACCCCTTTTGACCGCGGTCGGCACGCATCGACCGAGGCATTTTTCCACTGCCGTGGGATGCAATGATGAGCAACCAGATTCCCGTACAAGACGTTACCCCGCCTGCCAAAAACGCGACCAACAGCGTCGATCTCTACGCCTCCAGGGAAAAAATCTACACCCGCGCCTTCACCGGCCTGTTCCGCAATCTGCGCATGCTTGGCGGCGCCGGATTGTTCCTTCTGTACTTCGGTACCGTGTGGCTCAACTGGGGCGGCCACCAGGCTGTCTGGTGGAACCTGCCGGAACGCAAATTCTTCATCTTTGGCGCCACGTTCTGGCCCCAGGATTTCATCCTGCTCTCGGGCCTGCTGATCATCGCCGCCTTCGGCCTGTTCTTCATCACCGTCTATGCCGGCCGCATCTGGTGCGGCTACACCTGCCCGCAGAGTGTCTGGACCTGGATCTTCATGTGGTGCGAAAAGGTCACCGAAGGCGATCGCAACCAGCGCATCAAGCTGGACAAGGCGCCCATGAGCGCCAACAAGTTCCTGCGCAAATTCAGCAAGCACAGCCTCTGGCTGCTGATCGGCTTCGTCACCGGCATGACCTTCGTCGGCTACTTCTCGCCGATCCGCGAGCTGGTCATCGACTTCTTCACCGGCCAGGCCGATGGCTGGTCCTACTTCTGGGTCGGCTTCTTCACCCTGGCCACCTACGGCAACGCCGGCTGGCTGCGGGAACAGGTGTGCATCTACATGTGCCCCTATGCACGCTTCCAGAGCGTGATGTTCGACAAGGACACCCTGATCGTTTCCTACGACCCACGCCGTGGCGAAGCCCGTGGCCCGCGCAAGAAAGGCGCCGACTACAAGGCCCAGGGCCTGGGCGACTGCATCGACTGCACCATGTGTGTCCAGGTCTGCCCCACCGGCATCGACATCCGTGACGGCCTGCAGATCGAATGCATCGGCTGCGCAGCCTGCATCGACGCCTGCGACAGCATCATGGACAAGATGGAGTACCCCCGCGGGCTCATCAGCTACACCACCGAACACAACCTCTCGGGGCAGAAAACCCATAAACTGCGCCCGCGCCTGATCGGCTATGCCCTGGTGCTGCTGGCCATGATCAGCCTGCTGGTTGCGGCATTTTTCATGCGTTCGCTGGTGGGCTTCGATGTCAGCAAGGACCGGGTGCTGTACCGCGAAAACGCCGAAGGCCGGATCGAAAACGTCTACAGCCTGAAGATCATGAACAAGGACCAGCGCGATCACACCTATGTGCTGGACGCCTCCGGCCTGCCGGACCTGAAGCTGCAGGGCAAGCGCGAAATCCACGTGGTGGCCGGCGATATCGTCAGCATGCCGGTGGAGCTGTCGATTGCTCCCGAACAGCTGCCATCGACCACCAACGAGGTGAAATTCATCCTCAAGGATGCCGACGATGACAGCGTCCATGTTGAAGCCAAGAGCCGGTTCATCGGCCCACAAATTCGTTAAGAGAAGTGATCATGCCCGCAGCCACCGCCGCAAGCCCCTGGTACAAGCACCTCTGGCCCTGGATCATCATCGGCATCCTCGCCTGTTCCGTGACCCTGACCCTGTCCATGGTGACCATTGCCGTGAACAACCCGGACAACCTGGTCAACGACAACTACTACGAGGCCGGTAAAGGCATCAACCGCTCCCTTGACCGCGAGCTGCTGGCCCAGACCCTGAAGATGCGCGCCAACGTGCACCTCGATGAGCTGACCGGCGAAGTCGAACTGCGCCTGAGCGGTGACAGCCAGCCCAAGACCCTGGAGCTGAACCTGATCTCGCCCACCCAGCCGGAAAAGGACCGCAAGATCACCCTGGCCCGCAGCGAAACCGAACACGGGCGCTACATCGGCCAGTTGACCGATCAGGTCGAAGGGCGGCGCTTCGTCGAACTGCTGGGGGTCGAGGGCGACAAGACCTGGCGCATGTTCGAAGAAGAACAGGTCAGCCATGACAAGGACCTGCTGCTGGGCGACGAGCCCCTGCAAGGTGCCGAAGACCTGAACTGAGCAGTACCTGCCGTACATCGCCGGCCCGTCGCCTCCCCTGCCCTTGCAGCGGGACCGGTGCGCCGGCGATGAGTTTTTCCCACATAACAAAGACCGCCGATGACCACGCCACTGCCTTGCTACCACTGTGCCCTGCCGGTTCCTGCCGGTAGCCGGTTCACCGCCGTCGTGCTTGGCCAACCCCGGGAGTTCTGCTGCCCGGGCTGCCAGGCAGTGGCCGAAGCCATAGTCGCTGGCGGTCTGGAGCACTACTACAGCCATCGCAGCGAGGCCTCGGCCAACCCTGAAGCCCTGCCCGTGCAACTGGTGGACGAACTGGCGCTGTACGACCGCGCCGACGTGCAGCAGCCCTTTGTCCGGCACGAAGGCGAGCTGGCGGAAACCACGCTGCTCATGGAGGGCATCAGTTGTGCCGCCTGCGGCTGGCTGATCGAAAAACACCTGCGCAGCCTGCCAGCGGTGGCTGAAGCCCGGCTCAACCTGTCCAACCACCGCCTGCACGTGCGCTGGGCCGACAGCCAACTGCCCTTGAGCCAGGTGCTCAGCGAGCTGCGCCACATCGGCTACGCCGCCCACCCGTATCAGCCGGATCGCGCCTCCGAGCAACTGGCCAGCGAAAACCGCCTGGCCTTGCGCCAGCTGGGCGTCGCCGGCCTGCTGTGGTTCCAGGCCATGATGGCGACCATGGCCACCTGGCCGGAATTCAACATCGACCTGAGCCCCGAGCTGCATACGATCCTGCGCTGGGTCGCGCTGTTTCTCACCACGCCCATCGTCTTCTACAGCTGCGCACCGTTCTTCAAGGGCGCCATGCGCGATTTGCGCACCCGCCACCTGACCATGGACGTCTCGGTGTCTCTGGCCATCGGAGGGGCCTACCTGGCCGGCATCTGGACCTCCATCAGCGGCATTGGCGAGTTGTATTTCGATGCCGTCGGCATGTTCGCCCTGTTCCTGCTCGCCGGCCGCTACCTGGAACGCCGGGCCCGGGAGCGCACCGCGGCGGCTACCGCGCAACTGGTCAATCTGCTGCCAGCTTCCTGTCTGCGCCTGGATGAAGACGGCCAGAGTGAACGCATCCTGCTCAGCGAATTGCGCCTGGGCGACCGGGTGCTGGTGCATCCCGGCGCAGTACTGCCGGCAGACGGCAAGATCCTCGACGGCCAATCGAGCATCGACGAATCCCTGCTCACCGGTGAATACCTGCCGCAGCCCCGTGGCCTGGGCGATAGGGTGACCGCAGGTACCTTGAACGTCGAAGGTGCGTTGACAGTGCAGGTTCAGGCCCTGGGCCAGGACACCCGGCTATCGGCCATCGTGCGCCTGCTGGACCGGGCCCAGGCAGAGAAACCGCGGCTGGCGGAGGTTGCCGATCGTGCAGCCCAGTGGTTCCTGCTGTTCTCGCTGATCGCCGCGGCCGCCATCGGGCTGCTGTGGTGGCAATTAGACGCCTCACGGGCGTTCTGGATCGTCCTGGCCATGTTGGTGGCGACCTGCCCTTGTGCGCTGTCCCTGGCCACGCCCACAGCGCTCACCGCCGCCACCGGCACCTTGCACAAGCTCGGCCTGCTGCTGACCCGCGGCCATGTACTGGAAGGCCTGAACCAGATCGACACAGTGATTTTCGACAAGACCGGCACCCTCACCGAAGGGCGGCTGGCGCTGCGTTCCATCCGGCCATTGGGGGCCCTGTCCAGCGATGACTGCCTGAGCCTGGCCGCAGCCCTGGAAAACCGTTCCGAGCACCCGATCGCCCGGGCTTTCGGCCGTGCCCCAGTGGCCGCCGAGGAAGTTACCAGCAGCCCCGGCCTGGGCCTGGAAGGCCTGGTGGGCGATCAGCGTTTGCGCATCGGGCAACCAGCCTACGTTTGCCAGCTCAGTGGCTGTACCGCTCCGCCCATGCCCGATGAAGCCGGCCAATGGCTATTGCTCGGTGACAGCCAGGGGGCTCTCGCCTGGCTGGTGCTGGACGACCGCCTGCGCAGTGATGCTCCGGCCCTGCTGG
This sequence comes from Pseudomonas sp. NFPP25, assembly GCF_900116505.1. Taxonomy (NCBI): domain Bacteria; kingdom Pseudomonadati; phylum Pseudomonadota; class Gammaproteobacteria; order Pseudomonadales; family Pseudomonadaceae; genus Pseudomonas; species Pseudomonas sp. NFPP25. The sequence continues at coordinate 376,091 of NZ_FPBG01000006.1, read as the reverse complement.
CGGCCTGCAAGGCCCGTGGCTGGCACACCCTGCTGCTGTCCGGGGACAGCTCGCCGATGGTCGCCAGTGTCGCTGCGGAACTGCAGATCGACGAAGCCCGGGGCGGCCTGCGCCCCGATGACAAGCTGCAAGTGCTGCAACAGCTGCACCAGCAGGGCCGCAAGGTGCTGATGCTCGGCGATGGGGTCAACGATGTGCCGGTGCTGGCCGCCGCCGATATCAGCGTCGCCATGGGCTCGGCCACTGACCTGGCCAAGACCAGCGCCGATGCGGTACTTCTGTCCAATCGCCTGGACGCCCTGGTGCAGGCCTTCAGCCTGGCCCGCCGCACGCGCCGGGTGATCATCGAGAACCTGCTCTGGGCCGGGCTGTACAATGGCCTGATGCTGCCGTTCGCCGCCCTCGGCTGGATCACTCCGGTGTGGGCGGCGGTCGGCATGTCCATCAGTTCCCTGACCGTGGTGCTCAACGCCCTGCGCCTGACCCGCATGCCGCGGCCGGCCGACAGCGCCGACGCCCCCGAAACCCGCCCGTTGCCGGCCTGAGCCGCCGGGCCTGGAGTCCAGATGCCAGCTCTTTACGTGATGATCCCGGCCGCCCTGCTGATCGTGGCCATCGCCATCTACATCTTCTTCTGGGCGGTGGACAGCGGCCAGTACGACGATCTCGACGGCCCGGCCCACAGCATCCTGTTCGACGACCAGGACCCAAGCCACACCGCCGCGGTGGATGAGGCCAAGGGCCAACCGAGCAGCGAAGCCGACCCCGCCAGAAAATCGGAACCGCCCCATGCTTGAACTGGCCCCTCTGCTGGTCTCTGCGCTGATCCTCGGCCTGCTGGGTGGCGGCCACTGCCTGGGCATGTGCGGCGGCCTGATGGGCGCCCTGACGCTGGCCATCCCCCCGGAACAGCGCAGCCGACGCCTGCGCCTGCTGCTGGCCTACAACCTGGGCCGCATCCTCAGCTACGCCCTGGCCGGCCTGCTGCTGGGCCTGGCGGGCTGGGCTGTAGCCAACAGTCCACTGGCGCTGTTCATGCGAGTGCTGGCCGGGTTGCTGTTGATTGCCATGGGCCTGTACTTGGCCGGCTGGTGGAGTGGCCTGACCCGCATCGAAGGCCTTGGCAAGGGCTTGTGGCGGCATATCCAGCCGCTGGCCAGCCGCCTGTTGCCGGTTTCCAGCCTGCCCCGTGCATTGCTCCTGGGGGCGCTGTGGGGCTGGCTGCCGTGCGGTCTGGTGTACAGCACCCTGCTGTGGTCGGCGAGCCAGGGCAGCGCCCTGGACAGCGCGCTGTTGATGCTGGCCTTCGGCCTGGGCACCTGGCCCGTGCTGCTGGCCACCGGGCTGGCAGCCGAACGGATCACCGCCTTGCTGCGTCGGCGCAGCGTACGCATGGCTGGCGGCGTGCTGGTCATTCTCTTCGGCATCTGGACCCTGCCCGGCCCTCACCAGCACTGGCTGATGGGCCACTGACCCCGGGGAGGCGCCCGGCAACCGGGCCTGCACGCCTCGTCGGCACTGCTCCGGCGGCTCCCGAACACCCTTGATACAAGTCAAGATGGCCCTGGCCTGAACCTCCTAGACTCGCGAACACTGCCAGCCTATCCGGGGGAATTCCCGCATGCTCGACGCCATTCGTTGGGACACAGATCTGATCCGCCGCTACGACCTGGCGGGACCGCGCTACACCTCATACCCGACCGCAGTGCAGTTCAACAGCCAGGTCGGCGCCTTCGACCTGCTGCACGCCCTGCGCGACAGCCGCAAGGCGCAGCGCCCGCTGTCGCTGTACGTGCACATCCCGTTCTGCGCCAACATCTGCTACTACTGCGCCTGCAACAAGGTCATCACCAAGGATCGCAGCCGCGCCCTGCCCTACCTGCAGCGCCTGGAACAGGAGATGCAACTGATCGCCTGCCACCTGGCCCCCAACCAGCGGGTGGAACAACTGCATTTCGGCGGCGGCACCCCGACCTTTCTCAACCACGATGAACTGCGCCAACTGATGGCCCTGCTGCGCAAGCACTTCAACCTGCTGGACGACGACTCCGGCGACTACGGCATCGAGATCGATCCCCGGGAAGCCGACTGGTCGACCATGGGCCTGTTGCGGGAGCTGGGTTTCAATCGGGTCAGCATCGGCCTGCAGGATCTGGACCCGGCAGTGCAACGCGCGGTCAATCGCCTGCAAAGCCTGGACGAAACCCGGGCGGTGATCGAAGCGGCCCGCACCCTGCAGTTCCGTTCCATCAACATCGACCTGATCTACGGCCTGCCCAAGCAGACCCCGGAAAACTTCGCCCGCACCGTGGAAGAAGTCATCAGCCTGCAACCGGACCGGCTCTCGGTGTTCAATTACGCCCACCTGCCGGAGCGTTTCATGCCCCAGCGGCGGATCAACGGCAGCGAACTGCCTGCCCCGGCGGAAAAGCTGCAGATGCTGCAACGCACCATCGAACAGCTGACGGCTGCCGGCTATCGCTACATCGGCATGGACCATTTCGCCCTGCCCGATGATGAACTGGCCATTGCCCAAGAAGAGTCCACCCTGCAACGCAACTTCCAGGGCTACACCACTCATGGTCATTGCGACCTTATTGGGCTCGGTGTTTCAGCCATCAGCCAGATCGGCGATCTCTACTGCCAGAACAGCAGCGACCTGACGCACTATCAAAATGCCTTGGCTGGCGCACAACTGGCCACCAGTCGCGGCTTGGTATGCAACGCCGATGACCGTCTGCGCCGGGAAGTTATTCAGCAACTGATCTGCAACTTTAGTCTTAAGTTCGAAGAGATCGAACAGGCTTTCAATATCGACTTTCGCGGCTACTTCAATGAACTCTGGCCGGAACTGGAAGAGATGGCCGACGACGGCCTGATTGAACTTGGCAGCGAAGCAATCATCGTGCTGCCAGCCGGTCGCCTACTGGTGCGCTCGGTGTGCATGGTGTTCGATGCATACCTGGGCCAGCAGAACCGCCAGCGGTTTTCCCGGGTGATCTAGGATTTCATGATCAAGGATGCAGCCTTCATCACCTGCTCAGGGCTCAAGCCCGCTTCTTTCATTGCCTTGGCCAGGGAGGCATTGGCGGTCAGCAAACCGCCGTTGAGTATTGCCAGGGCAGATTGCAGGCTGCCGATCCGGACCTTGGTTTCTTCTGGGCTCAGGTGCTTGTCGGCCATGACCGCCTGGAGCTGGACGAGGGTCTCGGCAATCTGTTGTTGCAATTTTCTGATCATCTTGAGGATCTGCTGAATGTTTTCCGGCAGGCCGCTTTCCTCGATATCACTGTCACGCCCTTTGGCGGCGGCGGATTTGTTCAGGCCGGCGCCAGACAGCGACACTTTGACGCCCTCCCCGATCACTGGCTCTGCAACTAATGGAGAAACTCTTAGTTGCTCGTCAACCTGACTTGTCGAGGGCTCTTGAAGTGACTGCAAGTTATTGCTGCCATTAGTAATAGCGCCAACGGACGACATAATTTCAGCCTTCCAAGTTACTTTCGTTAACAGGTTATCGACCCATAAAAGGATAGCTTTACGACTAACAGTCAATACGGCACGGACTGGCCGGAACCTCCTCCCGTGAGTTACCCTTACGGCTTATGTGTGTTTTCCCACAAGGATTCTAGAATGTCCGAGCCAGTTAAACTGCGCGCTCACAACCAGGCCCATTGCAAGGATTGCAGCCTGGCACCCCTCTGCCTGCCACTTTCGCTGAATTTGGAAGACATGGACGCGCTGGACGAAATCGTCAAACGTGGCCGCCCATTGAAAAAAGGCGAATTCCTGTTCCGTCAGGGTGACGGCTTCGACTCGGTGTACGCCGTGCGTTCGGGCGCCCTGAAAACCTTCAGCCTGAGCGACAGCGGCGAAGAACAGATCACCGGCTTCCATCTCCCCAGCGAGCTGGTAGGCCTGTCAGGCATGGACACCGAAAGCCATCCCGTCTCGGCCCAGGCGCTGGAAACCACCTCGGTGTGTGAAATCCCCTTCGAACGCCTCGATGAGCTGGCACTGCAACTGCCACAGCTGCGTCGCCAGCTGATGCGGGTCATGAGCCGGGAAATCCGCGATGACCAGCAAATGATGCTGCTGCTATCGAAAAAGACCGCTGACGAGCGTATCGCCACGTTCCTGGTCAACCTGTCCGCGCGCTTCCGCGCCCGGGGCTTCTCGGCCAACCAGTTCCGCCTGAGCATGTCGCGCAACGAAATCGGCAACTACCTGGGCCTGGCCGTGGAAACCGTGTCCAGGGTGTTCACCCGTTTCCAGCAGAACGAGCTGATTGCCGCCGAAGGCAAGGAAGTGCACATCCTCGATCCGATCCAGCTCTGCGCCCTCGCCGGCGGCTCGGTGGAGGGCTGATCCACAGCCTGTGCGGCTGAGCCAGGCGGCTCGGTCGCGGGTATACTGGCGCGGCCTATTTGCCCGCCAGGACACCTGAAGATGGCCTTCGATTCCTTCGACATCAAATCCCTGATCCGCCCCGTCATCGACTTCCCGAAACCGGGCGTGATCTTCCGCGACATCACCCCCCTGTTCCAGTCTCCCCGGGCCCTGCGCCTGGTGGCGGACAGCTTCGCCCAGCGTTATGTCGAAGAAGACTTCAGCCACATCGGCGCCATGGACGCACGGGGTTTTCTGATCGGCTCGATCATCGCCTACCAGTTGAACAAGCCGCTGATCCTGTTCCGCAAACAGGGCAAGCTGCCGGCCGACATCCTGGCCGAGGGCTACCGGACCGAGTACGGCGAAGCCTTCATTGAAGTCCACGCCGACAGCTTGTGTGAAGGCGACTCGGTGCTGTTGATCGATGACCTGATCGCCACCGGTGGTACCCTGATCGCAGCCGCCAATCTGGTACGGCGCATGGGGGCGAAGGTCTATGAAGCCGCGGCGATCATCGACCTGCCGGAACTGGGCGGCTCGCAGAAGCTGCAGGACATGGGGATCCCGACCTTCTGCCTGACCCAGTTTTCCCTGACCGAACGCTAGCCTGCACCTACAGCCCCATCTGCTTGCTGATGATTTCGTTCATCACCTCGCGAGTGCCGCCGCCGATCGACAGAATGCGGTTGTCGCGATACAGGCGCTCCACCAGGCTTTCGCGCATGTAGCCCATGCCACCGAGGATCTGCACCGCATCGTGGGTAATACGGTCGGCGGTATCGGTGGCGAAGTTCTTGGCCATGGAAATTTCCTTGATCACACTCTTGCCGGCGGCCATCTTCGCCGCCTGGCGATAGGTGAACTCCCGGGAAACCTCCAGGGCCGTGGCCATCTCCGCCAGACGGTGCTTGAGCACCTGGAACTTGGCGATGGGCTTGCCGAACGCCTCCCGCTCGCGCGCCCACTTCAGGCTTTCCTCCAGGGCCATCTGTGAGGTCATGTTGGCCATCAGGGCCAGGGCCAGGCGTTCGCTCTGGAAGTTGCCCATGATGCAGGCAAAGCCCATGTTCTCGGCACCGATCAGGTTGCCCACCGGCACCCGGCAATCGTCGAAGAACAGCTCGGCGGTATCCGAGGCCCACCAGCCCATCTTTTTCAACTGCCGACCCACAGTGAAGCCCGGCGTGCCCTTTTCGACCAGCAACAGGCTGATGCCGCCGTAGCCAGGTTCGCCGGTGCGCACCGCAACGGTGTAGAAGTCGGCGCGCACGCCACTGGTGATGAAGGTCTTGCTGCCACTGAGCCGGTAATGATCGCCATCGCGCACGGCGCGGGTCTGCAGGTTGGCCACGTCCGAGCCGCCGCCGGGCTCGGTGACCGCCAGGGCGCTGATCTTCTCCCCCGACAACACCAGCGGTGCGACCCGCTCACGCAATTCGGGGCGAGCCCATTTGACGATGGGCGGCAGGCCGATATCCAGGGAGCCGAGGCCCGCCACCAGGCCGCCGGAGCCACTGCGCATCAACTCCTCGCTGGCGGCGATCTTGGCGAACAGATCACCCTCATGGCTGCCGCCCAGGGCCTCGGGGTAACCGATGCCCAGAAGCCCGGCGGCCCCGGCCTTGAGGTACAGCTCACGGGGGAAACTGCCCGCCTCCTCCCACTCGTCGATCTGGGGAAGGATTTCACGCTCGACGAAACGTCGCACGCTGTCGCGGACCAACTGGTGGCTGGGGTCGAAGTATTCCTGGCAGGCAGACATCGGCAAGCTCCTCTGAAGGGTCGAAGGAACTTACCAAGCGCTTGCTTGGTTTTCAAGAGAATGCGTGGCGCATCCTTCGCCAGTCAGCCGGCTTCCGCAGTCTTACAACGCTATGGGTTTGCGCCCGGCAAAGGAGTGAGCCAGGGTGCCGCCATCCACCAGTTCCAGCTCGCCGCCCAGAGGCACGCCGTGAGCGATGCGCGAGGTGATCAGGCCCTTGTTGGTCAGCAGTTGGGCGATGTAGTGCGCAGTGGCTTCGCCTTCCACAGTCGGGTTGGTGGCCAGGATCACTTCGCTGAAGCTGCCCTGCTCCTCGATACGCGCCAGCAACTGCGGAATGCCGATGGCCTCCGGGCCCAGGCCATCCAGAGGCGACAGGTGGCCTTTGAGCACGAAGTAGCGCCCGCGATAGCCGGTCTGCTCCACCGCGTACACATCCATCGGCCCTTCCACCACGCACAGCAGGGTGTCGTCGCGACGCGGATCGGCACACTGCGGGCACAGCTCGTCTTCGGTCAGGGTCCGGCACTGGCGGCAATGCCCCACGCCTTCCATGGCCTGGCTCAAGGCCTGCGCCAGGCGCAAGCCACCACTGCGATCACGCTCGAGCAGTTGCAGGGCCATGCGCTGGGCGGTTTTCTGACCCACGCCCGGCAAGGTGCGCAGGGCATCGATCAGTTGGCGAATCAGGGGGCTGAAGCTCATGGGCAAAGGTCCGACAAAAACAACGAGACGCGGTTTATACCCGCGCCTCGGGGTAGCGTCAAATGCTCGCGTCCGGGGCGACCTTGACCACCAGCTTGCCGAAGTTGCGCCCCTCCAGCAGGCCAATGAAGGCTTCTGGTGCCTGCTCCAGTCCCTCGACCACGTCCTCCTTGAACTTGACCTTGCCTTCGCGCACCCAGGGCGCCATGGCCTTGATGAACTCCGGATGGCGGTCGCCATAGTCGTCGAAGACAATAAAGCCCTGGATGCGTACCCGCTTGGTGAGCAAGGTGCGCTGCAGCAGTGGCAGGCGATCCGGCCCCGGCGGCAGCGCCTGGGCGTTGTACTGGGCGATCAGCCCGCACAGGGGAATACGCGCCCTGGGGTTGAGCAGGGGCAGTACCCCGTCGAAGACCTTGCCACCGACGTTCTCAAAATAGATGTCCACGCCCTTGAAGCAGGCCTGGGCCAGTTCGTCGGCAAAGTCGGGGCTCTTGTGATCGATGCAGGCATCAAAACCCAGCTCCTCGACCACATAGCGGCATTTGTCGGCGCCACCGGCCACGCCCACCACCCGCAGCCCCTTGAGCTTCGCCACCTGCCCCACCACCGACCCCACGGCGCCGGAGGCCGCACCCACCACCAGGGTTTCCCCGGCCTTGGGCTGGCCGATGTCCATCAGCCCCATGTAGGCGGTCATTCCGGGCATGCCGAGCACACCCAGGGCCATGGAAGGGCTGGGCAGGCCAGAGGGCACCGGGATCAGATTGCGGCCATCGCAAATGCAGTGGCTCTGCCAACCAGTGGCGCCCACCACCAGGTCGCCCTCCTGGAACTTGGGGTTGAGCGAACGCTCGACCCGGCTCACTGCACCGCCGGTCATGACCTCGTCTATTTCCACCGGCGCCGCATAGGACGGGGCATCACTCATGCGCCCGCGCATGTAGGGGTCCAGGGACAGGTAGAGGGTCTTCAACAGCACCTGGCCATCAGCCAGTTCCGGCAAGGCCACCCGCTCCAGGCGGAAATTCTCCGGGACCGGCGCGCCTTCGGGCCGAGAGACCAGTACCACGCGCTGATTGAGGGTCAATGTTTGCGGCATCATGGACACTCCTTTAGGGAAGGTTGAATGAAAGGGTATAGGTTGCAGACCCTGTGAATAGCATCACGTTCGATGTTTCTGCAGATGGATCTGCTGTGGCCTTCGCCGGCCAGCCGGCTGCTACCCACAGCGCAGTGCTGATCGCCAGGGCAAAAAAAAGCCAGGCTCAAGGCCTGGCTTTATGTAGTCCATCCGATGCGCTTGCGCGAATCAGAACGGCAATTTCATGCCTGGGGGCAGTTGCATGCCGGCGGTCATGCCGGACATCTTTTCCTGGCTGTTGGACTCGATCTTGCGCACGGCGTCGTTCACCGCAGCGGCAAACAGGTCTTCGAGCACTTCACGGTCATCTTCGCTGACGCCTTCCAGCAGGCTCGGGTCGATGCTCACGCGCTTGATGTCATGACGGCCGGTCATGACTACGGTGACCATGTCGCCACCAGCCTTGCCGGTGACTTCGGCATTGGCCAGTTCTTCCTGCATCTTGGCCATTTTTTCCTGCATCTGCTGTGCCTGCTTCATCAGGCCGGCCATGCCACCTTTCATCATGGGAATTACCTCAAAGTACGGGGATGGAAACGGCGCCCGGCCCCTGGCCCGGCGCCCTTTGAATGATCAACCCTGAGCCGCCAGGGCCTCGACAGGTTCAATAGTATCGTGGCGCACCACTGCACCGAACTCCTGGACCATCCGCTGGATGAACGGATCACCATGGATCGACTCCTCGGCCTCGCGCTGACGATCGGCACGGCGCCGTGATGCAGCCTGGGCCGGGGTTTCCTGCTCGGGCTTGATCAGCTCGATCGCCAGGGTCAGGGTACGCCCGTGGTACTGGTTCAGGGCGTCGTTGAGGCGACGCTGCTGGGTGGCGTTGAACAGTGCGCTATGGGCCGGGTCCAGGTGCAGCAGCCAATGGTCGCCGTCCACGGCCATCAGGGTGCAGTTGGCGGCGATGCTGCCGGTCATGCCCGAGATCGGCAGTTTCGGGAACAGCTGCAGCCATTCCAGGGCCAGGCCAGTGGCCGGCTTGGCAGCAGGTTCGGGCTCGGGTTCCGGCGCCGGATCGGCTGCGTGCTCACTGGCCAGTTCGTCCAGGTAGCTGTAGGCCGAATCCATGTCCGGCTCGATATAGTCCTCGTCCAGCGGCGGCTCGTCGTCCAGGTCGATACCCGGAGTGGCGGCGTCGACTTCCGCCACCGTGGGTTCCGGCACCGGGGCGCTGACCCACTCCGGCGCGTCCGGCACCACGCTGTCCGGCGTCGGGGTCGGCATCGGCGTCAGCTCAGGCTGCTCGGCGGCCACCTCCAGCACCGGCTCGACCGCTGGCTGCTGTTCGATCTGTGGCTCCACCGGATCGTTCCAGGGCAGGTCGACCACCGCTTCGGCAACCACCGGCTCGGGTTCGACAGCGACCGCTTCGGCCACAGGGGGCGCGACAGGTTCGGGCGCGGCAACAGGTGCTGGCGCCACTGGAGCACTCACAACCGGAGCCGGGGCAACGGTCGCTACAGGCACGGCAGGTGCCGGCGCCGCCACGGCTTGGGCGGAATCAACTGTGGCCTGGCTGATCCCCACTGGCTTTAGCGGCTGTCTCGGTGCATCCGCGGTATCGGCTGGGCGGAAGGCCAGCATTCGCAGCAGGACCATTTCAAAGCCGCCGCGCGGGTCCGGCGCCAACGGCAGGTCGCGTCGACCGATCAGGCCCATCTGGTAATAGAACTGCACGTCTTCGGCAGGCAGGGCCTGGGCCAAGGCCAGCACCCGGTCACGATCGCCGTGCCCGTTGTCGACCCCTTCCGGCAATGCCTGGGCAATCGCCACCCGGTGCAGCACGTTGAGAATTTCCGAAAGCACGCCGTTCCAGTCCGGCCCCTGCTCCGCCAAATGCCGCACCGCCTCGAGCAACGCCTTGGCGTCGCCGTTGATCAGCGCATGCAGCACGTCATAGACCTGGCCGTGATCGAGGGTGCCGAGCATGGCCCGCACATCGGCCGCCATGACCTTGCCTTCACCGAAGGCAATCGCCTGGTCGGTGAGGCTCATGGCATCGCGCATCGAGCCATCGGCGGCGCGGCCCAGCAGCCACAGGGCGTCATCCTCGAACGGCACGTTCTCCACGCCCAGGACGTGGCTCAAGTGCTCCACCACCCGTTCCGGGGTCATGTTCTTCAGGGAGAACTGCAGGCAGCGCGAGAGGATGGTCGCCGGCAGCTTCTGCGGATCAGTGGTCGCCAGGATGAACTTGACGTAGGGCGGCGGCTCTTCGAGGGTCTTGAGCAGGGCGTTGAACGAGTGGCTGGAGAGCATGTGCACTTCGTCGATCAGGTAGACCTTGAAGCGCCCGCGGCTCGGTGCGTATTGCACGTTATCCAGCAATTCACGGGTATCCTCGACCTTGGTCCGGCTCGCGGCGTCGATCTCGATCAGGTCGACAAAGCGCCCCTCATCGATCTCGCAGCACACCGAACAGGTGCCACAGGGCGTGGAAGTGATACCTGTTTCACAGTTCAGGCATTTGGCAATGATTCGCGCGATGGTGGTCTTGCCCACCCCGCGAGTGCCGGTAAACAGGTAGGCGTGGTGCAGCCGCTGGCTGTCCAAGGCATTGATCAGAGCCTTGAGCACATGGGTCTGGCCGACCATTTCGCGGAACGAGCGCGGACGCCATTTACGTGCAAGAACCTGATAACTCATCGAAAACCGTCGCAACTGGAAAGCGGAAGCCGGTAATGCTAGCGGAGCAAGGGCGAAATTGCATCCGGCGCGCTCGTCTAATCTGTCTAAGCTTGCATTTTGCAAAGGATTGCTCGCCCGCCGACACCCTGGAGACTGTATGCGTTTGACCTGGTGCGCCCTGTTTCTCTTCAGCGCCAGCCTGGAAGCCGCAGAGCCGCCCCTGCGCTTTGCCATCGCCGACAGTTGGACCATGCCGGCCATCGAGGTCGAAGGCGACCAGCCCACCGATGGCATCCTTTTCGACACCATGAACAGCCTGGCCCGGCACCTGGGTACCCCGGCGCAGTTTCATGTCCTGGCCCGGGCCCGGGTGCAGAACGCCATGGCCCAGGGCGAAGTCGACGTGCGCTGCTACGCTGCCCAGGCCTGGCTGCCGAACCTCTCCGGGGATTACCTGTGGAGCGTGCCGCTGTTCATCCAGCGCAACCTGCTGGTGAGCACCCATCCGGAGCCCTCGGCGGTCAACCTGCAGCAACTGTCGCGCCAGCATATCGGCACCGTCCTCAGCTATACCTACACCCCCTTGCAGCCGCTGTTCGACACCAACCAGCTGATACGCGACGACGCCCGCAACGAGGAGCAGGTGCTGCAGAAACTGGTGGTCGGGCGTTACCGCTACGCCATCGCCAGCCAATGGACCCTGGACTGGTTCAACAAGACCCAGGCCACCGGCAACCCGCTGTACAGCGTCGCGGTGCTGCAGGAGCAGGCCGTCGGCTGCTATGTACGCAACGATCCGAGAGTGCCGGCCCAGCGCATCCTGCGCACCCTGTTGCGAATGAAGATGTCCGGCGAGATCGACGCCATCATCCAGCGTTACGTCGGCCCCCAGGACGACGCTCAGCCTCCCGACATCGCCTCGCCCTGAAGCTCGTCGCTTCGCCATGCCCGCGGTGGCTCAAAGCTACGCACCCAGTCCAGCACCGCCTCGGCGGGCATTGGTGGCGCAATGAAATCCCCCTGGGCGACGTCGCAGCCAAGGGCCATCAAGCGCTCGCCATGCGCCAGGCTTTCCAGCCCCTCGGCCACCACGCGCCGGCCAAAGGCCTGGGCCAGCCCCACCAACGCCTGGATCAGCGCCTGATCGTCCGCGTCGTGCAGCATGTCGCGCACGAACAGCCGGTCGATCTTGATGGTCTGGGTGCGCAGGCGCTTGAGGTAGCTGAGGGACGAATGGCCAGTGCCGAAGTCCCCCAGGGAGAACTGCACGCCAAATCCCTGGCAGGCATCGAGGCAATCGCTGACCCGCTGGATATTGTCGATGGCCACCGACTCGACGATTTCCAGGTCCAGCAACGCCGGCAACACATCCGGATAGCGATCGAGCATGTCCTTGAGCCGCTCGACGAAGTCCGGGCGCTGGAAATGCCGGGCCGCCACGTTCAGGCTCACCGGCCAGCCCAGCCCCGCCTGCTGCCAGCCTTGCAGGCGGGTCATCACCTGGTCCATGACCCATTCGCCGATCTCGACGATCAGGTCGGTCTCCTCCACCTGCTGCAGAAACTCCTGGGCCCCCAGCATGCCGCGCTGCGGGTGCTGCCAGCGCAGCATCGCCTCGAAGCCCACCACCTCACCGGTACGCATGTTCACCTTGGGCTGGAAGTACAGGCGCAACTCGCCTGCGAGCAAGGCCTGGCGCACCTGCTCGACAGTCTGGTAGGTGACCATCACTTCACGGTCGCGCAGCACATCGAACAGGTGGAAGCGGTTGCGTCCACTCTGCTTGGCCACGTACATGGCCTGGTCGGCGTGGCGCAACAAGGTGTCGGCGTCGTGGTTGTCGGTGGGGTACAGGGTCACGCCGATGCTGGCGAAGACATTGATGTCCTTGCCCTGGATCGAGTACGGCTGGGAAATGGTCGCCAATACCCTTTGCAACGCCGCGCGCAGCTCCAGCATGTCGCGCACGTAACGCAAAATCAGCACGAACTCGTCGCCGGCCAGGCGAGCCACCACGTCCTCGCCGCGGATGATCGAGCGCAGCCGCGCAGCCACCTCCACCAGCAGCAGGTCGCCACAGGCGTGGCCATAGCCGTCATTGACCGCCTTGAAGCCATCCAGGTCGAGCATGCACACCGCCAGGGGAATATCCTGCGCCCGGGAGAAATCCAGAGCCTGGTGCAGCAGGTCCGAGAGAAAGGCCCGGTTGGGCAGCCCGGTCAGCACGTCGTGGCCGACCCGCCATTGCAACGAATGCAACAGCTGGCGCTTTTCGCTGACATCGAAGCGGATCGACACATAACGCACCACCTGCCCGGAGCGCTGATCCACCAGCGGCACCATGGTGCTGTCGACCCAGTACAGGCTGCCGTCCTTGGCGCGGTTGCAGATCTCGCCCTTCCACACCCGGCCCTGGGTAATGGTCTGCCACAACTCGGCAAAGAACTCCGGCGGATGCAGCCCGGAACTGAGCATGCGGTGGTTGGCGCCGATCAGTTCTTCACGGCTGTAGCCCGAGACCTGGCAGAACAGATCGTTGACATAAGTGATGCTGCCGCCCAGGTCCGTCTCGGAGAAGATGGCGGCGGCATCGACGGCCCTGCGGTATTTCTCATCCATGAGTCGAACTCACTGTCGCTAGCGGTTGAACCGCTCGACCAGGGCACGCAACCCGGAAGAGATGTTTTCCAGCTCGGCGCCGCGAACCACTCCGGCGCTGGCATTCTCGGCAGTGCGCTGCACAGTGACAGCGACACTGTTGATCTGTTCGGACACCGATTCGGCTACATGGGACTGCTCCTGGGATGCCGCGGCCATTTGCTGGCTCATATCGGTAATGCGCTCCACTGCCGCGCCGATGCCTTGCAGCGCCTGCTGGGCCTGGACCACCTGCTGCACGCCCTGCTCCGCCTCCTCGATGCCCAGGCTGGCGATCTGCACGGCTTCGTCGGCCCCGGCGCGCAGGCTCTGGATGATGCCCTGGATCTGCTGGGTCGACTCGCGGGTCTTGCCGGCCAGGGCCCGCACCTCATCGGCGACCACGGCAAAACCACGGCCCTGCTCACCAGCTCGGGCTGCCTCGATGGCCGCATTCAGGGCCAGCAGGTTGGTCTGGTCGGCAATCGCCTGGATCATGCTCGCCGCCACCATGATCTCCTGGGTCTGCCCGGCCAGATCGCCCACGGCCTGGTTGATCTGGGTCACGGTGCGCGCCAGCAACTGGATGGCATCCCGCGAGGTGCCGGCCACCTCGCTGCCCTGCCGCGCCAGCAGGTTGGCGGTGTGGGCTTCGCTGGCGGTGTGCTGAACGTGTTCAGCGACCTCGGTGATTGAAGCAGCCATCTGGGTCATGGCGGCCGCGGTCATGTCGGTTTCCGCCCGCTGCTCCAGCAGCGCCGACTCGGTGCGGCTGGACAATTGGCTGGAATCGGCCGCTGCGGTAGCCATCTGCCGGGCCAGATCGCTGAGGCGGGTCAGGGCGGTCTTTAGGCGCGCCTCCTCACTGATCAGGATCATCTGCAACTGCGCCGCCGGCCCCAGTGCTTCGCTGTAGGCCAGGGCGCAGATCGGATCGGCAAAGGTGTTCGGTGTGCTACTGACAATCTGCTTGAGCTGCTGTCCCAGGCGGCGCTGGGCCAGCAGCCCGACAGCCACGAAACCCGCGACCGTACAGCCCTGGGCGGCCAGCGTCGGCAGCCAGTGGAAGGCGGCCAGGCAGCCTACCGCCACCGCCACCGGCAGCAGCAAGGGCCGGGCTGCGGCCTCGATGCGGCGCCAGGCGCAAACCGGCGCCTTGTCGGCCCGCAGGCGCGCATACAAGGTTTCGGCGCGGCTGACCTGCTCTCGGCTTGGCTTGACCCGCACCGACTCGTAGCCCACCAGTTTTCCGTCCTCCAGGATCGGCGTGACATAGGCGCTGACCCAATAGAAATTGCCGTTCTTGCAACGGTTCTTCACCACACCCATCCAGCTCTGGCCGGCCTTCAGGTAACCCCACATCGACTCGAACACCGCCGCCGGCATGTCCGGGTGGCGAACCAGGTTATGGGTGCTGCCGATCAGTTCGGCCTGGCTGAAACCGCTCATCGCTGCGAACTCGGCGTTGCAGTACGTGATGTGACTGTTGATGTCGGTGGCGGATATGAGCCGCTGCTGGTCGGGAAAGGTCTGCTCAACAGAGGTGACCGGCAAATTGAGACGCACTTTAGAACTCCATAGACAGCCTGCGATCAACAGTTACCGGCACCCGGCAAGAGGCTGACTCGCGATGTACTTTCCTGGCGGTACGGCTCAATCGGAAGGTTCGCCCTGATTGCAGCCGTACAGCGGTTTGCGCGGCAGTTGACCATCGATTCGACGGAGATCAACTAGGATCAGATGAGGCGTCAGGTGGGGACGGCGGACGGAGCGTTGGCGGGATTTACGAGACGTTCGAGCCTCTGCCAAGTCCTTGGTTTAGGTGAACAAGGGAAATGCAATGATTTCTTGTTTCATAAACCAGCCTTCTGAAACTAGATCACCAAATACCTGTCCGAAGCGCCGATTCTACGAAATGCATCACATTTTGCAAAGCAAGGTGATGAACCATGGTGTTGTCTAATGCCAATATTTATCGTTAAGTTCTTGATTCTAAATGGGAATTGAGCGATGCAAATTTCAAGTTTGGGTGCAGCCATCAAGCGCTATCGAAAGGTAGCGGGGCTTACTCAGGCTGAACTAGGTGAAAAAACCGGTTTTGACCCAAAAACCATCAGCCGCTTCGAAACCGGCACCTACACCCCCAGCGTTGAAGCTCTATTTCTGCTAGCCGAAGTACTGGGAGTGAAGCTGAAAGCCTTCTTCGCCGATCTGGGCGACGAAGAGGAACAGCGGGCTTATTTGTTCGGTGTCATTCACAAAGCCACCCCGAAGGATCTGGGAAAGCTGATAGCAGCGGTAGACCAGGCCTTGTCCAAGCCTTGAGCCCCGCAACAAATCAACTCCAAGAGGCAGGTTTATCGACACCGATAAGCCGGCCTCTTTTTCAATCGACGACTCCTGACAGGAACTGACAGGCCAGCCCCCTAAGCTTGCGCCCAACGCACCATCCAAAGGCCTCTGGAGTCGCCATGATCACCAACACCTATTTCCTGCTCTACGTGGACAGCCCTGCCCTCAGCGCAGAGTTCTATAGCCGCTTGCTGGATAAACCACCGGTGGAATCCGGCCCAACTTTCGCCTTGTTCATCCTCGACTCGGGGATCAAGCTTGGCCTCTGGTCCCGACACACTGTCCAGCCGAGCGCTCAGGCTGCCGGCGGTGGCGGCGAACTGGGCTGGGCCGTGGACAGCCGCGAAGCGGTGGATGAACTGCATCGGCACTGGCAAGCCCTGGGCATGACCATCGCCCAGCCGCCGACCCAGATGGATTTCGGCTACACCCTGGTGGCCCTCGACCCGGACGGCCACCGCCTGCGGGTGCTGTACCTGACCATCGACTGAGTCGCCAGCCCTGAAACAGCGCCGTATCGGCGCCCGACCCTGCAGCAAAATAAAACCGGCCGCCACATTGAGCCGCCCGGCACTCATCGTTATCCTCCCCGCCAACTTGTCACAAAATGTAAGGGAATACGATGAAGTACCTGCGCCTCCTCATGGCCATGGCCGCCCTCTGCGCCATGCCCTTTCTTGCCAGCGCCGCCACCGCGCCCGAGAGCAAGGACGCCGAACCCCAGACCGCCGAACAGTTTCTCGCCTCGCTCTCCCCACGCCACGGCAACGTCAAGCTGCCCGGGGATATCGCCAGCCTCGATCTGAGCAAGGAGTTCTACTACCTCAACCCCAAGGACACCGAGAAGCTGCTCACCGAGGGCTGGGGCAATCCACCTGGCTTCACCACCCTGGGCATGATCGTGCCCAGCGCCGTCAGCCCGCTGTCCGCCGAAGGCTGGGGCGTGATCATCAGCTACAAGAACGATGGGCACATCTCCGACGACGACGCCGCGAAGATCGACTACCAGGACCTGCTCAAGCAGATGCAGGAAGCGGACGAGGAAGACAACAAGCAGCGCCAGGAACAGGGCTACGGCGCCATTCACCTGCTGGGCTGGGCCGAGCAGCCAAGCTATGACGCGCAATCGCACAAGATGTACTGGGCCCGTGAACTCAAGGCCGAAGGCGCCCAGAGTCACACCCTGAACTACAGCATCCGCGTGCTGGGCCGCGAAGGCGTGCTGGAACTCAATGCCGTGGCTTCAATGGACGACCTGGACACCATCAAGCGCGAGATTCCCAAGGTGCTGGCCTTTACCAACTTCACCGACGGCAACCGCTACGCCGACTACAACCCGAGCACCGACAAACTGGCCTCCTACGGGCTCGCCGCCCTGGTGGCCGGCGGCCTCGCCAGCAAGGCAGGGCTCTTCGCCAAGCTCGGCGTACTGCTCCTGGCCGGCAAGAAATTCATCGTCCTGGGGGTATTGGGCCTTGCCGCCTTCATCGGCCGCCTGTTCAAGAAAAAGAGCTGAATCCCGCCCGGCAGCGCCCCGCTATTGCGCGGCGCTGTCACTTGCAAGGCCGGTACTAGCGGCCTTGCCCGCCAGGCACCTCATTGGCAGGTGTCGCCGACAAGCGCCGACGCCAACGCCCGTCCAATTGCATCGCCATCACGCTACCCAGCACCACTGCCGCCCCCAGCACCACGCTGGACTGCAGAGTTTCGCCCAGCACCGTCGCGGCCAGCAGCATCGCCACCGGCGGAATCAGGTACATGGCGATCGACGCGCGGCTGACCTCGACCCGTGCCAGCACATAGGCCCAGGCCAGGTAAGCCAGTGCACTGGGAAACAGCCCCAGCAATAGCACCGCGAGGTTCACCCGTAGTGATGCCTGGGCCACCGCCTGCGTCAGCCCGGGGGCATACACCAAGAGCAGTAGCGTACCGCCCCAGACCATGTAGCAGACAGTGGTCAACACCCCATAACGCCCGGAAAAGCGCCGCTGCAAGACGAAGTACAGCCCCCAGGAAAACGCCGCCAGAAGCACCAGCAGCCCTCGCGGCTCGATCGCCCCCAGGCCCTTGTCACCGGCCACCACCAGCACCGCCCCCAACAGCCCGATCACCACACAAAGCCAACGCCAGCCACTGACCGGCTCCCTGAGCCAGAAAAACGCGATCAGCGTGCTGAAGATCGGCGCGGACTGCGCCAGCACGCTGGATGCTCCGGCGCTCAGCCCTTGCTGGCCGTAGTTGAGGCTGACGTGATGAAAAGCGATGGCGAAGAAACCCAGTACCAGCAACCAGGGCAGGTCGCGCCAGCGCGGCAGGGAGATCTTCAGCACCAGCGCCATTGCGGCCATGAACAGCGAGGCAATCAGGAACCGCAGCAAGGCCAGGTGCCCGGGGCTGTAGCCCTCCAGGCCGATATGGATGCCCACCGGCGAATAGGCCCAACACAGAATCACCGCAGCGGTGGCCAGCACCAGCTTGAACAGGGGCGAGAGCATCACGACACAGATATCCAGAGGCAAGAAGAGGACCTGCAGTGTCCCGCCCTGCACAACTCACCACAATTAACCGATACTGAGGTTATTCCTCACTGGAAATGAGCAATGGAACTGACCCAACTGAAAATGGTGAAGGCTGTGGCCCGCACCGGCAGCATTGCCCGAGCGGCCGAGCAACTGCATTGCGTGCCGTCCAATATCACCAACCGCCTCAAGCAGCTGGAAGGCGAGCTGGGCACCGAGCTGTTTACCCGGGTCGGACGCGGCCTGCGGATCAGCCCCGCCGGGGAAATCTTCCTCGGCTACAGTGAACGCATCCTGGCCCTGGTGGATGAAGCCAAACGTGCGGTGGACAACCAGGCCGAACCCAGCGGCCTGTTGCGCCTGGGCTCGATCGAGTCATGCGCCGGTGGGCGCCTGCCTCCCCTGCTGGCGCAATACCACAAGCGCTATCCGAAGGTGAGCGTGGAGCTGGTGACCGGAACCTGGTCGCAACTCTTTGAAGAGCTGCTGCACCAACGCATCGACGGCGCCCTGGTGGCCATCGACAGCCTGCCGGCCAAACTGCAACAGACCGTGCTCTACCACGAACCCCTGGTGCTGATCTCCAGCGGAAACAGCGCCCCTATCCGCAGCGCCAGCGACTTGCAGCACCACAACCTGTTCATGTGGCCGCCGGGCTGCCCCTATCGCCGCGCCCTGGAAAACTGGTTGGGCAGGCACGGTCTGAACCTGCCCATCACCGGCTATGCCAGCTGGGGCACCATCATCGGCTGCGTCAGCGTGGGGGCCGGGGTCTCGCTGATACCGGAAGGGGTGCTGGAGCGCTATTCGCAATCGGCCAACCTGAGCGTGCAGCGCTTCGACGACCTGCTACCGGTGGATAACCGTTTTGTCTGGCACAAGGATGTACAACACCATGGCGCCAGGGACGCCTTTGCCCAGTTGCTGCGGGAGCAGCTGGGGGCCTGACAGCCCGCAGCAACCTTGCAGGCAACACCGAGCATTTGGGCACAACGAGGCAGTCACGATGACTGAGCCCCCATCAGGGCGTCGATAAAGGGGGCCTTCTGCGCAAGGTACTCGCCAATGCCCTCGCGATTGCTGGCCTCAAGCCGAAACTTCAGATCCTGATACTGTTGGCGGATGCCGCTGTCCTGACGCAACAGATCGCGAAAGCGCAGCATGCGCCCCACCTGCTCATGACCGGCGACACAGACATGCACCTTGTGGGTGCGTATACCCTCTACATCGCGACGGTAAAAATGATGCCCAGGGGACAGATTGCTACCCCGGACATACCCCAGGGTCGCCATGAAGGCATTGCGCGCGGCTTCATCCACCTGCTCCGCGACCACCACCAGCAGATCGATTTCCGGCTTGGCCGCCAATCCTGGAACAGCAGTGCTCCCCACGTGATGAATATCCATCAGCTCGCAACCGAAGCCTTTGGCTATGCGCGCCTTCTCCCCTGCAAATGCCGCAGGCCAACGATCGTCATAGAGGGAGATCTTACTGGTTAGCGCCATGACCACTCCTTGATGCAAAGGCGTTGGATATTCCAGGAGCCCGCCGCCCGGGCCAACAGGACACAGGGATTGGCGAACCACAAACAAGGCGCACGACAACGGCACGTCAACAGAAATGCTGCACGAGCTCGAAGGTTGGCAGGAATTTTGATTCATCTCGTTGAGGACCAACGAGGAGCGTTATGGAGGCAACCCCACCAGCCACACCCCGGCACACAATGTTCCCGCTGTGGCTGCTGCCTTCCGGCTCTGACCAGGTTCACGGGTAATCGTTGCGGGGGGACCGATGGGGTCACCATAACGACGCTCGCCTGACGGCGAGCCGCGCCATTGTACCTATCTGAGTCGAACTTACAACCGCTGGCTGCAGATTAAAATTCGATGGGCTTCAAGCACTTGGCCGTGGCCCACCTGCCGTGGGGGCGAACTTGCTGGCGAAACAGGCATCGCGGTGCACCAGGGAAATCGCGCTGGGGCCTTCGCGAGCAAGCTCGCCCCTACAGGACGGCGAGGATCAGTCCAGGGACAGGACTTCGTCGGCGCGGCCGCCTTCCTGCTGGATCACCAGGTGGATGAAATGCAATTTGGCAATCACCGCAGGCGGCAGGATGAAGGGGTAGAAATCCGGTTGGCCCATGCTGCGGGACAGTTCGTTGAGCATGCCCGCCAGTTCGATCCAGGCGTTGACGAAAGCCAGGAACGCCGGCCCGCCTGGATGCTGCGGATCATAGAGGCTGCTCAAGGGAAACGGCTGGTAGTCGAGGTCGACGTCCCGGGCGCTCATGCCGAAACCCAGGGCGGTGTCCACTGCGTCCACCATGTGCAGGTAGTGAGCCCAGGTCTCCGCCCAGTCTTCCCAGGGGTGCATGGTGGCGTAGGCGCTGACATGGCTTTGCTGCCAGCCAGCCGGCGCGCCCTTCTGATAGTGCCGCTCCAGAGCTTGCGCGTAGCTGTAGCGTTCATCGCCGAAGAGGCTGCGAAAGGCTTCCAGCCAGGGGCTGTTGGCTATCAACCGGTCCCAGTAGTAATGCCCCACTTCGTGACGGAAATGCCCGAGCAGGGTGCGGTAAGGCTCATGCATCTGGGCCCGGATCTTTTCCCGGTGGGCGTCGTCGGCTTCCTTGATATCCAGCGTAATAAGGCCGTTGGCATGCCCGGTAACCGGCGCCCTGCCCTCCAGATCGACACCGATGAAATCGAAGGCCAGCCCGGCCTGCTCATCCTCGCCCTTGGGGATCACCTGCAGCCCCAGGTCAAGCAATTGCGCCACCAACCGCCGCTTGGCAATTTCCACCTTGCGCCAGCGCTCCGGGTTCTCGGCTATGGACAGGTCGGGAATGGTGCGATTGAGCTTGCAGGCCACGCACAGGCTGTCGGTCAGATGCGCCGGCAGCAGCCAGTTGCAGGCTGCCGGGGTATCGAGGTTGGCGCAACGCCTGAAGGCGCCGGCTTCGGGCTTGGCATCCAGCACCCAGGTATCGCCCGCCGGCCCGGGCTGCAGGGAAGACAGCAGACCCAGGTGCGGTGCATAGCCAAGCATTGCCGAACAGGCCAGGCACTGGCTGTTGCGAAAGAACAGCGATTGCCCGCAGCGGCAGGACCAGAGTTTGCTATTACGTGAACGGTCGCCGACGAAGGGTGCGGCGATCCGGGAACTGAGCTGCTCGAAGAAGCGGTACATGGCGAATCCTCCCTGGGGCTTGCCAAGACTAGATCATGGGCAAGCCTGTGGGGTTCCAAGATTCGTACCACTGCGCCGCTGGCGACGAGGCGCACCCGAAGGCACGGCAGCGGCTACAGGTCAGGTCGGGACGCCGTGCTCGGTCAGGAAAGCCACGAAGGCCTGTTCGTCCAGCACCTTGAGCCCCAGTTCGTTGGCCTTGGCCAGTTTGGAACCGGCGCCGGGGCCGGCCACCACGCAGTGAGTCTTCGCCGAGACCGAACCCGCCACCTTGGCACCAAGGCTTTCCAGCTTGTCCTTGGCCACGTCGCGGCTCATCAGTTCCAGGGAGCCCGTAAGCACCCAGGTCTGCCCCGCCAGCGGCAGGCCCGCAACCACCTTCTTCTCGCTCTGCCAATGCATGCCAAAGGCCTGCAGCTGCTGTTCGATGGCCTGGGCCAGTTGTGCGTTGGCCGGGTTGTCGAAGAATTCACGCACCGCCTTGGCCTGCTTCTCCGGCAGCGCCTGGCGCATGTCCAGCCAGTCGGCCTCGATCACGCCTTGCAGTGAGCCGAACTTGTCCGCCAGTTTCTGCGCGGCGCCCGGGCCTACTGAAGGGATGTTGAGCTTGTCGAGCATGCCGCCCAGGGTGGTGCTGGCGGCGAATTCGGCGCCCAGTTCGCCCTGATCCTGCAGCACCAGGCCGCATTGATCTGCCGCCAGCAGGGAACCGATGACTTCCTGGTTATGACTGTCCTCAAAGAAGCTGTGGATTTCGTGAGCCACTTCCAGACCGACATCCGGCAGATAGGTCAGCACTTGCGGCAGTGCCTGCTGAACCCGTTCCAGGCTGCCCAGGGAGCGCGCCAGGACCTTGGCGGTTTCCTCGCCGACATCCGGGATACCCAGGGCATAGATGAAGCGCGCCAGGGCCGGACGCTTGCTGTCTTCGATGGCCTTGAGCAGTTTGTTGCTGGACACCTCGGCAAAGCCTTCCAGGTCGATGATCTGCTCGTATTTGATCCTGTAGAGATCAGCCGGCGAGGCAATAAGGTTCTCGTCCACCAACTGTTCGATGGTCTTGTCCCCCAGGCCTTCGATATCCATGGCACGACGGGACACAAAATGGATGATCGCCTGCTTGAGCTGGGCCCCGCAGGCCAGCCGGCCAACGCAGCGATACACCGCACCTTCGCTGACGGTTTCCCGGCCCTTGCTGCGCTTGACCAGTTGCGTGCGCTCTACGTGGGAACCACAGACCGGGCAGCTCTCGGGGATCTGCACCGGGCGGGCGTTCTCCGGGCGCCGCTCGGTAACCACTTGCACCACTTGCGGAATCACGTCGCCGGCACGGCGGATGATCACCGTGTCACCGATCATCAAGCCGAGGCGCGCCACTTCATCCATGTTGTGCAAAGTAGCGTTGGATACAGTGACCCCGGCCACCTTGACCGGCTGCAAGCGCGCCACCGGCGTCACGGCACCGGTACGACCGACCTGGAACTCCACGTCCAGCAACTCGGTGAGCTCTTCCATGGCCGGAAACTTGTGGGCGATGGCCCAGCGCGGTTCCCGGGCACGGAAACCCAGTTCCCGCTGGGAGGCGATGCTGTTGACCTTGAACACCACGCCGTCGATCTCATAAGGCAACGCATTGCGCCGCTCGCCGATCTCGCGGTAGTAGTCCAGGCATTCGTCGATGCCCTTGGCCAGCCGCAGTTCACGACTGATGGGCATGCCCCACTGCTTCAACCGTTCAAGGTTGCCGATATGGGTGTCGGCGATGTCCGCGCTGACCTGGCCCAGGCCATAGCAGCAGAACTCCAGGGGCCGACTGGCGGTGATCTTCGAATCCAGCTGGCGCAGGCTGCCCGCCGCGGCGTTGCGCGGGTTGGCGAAAGTCTTGCCGCCCGCTTCCAGTTGCGCAGCGTTCAGGCGCTCGAAGCCGGCCTTGGACATGAACACTTCACCGCGCACTTCCAGGGTTGCCGGCCAGCCACTGCCTTGCAGCTTGAGGGGAATGTTGCGCACGGTACGCACATTGACGCTGATGTCTTCACCGGTGGTGCCATCGCCACGGGTGGCGCCGCGTACCAGTACGCCATCCTGGTACAGCAGGCTGACTGCCAGGCCATCGAGCTTGGGCTCGCAGCTGTACTCCACCGCCGCGCCGCCACCGAACAGATCACCGGCCGGCAGGTCCAGGCCTTCGTTGACCCGGCGATCGAACTCGCGCATGTCGACTTCCTCGAAAGCGTTGCCGAGGCTGAGCATGGGGATTTCATGACGCACCTGGGTGAAGGCCGAAAGCGCTGCGCTGCCGACACGCTGGGTTGGCGAATCGCTGGTCACCAGTTCAGGGTGCTCGGCTTCCAGGGCCTTGAGCTCACGGAACAGCCGGTCGTATTCCGCATCCGGGATGCTGGGTTCATCCAGTACGTGGTAGCGGTAGTTGTGCTGGTCCAGCTCAGCGCGCAGCTCAAGAATGCGGGTTTCGGCGGCGGTCATGGGGTTCTCTCACAAAGCAAAAGAGCAGCCTAGGCTGCTCGATCTGAAGATTGGGGCAAGGGCTTCGCTGGCAAGCCAGTTCCTGTACAAGCCAGCCCCTACATGGAGGGGCTGGCTTCAGGAGCTTAGCGCTTTTGGGTCAGGGCGCGGCGTTCGAATTCGACGATGCGCTGGCGGTAGTGTTCGATGGTCTGGGCAGTCAGGACGCTGCGTTGATCGTCCTTGAGCTCGCCATTGAGCTCCTGAGACAACTTGCGCGCCGCCGCCACCATCACGTCGAAGGCTTGCTTGGGGTGACGCGGGCCCGGCAGGCCGAGGAAGAAGCTGACAGCCGGGGTGCTGAAGTGGTCGATATCGTCCAGGTCGAACACGCCCGGCTTGACCGCGTTGGCCATGGAGAACAGCACCTCGCCGTTGCCAGCCATGCTTTCGTGGCGGTGGAAAATATCCATCTCGCCAAAACGCAGGCCGCTTTCCAGGATGTTCTGCAACAGGGCCGGCCCCTTGAAGCCGGCAGCGTCGCGGCAGATCACGCTGATCACCAGCACTTCTTCGGCTTGCGGCTGGTCCTTGTCGCTGTGGCTCGCGGACTTGCTTTCCTCGGCCGGGAAATCATCGTCGCGGCTGCTGAAGCTCGGGCCACTGTCCAGATCCAGGTCCAGGTTGAGGTCGCCCTGATGCGGCTCGCCACCGCGCTTGCCGCGCTTGGACGAAGAACTTTCCCGCGGTTCGCGGGCAGGCATGCTGACCGACGGCAGGTCATGCTCGTCCAACTGCGGCTCTTTATGGGTATCCAGAACGCGGGGCGGGCCCAGCAGCTCGGCACTGCCTTCATCGTCCGGCAGATTGGAAAGACTTCGATCAAGACGGAACTTCAACTTCCCCTTGCCGCCGCGCATACGCCGCCAGCCATCAAAAAGAATACCGGCGATAACAATAATGCCGATGACGATCAGCCACTCGCGCAGACCGATTTCCATGTAATCCCGTGCCTCTATAAAAAATGCTGAAAAATAAGGGGTTTACAATCTGCAAACCGCTTTAAAACGTGGCGCCAACTCTATGTTCTGAATGGCGTTTTGCCCACGCATAGGAAAAATTGACATTAAACTAGCACGACCAAAGGCAACTTTACACCGTCTGTCGCAACGGCTAGGGCCAATATATCGATTGGCCAGCTGGGTAATGGGAAAAATCCCCCCTACTTGCCCCCTACAGTCGCCTCAGTCGCCCGGACTCAAGAGTCCACCATCGCCATCGCCTCCTCGACATCCACGGCTACCAGGCGCGAACAACCGGGTTCGTGCAT
Organism: Pseudomonas sp. NFPP25; assembly: GCF_900116505.1. Lineage (NCBI taxonomy): Bacteria > Pseudomonadati > Pseudomonadota > Gammaproteobacteria > Pseudomonadales > Pseudomonadaceae > Pseudomonas > Pseudomonas sp. NFPP25. The sequence goes on along the minus strand of NZ_FPBG01000006.1, from coordinate 350,964 downwards.
CGTTACCCCCATCAACTGATCAGCCATTTCCATGGCGATCTTGTTGTGGGTGATATAGATGAACTGCACGGTCTGCGACATCTCTTTAACCAATCTCGCGTAGCGTCCAACGTTAGCGTCATCCAGCGGTGCGTCAACTTCGTCGAGCATGCAGAACGGCGCCGGGTTCAACTTGAAGATGGCAAATACCAGGGCCAATGCGGTCAATGCCTTTTCGCCACCGGAGAGCAAATGAATGGTGCTGTTCTTCTTGCCCGGAGGACGCGCCATGATCGTTACCCCTGTATCGAGTAGATCTTCGCCCGTCAGTTCCAAATAAGCGCTGCCGCCACCGAAAACTTTTGGAAAGAGTGCCTGCAAACCGCCGTTGATCTGATCAAAGGTATCTTTGAATCGATTACGGGTTTCCTTGTCGATCTTGCGGATCACGTTCTCCAGGGTTTCCAGGGCCTCCACCAGGTCGGCATCCTGGGCATCCAGATAGCGCTTGCGCTCGGACTGCTGCTGATACTCGTCGATGGCCGCCAGGTTGATTGCGCCCAGGCGCTGGATCCGGGCGGCAATCCGTTCCAGCTCTTCTTCGGCGGCCTGCTCGCTGGCTTCTGCGGTCAGGGTCGCCAGCACGCCGTCCAGGTCGTAGCCGTCGGCCAGCAGTTGCTCCTGCAAGGTCTTGCGGCGCACGGTCAGGGCTTGCCATTCCATGCGCTGCTGCTCCAACTGGCCACGAATCAACTGCGACTGCTGCTCGGCCTGGTTGCGGCGCTTCTCGGCATCGCGCAATTCGCGGTCGGCATCTTCCAGGGCGATCTGCGCGGTCTTGAGCTCCACATCCACGGTCATGCGCTTTTCCAGCAGCTCTTCGAGCTTCAGGCGCAACTCTTCCAATGGCGCCTCGCCTTCTTCCAGGTTGAGGCTGAGTTGTTCGCGCTTCTCGGTCAGGCGCTCGGATTGCAGCTCCAGACGCTCCAGAGCCTGCCGGGTGGAATCGTGCTGGGCCTTGAGCGAGCCCATGCGCACTGCCAACTGGTGGGCGTGATCCTTGTGCTGGCGCGCTTCCTGGCGCACCCGGTCAAGACGCTCGCGCAGGCTGTCGCGCTGGGCCAGCAGCAGCTCACGCTGCTCGGTGTCCAGGGCCATGCTGTCGAGAGCGTCCTGCAATTGCAGGCGCGCCTCCCCAATCTGTTCGTGTTCCAGCTCGCGCTGTTCGCCAAGCTCCACCAGCTCTTCATCGAGACGGGTACGCCGCAAGGTCAGTTGTTCGGCCTTGGCCTTGCCGGCAGACAGCTTGGCCTTCAGCTCACCTTGCTGGCGGGCTTCGTCCTGCAGCAGACGGCGCAGATGCTCGCGACCGTTCTCCTGCTGGCGCTGCTGGGCCCGCAGGTTGAGCAACTGGCTTTCCAGGGCCTCGACACTGGCTTCGCGCTCATCGCGCTCCTGGGTCAATTGCTGGATTTCCTGACCCCGGGCCAGCACGCCGCTTTCCGCTTCGCTGGCGCGGCGCACCCGCAAAAAATGCCGGCCGACCCAGTAGCCATCGCGGCTGATCAGGCTCTGTCCGGCAGCCAGTTGCCCCCGCAAGGCCAGGGCCTGTTCGAGGTTTTCCACCGGTTTGACCTGACCCAGCCAAGGCGACAGATCCACCGTGGATTCCACCTTGTCCAGCAGGCTGCCGGGGATGCGCATTGCATCGCCTTGCTGGCTCAGCAGGCGCAGATCGCCTTGCTGGAAACCCGCGAGGTCAAGGCCGGTAAAATCGTCCACCAGCACCGCCTGCAGATCGGCGCCAAGCACGGTTTCCACCGCCAGCTCCCAGCCCGCTTCCACATGCATGCCATCGGCCAGGCGCGGGCGTTCGGCCAACTGCTGCTCACGCAACCACTCGGCGGTACCCGTGGCGGGGTCCAGTGCGGCCTGCTGCAAGGCTTCCAGGGAAGCCAGCCGGCCATTGAGGCGCTGCAATTCACCCTGAGCCTGCTGCTGTGCCTGGGTTGCCTGCTGCAATTGCTGGCGCAGTTGTTCCAGACGCTCGACCTGGGACTCCTCGCTGGCTTGCAGGTCTTCCAGGGTCGCCTCACTGGCAGCCAGTTGTTCGTTGAGTTCGAGGATCGCCGCGTCTTCCGGGTCGGCCGAAAGCAACTCGCGCTCCTCCCCCAGGCGCCGCTGGCGCTCGGACAGCCGCTCCATGCTGCCTTCGAGCTGCTGGATGCGTGACTGCTGCACTTCCGCCTGGCGCCGCGGTTCCGCGGAACTCAGGTTGAAGGCGTCCCACTGCTCCTGCCAGCCGTGCATGGTGGTTTCGGCTTCTTCCAAGGTTGCAGCGGCTTCTTCGGCTGCGGCGGCGGTGACTTCCTGCTCGGGTTCGAGCATCGCCAGCTCTTCCCCCAGGGTCGCCAGCAAGGTGCGGTCGTGCCCCAGGTGCGACTCGGTTTCCAGGCGCGCGCGCTCGGCTTCCTTGAGGTCGTCCTGCAACTGCCGCAGGCGCTGCTGGCCATGCTGGATGCTCTGCTCGACCCGGGCGATGTCACCGCCCACCGAATAGAAGCGCCCCTGCACCAGATTGAAGCGTTCGGAGAGCTCGTGGTGCCCGTCGCGAAAGCGTTCGATAGCAGCATCGGCGTTGCGCTGCTCGGCCACCAGGGCCTCGAAGCTGACTTCCTGGCTACCGATTACCGACTCGCGCTGGCCCACCTGCTCATTCAGGGCCTGCCAGCGCAGGGCCGACAGCTGCGCCTTGAGCTGGCGCTCCTCGGCCTTGTATTCCTGATACTTCTCGGCGGCCTGAGCCTGGCGATGCAAGCGTTCGAGCTGACGCTCCAGCTCTTCGCGCAGGTCGGTCAGGCGGGCGAGGTTCTCGTGAGTGCGGCGGATGCGGTTTTCCGTCTCGCGCCGGCGCTCCTTGTACTTGGAGATGCCCGCGGCTTCCTCGATGAAGTTGCGCAGATCCTCGGGCTTGGCTTCGATCAGCTTGGAGATCATGCCCTGTTCGATGATCGAGTAGCTGCGTGGCCCCAGGCCAGTGCCGAGGAAGATGTCGGTGATATCCCGACGGCGACATTTGGCGCCGTTGAGGAAATAACTGTTCTGGCTGTCGCGGGTCACCTTGCGGCGAATGGAGATTTCCGCATAGGCGGCGTACTCGCCCACCAGGGTGCCATCGGAGTTGTCGAACACCAGTTCGATGCTGGCCTGGCTCACCGGCTTGCGGCTGGTGGAGCCATTGAAGATGACGTCGGTCATCGACTCGCCGCGCAGGTTCTTCGCCGAGCTTTCGCCCATGACCCAGCGCACGGCGTCGATGATGTTCGACTTGCCGCAACCATTGGGCCCGACCACCGCCGCCATGTTACTGGGGAAGTTCACCGTGGTCGGATCGACGAAGGACTTGAACCCCGCCAGCTTGATGCACTTGAGTCGCACGTTTACGCATCCGCCAACGCAGATACCACCAGATCGCTGCTGCGCTCGGCGTAGGCCGTCAGCACCTGGCGGATCTGCACCAGGTCACGGGCCAATACCGCGGCCAGCAGTTGCTCGAACAACGCCAGGTACTCGCTCATGGATGCCTTGCGCTGGTCCAGCGCCAGGTAATAGGCGCGGCTCATGGCCGGCTGCAGGTTCTCGACAGTCTCCTGCAGGTAGGGGTTGTTGGCGAACGGATAAGCCGCGCGCATCACGCTGAAGCTGTCTTCGACGAAGGCACGGATGTCCTGGCGTTCGTAGGCACTCTCCAGGCGCTGCTGGATCTGCAGGAATGGCGTCATGTCGCTCTGCTGTGTCCAGCCGCTGGCCACCGAGTTCCCCAGCAGGATGTACAGCTCGCTCATCAGCGTGCACAGGCTGCGGACCTTGTGCTCGGTGAGCTCGGTCACATGGGCACCACGGCGCGGCAAGATGGCGATCAGATGGCGGCGCTCGAGGATCAGCAAGGCCTCGCGGACCGAACCACGGCTGACATTGAGGGCCAAGGTGACCTTCTGTTCCTGAATGCGCTCCCCAGGCTTGAGATCCCCGCGAATGATACGTTCGGCGAGGTGGTGAGCAATTTGCTCGGCGAGGCTGTCCGGCGCCTTGAACGTCATGGTTTTCCTTCAAAATCTTTAATCGGCACAAGCCGCGCAGTGTAGCGCAATTGCCACTTCATCGCGGAGTGCCCAAGGGGCGGAATTTGGCACGAAATAAGCAAATTGACCGTGATCCGAGCAATTTTCCATAGCCGTTCATACTTGAATTGTTGGAGTCGAAAATTTCCTGACCTTGAAGTCAGAAAATCATTGACCGAAAAGTCAGACATGACTAAATTCGGCTGACGTCGGTTAACAACAATAATGAGTCTGCGAGGCCTTCCGTGATCCAGTTTTTACTCAACCAGGAACTCCGTAGCGAGCATGCCCTGGACCCCAACCTGACCGTGCTCAACTATCTGCGCGAGCACCTGGGCAAGCCCGGCACCAAGGAAGGCTGCGCCAGCGGCGACTGCGGCGCCTGCACCGTGGTGGTGGGCGAGTTGCAGACGGATGCGCAAGGCGGCGAAAGCATTCGCTATCGCAGCCTCAATTCGTGCCTGACCTTCGTTTCCTCCCTGCACGGCAAGCACCTGATCAGCGTCGAAGGCCTCAAGCACCAGGGGCAACTGCACAGCGTGCAGCAGGCCATGGTCGACTGCCACGGCTCGCAGTGCGGCTTCTGCACCCCGGGCTTCGTCATGTCGCTGTTCGCCCTGCAGAAAAACAGCAGCCAGCCCGACGCCCACAAGGCCCATGAAGCCCTCGCCGGCAACCTCTGCCGCTGCACTGGCTACCGGCCGATCCTCGCCGCCGCCGAGCAGGCCTGCTGTGGTGGGCAGAGCGATCAGTTCGATGCGCGCCAGGCCGAGACCATCAGCCGCCTCAAGGCCATTGCGCCCAAGGACACCGGTGAGCTCAACAGTGGCGACAAGCGCTGCCTGGTGCCGCTGACGGTGGCTGATCTGGCCGACCTTTATGACGCCTACCCGCAAGCCCGGCTGCTGGCCGGCGGCACCGACCTGGCCCTGGAGGTGACCCAGTTCCACCGCACCCTGCCGGTGATGATCTACGTCGGCAACATTGCCCAGATGAAGCGCATCGAGCACTTCGACGATCGCCTGGAAATCGGCGCCGCCACCGCCCTCACCGACTGCTACGACGCCCTGCGCGCCGAGTACCCGGACTTCGGCGAACTGCTGCAGCGCTTCGCCTCGCTGCAGATCCGCAACCAGGGCACCCTGGGCGGCAACATCGGCAACGCCTCGCCCATCGGCGACTCGCCGCCGCTGCTGATTGCCCTGGGCGCGCAGATCGTCCTGTGCAAGGGCGAAGTGCGCCGCACCCTGGCCCTGGAAGACTATTTCATCGATTACCGGGTCACCGCCCGCCAGGAAAGCGAGTTCATCGAGAAGATCATCGTGCCCCGGGCCAGCGCCGAACGGCTGTTCCGCGCCTACAAGGTCTCCAAGCGCCTGGACGACGACATTTCCGCGGTCTGCGCGGCTTTCAACCTGCGCATCGACAACGGCGTGGTCAGCGATGCGCGCATCGCCTTCGGCGGCATGGCGGCGATCCCCAAGCGCGCCAAGAGCTGCGAAGCCGCACTGATCGGCGCGCCCTGGAATCAATCGAGCATCGAGCGGGCCTGCGCCGCCCTGGCAGAAGACTTCACCCCGCTCTCGGATTTTCGCGCCAGCAAGGAATACCGCCTGCTGAGCGCGCAGAACCTGCTGCGCAAATACTTCATCGAACTGCATGCACCGCACATCGAGACCCGGGTGACCGCTTATGTCTAATCATCACAAGGTCGAGAAGACCCAGGCCGAACTCACGGCCCTGTTTCACCAGGACCTGACCAGCGGCGTCGGCCGCAGCGTCAAGCACGACAGCGCCGACAAACATGTGTCCGGCGAAGCGGTGTACATCGACGACCGCCTGGAATTCCCCAACCAGTTGCACGTCTACGCGCGACTGTCGGACCGGGCACACGCCAAGGTCATCAGCATCGACACCGCCCCCTGCTACGCCTTCGAAGGCGTGCGCATCGCCATTACCCACGAGGACATTCCCGGCCTCAAGGATATCGGCCCGCTGCTGCCCGGCGACCCGCTGCTGGCCATCGACACCGTGGAGTTCGTCGGCCAGCCGGTGCTGGCGGTGGCCGCCAGGGACCTGGAAACCGCGCGCAAGGCGGCCATGGCCGCGATCATCGAATACGAAGACCTGGAGCCGGTGCTCGACGTGGTCGAGGCCCTGCGCAAGCGCCACTTCGTGCTGGACAGCCACACCCACCAGCGCGGCGACTCGGCCAGCGCCCTGGCCAGTGCCGAGCACCGCATCCAGGGCACGCTGCACATCGGCGGCCAGGAACACTTCTACCTGGAAACCCAGATCTCCTCGGTGATGCCCACCGAAGACGGCGGCATGATCGTCTACTGCTCGACCCAGAACCCCACCGAAGTGCAGAAGCTGGTGGCGGAAGTGCTGGACGTCTCGATGAACAAGATAGTGGTGGACATGCGGCGCATGGGCGGCGGCTTCGGCGGCAAGGAAACCCAGGCCGCCAGCCCCGCCTGCCTGTGCGCGGTGGTGGCACGCCTGACCGGCCAGCCGACCAAGATGCGCCTGCCACGGGTCGAAGACATGCTGATGACCGGCAAGCGCCACCCTTTCTACGTCGAATACGACGTGGGCTTCGACAGCAGCGGGCGCCTGCACGGCATCCAGCTGGAACTGGCGGGCAACTGCGGCTGTTCACCGGACCTCTCGGCATCCATCGTCGACCGTGCCATGTTCCACTCCGACAACTCGTACTACTTGGGCGATGCCACCATCAACGGCCACCGCTGCAAGACCAACACTGCGTCGAACACTGCCTATCGCGGCTTCGGTGGCCCGCAGGGCATGGTCGCCATCGAGGAGGTGATGGACGCCATCGCCCGCCATCTGCACCTGGACCCTCTGGCGGTACGCAAGGCCAACTACTACGGCAAGACCGAGCGCAACGTCACCCACTACTACCAGACCGTCGAGCACAACATGCTCGAGGAAATGACCGCCGAACTGGAAGCCAGCAGCCAGTACGCCGAGCGCCGCGAAGCCATCCGCCTGTACAACGCCAACAGCCCGATCCTGAAAAAGGGCCTGGCACTGACCCCGGTGAAATTCGGTATTTCCTTCACCGCCAGCTTCCTCAACCAGGCCGGCGCGCTGATCCATGTCTACACCGACGGCAGCATCCACCTGAACCACGGCGGCACCGAAATGGGCCAGGGCCTGAACATCAAGGTGGCGCAAGTGGTGGCCGAGGTATTCCAGGTGAACATCGACCGGGTGCAGATCACCGCCACCAATACCGACAAGGTGCCCAATACCTCGCCCACCGCCGCTTCCAGTGGTGCCGACCTGAACGGCAAGGCCGCGCAGAACGCGGCGCAGACCATCAAGAACCGCCTGGTGGAATTTGCCGCGCGCAAGTATCAGGTCAGCGAAGAAGATGTGGAATTCCACAACGGCCACGTGCGGGTCCGCGAGCATATCCTGACCTTCGAGGAACTGATCCAGCAGGCCTATTTTGCCCAGGTGTCGCTCTCCAGCACCGGCTTCTACAAGACCCCGAAAATCTACTACGACCGTGCCCAGGCCCGGGGCCGGCCGTTCTACTACTTCGCCTTCGGCGCGGCCTGCGCCGAGGTGATAGTCGACACCCTGACCGGCGAGTACAAGATGCTGCGCACCGACATCCTGCATGACGTCGGCGCCTCGCTGAACCCGGCCATCGACATCGGCCAGGTCGAGGGCGGCTACATCCAGGGCATGGGCTGGCTGACCACCGAGGAACTGGTGTGGAACACCAAGGGCAAGCTGATGACCTGCGGCCCGGCCAGCTACAAGATCCCGGCAGTGGCCGACATGCCCCTGGACCTGCGAGTCAAGCTGGTGGAAAACCGCAAGAACCCGGAAGACACGGTGTTCCATTCCAAGGCCGTGGGCGAACCGCCGTTCATGCTGGGTATCGCCGCCTGGTGCGCGATCAAGGATGCGGTGGCGAGCCTCGGCGACTACCGCCACCAGCCGCAGATCGATGCGCCGGCGACACCGGAGCGAGTGTTGTGGGGCTGCGAGCAGATGCGTCGCTTGCAGGTGACCAGGGCCGCGGACCCGCAAGCCGAGCTGGCGCCGCTGTAACGGCCCGCGTCGGCAAGCCGGCTCCTGCAGGAGCCGGCTTGCCGAGGAAGAGGCCCACACAGACAACCAAGATGTCGAGGTGAACATGTACAACTGGATCAGCGCCCTCGCCGACCTGCAGACCCAGGGTGAACCCTGCGTGCTGGTGACCATCATCGAGGAGCTCGGCTCGACGCCGCGCAATGCCGGCTCGAAAATGGTGGTCAGCGCCACCCAGGCCTTCGACACCATTGGCGGCGGGCACCTGGAATACAAGGCCATGCAGATCGCCCGGGACATGCTCGCTGCCGGCAAGCAGGCGACCCATCTGCAGCGCTTCAGCCTCGGCGCCAGCCTCGGTCAGTGCTGCGGCGGTGCCACGGTGCTGCTGTTCGAACCCATGGGCCAGGTGCAGGCGCAGATCGCCGTGTTCGGTGCCGGGCATGTCGGCCGCGCGCTGGTGCCACTGCTTGCCAGCCTGCCCTGCCGGGTACGCTGGATCGATTCCCGGGAGCAGGAGTTTCCCGAGCAGATCCCCCCTGGAGTACGCAAGATCGTCAGCGAAGAACCGGTGGACGAAATCGACAACCTGCCCGCCGGCAGCTATTGCATCGTCATGACCCATAATCACCAGCTGGACCTGGAGTTGACCGCGGCCCTACTCAAGCGCAACGATTTCACCTATTTCGGCCTGATCGGCTCGAAGACCAAACGGGTCAAGTTCGAACACCGCCTGCGTGACCGCGGTTTCGACGCCGAAACCTTGCAGCGCATGCGCTGCCCGATGGGGCTCGGCGAAGTCAAAGGCAAGTTGCCTGTGGAAATCGCCATCTCCATTGCCGGCGAGATCATCGCCACCTATAACGCCCATTTCGGCCAGCCCAGCGCCAGTGCCGAACCCATTGCCAAACTGCTGCCGGTATCACGCCGCAGCCAGGCTGCAAACTGACACGCCACACACTGAGAATCCCCCATGCCTTTGACTCGCAAAGCCTACCGTGCCGCCATCCTGCACAGCATCGCCGACCCGGCCGAAGTCGGCATCGAAGCCTCCTATGAGTACTTCGAAGACGGCCTGCTGGTAGTAGAAAACGGCCGGATCAGTGCCCTCGGCCACGCCAGCGAGCTGCTGCCCGGGCTGCCCGCCGGGGTGCAGGTCGAGCACTATCCCGATGCCCTGATCACACCAGGCTTCATCGACACCCATATCCACCTGCCGCAGACCGGCATGGTGGGCGCCTATGGCGAGCAGTTGCTGGACTGGCTCAACACCTACACCTTCCCCTGCGAAAGCCAGTTCGCCGACCCGAATCACGCCAATGAAGTGGCGGACATCTTCATCAAAGAACTGCTGCGCAACGGCACCACCACCGCCCTAGTGTTCGGCAGCGTGCATCCGCAGTCGGTCAATGCCTTCTTCGCCGCCGCCGAGAAGCTCGACCTGCGGATGATCGCCGGCAAGGTGATGATGGACCGCAACGCCCCGGACTACCTGACCGACACCGCCGAATCCGGCTACCAGGAAAGCAAGGCGCTGATCGAGCGCTGGCACGGCAAAGGCCGCCTGCACTACGCAGTCACCCCGCGCTTCGCCCCCACCAGTACCCCGGAGCAACTGACCCTGGCCGGCCAGTTGCTGACCGAATACCCCGACCTCTACATGCAGACCCACATCAGTGAGAACCTGCAGGAAATCCAATGGGTCAAGGAGCTGTTCCCGGAGCGCAAGGGTTACCTGGACGTGTACGACCACTACCAGTTGCTCGGCGAGCGTTCGGTGTTCGCCCACGGCGTGCACCTGTGCGACGACGAATGCGCACGCCTGGCTGAAACCGGTTCGGCCGTGGCCTTCTGCCCCACCTCGAACTTCTTCCTCGGCAGCGGCCTGTTCAACCTGCCGATGGCGGAAAAGCACAAGCTCAATGTCGGCCTGGGCACCGACGTCGGTGGCGGCACCAGCTTCTCGCTGCTGCAGACCCTCAACGAGGCCTACAAGGTCATGCAACTGCAAGGCGCGCGCCTGAGCCCGTTCAAGTCGCTGTATCTGGCCACCCTCGGCGGCGCCCGGGCCCTGCGCCTGGAACACAAGATCGGCACCCTGCATCCGGGCACCGACGCCGACTTCCTGGTCCTCGACTACCACGCCACTCCGCTGCTCAGCTACCGCCTCAAGCAAGCCAACAGCATTGCCGAAACCCTGTTCGTGCTGATGACCCTGGGCGACGATCGCACCGTGCTGCAGACCTTTGCCGCCGGCCAGCAGGTCCACCAGCGCTAACCCCGGAAAATGAAAATCCCCCGTTCGCCAGACGCGTACGGGGGATTTTTTTGCCTGCATCCAGGCCCGGACTGCGGGCGAGCCTAGAAGGTCACTTCCATGTTCAGGGTCGGTGTCGAGGTGCGGCTGCCACGGCCGCCGTCCACCCCGAACTTGTTGTGCCAGTACTCGTAGCCGACCCCCAGATACAGGTTGGGCTTGACGTTCTTGCCCGGCAGCACTGCCACCATCAACGAGGTACGCATCAGGGTTTCGGGGGCAGTGTCGCGGTAGTTGTAGTCGTGGCCCTTCTCCCCGGTGTAGTTGACGAAACCCTGGAACTTGGCAGCGTGGGTGCCGACTTCGAAAGGTCGCATCCAGGCCAGGTTGAGCAGGTAGGTGTCGTCGAAGGTGTGATCCGGGTCCTTGGCCCCGGGGATCCCGGAATGGTTGTTTTCCTTGTAGTACAGCAGGCTCAGGTCCAGCACCCCGACGGTGTTGAACTTCAGGGTCGGGCCGAAGACCAGGGCACGCTTTTTCGCCGACCCCAGGTTGTTGTTGCGGCTGGCGTCAAAACCCATGGTCAGAGCGTAGTCCTTGATCAGGCCGGTGCCCAGCGGCGTGTCCAATACCCGGGAGGAATAGAGCTGGTGGCGATAGACCCCGTAGACCTCGCTGCTGCCCTTGTTGGTGCCCTTACGCGGGTCGTCGTTGTCGGAGAGCAGCACATCCAGGTGCAGGTAGTTGCTGCCGTACTGGTAACCGCTGGCGTGGGTGAAGCTGTAGATGCGCTTGCTGATGTAGTGCGGGTTGTTCGGGTTGGTGAACTCCTTGCCGTATCGAAAGCCGACGCTGTTGTTCATCCACTCGAGGGCGGCCGCTTCCCCTGCTCCGATCATGCTCATCAGCAGGGTTGCGCCTTGTAGTGCCTTTTTCATTTTTATTATGTCCTGTGGCGGTGTGGCTTTAGGCAGCTTCGCTGGCTGCCGACCGCACGCAGTATCGACACAAGCGCTACAGCGCCCAAAGCACAGAATATCGACCAGGGCGCTGCCGAAATGGCAACACAGGCCCAGGAGGCCGGACTCAGAGCACCGGCTGGCCGAAGGCGCGCTCGGCCCGTTCGCGAAGAGCGATCTCCTCACTGAGCAAATGCGCCAGCGCCTCCACCGCGCTGGGCAGGTCGCGCCCGCTGCGGGCGTAGAGCCCCAGGTCGCTGTAGATGCCGCCCTGGTCGCTCAGGGGAATATGCAACAGCTCACCCTTTTGCAGATCCACCTCGACCCCGACCCGGGTCTGGAACGCCACCCCCATGTTGTGCCGGGCCATCTGCCGCGCCAGCTCCATGGAGTTGCTCTGCAGCGGCGGTTTGTCCAGCAGGCCCAGACGCTTGTGCAGCGGCGCCAGCAGGTGATGGATCGACAGCTCGCTCTTGGCCAGGATCAGCCCGTGCTCGGCACAGGTGGCGAAATTGACGCTGCCGCGCTCGGCCAGCGGGTGGTCCGGGCCGACCAGCGCCCCGAGGCGGAAATGCCCGACACTCAACTGGCGGATTTCCGCGGCCCGTGGCACAGCAAAGGCCAGGCCCAGGTCGGCGCGGCTGTTGATCAGGGCCTGGGGAATGGATTGCGAACCCTGCACGGTCACACCGATGGTCACTTGCGGGTAGTGATCACGCATGCGCTTGAGCACCGAGGGCAGCAGATCCACCGTGGCACCTTCGGCGGTGGCGATCTCGACGTGGCCGCTTTTCAGGCCGCGCAAGGCGTCGAACTCCAGGCGCACCCGCTCCAGGTCCTGCAACACCAAGTTGGCGTGACGGCTGAGAATCTCCCCGGCCATGGTCAGGCGCAGGCCGCCGGGCAAGCGCTCGAACAGCGGCGCGCCGATCTCGTCCTCGATCTTGAGAATCTGCCGGTTCACTGCCGAGGACGCGACATTCAAGCGCCGGGCAGCCTCGCGGATCGAGCGGCAGCGCCGGACCATGTCGAAATAGTGGATCGCGGAGGAATGAATACGTAGCGTTCTGCCGCTCATGCCGCGGGCTCCTTTCGCAGGGCGAGAGGCGAGCCTTGGCCGACTGCTGCCGGGCCATGCGCCTCGAAGCAGGCACTGTATACAATCTGAAACAAAAACCGCAACAAAATGCCCAAGCCAAGGCCCGGCAAGGGGCCGCAGAAACAAGAATCCCTCGCTCCGTGCAGCACACGAAGCGAGGGATTGCTTGAAACGCAAGGCTTGCAGCTTAGAGCTTGGCGCTTGGCCGCCCCGGTTTCTTGGTCTGCAGCAAGTGCGAGAACACCGCATGCAGGTCGTCCGAGGCACTTTCCTCGTCGAGGTTGAGCTTGCTGTCGATGTGGTCCATGTGGTGCATCATCAGGTTCACCGCCAGCTCGCCGTCCCGGGCTTCGATGGCATCGATCAGTTGGGTGTGCTCATCGTAGGAGCAGTGCGAACGGTTACCGCTTTCGTACTGGGCAATGATCAGCGAGGTCTGGGACACCAGGCTGCGCTGGAAGCTGATCAGCGGGGCATTCTTCGCCGCTTCCGCCAGCTTCAGGTGAAACTCCCCGGAAAGGCGGATACCGGCACCACGATCGCCACGGGAAAAGCTGTCGCGTTCCTCGTTGACCATCTGCCGCAACTCCAGCAGCTGCTCGGCAGTGGCATGCTGCACGGCCAGTTCGGTAATGGCCCGCTCCACCAGGCGCCGGGCGAGAAATACCTGGCGGGCTTCCTCGACGCTCGGGCTGGCGACGACCGCGCCACGGTTGGGCCGCAGCAGGACCACGCCTTCATGGGCCAGGCGCGACAGCGCGCGACGGATGATGGTCCGACTGACTCCGAAAATCTCCCCCAGCGCCTCTTCGCTCAATTTGGTGCCCGGCGCCAGGCGCTGCTCGAGGATGGCCTCAAAGATGTGCGCGTAGACAATATCGTCCTGGGTTCCGCTGCGACCGGCTTTGCCTGCTCGCGGTTGTTTCTTGAGAGGTTGCAACTGTTCGTTCATGGGCACTCGGGTCGGGAGGACTGCGGCGATTTCAGCGTGACTTTAATACGCCACGGTGGGTCGCTGGCAAGTATCGCGTTAAAACAGGGGCACATTGTACACAACCCATGGCCATCACTAGCAAAAAGTGTTGTCGGGCCCGCGACTTGTTCAACGACTGTACGGCTATTTGTAGTCACGGCTGTATTGCAATGCAAAGTTACTTTTAAGTTTAGGCTTGGACCTGGAACCCCATTACTGGCCCATTGCTCGAGCCCGCCTCGATCAATGCGCGCCGGATGTGGTTTTTTGCGTCTTTCAAGAACAAGGAACAGCAGTAATGTCCGATGCCACTCCCGCGCAGCTACGCCCTCTGGCCGACACTTCGCCGTCTGCCATAGTGGCCGGCTTCATCGCCATGATGACCGGCTACACCAGTTCCCTGGTGCTGATGTTCCAGGCCGGGCAGGCCGCCGGGCTGACCAGCGGTCAGATTTCCTCGTGGATCTGGGCCATTTCCATCGGCATGGCGGTGTGCAGCATCGGCCTCTCCCTGCGCTATCGCACCCCCATCACCATCGCCTGGTCGACCCCCGGCGCCGCTCTGCTGATCACCAGCCTGTCCGGAGTGACCTACGGCGAAGCCATCGGCGCCTATATCACCTGCGCCGTGCTGGTGACCCTGTGCGGCCTGACAGGCAGCTTCGAGCGGCTGATGAAAAAGATCCCGGCGTCCCTGGCGGCGGCCCTGCTGGCGGGGATTCTGTTCAAGATCGGCAGTGAAATCTTCGTCGCCGCCCAGCACCGCACCGGCCTGGTGCTGGGCATGTTTCTCACCTACCTGGTGGTCAAGCGCCTGTCGCCGCGCTATGCGGTACTGGCTGCGCTGCTGATCGGTACGGCCTTGTCCGGGGCCATGGGCCTGCTGGACTTCAGCGGCTTTCACCTGGAAGTGGCGACCCCGGTATGGACCACGCCGCACTTCTCCCTGGCCGCCACCATCAGCATCGGCATTCCGCTGTTCGTGGTGGCCATGACCTCGCAGAACATGCCGGGGATCGCCGTGCTGCGGGCCGACGGCTACAACGTCCCGGCTTCGCCGCTGATCACCGCCACCGGGTTGGCCTCGCTGCTGCTGGCGCCCTTCGGCTCCCATGGCATCAACCTGGCGGCCATCAGTGCCGCCATCTGCACCGGCCCCCATGCCCATGAGGATCACAGCAAGCGCTACACCGCGGCGGTGTGGTGCGGGATTTTCTACGGCATCGCCGGGGTCTTCGGCGCCACCCTGGCGGCGCTGTTCGCCGCCCTGCCCAAGGAGCTGGTGCTGTCCATCGCGGCCCTGGCACTGTTCGGTTCGATTATCAACGGTCTGAGCATCGCCATGAGCGAAGTGAAGGAACGGGAAGCGGCGCTGATCACCTTCATGGTCACGGCGTCGGGGCTGACGCTGTTCTCCATCGGCTCGGCGTTCTGGGGAATTGTTGCCGGGGTGGTGACCCTGATGATCCTGAACTGGCGCAGCGCCTGAAGGGCTTCGCTGGCAAGCCGGCTTCTACACCGACCGGCGCTCGCTCACGCGCCGGCTTGCCGGCGAACGGCGCCCACGACAACGCCCGGGGCTGGCCCGTGGCAGAGGCAAGGATACAAAGGGGAAAATCGACAGGTTGCCCTCGGGCAACAACGCATGAGCGACCCGGACGGGTCGCTCATGCATGACATCACGCGACTGGGTTGATCGCGTTGTCCGGGTACCACACGTCCAGCAGCGGGCTGACTTCAACGGTGGTCAGCTCGGTGCGCGCCTTGAGCCAGGCTTCAACGGTGGCACGTTGCTCTTCGCTGACGGAACCGCGCTTGCTCAGGCAAACCAGACCGAAGTCGTCGCCGCCTACATAGCCCAGGCCGTTGGCTTCCATCGCTTCTTTGAGGAATGCGTCGAGGAAAGCGTCGATAGCTTCGTCAGCCAGACCTTCTTTGAAATCCAGGTTCAGCTCAAAACCCAGCTCCTGAAATTCATCTACGCAGAGTTTTTTGCGCAGACGGCGGGAACGGTTAGTGGCCATGGAACAATCCTCATAAGTAATAACGGGCGGCACTTTACCAGTTTAGGCAGGCGATTGCCTGACTCTATGAGGATGCAACCCTGCCATTGGTAAAAAAAATACCGCCCCAGCGGCCCGTGGCACGGCACAAGCCGCTATACCTTGGGGCATAATGCCGACACTTTCATGACCACTGAGGGATTTTATCTGCATGCCCTCGCCTTTTTTCCCCTCGACTGCAGGGTTCCATTTCATATGATCAAATCGTTGCGTCCACTGTTGCTGGCCAGTGTTTTTCTCCCCCTGGCCTTTCCCGTTTCCGCGGCCCCGGTCAACACCACCCTGACCCCCAAGGTCCAGCAAGCCCTCAAAGCCAGCAAACTTCCGGATAACGCCCTGTCCCTGGTGATGATTCCCCTGAACGGCCCCGGCACCCCGACCATCTTCAACGCCGATGTATCGGTGAACCCGGCCTCCACCATGAAACTGGTGACCACCTACGCGGCCCTGGAAATGCTCGGCCCGACCCACCAGTGGAAAACCGAGTTCTACACCGACGGCACCCTCAGCGGCGGCATCCTCAATGGCAACCTGTACCTCAAGGGCGGCGGCGACCCCAAGCTGAACATGGAGAAGCTTTGGCTGCTGATGCGTGACCTGCGGGCCAATGGCGTACAGCAAGTCACTGGCGATCTGGTGCTGGACCGCAACTTCTTCGTGCAGCCGCAACTGCCGGAATTCAATGACGATGGCAACGACGAGAACAAGCCGTTCCTGGTCAAGCCGGACGCCCTGATGGTCAACCTCAAGGCCCTGCGCTTCGTTGCCCGCAATGACTCAGGACGGGTCCTGGTTTCGGTGGAGCCGCCGATCGCCAAGATCCGCATCGACAACCAGGTCAAGGCGGTCAACACCAAGCAGTGCACTGGAGACGTGCGCTACAACCCCGTCACCCAGGCCGATGGCAGCGTGATCGTGACCGTCGGCGGGCAGTTGGGTGATGGTTGCAGTTCCCAGACTTACCTGTCGCTGCTGGACCACGCCACCTACACCGCCGGCGCGGTGCGGGCAATCTGGAGCGAGCTGGGCGGCAGCATCCAGGGCCAGGATCGCCTGGCCGTGGTACCCAAGGATGCCAAGGTCCTGGCCCGCGCCTTCTCCCCGGACCTCGCGGAAATCATCCGCGACATCAACAAATACAGTAACAACACCATGGCCCAGCAGTTGTTCCTGAGCCTGGGGGCCAAGTACCGCAACGAAGCCGATGGCGACGACGCCAAGGCGGCCCAGCGTGTGGTGCGCCAATGGCTGGCGAAGAAAGGCATCACCTCGCCGCACCTGGTGATGGAGAACGGTTCCGGCCTGTCGCGTGCCGAGCGGGTCAGTGCCCGGGAAATGGCCGGCCTGCTGCAAGCGGCGTGGAAAAGCCCCTACGCCGCCGAGTTCATCAGCTCGATGCCGATCGCCGGCATGGATGGCACCATGCGCAAGCGCCTCAAGCGCACCGCCATGTCCGGTGAGGCGCACATCAAGACCGGCACCCTGAACACCGTACGCGCCATCGCCGGCTACAGCCGCGACGACAACGGCAATACCTGGGCGGTGGTGGCAATCCTCAACGACCCACGGCCATTTGGCGCCTCTTCGGTACTCGACCAGGTCCTGCTGGACCTGTACCGCCAGCCGAAACTGGCGACCAGCGCTTCGGTGCTGTAAGCGGCGACGCTGGCGGCGGCAAGCCTTGCGCGCCGCCAGTGTTCACGGCTGTTCCATCAGGACCCGGTCCCGCCCCGCCTGCTTGGCGGCATAGACCGCAGAGTCGGCCCGCAGCAGCAGCTCATCTGCACCCTCCCCCGCACGCCAACTGGCGATACCGAAACTGGCGGTGACACTCTTCACCGGCCCGATCGGCGAACTGCGCACACCGTGCCACAGCTCCTGCGCCAGAATCAGCGCTTGCTGGCCGCTGGTGTCCGGGCACAGGACCATGAACTCCTCTCCCCCCAGACGGCAGAAGACGTCGATGCGCCGCAGGCGCCGGCCGATGCGCTCGCACAACCCGCGCAGCACCTGATCCCCCACACCGTGACCGTACTGATCGTTGATCCGCTTGAAATGGTCGATGTCCAGCATGATCACCGCCATGACGCCACCACCTCGCTCCAGGCGGTGCATCTCGGCCTGAAGCCGCTCCTGGAAGTAGCGCCGGTTGTGGATACCGGTCAGGGAGTCGGTGACCGACAATGCCCGCAGTTCCTCCTCGACCCGTTTGAGATCGGAGATATCCGATATATAGCCGTGCCAGAGCACACCGCCGCCCCGCAGGCTTTCCGGGCTCGCTGCGCCGCGCATCCAGCGCACCCCCCGCTGCGGCAGGCAGACCCGGTACTCCTCGCGCCAGGGACTGAGCTGCTGCGCCGAAACCCGGATCGACTCACGCACCCGCTCCACATCCTCAGGATGGATGCGCTCGAATGCCGCCTCGGCATCCTGCTGCAGCAGTTGCGGCTCGATCTCGTAGATCTCGCGCAGGCCATCGCTGGCATAGGGAAAACTGGTATGCCCGTCGGCGTCCAGCTTGAACTGATAGATCCCGCCGGGCACGTGGGCGCTGAGCCGCTGCAGCAAGCGGTCACGGGCGGCCAGGGCTTCATGCACGCGCTTGCGTTCGGTGATATCGATGCAGATGGCCAGATGGCCGATCCACAACCCCTGGTCGTCGAGCACCGGGGTGGCCAGCATGTTGACTTGCAGATGGCTGCCGTCACGCCGCACCAGGGTCCATTCCCGGGCCTCATGCCCGCCGGCCATGCCCTCTTCCACCAGCATCGCCTGGGACACCGGGATGGCTTTGCCGTAACGCTGGGTGAGGCTCTGGGCCCAGCTTTCCAGCTCTTCGGGCAGGTGCAGACTTTCCAGGGTCAGGTGCCCCACCGCCTCACTGCTGCTGTAGCCGAGCATCTGCTCGGCCCCGGCATTGAAAGTGCTGATCACTCCGCGCAGGTCGGTGGCAATGATCGCTACCTGAGTGGCGGCATTGAGCACGCAGCGCAACTGGCTGTGGGTGCCGCGCAACGCCTGCTCGCTGCTACGCAGCTCCTCGGTGCGCTGCTCCACCAGGGCCAGAGCCCGCTGACGCTGGCTGACCAGGACGTAGAGCAAGGCGCTGAGCAGCAGGCTGAGCATGCCGCCAAGAATCACCAGGCTACCCAGGGCTGAATGGTTGGCGTGCAGGAAGGCCGCGCTGGGGCGGATGTCCACCTGATAGTCCCGGTCCGCCAGGCGCAGCAGGCGGCTGGCGGTCAGGCTGCTGCTGATGGGCGGGTTGTTCGACTCGTAGAGCACCTCGTGCTGGCCCTCGGTGGACAGGTCGAGAATCCGCACCGACAGGTTATCGCTGGCAGGAACCGGCAGGCCGTCCGCCACCAGTTGCCGCAGGCTGATGATCGCCAGAACATAGCCGTAGGGCCGGTCCTGGGGGGCGGAAGCATCCTGCGCGCGCCTGACCGGCGCCGCCAACAGCACCCCTCGCGCATAGGCCTGGTCCACGGCCACCAGTTGCAAAGGCGGAGAGACCGCCAGGCCATTGAGTTCCCGAGCACGTTCCAGGGTGGCTCGGCGCAGGGGTTGAGCCAGGAGGTCGTAACCCAGGGGCGACCCCAGGGGGCTCTGGGTCTGGCTGTACAGCACCGGCGCGTAGTCATCGTGCTCGCCGGCCGGCTCCATCTGGCCCGTGGCATTCAACTGCAAAATGGAAAACCCCGGCAGCCCCTGATCGCGAATCGACTGCTCGAACCCCGGGCGCTGGGCGCGGCTCACCAGAGGCGCCCAGGCATAGGCCTGGGTGCGGCGCAACAAGGGTTTGGCGTAGCCATCGAAATCCTGGCGGGTCACCAGGTCGGAATTGACAAAGAAGCGCCGCAAGCCGTCCAGGCGTTGCTCCTGGTCTTGAAAGCGTTCTTCGATGCGGCTGTAGCGTTCGCCGGCCAGCAACTGGAAGCGCTGGCGCACCTGCTGCTTGTTCAGGCTGTAGGTGGACCAGGCCAAGAGCCCGGTGAGGATGCCGCCCGCAACCAGGACCAGCACCGCCACCAGCCAGGCAGATACCTCTTCACTTATGAAACCCAGGATTTTCGGGCGTACAACATGCAGAGGCATAAGCAGAACTCATCACGCCAGCGAGTTTGGGCATCATCCGGACCAAGTGTGAGTTATAGCTATTAGCCACTAATTTGACCAGCGCTAAACAGCCCCCGAAACCTGAAAAAACAGGCCTCGGGGACATATCCGGCCATCAGCGCGCGGTGACTTTCCAGGCACGGTGGATTTTGCCGTTGCGGGCGAAATCCGGGTCGATGGTTTTCGCCGTGATCTCCTCGATCTGGTAGCGCGCGGCGAGGTTTTCATCCAGCTGGAACTTGCGGAAGTTGTTGGAGAAATACAACACGCCCCCCGGCGCCAGGCGTGCCATGGCCAGGTCCAGCAACTGCACCTGGTCACGCTGCACGTCGAACACCCCTTCCATGCGCTTGGAGTTGGAGAAGGTCGGCGGGTCGATGAAGATCAAGTCGAACTCGTCACGGCAGCTGTCCAGCCAGGCCATCACATCGCCCTGCTCCAGGCGGTTCTTGTCGGAGAAACCGTTGAGCGAGAAATTGCGGCGTGCCCAGTCCAGATAGGTTTTCGACAGGTCGACGCTGGTGGTGCTGCGCGCGCCGCCCTTGGCCGCGTGCACACTGGCGGTGGCGGTGTAGCAGAACAGGTTGAGGAAACGCTTGCCCGCCGCCTCTTGCTGAATACGCATGCGCATCGGCCGGTGATCGAGAAACAGCCCGGTATCCAGGTAGTCGGTAAGGTTCACCAGTAGCTTGATCCCGCCTTCACGAACTTCGGTGAACTGGCCCTGGGCACTCTGGCGCTCGTACTGCTTGGTGCCGCTCTGGCGCTCGCGACGCTTGATCACCACCCGGCTCTTGTCGACATTCAACGCCTGGGGAATCGCCGCCAGGGCATCGAACAGACGTGCCTGGGCCTTTTCCGGGTCCACCGATTTGGGCGCCGCGTACTCCTGCACGTGCACCCAATCCTGGTAGAGGTCGATGGCCAGGGAGTATTCCGGCATGTCGGCATCGTAGACACGGTAGCACTCGATGCCCTCGCGCTTGGCCCACTTGCCCAGTTGCTTGAGGTTCTTTTGCAGGCGGTTGGCGAACATCTGCCCGCCCTCGCTCAGGCGCGCCTGCTCGACCACGGGAGCAGGAGCCGGGGCCGGCTTGATCGGGTTGCCATTCTTGTTGTACTGGCGCACGGGTGCTTCGTCCGCGGCGGCCTGGGCCTGCTCGCGTTCCACCTGGCGCTGCTCGGCGGTGCGGCGCTCGCCGGTGACGAACTGATCCGGCAGGACCTTGATCAGCAGCAGCTTGCAGGGCAAGGCGCCGTTCCAGAACGAGTACTGTTTGTGGCTGCGGATGCCCATGCGCTTGCCCAGGTCCGGGGCGCCGGTGAACACCGCCGCTTCCCAGTTCAGGCAGGCCTGGCGCAGGCGCTCACCGAGGTTCTGATAGAGGTACAGCAGGCTGGCTTCATCACCCAGGCGCTCGCCGTAGGGTGGGTTGCAGATCACCAGGCCTTTCTGGTTCTGGTCCGGGCGCGGCTCGAAGGTGCCCACTTCGCCCTGGTAGATCTTGATCCACTCGCTCAGGCCGGCGCGCTCTACGTTGTTGCGGCCGGGCTGGATCAGACGCGGATCGGCTTCGTAGCCGCGGATCCACAGTGGTGGCTTGGCGAGGCCGGCCTGGGCCCGGGCCAGCGCTTCGTCGTGCAACTTGCGCCACAGCGCCGGCACGTGGCCGAGCCAGGCAGTGAAGCCCCATTGTTCACGCTTGAGATTGGGGGCGATGTCGGCGGCGATCATCGCCGCCTCCACCAGGAAGGTACCCACGCCACACATCGGGTCGGCCAGGGCGCCGCCTTCGGCAGCGATGCGCGGCCAGCCGGAACGGATCAGGATCGCCGCCGCCAGGTTTTCCTTGAGCGGCGCGGCGCCTTGCTGCAGGCGGTAGCCGCGCTGGTGCAGGCTGTGACCGGAGAGGTCCAGGGAGAGGATGGCTTCGCCGCGGTCCAGGCGCAGGTGGATGCGCAGGTCGGGGTTGAGCTTGTCCACCGAAGGGCGCTCGCCGGTCGGAGTGCGCAGCTTGTCGACAATGGCGTCCTTGACCTTCAGGGCGCCGAAGTGGGTGTTGTCGATGCCCGAGCCATGGCCGCTGAACTCCACGGCCAGGGTGCCGTCGGCCAGCATGTGGTCCTGCCAGTCGACATCCAGCACGCCGTGGTAGAGATCCTCGGCGTCCTTCATCGGGAAGCGCTTGAGCACCAGCAGCACCCGGTTGGCCAGGCGCGACCACAAGCACAGGCGATAGGCTGTCTCCATGTCGGCCATGCCGCGCACGGCAGAAGTGTGCTCACGCGCTTGCTCAAGGCCAAGCCCGACGGCTTCCTCGATCAGCAGGCCTTCAAGGCCTTTGGGACAGGTGAGGAAGATTTCGTAACGATCCGACATGGGAATACCAGGGCCTTTAGCAATAAGTGAACGGGCAACGCATCGCCCGTTCGGTTTTCAATCAAGCGCTTTTCTTCAAGAGCGCTCGTGTGGCGCGAAACTGCGCCGCCCCACCCCGGCAGGCTGGCTTTCTTGCAGGGCAAAAGAGCTTAGAGGCCGGGACAGATAAAAAGTCAGGGCAACAAAATGACATAAGTCGACCCTTCGTCGAATAGTAGTTGAGTGCAACCGTTCGACATTCTCACTAAAGCATTAACCTCATCATCTAGTGAGAGGCTGATCACAGGGGGCTTTGCGTGACAGGCACGATACAAAACCGCCCCAGGCTTATGGCCTGGACAGCATTATCGTTACGTCCTTATGACAAAACGATCATTCACTTGCTGTGACCTATTGGTTAGAACTCAACACAGGTTGGCGCCGCAACGGTGTCAACATCAAAGCTCGCGACGCCGGCAGCGAGCACCAACGGCAGAAGCAATCTGCCCGACCTCAACGAAGGTCGACGGGACATAAAGCAGTCAACAAGTGAGGGAAACACCCTATGAGAAGACTAAAGCGTGATCCGTTGGAAAAAGCGTTTTTACGCGGATATCAGTATGGCGTTAATGGCAAGTCCCGTGAGCTTTGCCCATTTACTCTACCGTCGGTGCGCCAAGCCTGGATTAACGGCTGGCGAGAAGGACGCGGCGACAACTGGGACGGTATGACAGGCACTGCGGGCATCCACAGACTCAACGAACTTCGCGCTGTCGGCTGATCAGGGCACATTCCGACACCTAAAACTTGAATAGATGACGACTTAACCACGCACGCCCCATCCGGGCGGCGGGCTTCGGCCCAGGGGCTCCTTCGAGGAGCCCTTTTTTATGCCCGCGTGCCGTCCTTCCCTCTCAGCCCATGGCCGCGATGGCATCCACCGACTCGCGAATCAGCGCCGGCCCCTTGTAGATGAACCCCGAATACAGCTGCACCAGGCTGGCGCCCGCAGCGATCTTCTCAGCCGCGTGCTTGCCTTCGGTGATGCCGCCCACGGCGATGATCGGCAAACGGCCGGCCAGTTCAGCAGCCAGTACCTTGACCGTGTGGGTGCTCTTTTCCCGTACCGGTGCGCCGGACAGGCCGCCGGCCTCGGCGCCGTGCTCCAGGCCTTCGACACCTTCACGGCTCAAAGTGGTGTTGGTGGCGATCACTGCATCCATGCCGGTTTCAAGCAGGGCGCGGGCCACTTCCACGGTTTCCTCGTCGCTCATGTCCGGAGCGATCTTGATGGCCAGCGGTACACGCTTGCCGTGGATCGCAGTCAGTTCCTGTTGGCGCTGGCTCAAGGCCGCCAGCAGTTGCTTGAGCGACTCGCCAAATTGCAGGCTGCGCAGGCCCGGGGTATTGGGCGAGCTGACGTTGACCGTGACATAGCTGGCGTGGGCATAGACCTTGTCCAGGCAGATCAGGTAATCATCCACCGCCCTCTCCACCGGGGTGTCGAAGTTCTTGCCGATATTGATCCCCAGCACGCCCTTGTATTGCGAGGCCGCGACCCGTGCCAGCAGGTTGTCGACCCCCAGGTTGTTGAAGCCCATGCGGTTGATGATGGCCTCGGCCTGGGGCAGGCGGAAGATCCGCGGCTTGGGGTTGCCCGGTTGCGGGCGTGGGGTGACGGTGCCGATCTCGACAAAACCAAACCCCAATTGGGCGAAGCCGTCGATGGCTGCGCCGTTCTTGTCCAGGCCCGCAGCCAGCCCTACCGGGTTCGCAAACTCCAGGCCCATGACCTTGACCGGCATCTGCGCCGGGGCCTTGCACAACAGCCCGTTAAGGCCCAAACGCCCGCCCGCGCCGATCAGGTCCAGGGACAGATCGTGGGAGGTTTCCGGGGAGAGTTTGAACAACAGCTGGCGGGCCAGGGTATACATGGGCGGGATGAACTCGGTTGGCGGCGAAATAGGGCGCCGATTATAGCCGGCCCCGGGGCTTGCAGGCGAGGCGCGAAGTAAAATCCCCACCGGGCTGGCATATGCCTTGCACTCTCTTGTGCATGCAGACCTCGGCCAAGGACGGCTGAGGTGCCAGGACAATGGCGTCGTCACCCGTCCCGGCTTCACCCGGTCAGCGGGTACGACGCTTTTTGATGCAAGGTGCCACGCCATGACCGATCTTCCCAACACCCCGCCGGCCTGGGTCAACGGCAGCGATGCCCCGGAAAAGTCCGCCATCGACCTGGGCTTCGCGGCGCACCATAGACCGGTTACTGGCCTACGATGACCCGCACCGGGAAGGCAAATCGCAGGCAAAGAAAAGCCCGGCCTAGGCCGGGCTTTTCCAAGCTACAAGGCTAATTACTTAGCTTGAGCTTCTACCGAGGCTTCTACGCGACGGTTAACTGCGCGACCAGCTTCAGTTGCGTTGTCGGCAACTGGGCGGGACTCACCGTAACCAACGGATTGAACGCGGTTAGCGCCAACGCCGTACTGGTTAACCAGAACTTGTTTAACGGCGTTTGCACGACGCTCAGACAGCTTCTGGTTGTAAGCGTCAGGACCGACGGAGTCAGTGTGACCTTCAACAACGGTGGTGGTCTGTGGGTACTGCTTCATGAAGTCAGCGAGGTTCTTGATGTCAGCGTAGCTGTTAGGCTTGACGACCGACTTGTCGAAGTCGAACTTCACGTCCAGCTCAACACGAACCACTTCAGCAACTGGAGCTTCTGGAGCTGGCTCTGGAGCTGGAGCTGGTGCTACTGGAGCTGGAGCGACTTTGCCGCCGCTGCCACCGAAGTTCACACCCAGACCGATGGTAGGAGCGTAGTCCCACTTGCCGTTGTCCAGCTTGTAGTCAGCTTCAACGCCAGCACGGGCGAACAGGTTGTCGGTGATGTACCACTTAACACCAGCGCCTGCAGTCAGGAAAGTCGACTGGTCGCGACCGCTGTGGCCGTCGGCCTCAACGTTGGTCATGCTCTTGTGAGCAACACCGCCGGAAACGTATGGACGCAGAGCGTCACCCACGGTACCAAAGTGGTACTGAGCGTTCAGGCCGAAGTTGTCGCCTTTGATTTTCTGGTTACCAGTACCGTCGTTGGAACGGGTGTGGTTGGTCTTGTCGTAGGTGGCGTTCAACGACAGATCGTCGGTCAGGAAGTAGCCGATCGATGCGCCTGGGTTGAAGCCGTCTTCAACGTGATTAACGCTGTCGTTGTACTGTTTTTTGTAAAACAGTTCACCCTCGACCGCGCCTTGGCCTTGCGCCAGAACGCCGAACGAAGTCACGGCAACAATAGAACCAATGGCAATGCCCAAGGTGTTTTTCAGTTTCATCCGTTAAATCCCCATCTGGTGATTGTAAAGCAGTCCCACATACCGGGGGACAACTCGGCGGTAAGTCTATCAGAACTCACCTAGACGTAAGAGATATTTGCGCCGAACTAAGTTTCAGCAATACCTGCAAATTTCTCACGCAATTTATCAAGAGCACGTTTGTAACGCATCTTTGTAGCACTCAACCCCATATGCATGATGTCCGCGATCTCTTGAAATTCCAGCTCTGCGACAAATCGTAGCACCAGAATTTCCCGATCAATCGGGTTCACATGCACCAACCAGCGATCAAGTCCACCCTTTTCCTCAGGTTTCGGCGCCTTCTCTTCAGACGCCTCCTCGAGGGGGTCAAGACTTAAAGCGTCCATCAACCGACGCTTGCGCCGCTCCTTGCGATACTGCGTGATGCATTCGTTGTACGTGATGCTATATAGCCATGTCTTGAACTTCGATTTACCCTCAAAGTTCTTAAGGCCATACAGCACCTTCAACATCACTTCCTGACAGACATCATCCGCATCCCGATCGTTCCCCAGATAACGTGCACAAACATTAAATAGGGTCCTCTGATAGCGCCGCATCAACTCTTCATAGGCGCGTGTTACGTGAAACAGCTCCGTATGTGAGCGCGCAACCAACTCCTCATCAGAGAGCTCACGGGGGTCATAGCGCGTGGATAGCGATTGGGTTTTATTCAAAACGAGTCGTGCCGACAGTCAGGTCAATGTCCGCCGCAGCCCGATGACGGGCATTTTGCGGCGGCATACATTAGCAGGGTTTGCCGGGTTAGCGGCTACTTACATGCTGCTCCAGCAGGATCCGATTGGAGAGAGAGACTAGCTCACCCTCATCGGTCAGCAATGTAGTTTTAACCGTGCCAATCTCTTCGATCTGGCCTTCGACCTCACCAACACGTACTTGTTGCCCAACCTGATACAACTCACGCACATAGATTCCCGCAAGAATCTGCCCGGCAATTTCCCGGCTTCCCAACCCCATGGCCAACGCAACAGCCAGACCAACGGTAATCAATACAATGACGATCACATGGTTGAGCAGGTCGGTTTTGACCTCCAACTGACTGATCGCCACGGAAATACTGATGATGATCACCAGCCCCTGGGCAATTCGCCCCAGGCCGCCGGCGTAATCCAGGCCTACGCCTTCTGCGGCGCCGCGCACCAGGCCATTGGCCAGTTGCGCCAGCAAAACCCCCACCAGCAACACCAGCGCAGCACCGAAAACCTTCGGTAAATACAGCGCAAGCATATCGAGCGTAGCCGAAACTCGCTCAAGGCCAAGGGATTCAGCAGCAGAAACCAGAAAAATCAGCAAAACGAACCAATAGACGATCTTGCCGATCAGGGTCGAGATGGGTACCTGCAAACCCGCACGAGACAGCAACTTGGTCAGGCCGGTGCCGCCCATGAGGCGATCCAGGCCCAGCTTGGCCAGCAATTTCGAGAGCAGGGTATCGAGCAGCTTGGCCACCACGAAGCCCAGCAACAGCACCACCAACGCGCCGAACAGGTTCGGAATGAAGTTCGCCACCTTGGTCCACAAGGCGGTCATCGCCGTGACGAGGCTCTGCGTCCAGAGATCCAGTTCCATATTCAATCAGCCTTATCAGCAGTGCGAGCAGAAGATTTACGACGAGAAACCGGCGCAATATGAGCCGATCCGTTATTCAAGGCGATCATCAGCGCCGGCAGCCAGCGGCCCAGAAGGCTGAACAGATCCCCCGCCCCCACCTGACGGTTGGCGGTTTTCAGTACGCGGCCCAGGCAGGCATCGTCATCGCGGCTCGATGGCGAGGCTTTGAGCATGTCACGCAAAGACTGTTCAAACGGATCGTGCATACGCACCTCTGGTGATGTCTGAAAAAGACGCGATCAGATTTATTCGGGTCACATGAAGCATCATCACACCCAGCGCAAACGACGAAACAACCACCATTGCCCCACGGCCACCGCCACCAATAAAAGGCAGGCGATGATGAAACCATAAGGGCTGGCCGAGAACGGAATGCCGCCCACGTTGATCCCCAAAAGGCCGGTGAGAAAACTCATCGGCAGGAAGATCCCGGTAATGATCCCGAAGCGGTACATGGTGCGATTCATGCGCACGCTCAAACGCCGGTCTTCGGCCTCCAGCACAAGCCCCACGCGCTCTCGGGTCAATTCCAGCTCTTCCAGGTAACGGGTCAGACTGTTGTGCAGCTCGTTCCAGTAATCACCATCATCCACGGCGAACCAGGGCAGTTTTATCCGGCTCAACTGGGCGAAGATATCCCGCTGCGGAGCCAGGAAGCGCTTGAGCCCGGCAGCCCGCCGACGGATCTGCAAAATGCTGCCGTGCTCGGGGGTATACCGTTCGTCGGCATCCAGTTTTTCTTCCTCGCCATCGACCACTTCCGAGAGGTCGCTGACCAGATTCTGCACCTTGTGGGTCAGGTACTCGGCCATATAAAGGAGGAGTTCGGCAGACGTCTTCGGCCCTCGGCCCTCGGCAAGCTGCACCAACAGCTCATCGGTGGCGCGCAACTGACGCAGGCGCAAGGAAATCACCCGCTGGGCAGAGGCAAAGATCCGCACCGAGACCATGTCTTCCGGCTCGGCCCCCGGGTTCAGGTTGATACCCCGCAGAAACAGCAGCAACTCCGAGTCCGGGAGCGCCAGCAGGCGTGGGCGGGTGTTTTCCTCCAGCAGCAGGTCACAGCTGAACTCGCTCAGGCCGCTGGAGCGACGCAACCAGGTCTGGGTCTGCGGATGGCTGCGATCCCAATGCAGCCACAGGCTTTCATGGGCCTGCAGTTGCAGGTCGTCGAGCTCAGTCCGGGCAATCGAACGCGCACCGCCTTCACCATCCAGCACCAGGGCATGTACCAGCCCCCATTGCGCGTTTTCTTCCTCGAACATCCGCATCCCTTGTCAGGTCGATTGTTTATTCAGGCATTTTCAGCGGGCTTGGCGAAACGATCACGCCATTGTTGTCGGCGTAGACATACTCGCCAGGACGAAAAGTCACACCGGCAAAGGTCACCGCCACATTGAGGTCGCCGATGCCGCGCTTGTCAGTCTTCATCGGGTGGCTGGCCAGGGCCTGGACGCCAAGATCGGTCTGGGCGATGACATCCACATCACGGATGCAACCGTAGATCACCAACCCTTCCCAACCGTTTTTTGCGGCTTTCTCGGCCAGCATGTCGCCCAGCAGGGCGCGGCGCAGCGAGCCGCCACCATCCACCACCAACACCTTGCCCTGCCCCTTGAGTTCCACTTGTTCCTTGACCAGCGAGTTGTCCTCGAAGCACTTGATGGTGACGATTTCACCGCCAAAGGAATCGCGACCACCGAAATTGCTGAACATCGGCTCTACCACCTGCACCAGGTCCGGGTAGGCGTCGCACAGGTCGGGAGTGAGGTAATGGTTCATCGAGAAACTCCTGTAACAGAAAGAACACGATCGAAGGTGTCGGTGCTGCCTTATATAGATACGCGCCCAGACCGCAGATGTTTAACCTGCAAGGCCTGATGAGCGAACCCGCCAGCCCCGTATTTTCGCAGCCAGGCCAGCGGAACGGAAAGCCGACTCAATAACTGAATGTGACCAGAACAGCGCAATGCGTCATATCTTAGCCGCAAGCGCTATCGAGCGAAATGCCCTTGTCAGAGCCTTCGCCTCAAACCGCAGCCACGGGTTCGGCAACAGAAACCAGCAATGGAGCCTGCTGATCCTTGAGCCAGCACGCGACCAGCGGCCAGACCTCAGTCTGCGCCGGTTTGCTCACCAGCATCTCGACGTGACCGAAATTACCGCTGAATCCCTGCTCGCGCCCCAGGCAGACAAATTGTTTCTGCTCGCTGCCCAACTGCTCGAACAACTTGCGACAGGCCCAGGTCGGATCCTGATGATCCCCTGCGGCACTGACTGCCAGTGCCGGCACCGTAACCTGCGCCAGGCCCGCCCACCAATCCTTGTCGGCATCGCCAAAACGACCAAACAATCCATGCCAGCGCATGCTCTCCAGAGCCAGCCCGATGGGCTCGTCCTCGGGGCCGCGCTTGAGCCGCGAGCCGGACAGCTGGGCAAAGCGCTTGATCACCAGGCGTCCACCCCACTCCACCATCGGGATCTTCAAGGGCCAGTAGGTACGGCTGATCTGGGTACCGAAAAACGCCGCCGAAGCCACGCCCGCATCACCCAGGTACTGCCCGCCCAAGGCGGCCGCCAGGGTAGTGCCGCCCAGGGAATGACCGATCCAATGGGGAACCTGCACACTTTGCTCACGGACGAAGGCGGCAATTGCCGGCAAATCGTACCGAGCGTAGTCGGCGACACGGTTCTTGCGGTAGTCGGCATTGCGGCGCGACAAACCGTGACCGCGCATTTCAGGAATCCACACATCGAATCCCGCGCGGGCCAGATAGGCCCCCAGCCCGATGCCCTTGGGCGAATACCAGAAACGTCGATTGGAAAAGCTGCCATGCAGCAGGACCACGGGGATCCCCCGGGCTTCAGGCTCATCGGCCAGCCCCAGGCGGGTAACGGCCAACTCCACGGAAGGGTCGGGACTGTTGCCGGGCTTCAAGCGATAGACATCTTCGCTGAGGTCGCCTCGACGCTCGGCACTGATCAAGGCGACCGGAAATAGGTTGCTGCTGCTTTGCATATTCTTCTTGCACAAAAAAGGGCGGCATCCAGAAGAAGCACGCCCTGCTTGAATCTTCAAGAGCCAGCCAGCCTTGCGACCGACCGGCTCTGCACTCACCGATTACGCCGCGCCTTGACCTTCAGCCAGGAAGAACCAGGTTTCCAGTACCGAGTCCGGGTTCAGCGAAACGCTTTCAATGCCCTGCTCCATCAGCCACTTGGCCAGGTCCGGGTGGTCCGAAGGCCCCTGGCCGCAGATGCCGATGTACTTGCCAGCCTTGTTGCAGGCGGCAATGGCATTGGCCAGCAGCTTCTTGACCGCAGGATTACGCTCGTCGAACAGGTGGGCGATGATCCCCGAGTCACGGTCCAGGCCCAGGGTCAGTTGGGTCAGGTCGTTGGAGCCGATGGAGAAACCATCGAAGTACTCGAGGAACTCGTCAGCCAGAATGGCGTTGGACGGCAGTTCGCACATCATGATCACGCGCAGGCCGTTCTCGCCGCGCTTGAGGCCGTTTTCAGCCAGCAGATCAACTACTTGGCTGGCCTCGCCCAGGGTGCGCACGAACGGCACCATGATTTCGACGTTGGTCAGGCCCATCTCGTTGCGCACGCGCTTCAGGGCGCGGCATTCGAGCTCGAAGCAGTCACGGAAGGATTCGCTGATGTAACGCGAAGCACCGCGGAAGCCCAGCATCGGGTTCTCTTCTTCCGGCTCGTAGAGCTTGCCACCGATCAGGTTGGCGTATTCGTTGGACTTGAAGTCCGACAGACGCACGATGACCTTCTTCGGTGTGAACGCCGCAGCCAGGGTGCTGATGCCTTCAACCAGCTTGTCGACGTAGAAGTCCACAGGATCGTGGTAGCCGGCAATACGCTTGTCGACGCTGTCCTTGATCTCTTGTGGCAGCCCGGCGTAGTTCAGCAGTGCCTTGGGGTGCACGCCGATCATGCGGTTGATGATGAACTCCAGGCGGGCCAGGCCCACGCCGGCGTTCGGCAGCTGGGCGAAGTCGAAGGCACGGTCCGGGTTGCCGACGTTCATCATGATCTTGAACGGCAGCTCCGGCATGGCATCCACCGAGTTCTGCTTGATGTCGAAGCCCAGTTCGCCTTCGAAGATGAAACCGGTGTCGCCTTCAGCGCAGGAAACGGTCACGCCCTGGCCATCTTTCAGCAGCTCGGTGGCGTTGCCGCAACCCACTACTGCCGGAATGCCCAGCTCGCGAGCGATGATTGCTGCGTGGCAGGTCCGGCCGCCGCGGTTGGTGACGATGGCGCTGGCGCGCTTCATCACCGGTTCCCAGTCCGGGTCGGTCATGTCGGAGACCAGCACGTCGCCGGCCTGGACCTTGTCCATCTCGGACACGTCCTTGATGATCCGCACCTTGCCGGCGCCAATGCGCTGGCCGATGGCACGGCCTTCCACCAGCACGGTGCCGGTTTCCTTGAGCAGGTAGCGCTCCATGACATTGGCCTGGGTACGGCTCTTCACGGTTTCCGGACGAGCCTGGACGATGTACAGCTTGCCGTCGTCGCCGTCCTTGGCCCATTCGATGTCCATCGGGCACTGATAGTGCTTCTCGATGATCATCGCCTGCTTGGCCAGCTCGCTGACTTCAGCATCGCTCAGGCAGAAACGCGCGCGATCGGCGGCGTCCACGTCCACGGTTTTCACCGAGCGACCAGCCTTGGCTTCGTCGCCGTAGATCATCTTGATCGCCTTGCTGCCCAGGTTGCGGCGCAGGATGGCCGGACGACCGGCTTCAAGGGTGTTCTTGTGGACGTAGAATTCGTCCGGGTTTACCGCGCCCTGGACCACGGTTTCACCCAGGCCATAGGCGCCGGTGATGAATACCACGTCACGGAAGCCCGATTCGGTGTCGAGGGTGAACATCACGCCGGCGGTGCCGGTTTCCGAACGCACCATGCGCTGCACACCGGCAGACAGGGCCACCAGCTTGTGGTCGAACCCCTGGTGCACGCGGTAGGAAATGGCGCGGTCGTTGAAGAGCGAGGCGAACACTTCCTTGGCAGCGCGAATCACATTGTCCACGCCACGGATATTGAGGAAGGTTTCCTGCTGGCCGGCAAAGGAGGCGTCCGGCAAGTCTTCGGCGGTGGCCGAGGAACGCACGGCCACGGCGATGTCGGGATTGCCCGCCGACAGTGCGGCGAAGGCGGTACGGATCTCGGTGTTGAGGCGCTCGGGGAACTCGGCCTCCATGATCCACTGACGGATCTGCGCGCCGGTCTTGGCCAGGGCGTTGACGTCATCGACATCCAGCGCATCGAGCGCTGCATGGATCTGGTCGTTCAGACCACTCAACTCAAGAAAATCACGATAAGCCTGAGCTGTCGTGGCGAAGCCACCAGGGACCGATACGCCCGCACCTGCGAGGTTGCTGATCATCTCGCCCAGGGATGCGTTCTTGCCCCCCACATGCTCAACATCGTGTTTGCCGAGCTTATCGAGGGAAACTACGTACTCTACCAAGGTGATCTCTCCACTAACTGTGTTGGAAAAGCTCAGAAGCCGGCTGCTCCAGGGAGCGTTTGCCCGCTATATGGCCTGGACCTGGAAAATAAGTGAGAATGCGGGCCATTCCCGGCCGACAAATCGCGCCTATCATATCCAAGAATCGTCACTAGCTTAAGGCCCAAGCCGCAAATGAAACGATCTGCTTTCTTTATCTCCGACGGTACCGGCATCACAGCGGAAACCCTCGGCCAGAGCCTGTTGGCGCAGTTCGAAAACGTTACCTTCAGCAAATTCACGCGGCCGTATATCGACAGCATGGAAAAAGCGCGGGCCATGGTACAACAAATCAATATAGCCGCCGAAAAAGACGGCCATCGCCCGATTATCTTCGACACCATCGTCAATCAGGACATTCGTGAGATCCTCGCGACCTCCAATGGTTTCATGATCGACATCTTCTCGACCTTCCTCGCGCCCCTGGAACAGGAGTTGAGCGAACATTCCTCCTACTCCGTCGGCAAATCCCACTCCATTGGCCACAACTCCAACTACATGGAGCGGATCGAGGCGGTGAACTTCGCCCTGGACAACGACGACGGCGCCCGCACCCACTACTACGACAAGGCCGACCTGATCCTGGTGGGCGTGTCGCGTTGCGGCAAGACCCCGACCTGCCTGTACATGGCCATGCAATTCGGCATCCGCGCGGCCAACTACCCGCTGACCGAGGAAGACATGGAGCGCCTGCAGCTGCCCAATGCCCTGCGCGCCCACAAGCACAAGCTGTTCGGCCTGACCATCGACCCCGACCGCCTCACCGCGATCCGCAACGAGCGCAAGCCCAACAGTCGCTATTCCAGCTACGCCCAGTGCGAATTCGAAGTGCGCGAAGTGGAAAACCTGTTCCGCCGCGAAAACATCCCCCACATCAATTCCACCCATTTCTCGGTGGAAGAGATCTCGGCCAAGATCCTCGTGGAAAAAGGCGTGGAACGGCGCTTCAAGTAACCTCTGCGCGACCGAAGGCGAGGCCCGCACTGCCCCTCGCCTGCCGCCCTACCAGCGGGACAGCCCACTCTCCTGCTTCAAGGCCGCGGCCAACGCGGCAAAGCCGTCCTGCAGCCGACGATCATCCGCGGAGGTATTGCAGACACTGGCCCGGACGAATTGCGGCACCGCCGCCTGGCCCACGGCAAAGGCTTCGGCAGTGGCCACCAGGTATCCCTGATGCTTGAGATCCGCCTCGATTTCAGAGGCACGCCACGGCTCCGGAACCCTGATCCAGAAATGCGGGCAACCCTCCGGACTGCGCCACTCCAGCCCCTGCAACACCTCCGTGACCAGCTCCTTGCGCCGGGCGATTTCGGCCATCTGCTGCTGACGCAGGCGCTCGGCAACTCCCGTGTCGATCCAGCCCGCTACCAGCTCCAGCGGCAAAGGCGTGGCCATCCAGCAGGTGGCGCGTACCGCTGCGGCCAAACGTCCCACCAGGGGCGACGGCGCATGCAGGAAACCGACCCGCAGCCCTGACGCCACGGCCTTGCTCAGGCTGCTGATCAGCACCGTGCGCTCCGCTGCGAAATGGGCCAGGGGCGCCGGGCGCCGCTCCATCAGCACGGCGTGGGTTTCATCCTCCAGAATCAACAGGTTATGCCGGCGACAGAGCTCTGCCACGGCCTCGCGCCGCGCAGCGGACTGCACCGCAGCCGTGGGGTTTTGCAGGGTCGGGGTGCAATACAGCGCTGAAATGCGGTGCTGCCGGCACGCTTCGTCCAGGGCCTCCGGCAACAGCCCCTGTGCGTCCATCGGCAACCCCAGGAGCTTGATGCCCAACATTCGCGCCGTGCTGATCAAGCCCGGATAGGTCAGGTGTTCAGTGGCCAGGGTATCGCCGGGCTTGAGCAGTGCCAGCAAGGCGACATGCAAGCCGTGCTGGGCGCCGTTGACGCAAATCACCTGCTCGGGATCCGCCTGCAGGCCATCCTGGGTCAGCCAGCGCGCACCCGCGGCGCGATACCGCACCAGACCGGCCTCGGCGCTGTAACGGGCGATTTGCTGCAGTCCCAAAGGATCTTCTGCCAATGCCCGCAAGCCCTGAGCGATGAAATGGCTTTCCTGGCCGGGAATATGGGTGTTGCGGCTCATGTCGAACAGCGCCTCCGGCTCCTCGGCGACGTTGCGAAAGCCGCTGTCGCGCTGGCGCTGCAAACCGTCCTGGCGCACATAAGTACCATCGCCGACCCGTGCCACCACCTGTCCCAGGCGTTCCAGCTCGGCGTACGCGCGGCTGATGGTGCCAATGGTCACGCCCAGCTTGTCCGCCAGCAGGCGATGGGGCGGCAGTTTGCTACCGGGGGCCAGCGTACCGTCGGCAATGGCCTTTTCCAGGGTCTCGGCCAGTCGCTTGTATTTGGCGCCCACCCCTTCCTGCAATGCGGAACGCATCATTGACACTGTGTCAATACTTACTTTGACAGCCATCATTTTCACCAATAGCGTTGCTCAAGGGCTCAATTACCGCAAATGACTCGCCCAATATAGAGGTCAATTTCTCATCACGAAAGGAATGCCTGCGTGAATAACAGCACCGTCATATCCGACACCCGGGCCCTGCCCCGCCCCTGGCTTGCCACCCTGGTGACCTGCACCCTGTTCCTGATTGTCTGCCTGAGTTGGGGCACCACCTGGCTGGGCATCAAGATTGCGGTGCAAAGCGTGCCGCCACTGACCGCCGCCGGCCTGCGCTTTCTGATTGCCTTTCCGCTGTTCGCCTGTTTTGCCTGGCTGCGCCGCGAGCCGCTGATGTTTCCCAAGGGCAGCCGGGGCTTCCTGGTATTCGTCACCCTGTGCTACTTCAGCCTGCCCTACACCCTGCTCAACTACGGCGAGGTACACGTTTCCTCCGGCCTGACCGCGCTGCTGTTCAGTTGCATGCCGGTGTTCATCCTGATTTTTTCCGCCCTGCTGCTGCGGGAGAAGATTCACCTGGCGCAACTGCTCGGCATCGCCATCGGCTTTGCCAGCCTGTTCCAGATCATTCGCGGCCAGGGCCTGCTCAGCGACCACAATGAACTCTCGGGAGTACTGGCAATTCTCGGCGCGGCGCTGCTGCATGCACTGTGTTACGTGGTCACCAAGAAACACGGCAGCGCCATCAGCGTCATCACCTACAACACCTTGCCGATCGGCATCGCCGGTCTACTGCTGTGCTTGGCGGGGTTGGGGATCGAGCACCCGGACTTTTCCGCCATCAGCCCGCGTTCCTGGGGCGCCCTGCTGTATCTGGGGCTGGCGGCTTCGGTGGGTGGGTTCATTGTCTATTTTTTCCTGCTGAAACGACTGAACCCGGTGATCCTGTCCTTCGTGTTCATCATTTTTCCGGTGTTCGCGGTGATCATCGGCGCCTGGTACGAAGGCCAGAGCCTGTCCCGGGACCTGCTGCTGTATTCCTCGACCTTGCTCGGCGGTTTCGCCATCACCAAACTGCCCCTGGACAAATGGCTGTCCGGAAAGCCCGCCCGACGCTAAAGAGATTCTGTAGGAGCGAGCTTGCTCGCGAAGGCTTTAAGGACACCGCGTCCGCCCAGCGAGCCCGCGTCATCATTGACGTTCATCGCGAGCAAGCTCGCCCCTACACGGGTGGGTTTCAGATCACCAGCAGGTCGACGAACCGGTGCACCGGCGTCGCCTCAAGCCGCGCCTGATCCTTGCACAGCTGGAAAATCTGCGTCGAACGCTGGGCCGTGAAACGCGTGGCCAGGTTGGCCTTGAACTTGTCTTCCAGCAGCGGGATGCCTTCGGCGCGGCGGCGCCGGTGGCCAATGGGGTATTCCACCGCGACCTGCTCGGTGCTGGAGCCGTCCTTGAAGAACACCTGGATCGCATTGGCAATGGAGCGCTTGTCGGCCTCCAGGTATTCACGGGTGTAGCGAGGCTCTTCGACGATGTGCATCTTCTCGCGCAACTGATCGATGATCGGATGCGCGGCATGGAAATCGTCCTCGTAATGCTCGGCCACCAGGGTGCCGAAGGCCAGGGGCACGGCGGTCATGTATTGCAGGCAGTGGTCGCGGTCGGCGGCATTGGCCAGCGGCCCGACCTTGGAAATGATGCGGATCGCCGACTCATGGGTGGTGATGACGATGCGGTCGATTTCGTGCAGGCGGTTGCGCACCAGAGGATGCAAGGTCACCGCCGCTTCGCAGGCCGTTTGCGCATGGAATTCTGCCGGGAAACTGATCTTGAACAGCACGTTTTCCATCACGTAGCTGGCGTATTTCTGCGTCAGGCTGAACTGCCGCTGGCCCTCGGGTTTGAGCGCCAGGTCCTTGTTGGTATGGCTGAACAGCACGTCATAGAAGCCCCACTGCGGCGCCGTCAGGACGCCGGGAATGCCCATCTCGCCACGCAGGGCGATATCCGCCAGGCGCACTCCACGGCTGGAGGCATCCCCCGCCGCCCAGGATTTGCGCGAACCGGCATTGGGTGCATGGCGATAGGTACGCAGCGCCTGGCCATCGACAAAGGCCTGGGACAGTGCCGCCAGCAACTGCTCGCGATTGGCCCCCATCAGCTTGGCGCACACTGCGGTGGAAGCCACTTTCACCAGCAGCACATGATCGAGGCCGACACGGTTGAAGGAGTTTTCCAGGGCAATCACGCCTTGAATCTCATGGGCCATGATCATGGCCTTGAGCACATCATTCATGGTCAGCGGTGCTTCGCCATTGGCCACGCGCTTTTGTGACAGGTGATCGGCCACCGCGAGAATTCCCCCGAGGTTGTCCGAGGGGTGGCCCCATTCGGCCGCGAGCCAGGTGTCGTTGTAGTCCAGCCAGCGCACGATGCAGCCGATGTCCCAGGCCGCCTTCACCGGGTCGAGGCGATAGCTGGTACCGGGCACCCGGGCACCGAAAGGCACCACGGTGCCTTCGACGATCGGCCCCAGGTGCTTGGTGCATTCGGGAAAACGCAGGGCCAGCAGGCCGCAGCCCAGGGTGTCCATGAGGCAATTGCGTGCGGTATCGAGGGCTTCTCGGGAGTCGATGGAATAATCCAGGACGTAATCGGCAATGTCCTGCAGGACCTGGTCGTAATCGGGACGGTTGTTCAGGTCAACGTTGCTGCTCATGAGCGCTTCACTCCAGTACAGGATGGTAGGTGGTGTCGATTCCTCAGTGACAGGTTCAGGTCAATAACGGCATCGCAGGTCTGCGCCTGCTCAGCGATTCAATCACAACCAGCGGCTGTGGCGAGGGAGCTTGCTCCCGCTGGACAGCAAGCCCCTCCACAGCAAGCGCTTCTCTTCCTAGAAACTGTCGCCGGGCACTCGCACCCAGCCTTCCATCAGCACCCGCGCGCTGCGGCTCATGATGGCCTTGACCACCGTCCAGTCACCGCCGCTCCGGGTGGCTTCGGCGCCGACGCGCAAGGTGCCCGAGGGATGACCGAAACGTACCGCGCTGCGCGCGCCACCACCGGCCGCCAGGTTGACCAGGGTCCCGGGAATCGCCGCGGCGGTACCTATGGCCACCGCCGCGGTGCCCATCATCGCGTGGTGCAGCTTGCCCATGGACATGGCCCGCACCAGCAGGTCGACGTCCCCGGCCTTGATCGCCTTGCCGCTGGAGGCCTGGTAGTCCGCAGGCGCGGCGACAAAGGCCACTTTCGGCGTGTGCTGGCGCTGGGCGGCTTCATCCAGGTGTTTGATCAGGCCCATGCGCAGGGCGCCATGGGCGCGGATGGTCTCGAACATCGCCAGGGCCTTGGGGTCGCCATTGATATCGCCCTGCAGCTCGGTACCGCGATAGCCGATGTCTGCCGCGTTGACGAAGATCGTCGGAATCCCGGCATTGATCAGGGTCGCCTTGAAGGTGCCGACACCGGGCACTTCCAGGTCGTCCACCAGGTTGCCGGTGGGAAACATCGAACCGCCCGCACCCTCTTCCTCGGCCGCAGGGTCAAGGAACTCCAGCTGCACTTCGGCCGCCGGGAAAGTCACGCCGTCCAGCTCGAAGTCGCCGGTTTCCTGGACCTCACCGTTGGTGATCGGCACGTGGGCGATGATGCTCTTGCCGATATTGGCCTGCCAGATGCGCACCACCGCCACGCCGTTCTGCGGAATGCGCGCCGGGTTCACCAGGCCGCTGCTGATGGCGAAGGAGCCCACTGCCGCCGAGAGGTTGCCGCAGTTGCCGCTCCAGTCGACAAAGGCCTTGTCGATGGCCACCTGGCCGAACAGGTAGTCGACGTCGTGGTCGGCCTTGATGCTCCTGGACAGGATCACCGTCTTGCTGGTGCTGGACGTGGCGCCGCCCATGCCGTCGATCTGCTTGTCATAGGGATCGGGGCTGCCGATCACCCGCAACAGCAGGGCGTCACGGGCTGCGCCCGGCAGTTGGGCCGCCTCGGGCAGGTCCTGCAGGTTGAAGAACACGCCCTTGCTGGTGCCGCCACGCATGTAGGTGGCGGGAATCTTGATCTGCGCTACGAATGCCATGAATTTCAGGTCCCGATAATGACCGGGGGCGGCGCCTTGCGGCCCGCCCCCGGTACGTTGCTTAGCTGGCTACTGCCGATTCCAGGAAGTCCTGGGCGAAGCGTTGCAGCACACCGCCCGCCTCGTAGATCGATACCTCTTCGGCGGTGTCGAGGCGGCAGGTCACCGGTACCTCGAGCCGCTCGCCGTTCTTGCGGTTGATCACCAGGGTCAGTTGCGCCCGAGGCGTGCGCGCGCCGATCACGTCGTAGGTTTCAGTGCCGTCGATACCCAGGGTCTTGCGGTCGGTGCCCGCGAGGAACTCCAGCGGCAGCACGCCCATGCCCACCAGGTTGGTACGGTGGATGCGCTCGAAGCCTTCGGCGACGATGGCTTCCACCCCCGCCAGGCGCACGCCCTTGGCTGCCCAGTCGCGGGACGAGCCCTGGCCGTAGTCGGCACCGGCAACGATGATCAGCGGCTGCTTGCGCTGCATGTAGGTTTCGATGGCTTCCCACATCCGCGTCACTTTGCCTTCCGGCTCGATTCGCGCCAGGGAGCCCTGCTTGACCTTGCCGTTTTCCTGGACCATTTCGTTGAACAGCTTCGGGTTGGCGAAGGTCGCGCGCTGAGCGGTCAAGTGGTCGCCACGGTGGGTCGCGTAGGAGTTGAAGTCCTCTTCCGGCAGGCCCATTTTCGCCAGGTACTCGCCGGCCGCGCTACCCGCCATGATGGCGTTGGACGGCGACAGGTGGTCGGTGGTGATATTGTCCGGCAACACCGCCAGCGGGCGCATCCCGGTCAGGCTGCGCTCACCGGCCAGGGCCCCTTCCCAGTACGGCGGACGACGGATATAGGTGCTCTGCGGGCGCCATTCATACAGCGGCTCGACTTTCGGGCCGGTGTCTTCGTGGATGGCGAACATCGGGATGTAGACCTTGCGGAACTGCTCCGGCTTGACCGCCGCCTTGACTACCGCGTCGATCTCTTCATCGCTCGGCCAGATGTCCTTGAGGCGGATTTCCCGACCGTTGGCGTCCAGGCCCAGCACGTCCTTTTCGATATCGAAACGGATGGTGCCGGCAATGGCGTAGGCCACCACCAGCGGCGGCGAAGCCAGGAACGCCTGCTTGGCGTAAGGGTGGATGCGCCCATCGAAGTTGCGGTTGCCCGAGAGCACGGCGGTGGCGTACAGGTCGCGGTCGATGATTTCCTTCTGGATCACCGGGTCCAGGGCGCCGGACATGCCGTTGCACGTCGTGCAGGCAAAAGCCACCACGCCAAAGCCCAGTTGCTCCAGCTCATGGCCCAGGCCGGCCTCTTCCAGGTACATGGCCACGGTTTTCGAACCCGGGGCCAGGGACGACTTGACCCATGGTTTGCGGGTCAGCCCCAGCTTGTTGGCGTTGCGCGCCAGCAGGCCGGCGGCGATCACGTTGCGCGGGTTGCTGGTGTTGGTGCAACTGGTGATGGCGGCGATGATCACCGCGCCGTCCGGAATCTGCCCCGGGGTTTCGGACCACTGCCCGGCGATGCCCTTGGCCGCCAGGTCGCTGGTGGCGACCCGGGCGTGCGGGTTGCTCGGCCCGGCCATGTTGCGTACCACCGACGACAGGTCGAACTGCAGGCCGCGCTCGTAGCGTGCGCTCTTCAGGCTGTCGGCCCACAGCCCAGTGTGCCTGGCGTAGCTCTCTACCAGGCGCACCTGTTCGTCTTCACGGCCGGTGAGCTTGAGGTAGTCGATGGTCTGCTGGTCGATGTAGAACATCGCCGCCGTGGCGCCGTATTCCGGGGCCATGTTGGAGATGGTGGCGCGGTCGCCCAGGGTCAGCGCCGCGGCACCTTCGCCAAAGAATTCCAGCCAGGCCCCCACCACTTTCTGCTTGCGCAGGAACTCGGTCAGCGCCAGCACCATGTCGGTGGCGGTGATGCCCGGCTGCAGCTTGCCGGTGAGCTCGACGCCGATGATGTCCGGCAGGCGCATCCACGAGGCGCGGCCGAGCATGACACTCTCGGCTTCCAGGCCGCCCACGCCGATGGCGATCACCCCCAGCGCATCCACGTGGGGGGTGTGGCTGTCGGTGCCGACGCAGGTATCAGGAAAGGCCAAACCGTCGAGCACCTGGATCACCGGGGACATTTTCTCCAGGTTGATCTGGTGCATGATGCCGTTGCCGGGCGGGATCACATCGACGTTCTTGAAGGCCTTCTTGGTCCAGTTGATGAAGTGGAACCGGTCTTCGTTGCGCCGGTCTTCGATGGCGCGGTTCTTGTCGAAGGCGTCCGGGTCGAAACCGCCGCACTCCACCGCCAGGGAGTGGTCGACGATCAACTGGGTCGGCACCACCGGGTTGACCAGCGCCGGGTCACCGCCCTGGTCGGCGATGGCGTCGCGCAGGCCGGCCAGGTCCACTAGTGCGGTCTGGCCAAGAATGTCGTGGCACACCACACGGGCCGGGAACCAGGGGAAGTCCAGGTCGTCGCGGCGTTCGATCAGTTGGCCGAGGGAAGCGTTGAGGGTTGCCGGATCACAGCGGCGCACCAGGTTTTCCGCCAGTACGCGGGAAGTGTAGGGCAGGCTGTCGTAGGCGCCTGGCTTAAGCGCATCGACCGCCGCCCGGGCGTCGAAATAGTCCAGTTGGCTGCCGGGCAGCGTCTTGCGAAATTCACTGTTCATGGTCAGGGCTCGGTCACGGTAGTTTCAAAGGGAGCGCCTGGCACCGTGTTGAATGGGCATCTATCCCCTGTAGGAGCGAGCTTGCTCGCGATGACTGAATCAGGTCCGACATCGCTGTCGGCTGGTCCATCGCTATCGCGAGCAAGCTCGCTCCTGCAGGTGCTGCGGTGCATTCAATCAACAGTACCGGCGCCCTCCCGGTCAGCGGCGCTCGATTGGCACGAACTTGCGCTGTTCAACGCCGATGTACTCGGCGCTTGGACGAATGATGCGGTTGTTGGCACGCTGCTCGAACACGTGGGCGGCCCAGCCGGTCAGGCGCGAGCAGACGAAGATCGGTGTGAACAGCTTGGTCGGGATGCCCATGAAGTGGTACGCCGAGGCGTGGTAGAAATCGGCATTGGGGAAGAGTTTCTTCTGCTCCCACATGGTCTTGTCGATGGCTTCGGACACCGGGAACAGCACCTTGTCACCGACTTCGTCAGCCAGCTTCTGCGACCAGCCCTTGATCACCTCGTTGCGCGGGTCGCTGTCTTTGTAGATCGCATGGCCAAAGCCCATGATCTTGTCCTTGCGCTCGAGCATCCGCAGCAACTCGGCAGTCGCCTCCTCGGGGCTCTGGAAGCGCTCGATCAGCTCCATGGCCGCTTCGTTGGCGCCGCCGTGCAGGGGGCCGCGTAGCGAACCGATGGCCGCGGTGACACAGGAATAGAGGTCCGACAGGGTCGAGGCACAGACCCGGGCGGTGAAGGTGGAGGCATTGAATTCGTGCTCGGCATAGAGGATCAGCGAGACGTTCATCACCTTGACGTGCAAGTCACTGGGCTTCTTGCCATGCAGCAGGTGCAGGAAGTGGCCACCGATGGTCTGCTCGTCGCTGACGCAATTGATGCGCACGCCTTCGTGGCTGAAGCGGTACCAGTAGCACATGATCGCCGGGAAGGCCGCCAGCAGGCGGTCGGTGACGTCGTGCTGCTGGGAGAAATCCTTCTCCGGCTCGATATTGCCCAGGAACGAGCAACCGGTACGCATCACATCCATCGGATGGGCCTGGGCCGGTATGCGCTCCAGCACTTCCTTCAGCGCCTGTGGCAGGTCGCGCAGCTTGCTCAGCTTGGCGCTGTAGGCGGCCAGTTGTTCCTGGGTCGGCAGGTCGCCGTACAGCAACAGGTAGGCGACTTCCTCGAACTGCGCATCGGCCGCCAGTTCGCGCACGTCATAGCCGCGGTAGGTCAACCCGGCACCGGCCTGGCCCACGGTGGACAGCGCGGTTTGCCCGGCCACCTGGCCGCGCAGACCTGCACCACTCAATACTTTTGCTTCGGCCATTGCTCTCTCCAATCTTGAATTTGTTAGGGACTTGGCAACTTCACGGGTCGGGGCTCCCCCGACAGTGCAGGAGCGAGCTTGCTCGCGATCCGGGCCCGCGCGCCCCAGCGAATCAGGGGCTGCGCGTTATCGCTGACGGCCATCGCGAGCTAGCTCGTTCCCACAGGGATTGATTCAGCCTTTCTTCTGCGCGAACAGCGCATCGAGCTTCTGCTCGAAGCTGTGGTAATCGATGCGCTCGTACAGTTCCATGCGGGTCTGCATGGTGTCGATCACATTTTGCTGGGTACCGTCGCGACGGATCGCGGTGTAGACGTTTTCTGCGGCCTTGTTCATGGCACGGAACGCCGACAGCGGGTACAGCACCAGGGAAACATC
Organism: Pseudomonas sp. NFPP25; assembly: GCF_900116505.1. Classification (NCBI taxonomy): domain Bacteria; kingdom Pseudomonadati; phylum Pseudomonadota; class Gammaproteobacteria; order Pseudomonadales; family Pseudomonadaceae; genus Pseudomonas; species Pseudomonas sp. NFPP25. The sequence continues at coordinate 307,632 of NZ_FPBG01000006.1, read as the reverse complement.
CACGGATTTCAACTGTTCGGTGGTGTACAGCGGGGTGGCGCCGAATTCGGTGATGTTGGCCAGGATCGGGGCTTTCACCCGATCGGCGAAGATCTTGTACATCTCGAGCTCGGTGATGGCTTCCGGGAACACCATGTCGGCGCCGGCCTCGATGCACGCCGCGGCGCGTTCCAGGGCCGACTCCAGGCCTTCCACCGCCAGGGCGTCGGTGCGCGCCATGATCACGAAGCTGTCGTCGGTACGAGCATCCACCGCGGCCTTGATGCGGTCGACCATTTCCTGCTGGGAAACGATCTCCTTGTTAGGGCGGTGACCGCAGCGCTTGGCGCCGACCTGGTCTTCGATATGGATCGCCGCGGCGCCGAACTTGATCATCGACTTGACGGTACGCGCCACGTTGAAGGCCGACGACCCGAAACCGGTGTCCACGTCCACCAGCAGCGGCAGGTCGCAGACGTCGGTGATACGACGCACATCAGTGAGGACGTCGTCCAGACCGGTAATGCCCAGGTCAGGCACGCCGAGGGAGCCGGCAGCGACCCCGCCGCCCGACAGGTAGATGGCCTTGAAACCGGCGCGCTTGGCCAGCAGGGCATGGTTGGCGTTGATCGCGCCGACCACTTGCAACGGCTGTTCGCTGGCGACCGCATCGCGGAAACGCTGGCCTGGAGTGCTCTTGTTGGAACTCATGACTCACCTCGTGGAGTGGCTGTCTGATGGGCGCTGTCCTGGTAGTGACGCGCGATATTGCGTTTCGAGGCGCCGATGTGGCGGCGCATCAACAACTCGGCCAGTTCGCCGTCGCGATCGGCAATGGCATCGAGAATCCGGTGGTGTTCGGCAAAGGCCTGGTGCGGGCGATTGGGGGTCGCGGAAAACTGGATGCGGTACATGCGCACCAATTGATACAGCTCGCCGCAGAGCATCTGCGTGAGGGTGCGGTTGCCGGCGCCCTGGATGATCCGGTAGTGGAAGTCGAAGTCCCCTTCCTGCTGGTAGTAGCCGACGCCGGCCTGGAACGCCGCATCGCGTTCGTGGGTATCGAGCACCCGGCGCAGTTCGTCGATTTCCTCGGTGGTCATGCGCTCGGCCGCCAAGCGACAGGCCATGCCTTCCAGGGACTCACGGATTTCGTAGAGTTCGATCAGCTCGGCATGGCTCAGGGACACCACCCGGGCGCCGACATGGGGCACCCGCACCAGCAGGCGCTGACCTTCCAGGCGGTGGATGGCCTCGCGCAGCGGGCCGCGACTGATGCCGTAGGTGCGCGCCAGTTCAGGCTCGGAGATCTTGCTGCCTGGGGCGATCTCGCCCTTGACGATGGCCGCCTGGATCCGCCGGAAGACGTTTTCGGACAGGGTTTCAGAATCGTCCTGTGCCTGCATCGGGTGTTCGAGTTGACCCAGCATATTGTCGACACCTTTAAAATCAATGAGGCAAAAATTAGCCAATACACCGAAAACAGTCAAAGGAAAAATAGAGATTGTCGACAATCGTCTAATAACCCTAAGCGCCAGGACAAGACAAAAGGCCCGCCCCCGGCGCTGGCGCCATAAAACCAGCATGCTAGAATGCCGCCCGCATTGGCCTGTCATCTTTTTATGGCACGCATACGAGGGAGCTTGCGCAGCAATGCCGGTCGCCTTGAACTGAAGAACCCATGCCCATCAGGATCTATGAGACTCAAGGCCCTTCCCCTACTGCTCTGCCTGCTTGCCCTGCCCGGCATCAGCGCCGCCGCCGGCAAGACTGTCTACGGCTTGAATGAATACGCTCGGCTGTCCGGCATCGACCTGGAGGTCGCGGCCAAGCTCGACACCGGGGCCAAGACCGCTTCCCTGAGTGCCCGCGACATCAAGCGCTTCAAGCGCAATGGCGAGTCCTGGGTGCGTTTCTACCTGGCGATCGACGCCGCCCATTCCCATCCCATCGAACGGCCTCTGGCCCGGGTCAGCAAGATCAAGCGCCGTGCCGGCGACTACGACCCCGATGAGGACAAGAACTACACCGCACGGCCGGTCATCGCCCTGGATGTCTGCATGGGCAGCGCCTTGCGCAGCATCGAAGTGAACTTGACCGACCGCAGCGCATTCCAATACCCGCTCCTGATCGGCTCCGAAGCCCTGAAACGCTTCGATGCGCTGGTCGACCCCAGTCTTAAATACGCTGCTGGCAAACCCGCCTGCGCCACCGACGCTCATACCGCAGAGTAATTCCAATGCGCTCTCTTACCCTTCATCTGAAAGTCCTGATCGCCATCCTGGTGGTGCTGGGCATTTCGATCACGGCCTATCAGATCTTCGTGCTCGGCATTCCGGTGACCGAAGACGCTACCGACGATCTGTGGAACATTGATGCCAAGGTCGAGTTCGTCGCCAACGGCAAGGACCCGATCAAGATCCAGATGTTCGTGCCGCCCCTGAGCCGCGATTACGTGAGCCTCAACGAGAGCTTCATTTCCAACAACTACGGGGTGGCGGTGAACCGCGTCGACGGCAACCGCAAGGTCACCTGGTCGGCGCGCCGGGCCAAGGGCAACCAGACCCTGTACTACCGCCTGGTGCTGACCAAGCGCTACAGCGCCGAGAAAGCCAAGGTCAAGGGCCCGACCTTCCGTGACAGCATGGCCGTGGAAGGCCCGGAAAAGATCGCCGCCGACGCCCTGCTGGCGCCGATCCGCCAGCATTCGGCGGACGTCGAGACCTTCATCAGCGAAGCCATCAAGCGGGTCAACAACGCCAATGACGACAACGCCAAGCTGCTGCTGGCCGGCGATCCGTCCAGCACCAACAAGGCGAAGATTGTCGAGCTGCTGCTGTCCATCGCCCACGTGCCGGTGGAAAAGGTCCACACCATCCGCCTGGTGGCCGACCAGCCGCAGACCCCGGAGCTCTGGCTGCGCAGCTTCAACGGCACCGACTGGCTGTACTTCAACCCGGAAACCGGTGAGCAGGGCATGCCCAGCGACCGCCTGCTGTGGTGGACCGGCGACGACAACCTGATCACCGTCGATGGCGGCAAGAAAGCCAACGTCACCTTCAGCCTCAACAACAGCGAAATGAACGCCATTCGCCTGGCCAAGCTGACCGACGAGAACACCGACGCCAACTTCCTCGAATACTCGCTGTACGGCCTGCCGCTGCAGACCCAGCAGACCTTCATGATCATGGTGATGATCCCCATCGGCGTGCTGGTGATCCTGGTGCTGCGCAACCTGATCGGCCTGCAGACCCTCGGCACCTTCACCCCGGTGCTGATCGCCCTGGCCTTCCGCGAGACCCAGTTGGGCTTCGGCATCGTGCTGTTCACGGTGATTACCGCGCTGGGCCTGTCCTTACGCTCCTACCTCGAACACTTGAAGCTGCAGATGCTGCCGCGGCTTTCGGTGGTGCTGACCTTTGTCGTGGTGCTGATCGCCGCCATCAGCCTGTTCAGCCACAAGCTGGGCCTGGAACGCGGCCTATCGGTGGCACTGTTCCCGATGGTGATCCTGACCATGACCATCGAACGCCTGTCCATTACCTGGGAAGAGCGCGGCGGCGGCCATGCGATGAAAGTCGCCATCGGCACCCTGTTCGCCGCCTCCCTGGCGCACCTGATCATGAGCGTGCCGGAACTCACCTACTTCGTCTTTACCTTCCCGGCGATGCTGCTGATCCTGGTGGGCTTCATGCTGGCGATGGGTCGCTACCGCGGCTACCGCCTGACGGAGCTGGTGCGTTTCAAAGCCTTCGTCAAGGCCGACTCCTGATGTTCGGCCTGTGGAAGACCTGGAAAGCCCTGGAAGCGCGGGGAATCATGGGTATCAACCGGCGTAATGCCGACTACGTGCTCAAGTACAACAAGCGCAGCCTGTACCCCATCGTCGATGACAAGATCATCACCAAGGAACGGGCGATCAAGGCCGGTATCCATGTGCCGGAACTGTACGGGGTGATCTCCACCGAGAAGGAAATCGACAAGCTCGGCGAGATCCTCAAAGGGCGCAACGACTTCGTGATCAAGCCGGCCCAGGGCGCCGGAGGTGACGGGATCATTGTGATCGCCGACCGCTTCGAGGGCCGCTATCGCACGGTGTCCGGCAAGATCATCAGCCACGAAGAGATCGAGCACCATATCTCCAGCATCCTCACCGGCCTGTACTCCCTGGGCGGCCACCGCGACCGGGCGCTGATCGAGTACCGGGTGACCCCGGACCAGATCTTCAAGAGCATCAGCTATGAAGGCGTGCCGGACATCCGCATCATCGTGCTCATGGGCTACCCGGTGATGGCCATGCTGCGCCTGCCGACCCGCCAGTCCGGGGGCAAGGCCAACCTGCACCAGGGCGCCATCGGCGTCGGGGTCGACCTGGCCACCGGCCTGACCCTGCGCGGTACCTGGCTGAACAACATCATTGCCAAGCACCCGGACACCACCAACGCGGTGGACGGCGTGCAACTGCCCTACTGGGACGGCTTCATGAAGCTGGCGGCCGGCTGCTACGAACTCTGCGGCCTGGGCTACATCGGCGTGGACATGGTGCTGGACCAGGACAAGGGCCCGCTGATTCTCGAACTCAACGCGCGGCCGGGGCTGAACATCCAGATCGCCAACGATTGCGGCCTGACCCAGCGCACCCACGCCATCGAAGCCCACCTTGAGGAGCTCAAGGCCCAGGGCATCGAGGAAAGCGTCGAGGAGCGGGTACGCTTCGCCCAGGAACTGTTTGGCCATATCCCTGCCGTGGAAGGCTGATAGCGCCTGCCGCAGGGTGCGAACGGAAGGTCCTGCGGACCTTTTCGCAGCCTGCGGCAGCAGCTACAGGTCGGTGAATACGCCACGAACCGGGCAAACACCGACATCCCCTCTAGGAGCAACTCCTGCAGAGGCATACAATCGCCAACCGCGCTCCGATGGCTGATTTGCCCCGCATGTTGACCTGTTCCGTACACCCGCTCCCCTACCGCACCAACCCCGCCGAGTATTTCGCGGCAATCGAGCACGCCCCCGGCGCCGTGCTGCTGGACAGCGGCCGGCCCAGCGCCGAGCGCGGGCGCTATGACCTGCTCAGCGCCTGGCCCCTGGCGCAGTTGACCGTGGCCGCCGCAGAAAGCGGCAGGGGCTTTCTCCAGCGCCTGCGGGACAACCTGGGGCAACTGGGCCCGGCGCAACTACCCGCGCCTTATGAACTGCCCTTCGCCGGCGGCCTGATCGGCTACCTCAGCTATGACTTCGGCCGCCATCTGGAGCGCCTGCCAAGCCAGGCCCGGGATGACCTGCAACTGCCCGATGCACGCTTTGGCCTGTATGCCTGGGCGCTGATCAACGACCACCAGGCAGGCACCAGCCAGCTGGTGTTCCACCCCAGCCTGGATGCCACCGAGCGCCAGCGCCTGATTCAACTGTTCAGCCAGCCGCTGCCCGCGTCGCAGCCGGCATTCAAGCTGACCGGCGCCATGCTGGCTGATCTGAGCGCCGAGGACTACCGCCAGGCGTTCCAGCGCATCCAGCACTACATTCAGGCCGGCGACTGCTACCAGGTGAACTTCGCCCAGCGCTTCCGCGGCCAGTACCAGGGGGATCCCTGGGCGGCCTATTGCGCCCTGCGCGCCGCCTGCCCGACCCCGTTCTCGGGTTTCCAGCGGCTGCCGCAAGGCGGTGCGGTGCTGAGCCTGTCGCCGGAGCGCTTCGTCCACGTCAGCCAGGGCCGGGTGGAAACCCGCCCGATCAAAGGCACACGCCCCCGCGGCCGGGATGCCGCGCAAGACGCGGCCAATGCCGCCGAGCTGCTGGCCAGCCCCAAGGACCGGGCGGAAAACCTGATGATCGTCGACCTGCTGCGCAACGACCTGGGGCGCACCTGCCGCATAGGCTCGGTACGGGTACCGGAGCTGTTCAGCCTGGAAAGCTACCCCAACGTGCACCACCTGGTGAGCAGCGTCACTGGCGAGCTGGCGGATGGCAAGGACGCCCTGGACCTGATCGCCGGCAGCTTTCCCGGCGGCTCGATCACCGGAGCACCGAAGATCCGCTCGATGCAGATCATCGATGAGCTGGAACCCACGCGGCGTGCGCTGTACTGCGGTTCGCTGCTGTACCTGGACGTGCGCGGAGAAATGGACAGTTCGATCGCCATCCGCAGCCTGCTGGCCAAGGATGGGCAGATCTGTTGCTGGGGCGGCGGCGGAATAGTCGCGGATTCCGACTGGCAGGAGGAATACCAGGAATCCATCACCAAGGTGCGGGTGTTGCTGGAAACGCTGCAGGGGCTTTAGGGCCCCTTCGCCGGCAAGCCGGCTCCTACAAGAGCGCGTCGTTCTCCCACCCGTAGGAGCTGGCTTGCCAGCGAAGGCGTCGGCAGGATTTGTGAAAAATCCAAGGGGCTCTTCGCCGGCGAACCGGTTTACAGGCTCAGGGGACGATTGGAAGCCTTGATGAACTCCTGCTTCAGCTCGGCAAAGCTGTGCACCGCCGGGAACTGCGGGAACTCGCGGATCACGTTGTCCGGGGCGTGGAACAGGATGCCGGCATCCGCCTCACCGAGCATCGTCGTGTCGTTGTAGGAATCCCCCGCCGCAATCACCCGGTAGTACAGGCTCTTGAAGGCCAGCACCGACTGGCGCTTGGGGTCTTTCTGGCGCAACTGATAGCCGGTCACCCGGCCGCCGTCATCGGTGATCAGGCGGTGGCAAAGCAGGGTCGGAAAGCCCAGCTGGCGCATCAGGGGCTGGGAAAATTCATAGAAGGTGTCGGAAAGGATCACCACCTGGAAGCGCTCGCGCAGCCAGTTGACGAATTCCACCGCGCCGTCCAGTGGCTTGAGGGTGGCGATCACTTCCTGGATATCCGAAAGCTTCAGGCCGTGTTCGTCGAGAATCCGCAGGCGCTGTTTCATCAGCACGTCGTAGTCGGGAATATCCCGGGTAGTTGCCTTGAGGGATTCAATCCCGGTTTTTTCGGCAAAGGCGATCCAGATTTCCGGGACCAGTACACCTTCCAGATCGAGACAGGCAATTTCCACAAGACACTCCCATTGGTTCTGATTATTTAAATTGAGCGAGCAAAAGGACTGCCGAACTCTAGCGATTCGCCTGCACAGGCGCAACGCAGAGGAGCGCGCCAGGGCGGTGTGGATTTTGTTAAGATCGCCCCCCTATAGAGCGCACAGCGCCACCGACCTGTAGGAAACCGCCCTGATGACCCCATCGTTCGACGTCGCTGAACTCGCCGCGACCTATGCCAACAAGTCTGCCCAGGACATTCTCAAACTGGCCTTTGCCCAGTTCGGCGATGACCTGTGGATTTCCTTCAGCGGTGCCGAGGATGTGGTGCTGGTGGACATGGCCTGGAAGCTGAACAAGAACGTCAAGGTGTTCAGCCTGGATACCGGCCGCCTGCACCCGGAAACCTACCGTTTCATCGATCAGGTGCGTGAGCACTACAAGATCCAGATCGAGCTGATCTCGCCGGACCACAGCAAGCTCGAACCCTTCGTCAAGGAAAAGGGCCTGTTCAGCTTCTATAAGGACGGCCATGGCGAGTGCTGCGGTATCCGCAAGATCGAACCGCTGCGGCGCAAGCTGTCCACCGTCAGCGCCTGGGCCACCGGCCAGCGCCGTGATCAGAGCCCGGGTACCCGCAGCCAGGTGGCAGTGCTGGAAGTCGACACAGCCTTCTCCACGCCGGAGCGCACCCTGTACAAGTTCAACCCACTGGCACAAATGAGCAGCGAGGAGATCTGGGGTTACATCCGCATGCTCGAACTGCCCTACAACAGCCTGCATGAACGCGGCTTCATCAGCATCGGCTGCGAGCCCTGCACCCGCCCGGTACTGCCCAACCAGCACGAGCGCGAAGGCCGCTGGTGGTGGGAGGAAGCCACCCAGAAAGAATGCGGCTTGCACGCCGGCAACATCATCAGCAAAGCCTGACCCCCTTCCCTGCGGGCGCGCCTGAAGGACGCCCGCACTGAAAGCCAACCCGCAGCAAAACCTGTACACAAGAATGTCACCGTCGGTGCCATTTTTGTGTGCACTTCAAAGATTCCCCGCCCCAAAAGGTTACAAGCCTTTCCTGCGCCGATATCCATTGGGCGCCAAGCCGTGCCTGGCGAAAAATAAATACCTGTTCAAACGGTCAATTTTTAATCTCGTCTTTTCAGAAGGTTAGGAATAACCCATAACAAAACGAAATCAGCAGCCAATTTCATAGTCGTGAAATTGGCACAGAAGTGGCTTTAGTGGATGTATGTTTTGTATACAAAAAAACCAAAACATACATACACTAACCGTCCGCACGCCTGACCCACGACTCAAGCTGCAGATGCCCCGAACCCAGTGATTCCTCCCCTGTGACGAAGATTGTCGAGCCCCCTCGCTCAAGCACAGTCATCCAGGGCCGGAGTCAGGAGCATGCCGGAATGCGTACCAGCCCTTCCAACAACATCGCACTGGATCTGCCCTCCTCGCTGCATTCGCACAACGTCCAACAACCGGTCGCCGATGCGGCCCCCATCGCGCTCAGCCCACGCCTGCACAACCGCGACCTGGCACCGACCAAGGTCGAAGGTCGGCGCTGGGGTGGCTACAGCATCTTCGCCTTGTGGACCAACGATGTGCACAACATCGCCAACTACTCCTTCGCCATCGGCCTCTACGCCCTGGGCCTGGGCGGCTGGCAGATCCTGCTGTCCCTGGGGATAGGCGCGGCGCTGGTGTATTTCTTCATGAACCTGTCCGGCTACATGGGGCAGAAGACCGGGGTGCCGTTCCCGGTGATCAGCCGCATCAGCTTCGGCATCCATGGCGCGCAGATTCCGGCACTCATCCGGGCGGTGATCGCCATCGCCTGGTTCGGCATCCAGACCTACCTGGCCTCGGTGGTGTTTCGCGTGCTGCTCACGGCCATCCATCCGGGCTTCGCCGATTACGACCACAACTCGATCCTCGGCCTCTCGACCCTGGGCTGGGCCTGCTTCCTGGTGATCTGGCTGGTGCAACTGGCAATCCTCGCCTATGGCATGGAAATGATCCGGCGCTACGAAGCCTTCGCCGGGCCGATCATCCTGCTGACCGTGGCCTGCCTGGCCGCCTGGATGTACACCCAGGCCGACGGGCAGATCGCCTGGTCGATCCGCGAACCTCTGACCGGCAGCGAAATGTGGCGGCAGATCTTCGCCGGCGGCGCCCTGTGGCTGGCAATCTACGGCACCCTGATCCTCAACTTCTGCGACTTTGCCCGCTCCTCGCCGTGCCGCAAGACCATCAAGGTCGGCAACTTCTGGGGCCTGCCGGTGAACATCCTGGTGTTTGCCACCATCACCGTGCTGCTGTGCGGCGCGCAGTTCCAGATCAATGGCCGGGTCATCGAAAGCCCCACGGAGATCATCGCCTCGATCCCCAACACACTGTTCCTGGTCCTGGGCTGCCTGGCCTTTCTGATCGTGACCGTGGCGGTGAACATCATGGCCAACTTCGTCGCCCCGGCCTTCGTCCTCAGCAACCTGGCGCCCAAGTACCTGACCTTCCGCCGCGCCGGGCTGATCAGCGCGGCGCTGGCGGTGCTGATCCTGCCGTGGAACCTGTACAACAGCCCGCTGGTGATCGTGTATTTCCTCTCCGGCCTGGGCGCCCTGCTCGGCCCGCTGTACGGGGTGATCATGGTGGACTACTGGATCCTGCGCAAAGCCCAGGTCAACGTGCCGCAGCTCTATAGCGAAGACCCGCAAGGCGCCTATTTCTACAGCCGCGGGGTCAACCTGCGGGCAGTGGCGGCCTTTATTCCCGCGGCGCTGATCGCCATCGTGCTGGCCCTGGTGCCGGGTTTTGCCAGCGTCTCGCCATTCTCCTGGCTGATCGGCGCCGGCATCGCCGGGATGCTCTACCTGATCATCGCCAAGCGCCAGCCCGGCTACGCGGACGTCAGCGGCGAAAGCATCGCCGTGGACAACGTCAGCCATTGAACCTGCCCGGCCCGGCGCGCCGGGCCTGAACTGCCCAACCTGCAAGGAACCCTCATGCGAATTCTCGTGGTCAACGTCAACACCACCGACTCCATCACCCAGGCCATCGCCCACCAGGCACAAAGCGTGGCAGCGCCGGGCACCGAGATCATCGGCCTGACTCCCTACTTCGGCGCCGAATCGGTGGAAGGCAACTTCGAAAGCTACCTGGCGGCCATCGCCGTAATGGACCGGGTGCTGGCCTACGACCAGCCCTATGACGCGGTGATCCAGGCCGGCTACGGCGAGCACGGCCGCGAAGGCTTGCAGGAACTGCTGAACGTGCCAGTGGTGGACATCACCGACGCCGCCGCCAGCACTGCCATGTTCCTTGGCCACGCCTACTCGGTGGTCACCACCCTGGACCGCACCGTGCCGCTGATCGAAGACCGGCTCAAGCTCTCCGGCCTTTATGACCGCTGCGCCTCGGTGCGGGCCAGCGGCCTGGCGGTACTGGAGCTGGAGGAAGACCCGCTGCGCGCCGTGGAAGCCATCGTGCGCCAGGCCGAACGGGCGGTGACCGAGGACAAGGCCGAAGTCATCTGCCTGGGCTGCGGGGGCATGGCCGGCCTGGATGAACAGATTCGCCAGCGCACCGGGGTGCCGGTGGTGGACGGAGTAACGGCAGCAGTGACCATTGCCGAGTCCCTGGTGCGTCTGGGGCTATCCACCTCCAAGGTACGCACCTATGCCACGCCCCGGCCCAAGCGAGTGCTGGGCTGGCCCTTGCGGGCGGGGCGCTGAGGCCGGCGGTACATAGAGTCGTCGCCAGGCCGGCTCCTACAAGGCGCTGAAGGCCTGAGCCAGGCCTTGCTCGGCGAACTGCTCAATGACGAAGTCGACGAAGGCCCGCGTCTTGCCCGGGAGCATCTTGTGCTCGGCGTAGTAGATCGAGGTAAAGCCATCGTCCACGTACCAGTCCGGCAACACCCGCTGCAAGGCCCCGGAACGCAGGTAATTGACGGCAAACGGCATGCTCACCAAGGCCAGGCCCAGCCCTTGGGCCGCGGCGATGCAGGCGGCTTCGGAATCGCTCATGGTCATGCTGGCCTTGAGCTCCAGCGGGCACATCAGCCCTCCCCGACCGGTCATCTGCCAGGTGCGGATGCGCCCGGTCTGGGGGGAGCGGATAAGAATCCCCCGGCAATGCCGCAGGTCTTCGGGCCCGTTGATCGGTGCCCGCCCCCGCAGGTAATCGGCGCTTGCCACCAGCACCCGGTGAGCCGGCGACAGCCGCCGGGCGACCACTCCCTGGGGCAATTCGAAACCGCCGCCAATGGCCGCATCAAAACCTTGGCCGATCAGGTCCACCTGGCGGTTGTCGAAATGCCAGTCGGGATGAATATCCGGGTAGCGGCGCAAAAAGGCGCCGAGCATCGGCACTATGTACAGCCCGCCAAACACCGTGCCCATGCTGACCTTGAGCGTCCCCGCCGGGCGCCCCTGGGCATCGGCCAGGGTGCTGACCGCGTTCTGGATGGTCTGCAGGCTGTCGGCGACTTCCGCGAGAAACAGGCGGCCGGCCTCGGTCAGGGTCAAGCGCCGGGTGCTGCGCTGGAACAGGCGCACACCAACCCGGGTTTCCAGCTTGGCCACGCTCTTGCCCACCGCCGCCGGGGTCAGGCCGAGCCGCCGCGCCGCCTCGGCAAAGCTGCCGACTTCAGCGCTGCGGACAAAACATTCGATACTGCTAAAGGCTTCCATAGAGGCCACTCTAAACTTCTGGTTTACACAGAGTATAGAAATTACCGGCTACACAGAGGCTAATCAGCGGCAGATACTCGCTCCAAACACAAGGCACCCGGCCTTGAATCTCTGGAGAAGCACATGAGCACATATGACCTCAGCGGCAAAGTAGCCTTGATCCAAGGCGGTTCCCGCGGCATTGGCGCAGCCATTGTCGAGCGCTTGGCGGCAGAAGGCGCCAGCGTCGCCTTTACCTACGTCAGTTCGGCGAGCAAGGCCCAGGCCCTGCAGGACAGCATCATCGCCAAGGGTGGCAAGGCCCTGGCGATCCACGCCGACAGTGCCGACGCCGAGGCCATCCGCCGCGCAGTGAACGACAGCGTCAAGGCCTTTGGCCGACTCGATATCCTGGTCAACAACGCCGGGGTGCTGGCCATTGCGCCATTGGACGAGTTCAAGCTGGAGGACTTCGACCGGACCCTGGCCATCAACGTGCGCAGCGTATTCATCGCCACCCAGGAAGCCGCACGACACATGGGCGAAGGTGGCCGCATCATCAACATCGGCAGCACCAACGCCGACCGCATGCCATTCGCCGGTGGCGGCCCCTACGCCATGAGCAAGGCCGCACTGGTGGGCCTGACCAAGGGCCTGGCCCGGGACCTTGGCCCGCGGGGCATCACCATCAACAACGTCCAGCCCGGCCCGGTGGACACCGACATGAACCCGGCGGACAGTGACTTCGCCGCGAGCCTGATGGACCTGATGGCTATCCGTCGCTATGGCCATGCCGAAGAAGTCGCCGGTTTCGTCGCCTACCTGGCCAGCGCCGAAGCGGGCTATATCACCGGCGCCAGCCTGACCATCGACGGTGGCTTCGGCGCCTGATACCCCACAAAAAAACGGGCCGCCGGTGACCGGCGGCCCGTTTTTCAGTGCCTTTAAAACAGCGGTTTGCTACCGCTCAGCCATCAGTCCCAGTGCAGGTGGGGCAAGCCGCAGGCAGCCGGCTGAAAGCCTTTGAGGGAACGGATGATCCCGTGGGCATGGGCAAACTTGCTATCGGCCATGGCCGGATCGGGCACTGCGATCACGCTCATGCCAGCGGCCCTGGCCGCGGTCACGCCAAACGGCGAATCCTCGAACACCAGACACTCGGCCGGGGCCACCCCCAGGCGACGGGCAGCCGTGAGGAAGATATCCGGCGCCGGCTTGGCCGCCGTCACTTCCGGATCGTCGGCGGTGACGATGGTGTCGAACAGCGCGAACCAGTCGCCATGGCGAGTGGTTTTCTCGCCGAACGACATCTGCGACGAACTGGTGCCCACGGCAATGGGGATCCGGTGTTCCTTCAAGTGCCGCACCAGCTCTTGGGCCCCGGGCATGGCCTGGGCGCGGGGAAAGCGCTCACGCATCAACGGTTCGCGCATCACCAGGAACTCTTCGGCGCTGATGGGCAGGTCCAGGGCCTGGACCACATAGCGCGCCAGGTCGCCGGCTCCCCGGCCGATGATGTTCTGCTTGATGGTCCAATCGTAGGTGCGGCCATAACGCTCGGCGATCAACTGGGTGATCTCGGTGTAGATGCCCTCGGTGTCCAGGAGCAAGCCGTCCATGTCGAAAATGACGGCCTTGATCGGCCCCAAATCATTCAACTGTGCATTCATCGCATCTGATCCGTTAGCAAAAGTACATTCCAGGGAGCGGCTCAGGTACGGCCAGTTCTTCTTGGCAATTCATCAATTAAAGGATTCAGCAGCATAGCGGCGGGCTTGGGTCGGGAGCAACCGAGGGGGCTGGACGGCGGTTGCTGCGGATCTTAGTCGGCTGCACCAGGCGGGCTCTTGTCGCCTTCCGGCGCCTCTTGCAGAGGTACGCGTGCATCGTCCTGCAATGAACCGGGGTCTTCATTCCCGGGGTCGTTGATCACCTCCGGCTCGTCGGAAGCGGGCTGTGCCTGGCCTGGCGTCTCGCGGGGCATGATCGTCTCCTTGAACATCGGGACTCAGAGCCTTGAGTATGGCGAAGCCTGGGGCAAGCCACACAAAAAACCCGGCGCAGGGCCGGGTTTTCTTCAGGCAAGGCAGAATCAGTGACGCTTCTTGTGACCCATGCTGCTACCCAGGGCGCCACCGGCCGCGCCGCCGATACCGGCACCGACGGTCGAGCCGGTGCTACCGCCCAGGCGATTACCGATCAGCGAGCCACCGGCCGAACCCAGGCCACCACCGATGGCCGCCTTGGCCCGGCTGCCTTTGCGCGCCCCGGCCGCACTGCCTGCCGCACCGGCGACACCCGCGCCGATTGCCGCACCGGTACTGCCACCGAGCTTCTGCCCGACCACATTGCCCAACGCGCCGCCAAGCCCGCCACCAATGGCCGCAGTGCCATCGCCGGCCATAGCGCCTTGAGCCAGCAGAAGTCCCACAACCAGGGCAGGTAGAGTTAAACGCATGACTTGAACCTCAAAGAAAGACTGTCGGACTGACAAGAAAGCCCAGTGCCACGCTGGCCAATTCGAGCTATCGCGGCCGCACCCGGGTTGCTCCCAGGTGCCTTGGACAGCTGATTTTAAAAGAGTTTTATCCCCGCGCAAAAAAAAGCCCGCTGGGGAACGGGCTAGGGATGCTGCTTTTAACGGATGGTTCGAGCCTACTCAGGCAGATGTGAAGATTATGTGAAAAGAGCCTGTCAGTAGGAGCAACACCAACAGACCTTGAGCTTCACCCATCCCGAGGCATCTTCAGCTCACCTTACCGAAAATGTTCAGACCGGGCCGCTGGCAGGCAACGCCTTGGAACGTTACCAGGGCAACGCCCCGATCCCCGCCACAGAGGCTCGAACGCAGTTGCACTCAACGAATGCTGCGGATGCTGCCTTTATTGCCTTTGACCGTGACCGAGACTTTCTTGAAGACGAAGTAGTTTTCTTCACTCACTTCATAACGCGGAGCAACGATCAGGTCAGCGCCCGAAGATTTGACTGCCTTGAAAGCCGCGGCGGACTTGACCGCACTAACCGGATCAAAGCCCAGGCCGCCCAGTGCACCACTGCCGTCACCACCGTAAGCCACACCGTCGGCAAACTGGCTATCGCCACCGAACTTCAGGAAACCAAACAGGATGTTGACCGACGACTGACCGGAAATCGCTTCGCCCACTACTACATCCGCCTTCAGGTCAGCCTTGACCTGACTGTCGATTGGCGAAGATGGCTGGCTGGTGTTGTAGCTGGTGCAACCTGCAGCGGTGGCAACAAGAGTGGACAGTGCGAGGAGTTTGAAAATGGCTTTCACGTTTATTTCCTTATCACGCTACATATAAAAAGCATCATCGCTGGATGCGCAGCCCCGTTTGAGTCGGGATAAGGAACATATCGTTACTTATAACAAATTGAGATAAGAAAATTCCGAAACACACAGAAAACATCTTAATAAATAGCCCAAAAAGCTCCCTAGCGAACAATGGGTCCTCGCCAACCTTTCCCCTGAAAAACCTCCAGGCAATAAAAAGCCCCGCATAAAGCGAGGCTGTCTGCACCCTGCGTTACCTTCTCTTCGGCAACGCCCTGGGGAAAAACATCTTGTTGCTGGCTACAGGCACCGCCGCCTTTCTCTTGCTGACAACTGTGCCAGAAGATTCAACCTCTGCTTCGAATGCAGCCTGACCGCAACGCACCAAGTTGTTGATTGGGAACTCATCCCCGTTGTCTTCAATATAAGCAAGACTCCTCATACCCAGCTCCCTCCAACAACCGACCAGTACCGGCAAGCTCCTGATTGCCTGGAAAATACTGCTCGTCACGGCAGTTCAGACTAGACAGTCATTTGCCGACCCGCCGTTCAAAACAGACAGGCGCCGACGAGTGGCTGCACGCCATAGGCGACGATGGATCGCTCCACCTCCCGAACGCACGTAACAGCTGAAAATGGGCCGGTTGTCGTCGGGTTACTACAGCTGGCATTAAAGCTTTAAAGACCAGCCCGGAAGCATGTGCTCAAGCTCTTCATTACTTCACCAGCCGCCACCATCTGAAAAAAAACCCAGTTTTTTATATCTTTGTCAATAGTGCCGTTGAGCGACTGTGCGGGAAATAACGCGGTGCTAGGCTTTCCTGGCGTCACACCATGCGCGCGCCCGATCTGTTCAGGCTATTGATAAAGGCAGGTCAGGCTCAGGTATAAGCCGCTTGTCAGATGACTGAAAGGATTCGAACATGAAAAAGTCCATAACTGCTCTGGCCGTATCCGCGACGATCGCTTTCACCGCAACTGTCGCGAACGCTTCCGTACATCCAACCCCGATCAAGGCTCCGCAGACCGTCAATCAGGTGACAGCTTCTACTGACACCCCTTTCGGAACCCAAAAAGCAGCGGGCGAAATCCAGATGGCCAGCCTGGCCAGAAGCTGCTCCGATAGCCGATATTCCTGGTGGGAATACAGCGGTTGGGAAATCGTCGGCTGCCTCATAAGCGGCCAGTGGTAACTCTTCAGGCGTAGCTGGTGCGTGGCTTGCCGAATGAGCGCGCACCAGAGCCTGCTACAGGCTGCCCCGGGGTCAACCCAACACAACTCCCCCTACCCGCTCCATCGGGCCATTTTTCAGACGCCAAAAACCACAAACCCCCGACTTTCTTTAGGAAAGTCAGGGGTTTGTGTTTGTAGAATGTGGCGGTGAAGGAGAGATTCGAACTCTCGATACAGTTTCCTGTATACACACTTTCCAGGCGTGCTCCTTAAGCCACTCGGACACTTCACCGTATCTCTTCAAACCGATTCAGTCTGTCGAGGCGCGCTAATGTAGTCGATCGCTTTTCAGATGGCAAACTTTTTTTTCAGAATTTTCATGCGCTTAAGCTCGATCCCCGGCCAAGGGCAATGCAGCCCCCCATGCAATAAGGCAAACCGGCCATTCTTCAGCCTTGCCCACAACCCTATAGAAGAAACCATGCGTTACCCGCTGTGTGATGCAGGGCCCTTGGCGACCTCGGGGCTGACTCACCAGTCAGTCATGGCGCTTTACCGCAGCTACCGTGGTGGGTAACTTCTGCAGCACTTCAATACAAGGAATTGCGTCATGAGTGAGTTGATTTCCTACCATCTCGAAGACGGTATCGCGACCCTGACCTTGAGCAATGGCAAGGTCAATGCCATCTCCCCGGACGTGATTGCCGCCTTTAATGCGGCGCTGGATCAGGCTACCGCCGATCGCGCGGTGGTGATCATCACCGGCCAGCCGGGGATTCTCTCTGGCGGCTACGACCTCAAGGTCATGACAGCCGGCCCCAAGGAGGCCGTGGCTCTGGTAACCCTGGGTTCGACCCTGGCCCGCCGCCTGCTTTCCCACCCCTACCCGGTGATCGTCGCTTGCCCGGGGCACGCGGTGGCCAAGGGCGCGTTCCTGCTGCTGTCGGCGGACTATCGCATCGGTGTCGAAGGCCCCTTCAGCATCGGCCTCAATGAAGTGCAGATCGGCATGACCATGCACCACGCGGGTATCGAGCTGGCCCGTGACCGCCTGCGTCGCTCGGCTTTGCATCGTTCGGTAATCAATGGCGAGATGTTCGACCCGCAAAGCGCGGTAGATGCCGGCTTCCTCGACAAGGTGGTAGCGCCCGATGAACTGCAAGGCGCCGCCCTGGCCGCTGCACGCCAGTTGAAGAAGATCAACATGGTGGCGCACAAGAACACCAAGCTGAAGGTGCGCAAGGCACTGCTGGATGCCCTGGACAACGCGATCATCCAAGACCAGGAGCACCTGGGCTGAAACCCGCGGATTTGCTACCTGAACCAGCCCGGCCTTCGCGCCGGGCTTTTTACTGCATGCCTTGCCAACAAGCCGCGACCGCTCTAGATCACCATCGCCAGCCATTGCTGGAAACATGTACTTAAACATCGCCCATCTCCCGGCTGAGAACGGCAATTGCCGAAAACAGTGCACATCCGTACACTGCGCCACCTTTTGTCCCCGGGTGGGCCGTTTAGATGCTGTATCTGCTTCGTATGTCGTTGATGGGCTTGCACTTTATCCTGGCAGGCAGCCTGGGCCTGCTGCTCGGCCTGTGCCGCCCATTCAACCCGGACAACAGCCGACTG
The DNA here is from genome assembly GCF_900116505.1 of Pseudomonas sp. NFPP25. Taxonomy (NCBI): domain Bacteria; kingdom Pseudomonadati; phylum Pseudomonadota; class Gammaproteobacteria; order Pseudomonadales; family Pseudomonadaceae; genus Pseudomonas; species Pseudomonas sp. NFPP25. The sequence continues at coordinate 289,869 of NZ_FPBG01000006.1, read as the reverse complement.
TGCGCCCGCCTCTACGCCTGGCCGGCGATGTGCATCCTGCGCCTGCGGGTCAAGGCCGAGGTCGGCCCGCTGATGGACAAACCCCAGGGCTGCGTGATCATCGCCAACCACCAGTCCAACTACGACCTGTTCGTATTCGGCAACGTGGTGCCGCGAAGGACCGTGTGCATCGGCAAGAAGAGCCTGAAATGGGTGCCGCTGTTCGGCCAGCTGTTCTGGCTGGCAGGCAACGTGCTGATCGACCGTGGCAACCCGCACAAGGCCCGGCGCTCGATGCTCACCACCACCCACACCTTGCAGCACAAGGACACCTCGATCTGGGTCTTCCCGGAAGGCACCCGCAACCTCGGGGAAGAGCTGCTGCCCTTCAAGAAAGGTGCATTCCAGATGGCCATCGCCGCAGGCGTGCCCATAGTCCCGGTGTGCGTCAGCAGCTACATCAAGCACATGCGCCTGGATCGCTGGAACAGCGGCAAAATCCTGATCCGCTCGCTGCCCGCCATCCCCACGGCCGGGCTGACCCTGGACGACATGCCCCTGCTGATCGCCCAGTGCCGCGAACAGATGCGCGAATGCATCGCCAGCATGGACCGCCAGCTGCAGGCCGCCTGACCCCGGCGCCACAAAAAGCCCGCCTTGCGCGGGCTTTTATTTGTCCGCGAACTCCCTCGCGGCCAGTGACTCTGATGGAGCATTGCAGGCTAAGCTGCACCTTATCTGTCACCGCCCCCTTGATAAGAAGAAGTGAACCGGAACCATGGGTAGAGTTGTTGCTGCCGCCGTCTACAGCGGCGGAAAGAAAGTCACGGATATCAGCCTCGACGAAGGGGCCGCCTGGGCCGCCAAGCCCGGCCACTTCGTCTGGATCGGCCTGGAGGAACCCAACGCCCACGAGCTGGCCAACCTGCAGCGCCAGTTCAACCTGCATGAACTGGCTATCGAGGATGCCCTGGAAAAGCACAGCCGGCCGAAGCTGGAAACCTTCGGCGACGCGCTGTTCATCGTCACCTATTCGCCGGTGCGCGAGCAGGGCAAGCTGGAGTTCATCGAAACCCACATCTTTGCCGGCAACGGCTACATCATCACCGCGCGCAACGGCCACTCGGCCTCCTATGGCTACGTGCGCCAGCGCTGCGAGGCGCGCCCGCTGCTGCTGGAGCACGGTGAAGACTTCGTGCTCTATGCCCTGCTGGACTTCGTTACCGAGAACTACCAGCCGGTCAGCGAAGCCATCCACGCGGAAATCGACGAGCTGGAACGCAACGTCCTCTGCGACTCGCTGAACGAACGGGACATCCAGCACCTGCACGGCCTGCGCCGCGACGTGCTGCGCCTGCGCCGGCATGTAGCGCCCATGGTGGAGATCAGCGAAGAGCTGCAGAAGCTCAGCTTTCCCTTTATCGACAAGAACATGCGGCCGTACTTCCGGGATGTGCAGATTCACGTCACCCGGCAGATGGAAGACCTCTCGACCCTGCGCGATATCGCCAGCCAGACCATCGAGATCGGCGTACTGCTGGAGGCTTCACGGCAAAGCATCGTGCAACGCAAGTTCGCCGCCTGGGCCGCGATCCTGGCGTTTCCGACGGCGGTGGCGGGGATCTACGGGATGAACTTCCAGAACATGCCGGAGCTGAGTTGGCACTACGGCTACTTTGGCGTCCTGGGTTTTATCAGCGTGGGTTGTGTCGGCCTCTGGGCCAGCTTCAAGCGTTCCGGCTGGCTCTGAAGGAGCGACGGCCCTGCGCCTTGCGGCAGGGCCATGGCCGGGTTCAGGCAGCCTCGGGCTTGTGAGCGACGAAACGCATCATCCACTCCGCCACAGTGGTGCCGTGATGGTCGTGCTCAAGGCTGGCCACGCCCTTCTGGTAGATCTGCTCGCCGAGAAACTCCTGGCGCAGGTCCAGCAAGGCGCGAGAATAGTCGTGGATGAACTCGGGGTGGCCCTGGAAGCACAGCACCTGATCATTGATATGGTAGGCCGCGAACGGGCAGAAATCGCTGGAGGCGATCACCGTGGCATTCTCCGGCAAGGCAGTAACCTGGTCCTGATGGCTGATCAGCAGCGTCAGCTCCTCCACCACCGGGCTCATCCACGGCGCCTTGGCCGCCAGCTTGTAGCTGTGGGTACCGACACCCCAGCCCTGGCTCGCGCGCTCGCTCTTGCCCCCCAGCAGCAATGCCAGCAACTGATGGCCGAAGCAGATGCCCAACAGCTTGTCGCCACGCTCGTAGCGCCCCAGCAGGTAGGTCTTGAGGGTCTGGATCCAGGGATCGGTGCCGAACGAATCGGCCTTGCTGCCTGTCACCAGATAGGCGTCGAATTCCAGGTCATCGCTGGGGTACTCCCCCTGGACCACGTTGTAGACGCTGAATTGGGCAGCGATGGGCTGCTGGGAAAACAGGCGCTGGAACATCTGCCCGTAACCCTGATATTGATCGACCAGTTCGGGACGCAGGATATCGGTTTCAAGAATGCAGATGCGTAGCGACATAAAAAATTCCTGACAAGGCGATGGCAATAATGAACAGCCCAGAGCCTGCCTTGAAATACCACGGCAAGGCAAGCCCCGGATCAGCTCATTGAGCGCCTGTCGGTGTCAGAACAACTGGCCCAGGCGAGCCTTTTCCAGAAGCAGCGTCGGCGGCCGGAAACGCTCGCCATATTGCTCGGCCAGGTACTGCGCACGGGCGACGAAATCCTGCACCCCGTACTGATTGATGAACTGCAGGGCGCCCCCGCTCCAGGCGGCAAAGCCGATGCCGAAGATCGAGCCGATGTTGGCGTCCGCCGTGGAGTGCAACACTCCCTCCTCCACACAACGCACGGTCTCGATGGCCTGGACGAACAGCAGGCGATCCCGCACATCCTGGGGCGAGATCTGCCCGTCGGCCTTGTAGAAGCGCGTGCGCAACTGCGGCCACAAATGCTTCTGGGCACCGGCCGGATAATCGTAGAAACCGCCACCGGCCGCCTTGCCCGGGCGCTTGTATTCGTTGAGCAGCAGGTCGATCACGGCAAATGCCGGATGTTCGATGGCCGGCTTGCCCTCGGCCTGCAGGTCCTTGGCGGTCTGCTGGCGGATATGGCTCATCAGGCTCAGGGAAACCTCGTCGGAAATTGCCAGCGGCCCCACCGGCATCCCGGCCTTGCGCGCTTCGGTCTCGATCATCGGCGCCGCGATGCCCTCGCCGAGCATGGCGATACCTTCGTTGGTGAAAGTGCCGAACACCCGGGAGGTGAAGAAGCCGCGGCTGTCATTGACCACGATCGGGGTCTTCTTGATCTGCAAGACAAAGTCGAAGCCGCGGGCCAGGGTTTCATCGCTGGTTTTCGCCCCCTTGATGATTTCCACCAGGGGCATTTTTTCCACCGGGCTGAAGAAATGCAGGCCAATGAACTTGTCCGGGTTCGGCACTGCCGTAGCCAGGCCAGTGATGGGCAGGGTCGAAGTGTTGGAGGCGATCACCGCGTCACCGCCGACCACCTGCTGCGCAGCCCGGGAGACCTTGGCCTTGAGCTCGCGATCCTCGAACACCGCCTCGATGATCAGGTCGCAACCGGCCAGGTCGGCATCCTCGGCGGTGGTGCGGATCCGCGCCAGGGTGGCGTCCCGCTGCTCGCGGCTCAACTGCCCGCGAGCCACCTTTTTCTCCAGCAGCGCCGCCGAGTGGGCCTTGCCCTTCTCGGCCGCCTCGGGGCTGATGTCCTTGAGCACCACCTCGATACCCGCCACCGCACTGACATAGGCAATGCCCGCGCCCATCATGCCGGCGCCAAGCACCCCGAGTTTTTTCGTGACCTGCGGCGGCACGCCCTGTGGCCGTGAGCTGCCGGCATTGATCTGGTTGAGCTGGAACCAGAAGGTGCCGATCATGTTCTTCGCCACCTGGCCTGTGGTCAGTTCGGTGAAGTAACGGGTCTCGATCAGTTGCGCGGTGTCGAAATCCACCTGGGCGCCTTCGACCGCAGCGCAGAGGATCTTTTCCGGCGCGGGGAAGCAACCCTGGGTCTTGGTTCGCAGAATCGATGGGGCGATGGCCAGCATCTGCGCAACCTTCGGGTTCGACGGCGTGCCACCAGGGATCTGGTAGCCGCGCACATCCCAGGCCTGCTGCGCGCCCGGGTTGGCGAGGATCCAGGCCCGAGCCTTGGCCAGCAGGTCGTCGCGGTCCGTCGCCAGGGCATCGATCAGGCCTGCTTGCAACGCCAGCTGCGGGCGCACTTTCTTGCCTTCCAGCAGATAGGGCAGAGCCTTTTCCAGGCCCAGCATGCGCACCATGCGCACCACCCCGCCGCCGCCGGGCAACAGGCCCAGGGTGACTTCCGGCAGGCCGACCTGTACCGATTTATCGTCCAGGGCAACGCGATGATGGCAGGCCAGGCAGATTTCCCAGCCGCCGCCCAGGGCCGCGCCATTGATTGCAGCGACCACCGGCTTGCCCAGGGTTTCCAGGGCTCGCAGCTGGCCCTTGAGGGCCAGCACCATGTCGTAGAAAGCCTTGGCCTCGGGCCTGCCGACCTTGATCAGCTCATTGAGGTCACCGCCGGCGAAGAAGGTCTTTTTCGCCGAGGTGATGATCACCCCGGCAATCGATTCCCGTTCGGCCTGCAAGCGCGCCACGGCACCGGCCATGGCGTCGCGGTACAGGGCATTCATGGTGTTGGCGCTCTGGCCCGGCATATCGATGGTCAGGACGACGATCTGGTCCTGGCCTTTTTCGTAACGGATGGCATCGGTCATGAAAGGGATTCCTTGAAGTCGGGGCTCAGAGGCGTTCGATGATGGTGGCGATACCCATGCCGCCGCCGACACAGAGGGTCGCCAGGCCATAGCGCTGGCGCCGGGTTTCCAGCTCATCGAGCAAGGTGCCGAGGATCGCGCAGCCGGTGGCCCCCAGCGGGTGGCCCATGGCGATGGAGCCGCCGTTGACATTGACCTTGGCCGGGTCGATGGCCATGTCCTTGATGAACTTGAGCACCACCGAGGCGAAGGCCTCATTGACTTCGAACAGGTCGATGTCCTCGACCCGCAGCCCGGCCTTGGCCAGGGCCTTGCGGGTGGCCGGCGCCGGGCCGGTGAGCATGATGGTGGGGTCGGTGCTGGTGACCGCCGTGGCCACGATCCGCGCCCGGGGCTTGAGCCCCAGCTCGCGGCCCTTGGCTTCGGAGCCGATCAGCATCAGCGCCGCGCCGTCGACGATGCCCGAGCTGTTGCCGGGGGTGTGCACATGGTCGATCCGCTCCACATGGCTGTAGACCCGTAGCGCCGTGGCATCGAAGCCCATCTGCCCCATCATCTCGAAACTCGGCTTGAGCTTGCCCAGGCCCTCCAGGGTCGAATCGGCGCGAATGAACTCGTCATGGTCCAGCAGCACGATGCCGTTCTGGTCCTGCACCGGCACCAGGGATTTGGCAAAGGCCCCGCCAGCCCGGGCGCGGGCGGCCTTCTGCTGGGAGTGCAGGGCAAAGCGGTCGACGTCCTCCCGGGAGAAGCCTTCCAGGGTCGCGATCAGGTCGGCGCCAATCCCCTGGGGGGTGAAATGGCTGTGCAGGTTGGTCTCCGGGTCCAGCACCCAGGCCCCGCCGTCGCTGCCCATGGGCACCCGCGACATGGACTCGACGCCGCCAACCACCACCAGTTCCTCGAACCCGGAACGCACCTTCATCGCCCCCAGGTTGACTGCCTCCAACCCGGAAGCGCAGAAGCGATTGATCTGCACCCCGGCCACGCTTACATCCCAATCCGCAGCCTGGACCGCGGTCTTGGCGATATCGGCGCCCTGATCACCGATGGGCGTCACACAGCCCAGGACCACGTCGTCCACCTGGCTGGTGTCCAGCTCGCAGCGCTGCTGCAGGGCGCGCAACAGGCCCGCGGTCAGGTTCACCGGTTTCACGCTGTGCAAGGCGCCATCGGCCTTGCCTTTGCCGCGGGGCGTGCGTAACGCATCGAATATCAAAGCTTGGGTCATGACGTCCTCGAACCGCTGTGCAGGGGAAAATGTCGAGCTCCCACCTTAGGCGCGGCAGCGTCGGATTCAATGACCGATGCGCTCAGCCGCCTTGACGCCGACGCTCAGACGAACGGTAGGCAGCTAAGGGCTCTGCCGATGAAGGGTCGCGAGCTGTCTAGCCAGAGGGCGGCCAAGGCACGCCCGGGCCGATATATAGCCTTTTAATAAATCAGAAATATAAATTCATATGAATTGGATCTAAGCCAGAGGATTCAAGGCCCCTAAGGTAGAAACTGTAGGAAGTTCCAGACGGATTCTGCACTGGGGCAAGTAAGAAAAAGGACACATAGCCGGTTCATAGTGACTCGTAATGGAGTTCACCCACCGGCATGCATTGACGCTCAGGAATAACAACAAAAGGCATTCAGCCATGTTCAAGCATTCGAAAGTACGTCAGGCGGGGCTCATTCTTTTCGCAACCACACTGCTGTTGATCTTGCCGAATCTCACCAAAGTGATCGGCTGATCTGTGGCTGCTCGATCAACGAGACGGAAAATTGGCCCCGGTTCCTACCGGGGCACGGACTTGTGTGCCAGTCTTCCTGAGGAACACCAAGGGGAAGACTCATGCGCCATTGGATTGCACTCGCCACACTCCTGAGCGCCTTTCACGCTCACGCCGGAATCATCGACGTCAACCGCGCGGTGGACGAAATCAATGATGGGGCGTTGATCCTCGATCTGCGCAACGAGAGCGACTTTGCCGCCGGCAATGTGCACAACTCGCTACAGGTCAATCTCGAACTGGAGGACGGCACCGGCATCAGCGCCGAGGGCCTGGCCTACCAGTTGCGCAAAGTGGTGCTGGACCCCAACGCCACCGTGGTGATCTACAGCGACACCAACCAGCACGCCCTTGAAGCCGAAGACACGCTGGTCAAGCACGGCTATTTCGGTATCGTGAACGGCGGCAACTACGAAGAGCTCCGGGACGCCCTGTTCGACCATGTGTCGCGACCAGACGACGTGCTTCCCGGCGACGAACCCACTGACGACGACCCGACGGCCATCAATTGAAAGTATTCCTCCTTGGCGCTGCCCTGCTGCTGAGCAGCCCGCTGCACGCCGCGCAACTGCTGATCGACCTGGGCTCCGCCAGCCACACCTGGCAGACCGAAGAACTGCTAAGGCACCCCCAGGCCCAGACCATTACCATCAAGGACGATGTGTCCTACAAGCGCGACATGCAGTACCGCGCCGTGCCCATGGCGACCCTGCTCAAGGGCCTGAAGGCCGAAGACCATCTTCAAGCCGTGGCCCTGGACGGCTTTGCCGCGGAGCTCAGCGCCGCGCCGCTGCTTGAACGCCAGGGCGCCCAGGCCTGGCTGGCCGTGGAGGACCCGAGCCGGCCCTGGCCTGCGCTGGCTGCCGACAAACCCAGCGCCGGGCCTTTCTATCTGGTGTGGACCGACCCTGCCGCCGGGCATATCAGCCCGGAGCAATGGCCGTTCCAGGTGGCGCGCATCCAGCGCCTGGAGCCAGTGGCGCAGCGCTTCCCGGCCCTGCTTCCGGATCCGCAGTTGGCGGCCACTGATCCGATCAACCAGGGCTTTGCCCTGTTCCAGAAAAACTGCCTTGCCTGCCACCGCCTCAACGGTGCCGGCGATTCACAATTCGGTCCGGACCTGAATATCCCCTACAGCCCCACCGAGTATTTCAGCGGCGATTTCCTCAAGCGCTATATCCGCGATCCGCAAAGCATGAGGCGCTGGCCCCAGGCGAAGATGCCCGGGTTCAACAACAACGTGCTGCCGGATCAGGAGCTGGACCTGCTGCTGGGGTATCTCAGGCACATGGCGGGGCGCAAGCAGGTTCCCTGAGCCTTGCGACATCGCCTTTGCCACCTCTGGCGCCTTCGCCGGCAAGCCGGCTCCTAGCGAAAACGCGTGTTACTGCTGGAGCACCCTGACGTGCATCTGCTCACCGGCGGCGCCCCGGCGCATGCCGCGTACCGGGCAGGCATCCAGGTAGTCCAGGCCCACCGCCAGCTTGAGGTGGCGCTCGGGCCGCGCCAGTTGGTGGGTCACATCGAAGCTGTACCAGGCGCCTTCCAGCCAGGCTTCGGCCCAGGCGTGGCCAAGTAATTGCCCGCTGTCCTCGCGGTACAGATAACCGGAAACAAAACGTGCCGGAACGCCCAGGCTACGGGCACAGGCAAGGAAGGCGTGGGTGTGGTCCTGGCAGACCCCGGCGCGCCCGGCGAAAGCCTGCGCCGCGCTGGTGGTCACGCCCGTTGCCCCAGGCGTGTAGGCCATGAGCTGGTGCAGCCCATGCATCAGGTCGATCAACCCTGTGCGATCACGCCGCCTTGCGCATTGCCGGCCGGCGAACTCGCGCAGCTGCGCATCCGCCTCGGTCAGGCTGGTGAAACGCAGGAACGGCAAGGGCGACTGGCATTCATGCTCGGCCTCGCGCAGCTCATCGATATCCACTTGGCCACGGGCGCCGATGATCACTGCTTCGTGGGGCTCGTCCAGGGTCAGTACGTGCAGGATGTTGCCGAAGGGGTCCCGTTGCGCACGCACCGGTCGTGGCAGATCCAGCTGCCTGCAGAGCACTTGCTGGCGCTCGCTGTCGTGGGGTGTCAGGCGCAGGTACTGGATGCTGGCGCCTACCGGATCGGCGTAGCGATAGGCGGTTTCATGGCTCACGGACAGTCTCATGCCGCCTCCAGATAAGAGCGGTGAATCGCGTTGCCCAACTGGCGCACCAGGGGGATGAAGTCGGTCAGCCAGGCGTGCAGGCCTTCGTCGAGAATCTGATCGATACCGATGTAGCGCAGGCGTGCATCCATCTGCGCCGCCAGACGCTGGGCCGGGCGCCCGTTGTCGCCGGGCAGGCTGGCGAGGATCTGGTCGATCTCCTCGGTACAGGCCCGCAGCGAGCGCGGCACGTCGGCGCGCAACAACAGCAGCTCGGCCACATGCCGGGCGCCGGGGGCCTCGCGATAGACCTCGGTGTAGGCCTCGAAGGAAGACAAGGCCCGCAGCAACGCACTCCACTGGTAATAGGCATGGGCAGTGCCGTCGCACACCGCATCGGCCTGGTCGCCGGCCATCTCGTAGCGTGCGTCCAGCAGGCGCAGGGTGTTGTCGGCGCGCTCGATGAAGGTTCCCAGGCGGATAAAGCGAAAGGCGTCGTTGCGCATGATGGTGCCGTAGGAGGCGCCACGAAACAGATGGGAGCGCTCCTTGATCCATTCGCAGAAGCGGTTCATGCCATAGGCACTGAGGCCCTGGCTGGCGATCTGGTGGATGTCCAGCCAGGTGGCATTGACGTTTTCCCACATGTCGGCGGTGATCCGCCCGCGCACGGCATGGGCGCAGGCCCGGGCCGATCCCAGGCAACTGTAGATACTGGCGGGGTTGGCCGGGTCCAGGGCGAAGAACTGCAATAGCTGCTCGGCGTGCAAGGCCTGGTGGCGGGCGTGGTAATCCTCCAGGGTGCCGGTGATCAGCAGTGGCATGGCCAGCTCGTGCAGGCCATCGCCGCGCCCGTCCTGGGGCATCAGCGACAGGGAATAGCTGACATCGAGCATCCGCGCCAGGTTTTCCACGCGCTCCAGGTAGCGTGACATCCAGTACAGGTCCGAAGCGGTTCGACTCAACATGGCAGGCTTCCTTAATCCTCGACCACCCAAGTGTCCTTGGTCCCGCCGCCCTGTGAGGAATTCACCACCAACGAACCTTCACGCAGGGCCACACGGGTAAGACCACCGGGCACCATACGGGTTTCACCACCAGAAAGGACAAAGGGCCGCAGATCGATATGCCGCGGGGCGATGCCGCTTTCGACAAAGGTCGGGCAGGTGGACAGCGCCAGGGTCGGTTGGGCGATGTACGCCTCGGGCCGGGCCTTGATCCGTACGCGGAACTCCTCGATCTGCGCCGCCGTGGCCGCCGGCCCCACCAGCATGCCGTAGCCGCCGGAACCCTGGGTTTCCTTGACCACCAGTTGCGCCAGGTTGGCCAGCACATGGGACAGCTCGGCGGGCCGGCGGCACTGCCAGGTCGGCACGTTCTGCAGAATCGGCTCTTCGTCCAGGTAGAAGCGGATCATCTCGGTGACATAGGGGTACACCGACTTGTCATCGGCCACCCCGGTGCCGATGGCGTTGGCCAGTACCACAGTGCCCGAGCGGTAGGCTGCCAACAGGCCGGGCACGCCGAGCAGGGAATCGGGGTTGAACGCCAGGGGGTCGAGGAAGGCATCGTCGAGGCGACGGTAGATCACATCCACCGCCTGCGGGCCGGCGGTGGTGCGCATGAACACCCGGTCGTCACGCACGAACAGGTCGGCACCTTCCACCAGCTCCACTCCCATCTCCCGCGCCAGGAACGCATGCTCGAAAAATGCGCTGTTGAAGCGCCCCGGGGTCAGTACCACCACCGTCGGATTGTCCAGGGGGCTGGAGCTTTTCAGGGTATCGAGCAACAGGTTCGGGTAATGGTCGATGGGGGCGATGCGCTGGGCGGCGAACAGCTCGGGAAACAGGCGCATCATCATCTTGCGGTCTTCGAGCATGTAGCTGACGCCGCTGGGGGTGCGCAGGTTGTCCTCGAGCACGCAGTAGCGGCCGTCGCCGTCGCGTACCAGATCAACTCCGCAGACATGGGCATAGACATCACCGTGCAGGTCCAGGCCCTGCATGGCCAGCTGGTACTGCTGATTGGCCAGGACCTGCTCGGCGGGAATGATCCCGGCGCGGATGATTCGTTGCTGGTGGTAGAGATCGGCCAGAAACAGGTTCAGCGCCCGTACCCGCTGGATGCACCCTTGTTCGATGATCCGCCATTCCCGGGCCGGGATGATGCGGGGAATGGTGTCGAAGGGAATCAGCCGCTCGGTGCCCTGCTCATCGCCGTACAGGGTGAAGGTGATGCCGGCACGGTGGAACAGCAGGTCGGCCTCGCGACGGCGGCGGGCCAGGAGTTCGTCGGGGGTATTGGCCAACCAACGGGCGAACTCGCGGTAATGCTCGCGAACCTGGCCGTCGGCCCCATGCATTTCATCAACAGCGCTGTGGTTCATGCCGTACTCCCTGTCACCTGCACACCCGGGCTTCGCCAGCCCTGTGCCTTCGGCACAAGCGCCCCAAAATCAGTCCGTTGCAGCCCAAGGCCGATGCCCGCATAACCGATGCATGCGGACCGCCCCTGCCCCGGCCATGGCTGGCATCGGTCTTGGCTATCACCAGCATAGTCAGAGTTGATTTCACTGCCCGCTGGCCGCTGGGGATAATCGCGTCCATCGAGCAAACACTTCGCCAAGCCTGATGAAGTCGCTGCTGCAACCTTGATGACGCCGATGACAACCGGGTCCGGGCTCTCCCGACCGGTTCCCTCTCCTGACCGGTCTTCCCTTTTAGCCACCCTCTCGGGTGGCTTTTTTTTACCTTGTGCGGGCCCCGAAAACACAATTGGCCGGCCCAGGGGCCAGCCAATTGTCTGTCTCGGTATATCTAGCGCAGGCTATACCAGCCGTCCACGGATCTCCTGTTTCACTCCCCAGCCCTCAATGATGCCGCCCAGGGGCTCGACCACCGCCTCGAAGTCCTGTTCAAAATCCCCGATGCCGCCATAGGTGGCGTACATCACCTTGCTCAGTTCCAGGTACCAGGCGCCGTCGTCACGCACGCTGACCTGGGCATTCAAGGATTCACCGCGAAAATGTCCTGCCGCCCTGCGTGCCCGCTCCTCATCCGGAAAAATGGCGTAGAACTCGATGGGATGGAATCGTGAAAAGTCGAAACCGCCTTCTTTCATGCGGCGCAGCACACTGCTGCTGATGTCTTCTTGAACGGCTGTGCTCATGAAACGTCCTCCTCAAACCGATGGATAGACTTTCCGTGTTTCCCGAACCACCGGCCAAAGGGACCGGCATCACGACCCGGGGCGGGTCGTCAGGAAACAAGCATGGAGCTGACAAGATCAGAGCCTAGCGAAGAATTCGCTGATCTCGTTTGCAGATTAGCGCCTTGCTCTGGACGTCGCCAGAAATTACTGCGAAGCGCGCTCTACCCTCTCTAGATCGGCGTGATACTGAGAATCTGAATGCTGTTTTGCTCTTTCAGGCTCTTGAGGGTGGGGTCCTCGGTGCGCCCGTCCAGATCGTTCAGGTCCAGTTCGGCACTCACTGGCAACAACTTGGCCCGCACCAGTTGTGCGGCGCGTTCCATCGTCGGTTGCTGGTCGCAGTCGAAATGCTCGACGGACTGGACACCATGATCGTCAACGAAAGTGACTTGCCACTTTTGCATCAGTGCCTCCTCGATAGCCCCATGAGTGGGCTGACAACATCTCGACCCTGAGCAACGGGCAATCGTTCCACCGCGCTGCCGGAACACAGCAATGACAAGGCCGCCCGAAGGCGGCCCTGGTAATGCTGGCAAAACTCAGCCGATCAAGGCTTTTCGGCGCGAGCCTTGAGTGCCTTCAGGGTGTTGAACGGCGCATCCACCACGAACTTGTTGGCCAGCCAGGACGGCACGCTGCCACCCGGCTCGGTGTGCACTTGGTAAGTCACTTCCACCTGATCGGCGCCTTTGGGTACGAACTTCCAGTAGCCCTCGACCTGGGCCACCCGCACGAAGCCTTTCTCTTCAGGGATGTAGGTCGGCACGCCCTCCAGTTTGCGGGTCAGGCTGCCGTCGGCCGCTTCGCTGGTAGTGATGTGCAATACCGAATCACGGGCAGTGACTGGCCACGGGGTGTTGAACTGGGTGTAGGTCCAGCTTTGATCGCCCTCGTGCTTGAGCAGTTTCTGGGTCTTGCACTCATGGATCCAGGAGCAGGCGCCCGCCACGTCTTCCTGCAGCGCGCGGAGCTTGGCGATGGAGGTCTTCATGGTGGTCACACCACGGTAGGCCTTGTATTTGGAGCCGGCCACTTCACTCAAGGAGACCTTGATGCCGTCTTCATCCTTGGCGGTTTGCCAGTCTTCGGCGTGGGCCGTTGCCGACAAGAGCACGGTTAAACCACAGAGCACAGCCATTCGTTGCAGCGAACCCATTGTCTTATTCCTTATTGTTGAAGTTCCGTTCATTGAGAACACTCTATGCCGCGGTCACTTGTTCCCACCAGCCAATCAGGCGGATGGCTTCTTCGCGGCTTTCGCCACACACCTCGGGATCCGCCAGGAACGCCCCACACACCGCCGGCCGCTCCGGCAGGCCGAACAGCCCGCACAGGTGTTCGACAGAAAGATGCAGGCAACGTTCTCCCGCCGGCTTGCCCTGGGGCATTCCGGGAATCGGGGTGCTGATGGAAGGGGCGATGCAGCAGGCGCCACAACCTTCACGGCAGTTCATGAGGAAAAGCTCCTTGCGACAAGCAGAGTGTTGAATGACGCCCGCCAAGAGTAACCGCTAAAACAGCCGTTTAAAATTACTCAAAGAACGGATTTGACGCACAACCGTGCGTGACTGATCAGTCTCCGACAAAGTGTCGAGCCAACCCGTCACAGAAGAGGATGAAGAATTTACTGCTTGAACTCGAAATCCAGGGCCGCGCCTTCGATATCCCGACGTTCCTCGTTGCGCAGCTGCAATTGCATTTCATTGCTGAGCAAGCGGCCGTTGAGCTGGAACGGGCTGCTTTCCTTGGGCTTCTCGCCAAACATCTGAGGCAGCAGCGGCTCGCGCTTGGGTAGCGGCACACTGCCCACCGGCTGCAGGTGCTTGACCATTTCCGGCGGCAGGCTCAAGTCCACCTTGGCGCTGGGCAACGGCTTCTTGATGTCCTGATAGGCCCATTTGGACTTGGGCTTGGCGGGCGCCTTCTTGGCCGCGGACTTGCTCTTGCTGGCACTGGCCGAAGGCTTGGCCTTGCTGGCCGGAGCCTTCTTGGCAGGGGCCGCCTTAGTGGCGTGGGCCGCCCCGGCAGCCGGCTTGTCCTGGGAGGAAGCCGCCTGGGCAGGAGCCACGAAGGTGGTTCCCAACAGACAGACACTTAACCAGAGGGCAGGTAGAAAGGCTTTCATGAAAGACAGGTAGATCGACAAAAGGTCCTCTATGCTCGCTTGTTGCAGGCCCCATGACAAGCACAGGGCCACACTGATTAAAATCCGCCCGCCGCCTCCTGGCACAACTGGCTGGCAAGCATTCCCAAAGTCATCAGGGCCCGCTCGGCCTCGCGATTCCAGGGCGTACCGCAGTTGAGCCGCACACAGTGGTTGAACTGCTCGGTGTTGCTGAAGATCAGCCCCGGGGCGATGCTGATGCCCTGCTGCAAGGCTCGCACATGAAGCTCCTGGGTGTTGACCCGCCCCGGCAGGCTGACCCAGAGAATGAAGCCCCCGTTGGGCCGGGTGATCTGCGTGCCCTCAGGGAAGTACTGCTGCACCGCCAGTTGAAAGGCGCTGAGATTCTTTCGGTATTCCTGGCGGATGTACCGTAAATGCCGGTCATAACCGCCGTTTTCCAGGTAGGCCGCAACCCCCATCTGGGTCACGCTGCACGCAGAATGGGTGCTGAAGGTCTGCAGGCGCTGGATCTCCTGCTGGTACTTGCCGGCAATCATCCAGCCGATGCGCACGCCGGGAGACAGGGTCTTGGAGAAGCTCGAACAGTAGATCACCCGATCCAGGCGGTCATAGGCCTTGAGGGCCTTGGTACGCCCCACCTCGAACATCAACTCGCCATAGATATCGTCCTCGACCACCTGGATATCGAAATCCGATGCCAGGCGCAGCAACTGCTTCTGCCGCTCCTCGGGCATGGTGCCGCCCAGGGGATTGCTCAGGCGTGTGGTCAGCACCAGGGCCTTGATCGACCATTGGTTGGCCGCCAGTTGCAGGGCTTCCAGGCTCATGCCGGTGGACGGATCACTGGGAATCTCGATGACCTTGAGCCCCAGCAAGTCCGCCAGTTGCAGCAGGCCGTAGTAGGTCGGCGACTCCGCAGCAATCAGGTCCCCGGGCCGGGTCAGTACCCGCAATGACATCTGCAGGGCATCGACGCAGCCGTGGGTGATCACCACTTCCGACGGGTCGACCACCACCCCGGCATCGCGCATGCGAATGGCCACCTGACGCCGCAGTGGCTCGAAGCCCGGGCTGAACATGTAACTGAATGCCCGGGGGCTGTGGAACCGGGTGACCTTGGCCAACTGCTGGTGCAGCGCCCGCACTGGCAGATAGTCAACGCTGGGCACTGCGGCCCCCAACGGAAACACACCTTCGCGACGGGACTCCACCAGCACCTGCTGAATGATGCTGCTGCGGGTCACCAGCCCTGGGCGCTCGACCCGGGCGATATCCGGCGTGGGCGCGGTCAGCGCCGGCGTCTGGTGCACGTAGTAGCCCGACTGCGGGCGCGCGCGAATCAGCCCCTGGTCTTCGAGGTTGGCGTAGGCCTGGAGTACCGTGGCGTGGCTGACATTGAGCTGCGAGCTCATCTTGCGTACCGACGGTACGCGCTCCCCCGGCTGGTAGACACCACGGCGAATATCCTCAGCCAGTTGCTGAGCGATACGTTGATAGAGCAAGAGATTGGTCATGGCGCAGCACTCGATTTCACGGCGTTTTATTCTTGTGTGAAACAATACCGGCACAGTTTAGAAGTGTACTGGGACAGTTTCTACAATAGTCGAGGACACGGGGCAGTGAAAAGCATAACTGTAGGGTTTTTGTGAACCTCTTGGCAGGCATAAAAAAACCCGACGCGGGCAAGGCGTCGGGTTTTTCCGTGGCACTGGCGCAGCTTCAGCGAGAAGCGCCCAACTGGCCATTTTCGTCGGAGAACACGATCTCTACCCGACGGTTCTGCGCCCTTCCCCGCTCGGAAGCATTGGCCTCCACCGGATAGTCGTCGCCATAGCCTTCGACCTGGATGCGTTTTTCATCGATACCCAGGTCCACCAGCACATCCGCCACGGCTTGGGCGCGGTCCTTGGACAACTGCAGATTGCTCTGGCGCTCGCCGGTGTTGTCGGTGTAACCCTCGATGCGCACCACGCGCTTGGGGTTCAACTGGAGGAACTGCACCACCTTGAGCACAGTGCGGTTCGCCGAGTTCTTCAGTTCCGCTTCGCCGGTATCGAACAGCACATCCCCCAGAGTCATCACCAGACCGCGATCGGTCTGGGTGGTGGCCAGGCTGATGATCTGTTCTTCCAGCCATTTGCCCTGCTGCTGCACGCTGAGCAACTTGGCTTCGCGCAGGGCCAGTTGCAGGCGCTGGCGCTCCAGCTCGAGCTTGGCCGCACGCTCGTTGTTGAGTGCCTGTTCGGTATGCTCACGGGCGATTTCGCTGTAGCGCCGACTCAGGTAGGCGTAATGCTCCACATCGCCACCGCTGCCCCAATAGGTGGAGAGGCGATCGGCACGTGCCAGGGACTCCCCGGCACGGATCACGTCCTTGGGCGCGATACGCAGCACGTTGGAGTCTTCCTTGACCTTCTGGAAGTCGTTACTGGCCTGCTGCAGGGCTTCTTCGCTGTGCTGGCCAGCGCAGCCATAGAGTCCGGCGCATGCCAGGAGCACTGCACTGCCGATGATCCGGGTAGACAGATTCATTGGGCATCTCCCAGTTGCTTGCGCAGGCGAGTGATGCGGGTATTGAGTGCATTCACCTGTTCCTGGCTCTTGCGGGTCAGGACCTTGGCTTCGGCCAGGCGCGCATCCAGTTCGGCCTGTTCGGCGCGCATCCGCGCTTTCTTGTAGGACTCATCCTGCATGTTGCCCTGCGCCCGGGAGAACTTGTCTTCGGCCAGTTTCAACTCGGGCATGTCCTCGGCAGAAGCCCCCACGGCCTTGGCCTGCTCCAGCGTCTGCGCGGTGAGGCGCATCTGCTCGATGGGCGCCGGATCGGTTGCACAACCCGCCAGGGCGAGAACAGCCATGGCGGCGAAAAGAGGTCGAATAGTCACACAAGATTCCTACTGTTTTGGGCTGCTGACGGGTTGCTGCAACTGGGCCTTCCAGCGCTCCAGATTGCGCTGCAGCAAGGTCTCCGTCAGACCGGACGCGGGCAATTCTGTCATCTTTTTGGCCAACTGTCCGCGCAACCATGGGTCATTGCAGGCGGAGTTATGGGACAGCGCAAGGAACAGCCCCGGTTTGTCGATGGGCTGGGGAAACGCCGCCAGATCCGCCGTCATGCCCAGGGTCTGGGCCATGGCCATGCCTGCGTAGCGAGGCGCCAGCACATAGTCCACCTCCCCCAGGAGCAAGGTCTGGAAGACCTGGGTCAGATTCGGCAGGCGCTTGAGTTGCAGATGCTCCTTGGCCATGGCGACAAAGGGCTGAGTCAATCGGGCCTTTTCCGACATGGCGCCGGGATGGCCTGCCAGGTCTCCCGGCTGGGTGTAGCTGAGGGTCGAATCCTTGCGGGTCCAGACCAGATAGTCGTTCTGCACCAGCGCCGGGTGGATGTAGTCCAGCGATTCCAGCTCATTGAGGGTCAGCGGTGCATCGGCGAGCAGGTCCATGCGCCCGGTGCGTACCTCGTCCAGCGCCTCGGAGCGCTTGCCGGCATACAGCACCTCGACCTTCAGCCCCAGCTCCCCGGCCACCTGCTGCAGCAGGTCGGCGCTGGCGCCCATCAGGTGCTTGGGGTCCTGAGGGTCACGCCACAGGTAAGGCGGTGCATCGGGGCTGCCAGTGACCACCAGACGCTCGCACTTGCCCGCCGCCATCGACAACGATGGCAACAACGTCAGGCCCAACAGCACTGGCCAGCCACTCATGCGGCGCAGATCCATGGCGAAACCCTCCCCCGGCAAAAAACACACATAAAAAAACCCGGCCAAAAGGCCGGGCTCTTTATAAGTGAAGACGCCGGATTAGACCAGCTTCTCCAACTCAGGTACGGCTTCGAACAAGTCCGCTACCAGGCCGTAGTCGGCTACCTGGAAGATTGGCGCTTCTTCGTCCTTGTTGATCGCGACGATCACTTTGGAGTCCTTCATGCCCGCCAGGTGCTGGATCGCGCCGGAGATACCGACGGCGATGTACAGTTGTGGCGCAACGATCTTGCCGGTCTGGCCGACCTGCATGTCGTTGGGCACAAAACCTGCGTCCACCGCAGCGCGGGACGCGCCGACAGCAGCGCCCAGCTTGTCGGCCAGGGCATACAGGTGCTTGAAGTTGTCGCCGTTCTGCATGCCGCGGCCGCCGGAAACGACGATCTTGGCTGCGGTCAGTTCAGGGCGATCGGACTTGGCCAGCTCTTCGCCAACGAAGCTCGACTTGCCGGCATCGTGAGCGGCGCCGACGGTTTCGACTGCAGCCGAACCACCTTCAGCGGCAACAGCGTCGAAACCGGTGGCACGTACGGTGATGACTTTTACGGCAGCCGAGGACTGCACGGTAGCGATGGCGTTACCGGCATAGATCGGACGCTTGAAGGTATCAGCGCTTTCTACCGAGATGATTTCGGAGATCTGGTCGACGTCCAGCTGAGCGGCAACCCGCGGCAGGATGTTTTTGCCGTTGGAAGTAGCGGCAGCCAGGATGTGGCTGTAGCCAGCGCCCAGTTCGGCCACCAGCGGCGCAACGTTTTCCGGCAGTTGGTGAGCGTAGGCGGCGTTGTCGGCCACCAGCACTTTGGCCACGCCAGCGATCTTGGCCGCGGCTTCAGCCACGGCGCCAACGCCCTGACCGGCTACCAGTACATGCACGTCACCACCGATTTTGGCGGCGGCGGCAACGGTGTTCAGGGTGGCCGGAGCCAGCGCCTTGTTATCGTGTTCGGCGATTACCAAGATAGTCATGATCAGATTACCTTCGCTTCGTTTTTCAGTTTCTCGACCAGTTCAGCCACCGACTTGACCTTGATGCCCGCGCTGCGTGCAGCCGGCGCTTCGACTTTCAGGGTCTTGTTGGTGGAGGCGGTGGAAACGCCCAAAGCATCAGGAGTCAGCGTTTCAAGCGGCTTCTTCTTGGCTTTCATGATGTTTGGCAGAGACGCGTAGCGCGGCTCGTTCAAACGCAGGTCGGTGGTGACGATGGCTGGCAGGTTCAGCGCAACGGTCTGCAGGCCGCCGTCGATTTCACGGGTGACGTTGACCTTGTCGCCGGACACTTCGACCTTGGAGGCGAAGGTGCCTTGAGCGTAGCCGCTCAGGGCTGCCAGCATCTGGCCGGTCTGGTTGTTGTCGCTATCGATGGCCTGTTTGCCGAGGATCACCAGCTGTGGCTGTTCCTTGTCGACCACGGCCTTGAGCAGCTTGGCCACGGCCAGGGAGTTCAACTCTTCAGCGGACTCGACGAGGATCGCGCGATCGGCACCCAGTGCCAGGGCGGTACGCAGTTGCTCTTGAGCAGTAGCAGGACCGATGGAGACGACGACGATTTCAGTCGCTACACCTTTCTCTTTCAGGCGTACGGCTTCTTCCACTGCGATTTCGCAGAAAGGGTTCATCGACATCTTGACGTTGGCGAGGTCGACGCCGGAGTTGTCCGCTTTGACGCGAACCTTGACGTTATAGTCGACCACTCGTTTGACAGCTACAAGAACCTTCATGGATTCCTCGTTACTCTCCGGTGAAAAGAAAGTCGCCTAGGCGAGAACCTGGCGGTTGATGCTCATCGGCACAAGGGCACCTCCAAAAACGCTGGCGCACAAAAAGGTTGACCTTGCTCACGGGGTGATGACCGTTCGTCAGTGGTGACCGACGAGTCATTCATTATCGCGGCGTGTAGACTGCGCACTTTCAAGCTGCGCGCGCGTCACCTTTACTGCCTTTGCCCTGTCTTTAGAGGTGCTCTTGAAACCAACAGTCAGCCTACGGCGAGCGCAAAACCGACCGTATCTTGACCGGAACGCCTTTTCCGGTCAATACGGCAAAATAGCCGTTTATAAGCCGCGCTTCTTTGATTTACCTGGGCTGCGGCAAATTCAAACAAACGTTTGTATTGGACGCTGAGAGTGGTGTAGATATAATGCGCCGCCCAGAGAGAAAGGTCGGCCGTCCTCCCCTTCTCCCCCCCATGCGCGATGGGAGAAAGCGGGGATGCAACGCCAAACCTCCAATTAGAAAAAACCGTTGAGCCTTGAGTAGGAGATAGCCTAGTGGAACGCGAATACATGGAATTCGACGTGGTCATCGTCGGTGCCGGCCCCGCAGGCTTGTCCGCCGCTTGCCGCCTTAAGCAGAAGGCCGCTGAAGCCGGGAAGGAAATCAGCGTCTGCGTGGTTGAAAAAGGCTCCGAAGTCGGTGCTCACATCCTTTCCGGTGCCGTGTTCGAACCACGGGCCCTGAATGAATTGTTCCCGGACTGGAAGGAACTGGGCGCCCCGCTCAACACCCCGGTCACCCGCGACGACATCTATGTCCTGCGCAGCGGCGAAACCTCCACCAAGGTTCCAGACTTCTTTGTGCCCAAGACCATGCACAACGAAGGCAACTACATCATTTCCCTGGGCAATCTGTGCCGCTGGCTGGCCCAGCAGGCCGAGAACCTGGGCGTGGAAATCTACCCGGGCTTTGCCGCCCAGGAAGCCCTGATCGACGAAAACGGCGTAGTCCGCGGGATTCTTACCGGCGACATGGGTGTCGACCGTGAAGGCCAGCCGAAAGAGGGCATGTACACCCCCGGCATGGAACTGCGCGGCAAATACACCCTGTTCGCCGAAGGCTGCCGTGGCCATATCGGCAAGCAACTGATCAAGCAGTTCAACCTGGACAGCGACGCCGACGCCCAGCACTACGGCATCGGCCTCAAGGAAATCTGGGAAATCGACCCGGCCAAGCACCAGCCTGGCCTGGTGGTGCACACCGCCGGCTGGCCGCTGGACATCATGAGCAACGAGAACACTGGCGGCTCCTTCCTCTATCACCTGGAAAACAACCAGGTAGTAGTGGGCCTGATCGTCGACCTGTCCTACGCCAACACTTACCTGTCGCCGTTCGACGAGTTCCAGCGCCTCAAGCATCACCCGGTGCTCAAGCAGTACCTGGAAGGCGGCAAGCGCGTCAGCTACGGCGCCCGCGCCATCTGCAAGGGCGGCCTGAACTCGCTGCCGAAGATGGTGTTCAAGGGTGGCGCGCTGATCGGCTGCGACCTTGGCACCCTGAACTTCGCCAAGATCAAGGGCAGCCACACCGCCATGAAGTCCGGCATGCTGGCCGCCGATGCGGTAGCCGACTCGCTGTTCGCCGGTTCCGAAGGCGCCGACGAACTCAAGAGCTACGTCGATTCGTTCAAGGCCAGCTGGCTGTATGAGGAGCTGTTCGCCAGCCGCAACTTCGGCCCGGCCATGCACAAGTTCGGCCCGATCATCGGCGCGGGCTTCAACTGGATGGACCAGAATATCTTCGGCGGCAAACTGCCGTTCACCCTGCACGACACCAAGCCGGACTACGCCTGCCTGAAGCTGGCCAAGGACTGCGTGAAGATCGACTATCCGAAACCCGACGGCAAACTCAGCTTCGACAAGTTGAGCTCGGTGTTCATCTCCGGTACCAACCATGAAGAAGAACAGCCTTGCCACCTGAAGCTGACCGACCCGAGCATCCCGCTGAGCCGCAACCTGCCGCTGTACGACGAACCTGCCCAGCGTTACTGCCCGGCCGGCGTGTATGAGGTGATCACCCAGGAAGATGGCGAGAAGCGCTTCCAGATCAACGCGCAGAACTGCGTGCACTGCAAGACTTGCGACATCAAGGACCCGGCCCAGAACATTACCTGGGTCACTCCGGAAGGCGCCGGCGGCCCGACTTACCCGAACATGTAAGCCGGTGCGATAAAAGAAGGCCCCCTTTATGGGGGCCTTTTTCATGCCCGGGATTCAGCGACACCGCCACCTGTAGGAGCCGGCTTGCCGGCGAAGAGCCGCCCAAGCCTTGCTCCGGCCCAAGGGCGCATTCGCTGGCAAGCCAGCTCCTACAAGGGGGGCGATGTTTTCAAGCGGCGCGTTCTTCGCCCGGGTTGCGTTCGAAGTAGCGCTTGTACTCGCGGCTGAACTGCGAAGTGCTCTGGTAGCCCACACGATGCGCCACCTGGGCCACGCCCAGCCCCTCTCCCAGCAGCAACTGCTGGGCCTTGAGCAGGCGCAGGCGCTTGAGGTACTGCACCGGCGACAGCAGGGTGCTGCGCTTGAAATGCTCGTGGAAGGTCGAGGTGCTCATGTTGGCGCAGCGGGCCAGGGTCTCGACGTTCAACGGCTCGGTGTAGTGCTCGTGCAGGTGATTGAGCGAAGCCGCAACCCGGGCGAACTGCCCCTGCTGCTCCACCAGCGCCCGCAGCGCATCGGCCTGGGGCCCGCGCAAAGCGGCAAAGAGCAACTCACGCACCCGTGAAGGGCCCATGACCTTGCACTCCAGAGGATCGTGCAGGCAGCGCAACAGGCGTTCCACGCAACCACGCATGGCGTCGTCGAGCACAGCCGAGGTCATCGACTCCAGGGTCTGCGCCGAAGCCGCCCGGCCTTCGGTGACGCCCATGGCCAGCACCAGCTCGCTCAATACCGCCCGGTCGATGGCGATGGAAACCCCCAGCAGCGGCGCATCGGGCAAGGCGAAGGTTTCGCACTCGAAGGGCACCGACAGGGCCTGGATCAGGTAATGCCCGGCACCGTATTCCAGGGTTCGCGTGCCCAGGTAGGCCAGCTTGCTGCCCTGGGCAATGATCATCAGGCTCGGCTCATAGATCTGCGGGCCCCGCGCCACGTCGCAACTGGCCCGCAGCACCTGGACCCCGGGCAAGGCGGTGGCAACGAAACCGTCACGGCTGGCAAGGGGCTGGATCAGCGAGACCAGGGTGGCGTTGGCGTCCAGATGGCGGGTCAGCAGCATGGGGAAAACTTCACGGAAAAAGGGACGAAAACATCATCGCAGGTCTGTACGCCAATGCCGCGTGAAAACCGCCAATGCCGGAGGAATAGGCATGACATGCCGAGGAATCGCCATGGTTGGCCCAGGGCCCGACGCCGAGAATGCCACGCCTCAATCGTCAATGCTTTTGCGAGGTCCACCATGTACACCGCCATCGGTTATGCCGCCCAATCGGCCACCACTCCCCTCGCCCCCATGAGCTTCCAGCGCCGCAGTCCGCGTGCGGACGACGTCGCCATCGAGATCCTCTACTGCGGCGTCTGCCACTCCGATATCCACCAGGCCCGCAACGAATGGGGCATCGCCGTGTACCCGCTGATGCCGGGCCACGAGATCGTCGGCAAGGTCACAGCCGTCGGCGCCAACGTCAGCAAGCACAAGGTCGGCGACCTGGTGGGCGTCGGTTGCATGGTGGATTCCTGCCGCCACTGCGAGGCCTGCGCCGCCGACCTGGAGCAATACTGCCTGCAAGGCCCGACCATGACCTACGCCACCCCGGACCGGGTCGATGGCAGCAACACCATGGGCGGCTACTCCGACAGCATCGTGGTCAGCGAGCACTTTGTGGTGCGCATTCCGGAGAAACTCGACTTGGCCAGCGCCGCGCCAATCCTCTGCGCCGGCATCACCACCTACTCGCCACTCAAGCATTACGGGGTCAAGCCCGGTGACAAGGTAGGGATTCTCGGCATGGGCGGCCTGGGCCACATGGGCATCAAGTTCGCCAAGGCCCTGGGCGCCGAAGTGACCCTGTTCACCCGCTCCGCGAGCAAGGCCGAAGAAGCCCGCCGCCAGGGTGCCGACCATGTGATCGTATCCACCGACGTGGCGCAGATGCAGTCGGTGGCCGGGCACTTCGACTTTCTCCTGGACACCATCCCGGTGCCCCACGACCTCAACCCCTACCTCGACACCCTGCGCTTCGATGGCGTGCATATCCTGGTGGGCCTGATCGAACCGGTGGACCCGGCGCTGCACGCCGGAAAGCTGGTGATGAGCCGCCGGGTGCTGGCCGGCTCGCTGATCGGCGGTATTGCCGAGACCCAGGAAGTGCTGGACTTCTGCGCCGAGCACGGCATCACCTGCGATATCGAAATGCTCGACATCCGCCAGATCAATCAAGCCTACGAGCGCATGATCAAGGGTGATGTGAAGTACCGCTTCGTGATCGACATGGCGACCTTGAAAGGCTGATTCTCGACACCGTCAAAGCATGGCTGGTCGCCGGGGGCGCCGATGGCGTGCGCCTTCGCCGGCACGCCGGCTCCTCCACGAGCCAGCTGGCGTCAGCCGCGAGCAAAGGCGCGCAGCACTTCGCCATCCATGCGGTACTTGACCCATTCCTCCTGAGGCTGGGCGCCCAGGGACTTGTAGAACTGGATCGCCGGCTCGTTCCACTCCAGCACGCTCCATTCGAAGCGTCCGCAATCATTGTCACAGGCGATCTGCGCCAGATGTCGCAGCAGTTGCTTGCCCGCCCCGCCGCCCCGTTGTTCCGGAGTGATGTAAAGGTCCTCCAGGTACAGGCAATTGCTGCCCAGCCAAGTGGAATAACTGAAGAAGAACACCGCAAAGCCGATCGGCACGCCTTCGCGCAGGCAGATCAGGCCATGGGCCGTGGCCCCCTCGCTGAACAGGCTGCGTTCGATATCGGCGACGCTGGCGATCACTTCATGGCGGGCCCGCTCGTAATCGGCAAGTTCGGTGATGAACGCAAGAATCTGCGGGGCATCGCTGGGCAGTGCAGGACGGATTTCTACGGTCATCGACGGCTCTCTTGTTGGAATCAGGCGGCCATATTAGAACGGCAGCAGAAATACATGCACGACCATTTATGCCAAGCCCCCCGGCCCAGTTCCTTGCGCACGGCACTTACTCCGCTGCCGACTAACCCTGAGGCCTGCAGGAACACAACAAACACCGGGAGGCGCCATGTTAGAAAGCCCGACATGACTTCAAGCATAAAGAGGCACTTTCATGTCGGCGTGCACCCCGCAACAGTCCCGGGTCTCGGCCCCGTTATTCGGCCTGTTCTGCCTGGGCAGCTACCTGCTGTCGCTGTCCTACGGCTCGACCTTTCTCCTGTCGCTGCTGATCGGCAGCCGTGGCGGCAATGAACACGATGCCGGCACGGTGATTTCCACAGCCATGCTCAGCACCTTTGTTGCGGTGATCGGCTCCGGGCACCTCTCGGACAGCCTCGGCGCCGCGCGCTCGGTGGCAGTGTTCGGCTGCCTGCTGGCGGTGGCCAGCCTGGGCTTTGCCCTGACCCCGGGGGTCGGCCCCGGCCTGCTGTTCTTCGGCCTGACCCTGGGCCTGGGCTGGGGGGTGTTCTATACCCTGGGACCGATCATCGTGGCGATGCTGGTGGAGCCTGCGCAACGGGCCCGCTACTTCGCACTGCTGTCGGGCAGCATGATGACCGGAATCGGCTCCGGCCCCTTGCTGGGGCGCCTGGCCAGTGCCCTGGGCTACCCACTGACCAGCGCCTTTCTGATCGCCGCCGGCGCCAGCCTGCTGGGTGTGCTGATCTTCTGGCGGCTGGGCGGCCGGCTGCGCCAGCAGGCCAACCACCTGGGCACCGCGGCGGCTAGCATCACCTGGGCTGGCACCGCGCAGGTGCTGTCCTCCCGCGCCGTCTGGCCGATTCTCATGGTGGGCCTGGGAGGTTGCGTATTCGGCGGCCTGTCGAGCTTCCAGACCAGCTACGGCCCCTCCCGCGGCGTCGACTACTCGCTGTTCTTCCTCGGCTTCATGAGCGCCGCCATCGCCAGCCGCTTGCTGATCGCCGGGATCGTGGTCAAGCGCGATCCCTATCGTGCTGCCTGCCTCCTCTCGGGGCTGATGCTGGTGTCGATCCTGCTCTTTTTATTTGCTGTCGACAGCAGCGCCAGCTACCTGCTGGCTGCCGTGACCCTGGGAGTGGGCTATGGCCTGACCTACTCGGTGATCAACGGCCTGGCGGCCAACGAAGCGCCAGCCGGCTGCACCTCCCAGGCGTTGCTGCTGTTCAGCCTGTCGTACTTCATCGGGGTCTTCGGTTTTCCCTGGCTGGCCGGGCGGATCATCGTCGAAGCCGGCATCCAGGCGCTGCTGTTCACGGTCCTCGGCGTAGCGTTGCTGAACTGGCTGATCAGCCTTGGCCGCCTGGGCTGGCGGCGCCTGGGCCACTGGCGTATGGCAGCCGGTGCATAACACCGTTCGTCGATCATCAGGCACCAACCGGCCCCGGCAGCGGACCAATATCAGGTAACGACTCTAACGAATGGAGGCGACACCATGATCAAGGTCCAACTCTGCGCCCTGGCCCTGGCCGGGCTGCTGTCCACTGCTGCCCTGGCCGGCGCCACCGGCCCGACCAACCCGGTTGAAGGCCCGAAATCCCCGGCCACCCAGGGCACGCCGAAGATCAACATCAACCCACCGGCCATGGACGAAGGCTCATTGCCACCGGCGACCGGGACCGACCCGCGCATTCAGGGCAACGACAACGGCCGCCAGGGCGGTGTCGGCACCATGGACTCCAGCACACCCGACAGTGGCAAGACCGGTACCGGCTCGAAAACCACCACCGGCGGCTCAGGTTCTGAAGGCAGCAGCCAGTAACCGCCGGTTCAATCCAGCAGGCCCTGTGCGCCAGGGCCTTGAGGAGAGATGTCATGACTCGAGGAAGCAAAGCCAAATACACCCTGGCCCAGCGCCGCAAGGCCGCGGCCATCGAAGCCAGCTACGAAGAACGCGGGCTCTCGCCGGAGCAGGCCGAAGCACGGGCCTGGGCCACGGTGAACAAGCAGTCCGGCGGCGGTGAACGGGCGGGCGGCTCCGGTCGGGACAAAAGCCCGGCAGACAAGGCCCGGGCCCGCAGCGAGTCGGCCCGGCGCGCGGTGGCTACGCGCCACGGGCATGCCCGCAACAGCGCGGCGTCCCTGGGCACCCAGAGCAAGGACAGCCTGATGCGCGAAGCTCGGGCGAAGAAGATTCCGGGACGCTCGCGCATGCGCAAGCAGGAGCTGATCGAAGCCCTGAGCAAGGCCGGCTGACCGGCGGCCAGTTGCTCGCCGCTGACTCAGCCGCGCGCCAGCAAGGCATCCACTTCGGCACTGCCCGGAGCGGTGGCCGGGCCACGCCGGGTGACGGCAATCGCCGCCGCGGCGTTCGCCCGACGAGCCGCCATCAGCGGCTCAAGGCCCGCTGCGAGCCCGGCGACCAAGACCCCGGCGTGGGCATCACCGGCACCGTTGCTGTCCACCGCCTCCACCTTGAACCCCGGCACCTGCACCGCCTGCCCCTGGCGGCTGACCCAACAGCCGCGGGGGCCATCACGCAGCACCAGCAACGCCGCAGGTGACAACCAGCTTTCGAGCTGCGCCAGCGCCTGGGCAATCTGCGAAGTACCGGTCAATTGCAATGCCTCGGCGCGGTTGCTGCTCCAGATATCGATCCGCGGCAACAGCGCCGCCATCAAGGGTGAATCTGCCGAACCGGCCAACGGCCCCGGGTCGAACATCAATGGGATCGAACGAGGCAGCGCCAGCAACCAGTCCAGCAGGGCCCGTGCCTTGCACTCCTGCAACAGGCTGTAGCCGCTGACATAGAGGTAATCCCCCGCCTCCACCCGGACCCGGGCCAGATCCTCGGCCGACAATTCGCCCTCGGCGCCGATATGGGAAATGAAGGTGCGTTCAGCAGAGGCTTCGGTCAGGGCCACGCACAGACCGGTATCAGCCCCCCTGCCGGGCTCCAGGCTCATCTGTATGCCTTCGCCCTGCATCGCCGCCCGCGCCAGGTCGCCAAAGCGCCCCTGCCCGTGGCGCCCGAGGTAGACCACCGGCAACCCGTTGCGCGCCGCGGCGGCCATCACGTTGAAGCCGCCACCGGCCTCGAAGCCCGCAGATTGCGCGAGCACATCGCCTCCGGAGGCCGGCAGGCGCTCTACCGCCATCACCAGGTCGACTATCACCTGGCCGGTGTGCAGCAACCTAGGCATTGGCGTTCTCGACAAAGGCCGCGCGCCGGTCCCGGGCACCGCCCAGTAGAGCGTAACCGCCGCCGGCCACCAGGAAGGTGACGATCCAGCCCAGGCCGTTATGCCCCAGCCAGGAATCGGCCAGGGGCCCGGTGAACCAGACGTCTTCGGCAGTGGTGCCGATGGTGGTGAAACAGAAGCCCAGCACAATCGCCAGCACCCAGGCGCCAAAGGCTCGCCATTCGATGCCGCCCCGGTACCAGTAGGCGCTGCTCGGGCCGACGTTGAGCAGATCATCGGCGCTGTAGTGATGACGATGGATCAGGTCCACCACGAAGATCCCTACCCAGGCGGTGATCGGCACCGCCAGCAGGGAGATGAAGCTGATGAAAGGGCCATAGAAGCTGTCGGCAATCAGCATGAAATAGATCGAGCCGAGGAAGATCGCCACGATATCCACCAGCACCGCATAGACCCGCTTGACCTTGAGGCCCAGGGTCAGCGCGGTGAGGCCGGCGGAATACACAGAGAGGTTGTTGGACAGCAGCAGGCCGCCAAAGGCCGCGACCAGGTAGGGCACCGCCATCCAGGTCGGCAGCATGTCGCGGATCGCGATGATCGGGTCCACTGCCGAGGCCAGGTGGTCGTTGCCCACCGACAGCAACCCGCCCAGGGTAATCAGCAACACCAGCGGAATGCCGGCGCCAAACGCCGCCGAAGCCACCAGGCGCCCGGCCGTTACCGAACGGTGCTGATAACGCGACATATCGGCCCCGGAACTGGCCCAGCCAATCCCGGTCCCGGCGGCCATGGTGCCGACGCCGATGATCATCGCGCTCATGGGGGCCGGCGCGGCATTGAAGACCGCCGCCCAGTCGATGGTGGCGCAGAGGAAACCGCCCACCAGCACGTTCAGGGCACCAAAGCCGTAGGTGGCCCACTTCTGGATGACCAGCAAGGTGGCGTGGCCCAGGCCGGAGACGCTCAGGGTCATCAGCACGAAGATGCCGATGAACAGCAGGGTCAGCAGCGGCGCATCCTTGGCCGAGGCCGGGGTCTGGAACAGGATCGAGCTCAGGGACAGCAGGACGAAGGCCGCCGTGGTGGTATTGACCGTCTCCCAGCCAACCCGTGAAAGCATCGACACCAGGGTCGGGCCGATATTGCCCCGCACCCCGAAGATTGCCCGGGACAGGGTCAGGCTCGGCGCCCGCCCGCGCCGGCCGGCTACCGAGATCAGGCCGACCACGGCGAACGACCCCACCGACCCCAGGATGGCCACCAGCAGCACCTGCCAGATCGACAAACCGCGAAACGCCACCAGGGTCGCCCCCAGGGGCAGGCCGAGAATACTGATGTTGGCCGCGAACCAGACCCAGAACAGCTGCAGCGGGTGCCCGTCGCACTCTGCCTCGGGAACCGGCTCGATACCGCGGGTTTCCAGTTGCCCGGCGCCTGATCCGGCCGTGGATGAACTCATGATAAAACTCCTGTTGCCGTTGTTAGGGGTATTGGGCAATTTCGGAAGTCACAGAACATCCCGGCATTCCTGGCCGTGTCATAGCTTTCCATAGCGATCGGCAACATGGCCGCACACCGCGGCCTGTACCTTAAAGGCGGCTCAACGCAGCGCCAGCAGCTGTTCCACCAGAGGCTGCAGGTCCAGCTCATTGACCTTTCGCACCTGCCCGATCAGTTCGCCAGGCCAGATATCCATCCCCAGGCAAGCGCCGAGCATGGCACCGAGAATCGCCGCGATAGTGTCGGTGTCGCCCCCAAGGCCCGCGGCCATGCACAGTGCCTCGAAGGCCGGCAATTGCCCCAGGGCCACTTGTCGGGCCAGGGCGAAACTCACCACCACCGATTCCTGGGAAGCCACCGAGGTGCCGATCAGCTCGTAGAGCATCCGCGCAAAGCCTTCCCGATCGCCGTCGACACGCAGGGTGCTGGTCCAGTCCAAGCGAGCACCGATGGTGGCACCCGCTACCCAGTGCCCCTGGGCCTGGGCCTGCCGGGCGACCTGCACACCAAGTGCCAAGGCTTCGGCCAGAGGCTGGCCGTTGATTCCGGCGGACACCACCGCCGCCACCGCCGCCGCGCTGGCAATGCCCAGGCTGGTGTTGTGCGTCACCTGGCAGGCCTCGACCACCGCCTGCAGAAACGTCTCGGGCCGAGCCACATCGGCGGCGATGCCCACCGGCGTGATGCGCATGGCGGCGCCATTGGTGGTGCCATAGCGGCCCGCCTCTTCAACGGACTCCCCGGCGAGGATCATTTCAATGGCGCGTTTGGTGGAAGGCCCCAGCAGATCCTGGGAACCCTTGGCCTGCATCTGCGCCTCCCACTCGATCAGGCTCTGGGCCAGGGCCGCCGGAGCGATCCGGCCCTGCCCCCGGACCAACAGGCGAGCCACCAGGATCGCCTGCTCGGTATCGTCGGTAATGGAGCCCCGGGGCATGTTCGCGGCAATCGGCTGGTCCGGGCCGGCGTCCTCCAGGGTGCGGATGACGCCGAAGCGCTGCTGGATCTGTTCCCGGCTCAAGGATTGGGTCGGCATGCCCAGCGCATCGCCCAGGGCCAGCCCGTAGAAGGCGCCCAGGGCGCGCTGCAATGCATTCACCGCGGCTCTCCGAACTGCAGGTGCATGCGAAAATGCTGCGGGTCCAGCAGGCTTTCGACCTGCTCCATAAAGCGCCCCTGGCGGTCGTAGGTGGTACGCAGGGCCTTGAGGAAGACTTCGCCCGGAGCACGTCCGAGCAATTGGGCATCTTCAGCATTCAAGGGCTCGGCGCCGATCCACTGATCGCCGCGCTCGCCGATATAGCCGTAGGCGGCCAGGGTAATGGTCAGGGAATCATCGATCAGGCCGACCCTAGGCAGGCCTTCCAGCTCGCCGGAAGCCGGGATCAGAGAGCGCTCCAGGGACAGCACCCGGCCATCGGTGCTGCGGCGCCGGCGATCGAGGGCGATGAACTGGTCGGTGCCCAGGCGATGCTTGAGGTCCGGGCGCTGGATCGCTTCCAGGCGCAGCACCTCGGTGTTGACCAGCGCACCGCTGTCGGCCAGGGCCTGGGCCCAG
Organism: Pseudomonas sp. NFPP25; assembly: GCF_900116505.1. Lineage (NCBI taxonomy): Bacteria > Pseudomonadati > Pseudomonadota > Gammaproteobacteria > Pseudomonadales > Pseudomonadaceae > Pseudomonas > Pseudomonas sp. NFPP25. The sequence goes on along the minus strand of NZ_FPBG01000006.1, from coordinate 259,028 downwards.
CCATGATGCTGATCCAGGGCAACACCGTCGAAGGTGACGATGGAGCCTACGCCGCTTTGCGTGGCGATGTAGTTGCGCCGCTTGAGCTCGGCCAGGGCCTCGCGCAAGGTGCCACGGCTGACACCGAATTCTTCGGCCAACTGATGCTCGCCCGGCAGTTGAAAGCCGTCCTCCAACAGGCCGCTTTCAATGCGCCGGATCAACTCGTCGACCACCCTTGTTTTCTTATCGAATCGGACATGTTTGATCATGTCCGGCTTGATACATGAAAGGCCCGAGCCAGAGCAAGAAATATCTTCTTACAGCCGTCTGAAACGCCCGTCAGGGTTCAAGACCAATGGGAAAGAACACCCCACAACTCCACACCCCCAGCCAATTCTGGCCGTCGATCTGGCGGGTCTGCGCCAGCTCCACCAGTTGGTAGAAGACGTTGCGATGGATCAGCGCTTCAAGATTGTGTCGAACCAGGATGTAAGGCGCCGGTTCCTGGGTCAGGGGGTCGATCACCACCCGCAGCGGGTGCTCGTCATTGGCGACCACCTGCTCCTCGACGTTGGTAGAAAAGCGCAGCACCTGAGCCTCGCCCTGCCCTTCGACCTCCAGGGTCACGGCGACGAAGGGTGCGTCGTCGACCTTGATGCCGACCTTCTCCACCGGAGTGATGAGGAAATAGTCATCGCCATCGCGGCGAATGATGGTGGAGAACAGCTTGACCATGGGTTTGCGGCCGATCGGCGTACCCAGGTAATACCAGGTGCCGTCGCGGGCGATGCGCATGTCGATATCGCCGCAGAAGTCGGGGTTCCACAGGTGGACCGGCGGCAGGCCTTTTTCAGCCTTGGGAATCTGCGCCAACAGGTCGTTGGCCTTGCCTGGACCACTCATACCGCTCTCCTCCCTCAATCAATCAGTCGCTCAGGCCCAGCAGGCCGCGCGCGTATTGCTGCAACGGCGGACCAAGCAGATCCTGTGGCTTGTTGTCATGGAACGTCAGTAAACCGCCACGGCTGCGAATCCGCGCGGAATCGATCAGGTACTGGGTACTGGTTTCGATCAACATGATCTGGATGGTACTGGTATCCACCCCCAGGCGGTCCACGGCTTCCTGATCCAGCCACTCGTCAGAGTTACCGATACGGTCATCGGCCTTGGCGAAACGGGCGTAGAGCAGATAGTGCGCCCCCGCTTCCCGGGCTTCGGCCATGGCTTCATTCAGGCCCTCGGGCGCCTTGGCCCGACGCACCATGGGGAAATACTCGACAAAGCCGTTGAAGGCTTCCTCGGCTACCACGTTGGGCCGCGGATAAGCGCCACCCGGCGGTACGAAATGCCCCTGGGCAATGAAAATGAACGAATCCGGCTGAATGCGGAACGAGCTGGTGCGGCGTGTATCACTGTGATCGAGCACCCCCGCATCACTCAGGTGATAGCGCACCCCTTCGCCCATATCACTGACATTCATGCAGCCGCCGAGTGCCAAAAAGGCCAGCAGCAAAACCAGGCTACGCATCCTACCCTCCAAAATCCGGTGACGGAAAACCGGCGAATGGCCACGGGATGCAGCTTCCGCGCCAGCTCCGCCAAGGAAGGGAATTCGTCGGCAAAGCGCCTCAGCCGCCAATGATCTTCATCACCGTGGCTCCACCGGAAAAGGCCAGCTCCTGCTTGTCCCCCAAGGCCTTGACCAGCAGCCGCTGCAAGGCCGGCAGAGCCTGATGGCGCGGCTTGTCCAGCAGGTCGCCGACATAGTGACGATTGCTCGAAGAAAGGCAGCCGTGCAGCCAGCCCGTGGAGGACAGCCGCAAACGCGAGCAGGTGCGGCAGAACGGCACGCTTTCGTTGGCGATCACGCCGAAATGACCGTGCCCGGGAATGGCGTAGCGCACCGCGGTAGCATCCACCGGCGCATCGGCCTGAAGGTATTCGTAGCGCTGGCCGATCAGGTCCAGTAACTGTTGCAGGCTGACAAACTGCTGCAGGAAAGCGTTGCCATCATTGGCCAGGTGGCCCATGCGCATCAGCTCGATGAAACGCAGCTCGTAACCCCGTTCCAGGCAGTAATCCAGCAACGGCATCACCTGATCCAGGTTCTGCCCACGCAACGGCACCATGTTGACCTTGATCTTCAAACCGGCACTGCGGGCTTGCTGCATGCCATCGAGCACCGTGGCCAGGTCGCCGCCACGGGCAATGCTGCGAAAAGCCGTCGCATCGAGGGTATCGAGGGAAACGTTGATCCGGCGGATACCGGCCTCCACCAGCAACGGCAGCTTGCGCGCAAGCAATTGGCCATTGGTGGTCAGGCTGATGTCGTCCAGCCCCATGCGCCCCACCGCACCCATGAAGGCTTCCAGCTTGGGACTGACCAGGGGTTCGCCACCGGTGATGCGCAAGCGCTCGATGCCCGCCGCTTCCATCAGGTACGCCACGCCGCGAGCCATTGCCTCGGCCGACAACTCGTCCTGGGCAGCCACCAGCCGCTTACCGTTGGGCACGCAGTAGGTACAGGCGTAGTTGCAGGCTGACGTCAGACTGATCCGCAAGTTGCGAAAGCGCCTGCCTTGACGATCAACGATCATGGATGACTCCGGCGTAGGAAGGGAGAACCGGGCAAAACCTGACCCAAAAATCAGGTTTTGGCAAGTCCCATGCCTGAGTATATTCCTCGGACACTGCGCCATACAGTTTGTCGATGGCGCAATACAGCGGCTGAATGCCTTAGCTGTTCGAGGTGTCGGGGTCGCGCTTGCGCTTGTTGCCCATGCGCACACCGATGTCCATCAGGAACTGGAAGAAGCCTTCCTGATCTTCCAGCACATTGCTCCAGAACGGCGAGTGGTACAGCGCAACCGCACCATGCACCAACGCCCACGAGGCACAGTAGTGGAAGTACGGCGGCACGTCTTCAAGCTTGCCTTCACTGATGCGACCCTTGATCAGCAGGGTCAGGCGCTCGAAGTTGGACGCGCGGATCTTGTGCAGTTCCTCGACCATCTCCGGCACCTGGTTGCCCTTGACCACCTTCTCTTCCAGGCGGTCGAACAACCGATAGCGCTGCGGGTCACGCATGCGGAATTCGAAGTAGGCCCGGGACAGGGCTTCCTTGTCCTTGTCGACGTCGGCCGAGTGCAGCAGCTCGTTCAGGTCGCGCTCGTAGTCGAGCATCAGGCGCAGGTAGATCTCCGCCTTGGACTTAAAATGCTTATAGATGGTCCCTTTGCCGATACCCACGGCATCCGCAATCATCTCGACGGTGACACTGTCTTCACCTTGTTCGAGGAACAGCTTGAGCGCGGTATCGAGAATTTCTTGCTCGCGGCGACGAAACTCACGGACCTTACGAGGTTCTTTCTGCATAAGAAAAGGTCTGTTCGGGGTCAAAATCGAAGCCGCGTATTATGCCTAACTTGCGCCAAAATGCACGGATCATCCATCGTTGCTGGTGTTTCTGGCGCAAAAGCCGCCCCGTCAGAACCTTCCAGACAGGCGCCAAAAGCCAGGGAAATCCCGTGAATACGGGGCCGGGCCAGGGTTCAAATAGCAAACTTCCACAGCCGCCAAGCTCCGGATCAGACCGCGAAGTCTGGTTTTTCCCGCAACCAGCACCCTGGATTGCCCCACGCCCTGCGTGCGACGCAAAGACCTCGATAAGTCGCAATTTCATCATTGCCCGGCTGATTCGTCGCTCAGCGGGGGCCAATGCAACTGCCGTCCCACAGCATCAGAGAAGCCCTAGAAGAGCGGAAGAATAATCCGAAAGTATCGATGGCGTTGATAACTGCCAGCCGGACAGGTACCGCAAACTGCAACAGATTATGTAGGCAACCTTCAGGAAAATGCGGCTATTTTTAGTCTTATCGGCTAAAAATCAGGTGATATTCAGCGATCGCGTCGAAAATTGCGATACAGGCAACCCAAATGAGAACTCAAGCGAAGCGCGCGTATTCCAAATTTGTTTAAAAAACGAGCAGGGGCAACTGGACTGAATGCAATAGTGATCAATACTTCAACTGTCGGCGGGACATCTCCCCCAAGTGAAACGCCGATCAAGGTACCGAAGGACCGCGTGCCTTAGTTTTACTCCTAATGGTCTTAACCCGGATTCACCCCCCAGAACCCGGGTTTTTTTTGCCCGCCATTCAGCGCCAGTGCACCGTACGACCCAGGCTCAGCCCTTGACCCGCGCCAAGGGGAACAGGCGCTTGAAGTTGGCCGTGGTCTGCTGGGCAAAGGCTTCATAGCTTTCGCCCCGCAGCATCGCCAGGAACTCCGCCACCTCGCGCACGTACTGCGGCAGGTTGGGCTTGCCACGATAGGGGATCGGCGCCAGGTAAGGCGAATCGGTCTCCACCAGCAGGCGGTCGGCCGGCACCTGTCGGGCCACGTCCCGCAGGGCATCGGCATTGCGGAAGGTGACAATCCCCGAGAGGGAAATATAGAAACCTAGGTCCAGGGCCGCCTTGGCCATTTCCCAGTCTTCGGTGAAGCAATGCAGCACACCGGCATTGGGCAATGCCGCCTCGCGCAACAGTGCCAGGGTGTCGGCGCGGGCGCCGCGGGTGTGCACCACCACCGGTTTGCCGGTCTGCTGGGCGGCCTGCAGGTGCAGGCGGAAGGATTCCTGCTGCAGCTCGGCGGCTTCCGGCTCGTAGTGATAGTCCAGGCCAGTCTCGCCAATGGCCACTACCCGGGGGTGATTCAGTTCATCCAGCAGCCAGTCCAGGGCCGGCGCTGCGCCGGGCTGCACATCCAGCGGATGCACGCCCACCGAGCAGTCGACATCGTCATAACGATCGGCCAGGGCCTTGACGTCCGCCGCGTTGTCGGCGCTGACACCGATGCACAGGAAGTGCCCTACCCCCCGCTGGCGGGCAGCAGCCAGCGCGGCATCCAGGGAGCCGTCATGAGCGGCGAGATCGAGGCGGTCAAGGTGGCAATGGGAATCTACGAGCATAGGAGGCTACAACTACATCCGATCAATGAAAGGCCCGGGTTGTGGCGCCCGGGCGGAAACAACGCTGAGTCTAGGCGCTGCGGGTCAATTCTGGGTAGGCAGGGCCGCCCACTGCACCAGCAAGGCTTCCAGCAACAGCACGCGGTTGAGGTTGGCCTTGCTCAGGACCTTCTGGCGCTGGGCGAGGATCCAGTCCTGGATGTTCAGCACCTTGGCCTGGGCGGACTTCTGCGCCAGGTATTGCAGCACCTTGCGCATGTCTTGCAGGCCCAGTCCCTGCTCATCCTGGGTCAGTTGATAGCGCAGGACCAGGTTCGACCAGTCGCAGAACCAGTCGAACAGCAGCAACAAGGGAATGGCACTCCAGGATTCGGCCAGTTGCGTGGGCGACTGCTGCTGTTTCAGCAGCTTCTTCACCCCTTCCACCACTTGCGCCCGCTGCTCGCGAACACCCTGGGCCTGCAGGCTGACCGCTGCCAGCGGCGACCCGGCAGCCAGGGTCAAGAGCTCCACCCGCTCCTCCTCGGAGCAATCAGGCAGGGCCTGGGCCAGCCACTCAAGGCTCATGGCCTCGCTGGGCAGCGGGCAGGCCTGCTGCACGCAACGGCTCTTGATCGTGGGCAACAACCGGCTGGACTGGTGGCTTACCAGCAACAGCACAGTGTTGCCGGAAGGCTCCTCGAGACTCTTGAGCAGGGCGTTGGCGGCGTTGATATTCATCGACTCCACCGGCTCGATCAGCACCACCTTGCGCCCCCCCAACTGGGCGGTCTGGACCACGAAGCTCACCAGTTCGCGGACCTGGTCGACCTTGATCGCCTTGTCCGCTTCCTCCGGCTCCAGCACGTAGTTGTCCGGGTGGCTGCCGGCCAGCAGCAACAGGCAGGACTTGCATTGACCACAGGCGTCCAGGCCTTCCGGGCGCTGGCACAGCAAGCGCGCCATCAGCCGCTCGGCCAGGGCCCGCTTGCCGATACCCGCCGGGCCATGCAACAGGTAGGCATGGGCATGCTGGGTACGCCCCGCCAATTGCTGCCAGAGGCTGTCCTGCCAGGGGAAGACTTCAGCCACGGGCGCGCTCCAGCAATTGCGGCAACAAGCTGTCCAGGGACTGCTGGACCTGGGCCAGGGGCTGCGCCGCATCCACCAGCACATAACGCTGCGGCGCCGCTGCGGCGCGGGCCAGGAAGGCTTCGCGAACCTTCTGGAAGAAGGCCTGGCCTTCCTGCTCGAAGCGATCCAGCCGGCCACGGGCACTGGCTCGCGCCAGGCCGACATCCACCGGCAGGTCGAAGACCAGGGTCAGGTCGGGGCGCAACTCGCCCTGGACGAAATCCTCCAGCGCAGCAATGCGCGCAAGGCTCAGGCCGCGGCCCGCGCCCTGGTAGGCGTAGGTGGAGTCGGTGAAACGGTCGCACAGCACCACCGCACCGCGCTCCAGGGCCGGGCGAATCACCGTTGCCAGGTGCTGGGCACGCGCGGCGAACACCAGCAACAGCTCGGTATCGGCATTCATGACCTCTTCCACCGGGGTCAGCAGCACATCGCGAATCCGCTCGGCCAGCGGCGTGCCACCGGGTTCACGGGTCAACAGCACCTCGATCCCCGCAGCGCGCAGGCGCTCGGCGAGGTACTCGCGATTGGTGCTTTTGCCCGCGCCTTCCGGGCCTTCCAGGGTAATAAACAAGCCAGTCACGGGCAGTCCTTAATCAATGTCATTGCGGGCTTTTCGCCGCGGGCTCGGGCACAGGCTCGGCAGGAGCCGGAGTCGCAGGCGGCTCGGGCGCAGCTTGCGGGGCGCTTGCCGGAGCCGTCTCCGGGCCAGGGGTTGCAGGCGTCTCCGGCACCGGACCTGCCGCTTCGGGAACCGCTGGCGTGGCGGCTGGGGCCGGGCTGGAACGGTAGTCGGCGCGACGCTTGAGCTGAAACTCGCGCACCGCGCTGTTGTGGGCATCCAGGTCATCGGAGAACACATGGCTGCCGTCGCCCCGCGCGACAAAATACAGGCTCTTGCCGGGCACCGGGTTGAGGGCGGCGTGGATCGCCTCGCGTCCGACCATGGCGATCGGCGTCGGCGGCAGGCCGGCAATCACGTAGGTGTTATAGGGCGTGGCTTCCTTGAGATGAGCCCGGGTCAACTTGCCGGTGTAACGCTCACCGAGGCCGTAGATCACCGTAGGATCGGTCTGCAGCAGCATGCCAATCTGCATGCGACGCACGAACACGCCTGCGATCTGCCCACGCTCCTGGGGTACGCCGGTTTCCTTCTCCACCAGCGAGGCCATGATCAGCGCCTGATAAGGATCGCTGTAAGGCGCATCGTCGGCACGCTTGCTCCACTCCTTGGCCAGCACATCGTCCAGGCGGTCGTAGGCTTTTTCCAGGAGCTCGGCGTCGGTCATGCCCCGAACGAAACGATAGGTGTCAGGGAAGAAACGCCCTTCAGGGAAAACCCCGGGATGCCCGAGCTTTTCCATCACCTGGCTGTCGCTGAGCCCCGTCAGGGTCTGCTGCAATTTTTCGCTCTTGGCCAGGGCGCTGCGTACCTGGCGGAAATTCCAGCCTTCCACCAGGGTCAGGCTGTACTGCACCACCTCACCGCGCTGCCAGAGGCCGATCAGGCCTTCGGCGGTCATGCCTGGGGTCATGCGGTACTCGCCGCTGTGCAGAGGCTGGCCCGCCATATTGAAGCGCCAGTACAGGCGCAGCCAGAAGGCATCATCGAGCACACCCTCGGCTTGCAAACGATTGAAGGTGCCGGTGGGCGTCGAGCCGGCGGGAACATCGAGCAACTGTTCCTGGCTCAGGTTAAGCGGTTGTTCCAGGGCCGAGTACAGTTTCCAGGCACTCGCACCCAACAGCAGTCCTGCCAGGACCAGTCCGGTTTCCAGCAGGAGCAGTAATTTACGTCTCACGAATCAAGCATCCAGTAGTGCGCGGGTAATGCCCTGCAGTTTACGGGTGAGCGCACCCGCCGACCAGCTCATCCCGGCACAGCCAAGCACTGGCCAGACGCCATAGACACTGTTGCAGACAAAGACTTCATCAGCCTGTTGCAGTTGATCGAGACTGATATCCCCGACTTGCGCAGGGATGCCCAATGACTCGGCCTGAAACAATATTTCAGCGCGCATCACCCCGGCCACGCCGCAGCGACCCAGGTCAGCCGTCAGCAGCCGCCCCTGGCTGACCAGGAACAGGTTGCTGAACACGCCTTCGATAACTCGCCCAGAGGTATCTCGCATCAAGCCTTCGGCATGCTCGGCATCACGCCACTCGGCACGAGCCAGAACCTGCTCCAGACGATTGAGGTGCTTGAGGCCGGCCAGCAGCGGCTGCTCGGCCAGGCGCGTGGTACAGGGAAACAGACGAATGCCTTGCTCGGCATGGGCCAGGGGATACACCGGCAATGCGGAGCCCTGGAGAATCCGCCGTGCAGCGGTTGCAGGATCGGCGGCATAGCCGCGCTGGCTGTCGCCCCGGGTCAGGATCAGCTTGAGCACACCCTCCCCCAAAGCCGCCGCATAGGCCTGCAGCTCACTGCGGATCAGGGCTTGATCCGCCGTCAGCGCCAGGCGCCGACATCCTTCGGCCAGACGCTGCAGATGCCGCTCCAGCAGCCGCGGGCGCCCGGATTTGACGGCAATGGTCTCGAACAGACCATCACCGTAAGCCAGGCCGCGGTCCTTGAGCGACAGTGCGTCAGCCGGCTGACCGTCGACCCAGCTGTGCATCACTCGGAGAACCGGCGGAACACCAGGGAGCCGTTGGTGCCACCAAAACCGAAGGAGTTGGACAGCACTACGTCGATGTCCATGCTGCGCGCGGTGTGCGGCACGAAATCGAGGTCACAGCCTTCATCCGGCTCATCCAGGTTGATGGTGGGCGGCGCGGCCTGGCTGTTGATTGCCAGCACACTGAAGATCGCCTCGATCGCCCCCGCAGCACCCAGCAGGTGACCCGTCATGGACTTGGTGGAACTGACCGCCAGCTTGTAGGCGTGATCGCCGAACACACTCTTGATCGCTTCGGCCTCGGCCAGGTCGCCGGCCGGGGTCGAAGTACCATGGGCGTTGATGTACTGCACCTGGTCCACGTTGAGCTTGGCGTCGCGCAGGGCATTGGCGATGCAGCGCGCAGCACCGGCACCATCGGCGGGAGGCGACGTCATGTGATAGGCGTCACCGCTCATGCCGAAGCCGATCAGCTCCGCATAGATGGTGGCCCCACGAGCCTTGGCGTGCTCCAGCTCTTCCAGAACCAGGGCGCCGGCGCCGTCGGACAGGACGAAGCCATCACGCCCCTTGTCCCAGGGACGGCTGGCGCGGGTCGGCTCGTCGTTGCGGGTCGACAGTGCACGGGACGCGCCGAAGCCGCCCATGCCCAGGCCACAGGCAGCCATTTCAGCACCGCCGGCGATCATCACGTCGGCTTCGCCGTAGGCGATGTTGCGCGCAGCCATGCCGATGCAGTGGGTACCGGTGGTGCACGCAGTGGAAATGGCGTAGTTCGGCCCCTGGGCACCCAAGTGGATGGACAGGAAACCGGAAATCATGTTGATGATCGAGCCAGGCACGAAGAACGGAGAAATCCGTCGTGGGCCGGAATCGTGCAGGATGCGGCTGGTTTCCTCGATATTGGTCAAACCGCCAATACCCGAGCCCATGGCCACGCCGATGCGTTCACGGTTGGCATCGGTGACTTCCAGACCGGCGTTGCGTACCGCCTGGAAACCGGCTGCCAGGCCGTATTGAATGAACAGGTCGAGTTTGCGGGCCTCTTTGACCGACAGGTATTCCTCGACATTGAAGCCCTTTACCGAGCCGCCAAAACGGGTGGAATAGGCAGAAAGGTCGGTGTGTTCGATCAGACCGATGCCACTTTGGCCAGCCAGAATGCCCTGCCAGCTGCTTGGCACATCCGTACCCAGTGGCGACAACATACCCATACCGGTGACTACGACGCGTCTACGCGACACAGCACTCTCCTTTTTCTAATGACGACACTTTGTATCAGGCCTAAAGAAAAAACCGCACGCCGTAACGGCAGTGCGGTTTTTCCATGACAGCAAAAGACGACTACAAACGATTAAGCCTGGTGGCTGGTAACGTAGTCGATAGCTGCTTGAACGGTAGTGATCTTTTCAGCTTCTTCGTCAGGGATTTCGGTCTCGAATTCCTCTTCCAGAGCCATCACCAGCTCAACGGTGTCAAGGGAGTCGGCACCCAGGTCTTCAACGAAGGAAGCGGTGTTAACAACTTCTTCTTCTTTAACGCCCAGTTGCTCAGCAACGATTTTCTTGACGCGCTCTTCGATGGTGCTCATACCTTGTTTTCACTCCTAATGGACAAATTCAGGCAGCTGGCCAGTGGGTAAGTGTATAGAAAGGCTTTTCAGCTTTTCAACTGAAAGCTTTGTCCCTCAAACCCTTTGGCCATCTGCCTATAAATTGATTGCAGCTTTATAACGGATTTTAGACAGCTCGTATGACATTTTTTTGAAGCAATCCGTCACATTTGACTCACATATACATCCCGCCGTTGACCGGGATTGTAGCCCCAGTAACGTATGCCGCACCGTCGGATGCCAGAAAAGCGACCACTTGCGCGATCTCTTGAGCCTGGCCCAGACGACCCAGCGGAATTTGCGTCAGCAGCGCTTCACGCTGCGCTTCCGGCAGTTCGCGGGTCATATCGGTGTCGATAAAACCTGGAGCAACCGAGTTCACCGTGATCGACCGCGAACCCACTTCACGGGCCAGGGCACGGCTGAAACCTTCGAGACCAGCCTTGGCGGCCGCGTAGTTTACTTGGCCTGCGTTGCCCATGGCACCCACAACCGAGCCAATACTGATAATTCGACCCCAACGAGCCTTGGTCATGCCACGCAGAACGCCCTTGGACAGGCGATACAGGCTGTTCAGGTTGGTATCGACCACGTCGTACCATTCGTCATCTTTCATGCGCATCATCAGGTTGTCGCGAGTGATGCCGGCGTTGTTCACCAGGATCGCCGGCGCACCGAACTGCTCGGTGATGCTGGCCAGGACTGCAGCCACGGACTCGTCACTGGTAACGTTCAGCTCAAGGCCGGTGCCCTGGATGCCATTTTCCTTGAGGGTGGCAGCAATGCGCTCGGCACCCGAAGCGGACGTGGCGGTACCCACCACGGTGGCGCCCATACGCCCCAGCTCAAGCGCGATGGCCTGGCCGATACCACGGCTGGCGCCGGTCACCAGTGCAACTTTACCTTGCAGACTCATGCAAGCTTCTCCTAGTTCAGGCCAACGCTGCACGGGCGGCAGCGAAAGCATCTGGGGTGTTCAGGTTAGAGGTCGACACGCCTTCGGCGCAGCGCTTGTTGAGGCCGGCCAGGACCTTGCCCGGGCCGCACTCGACCAGCTCGGTGGCGCCATTGGCTGCCAGAGTCTGGACCGACTCGACCCAACGCACCGGCTTGTACAACTGCTCCAGCAGGTCGCGCTTGAGGGTGTCCAGGTCGGCGGCCACAGCGGCACTGACGTTCTGTACCAATGGAATCTGCGGTGCCTGCCAGTTGATCGCAGCGATCGACTCGGCAAAGCGCTCGGCGGCCGGGCGCATCAGCTCACAGTGGGAAGGCACGCTGACCGGCAGCGGCATGGCGCGCTTGGCGCCCCGCGCCTTGCAGCCCTCGATGGCGCGATCCACAGCCGCCTTGGCCCCGGCGATCACCACCTGGCCAGGGGAGTTGTAGTTCACGGCGCTGACCACCTCGCCCTGCGCGGCTTCAGCACAGGCGGCGACCACATCGGCATCTTCCAGGCCGAGAATTGCAGCCATGCCGCCCTGCCCTGCCGGCACGGCTTCCTGCATCAACTGGCCACGACGCTCGACCAGCTTGGCCGCTTCCCCCAGGGTCAGGCTGCCAGCGGCGACCAGGGCACTGTATTCACCCAGGCTGTGACCAGCGACGAAAGCCGGGCGCGCGCCACCTTCGGCCAGCCATACACGCCACAGGGCGATGGACGCGGTGAGGATGGCCGGCTGGGTCTTGTCGGTTTGATTGAGCAGCTCTGCAGGACCTTCCTGGGTCAGAGCCCAGAGGTCGTAGCCCAGAGCATCGGAGGCTTCTTTGAACGTATCGAGGATCAGTGGGTACTGCGCGCCCAGCTCGGCCAACATGCCGAGGGACTGCGAGCCCTGTCCTGGAAAGACGAATGCGAGGGATGCAGACATGTAACAAGCCCCTAATGATCTTGTCGTCGGAGAATTGACGTCACACCGTGGTGGACGCAAGAAACTGACAGTTGGATGGCCAATTGAACTGAGCGGTCACATTTAAGCACTCCACAGGGAAAACGCCTAAAGCAACAAGTCTTCAAGACGCCCATGCAAGCGGCGCGGCAGGTCTTCCTGGATCTCGATCAACGCCCGCTGAATGGCACTCTGGAAACCTTGAACGCCTGCAGAACCATGGCTTTTCACCACGATCCCCTGCAAGCCGAGGAAACTCGCACCGTTGTGCCGCGCTGGCGCCAAGTCCGCCTGCAACCTGCGCATCAGCGGCAAGGCCAGCGCCCCAACAGCCCGGGACAGCAGATTCTGCCTGAACAAGGCTTCTATACGCGCGGCGATCATGGTCGCCAGCCCCTCGCTGGACTTGAGCAGGATGTTGCCGACAAAACCGTCGCACACCACCACGTCCGCCTCGCCCCGATACAACCCATCGCCCTCGACGAAACCGATGTAGTTGAGGCCACGGGCCTGCTGCAGCAAGCTCGCCGCCAGCTTGACCTGCTGGTTGCCCTTGATGTCCTCGGTGCCGATATTCAGCAAGGCCACCCGCGGCCGCACGATGCCCAGGGTTTCCGCCGCAACCGAGCCCATGACGGCGAACTGCAACAGGTGCTCGGCACTGCAATCGACGTTGGCTCCCAGATCCAGCAATTGGCAATAGCCACGCTGAGTCGGGATGGCAGCCACCATCGCCGGCCGATCGATTCCGGGCAGGGTTTTCAGCACATAACGCGACAGCGCCATCAGCGCACCGGTATTACCGGCACTGACGCAGGCCTGGACCTTCTCATCGCGCAACAGCTCAAGGGCCACCCGCATCGAAGAGTCCGGCTTGCCCCGCAGGGCCTGGGAAGGCTTTTCGTCCATGGTGATCACCTCGCTCGCAGGGGTAATCGTCAGGCGCGCGCGATCCACAGCCGTTTGACCGGAAATCAGTTCTTCAAGAAGGGAGGGTTGACCAACCAGGGTCAGGTGCAGCGAGGGGGTAGCAGACAGACAAGCAATACTCGCCTGAACAATGCTGCGGGGACCGAAGTCCCCGCCCATTGCGTCAATCGCGATGACTTGAGCGGACAAGGATTACTCGTCAGCGCCCTTGTCGATCACTTTACGACCACGGTATACGCCTTCTGGCGATACGTGGTGACGCAGGTGAACTTCACCGGTGGTCTTTTCTACGGAGAGGGTGCTAGCCTCGAGAGCATCGTGGGAACGACGCATGTCACGGGCAGAGCGGGATTTTTTGTTCTGCTGAACAGCCATAATTGATTAACTCCTAAACGTTTGGGTCACGCTTTAACTGCGCCAATACACTGAACGGGTTGGACCGCGTTACCTCGTCCTCGCTCGGTTCGGGCTCATCGAGCCCCGCCGGCTGCTGGCATTCTTCCGGATGATGAGCAGGCACGATTGGCAAGGCAAGCAAAAGCTCTTCCTCGACCAACGCCTGCAGATCCAAAGGATCTTCGCCCAGTTCCAGCACGTCATAACCTTTCGGCAACGACTGGGTATTCGCACCCTCCTTCACCACAGCGTAACTGCACTCACTGTGGATCGGCAGGGTGACCAGCTCAAGACAACGCTGGCAAACCATTTTGACTTCGACGTCGATGGAGCTGTGGATAACTACAGCTTTACGCTCGTCACGCTCGAAAACGAATTTAGCCTGCACCGTACCGACATTGTCGGAAAGCGGGTCGCAGAGTCTCTCCAAATCGGCCAGCAGCAGTTCACCTTGAAGGGTGGTGCCACGGTCAGCCAATTTGCGCGGGTCAACGTGAGGTGGAATCGGGTCATTCAACATAGGCGCAGCATTATAGGGATGCCCCAGGCCATGTCAAAGGAAATTCAGCCCTGTCCGTCACTTGCAAGCCTCGCTAGAATTCCCGGCCTGCCTCAGGAGACGCACATGCTGCCTTTATTACTTGCCTCAAGCTCGGCCTACCGCCGGGAATTGCTGTCCCGCCTGCGCCTGCCCTTCACCTGCTGCTCTCCTGACATCGACGAAAGCCATCGTCCCGGAGAGTCTGCCACGGCCCTGGTGAAACGCCTGGCCGAGGAAAAGGCCCGCGCCCTGGCAAGCAGCCATCCAGCACACCTGATCATCGGTTCCGACCAGGTCGCGGTGCTCGGCGAGCGCATCATCGGCAAACCCCATACCTTCGAAAAAGCCCGCCAGCAACTGCTGGACGCCAGCGGCGCCAGTGTGACCTTCCTCACCGGCCTGGCCCTGCTCAACAGCCAGACCGGCCACTGCCAGGTCGACTGCGTCCCGTTCACGGTCAACATGCGCACCCTGGACAGCACCCGCATCGAACGCTACCTGCACGCCGAACAGCCCTATGATTGCGCCGGCAGCTTCAAGGCCGAAGGCCTGGGGGTCAGCCTGTTCCAGAGCACCGCCGGCAGCGACGCCACCAGCCTTATAGGCCTGCCACTGATCCGCCTCGTGGACATGCTGCTGGCCGAGGGCGTAGAGACACCCTGAGCCGCCATAAAAAAGCCGGCACTCAAGCCGGCTTTTTATTGAGCAACACCCGATCAGCGCAAGGTTGGGCCCTGAAAGCCCATCCACATGGCGATCTGCTCTGCCACGCTGGCACCGAGCTTCTTCGAGAAGCGATCAAATGGCGATTCCTGGACGGTAAAGTCCACCACCTCTTTCTCGCCAATCACATCCCGCGCCACCGAACTGGTATTGCCCAGGCCATCGATCAACCCCAATTGCAGCGCCTGCTCGCCCGACCACACCAGGCCGGAGAACAGCTCCGGATGCTCCTTGTCCTTCAGGCGATCGCCACGGCCCTGCTTGACGCTGGCAATGAACTGGCGATGAGTGGTGTCCAGCACGCCCTGCCAGAACTGGGTCTCTTCAGGCTTTTGCGGCTGGAACGGATCCAGGAACGACTTGTGCTCGCCCGAGGTATAGGTGCGACGCTCAACCCCCAGCTTCTCCATGGTGCCGACAAAGCCGTAGCCGGCCGCCGTCACACCAATGGAACCCACCAGGCTCGCCTTGTCGGCATAGATCTCGTCAGCAGCGCTGGCGATGTAGTAAGCACCCGACGCCCCGAGATCCGAGATCACCGCGTAGACCTTGGTGTCCTTGTGCAAAGCCCGCAGACGACGGATCTCGTCATAGACGTAGCCGGACTGCACCGGGCTGCCGCCAGGGCTGTTGATACGCAGCACAATGCCCTTGACCTTGGGATCATCGAACGCAGTACGCAGGCTGCCGACAATATTGTCAGCACTGGCCGATTCCTTGTCGGCAATCACCCCCGTGACATCGATCACCGCGGTGTAGCTACCGCCACGAGTGGCATTCTTTTCCATGGTCATCAGCGGCGTGAACAACGCCAGCGCCGCGAACAGGTAAACAAAGGTCAACAGCTTGAAGAAAATGCCCCAGCGCCGCGAGCGACGCTGTTCCTGGACGCTGGCCAACAGCGTCTTCTCCAGCAGTTTCCAGCTTTTATCATCACCACCTTCAGCGCCCGCCTTGCTCGGCGCCTTCCATTCGTCGGTCATGCCTGCTACCCCAGCAAAAACTTAATCGGCACCCTGGCTCAGCCAGGCGTGCAATTGAGGAAAACGGTCGATGGACAAGCGCGGCTCGAATGCCTGCAAGGCCTCGATGGACTGAGCACCGTAGCTCACGGCCACCGAATCCATTCCGGCATTGCGCGCCATCAACAGATCAAAGGACGAATCGCCAACCATCAAAGCCTGCCGCGGCCCAACCCCGCAATGAGCAAGGATTTCCTCCAGCATCAACGGATGAGGCTTGCTGGCGGTTTCGTCGGCCGCCCGGGTGATATCGAAATACCCTTCCCAACCATGGGCCTTCAACACTCGATTCAGCCCTCGCCGGGCCTTGCCGGTGGCGACAGCCAGCTGATATCCCTCATCCCGAAAGGCGTCGAGAGACTGCACCACACCAGCAAACAGAGGCGAAGGCTCGGCCTCGAGGGCAATGTAGTGATCCGCATAATGCTGACGAAAGGCTACCAACTGCCCATCATCTATTTCCGGATACAGTGTGCGAATCGCCTCTGGCAATCCCAGACCGATAATGCCCTTGACGGCGTAGTCATCGCGGCGAGGAAAGCCGGAACGATCAGCAGATGCGTGCATCGACTCGACAATCCGACCAATGGAATCGGCCAGAGTGCCGTCCCAGTCGAAGATCAGCAGTTTGTAATCAGGGTGCACTCAGGCGCTCCACGGTCTTGGCCCACATCTCATCCACCGGGGCCTGCAATTTCAGCTCGCCGCCATCGGGCAGCGGCACCGTCAACATATAGGCATGGAGAAACAGGCGCTTGCCGCCCAGCTCACGGATCTCGCGAGTGAAATCGTCATCGCCGTACTTGCTGTCACCGGCAATGCAGTGCCCGGCATGCAGGGTGTGCACACGAATCTGGTGAGTACGCCCGGTCACCGGCTTGGCCTCGACCATGGTGGCGAAATCACCGAAGCGGCGCAGCACCTTGAACACGGTCAAGGCCTCCTTGCCCTCTTCGTTGACCTCCACCATGCGCTCGCCGGAGCGCAGGTTGCTCTTGAGCAGCGGCGCACGCACCTGCTTCACCGCCGTGGCCCAATGGCCACGGACCAGCGCCATGTAGCGCTTGTCCACGCCATCACCCCGCAGCGCGGCATGCAGATGACGCAGCATGCTACGTTTTTTCGCGATCATCAGCAGGCCGGAGGTGTCCCGATCGAGGCGATGTACCAGCTCCAGCTCCTTGGCGTCCGGGCGCAACTGACGAAAGGCTTCGATCACCCCGAAATTCAAGCCGCTGCCGCCATGCACGGCAATCCCGGCAGGCTTGTTGATCACAATCAGGGCCTTGTCTTCGAAGACGATCGAGGCTTCCAGGCGCTGCAGCAACCCTTGAGCCAGCGGCACCGGCTCGTCGCGCTCGGGCACACGCACGGGAGGCACGCGCACCACATCACCCGCTTGCAGCTTGTACTCGGGCTTGATCCGCCCCTTGTTCACTCGCACTTCGCCTTTACGCAAAATACGGTAAATCAAGGTCTTGGGCACGCCTTTGAGCCGGGCGAGAAGGAAGTTATCAATACGTTGGCCGGCATATTCCGGCGAGACCTCAAGCAATTGAACGCCTGGAGTCGAGGGGGCAGTAGTCGTCATGGCGCGAATGATAACAATTTTTTATGGATTTGAAGCACTTAATGATTGCTGCTATAGTCGCGAACGCCGCCAAAAGCGGCTGGGCAGAGGAACAGCGGCAAACAGCCGGCCCTGACCAACGCAATTCATAAGGACGCAAGGCCGTCCTACGCAGTTTTCACTATCTAACGGAAGAGTTCGGCGTTGTAACAAGCGCAGGTGACATGAGGCCTGAAACCCGTAGAAAGCAGAGTGACTACTCGCCTTTTACGCAGCGATTAACGGCCAGTTCACAAAGTGCAGTCAGCGACAAACGATCCCGAGCGAAAGTTGCGGAAACAACGCCTTTAGCCATGATGCGTGACCTCCCCTTTCGGAGTTCACGGTAAATGCCAACCCGCTGCGGATTCTGCGCGCGGCAGCACCCGAATTATCAGGGATACGTGTAGGGTGGAGATGCACAACCGTCGGACTGTGTAGCATTAGGCTTTATCAAGACGCTTCATCTCGTCCACAGTCGCCGGTTGATTCCTCCTCCTGACAGACTTTTGCTTAAGCGGTGCCTTAGTCACCACAGCAAGCAGGACGCGTAAGTCGCGACTTCGTTCTTAGTTACCCGGACGAACCTCGCTAGACACTCGAGTGGTCAACCACTCCTGACGCACCTGACACCGACCGTGAGAAGTCGTGTGTGCCGAACGCCGTTTCCGGCAGCCCGGAAACCGACGGTACTACATGAAAAGAATGCTGATTAACGCAACTCAACCCGAAGAGTTGCGTGTTGCTCTGGTAGACGGCCAGCGCCTCTACGACCTGGACATCGAGTCCGGAGCCCGCGAGCAGAAAAAGGCCAACATCTATAAAGGCCGCATCACTCGCATCGAACCAAGCCTGGAGGCTGCCTTTGTCGATTTCGGCTCTGAGCGCCACGGCTTCCTGCCCCTCAAAGAAATCTCCCGCGAATACTTCAAGAAAGCCCCCGAAGGCCGCGTCAACATCAAGGACGTCCTGAGCGAAGGCCAGGAAGTCATCGTCCAGGTCGAGAAAGAAGAGCGTGGCAACAAGGGCGCCGCCCTGACCACCTTCATCAGCCTCGCCGGTCGTTACCTGGTACTGATGCCGAACAACCCGCGTGCCGGCGGTATCTCCCGCCGCATCGAAGGCGAAGAGCGCAACGAACTACGTGAAGCGCTGAACGGTCTGGTGGCACCCGCCGACATGGGCCTGATCGTGCGCACTGCCGGCCTGGGCCGCAGCAGCGAAGAGATGCAGTGGGACCTCGACTACCTGCTGCAACTCTGGACCGCCATCAAGGAAGCGTCCCTGGATCGTTCCGCGCCATTCCTGATCTACCAGGAAAGCAACGTGATCATCCGCGCGATCCGCGACTACCTGCGCCAGGACATCGGCGAAGTGCTGATCGACAGCGTTGAAGCCCAGGACGAAGCCCTGACCTTCATCCGCCAGGTGATGCCGCAGTACGCCAGCAAGATCAAGCTGTACGAAGACAGCGTGCCGCTGTTCAATCGTTTCCAGATCGAAAGCCAGATCGAGACCGCTTTCCAGCGCGTGGTCGAACTGCCTTCCGGCGGCTCCATCGTCATCGATCCGACCGAAGCCCTGGTGTCCATCGACATCAACTCGGCCCGCGCCACCAAAGGCAGCGACATCGAAGAAACCGCCCTGCAGACCAACCTGGAAGCAGCGGAAGAAATCGCTCGCCAACTGCGCCTGCGTGACATCGGCGGCCTGATCGTCATCGACTTCATCGACATGACCCCGGCCAAGAACCAGCGTGCCGTGGAAGAAAAAGTCCGCGAATGCCTGGAAGCCGACCGCGCTCGCGTGCAGATCGGCCGCATCTCGCGCTTCGGCCTGCTGGAAATGTCCCGTCAGCGCCTGCGTCCATCCCTGGGCGAAAGCAGCGGCATCGTCTGCCCGCGCTGCAACGGCACCGGCATCATCCGTGATGTCGAGTCGCTGTCCCTGGCGATCCTGCGCCTGATCGAAGAAGAAGCCCTGAAAGACCGCACCGCCGAAGTGCGCGCCCAAGTGCCGATTCCGGTCGCCGCTTTCCTGCTCAACGAAAAACGCAACTCGATCACCAAGATCGAACTGCGCACCCGCGCCCGCATCGTCATCCTGCCGAACGATCACCTCGAAACGCCACACTTCGAAGTTCAGCGCCTGCGTGATGACAGCCCGGAAGCCAACACCAACCAGTCCAGCTACGAAATCGCAGCGGCCGCCGCCGAAGCCGAAGAAGTCCAGCCAACCGCCGCCACCCGCACCCTGGTTCGCCAGGAAGCGGCAGTGAAGACTGCCCCGGCCCGCGCCAACGCTCCGGTTCCGACCGAAGTCGTCGCTGCCCCTGTAGCTGCACCGGCTCCAGTGGCCGAACCAAGCCTGTTCAAAGGCCTGGTGAAGTCCCTGGTCAGCCTGTTCGCTACCAAGGAAGAGCCAGCCGCACCGGTCGTGGTCGAGAAGCCAGTGACCGAGCGCCCTGCTCGCAGCAACGAAGAACAGCGTCGCAATGGCCGCCAGCAGAGCCGCAACCGTAACGGTCGCCGCGATGAGGAGCGCAAGCCGCGCGAAGAACGTACCCCGCGTGAAGAACGCGCACCACGGGAAGAGCGTCAGCCACGCGAAGTTCGCGAAGCCCGTGAAGAAGTTCAAGCGGTAGCCCGCGAAGAACGCGCACCCCGTGCACCGCGCGAAGAACGCCAGCCACGCGCCCCGCGTGAAGAGCGCAAGCCACGTGGCGAGCGTGAAGAACGTGTGCGTGAACTGCGCGAGCCTCTGGACGCCGCTCCAGCTGCAGCCGCTGCTACCGCCGCCGTTGTTGCCGAAGAACGTCCGGCGCGCCAGCCTCGCGAAGAGCGCCAGCCACGTGCGCCACGTGAAGAGCGCCAACCACGTGCCGAACAGGCTCAAGCCGCTGCCGCCAGCGAAGAAGAAGCGCTGCCGAACGAAGAGCAACTGCAGGAAGACGGCCAGGACAACGCCGAAGGCGAACGTCCACGTCGTCGCTCCCGCGGCCAGCGTCGTCGCAGCAACCGTCGCGAGCGCCAACGTGATGCCAACGGCAATGTGATCGAAGGCTCGGAAGAAAACGCCGAAGAGCCAAGCAGCGCCGATCTGGCTGCCGGCCTTGCGGTAACTGCCGCGGTTGCCAGCACCGCCATCAGCGCCAACGCTGAAGCCGAAGCTCACCAGCAAGCCGAACGTGCGACTGCCGCTGTAGAAGACAAGGCTCCGGAAGCCCCAGTGGTTGAAGCCACCACGCCGGTAGAAGCCCCAGTGGTTCCTGCAGTGGAAGTGGCTCCAGTGGCTGAAGAGCAGGCTCAGGTTGAAGTGGCTGCCGAACCGGCCGTGGTTGTCGAAGCCCAGCCTGTGGTTGCCGAACAACCGGCAGCAGAACCTGTAGCCCAGGCGCCAGTGGTTGAAGAAAAGGCCATCGAGCCGGTTCAGGAAGCCCCTGCGCCAGCCCCGGTTGCCGAGCCAGCAGTGGTGGTTGAAGAGCCTGTAGCGGCCCAGCAGCCTGCCCAGGTTGAAGAGCCGGCTCCGGTTGCAGCACCAGTGGTGGCCGAAGAGCCCGCACCCGCTGTCGAAGCTGAAGCCGCGCCGGTCAGCACCCTGACCAGCAATGGCCGTGCACCGAACGACCCACGCGAAGTGCGTCGCCGCAAGCGTGAAGCCGAGCGCCTGCAGAAGGAAGCCGAGCTGGCTGCCGCTGCTCCGGCTGAAGCCGTGGTGACCGCCGAGCCGGCTCCGGTAGAAGCGCCGGAGGTGGTCGAGGCCGCCCCTGCGCCAGCCGAAGAGACTGCACCGGCGCCAGTGGCCGAACCTGCAGTGGAAGAAGCGGCCCCTGTGGCCGAGCAAGCACCGCGCGCTGTCGAGCACGCTGCGCATGCCGAGGAAGAACAGCACGAGCCTAAACCTCTCGCCTGATTCCAACAGCCCATGAAAAAGCCCCGCCCGGGTAACCGGGCGGGGCTTTTTTATACCTGGAGCACCTGACAATCCGGAAACAGCAACGCCTGCGGAACGTCCACATCCCAGGTCACCCCCGGATCCGTCACCGGAACTTCCACCACCCGCCCCGAAGCGAACAGCGGCCGGGCTCCCCGATCACCAGACAGGCCCTGCAACGCTGCGCCATAAGACCGGCCAAAGCCCACCGGATGACCCAACTCATCCCCCAGCCGCGGCACGCTGATGCCCTCCTCGGTCATTGCTTCCATCACCCGACTGGCGGTGGCGGGCAGGATAAAGGGCATGTCCCCCAGCCAGACCATCCAGCCATGGGCATCGGCGCAGGCAGCCACTGCCGCGGCCAGGCTATGCCCCATGCCCACGGAGTCCAGCACCAGTACCTGACAACCGTAGGCACGCGCCAGATCCGCCACCTGGGGTCGATCCGCCGTGGTCACCAGCACTCGCTGGGCAACGTCCACCGGCAGGCTCACCAGCACCTGCTCCAGCACCGGCCGCTGCACCCCGTCACGCCCGCGGCAGGGCGCCAACAGCTTGTCCTGCCCGGCCCCGGCCACCTGGCGAAAACGCCTGCCCTGCCCCGCCGCCAGGATGATCGCGCAAGGCTTGCGGCTCACCTCACCGTCTCCGCCACTCGCACCGGGAGCTTCTTCTGCAGCGGTTCGACGCCATTTTTCAGCGCGACGATTTCCGCCAGCAACGACAAGGCAATCTCCGCCGGCGTATGGCTGCCGATGGGCAATCCGACCGGCCCGTGCAAGCGCTCGATGGCCTGCGCCGAAAGACCCAGCAGCGCCAGATTGTCCCGGCGTTTCTGGCTGTTGGCCCGGGAACCCAGGGCGCCGACGTAAAATGCCCGGGAGTCGAGCGCCGTCAGCAGCGCCATGTCATCAAGGCGCGGATCATGGGTCAGGGCCACCACTGCCGTGCGCTCGTCGGGCTCGATGCTCAGCACCGCATCGTCGGGCATCCCGGCGACAAAACGTCCATCCTGCCCCTCCCAGCCATGCACGAACTCCTGGCGCGGATCGCAGATCAGCACTTCGAAATCCAGCAAGCGGGCCATCTGCGCCACATAGCGCGACAACTGCCCGGCGCCGATCAGCAGCAAGCGCCAGCGCGGTCCGTAGATCGCCCGCAGGGTGACCCCGTCAAACGCCAATTCATCGCCGCGGTTCGCCGTCTTGAGCAGCACCTGGCCGGTGCCCAGGTTCAGCTCCCGGGCCACGATCTGGTGTGCCTCGCAGCGCTGGAGCAATTCGGCGACCCAGGCCGGGTCGCCAACCCGCTCTTCGGTGAGGCGCAAGGTGCCGCCACAGGGCAGGCCGAATCGCGCCGCTTCCTCCAGGGTCACGCCGTAAGTCACCAGTTGCACCGGCGGCCCGTGGCGAGACAGGCGCCCATCGCCCTGGCGGCTGATCAGGTCATCCTCGATACAGCCTCCGGACACCGAGCCGATCACCACCCCGTCGTCGCGCAAGGCCAGCATGGCGCCGGGTGGCCGCGGCGCGCTGCCCCAGGTCTGCACCACGCTGTACAGCAGCACGCCGCGCCCGGCGCGCCGCCATTCCAGGACACTGCGCAGGACATTCAGGTCGACGCTGTCCATCAGGCGCTCGCCTGCTGCCAGCCCTGCAACTGGTAGCGCACCGGCAGGTTGCGTATGCGCTTGCCGGTGGCGGCGAAGATCGCGTTGCACAGGGCCGGCGCAATCGGCGGCACACCGGGCTCTCCCACCCCGCCCAGGGGCACGTCCCCCGGCGGCGTCACCAGGTGCACCTGCACCTGTTTCGGCGCCAGGGACATGCGCGCCACTTCGTACATATGGAAATTGTCCTGCTGGACCTTGCCCTCCTTGAAGCTGATCTCCCCCAGCACCGCATTGCCCAGGCCCATGACGCAAGCCCCTTCGAATTGCGAGCGGATACGCTCGGGGTTGATCTGCGGGCCGCAATCCACGGCGATATCGGCCTGATGCACGATCAGCGTGCCATCGTCCTTCACTTCCACCTCGATCACCGCCGCCACATAGGTCACGAAGCTGTAGTGCACGGCCAGCCCCAGACCGCGTCCCTTGGGCAGCGAGCGCCCCCAGCCGGCCGCCTTGGCCGCGGTTTCCAGCACCGTGCGCAGGCGCCCGGTATCAATGGGGTAGCGCTCGGGGGATTCGCCGTAGTTCCACTCCTCGCTCAGGGTTCGGGGGTCGATCTGACGATCCGGCCCCAGCAGCTTGAGCTGGTACTGCAGCGGATCCTGGCCGGCCTTGTGGGCCAGTTCGTCGACAAAACTCTGGATCGCGAAGCCATGGGGAATGTTCGACACCGAACGGTACCAGCCGACCCGGGTATGGGCCGCGGCCTCGGGGTTTTCCAGGCGCACGTTGGGAATCGCGTAGGCCATGTTGGTAAAGCCCATGCCCAGCTCGAAGGCGCCTTCGTGATTCATCCCCGGGGCGAACAGCGCGGTGATGCTCGGCGCCACGGTGCGGTGCAGCCAGGCCGCCGGCAGGCCGTCCTTGTTCAGCCCGGCCTTGAGGTATTCCGCCGACACGGTATGGAAGTAGGAGTTGTGGATATCGTCCTCGCGGGTCCACTGCACCCGCACCGCCTTGCCGGGAAAGGCCTTGGCCAGGATCGCCGTCTCCAGGATGAAGTCGGGCTTGGACTTGCGCCCGAAGCCGCCGCCCAGCAGCGTGACGTTCACCGTGACCTGCTCGAAGCCGATCCCCAGGCGTTCGGCGATTCGCTCGCGGGTCACCTGTGGCGCCTGGCTCGGTGCCCACGCCTCGCAGCGACCGTCCTGGAATCGCGCCACGGCCACCATCGGCTCCATCGGCGCCTGGGCCAGGTGCGGCAGGTAATAGCTGGCCTCCAGGCTGCTCTCGGCACCCTTCAGGGCCTCATCCAGGTTGCCGGTACTGCGCACCACCTTGCCCGGTTGCCGCGCCGCCGCCTCCAGTTGCTTGCGGTATTGGATGGAGTCGTAGCCAGCGTTGGCACCATCCTCCCACTCGATCCTCAAGGCATCGCGGCCCTTGATCGCCGCCCAGGTGTTGCTCGCCACCACAGCCACGCCGCCCAGGGGCTGGAACTCCGAAGGCAAGGGGCGGCTGTCGATGGGCATGACCTTGATCACCCCCGGTACCTTCAAGGCTGCGCTGTCATCCACCGACTTGACCTTGCCGCCATACACCCGGGGCCGCGCCACCGCCGCGAACAGCATGCCGTCGAAATGCACATCGGCGCCGTACACCGCACGGCCGTTGACGATGTCCTGGCCATCGATGGCCCGGGTGGCCTCCTTGCCGATGTAGCGGAACTCCCCGGGCTGCTTCAGGCGCAGGCTATCCCGGGCAGGCACCGCCAGGGCGCCTGCCGCAGCGGCCAGGGCGCCATAGCCCAGCTCACGCCCGGTGGGCTGGTGAACCACCTTGTGCAACTGCGCCCGACACTGCGCCAATGGCACCTGCCACTGCGCAGCGGCGGCCAGTTCCAGCATGGTCCGCGCAGCCGCGCCACAGCGGCGCATGGGCTCGTACCAATGACGCATGCTGCGCGAGCCGTCGGTGTCCTGGTTGCCGAAACGCACCTCGTCACCCGGTGCCTGGCGAACCTTGACCTGCGCCCAGTCGGCGTCCAGTTCATCGGCCACCACCATGCTCAGGCTGGTGCGCACGCCCTGGCCCATCTCCGAGCGATTGCAGATCACCGTGACGCTGCCGTCGCTGGCAATGCTCACGTAGACCTTGGGGTCATCGACCCAGCCGTGGGGCATGCCGTCGGCACCGAATTTCTTGGCCTCGGCAAAGGCTTCCTGCCAGCCCCAGCTCGCAGCCAGCACCAGGGCTCCAGTGGCCCCCACACCTTTGAGAAAGCCCCGGCGGCTGAGGTTGCTCAGGGCAAAATCCTGCGGTAGGCGGTTCATGCCTTGGCCTCCTGCAGATGGCTGGAAGCCTGGCGGATCGCGGTCTTGATCCGGTTGTAAGTACCGCAGCGGCAGATATTGCCGAGCATCGCCTCTTCGATCTGCTCGTCGCTGGGGTTGGGGTGAACCTTGAGCAAGGCAGTGGCCGACATGATCTGCCCGCCCTGGCAGTAACCGCACTGGGCCACCGCCGTATCCAGCCAGGCCTGCTGCACCACCTGCCCTACCGGGTCGGTATGCAGGTTGTCGATGGTGCTGACGTTCTTGCCCTGCACCGAGCCTATCGGCGTGATGCAACTGCGCGCCGGGTCGCCGTCGATATGAATCGTACAGGCGCCGCACAGGCCCATGCCGCAGCCGAACTTGGTACCGTTGTAGCCCGCCACGTCGCGGATAGCCCACAGCAGCGGCATGTCCTCGGTGACGTCCAGTTGATGATCTTGACCGTTGAGCTTCAGGGTAATCATGGGCACGCCCGCATTTTCTGAGTGATGGGGTCGAGTCATCCGCCGTGCAGTACCGCGGCTGCGGTGCACGCAGATCGGCTCAGGCTAATCGGGCTCTCTTGTGAAGACAGGCTTCACCGGGCCTTTGGGAACAGCAGAAAGCTGATTCTTAGCCTGCTAAGTTAAGCCGCAATTAACAAAAAAGCCTTGCCCGAACGTCAGCCAGGCAAGGCTTTTTGCTATCCACCGCAAGCCGGCTCTCGCTAATAGAGGTTGGGCTCCATCTCCAGCTCGACACTGAAACGCTCGGCGATATCGCGCTGGATCCGCCGCGCCAGTTCCAGCAACTGCAGGCCGCTGGCGCCGCCATAGTTGACCAGCACCAGCGATTGCAAGCGATGGACCCCGGCATCCGCCTCGCGAAAGCCCTTCCAGCCCGCCTGTTCGATCAGCCAACCGGCCGCCAGCTTCACCTGCCCATCGGCCTGGGGGTAACCCACCAGCCCCGGATGCGACTGCTTGATCTGCGCCGCCAGTGCCGCCGGCACCACCGGGTTCTTGAAGAAGCTGCCGGCATTGCCCAGCACCGCAGGGTCCGGGAGCTTCTCGCTGCGGATGCTGCAGATCGCCCGGCTGACATCGCTGGCCGTCGGCTGTTCGATGCCCTGCTCGCTCAGGCGCTGGCGCACCGGACCGTATTCCAGGTGCAGGTGATCGACACGGTTCAGGGCAAAGCGCACCCGCAGGATCAACCAGCGACCGGCCTGATGCTTGAACAGGCTGTCGCGGTACGCGAACTGACACTGCGCCAGGTCGAATTCCCGCAGCTCGCCGGTCTGCCGATCGAGGGCGGTCAGGCCGGCGAACACGTCCTTGATCTCCACCCCATAGGCGCCGATGTTCTGCATCGGTGCGGCGCCGACGGTGCCGGGAATCAGGCTCAGGTTCTCCAGCCCGGACAGGCCCTGCTCCAGGGTCCACTGGACAAAGGGATGCCAGGTTTCCCCGGCCTCGGCCTCGACCACCACCCGCTGCCCGTCATCGCTGAGCAGGCGAATGCCACGAGTGGCCATGCGCAGCACCAGGGCCTGGATATCCGCCGTCAGCAGCAGGTTGCTGCCGCCGCCGATCACCAGCAGCGGCAACTGGTGGGTAGCGCAATAGGCCAGGGCCTCGCGTACCTCGTCATCGCTGTGGGCCTGGGCAAACCACTTCGCCTTGACCTCGACCCCGAAGCTGTTGAACGGCTTGAGGGACACATCGGCCTGAATGTCCAGGGTCATAGCCGCCCCTTCAATTCGACCACCAGCCGGTCGCAGGCATCCTCGATCAGGTCCAGCACCTGCTCGAAACCCTGCTCGCCGTCGTAGTACGGATCCGGCACTTCATCCAGCGCCGCCTCGTAGCGACGCAGGAACAGGTCCAGCTCGGCCTTGCCCCGAGCCGGTTGCAGGGCCTTGAGGTTGCGCAGGTTGCTCTGGTCCATGGCGAAGATCAGGTCATAGGCAGCGAAATCGGCGCTGCCGACCTGCTGCGCCCGTTGTGCCGACAGGTCGTAGCCGCGCCGCAAGGCAGCCTGCTGGCTGCGCTTGTCCGGGGCCTTGCCGATGTGCCAGTCGCTGGTGCCCGCAGAGGCGACTTGCACCTGGTCACCCAGGCCGGCCTCGTGCAACTTGCGGCGCAGCACGCCTTCGGCGGTGGGCGAGCGGCAGATATTGCCCAGGCAGACGAACAGAACCCGCATCAGGCCTCCAGCAGGCGCCGAACGCGCTCAAGGTCTTCGGCGGTATCGACGCCGGTAGGCGGTGCTTCCAGGGCGTCGGCCACGTGGATCCGCACGCCATGCCACAGGGCACGCAGTTGCTCCAGGGATTCGGTGTTTTCCAGCCAGCACGGGCCCCAACTGACGAAGTCGTGAAGAAAGCCGGCGCGGTAGGCATAGATGCCGATGTGACGGCGATAAGGCACGCCTTCGGGCAGTTGCTCACGACTCTGGGCAAAGGCATCCCGAGCCCAGGGCAAGGTGGCGCGACTGAAGGTCAGGGCCAGGCCGTTGAGGTCGCTGACCACCTTGACCACATTGGGGTTGAACAGGGTCTGCACGTCCTCGATCGGCTCGGCCAGGGTGGCCATGCGCGCTTCGGTGTGGGCTGCCAGGTTGGCCGCTACCTGATCGATCACCGACGGCGGGATCAACGGCTCGTCGCCTTGTACGTTGACCACGATCGCATCCGCGGCCAGGCCCAGCTGGGCGGCGACTTCCGCCAGCCGGTCGGTGCCGGAGTTGTGATCTTCCCGGGTCAGCAGCGCCTCGGCGCCAAAGCCCTGGCAGGCCTCGACGATGCGCTGATCATCGGTGGCCACCACGACCCGCTCGGCGCTGCTCTTGCGCGCCTGTTCCCAGACCCACTGGATCATCGGCTTGCCAGCGATCAGTTGCAGCGGCTTGCCTGGCAGGCGAGTGGAGGCGTAGCGCGCCGGGATGACAACGGTAAAGGCGCTGCTCATTTGTCCAGGCGCTCTTCGGTGGTCAGGGTGCGCGCCTCGCTTTCCAGCATCACCGGGATGCCATCGCGAATCGGATAGGCAAGGCCCGCGCCCTTGCTGATCAGCTCGGTCTTGTCGGCGCTGAGTTTGAGGGGGCCTTTGCAGATCGGGCAGGCGAGGATGTCGAGCAGTTTGGTGTCCATGAGGATTCCCTGGATAAAAGCGAATTAAGGCAGCAGACGATCAGGCAGCAGGCGCATCAACTGAGTATCGAACCAGGCGACGAAGGCCGGCGAAGGCTGGGCATCGACCGCCAGGTACCACCAGTCGTCTGCCGCGAAAGCCCGGCACTTGACCGCATCTTTCTCGGTCATGACCAGCGGCAATGACGGGGTGAAGGTCAAGGCCTGCGCACTGTATTGAGCGTGATCGGCAAATGCATGGGGAACAGGCCGCCAGTGTAGCGTTTCAAGGGTGTTGAAGAAACGCTGGGGATTGCCGATGCCCGCCACCGCATGCAGCGCCTGGCCGGGGGCGAAATGCTCCAGCGCACGGCGCTCTCCACTGCGCAGGTTGACCAGCACCGAGGGCTTGAGATGAAAGGCGAACCCCTCGTCACGGTCATCAACTGCGCCGTTGTAGAGCACCGCGTCGACGCTCTGCAAACGCTCCGCCGGCTCGCGCAGCGGCCCGGCAGGCAGGCAGCGGCGGTTGCCCAGGCCGCGGGCGGCATCGATCAGTACCAGCTCCAGGTCACGGGCCAGGCGGTAGTGCTGCAGGCCGTCGTCGGACAGGATCAGGTCCAGCGGCTCGGCGGCCAGTAGGGCCTGTACGGCGCGGCCGCGATCCGGATCGATCATCAGCGGCACGCCGCAGCGCTGGACGATCAGCAGCGGCTCATCACCGGCCACCGCGGCGCAATCTTCGGCGCTGACGCGCCAGGGCAGTTGCGCCGGCTTGGCACCGTAGCCGCGGCTGACCACCCCGACCCGCAATCCGAGGCGCTGGCAGTGCTCCACCAGCCACAGGATCAACGGCGTCTTGCCGGTGCCGCCGACGGTGATGTTGCCCACCACGATCAGCGGCACAGGTGGTTGATAGATCGCCCCCTCACCGGCAAGAAAGCGCTGGCGCTTGCCCGTCACCACTCGGCGATACAGGCATTCCAGGGGGCGCAGCAGTTTCAGCGCGGGGTGGCCGTTGTACCAGGCATTGAGCAGGCGATCGGAAAGTGCCATCAGGGTGCCGGGTCCGCCTCGACGGTGGTCATGCGCAGGTGGCTGAAACCGAGCTTGCCGGCTGCATCCATGGCAGTGATCACCGCTTGATGCTGGGTCTTGCCGTCGGCGCTGATGGACAGCGGCAGGTTGGTGTCGCCCGCCGACTCCTTCTGCAGGGCCTCGATCAAGGTCTCCAGGTCATTTTTGGGCAGGACCTGGTTGTTCACCGAGAACACGCCGTCGGCGCTGATGGCGATATCCAGTTGCTTGACCTGCTGGTCTTCGGCCGGCGAGCCGCTGACCGCTTCCGGCAGGTCGACCCGCAGCTCGGTTTCCCGGGTGAAGGTGGTGGTGACAACAAAGAACAGCAGCAGGATGAACACCACGTCGATCAACGACGCCAGGTTGATGTCCACGGTTTCCCGGGGCTTGCGACGGAATTTCACGCTTTGCCCTCGGCCAGATCGACATCGCGGTCGCCCTGGATCACTTCCACCAGCTTGATCGCCTCCTGCTCCATGCCCACCACCAGTTCATCGACCCGGCGTTGCAGGAATCGGTGGAAGAACACCGAGGGAATGCCCACCATCAGGCCGGCGGCGGTGGTGATCAGGGCTTTGGAAATACCGCCTGCGAGGATGTGCGCGTTGGTGGTCATGCCCGAGCCCATGAACGAACTGAAGATGTCGATCATGCCCAGCACGGTGCCCAGCAGCCCCAGCAGCGGTGCCATGGCGGCAATGGTGCCGAGGGCGTTGAGGTAGCGCTCCAGCTCATGGATGACCCGGGCGGCAGCCTCTTCGATGCATTCCTTCATGATCTCGCGGCCATGCTTGGAGTTGGCCAGGCCCGCCGCCAGAATCTCGCCCAGGGGCGAATCGGCGCGCAGTTCCTTGAGCTTTTCCTTATTCAGCTGCTTGTCCTTGATCCAGCGCCAGACCTGCCCCAGCAGGTGGGGCGGGGTGACACGGCTGGCCCGCAGGGTCCACAGACGCTCGGCAATGATGCCCACGGCAGCAATGGAACTCAGAATGATCGGCAACATCATCCAGCCGCCGGATTTGACCAATTCCCACACAGTGACAGCCCCCTCGAAAAAGTGCGCCACTCTAACATAGGGGCCGGACGCACCGAAGACCGTGATGTCGCATGCTCACAGGCTTTAATAACCCACGGTTATTTAAGGCATTGTGGGCGGCTCACGCCAGAATCGCCGCTGCTCGCGAAGCCCATGCGCCGCCCCGAAGGCCCCCAGTTGCAGCCTCAGGGCACCCTGTTCGGCACTGTCATAAATTGCCATGTCCAGGCGCCGATAGCGTGCCAGCACTTGAGGATGGGGGTGGCCGAAGGCATTGCCCCGCCCACGGGAAATCAGCACCGCGTCGGGGGCCAGCCGTTGCAGCAAGGCCATGAATGAAGAGGTACGGCTGCCGTGATGGGGGGCCTGCAGCCAGTGGGTCCGCACCGCCAGCGGGCTGTCGAGCAAGGCTCGCTCGGCACGGGCGTCGATGTCCCCGGTGAGCAGCAGGCGCTCGCCGGCAGCCTCGACCTGGAGCACGCACGAGGCCTGATTGCCGTCGGTCGCCGCTGCCCATTGCCACTGGCGAAAGCGCACGCCATTCCACACCCAGCTCAGCCCACTGTCGCAAGGCCTTGCCTGCAGGCCCGCGGGCAAGGCTTCGGGCTGGCCTCCGCGGACCTCGCCCACGGGCATTGCGCGCTGCACCGCCTGGGCGCCACCGGCATGGTCGTTGTCGGCATGGCTGAGCAGCATCAGGTCCAGCCGCCGGATGCCGAGCCTGTGCAGGGTCGGCACTACCACTCGCTCTCCCAGGTCGAATTCGGCGACCCGCGCGCCAGCGTCATACAGCAGGGCGTTATCACGGGTACGCAGGATGAATGACAGGCCCTGCCCCACATCCAGCTGCCAGACCTCCACCTCGCCTTCGGGCACGCGCGCCAGGGGTGGCCAGACCGCCAGGAGCAACAGCGGCCAACCCAGAACCCGCATGGGCACGCCCCTGGGCAACAGCAGCAACAGGCAGCCCAGAGCATTCATGCCCCATAGCCACAGAGGGATCTGCGGCGGCACCCAGGCCGGCCACCCACCGGCAATCAATCCGAGCAAGCGGAACAACCCGTCCAGCAATCCACCGGCCAGCCACAACAGGCCCTCACCCACATAAGGCACCGGCAGCAGCAGGCTGCCGAGCAAAGCCTGCGGCAACACCAGAAAGCTGATCCAGGGCACCGCCAGCAAATTGGCCAGCGGCCCGCTGAGGCTGATAGGCAGCCCCAGAGCCAGCAACGGCGGCAGCAGGCCAATGGCGATCAACCATTGGGCCCGGGTCCAGCCCTGCCACCAGCTCCACGCCCCCAGGCGCCCGGCAAAGATCAAGATCAGGATTGCCACTGCGGCAAAGGACAGCCAGAACCCCGCCTGCAAGCTGGCCAGCGGCTCGGCCAGCAACACCGCATTCAACGCCAGCAGCAGGGGCCAGCCGGCCCGCAGATGGCGAAAGCGCATGCGCCAGAGCAGTACCAGGGCGACCATCACACAGGCGCGCTGCACTGGCACATCGAACCCCGCCAGCAGGCCGTAGCCCAGGGCGCCGAGCCAGGCCAGGGCACAGGCCCAGGGCAACCACGGCAAGCGCTCGGGCCAGAGACCATGGCGGGCCAGCCCGGCCACCGCGAAATAGATCACCCCAGCCAGCAGGCTGATGTGCTGCCCGGAAATCACCATCAGGTGGACGGTGCCGGTGTCCTGCAACAGCTGCCAGTCTTGCCGCGTCAGGCCGGAACCGTCGCCCATCACCAGCGCCGCCAGCCCCGCACCGCGCCCCTGTGCCTCGACCTCTAGCAAGCGCTGGCGCAAGCCTTGCCGCCAGGCCTGCGGGGCCGGTGCCAGTAACTGCCCGGCCTTGACCGTGCCGGTGGCGCCGATACGGCGCGCCAGCAGCCAAGCCTGGTAATCGAAGCCCTGGGGATTCAACAAACCCATCGGCTGGCGAAGCTTGACCGCCAGCCGCCAGCGCTCGCCACTCTTGAGCGCCGGGCCCTCATGCCAGGCCAGCCGCATGCGCCGGGGCAGCCGCTCACGGCGGGCCTGGGCATCTTCCAGCTCGAAACGCACCACGCCGCCCGCCTGCTCCGGCAGGCCGCTCACCCGCCCCTCCAGCCAGCGGGTCTGTGCCTCCAGGCGCGGCGCCAGGCGATCATCCAGGGCCGACTGCGCGGAGACACAGGCCCAGGTGAAACCGAACAGGAAAAATGCCACCGGATGTGTACGAAACGGCAACAGCATCAAGGCCAGTATCGCCATACACAGCAGCAGCCAGCCTGGGGGCAAGGCCGGCATGAAACCCAGCGCCAGCAGCCCCGCAGCCAGCGCCAGCATTGCGCTACGCATCCGCCCACCCCTCCTTGGGAGTTCATACTCTTGGCTTAGTCGAGGATGGGCAGCGCGGCTTTATCATTTGTCACAATGTCTGAATTTTCGCCGACTAGAATCCGGTCATAATCGTCGCCTGACCCGACCGAGAAGCCTTATGCCCCGGCGCTTATTCAAACGTTACATGCCAGATCCGACCAGCATCCGGGAACACAAGTCCTTACGCTTTCTCGGCACCCTGCTGCATGACGCCAACCTCTGGCACCTCAATCGACACTCGGTGGCCCGGGCCATGGCCGTGGGCCTGTTCGCCGCCTTTATTCCCATTCCAATGCAGATGTTGCTGGCTGCGGTACTGGCCATCTGGCTGCGCGGCAATATGCCCATCAGTGTCAGCCTGGTCTGGTTGACCAACCCCATCACCATGCCGCCGGTGTTCTTCTGCACCTACCAACTGGGGGCCTGGCTGATGAACGTGCCGCCGCGCACCCTGCCCGACGAGCTGACCTGGGAGTGGATCAGCAGCCAGCTGGCAACCCTGTGGCAACCCTTCCTCCTCGGCTCGGTGGTGGCCGGGCTGGTGCTGGGGGCCACTGCCTATTGCCTGACCATGCTCTATTGGCGCTGGTGGGTCGCGCGCCAATGGTCCAGGCGCAAGCAGCAACGGCAGTGACCAACGAAAACGGCCTCCCGAGGGAGGCCGTTTGCATGACGCACTAAAGGCATTTACTGACGCATGCCGCGCCCGCTCACCAGCAGCCGGGCGCAACCGATATACAGCACCAGGGTGGCCACCAGCATGAAGGTAATGGCGATGCTGATCTTGATGTCCGACACCCCGAGGATGCCGAAACGGAAGGCGTTGACCATGTGCAGCACCGGGTTGGCCAGGGACACCGTCTGCCAGAACGGCGGCAGCAGGTTGATCGAGTAGAACACCCCGCCCAGGTAGGTCAGGGGCGTCAGCACGAAGGTCGGGATGATCGAGATATCGTCGAAGTTGCGTGCAAAGACTGCGTTGATGAAGCCCAGCAGCGAGAAGATGGTCGCGGTCAACACTACCACCAGCACCGTGATGCCCAGGTGGTGCACCTGCAGCGTGGTGAAGAACAGCGACAGCAGCGTCACGATGACCCCCACCATCAGCCCCCGCAGCACCCCGCCCAAGGTGTAGCCGATGAGAATGGTATGGGGCGACAACGGCGAGACCATCAACTCCTCGATGGAGCGCTGGAACTTGCTGCCGAA
This sequence comes from Pseudomonas sp. NFPP25, assembly GCF_900116505.1. NCBI lineage: Bacteria > Pseudomonadati > Pseudomonadota > Gammaproteobacteria > Pseudomonadales > Pseudomonadaceae > Pseudomonas > Pseudomonas sp. NFPP25. Next base: position 224,942 of record NZ_FPBG01000006.1, on the reverse strand, counting down.
GAAGCTCGATACCACGTTGCCGTAGGAGTTGGTGATCACCGACATCATGATCAGCCCCGGGACGATGTACTCCATGTAGGTGAAACCACCCATGTCGCCGATCTGCCGGCCGATCAGGTTACCGAAGATGACGAAGTACAGGACCATGGTGATGGCCGGGGGCAGCAGGGTCTGCGGCCAGATCCGGGTGAAGCGCCGGACTTCGCGATAGACAATGGTGTTGAGCGCCACCAGGTTGGGTTTGAACTCCGAACTCATACCGCCACCTTCGACAGATTCTTCTCCACCAGGGACACGAACAACTCCTCAAGACGGTTGGTTTTGTTACGCAGGCTCAGCACCTCGATGTTCTGCAGGGCCAGTTGGCCGAACAGCGCGGTGATGCCCACGGCCTTGTCCACCTGGACCTCCAGGGTATGGCTGTCCACCAGCCGGGTCGGATAGCCGGCCAGTTGCGGCGCCACGCTCAGGTCGTTCTTCAGGTCGAGGAGGAAAGTCTCCACATGCAGTTGGCTGAGCAACTGGCGCATGCTGGTGTTCTCGACGATGGTGCCGTGGTCGATGATGCCGATGTTGCGGCACAGTTGCTCAGCCTCTTCCAGGTAGTGGGTGGTGAGGATGATGGTGATGCCTTTCTGGTTGAGCTCGGTAAGAAAGCTCCACATGGAACGGCGCAGCTCGATATCGACCCCGGCGGTAGGTTCGTCAAGGATCAACAGGCGCGGTTCATGCACCAGCGCGCGGGCGATCATCAGGCGCCGCTTCATGCCACCGGACAGGGAACGCGAAGGCACATCGCGCTTGTCCCACAGGCCGAGCTGGGTCAGGTACTGCTCGGCGCGCTGCTTGGCGATCTTCGCCGGAATGCCGTAGTAGCCGGCCTGGGTCACGACGATGTCGAAGGTTTTCTCGAACTGGTTGAAGTTGAATTCCTGCGGCACCACGCCGATGCAACGCTTGAGCGCCGCCGGCTCACGATCCAGGTCGTGGCCGAAGACGCTCACCGTACCGCTGGTCTTGTTCACCAGGGTCGAGAGAATGCCGATGGTGGTGGATTTGCCGGCCCCGTTAGGGCCGAGCAGGGCGAAAAAGTCACCTTCGGCGACATCCAGATCGATACCACTCAGGGCCTGGAAACCGTTGCCGTAGGTTTTGGTTAGCTGCCGGATGGACAGAGCGGAACTCATATCGGATTCATGCACCAAGAAGGGGGAATTTTATAAGTAAGGGCGGCCCGAGCCGATTGCAACGACGCCGGACGCCCGCCATGTTGCGTGCCTGCGTCGTGCAAGTACAGTCACCTGTATCGATAGTGGGTATTAAGTCAACGCGGTCATCACGGCCTGGCGATAGGCCGGGCGCTGTTTCAAGCGCTCATACCAGGCTTGCAGATGGGGCATGGAAGGACGCTCGATGGGCATCTCGAACCAAGCGTAGATGAAACTGCCGAGGGGAATGTCGCCCACGCCGATCTCCTGCCCGGACAGGTAAGGCTGCTCGCCCAGGGCCTGATCGACCCGCGCCAGCAGCTCGGCACACGTGGCCTTGGCGGCGTTGATCTGCGCCCAGTCCTGCTGCTCGGCCGGGGTGCGCAATACGCCCCAGAACAGATGCCGGAAGGGTTCAGCGAAGGTCGAGGTGGTCCAGTCCATCCACTTCTCGGCGCTGGCCCGCAGTTGCACGTCGGCCGGGTACCAGTGGCTATCGGCGGCGTAGCGCGCAGCCAGGTAGCGCACGATGGTATTGGACTCCCAAAGCACGAAGTCGCCGTCTTCAATCAGTGGAATCCGGCCGTTGGGGTTCAGCGCCCGGTACGCCGGGGTGTCCACCACCCCAAAGGCGCCGCCGGCGTCCAGGGACTCATAGGCGAGCCCCAGTTCCTGCGCGCACCAGAGTGCCTTCCTGACATTCGACGAGTTCTTGCGACCCCAGATCTTCAGCATGACCATCCCTCAGTAATGAATGCCGGGGCAGTCTACGCCTGATCAGCCGCGACTCAAATCGCCGCGCAGGTCTGCCAGCACTTGCGGCTGCTGCGCGTCGAACAGGTGCGGGTAGCATTTTTCCAGGTGGCCGAAAAACAGCTCCTGCGGCACGTCGGCAAACTGCCCGTGGTCCACCAGGTACTCCATCGACTGTTCGCCCTGGCGATTGAAAGGCTGGAAAACGCTGTCCTCCAGGCCGTCGAAATCCAGCGGCGCCACATCGAACATTTCACACAATTGCCGGTTGAACGCCGGCGTGGCCTTGACCCAACGACCCTGCAGATAGAACTCGGTGTAGCCGTGCATGGCGAACACATCGCTGCGCAGCAGCTCCAGCAGCCTGGGTGTGGACAGGTGATTGCGCACATCGGCCAGGCCGATGCGCGCCGGTATCCCGCAATGCCGGGCACAACCGGCGAGCAAGGTGGCCTTGGGCACGCAATAGCTCTCGCCGGTGGCCAGGGCATGGCTGCCGCGCAAGGTCTGGGGATCACGGCTGAAACTGTAGAAGTTGTAGCGTACGGCCTCGCGCACCGCGTAATAGAGGCTGACGGCTTGCTGTCGGGGATCGCGGCTGGCACCGCGATGAGTTTCGGCGAACTCCACCACCGCCGGGTGGTCACTATCGATGAAGCGGCTGGGACGCAGGTACTCGTGCATGGGCATGACCTCCGAGAGGAAGCCTGAGTCTATCGAGGCGTCCGCTCCAGTGATAACGACGTATCGGCCAAAGATCATGGCCCCCACGATCAACCGGGCCCGGCCCGCAAGATACAGACTTGCATTGCACCCGCACTGCCCTGCTCACCCGCGCTGTCGAAGGCCGACTACGCTCTGAGGGTGATTTCACCCCTGGTTTCACGGAGGATTGAATATGCTGTTGTTGTGGATACTGGTTCTGGTGCTCGCAGTGGCCTACCTGGCCCATCGCCGTACCGCCCCCCTGCCCGCCCTCGGCGTGGTCGCCATCTACCTCTTGGCCATGGGCGCCTTTAGCCGTGCCCCCGGCTGGCTGCTGCTGATTTTCTGGGTGCTGCTGGCAGCGGTCGCCGTCCCTCTGCTGCTGCCCGATCTGCGGCGCAAGTATTTCAGTGCGCCGCTGTTCAGCTGGTTCCAGAAGGTTCTGCCGCCGATGTCCCAGACCGAGCGCGATGCCATCGATGCCGGCACCGTCTGGTGGGACGGCGAGCTGTTCAGTGGCCGCCCCGACTGGAATACCTTGCTGGCCTACCCCAAGGCCCAGTTGACCGAAGAAGAGCAGGCGTTCATCGACGGCCCGACCGAGGAGCTGTGCGCCATGGTCAGCGACTGGCAGATCGGCCAGCACATGGACCTGCCGGCCGAAGCCTGGGCCCACATCAAGGAGCACGGTTTCTTTGCCCTGATCATTCCCAAGGAGTTCGGCGGCAAGGGCTTCTCGGCCTACGCCCACTCCCAGGTGGCCATGAAGCTGGCCACCCGCAGCGGCGACCTGGCCTCCACCGTGATGGTGCCCAACTCCCTGGGCCCGGCCGAACTGCTGCTGCACTACGGCACCGACGAACAGCGCAATCACTACCTGCCGCGGCTGGCCCGGGGCGACGACATTCCCTGCTTCGCCCTCACCGGTCCCCTGGCCGGCTCCGATGCAGGGGCCATGCCCGACACCGGGATCATCTGCAAAGGCCAATGGCAGGGTGAAGAAACCCTGGGCCTGCGCCTGAACTGGGAAAAGCGCTACATCACCCTGGGCCCGGTGGCCACCCTGCTCGGCCTGGCCTTCAAGGCCCATGACCCGGACCACCTGCTGGGCGACCAGGAAGACCTGGGCATCAGCCTGGCACTGATCCCCACCGACACCCCCGGGGTGGATATCGGTCGCCGCCACCTGCCCCTGGGCGCGGCCTTCATGAACGGCCCGAACTCCGGCAAGGACGTGTTCATTCCCCTGGACTTCCTCATCGGCGGCCAGGAAATGCTCGGCAAGGGCTGGATGATGCTGATGAATTGCCTGTCCGTGGGCCGTTCGATCTCCCTGCCCGCGGTGGGCACCGGCGCCGCCAAATTCACCAGCCTGGTGACCGGCCAGTACGCCCAGGTGCGGGAGCAGTTCAACGTGCCCCTCGCCGCCTTCGAGGGCATCCAGGAGGCTCTGGCCCGCCTCGGCGGCAATGCCTGGCTGATGGACAGTGCACGCATGCTCACTGCCAACGCCGTGGACCTGGGGGAAAAACCCTCGGTGCTGTCGGCGATCCTCAAGTACCACCTCACCGAGCGCGGCCGCGAGTGCATCAGCCACGCCATGGACGTGCACGGCGGCAAGGGCATCATCATGGGCCCCAACAACTACCTGGGCCGCAGCTGGCAAGGAGCGCCGATCTTCATCACCGTGGAAGGCGCCAACATCCTTTCGCGCAACCTGATGATCTTCGGCCAGGGGGCAATCCGCTGCCATCCGTTCGTGCTCAAGGAAATGGCCCTGGCCGGTCGCGAAGACCACGACCAGGCGCTGCAGGAGTTCGACGCCCTGCTGCTCAAGCACATAGGTTTCGCCGTGAGCAACGCCGCCAGCACCCTGGTGCTGAACCTCGGCCTGGGCCACTTCGAACACGTTCCGGGAGACAAGGTCAGCCAGGGCTACTTCCGTGCCCTGAACCGCCAGGCCGCGGCCTTCGCCCTGCTGGCGGACTTCTCGATGATGCTGCTGGGGGGCGAACTCAAACGCCGCGAACGCCTTTCCGCCCGCCTGGGGGATGTGCTCAGCCACCTGTACCTGGCGTCGGCAGCGCTCAAGCGCTACCACGACCTGGACTCCCCGGAATACCTGCGCCCCCTGCTGGCCTGGGCCATGGAAGAGAGCCTCGGGCATTCCGAACGGGCCCTGGACGAGTTGCTCAGCAACTTCCCCAACCGGGTGTTCGGTTGCGTGCTGCGGGTGCTGGTGTTCCCCTTCGGCCGTCGCCATACCGGGCCATCGGACCAGCTGGATGCCGAAGTGGCGGCGATCATCGGTCGAGCCCAGGGCGATCCGGCCCTGGAAGCGGTGCTTGCCGGCTGCTACCGCCCGCAATCCAAGGACGACCCGGTGGGCGCCCTGCAACATGCCAGCAACCTGCTGAGCGCCGTGCACCCGTTGCACAAGAAGCTCCACGAAGCGCTGAAAAGCGGCCAGGTCAAACCGGCTGCCGGCGAATCGGCCATCGACGCGGCGCTGGAAGCCGGCGTGCTGCAGGCCGCCGAGGCCCAGAGCCTGCACGAGGCCGAGGCGGCGCGGCGCAAGGTCATCGATGTGGATGATTTTGCTAAGGAGGAGCTGACCCTAAGCGAAGGCAAGACCCGCTAGACGGCCGCCTTCGGGGCAGGTCGATTATGAAACCGGGCGCGGGAGCTATATACTCCCGCGCCCGTTTTGCTCTTGAGGACCCTGTCATGTCCAACATCGTCGCCGATCATCTCGTCCTGCTGGACCACCTGCGCAGCATCCTGGTCGCCGTAGGTGAAGCCGAACAGGTGCCCGAGGAAAGCCACGCGCTGTTCCTGGAGCGCTTCGACGAACTGCGCGCCTCGCTGCCGATCGACCCGATCGAAAGCCAGTACCTGGGCCAGGACCTGCTGTGCCAGATCATGCAGCGCTACCCGCAGATCGCCCACCTGGTGCCTCGTGACCTGCTGTGGTTCTTCGCCGGTGACTGCCTGCACTACATGCCCGATGAAGAAATCGACCTGTACCAGGCCCTGGAAGAGCGCCGTTTCGAAGCCGAGCAGAACGACGAGCCCTTCGACTGGAACCAGGAAAAGCAGCTGCTGGCGCTTTCTGCCCAGGACAGCAAGCACTGATCACTGCGCCCGGCGCAACCAAGGCCCGCACGGTTCGCCCGGCGGGCCTTTTTCATGGGCGCCTTTTAGCGCCGGCTTGTCAGAGAATTCGCTGGCAAGCCAGCTCCTACAGCGGGCGTTCCGCTTTGCCCGGGCGGTTGAGGGTCGGCTCCTTGGCCAGGCACTCCACCAGGTAGTCGATGAAAACCCGCAACTTGGGCGGCAGGTAACGGGTCGGTGAATGCAGCAGCCAGGCACCGCCGTGGTAGGAGGCCAGGAAGGTCCACTCCGGCAGCACCTGGACGATCAGCCCCTGCTCCAGGGCATGGCGCGCGGTGAAGTACGGCAGGCTGCCGATCCCCAGGTGTTGCAACACCGCATCCAGGCGCACCCCGGTGTGGTTGGCCGCATAGCGCCCGCGCACCCCCACCGTGACCGCCTTGCTGCCCTGGGTGAATTTCCAGCGCGCATCGCTGGGGGTCTCGCCCAGGTAGATGCAACTGTGCTGGCGCAGGTCCTGGGGATGGGCCGGCGTACCGTGCTCGGCCAGGTACTGCGGGGTGGCACAGAGCAGGTGATCGATGCGCAACAGCTGGCGGCCGATCAACCCGGGCGGCGGGCGGTCGGTGATGCGGATCGCCAGGTCGACGTTGTCGTCAATCAGGTCGACATCGCGGTCCTCATGCAGCAGTTCCACATCGACCTGGGGATAGCGCCGCAGAAACTCCGGCATGTGCGGGTGCACCACGAAACGCCCCACCGCCTTGGGCACGCTGACCCGCACCACGCCTTCGGCTTCGTGGGTGAACTGGCCGCTGACCTCCATCACCGAACGGGCCGCACTGACCATTTCACTGCAACGCTTGAACACCTCTTCGCCACCGTCGCTCAAGCGCAACTTGCGTGTGGTGCGCTGCAACAACCGGGTGGCCAGGGCCTTTTCCAGGCGCGAGATGCTGCGGCTGACCGCCGAAGGCGAGGAGCCCAGCTGGCGTGCCGCCTCGGAGAAGCTGCCGGTCTCCACGACCCTGACGAAAATGGCCATTTCTGCCAGCAAAGGCAGGGGTAGATTTATGCTCATGACGCAATAGTCCATTGAGTTTCGAACGGATTATCACGCAATTGCCCAGGCCGCATAATAAAAAAACACTGAATTCCAGGGTTAGAGAAATGACGCGGCGCCTGTATTACGACAATGACCAGTTACTGACCTCCGTCGAGGTCCTGAGCTGCATCCCCCACGAACAGCAATTCGCGATCACCCTCAACGCCACGCCCTTCCACCCCCAGGGTGGCGGCCAGCCCAGCGATACCGGCTGGATCGGCCAGGCCGCCGTTCTGCGGGTGGCCCAGGAAGGCGAGCAGATCGTGCATTACCTGGACCAGCCGCTGGAGCCGGGCATTTTCGAGGCCCGGGTCGATGAGGCCGCGCGCCTGTTCAACAGCCGCATGCACTCCGCCGGGCACCTGATCGGCCACTTCGTGCAAAGCCAGGGCTGGATACCGATCAAGGCCCATCACTGGCCAGGTGAAGGCCGGGTGTCGTTCAAACCGGCAGAGCAGCCCCGGGAGATCGACGGCGCCAGCGTGCAGGACGCGATTGCGCTGTGGATAGAGGCCGACCTGGAACGGCATAGCACAATGGCGGACGGTTCGCGCCAGATCAGCTTTGGCCAACTGCCGGCCTATGGTTGCGGCGGCACCCACGTCAGCCACCTGCAGCAGTTGGGCGCGGTGCTCATCACCGCGGTCTCACTCAAGAAAGGCACCCTTTCGGTCAGTTATAGCCTCGACTGAAAACGGCCTGCCACTCAATCATCCTGCTTTGCGGAGTCCGCATGCTGTCCAACTATCTTGGCGAGTTCCTCGCCCTGGCCCTGGTTCACTTTCTCGCGGTGGTCGCTCCCGGGCCGGATTTTGCCGTGACCATCCGCCAGAGCGTGCGCTTTGGCCGCATGACCGGGGTCTGTACCGCCCTGGGCATCGGCGCCGGCATCTCGGTGCACGTGCTCTACACCCTGCTGGGGGTGGGCGCCCTGATGCACGCTACGCCCTGGTTGCTGAGCGCGGCCAAGCTGCTGGGCGGCGCCTACATTCTGTACTTGGGTATCAGCCTGCTGCGCAGCAAGGCCAAGACCAGCCTTCCCGGCGAGGCGCCCACCGATGAGCCCCAACAGACCTTGCTGCGAGCCTTTACCACGGGGTTTCTGACCAATGCCACCAACCCCAAGGCGACCCTGTTTTTCCTGGCGATCTTCACCACCCTGGTCAGCGCCACCACCCCACTGAGCATCCAGGCCCTATATGGCGCCTGGATGTGCCTGGTGAATGCGCTGTGGTTCGTGATCGTCGCGCTGTTCTTCTCCAGCTCTCGGGTGCGCTTGCTGTTCATGCGCCTGGGGCACTGGTTCGAGCGCTGCATGGGGCTGATCCTGCTGCTGTTCGCCGGGCGGTTGCTGCTGTCGCTGTAGGCAAGGCAAACGACAAAGGCCCGCGCAGGTGTACTGGCGGGCCTTTTTGCTGGGCACTGGCTGCAGCGTTGAATCGCAGGCAAACAAAAACGCCGCTCAATGAGCGGCGTTCTTGTGAATTTGGAGCGGGAAACGAGACTCGAACTCGCGACCCCGACCTTGGCAAGGTCGTGCTCTACCAACTGAGCTATTCCCGCAAATGGCGTCCCCTAGGGGACTCGAACCCCTGTTACCGCCGTGAAAGGGCGGTGTCCTAGGCCACTAGACGAAGGGGACACGCTAACCGCAACACATGGTGTGTGTTTCGGCGCCCAGAGCCGCGTCCGAAGACTCGGGTTCTGGTTTCACTCAGCCCCGCCCGAAGGCAGTGCTGCTTAAATTGGAGCGGGAAACGAGACTCGAACTCGCGACCCCGACCTTGGCAAGGTCGTGCTCTACCAACTGAGCTATTCCCGCAAATGGCGTCCCCTAGGGGACTCGAACCCCTGTTACCGCCGTGAAAGGGCGGTGTCCTAGGCCACTAGACGAAGGGGACACGCTACCCGGAACACATGGTGTGTGTTTCGGTGTCCAGAGCCGCATCCGAAGACTTGGGTTCTGGTTTCACTCAGCCTCGCCCGAAAGCCAGACTGTTTAAAATTGGAGCGGGAAACGAGACTCGAACTCGCGACCCCGACCTTGGCAAGGTCGTGCTCTACCAACTGAGCTATTCCCGCAATGGCGTCCCCTAGGGGACTCGAACCCCTGTTACCGCCGTGAAAGGGCGGTGTCCTAGGCCACTAGACGAAGGGGACACGCTACAGCATTCACTTCCTTCAACGTTTTGCTATTTGCTTTCCGTTGAAAGTGGCGCGCATTCTATGGATGCTTTGGGAGGCCGTCAACCCCCAGATATAATTTTATTTAAATCAATGACTTCGGAGCTGTTTTAGGCCCGCTTCAGGGTTTTCTGCCGTCCGCGCTTTGACGCCTATATTCTGGCACTCGACAAGGCGTTATAGTCCTCCACAGCCGGTGATGGCAATTTGAACCCTTGGATCCCCCGAGGCAAATGCCACCTATATAAGCAGCACAATCCATGCCCGGCTCGTCGAGCGGCGCTATGCGTCTAAATGCCAAGCCACTACACTCGCACGCGAATCCCATAACGAGGTTTTAACGGTGACACCACTCATGATCACCCTGCTGGTAATAGCCGGGATCGCACTATTGATCGCCATTGGCTACATGAACCATGTGGTGGAAAACAACAAACTGGAAAAAGCCCGCACCAAGGTCGAACTCAATGATCGCCTGCGTCGTTGCGGCGAGATCACCGAAACCTTCCCCGGCCAGTTCATGTCACCGGCCCTCAAGCTGCTGCTGACGCGCCTGGAGCTGAACGTCGTTCAGCGCATGCTCAACCTCGATAAAACCGACAGCGCCCTCAAGGCTCGCCTGGCTGAGCTCAATACCCTGGTGGGCCAGGGCGAGTCGATCCCGGTGAACAACCCACCGGCACCGATCCAGACCGAAGCCAAGGCCAAGGACGTGCGCTTCCTGCTGGAGGCCATGCACGGCCAGGTCACTCGCGCCGCCCACGACGGTTTCCTGCAGCCCAACGAAGCCAAGCGCTGGATCAAGGAGATCCGCCACATCCTGGTGCTGCTGCATATCGAGTTCTTCAACAACCTGGGCCAGTACGCCCTGCAGCAGAATCAGCCGGGCCAGGCCCGGCTGGCCTTCGAGCGTGGCGTGCAGTACCTGCGCAAGCAGCCGGACCCGGCGGTCTACAAGGAGCAACTGGAATACCTGGACAAACTCCTGGCCCGGGCCAATGCCATGGTGCTGTCGACCCTGGAACCTGCCCCGGACGAAGACAACCAGCTGACCCAGGGCCTCAAGACCGTGGAAGCCGACGCCGACTGGAAAAAGAAAGCCATCTACGACTGACAGAAAAAACCCTTGCCTGGAACACCCGGGCAAGGGTTTTAGAACGCTGCGCCCTCCCCGCCGCTACAAGCGGAAATGCCCCACCATCCCCTTCAGTTCCACGCCCAACTGCGCCAGCTCGATGCTCGACGCGGCGTTGCCCTGCATCGCCAGGGACGACTGATCGGCACTGGCGCGAATGCTGGTGACGCTGCGGTTGATCTCTTCGGCCACCGAACTCTGCTGCTCGGCCGCAGCGGCGATCTGCTGGTTCATCTGCTGGATCAATGACACCGCCGCGGCAATGCTGCCCAGGGCGCTTTCGGTCTGCAGGGCATCGCTGACCGCCAGCTTCACCAGCTCGCCACTGCTCTGGATCTGCTGCACCGAGGAGTCGGCCGCCGCGTGCAGAGCCGTCACCAACCGGGCGATCTCTTCGGTGGACTGCTGCGTGCGTTTCGCCAGGGCCCGCACTTCATCGGCCACCACCGCAAACCCCCGGCCCTGCTCCCCGGCCCTGGCGGCTTCGATAGCGGCGTTGAGGGCCAGCAGGTTGGTCTGCTCGGCCACGCTCTTGATCACATCCAGCACGCTACCGATGTTGTCGATTTCCGCGCTCAGGCTCTCGATACCACTGCTGGCACGGCTGGCGGAATCCGCCAGTTGCTCGATGCGCTGCATGCTCTGGCGCACCACTTGCTGGCCACTTTCGACCTTGTCGTCCGCCGCCTGGGCGGCTTGGGCGGCCTCCTCGGCATTGCGCGCCACATCGTGCACCGTGGCGGTCATCTGATTCATGGCCGTGGCCACTTGCTCGGTTTCTTCCTTCTGGGTGCTGACTTCCAGGTTGGTCTGCTCGGTCACCGTGGACAGCGACTGAGCCGAACTGGCCAGTTGCTCGATCCCCGCCTGCAGGCCACTGACAATGCCGCTCAGGCCGCTGCCCATCTGCTGCATGGCCTGCATCAACTGACCGATCTCGTCACGTCGGGTCACCTCCACGGTCGCGGTCAGATCACCGGCGGCAATCTGCTGAGCCACGTGCATCACACTGCGCAACGGGCGCACGATCAGGCGGGTGACGCTCAAGGCCGCCAACAGCCCCACCAACAGCGCCAAGGCCGAGGAGCCGATGATCAGCAGGGAGTTCTTGTCCAGTTCCCCCAGCATCGAATGCTCTTGCGCCCCGTACGCCTGATCAACCCGCGCCATCACCTGGGCGGCGCGCTCATGCAACTGCTGATAGACCTGCTTCTCCTGGGCCAGCAACCCGGTGTACTCGTTGAGCTTCTCGCTGAAGTTGCCGATGTGCCCCGAGACTTCGTTGAGCACCGTCTGATAGCCCGCATCCTTGACCGTGGCCTTCAACTGCTCGGCCTGGGCCAGGGCCTGATCGGCCTGCTCGATCTTGCCCTGCTCGGCGGGCTCCTGGTCGCCGCCCTTGCGGTTCTGATCCAGGCGCAACCGGGCCTCATTCATGGCCTGCAGCATCAGGCGTGAAACCTGGCTGATCTGATTGGCCTGCTCGATGAATTCGGCACCATCCTTGCCCTGGGATTCCTTGAGCGTATAGGCACCGTCATCCGCCAGCCCGGCCTGCAGCACGTCCAGGTTATTGGCCACGCTGGACACCGACCAACTGGCCATTTCCAGGGCCAGGTCCTTGGCCTGGGTCAGCTCGACGAACTCGTCGAAGGCCTTGCGATAGTCCGCCAGCGCCAGTTCCACATCGCCCATCGCGGTCTGGTTGGCCGCCGACCGCACCTTGAGCTGCTGGGCCAGGGCCTGCAGGCCTTCCAGGCTTTCATGCAGGCTGTCCACGGTCTTGCTGTCGCCGTGCAGGGCGTAGTCCTGCTCCTGCAGCCGCACCTTGAGCACGCCGCTATTGAGCTGGGACATCTGCTTGAGGCCATCGAAGCGCTGGCTGATGGTCTGCAGGGACCAGACACCGATCCCCGCCACCAGAGCGGTTAGGAGCAACACCAGGGCAAACCCGATGCCCAGTTTCTTTGCCATGCCCAGGTTGGCAAAACGTCCACTTGCGGCCGAAGTCATGGTGCGCAGTCCCCTTCCAATCCCCAATGGCAATAGGGCCATCTTGTCTTGGCGAAGGGTCGCAACGGCATGCACCGGCGCACAAGTCTCTGACATCGGAATAATGGCAAAAAGCTACGCCGAGGTCGTTTTCAGGACACTGGAGGTCGATTCCATCGGGCCCCGGCCATCGGCATCAGATCGCGGTGGCCCCGCCGTCGACCGCCAGTGCATGGCCGGTGGTAAAGGCCGCGCCATCGCTGCACAGGTAGAGCACCGCACTGGCGATCTCCTCGACCTTGCCGATGCGCCCCACCGGGTGCATGGCCGCGGCGAACTCGGCCTTCTTCGGGTCCGCCTCGTAGGCACGGCGGAACATGTCGGTGTCGATCACCGCCGGGCATACCGCGTTCACGCGGATTTTCTTCTTCGCATATTCGATGGCCGCCGACTTGGTCAGGCCGATCACCGCATGCTTGGAGGCCGCATAGATGCTCATCTTCGGCGCCGCGCCCAGGCCCGCCACCGAGGCGGTGTTGACGATCGCCCCACCGCCCTGGGCCAGCAGCAGCGGCAACTGGTACTTCATGCACAGCCAGACCCCTTTGACGTTGACCCCCATGATGGCGTCGAACTCATCCATGGAGCCCTCCGCAAGGCGGCCCTTTTCGATCTCGATACCGGCATTGTTGAAGGCGTAATCCAGGCGCCCATAGGCTTCGATGGTGCGGGCCATGAGGCTTTGCACATCCGCCTCCAGGGTAACGTTGCACGGCACGAACAATGCCTCGCCACCGGCCTCGCGGATCAGCGCCACGGTGCCCTCGCCCCCCGCCGTGTCCAGGTCCGCCACCACCACCTTCAAGCCTTGTGCGGCAAATGCCTGGGCGGTGGCGCGGCCGATACCATTGGCTGCGCCGGTCACCAGGGCCACCTGGCCGGAAAACGTCATGCTCATTGCAGGAATCCTCGATCGAATGCGGGTCAGCTACCCGGCCCAATCTAGCCACAGCCGGGGCTGGTGGCGTCAGCACTATCAAAAGCCCGGTTGGATGCTCATGCATTCTGGTGATGAATCTGCCGGGGGCTTTATCAGGGCGATCGATTGGCCTCCATTCGCTGCAGCGGCAAACCTTGCGGCACCGAGGCCAAGGGGCTATCAACTAGGGGTTCATTCATCCCACGAGTGCCTGCCATGACCGCCCTGACCAATCGCCAGTTCCTGCTCGCCAAACGCCCCATCGGACCGGCCACCCGCGATACCTTCACCTACCAGCAAGTGGCAGTGGGCGAGCCCGCCGCCGGGCAGATCCTGGTGCAGAACCAATACCTGTCCCTGGACCCGGCCATGCGCGGCTGGATGAACGAGGGCAAGTCCTACATTGCCCCGGTGGCCATCGGCGAGGTCATGCGCGCCCTGGGCGTGGGCCAGGTAATCGCCTCCAGCCACCCCGGTTTCGCGGTGGGCGACTACGTCAATGGTGCACTCGGCGTGCAGGACTACTTCCTCGGCGAGCCCCGGGGCTTCTACAAGGTCGACCCCAAGCTGGCCCCGCTGCCGCTCTACCTGTCAGCCCTGGGCATGACGGGCATGACCGCCTACTTCGCCCTGCTGGACGTGGGCGCGCCCAAGGCCGGCGACACCGTGGTGCTGTCCGGGGCCGCCGGCGCGGTGGGCAGCATTGCCGGGCAGATCGCCAGGATCAAGGGCTGCCGCGTGGTGGGGATTGCCGGCGGCCAGGACAAGTGCCGGTTCCTCATCGACGAGCTGGGTTTTGACGGCGCCATCGACTACAAGAACGAAGACGTCCACGCCGGCCTCAAGCGCGAGTGCCCCAAAGGCGTCGATGTGTATTTCGACAACGTCGGCGGCGACATCCTCGATGCCGTGCTCAGCCGCCTGAACGTCAAGGCGCGGGTGGTGATCTGCGGCGCCATCAGCCAGTACAACAACAAGGAGGCGGTCAAGGGGCCGGCCAACTACCTGTCGCTGCTGGTCAACCGGGCGCGCATGGAGGGGTTCGTGGTGATGGACTATGCCGCGCAGTTCGCCGAAGCCGGGCAGGAAATGGCCGGCTGGATGGCCAAGGGACAGCTCAAGAGCAAGGAGGATATTGTCGAGGGCCTGGAAACCTTCCCGGAAACCCTGGGCAAGCTGTTCAGCGGCGAGAACTTCGGCAAGCTGATACTGAAAGTCTGAATCCGTAGGAGCCGGCTTGTCGGCGACCCGCAACAGCGGCCGGAAAGGGCCGCCAACCGCAAAACCGCTATCGCCGGCAAGCCGGCTCCTACAAGAGGAAGCGTGTTACAGGGCCAGTTCGGCCACGACGTCGGCCAGGGCCTTGGCCGGATCTGCCGCCTGGCTGATGGGGCGACCGATCACCAGGTAATCGGAGCCGGCATCCAGGGCCTGGCGCGGGGTGAGGATCCGCCGCTGGTCGTCCTGGGCGCTGCCCGCCGGGCGAATCCCCGGGGTCACCAGTTGCAGGGACGGATGGGCGCTCTTCAGGGCCTGGGCTTCCAGGGCCGAGCACACCAGGCCGTCCATGCCGGCTTTCTGCGCCAGGGCAGCCAGGCGCAGCACCTGCTCCTGGGGCTCGATGTCCAGGCCGATACCGGCAAGGTCTTCACGCTCCATGCTGGTAAGCACGGTGACGCCGATCAGCAACGGCTTGGGGCCGCTGCGCTGGTCCAGCACTTCGCGGCAGGCAGCCATCATGCGCAGGCCGCCGGAGCAGTGCACATTGACCATCCACACACCCATTTCCGCGGCGGCCTTGACCGCCATGGCGGTGGTGTTGGGAATATCGTGGAACTTCAGGTCCAGGAACACTTCGAAACCCTTGTCCCGCAGGGTCCCGACAATCTCGGCGGCGCAGCTGGTGAACAGCTCCTTGCCGACCTTGACCCGGCACAGTTTGGGGTCCAGTTGATCGGCCAGTTTCAGTGCGGCGTCACGGGTGGGGAAATCCAGGGCGACGATGATAGGAGTCTGGCAGGCGGACATGAAGGGGCTCTCAGGCAAGTCGAAATCGGCGCGGATTGTAGCGCAAGCCGCGCCACTCCGGGACCCGATCAGAGGTAAATCCTCCTCAACGGTGCGCAAGAAGGCCGATTGCCCCGGCAATCGCTCCCCCACGCCACGGCATTTGTATCAACCTCGATACACTGACGACACGTCGGCAACAATCCCCGGCGCTACCCTCGCCAGCCGCAACACCTTCGAACAGCACTTCCAGCCCCCGGGCCGGACGCCTATGCTGAAGCCACAACCCCGCCGTCGCCCTCAGGCGCCGGCAGCCTACCTGGCAGACGACCGCACCCATGCAGAACACTTCAGCCCCTCTCAACGAAGACGCCAAAGCATTGGTCAGTGGCGACGACAAACGCTGGAACACCCGGGCCCTGAT
Organism: Pseudomonas sp. NFPP25; assembly: GCF_900116505.1. NCBI lineage: Bacteria > Pseudomonadati > Pseudomonadota > Gammaproteobacteria > Pseudomonadales > Pseudomonadaceae > Pseudomonas > Pseudomonas sp. NFPP25. The sequence goes on along the minus strand of NZ_FPBG01000006.1, from coordinate 209,336 downwards.
CGTCGACGACGACGTGCCGATCCGCGAGTTGCTGATCGACTACCTGGCGCGTTTCAACATTCACGCCAGCGGCGTCACCGACGGCGCGGCGATGCGCCAGGCCCTGCAGGCCGAGCACTTCGACGTGGTGGTGCTGGACCTGATGCTGCCCGGCGAAGACGGCCTGTCCCTGTGCCGCTGGCTGCGTACCGAATCGGACATCCCGATCCTCATGCTCACCGCCCGCTGCGAGCCCACCGATCGCATCATCGGCCTGGAGCTGGGGGCCGACGACTACATGGCCAAGCCTTTCGAGCCACGGGAACTGGTGGCCCGGATCCAGACCATCCTGCGCCGGGTGCGCGACGATCGCAGCGAGCAGCGGGCCAATATCCGCTTCGACAACTGGCGCCTGAACAGCGTGCTGCGCCAACTGATTTCCGCCGATGGCCTGGTGGTGCCGCTGTCCAACGCCGAGTTCCGCCTGCTCTGGGTGTTCATCGAGCGCCCGCGCCGGGTACTGAGCCGCGAACAATTGCTGGACGCCGCCCGCGGCCGATCCATCGAGGCCTTTGATCGCAGCATCGACCTGCTGGTCTCGCGCCTGCGGCAAAAGCTCGGCGACGATCCGAAGTCGCCGCAACTGATCAAGACCGTGCGCGGTGAAGGCTACCTGTTCGACGCCCGGGACATCGGCTGATGCGCGGGCGGTTCGATACGCTGTTCGGCCGCCTGTTCGGCGTCCTGCTGATCGCGATCGTCCTCGCCCACCTGCTGGCGTTCTTCTGGTTTCACCACTACGGCCCGCCCCCGCCGCCGCCCCCTCCCGATTCGGCGCAGTTGATCAATGGCCAGCCGCCGCCCCCTTATCCAAGGCGCCCGCCACGGCCCTGGTTCGGCGGCCCGCTGGTGCCCCTGACGTTCCAGTTCATCTCCCTGATCATCGCTGCCTGGTACGGCGCCAAGCTGTTGTCGCGGCCGATCCAGCGCCTGAGCGCCGCCGCCGAGCGTTTGAGCGAAGACCTCGACAGCCCGCCCCTGGAAGAGGTGGGGCCAAGGGAAGCCCGGCAAGCGGCCAGCACCTTCAACCAGATGCAGAAGCGCATCCGCGAGCAGGTGCAGCAACGCGGGCGCATGCTCGGTGCCGTCTCCCACGACCTGCGCACCCCGTTATCAAGGCTGAAACTGCGCCTGGAGCAGATCGAGGACAGCAAGCTGCAAGGGCAGATGCGCCAGGACCTGGACGACATGATCAAGATGCTCGACGCCACCCTCAGCTACCTGCACGAACAACGCACCAGCGAGGCCGAGCAATGGATGGACGTGCAGGCCCTGGTGGAGTCGCTGTGCGAGAACGCCCAGGACCAGGGCGCCGACGCTCAGGCCCAGGGCCATTGCGCGCCGCTGCTGGTGCAACCCATGGCGTTGCAGTCATGCCTCAACAACCTGCTGGACAACGCCCTGCGCTACGCCGGCCAGGCAACCCTGGCCCTGGAGGACGACCGAGGGCAACTGCTGATCCGGGTCATCGACCACGGCCCGGGGATTGCCGCCGACAAGCGTGAAGCGGTGTTCGAGCCATTCTTTCGCCTGGAAGGCTCGCGCAACCGCAACTCCGGCGGCGTCGGCCTGGGCATGACCATTGCCCGTGAAGCGGCGGAGCGCCTGGGCGGCCAACTGATCCTCGAAGAAACCCCCGGCGGCGGCCTGACCGCGGTATTGCGTCTACCCAGGCCTTGAGCGCCTTGTGTGGCGGCAGGTACAAACCGCCAATACCCAGGACAACTCCCCCCCTGAGGCTGCTTGGGCCGGTGCCCCCCACCGGTTCAATTCATCCGCAGGGAGTGAGCCCCATGATCGATAGCCTCAGCAGCAACTATTCGAGCTATTACAGCTCCAGCAGCACCAGCCGTGGCCAGCAATTGCACAAGGAGCTGTTCGCCAAGCTCGACAGCAACGGTGATGGCGCGGTGGATCAGGACGAGCTGAAAAACGCCCTGTCGCAGAAAAGCGACAACGGCATCCTGGTCAGCCTGAGCAAGAATTTCAGCGACCTGGACAGTGACGGCAGCGGTAGCTTGAGCAGCGATGAAATGGCCGCCATGGCCCCTCCTCCGCCCAAGGACCGCGCCCCCGATACCCACCTGGCGGATGCCCTGCTCGGCGCCCTGGACAGCGATGGCGACGGAGTCATCAGCAGTGACGAACTGAGCACTGCCCTGCAAGCCTCGGGCAACAGCTCCACCAGCAGCGACACCAGCTCGGCTCTGCTGAAGATTCTCGACAGCGACAGCAGTGGCGGCATCAGTAGCGATGAGCTCAAGGCCGCGTTGCAGGCCGGAAGCAACCAGGACAGCGCCCCCCAGGACCCGCAGGCCAACCTCGCCGAAGCTCTGGGCAAGATGATCGCCAGCTTGAGCAAGCAGTATCAGTTGGACACCAGCAGCAGCCTCGGCGGCAGCGTCAACGTCGCTGCCTGACGTCCATTGCCGCTCCCGGGGGGAGCGGCAATCGGTGGTTCAACGCGGCTCCTGGGCCCGGGCCTGGCTGGCGCTCCAGTCCAGCAACAGGCTGTAGGCCACCGCCAGCAGCGTCGGGCCGATGAACAGGCCGATAAAGCCGAAGGCGATCAGGCCACCGAACACTCCCAGCAGCACGATCACCAGCGGCAGGTTGCCGCCGCGGCTGATCAGGTACGGTTTGAGCACGTTGTCCACGCCGCTGATGATGAAAGTGCCCCAGATCCCCAGGAACACCGCCATGCCATATTCGCCTTTCCAGGCCAGCCAGGCGGTAGCCGGGATCCATACCAGGGGCGGGCCCATGGGAATCAGGCTGAGCAGGAAGGTGACGATCCCCAGCACCAGCGCCCCGGGCACTCCGGCAATCAGGAAGCCGATCAGCGCCAGCAGGCCCTGGGCCGCCGCGGTGCCGATCACCCCGTTGACTACCCGTTGCACGGTGCCAGCCACCAGGTCGATGTAGTAGCCGGCGCGCTCGCCGATCAAGCGCTCCAGCAACTTGTGCACGAACAGCGCCAGGCGCGGGCCATCGCGGTAGAAGAAAAACACGAAGACGATGCTCAGGGTCAGTTCCAGAATGCCGCCGCCGATCTGCGCGCTGCGAGCCAACAGCCAGTTGCCCACCTGCCCCAGATAGGGTTTGACCGCCAGCATCAGGGCCGCGCCCTGCTGGTCGATGCTGTTCCACAAGCCCACCAGGCGCTCGCCCACCAATGGCAGGTTGCCGAGCCACTCTGGAGCGGCGGGCAGGCCGTCGACCTGCACGTCCTTGATGAAGGCCGTGGCATCGCGCACATGGTCCGCCAGGTTGAGGCCGAGCCAGACCAGCGGCGCGGCCACCAGCACCATCCAGCCCAGGGTCAGCAGGGCCGCCGCCAGGGATTCGCGGCCATTGAGCCAGCGGGTCAGCAGGCGCATCAGCGGCCAGCTGGCAAACGCCAGCACGGCGCCCCAGAACAGCGCTGACCAGAAAGGCGCCATGACCCAGAAGCTGGCACCGAACAACACCAGGAGCAGGATCTGCACCAGCAGGCGATCGTTATTGGGCATGAAATGTCTCGCGCAAGAAGAACCAGTGAAGAGTAGGCGAACCCGCGAGCGCGGGCTGCCTGAAACAGCCTAACGCAGTAGTTCGAAATGCAGGCCTGCTGCGTCGGTGTTACCGGTTTCCATCCGCGAGGCCAGCACGCCCTGGCCAATCAGCGCCTGGCGCCAGGCTTCGGCCTGCTTGCCGGACAGGCTGATGCGCATGGTGGTGTCCAGGTTCAGCCCGCGGGACAGCAGGTTGAGCCAGGTGGGCTGGGGCTCGGCGAGTTTCGGCAGGTCCAGCTTGCCGGTGTCCTTGAGCTGGCGCAGCAGGGTGGCCGAAGTGGGTAGCAGGTCCCCCAGCGGCGCGCTGGCGTCGAACTGCTCCACATGCAGGTAGGCCCGTCGGTTACCCCGGGTGATGCTGTACAGGGCTACCAGGGAGTTGTCCTGGGGCGCTGCCAGCCGCAGCAGCAGGTAGGCCTGCTGTTCATCGGCGCCAAACAGCTTGGCGTTGCCGAATACTTCGTTGGCCCACAGGCTGCTTTCACCGCAATCGCGGGCCTGGCACCAGAACAGCAGCTCGGCGCCCTGCTTTTGCAGCGCCTCCCTGGCCAGGGTGAAGGCTTCGTTGGATGTGCGCTCGGCGGGCAACTGGTAAGTGATGGCGGTGAGCTTGCCGCGGGCATTGACCTGGCCATCGAAACGCAACTGGCCGCTGATACGGCGGATCGAACCCAGGGGGTAGACGCGCTCCTGCTCCACTTCGGGACGGTAGTCGACGATCTGTGCATCGGCCAGACGGGGGACCAGGGGCAGGTCGTGGCTGCCCGGCAGATCGGCAGCAAGCACCAGGGTGCTTGCCAGGGACAGGCCCAGAACACTGATTGAACGCATGGAAACTCTCATCGGATAAGCATGGCCTGGGCGCCCTTGACGACGCTGGCATCGTCGCTGCGTTGTGGAACCTGCAAGCCTCGCTGCACCGCAGGACGGGCCTCCAGGGCCGCCATCCAGCGTTGCAACGCCGGCAGGCCCTGCACCGAAACCCCGGACCATTCATGGCCGCGCACCCAGGGGAAGGTGGCGATGTCGGCAATGCTGTAGTCGCCGGCCAGGTACTCGGCCTGTTGCAGGCGGCTGTCGAGCACTTCGTACAGGCGCCGGGTCTCGTGCTGATAACGGTCGATGGCGCCCTGCAGCTTCTCCGGGAAATAGCGGAAGAACACATTGGCCTGGCCCTGCATGGGCCCGACCCCGCCCATCTGGAACATCAGCCATTGCATGACCAGCGAACGGCCCTTGGGATCGGCCGGCAACAACTGGCCAGTGCGTTCGGCCAGGTACACCAGGATCGCGCCGGACTCGAACACCGGAAAATCGCCATTGTCGCGATCGACGATGGCCGGAATACGCCCATTGGGATTGATCTTCAGGAACGCTGGGGCCTTTTGCTCCTTCTTGTCGAAACTCAAGGCGTGCACCTCATAGGGCAGGCCGAGTTCCTCAAGCAGGATGGAAACCTTGTGACCATTGGGGGTCGCAGCGGTGTACAGATCTATCATGGTTGTCTCCCATTTCAACCCGCCCAGCCTCGACAGTTGATCCCGTCAAGTCAAGGAACGGCGAAAAACCGATTGAAACAGTCTGCGACAAAGCTGGCACCCGCCTCGTCGTTGAGGTGCAGGTGATGCCCGCCGGGCAACTGCTCAACGCTGAAGGGTAGACGCTGCAACAAGGCCTGGTGCTTGGCCAGCATGCCATCGGCCGCCACCACCAGTTGCGTCGGGCAGGCGACCCGCTGAACAAAGGACATGGCCTGCTCCTCTGTCAGGCGCAGCGGCGAAGCCAGGGTCAAGCGGCTGTCGCTGCGCCAGGTATAGCCCCCGGGCACCGGCATCAGGCCGCGCTGGGCCAGCAGTTCGGCCGCCTCGCGGCTGACCGCCACCAGGCCCTTCATGCGCGCCTCGATGGCCCGCTCCAGGGTGGCGTACACCGGCTTGCTCTTGTTCTGCAGATTCAGCTGTGCCTGCAACGCCATGCCCAGGCGCTCGGCGGCGTCCTCGCCATTGGCCGTCGGCGGGATCACCCCATCGATCAGGGCCAGGTGGCTGACCCGCTCCGGCATCGCCGCCGACAGCACCAGCGAGACGATCGCCCCCAGGGAATGACCGATCAGGGCAAAGCGCTTCCAGCCCAGTTGCTCGGCGGCTTGCAGCACGTCATAGACGTAGTCCCACAGGGCATAGCCGGCCCCCGCCGGGCGATGCCCGGAATGACCGTGGCCGGCCAGGTCCAGGGCAACGATGCGCAGGCCGGCGAGCTTGGGCGCCAGCCGGGCGAAGCTGTTGGCGTTATCCAGCCAGCCATGCAGGGCGATGACCGGCAGACCGTCCTCGGGCCCGAACAGATGGGCCGCCAGTTCGATGTGCGGCAGGTTCAGGCGGACTTCTTCGACGGCGTGGCTCATGCAGGGCTCCGTTGCCAGCGTGTGAACAGCTCCTTGAGCAGCGCCGCGGTGTCCTGGGGGCGCTCAAGGGGAAACATGTGGCCACCGGGCATGGTCAGCGACTCGCCCAGGGGCATGCGCCCGACCGCACTGGTGTGATGGCGCATCACCACCCGGCTCTGCTGTCCGCGCACCACCGCCAGCGGTACCTTGAGCTGGCGCGCACTGCCCGGGCTGGTATGAGGCACGCCGCGGTAGATGCTGATTTCCGTGGCCGGGTCAAAACGCAGGCGCAAGCGATCCCCCACCTGCTGCAGGCCGTGCTGCAGGTAAGCATCCAGGCAATCGGGATCGAAGGCCCGGAACAGCGTCTTGCGGGAGAAGTAACTGCGGGCGGCCTCGATGTCGGCAAACTCTTCGCGGCGCCCCAGGGTGCGCCCGGCCGGAGTCAGCCGGTCGATGAAGCCCAGGCGCTTGGCGGCGCGGATCACCCATTGGTCGGCCCGGGTCAGCACCGGCGAATCGAGCATCACCACCCCCCGATACAGCTCCGGGCAGCGCAGGGCCGCGTGCAGATGCAGCACACCACCCAGCGAATGCCCCACGCCCCAGACCGGCTGGGCCTGCTGTTGCAGGTGATGGATCAGTTCATCCACCAGGCTGCGCCAGTTGTCGTCCACCGGAAAGCGCGGGTCGTGGGCATGCTGCTGCAGATGAGCCACCTCGAATTCCGGCGCCAGGGCAGCAAACAACTTGCCGTACGTGCCGGAGGGAAACCCATTGGCGTGAGCGAAAAACACCTGTTGCGACATACCGACCTATCCATCCACCAAACGAACACCGATTGTCCGCAGGCCCTTGCACCAGGGCAATGACCGTAACGGACAGGAATGCTGACACCCAGGCTCAGCCTATGGCGCGTTGCCTCATTGCGCCGGCGGGTTCTGCCCGAGGGGCACCACCGCCATGGTCAGGCGCGAGACGCAACTGGCCTTGCCTTCATCACTGCTCAGGCGGATGTCCCAGACATGGGTGGTGCGCCCGATATGAATGGCCTTGGCCACCGCCGTGACCCGCCCGGTGCGCAAGCCCCGCAGGTGATTGGCATTGATCTCCAGCCCCACGCAGTAGAACTTGCTGGCGTCGATGCACAGGTAGCTGGCCATGGAGCCGACGGTTTCCGCCAGCACCACCGAGGCCCCGCCGTGCAGCAGCCCGTAGGGCTGGTGGGTGCGATGGTCGATGACCATGCTCGCGGTCAGTGACTGCTCGTCATAGGACTCGAAGCGAATATCCAGCACTTCGCCGATGGTGTTCTTCTGGATCGCGTTCAGTTGCTCGATGTTCGGAGTGGTACGCCATAGACTCATCGCCGCTTCCCTTATGGGTGGTTATTGTCGGTCAATCCTGCCACAGCACGGCTTCGCTGCGCTCGCTCCAGGCTTGAAAACTGCCGCCATAGGTGGCTTCGATCACATTGCGCTTGATCTTCAGGGTTGGAGTGAGAAAGCCGTTTTCCACCGCCCAACTGTCCTTGACCACCACCAGCCGATGCAGCCGCTCGTGCTTGTCCAGGCTGCCATTGACCTGGGCCAGCAGGCTTTCCAGGCTGCTGTGCAAGCCTTCCCGTGCACTGCCGGCGGCGGCCTGCACGCCCGCTGCCGAAAGCACGCACAGGCCCAGGGGGGCAATCAGCCCGTCGCCCACCACGCACACCTGCTCGATATGGGCATGCACCGCCAGGCGGTTCTCGATGGGCGCCGGGGCCACGTACTTGCCCTTGCTGGTCTTGAAGATCTCCTTGAGCCGGCCGGTCAGGCGCAGATTGCCGGCGGCATCCTGCTCCCCCTTGTCGCCGGTGCGCAGGAAACCATCCTCGGTAACGGTTTCGGCGGTCTTCTGCGGGTCCTTGAAATAGCCCTGCATAGTGGCTCCGCTGCGTACCTGGACCTCCCCCGCCTCGTCGATGCGCACCTCGACTTCCGGGCAGGGCCGGCCAATCCAGCCGGGCACATGCTCACCGGAGCGGCCGATATGGGAGTAGCCGCAGCTCTCGGTCATGCCGTACACCTCCAGCACGTCCAGCCCGAGGCGTCGATACCAGTGCAACAGGGTCTGGGGCACCGGTGCCGCTCCCGACAGCGCCACCCGCAACGCGTCCAGCCCGAGCCCGCTCAGCACCTTGTGGCCGACACGCTTGCCGATAAAGGGCAGGCCCAGGAGAAAATCCAGGCGCTTGGCCGGCACCTTGCTGTAGACCCCCATCTGGAACTTGGTCCAGATCCGCGGCACGCCAAACAGCGCGGTGGGCCGGGCTCGCTGCAGGTCGGCGAGGAAGGTATCCAGGCTTTCGGCAAAGAACACCGTCTGCCCGGTATAGATCGCCGCCATCTCGACAAACATGCGCTCGGCCACGTGGCACAGGGGCAGGTAGGACAGCAGCCGGTCCTCGGGGCCCAGGCCGAACATCTGCACACCATGGCTGGCGGCAAAGCCCAGGTTGCCGAAACTGTGCATCACACCCTTGGGCAGCCCGGTGGTGCCGGAGGTATAGATGATGGTGGCCAGCTGATCGGCCGCAGGGCTCGGGCTATCCTCGAGCGGCGGACAGCGTTGCAGGTCTTCCCAACTGAAATCGAAAGGGCCTTCGGGGGCCAGGGGCAAGCGGATGGTGGGCAACCCGGCCTTGATCCCGAGCGCCATTTGCGGCCAGTCGTCAAGCTTGCCGATAAAGGCCAGGGCCGACTCGGAATGCTCCAGCACCTGGGCTACCGACTCGGCCGTGAGATTGGGATACAACGGCACCGAGACATGCCCGGCGATCCAGATCGCCAGGTCGGCAATGACCCAGTGCGCGGAGTTCTTGCCAATGATTGCGATGTGGCTGCCGGAAGGCAGCTGGCGCTCGCGCAGCCATTGGGCGGCACGCCGGGCCTGCTGGCCCACCTCGAACCAGTTCAGCTCCTGCACCTGCCCGCCGGCACTGGGCTGGACCAGAAAGCGCTGCTGGGGATGACGAGCCTCGCGCTCGTAGAACACTTGCAGGGGCAAACGAAAAGCAGCAGACATGACTCGCTCCTTTGTTCTTATTCTGTTCGCGACACCAACCAAGCACTTGCTTGGTGGACTATTCCACGCACAAAGGAGCGCTGCAAGTTAAGAAATGTAGCGGATCGCAACCGGGGATCGGTGGGTTCGAGACAACAACGGCGGCCCGGGCATGCCCTGCCGCCGCGTCCATCAAGGGTGTGTCACGGCATTCAAGGTCATCAGCCCCGCCAGGGGCCAGTCGCCTTCGAGCTCCGCCAGGCTGGCGGTGTTCATCGGCTGCGGATCACGCAGGTGGCCGTGCTGCAACAGGCCGATCAGGTTGCCCACCAGGGGTTGATGGCTGACCAGCAGCAGGTTGTCGGCACTGTCCAGTTGCTCCAGCACCTGCAGCGGGTTGGCCTCGGGGGTGAGCCAGGGCACGGTGCGGATCTCGCCTTCGAACCCCAGGGCCTCGCGCACCAGCTGTGCAGTCTGCTGGGCACGTACATAAGGGCTGGCGAGGATCGCGGCGATGGGCTGGCCGATCAGGTGCGCGGCGCTGCCCAGCACTTCCTCGCGACCGTGGGCCGTGAGGTTGCGCTGGGCATCGGTCGGCGCATGGGACTCGGCCTGGCCGTGACGCAGCACCCACAGCTTCACAGCTTGGGCTCCTCGTCACGCACCGGGTGAGGCGCTGGCGGCACGCTATGGGGAGCTTCGCCTTCAGGCGCCCGGGGAGCGGGCCAATCGGCGAACGGCCAGGGTTTCTGTTCGGTATGGAAGCTGCCGAAACGGCCGATCTGCGCCAGGAACTGGCTCAGGCTATCGCCGAAGTTCATCAGGCCGGCATTCGGCGCGCCGTAGATCAGGCGATAGATCAACTGCACCAGCACCAGCGCGCCCAGGAGAAACTGCGCCACCTGCCACACCAGCACGAATATCAGCATCCACAGCACCCGCAGGAGGATGGACTCGTATTTGGCTTCGGAATTCGTATCGTTCATGTCTGGCTCCTGTGCTGCTCAGTTGAATCCGCTGGTGGAGATAAAGTCGACGTCGGTTTTCGGCTCGCCGCGCATCAAGAGCTCGATTACCTGGTTCAGCGTACGCCCTTCGAACAGGATCGCGTGCAGGCCGGCCACCAGCGGCATGTAGACCCCCAGCTCCTGAGCCTTGACCTTGAGCACCTTGAGGGTGTTGACGCCCTCCGCCACCTCACCCAGGCGGGTCACCGCCTCTTCCAGGCTCAGGCCCTGGCCCAGGGCAAAGCCCACCTGGTAGTTGCGGCTCTTGGGCGAGGAACAGGTGACGATCAGGTCGCCGACCCCGGCCAGGCCGAGGAAGGTCATGGGGTTGGCGCCCTGGCTCACGGCAAAGCGGGTCATTTCCGCCAGCGCCCGGGTAATCAGCATGCTCTTGGTGTTTTCCCCCATGCCCAGGGCCACCGCCATGCCGGCGATGATCGCGTAGACGTTCTTCAGCGCCCCGCCCAGTTCCACACCGAAGCGGTCGGCACTGGCATACACACGGAAGGTGCGGCCGTGCAGCGCGGCCTGGACCCGCTGACAGAGCTCTTCGTCTTCACTGGCGACCACGGTGGCGGTCAGGGCGTGCTCGGCCACTTCCCGAGCCAGGTTGGGGCCGGAAAGTACGCCGATGCGCGCTTGCGGGGCGATGTCCTGGAGGATCTCGCTCATCAGCTTGAAGGTCTGGGCCTCGATGCCCTTGGTCAGGCTGACCAGCAGCTTGCCGCGGAGCAGCTCGGCGTGGGGCGCCAGCACCGAGCGCAGGGCGCTGGAGGGCAAGGCGACAAAGCACAGGTCACTGTCATTGAGGGTGGCCAGCAGGTCGGTGACCGGCTCCACCGCCGGATGAATCTTGATGCCCTTGAGATAGCGCGGATTCTCGCGGTTGACCCGAATGGCCTCGGCCTGCTCGGGGTCGCGCATCCACTGCCGCACCCGATGACCGTTCTCGGCCAGCAGATTGGCCACGGCGGTACCAAAACTTCCGCCTCCCAGGACCGCAATAGGGCGCTGTTGTGTCATATGCAATCCGTTAATCCATAGCAGTGGCGATGGCGGCATTATACGGGGCGGTTTTCTCACCACCAGCCCCAGGGGCCATTCAGGCAACCTGTCGGGAACACGTGGAGTCATTCGGGGAATGTCGGGCTTATCGACTGGAAAACTCGACTATCTCGGTTAACATGCGCGCCTTCCATCAAGATTCAAGGCTGTGTCGTGTCCGCTGGCCCCTCACCTCTTCGTCTGTCGCTGCTGCTGGGCATGCTGTTCGGCCACTCGGTGCTGGCCGACGATCTGTTCCTGGACGGCACCGCCCTGCCCGAGGTCCTCACCGCCACCCGCCTGAAACAGTCACCTGCCGCGGTTCCCGGCAGCATGACGGTGCTCGACAACGAGTTGATCAAGGCCAGCGGCGCCCGGGACATCAGCGAACTGCTGCGCCTGGTGCCGGGGATGATGGTCGGCGCCATCAGCGGCAACCAGGCCACGGTCAACTACCACGGCACCAACGCCAGCGAAGCCCGGCGCATGCAAGTGCTGATCGACGGGCGTTCGGTGTATCGCGCCGGCCTGGCGACAGTGGACTGGAGCGATATCCCGGTGGCCATGGAAGACATCGAGCGCATCGAGGTGTTTCGCGGCCCCAATACCGTCAGCTACGGCGCCAACGCGCTGATGGCGGTGGTCAACATCATCACCCGCGCCCCGGCCAACAGCCATGGCACGCGGGTCAAGCTGACCCGGGGCCAGCGCGGCATCAGCGACTGGTACGCCAGCCAGGGTACCGGCTGGGAAACCGGCGACCTGCGCCTGTCGCTGTCGGGGCAGGAAGATGATGGCTTCGACAAGAATCGCCTGGGGGCCGACTACCGCGACAGCAAGCGCTTGAACCGCTTCAGTCTGTCCGTGAGCCAGATGCTCAATGAACAGCAGAGCATCGACTGGCAGTTGAATGCCAAGGAAGGCACCAACCAGCGGCCCTATACCTATCAGCCGGTGTTCCACGGGGTAACCCAGCAAGGCAACAACTCCGATGTGGTGGCCAAGGACTACGCCGGGTCACTGCGCTGGAACCTGGAGCTCAATCCACAGCACAGCCTTTATATCCAGGGCTCGGCCCAACACTGGGACCGCCAGCAGACCTGGCGTGCCTGCGACGCGGCAATTTCCTTCAGCCCCGAGCTGACACGCCTGTGGCAACTCAACCCGAACTACGCCGAGCGCCTGGCGCGCCACATGCCCGATTATTTAAGCGCGACGCCCGGTGGAACCCCGACGGAACAGGCATTGGCCAACCAGGTCATCGACCAATGGAAAACCGGCGGCGGCAAGAATACGGTCTGCGGCAACATCGACCAGAGCTCTCGGGAAACCCGCTACGACCTGGAGCTGCAGGACACCCTGAGCCTCAGCGACAACCTGCGGCTGGTCAGCGGCATGAACTATCGTTACGACCGGGCCGACTCCGAAACCTACTTCAACGGCACCCTCGACGACACCACCTGGCGCCTGTTCGGCCAGCTGGAGTGGCGGGCCAGCGAACATTGGCTGATCCAGGGCGGGGCTATGTACGAAGACACCCAGCTGACCGGCAACTCCCTGACTCCGAGGATCGCGGTCAACTACCTGATCAACCCGCGCCACGGCTTGCGGGCGGTGTATTCGGAAGCCATCCGCTCCCCGGACATGTTCGAGAACAACGTCAACTGGAGCTACCGGGTCACCGGCCTGAGCACCCCGGTCTACGGCCAGAACAGCGCCCAGTACTTCGTCAAGACCCGTGGCCCCGGCAACCTCGACCAGGAGCACATGCGTTCCCGGGAACTGGGCTACAACGGTTACTTCGTCGACCAGGCGCTGAACCTCGACATCAAGCTGTTCTATGACGAAATCACCGGGATGATCAGCGAGCCGCTGCGCAACAACCAGTACATCGCCAGCAACAGCAACGCCTCGCGCTTTGCCGGTACCGAGAGCCAGCTGGACTGGCAACTGAGCCGCGCCGACCGCCTGCGCCTGACCTACGCCTACGTCCATGCCCAGGCCAGCAACCGCCTGGACCAGCGCCTGACCGCCAGCAACAGCGGCTCCGCCGGCTGGCTGCGCAATTGGGGCCAGGGCTGGTCCAGCGCGCTCTTCTACTATGGCGACAGCGCCCTCAACGGCTACCGATTCGAACGGGTCGACACCCGCATCGCCAAGCGCCTGGCCCTGGGCAGCAAGACCAGCCTGGAACTGGCCGGCACCCTGCAGCAACGGCTCGACCACCAGCCCACCACCTTCGCCGACAATCTCTACGACTCGCGCCACGTGGTCTACTTCAGCGCGGAGCTCGAGTTCTGACATGGGCCACTGTCGGCCCTGGAAGGCCCTGCGCATACATCGTCGCCTGTGCCTGCTGGTACTGGGCATGCTGCTGGGCAACCCGTTGTGGGCGGCCGATGTGCTGCTCACCGCCAGCGACGACAACAGCAGCGTGCGCACCTTCACCGAAGAACTGGCCGCCCAGCGCCCCCGGGACCAGGTGCGCTTCGTCCCCCTGGCCCAACTGCCGCCGCCGGGCCAGTTGCCCGGCAGCACGCGCCTGATCCTGCTGGACCCGCAAAGCCTCGACTGGCGCCTGCAAGATCCCTTGGGCCCGCCGACCCTGGTCCTGCGCATCAGCCGCCTGCAGGCCCAACAGCGCCTGGCGCAAAGCCCTCATCCACGGTTGAGCCTGCTGTGGAGCGATCCGCCCCTGGAGCGCCAGTTACGCCTGATCCGCAGTGTTCTGCCCCAGGTGCGCCGGGTGGGGGTGCTGTACAGCGCCGACAGCCGGTTCCTGCTCAAGGAACTGCACCTGGCCGCGCAAACCCTGAACATGGAAATCATCGCCGAACCCTGGGACAGCACCAGCGACAGCCGCCCGCTGCAGAACCTGCTGCGCAACAGCGAAGTGCTGCTGGGCCTGGATGATCCGAAGCTGTACAACCCGAAAACCGTGAAGAACCTGCTACTGAGCAGCTACGCCCGGCAACAGGCGCTGATCGGCCCCAATGCCGGCTTCGTCCGGGCCGGCAGCCTGGCCAGCACCTACAGCGACCAGCAGGACTGGCTGCAGACCCTGGACAGCCTGCTCGACCAACCGCCGGCTCGCTGGCCCCGCGCGCTATACCCGACGGCTTTCAAAGTACTGAGCAACCCACAGGTGGCACGCTCGCTGGGCATCGAGGAAATCGACCCGCAGGCCGTTGCGCGCCAGTTGAGTGAAGGAGAGAAGCACCCATGACATTGCGTCGCCGATGGGATATCCAGACCCGCACTCAGCTCATCAGCCTGGGCCCGGCCCTGCTCCTGACCCTGCTGCTGATCAGCTTCTTTACCTTCGTGCGTATCCAGGACTTGCGCCAGGAGCTCAACCACACCGGGCAACTGATCGCCAATCAACTGGCGCCAGCCACCGAGTACGGGGTGATCTCCGGCAACAACGAGGGCCTGGAGAGCCTCCTGCAGGCAACCCTGGCCACACCTCATGTGCACTTCCTGGAAGTGCAGGACAGCGCCAACAACATCCTGGTGTACGTGGAACAGCCCTCGGCCAGCCACAACCACGCGCAGCAGATCAAGGTATTCCAGGCCCCGGTACGCCTGCAGCGCATCCAGGTGCACAACGACTTTCTGCAGAACGACCCGGCCAGCATGGCCGCCCAGGGCGATGGTTACCTGGGCCGGGTGATCGTCGGCATGTCCAACGACGCCTTCAGCCAGCGCCAGCAGGAAATCCTCCTCAAGGCCGCCATCCTCGCGCTGTTCGCCCTGCTCTTCACCTTCCTCCTGGCCCGGCGCCTGGCGGCCGGCCTGGCACAGCCGATCCGCGCCATGGGCGATGCGGTGAAGGCAATCCAGGAAGGGGATTTCAAGACCCCGCTGCCGATCGTCGACGATGGCGAGCTGGGCAACCTGGCCCGGCACATCAACAACCTCGCCGCCGGCCTGGAACTGGCCAGCCGCGAGCAGCACCAGGCCATGTCCCAGTTGATCCAGACCCGGGAAGAGGCGGAACGGGCGAACAAGGCCAAGTCGGATTTCCTGGCGATGATGAGCCACGAGCTGCGCACACCGATGAACGGTGTACTGGGCATGCTGCAACTGCTGGAAACCACCCAGATGACCCAGGAACAGAGCGAGTACGCGGCGCTGGCGTCGGAATCCACCGAACACCTGCTGAAGGTGATCAACGACATCCTCGACTTCTCCCGCATCGAACGCTCGGCCCTGGAACTGGAGCACATCCCGTTCAACCTTGCCGAACTGATCACCAGCTCGGCCCAGGCCTTCCAGCACAGCGCCCTGCAACGCGGCCTGGACTTGCAACTGCGGCTGCCGCCGGGCATGGAGTCGCTGCAGGTCAAGGGCGACCCGACGCGAATCCGGCAGATCCTGGTCAACCTGATCGGCAACGCCCTGAAATTCACCGAGCAGGGCAGCATCACCATCGAGCCCCAGTGGCAGGCCCTGGATCACGAACTGCTGTGGTTCACCTGCGCAGTGCGCGACAGCGGTATCGGCATCAGCCCGGCCAGCCTGGAGCTGATGTTCGACGCCTTCCAGCAGGCCGACAGTTCGATTTCCCGTCGCTATGGCGGCACCGGCCTGGGCCTGCCCATCGCCCGCACCCTGGCCGAGCGCATGGGTGGCACCCTGCGGGCCCAGAGCGAGGAAGGCCGAGGCTCGGTGTTCACCCTGGAAATCCCCCTGGCGCTGTTCCAGCAGAGCCTGCCGATACTGGCCCCGCGGGTGAGCAGCAATCAGCACTCCGGTGAAGGCCGCAACGTGCTGCTGGTGGAAGACAACCCGGTGAACCAGACCGTGATCCAGGCCATGCTGCGCAGCCTGGGGTTCACCGTGAGCATCGTCACCGACGGCGCCCAGGCGGTCCGCAGTGCCGAAAGCCTGATCTTCGAGGCGATTCTGATGGATTGCCGACTGCCGCTGGTCGACGGTTATGAAGCCACCCGGCAGATCCGCCAACTGCCCGGCTGTGCCGATTTACCGATCATCGCCCTGACCGCCAACGCCTTGCAGGGCGACCGTGAAGCCTGCCTTGCAGCGGGCATGAACGACTACCTGGCCAAGCCTTTCAAGCGCGCGGATCTGCAGCAAATTCTCCAACGTTGGGTGCAATAACCGGCTATTTTCCAACAGCTACGACTGGCGTCATGGGCGAAAGTGCGGCAGTCTTAGGCACCCGACGGGGCCCTGAAAAGGCCCTCAAAAAAAATTTCAGTGCACAAGTGTACATTCATGCCCTTTGCGCTGTGACTTTCACTACAACGCAATAGTCTATGAGTAGGCTGCCGGCTCGAGGCATGAACGCTTCGATCGGCCGGGAAGATTTGCCCAACCCTGCCGCACGGGACTATTGAGGAGCTCGCATGACCAAACAAAACGCCTTTACTCGGGAAGACCTGCTGCGCTGCAGTCGCGGTGAGCTGTTCGGCCCAGGTAACGCGCAACTGCCCGCCCCCAACATGCTGATGGTGGATCGCATCACCCATATCAGCGAAGAGGGTGGCAAGTACGGTAAAGGTGAGTTGGTCGCTGAGCTGGATATCACTCCAGACCTGTGGTTCTTCGCTTGCCACTTCGAAGGCGACCCGGTGATGCCAGGCTGCCTGGGCCTGGATGCCATGTGGCAACTGGTGGGCTTCTTCCTCGGCTGGCAGGGCTTGCCGGGCCGCGGTCGCGCCCTGGGTTCGGGGGAAGTGAAATTCTTCGGCCAGGTCCTGCCGACCGCCAAGAAAGTCACCTATAACATTCACATCAAGCGCGTGCTCAAGGGCAAGCTGAACATGGCCATCGCCGATGGTTCGGTCAGCGTTGACGGCCGCGAAATCTATACCGCCGAAGGCCTCCGGGTCGGCGTGTTTACTTCAACTGACAACTTCTAAGGGTTATCCGCATGCGCCGCGTCGTTATCACAGGTCTTGGCATTGTTTCGTGCCTGGGCAATGACAAAGAGACCGTCTCCGCTAACCTGCGTGCAAGTCGCCCTGGCATCCGCTTCAACCCGGAATATGCCGAAATGGGTCTGCGTAGCCAGGTTTCCGGCTCCATTGACCTGAACCTCGAAGAGCTGATCGACCGCAAGATCTATCGCTTCGTCGGCCACGCGGCGGCTTACGCCTACCTGGCCATGAAAGACGCCATCGCCGACTCCGGCCTGAGCGAAGAACAAGTGTCCAACCCGCGCACCGGCCTGATCGCCGGCTCCGGCGGCGCCTCGACCCTGAACCAGATGGAAGCGCTGGACATCCTGCGCGAGAAAGGCGTCAAGCGCGTTGGCCCATACCGCGTTACGCGGACCATGAGCAGCACCGTTTCCGCCTGCCTGGCCACCCCGTTCAAGATCAAGGGCCTGAACTACTCCATCGCTTCTGCCTGCGCCACCAGTGCTCACTGCATCGGTACCGCCATGGAACAGATCCAGATGGGCAAGCAGGACATCGTCTTCGCCGGTGGCGGTGAAGAAGAGCATTGGACCCAGTCGTTCCTGTTCGACGCCATGGGTGCCCTGTCCACCCAGTACAACGAAACCCCGGAAAAGGCCTCCCGCGCCTACGACGCCAAGCGTGACGGTTTCGTCATCGCCGGCGGTGGCGGCATGGTGGTGGTCGAGGAGCTGGAACACGCTCTGGCCCGTGGCGCCAAGATCTACGCGGAAATCGTCGGCTACGGCGCCACTTCCGATGGCTACGACATGGTGGCTCCAAGCGGCGAAGGTGCAATCCGCTGCATGGAAATGGCCATGTCCACTGTCGACACCCCTATCGACTACCTGAACACCCACGGCACTTCGACCCCGGTCGGCGACGTCGCGGAAATGAAGGGCGTGCGTGAAGTGTTCGGCGACAAGGCCCCGGCCATCAGCTCCACCAAGAGCCTGTCGGGTCACTCCCTGGGCGCTGCCGGCGTTCACGAAGCGATCTACTGCATGCTGATGATGGAAGGCAACTTCATGGCCGGTTCGGCCAACATCGACGAGCTGGATCCGGAAGTGGCCGATATGCCGATCCTGACCAAGACCCGCGAAGACGCCACCATCAATACCGTGATGAGCAACAGCTTCGGCTTCGGTGGCACCAACGCCACCCTGGTCCTGAAGCGCTGGCAGGGTAAGTAAGCCCCGCCGCTTCGCTGAATGAAAAAGCCCCGACCGGTTCGGGGCTTTTTTTCGCCTGCCAGAAGGCTCAGACCGAGAAACGCGCCACCATGCTGTTCAGGTCCACCGCCAGGCGCGACAACTCCTGGCTGGCCGCACTGGTCTGATTGGCCCCGGCGGAGGTCTGCAAGGCCAGGTCGCGGATGTTCATCAGGTTGCGGTCCACCTCCCGCGCCACTGCCGCCTGCTGCTCCGAGGCGCTGGCAATGACGATGTTGCGCTCATTGATCTGGGTGAAGGCCGATGCGATTTCCTCCAGCGCCTGCCCTGCCGCCTTGGCCACCTCCAGGGTCGAATGGGCGCGGTTGTTGCTCTGCTGCATGGAACTGACGGCCTGGTCGGTGCCCTGCTGGATACCACCGATCATCTGCTCGATTTCCTGGGTCGACTGCTGGGTCCGATGAGCCAGGGCCCGGACTTCATCGGCCACCACTGCGAACCCGCGTCCCGCATCCCCGGCCCGTGCCGCCTCGATGGCCGCGTTCAACGCCAGCAGGTTGGTCTGCTCGGCAATGGAACGGATCACCTCCAGTACCTTGCTGATGCCATAGACCTTCTGCGCCAGATCCTCCACCTGGCTGGCATTGGCCGTCACGTCCTGCGCCAGCGACTCAATCGAGAGCACCGTCTGGTGCACCTGCTCGCGCCCGTGCTGGGCGATGCGGTCGGACTCCCGCGAGGCCTCGGACGTGGCCACTGCGTTACTGGCCACCTCCTCCACCGCTGCGGTCATCTGGTTTACCGCCGTGGCCGCCTGTTCGATCTCCAGGCTCTGCTGATGCAGGCCACGGGTCGCATCCTCGGTGACACAACTGAGCTCTTCCGAGGCCGAGGCCAGCTGGCTGGATGAATCGGAGATGCGCCGGATGGTTTCCCGCAGGCTGTGCTGCATGGCCTTGAGCGCGTGCAGCAGGCGCGCCGGCTCGTCCCTGCCGGTCACCGTGATAGTGCCGGTCAGATCGCCGCCGGCCACCACTTCGGCCACATTCAACGACTGCGCCAGAGGCAGGACGATACTGCGGGTCAACAACAGGGCCAGGCCGATGGTCACCAGCGCCGCCAGGGCGATCATGCCGATCACCCATACCCGCGACTTGCTGAACACCGCCTGGGCCAGATCGGTGGCATGGGTCGCGCTTTGCTTGTTCAACTCCACCAGCTCGTGCAGGGTCGCGGCCATCTCATCGGCCAGCTGGTTCATTTCGCCATTGACCACCTTGACCGCTTCCTCCAGCTGGTTCTGGCTGGAGAGCTGCATGACCCGCTCCTGGCGTTGCAGATACTGCTTCTCGATAGTCTTGAAGCGGTCGAACAGGACCCGCTCCTGAGGCAGGAGGATCAAGGATTCGTAGCGGCTCTGGGCAACCCCCAGGACACTCTTGATCTCGTTGATCTTGTTTTCGTTCTGGGTGATTGCCTGCGGGTCGCGATTGATCAACAGCCGCAG
Organism: Pseudomonas sp. NFPP25; assembly: GCF_900116505.1. Classification (NCBI taxonomy): domain Bacteria; kingdom Pseudomonadati; phylum Pseudomonadota; class Gammaproteobacteria; order Pseudomonadales; family Pseudomonadaceae; genus Pseudomonas; species Pseudomonas sp. NFPP25. The sequence goes on along the minus strand of NZ_FPBG01000006.1, from coordinate 189,655 downwards.
GGTCAGGGCGCGAATGCGCAGCAGGTCCTGGTTCATTTCCCCTACGGACATCACGCTGGGCAGCCAATTGCTTTCCACTTCATCGGACTGCTGGCGCATATTGCCCATCTGCATCAAGGCGAATGCCCCCAGGGCAAACACCATCAGCGCCAGCAAGCCGAAACCCAGGCTCGCCCGTAGCGCAATGTTCAGACTTCTAAGACTCATTCCTCTGGCTCCTTCCTAGAGCGCTGCAAGAACTTGCAGCAGGGTGCTCTTAGACGGTATCGGGCCATTGGAAAATTGCGTAAGACAAAAACGTGATATCAAAACGCCCTAGCACTCCAATACTTGGGCGTAAAACGATTCAGCGCACAGAAAATCGCTGTTCTGCCAACAATCGGTCGCCCTGGAAGACCATGAAACGCCACTCGCCCAGGACCACCTCATGGCTTTCGGTGAACTCGTAGGCCATCACGTCCTGGGGAGCGTTGGGCACCAGTTTCTGAGTGATTTCGAACTTGTCATGGCGTACCCCGTCCGGCGTACGGATGCCCGGCGTCAGGTAAAGAAGAGTCAGGGGCTGATCTTCGGCCACCTTGCCCAGCAACTGGTAACGCATGCCGAACTTGGTCCCCAGCCTGGCGGGCACCACGGAGGTCTGCTGGATCTTCTCGTTGCTGCGGCGCAGCACCCGCTCCCCCGATTGCAGCTCGGCCTTGGGACCTTCGAACACGCCGTATTCCACCGGCCCTTCGACACGGACTTCGGCGCTGGCCAGGCCACTGAAGATCATCAGCGCCGCCAATGCGCTTAAACGAGTGAGGTGCATATCGCGCTCCTTGATTGAGATGGCGCGAGCTTATGAAGCAGGCATGACAAGCTGATGACAGTCTGGCGCCTGCTAGGGACGATGGTTGGCGGGAAGGATGGCGAGGAAATTGTCATGGGCCACCTTGCGTGCCACCTCCTGCGGCAAGGCGTCAAGAAAGCCATCGAACCCCCGCAGCTCGCTCCCCAGCTTGTTGAAGCGCCCGACCACGTCCGAACCCAGCATGAAGCGCTCCGGGAAGCGCTCCACCAGCTGCAGCCAGGCCGGGTCGGGGTTGCCCTGCTTATCCAGCAGATAGGGCGTGAGCAGGCTCCAGGACAGGTCGATGTAGAGGTTGGGGTAGCTCTCCAGCAGCCGCGTCAGGGTCGGCAGCAGGAACTCCAGCCGGGTCTGGTGACGATGGATCTCGGCACTGGTGCCGGCATGGGCCCAGATAAAACGCGTATGGGGGTGATTGCGCAGCGGCTCTTCGATTTCCGCCAGGTACAGCGGATTGCGCTCGCGCTTGGAGGTGATGTTGGAGTGCAGCATGACCGGCAGGTCGTTCTCGGCCGCCAGGTGATAGACCTTGGTCATCGCCTCGTTATTGGCCCGCGGCGTGTCGCCGGCGGTCAGCGCGGTGAGATCGTCGTGCCGGGTGAAGACCTCGCCGATGCCCTGCCACAGCCCCGGGTCGAGATCGAGCATGCGCTGGATATGCGCCGCGGAATTCTTGTCGTTGGGGTTGAACCCCGAAAGGAACGGATGAAAGCGCCGACGCTGCTCGGCCGGCAGCTTTTTCACCGCGGCGGCCACCAGCACGTCGGTGGCGCTGTACCAGTAGGCCGCGGCATCGTCCCCGGCGTAGTAGCGCGGGCGCTTGGGCTCATCCTCGTGCCATTTCTTGGCCACCGGAATCCCGGCAATCATCACCTGCTCGATGCGGTTGTCATCCATGGCCTTGAGCAAGGCTTCCATGCCCGCGGTTTCCTGGAAGAAGTCCACGTAATGCAGGTGCGCGTCGCTGTACACATAGTCACGCGCCTGGGCCACCGCCAGCGGCAGCATCAGCAGCGCCCACAAACAGCTTGCTTGAACAGGGTTCCAGTGCACCGCGCCGCCTCCCATGGATCGAAGCAGGGTAGACCGCGACGCCGAGCCGCAGGTTCAGAAAAAGGGGAACGCCCACGCTTCGATATGCTCTATAACTTCAGCACCCTTACAGCCTGATCCTTATTCATCACTGCCTGAGGTTTGCCATGACCATCACCGTCAATACCGAGTCCAGCGAAGGTTTCCGCCACAGCATCCAGGTCGACGACCACCAGTTGTTCACCGACCTGCCCAAGTCCGCCGGTGGCGAAGGCACCGCCCCCGAGCCCCATGACTACTTCGATGCCGCCCTGGGCGCCTGCAAGGCCCTGACCCTCAAGCTCTACGCGCAGAAGAAGAACATCCCGCTGACCGGGGTCACCGTGGAGATCAAGCACGACAACAGCGAAGAGCAGAAAGGCAAGTACGCCCTGCATGTGAAGCTGACCCTCAAGGGCGTGCTCACCGATGCCCAGCGTGATGAGCTGCACCGGGTGGCCGACCGTTGCCCGATCCACAAGCTGATGACCACCAGCGAAGTCAGCATCGAGACCCACCTCTCCGAAGGTGCCTTCAGCCAGTAGCGGCAAGGCGGGCACAAGCGGGTTATGCTCCCGGGCATAACCCGATCAGCCTGGAATCCGCCATGAACTCCCCCCTCGTGATCCGTCCCCGTGCCGAGGACGTTGAAGGCCAACCCATCCTGCGCCCCCTGCCTTCGGCCCAGTGCCGCAGTGTCGGGCCTTTCGTGTTCTTCGACCACATGCTGGAAACCCGCTACCCGCCGGGCAAAGGCATGAATATCCGCCAGCATCCGCATATCGGCCTCTCCACCCTGACCTACCTGTTCGCCGGGCAGATCCAGCACAAGGACAGCCTGGGCTCCGACCAGATCGTGGGCGCCGGGGACGTCAGCTGGATGACCGCCGGCAGCGCCATCGCCCATGTCGAGCGCACGCCAGCGCCCTTGCAGGCCCAGGGGTTTGCCATGCACGGCCTGCAGGTCTGGCTGGCCTCGCCCAAAGAACAGGAGCAGGGCCCGGGGCACTACAGCTATCACCCGGCCAGCAGCCTGCCGGTGAGCGACAACCTGGGGGTGAGCATTCGGATGATTGCCGGCAGCGGTTTCTGCCTGCAGTCGCCGGTGCCGGTGCTCTCCCCCACCCTGTATGCCGAGCTGCGGCTGCAGACCGCCACCAGCCTGCTGATTCCCACCGAGCATCAACAGCGTGCGCTGTATGTACTGGAGGGCGAGGTACAACTGGACGGCGAGCCATTACCCGTGCACTCGCTGGTGGTATTGCCAGAGGGGGAGAACGCCACGCTGTTCGCCGAGAGCGATTGCCATGCGGTGCTGATCGGCGGCGCCGCCCTGGACGGCCCGCGGCGGATCAACTGGAACTTCGTCGCCAGCGATCCACTGTTGATCGATGAAGCTCGCAGACGCTGGGCCGCCGGGGACTGGCCGCAGGTGCCGGGAGAAAGCGAGCGCATCGAATTGCCACCCGCCCGCCACTGATCGGTAGGGGCCGGTTTGCCGGCGAACAGGCCCGTGAGTCTGGCGTTGCTCTCACTGACGCCTTCGCTGGCAAGCCAGCTCCTACGGGATCAGGGTCGGTGGGTCAGCCGCTAAAGACTTCGTCCAGCAGGTAATGCATGGTGGCGAAGGCCCGGGCCGAGGTCTTGGCGTCGTACATCATCTTGCCCGGCAGGTTGGCGTGGGTGTCGGTGAAGGAATGCACCGCGCCACCGTAGCTGACCAGTTGCCAGTCCACTCCCGCGGCGTCCATTTCCGCTTCGAAGGCCGGCAGTTGCTCCTTGGCCACGAACGGGTCCGCCGCGCCGTGCAGTACCAGTACCGAACCCTTGATGTTGTTGGCATCGGCAGGGTTGGGGGTGTCCAGGGTGCCGTGGAACGACACCGCCGCCTTCACCGGCGCGCCACTGCGGGCCAGTTCCAGGGCGCAGCAGCCGCCAAAGCAGAAGCCGAAGGTGGCCAGCCTGGAGGTGTCCACCGCGGCTTCGCCCTGGCTCTGCAAGGCCGCAAAGGCCGCCTGCATGCGCTTGCGCAACAACGCCCGATCATCCTTGAGCGGCATCATCGCGGCACCGGCCTGGCTCGCATCGCCGGGGCGCAGCGACTGGCCATACAGATCGGCGATCAGCACCACATAACCCTTGGCCGCCACCGCCTCGGCGATCTTCTCCGCGCCGGCGCTGACACCCATCCAGTTCGGCGCCATCAGCAACCCCGGACGCGCAGCTTTATGGGCGGCATCGAAGGCCAGGCGGCCTTCATAGGGCTGGCCATCGATCTGATAGACCACGGAACGCACTGTGATTTGACTCATGACTCATCTTCTCCAGTAGGGGGACACCAGAATGAAAAAACCCGCCGAAGCGGGTTTTTCTTGCAACGTGGTTAAACCGACAGCTCCACCAGCAGCTTGTTCAGCCGGCGCACATAGGCCGCCGGATCCTTCAAGCTGTCACCGGCCGCCAGGGCCGCCTGATCGAAGAGAATGTGCGACAGGTCGCCAAAGCGCTCTTCGCTCTGCTCGCCATCGAGTTTCTCGATCAGCGGGTGAGTCGGGTTGAACTCGAAGATCGGCTTGGAATCCGGAACCTTCTGCCCGCTGGCTTCAAGGATCTGACGCATCTGCAGCCCCAGGTCCTGCTCGCCAATGGCCAGGATCGCCGGCGAGTCGGTCAGGCGGTGGGAAACCCGCACTTCGCTGACACTCTCGCCCAGGGCGGTCTTGATCCGCTCAACCAGGCCTTCCTTGGTCTTGGCGACTTCCTCGGCAGCCTTCTTGTCCTCTTCGGAGTCGAGGTTGCCCAGGTCCAGGTCGCCGCGCGCCACGTCGACAAAGCTCTTGCCGTCGAACTCGTTGAGGTAGCTCATCAGCCACTCGTCGATACGGTCGGTGAGCAGCAGCACTTCGATGCCTTTCTTGCGGAAGACTTCCAGGTGCGGGCTGTTCTTCACCTGGGCGTAGGATTCGCCGGTGAGGAAGTAGATCTTGTCCTGGCCTTCCTTGGCGCGAGCCAGGTAGTCGGCCAAGGAGACATTCTGCTCGCCGTCGTCGCCCTGGGTGGAGGCGAAGCGCAGCAGGCCGGCGATCTTCTCCTTGTTGGCGAAGTCCTCGGCCGGGCCTTCCTTCATCACCTGGCCGAAGTTCTTCCAGAAGCCCTTGTATTGCTCGGGTTCGTTCTTCGCCAGTTTCTCCAGCATGTCGAGGACACGCTTGGTCAGCGCCGACTTCATCGAGTCGATGATCGGGTCTTTCTGCAGGATTTCCCGCGAGACGTTCAGCGACAGGTCGTTGGAGTCCACCACGCCCTTGATGAAACGCAGGTACAGCGGCAGGAACGACTCGGCCTGATCCATGACGAACACGCGCTGCACGTAGAGCTTGAGGCCCTTGGGCGCTTCACGCTGGTACAGGTCGAACGGTGCGCGGGCCGGTACGTAGAGCAGCGAGCTGTACTCCAGCTTGCCTTCAACCTTGTTGTGGCTCCAGCTCAGCGGGTTCTCGAAGTCATGGGCGATGTGCTTGTAGAACTCCTGGTATTCCTCGTCCTTGATCTCGGTACGCGGACGGGTCCACAGGGCACTGGCGCGGTTGACGGTTTCCCACTCCAGCGCAGGTTTCTCTTCGCCTTCAGCGGCAGCGGCTTCTTTGGGCAGCTCGATCGGCAGCGCGATGTGGTCGGAGTACTTCTTGATGATGTTGCGCAGGCGCCAGCCATCGGCGAACTCGTCTTCACCGGATTTCAGGTGCAGGACGATGCGGGTACCGCGCTCGGCCTTGTCGATGGTCGCAACTTCGAACTCGCCTTCGCCCTTGGACGACCAGTGCACGCCTTCGCTGGCAGGCAGGCCGGCACGGCGGCTGAACACTTCAACCTGGTCGGCCACGATAAAGGCGGAGTAGAAGCCGACACCGAACTGACCGATCAGGTGCGAATCCTTCTTCTGGTCACCAGTGAGGTTCTTCATGAAATCGGCGGTGCCGGATTTGGCGATGGTCCCCAGGTGGGTGATCACATCTTCTCGGCTCATGCCGATACCGTTGTCTTCGAGGGTGACGGTTTTCGCGTCCTTGTCGAAGCTCACACGGATTTTCAGTTCGGCGCCACCTTCCAGCAACTCGGGCTTGGACAGGGCTTCGAAGCGCAATTTGTCGACGGCGTCAGAGGCGTTCGAGATCAATTCGCGAAGGAAGATTTCCTTGTTGGAATAAAGCGAATGGATCATGAGGTGCAGCAGTTGCTTCACCTCGGTCTGGAAGCCCAGGGTTTCCTTTTGAGTTTCCACACTCATGGTCATCAAACTCCAATCAGATGGCATTGGCCGCGTTCCGGGAGCGGAGGGCGGCGGGATGACATGAAAGTGGGGGTCGCTCGCTGGATTTCAAGGGCCGGTGCTCTCTTCGATCTTGAAATGTGCGCGAGCGGTGGCAATCGACTCCTCGGCAGTGCTCTGCCAGGCGGTGATGGCGACATTGGCCACCCTTCTGCCCTGCCGGCATACCTGGCAGCGGGCAAAGGTGTCGCGAAACTGCCCGGCGCGGAGGTAGTCGAGGGAAAAGTCGATGATTTTCGGCACCCCGGGCGAGCCGGTGAGAATCAGCAAATGCAAGGCGGCCGCCAGTTCCATGAAACCGGCGATCACTCCACCGTGCAGGGCTGGAAGCAGAGGGTTGCCGATATTGTCCTTGTTGGCCGGCAGGCGAAACAGCAGTTCATCTCCCAGTTGCGTGCACTCGATGCCAATCAGCTTCGCGTAGGGGATCTGCTCCAGCAACGCGGTGTAATCGCCCTGCTGGCGAGCCTGCTCCAGGAGTGCTCGAAGGTCCGTGCTCATGCCCGCTCCCCCTTGATCGAGCTGGCCAGCCCGCGGCTGCCCTTGAGCCCCCGGCCCATGCGCATGAAAGTGCCGACGACATGAGCCACGGGACGCTCGGGATCATCCTGATAGGCAAAGCCGCGGGTAAAGATCACATCGGTGGTGACCCGGTAACACTGGGCAAAGCCGTGCACGTCATGATGAGGGACCGCCGGATGCATATAGTCTATGCGCAGGTCCAGGGTCGGACACACTTCGAACTCCGGCAGCACGCAAAGCGTGGCCATGCCACAGGCGCTGTCCATCAGCGTGGTCAGGGCACCGCCGTGAATGATCCCGGTTTGCGGGTCGCCGACAATCTGCGGACTGTAGGGCAAGGTCAGGGTCAGGCCCTCTTCAGAGGCGCTATGTACCCGGATGCCCAGCACCTGGCAGTGGCGCAAGGCGGAAAGAAAGCGCGCCGCACGCTCAGAAATAGGGTTTTGCGCCATGGGATTTATCTCTTTTTATTGTCGGGAATGTGCGTTGAATGAAGCAGGCAAAAGTTCCATGAAATGACTACTTAATATATCTGTGAGTCTCAAGGAACTTAAATCACAAGGCCATGATCGAAAGGCCAGTAGATATCTTCACTAAGGAGAAACACCCCATGCGTAAGACTTTAGCTATTGCCCTGATGCTGACCGCTTCCCTCGGTCTGGCTGCCTGCGACAAAAAATCCGAGGACAAAGCTCAAGATGCCAATCAACATGCTGAGCAAGCCCAACAGAAAATGAACGAAGCTCAGGATAAAGTGAACGACGCGGCAAAAGAAAACGCCGAAGCAGCCAAAGATCAGGCTGAATCCAACAAGGCTGCTGCTGAAGAAAGCGCCAAGGAAGCAGCTCCTAAAACCAACTAAGTCGGTTTTAGCGCAACAAAGAACAAAGCCCGCCAAATGCGGGCTTTTTCTTGCTCGTAAAACAGTCGCTCAATACAACAGTGCTTAGTTGCCGGGCAAGCAACTAAGCGTTGAAGATCAGCCGCCAGCCCCCAGGAACAATTCGTCCTGGCGGGGCTCTGCCTGCAACGGCTGCATTGGCACCGACTCATTGCCCGGGGACTCCAGTGCATAGTGCAAGGGGCTGGAAATGGGCAGCAACCTGATGGGAAAGTCGTAGTGGGCGGTAAAAGGCGCCAGCCATTGGCGGGTCTGGTAATCCGCTGCCGCGATACTCATGAAACAAGGGTGCGGGATGTCCTGCGGCGAACGCCCGGCCAGCAACATGACCCATTCCCAGTCAGTTGCCGCTTCGACTTTGAAGCTCCCGTCATCGGCCGTCAGGAACTGTGCGCCACACAAGGCGCCCTTGGCCCCGGCGATCGGCATGCCGCTCAATGCATCTACCACCCTGCCCCGGGCTTCGCCATTCAGATACAGGGTTTGCGCCCTGCAGCCCGACAACAGGAAGAACCCCAGGCACAGGTACTTCAGGGCACGCGAACTGCTCATTGGCCAACTCCTTTCAACCGTTCAATCGATCAGCCATCAACGCTCAGGCTGCATCTTTGGGGCTATCGACCACAGGTTGTTCTGTCGGTGTATAGACCATGACCTCAAGTACATCGGAGTGGAACTCCCGCCGATACAGGACAAACACCACACCCGCGCTCATCAGCATGAATAACCAGGGGCTGACGAACCAGGCCAGCATGGTCATGCCGAAGTAATAGGAACGCAATCCGAAGTTGAACTGGTTGGCCGCCATGGAAATTACCCGAGCCGCTCGCGATGCAAAAGCCTTGCGCTCCTGCTCGGAAACATGACGCTCGCCGATCATTGGCGCCGACCCCACCAGCACTGCGGCGAAGTTGTACTGGCGCATGCACCAGCTGAAGGTAAAGAAGGCATAGACGAACACCAGCGCCAGGCACAGCAGCTTGATTTCCGACATGCCCTGGGACGCCTGCTGGACCATGGGAATGTCCGCCAATAGCGACACTGCACGCTCCGAGGCGCCCAGCACGGTGAGAATGCCCGCCAGGATGATCAGGGTGCTGGAGGCGAAGAACGAGGCATTGCGCTCCAGGTTGCCGATCACGCTGGCATCGGCGATGCGGTTGTCCCGCAGCAGCATGCGGCGCATCCAGTCCTCGCGATACAGGTGCAGGACGCTGGCCAGGCACGCGGTGTCCCTTCCCTTCCAACTGGCGTAGCGGGTATAGCCACCCCAGCAGACGACGAACCACAGGGCGGCCAGTAGGTGGATCAGGTTGGCTTGAACGAACGACATGCAAATTCCTGTAAGGCGTTGGCAGAAGACAAAAGCAAAGGGCACTGCTTCGACGCCCCGCAGGGGAAAAAGACACCGCTGTACGCCCATAAAAAATGCCCCGCATCCATCGATGCGGGGCATTTTTTAGGGGGCTCGGGGGCCGCTTGTGGCGACCCCGGGCCATCAACTTCAGGTCAGGCCAGGGCTTCGCTGCGCTTGCCCAGCAGGCGATCGCAGATCACTGCCACCACCAGCACGATCACCGACGGCACCAGCCACGCCAGGCCCTGCTCGCTCAGCGGCAAGTGCGACAGCTGGGTTGGCATCCAGCCGGCCAGGCCCGCGCCCTTGAGGGCATCGATCAGGCCGAACACGAAGGACACCAGCATCACCGGGCCGACGATACGGCGCTGGTCCTGCCAGAAGTCCTTGCAGAAGCTCAGGGCCACCAGGGCGATGCACGGCGGGTAAATCGCGGTCAGCACCGGGATCGAGAACGCGATCAGCTTGGTCAGGCCCAGGTTCGATACCAGCAGCGAGAACGCCGCGAGGATCACCACCAGCGTCTTGTAGGACAGCGGCAGGACACGGCTGAAGTACTCGGCGCAGGCGCAGGTCAGGCCCACGGCGGTCACCAGGCAGGCCAGGGAGATCAGCACCGCGAGGAAACCGCTGCCCAGGGAACCGAAGGTGTGCTGCACATAGGCGTGCAATACCGCGGCGCCGTTGCTGGCACCGGCGGCCACTTCATGGCTGCCCGAGCCCAGGCGGAACAGGCTGACGTAGACCAGCGCCAGGCCGACCCCGGCGATCAGGCCGGCGATCACGGCATAACGGGTAATGAGCCGAGGCGACTCGACCCCGCGGGAACGGATGGCATTGACGATGACGATGCCGAACACCAGCGCGCCCAGGGTATCCATGGTCAGGTAACCATTGATGAAGCCCTGGGAGAACGGTGCTGCAACGTACTCGGGAGTGGCAGTGCCGATGTCGCCGGCGGGCAAGGCAAAGGCCGCAATGCCCAGCACAGCCAGGGCGATGATCTTCAGCGGCGCCAGGAAGCGTCCGACGGTGTCCAGCAGCCGGCCCGGGTACAGGGAGATGAAGAACACCAGCAGGAAGTACACCGAACTGTAGAGGAACAGGGCCAGCGGGCTTTCGCCGGTCAACGGCGCCAGGCCCACTTCAAAGGACACGGTAGCGGTACGTGGCGTGGCGAACAGCGGGCCTACCGCCAGGTAGCAGACCGCAGCCAGCAGGCCACCGGCCAGCTTGCCGATAGGCGTGCTCAGCGCGTCCATGGCACCGCCGACCTTGGCCAGGGCAACCACGGTGATCACCGGCAGACCGACCGCGGTGATCAGGAAGCCCAGCGCCGCCATCCAGACATGGGGTCCGGACTGCAGGCCGACGATAGGCGGGAAAATGATGTTGCCGGCCCCGACGAACAGGGCAAAAGTCATAAAGCCGAGTGCCAGGATGTCCTGGCCTTTCAACACTTTCATTAAGGAAATACCACACTACTGAATCGGAATTTAGAGAGGGATTTCCCTTATGGGTGAGGGAAATGCTGCCAGTCCGTATAAGACTGACCCGTTTAGCGCGCAGCGACCTTGTGGGCAGCAGACGCAAAAAGAGGCGGCTAGATTACAGAATCGGTAAGACAAGCGCACTGTTCCAGGGCGAACTATCCGATATGCGACAGAATGATGTCGCATTTTTGAAATTATATTTCCCCCAGGCTCTGTGCAGGATGCAGGTCTCCTACGGCAGAAAGCACAAAGGCCACCCGAAGGTGGCCTTTGTGGTTGAAGCGTCAGCTAAGCGCGAGGCTTACTTGACAGCCCAACCGGTCAGCTCGGCCAGGGCCTTGCCGATGTCTGCCAGCGAACGCACGGTTTTCACGCCGGCGTCTTGCAGAGCAGCGAATTTCTCGTCTGCAGTGCCTTTGCCGCCAGAGATGATTGCGCCAGCATGGCCCATGCGCTTGCCCGGAGGAGCAGTCACACCAGCGATGTAGGAAACAACCGGCTTGGTCACGTGAGCCTTGATGTAGGCAGCCGCTTCTTCTTCAGCCGAACCGCCGATCTCACCGATCATCACGATCGCTTCGGTCTTCGGGTCTTCCTGGAACAGCTTCAGGATGTCGATGAAGTTCGAACCCGGGATCGGGTCACCACCGATGCCGACACAGGTGGACTGACCGAAACCGGCGTCAGTAGTCTGCTTAACAGCTTCGTAGGTCAGGGTGCCGGAACGGGAAACGATACCGACCTTGCCTGGCAAGTGAATGTGACCTGGCATAATGCCGATCTTGCATTCGCCTGGGGTGATCACGCCTGGGCAGTTAGGGCCGATCAGGGTCACACCCAGCTCGTCGCACTTAACCTTGGCGTCCAGCATGTCCAGGGTAGGAATGCCTTCGGTGATGCAGACGATCAGCTTAATGCCGCCGAAAGCAGCTTCCAGGATCGAGTCCTTGCAGAAAGGAGCTGGAACGTAGATCACGCTGGCGGTGGCGCCAGTGGCAGCTACAGCGTCTTTCACGGTGTTGAACACTGGCAGGCCCAGGTGCTCGGTGCCGCCTTTGCCAGGAGTTACGCCGCCAACCATCTTGGTGCCGTATTCGATGGCTTGCTGGGTGTGGAAACTACCTTGCGAACCGGTAATACCCTGGCAGATAACTTTGGTGTCTTTATTGATCAGGACGCTCATTATTTGCCCTCCGCAGCTTTGACAACTTGTTGAGCAGCGTCGGTCAGGCTGGTAGCAGCGATGATGTTCAAGCCGCTTTCTGCCAGTACTTTAGCGCCCAGTTCAGCGTTGTTGCCTTCAAGGCGAACAACAACCGGGATTTTCACGCCGACTTCTTTCACGGCGCCGATGATGCCTTCGGCAATCATGTCGCAGCGAACGATGCCGCCGAAGATGTTGACCAGTACTGCAGCGACGTTGGTGTCGGACAGGATGATCTTGAAGGCTTCGGTCACGCGCTCTTTGGTAGCACCACCACCTACGTCGAGGAAGTTGGCTGGCTTGCCGCCGTGCAGGTTGACGATGTCCATGGTACCCATGGCCAGGCCGGCACCGTTGACCATGCAGCCGATGTTGCCTTCCAGCGCTACGTAGTTCAGTTCGAACTTGGCAGCGTGGGCTTCGCGCGGATCGTCCTGGGACGGATCGTGGAAGGTTTTCAGCTTAGGCTGACGGTACATGGCGTTGGCGTCGATGTTGATCTTCGCGTCCAGGCAGTGCAGATCGCCGTCGGCCTTGATCACCAGCGGGTTCACTTCCAGCAGGGCCAGATCGTGATCCTGGAACAGTTTGGCCAGACCTACGAAGATCTTGGCGAACTGGGCAACTTGCTTGCCTTCCAGACCCAGTTGGAAAGCCAGCTCGCGCCCCTGGAATGGCTGAGCGCCAACCAGTGGATCGATAGTGGCCTTGAGAATTTTTTCTGGAGTGTCGTGAGCGATTTTCTCGATGTCCACGCCACCTTCGGTGGAAGCCATGAACACGATGCGACGGCTCGAACGGTCAACGACAGCGCCCAGGTACAGCTCTTTAGCGATATCAGTGCACGATTCAACCAGGATCTTGGTGACAGGCTGGCCATTGGCGTCAGTCTGATAGGTCACCAGACGCTTGCCCAACCACTGCTGAGCGAATGCCTTAGCGTCTTCTTTGCTGCGAACCAGCTTAACGCCGCCCGCTTTACCGCGACCACCGGCGTGAACCTGGGCTTTGACAACCCACTCGGAGCCGCCGATTTTGTCGCAAGCTTCTGCTGCTTCTTCCGGGGTGTCTACCGCGTAGCCTTTGGATACTGGCAGGCCGTATTCAGCGAACAGCTGCTTACCCTGATACTCGTGAAGATTCATGCTTTTTACCGTCTTCGTTAGGTACTGCGCATTCGGCGCTGCGCTCAAGATTGAGTGCCGCACCACCTGTGACCGCTCCTCTCAAAACCAGCGCCACACCTGAACCCGGAGCCTGGGCCCCGGTCCAGTGTGTGGCGCTACCCTGAGAGGTCGAGTCCAGCGGATATTCCGCGGTGAGTCTTGCGCACAAGGCTCACGACGGGCCAACCGCCGTGGTTTCTTATTATTGCTTAGCGTTTCTTGCGGTTGGCAATGTGGATGGCAGTGCCATTCACAGCCAGAGCTGCTTCGTGCAGGGCTTCGGACAGGGTCGGATGGGAGAAAACCATCATGCCCAGGTCTTCGGCGCTGGTGCCGAATTCCATGCCGATCGCACCTTGCTGAACCAGTTCCGCAGCGCTTGGGCCAATCACGTGGACGCCCAATACGCGGTCAGTCTTGGCATCGGCGATGACTTTGACGAAACCACCGGTGTCGTTGGCTGCCATGGCACGGCCGCTGGCGGCAAACGGGAAGGTGCCGACGTTAACTTCAACGCCTTCAGCTTTCAAGGCCTGCTCGGTTTTACCGACCCATGCAATTTCCGGGTGAGTATAGATAACCGAAGGGATCAGGTCATAGTTCATCTGGGCTTTGTGGCCCTTGATGCGCTCGGCAACCATGATGCCCTCTTCCGAGGCCTTGTGAGCCAGCATCATGCCGCGCACCACGTCACCGATGGCGTAGACGCCCGGCACGGTGGTAGCGCAATGATCGTCAACGTGCACGAAACCGCGCTCGTCGAGGGTCACGCCGCAATCGGCGGCCAGCAGGTCGGTGGTCACCGGGCGGCGACCAACGGCAACGATCAGCTTGTCGAAAGTGATGGTCTGCTCGCCATTGGCATCGGTGTAGGTGACCACGACTTCTTCGCCGTTGACCTTGGAGCCGGTCACGCGAGCGCCCAACTTGATGTCCAGGCCTTGCTTGGTCAGGGTTTTCAGCGCTTCCTTGGAAACAGCGGTGTCGGCTGCCATCAGGAAGGTGTCCAGGGCTTCCAGGACAGTCACTTGCGCACCCAGGCGCGACCATACCGAACCCAGTTCCAGGCCGATGACGCCAGCGCCGATCACGCCCAGGCGTTTTGGTACGGATTGGAATTCCAGAGCGCCGGTGGAATCGACGATCACATTCTGGTCGACCGGAGCCGGTGGAATGTCGATCGGACGCGAGCCTGGAGCCAGGATCACGTTTTCGGCTTCGATCACTTCAACCGAACCGTCAGGCTTGGTGACTTCGACTTTCTTGCCGGCCAGCAGTTTGCCGTGGCCCTGGATCGAAGTGACGCCATTGGCTTTGAACAGGGTGGCAACACCACTGGTCAGGCCTTTGACGATGTTGGCCTTGCGACCCACCATGGCTGGTACGTCCATGGTCACGCCAGCGTGGTTGATACCGTGGATGGCAAAACCGTCCTGGGCTTCGTGGAATTTCCAGGAGCTGTCCAGCAGCGCCTTGGAAGGAATGCAACCGACGTTCAGGCAAGTACCACCGAGGGCCAGCTTGCCCTCTTTATCGGTGTACTTCTCGATGCAAGCGGTGGTGAAACCGAGTTGTGCGGCCTTGATTGCGGCGACATAACCGCCTGGGCCCGCGCCAATCACTACCACGTCGAATTTCTGAGTCATAAAAGGTTCCTTTTAACGGCAAGCTAGAAGCTGCAGCCGCAAGCTTGAAGCCTCTTGCCCTGGGGCGCGAAGCTTCCCGCTTGCAGCATGCAGCTGCTTTTTAGATGTCCAGGAGCAGACGAGCCGGGTCTTCCAGCAGGTTCTTGATGGTCACCAGGAACGTCACGGCTTCTTTACCGTCGATCAGGCGGTGATCGTAGGACAGCGCCAGGTACATCATCGGACGGATGACCACTTGACCGTTGATCGCCATAGGACGCTGCAGAATGTTGTGCATGCCCAGGATCGCGGCTTGTGGCGGGTTGACGATCGGGGTCGACATCATCGAACCGAAAGTACCACCGTTGGTGATGGTGAAAGTACCACCGGTCATCTCTTCCATCGACAGCTTGCCGTCACGGGCCTTCTTGCCGAAGGTGGCGATGCCGCCTTCGATTTCGGCCAGGCTCATCAGTTCGGCGTTACGCAGAACCGGAACCACCAGGCCACGGTCGCTGGAGACCGCAACACCGATGTCGGCATAGCCGTGGTAGACGATGTCGGAACCGTCGATCGAGGCGTTGACAGCCGGGAAGCGCTTCAGGGCTTCGGTGGCGGCCTTGACGAAGAACGACATGAAGCCCAGGCGTACGCCATTGTGGGACTTCTCGAACAGATCCTTGTACTTCGAACGCAGGGCCATGACTTCAGTCATGTCGACTTCGTTGAAGGTGGTCAGCATCGCCATATTCGACTGGGCTTCAACCAGACGCTCGGCAACCTTGGCACGCAGGCGGGTCATAGGCACGCGCTTCTCGACGCGATCACCGGCAGCGAAGACCGGAGCAGCAGCGGCAGGAGCCGGAGCCTTGGCAGGCGCGGCAGCCGGAGCGGCTTTCTTCGCGGCAACAGCAGCGACCACGTCTTCCTTGGTCACACGGCCGCCTTTGCCGGTACCGGCAACGGAAGCGATGTTGATACCGTTTTCTTCAGCCAGCTTGCGCGCGGCAGGAGCAGCGATTGGATCGTCTTCGCCATCGGCAGCAGCCGGGGCAGCAGCGGCGGCGGCCGGAGCGGCGGCGGCAGCAGGAGCAGCGGCAGCAGCGCCGCCTTCAACGATGGAGCCCAGGACTTCGTCGGACAGAACGGTGTCGCCTTCGTTCTTGACGATAGCGCCCAGCACGCCGTCAGCGGTGGCCAGAACTTCCAGCACGACCTTGTCGGTCTCGATGTCAACGATCAGCTCGTCACGCTTGACGGCGTCGCCCGGTTGCTTGTGCCAGGTGGCAACGGTGCCATCGGCAACCGATTCCGGGAAAGTGGGGGCTTTGATCTCGATAGCCATTATCTGTGGTTCCTTAAATTCGGTTTCAGGTGCGCGAAGGCGTTAAACAGTAAAGGCATCTTGCAGCAGTTTTTCCTGCTGCTCAGCGTGCATCGATGCATAACCACAAGCTGGAGCAGCAGAAGCGTCACGGCCCGCGTACTCGAGTACGAGCGACTTGTTGTGACCGCTGATGATGCGACGCATGTGATGCTGGCTGCAGTACCAGGCACCCTGGTTCATCGGCTCTTCCTGACACCAAACGATGTGTTTGACGTTTTTGTACGGAGCCAGGACTTCGATCAGGTCGTCCTCAGGGAATGGGTACAGCTGCTCGATACGCACGATGGCGATGTCGTCACGACCTTCGGCACGGCGTTTTTCCAACAGGTCGTAGTAGACCTTGCCGCTACACAGAATGATGCGACCCACGTCTTTTGGATCCTGGGCATCGATTTCCGGGATAACGGTCTGGAACGAACCTTCCGCCAGATCTTCCAGGGTCGAGATGGCCAGTTTATGACGCAGCAGGGATTTCGGTGTCAGCACGACCAGCGGCTTGCGCAGCGGACGAATCACCTGGCGACGCAGCAAGTGGTAGATCTGAGCCGGCGTGGTCGGTACGCATACCTGGATGTTGTGCTCGGCGCACAGCTGCAGGTAACGCTCCAGACGAGCCGAGGAGTGCTCGGGACCCTGACCTTCATAACCGTGTGGCAGCAGCATGGTCAGACCGCAGAGACGGCCCCACTTGTGCTCGCCGCTGGTGATGAACTGGTCGATCACTACTTGTGCACCGTTGGCGAAGTCGCCGAACTGGGCTTCCCAGATCACCAGCGCGTTAGGCGTGGTGGTGGAGTAGCCGTATTCGAACGCCAGTACGGCTTCTTCGGACAGGAACGAATCGTACAGGTCGAAACGTGGCTGGCCTTCGTACAGGTGCTGCAACGGGATGTAGGTGCCGGCGTCCTTCTGGTTGTGCAACACCGCATGGCGGTGCGAGAAGGTGCCGCGGCCGATGTCCTGGCCGGTCATGCGAATCGGATGACCTTCGAACGCCAGGGTCGCGTACGCCATGGTTTCAGCGTAACCCCAGTTGATCGGCAGGCCGCCGGCTTGCATCTTCTGACGGTCTTCGTAGATCTTCGCGACCTGACGCTGAACCACGAAGCCTTCCGGCAGCTCCAGCAGCTTGGCGGACAGTTCCTGAAGAGTCTTGAGGTCGAAGGTGGTGTCGTGACGCGCGGTCCAGGTATGGCCCAGGTACGGACGCCAGTCCACGAACAGCTCTTTGTTCGGCTCCTTGACCAGGCTCTTGACCACGTGCAGACCGTTGTCCAGCGCGTTGCGGTATTCGTCGACTTTCGCCTGAACACGCTCTGCGTCGAGCACACCGCCCTGGGTCAGGCGATCGGCATACAGTTCACGGGTGGTGCGCTGCTTGGCGATCTGCTGATACATCAGTGGCTGGGTGCCGCTTGGCTCGTCGGCCTCGTTGTGGCCGCGACGACGGTAGCAGACCAGGTCGATCACCACGTCGCGCTTGTACTGCATGCGGTAGTCGATGGCCAGCTGGGTCACGAACAACACGGCTTCCGGATCATCACCATTCACATGGAGGATCGGTGCCTGGATCATCTTCGCAACGTCGGTGGCGTACTCGGTGGAGCGCGAGTCCAGCGGGTTGCTGATGGTGAAACCGACCTGGTTGTTGATCACGATGTGCACAGTGCCGCCGGTACGGAAACCGCGGGTCTGGGACATCTGGAAGGTTTCCATCACCACGCCCTGGCCGGCGAACGCCGCGTCACCGTGGATCGAGATCGGCAGAACCTTGTCGCCGGTCTGGTCGTTGCGACGGTCCTGACGGGCGCGCACCGAACCTTCGACCACTGGAGAAACGATTTCCAGGTGGGACGGGTTGAACGCCATCGCCAGGTGAACTTCGCCACCGGTGGTCATGACGTTGGACGAGAAGCCCTGGTGGTATTTAACGTCACCGGAACCCAGCTCGACCTTCTTCTTGCCTTCGAACTCGTCGAACAGCTCGCGCGGGTTCTTGCCGAAAGTGTTGACCAGCACGTTCAGACGGCCACGGTGGGCCATGCCGATTACCACTTCCTTGGTGCCGTAGGAACCGGAACGCTGGATCAGCTCGTCGAGCATCGGAATCAGGCTCTCGCCGCCTTCCAAACCGAAACGCTTGGTGCCCGGGTATTTGGTACCCAGGTATTTTTCCAGGCCTTCAGCCGCAGTGACGCGCTCGAGCAGGTGGCTCTTGATGTCGGCGGAATAGGTCGGACGGCCGCGTACGCTTTCCAGACGCTGCTGGAACCACTGACGCTGCTCGGAATCGGTGATGTGCGTGAATTCAGCGCCAATGGTGCGGCAATATGTCTGCTGCAACGCTTCGTGAATTTCGCGTAGGCTCGCTTCCTCTTTGCCGATGAACAGGTCGCCGGCACGGAAGGTCGTATCAAGATCGGCATTGGTCAAGCCGTAATGATTGATCGACAGGTCTGCAGGTGCAGGACGCTGCCACAGCCCCAGCGGGTCCAGCTGGGCTGCCTGGTGGCCACGCATCCGATAGGCCTGGATCAATCGCAGCAC
Source organism: Pseudomonas sp. NFPP25 (assembly GCF_900116505.1). Taxonomy (NCBI): domain Bacteria; kingdom Pseudomonadati; phylum Pseudomonadota; class Gammaproteobacteria; order Pseudomonadales; family Pseudomonadaceae; genus Pseudomonas; species Pseudomonas sp. NFPP25. The sequence continues at coordinate 171,202 of NZ_FPBG01000006.1, read as the reverse complement.
TTCAACTTGCTTCTTCTCGTGCTCACTGCTCACGCTACCGGCGGATACCGGTTGGGCGCGGCGCTGGTTCTTTGCCAGCAAGACGAAATGATCGCGGATTGTCGAGTGCGAAACATCGATGGCAGTGCTGCCGTCGGTAGGCAACTTCTGAAAGTAAGTGCGCCACTCTTCTGGCACAGCGTTAGGGTCGTGCAGGTAGAGCTCGTAGAGCTCTTCCACATAGGCAGCGTTACTACCGGATAGGTAGGCGCTGTTCCACATGCGCTGCATCACGCTTTCTTGCATGCTTGGTCACCCTCGGTTAGGGGAACACCACCGGCGACGACACCGAGCAAGCTTGCAGAAGTCCGAATGCAGCGACCAAAACAAGCCACTTAGGATCACGCTGATAGTCCGGGTACCAGCCCGGATGCCCCTGCTTGTCTCATTTCTTCAAAATATAGAGCAGCCACTTTGTGAGCTGCTGCTCAGGTTAGAGCCATGACGCGGGTTGAAGCCCGCGCCGTGGCTTTTACGGGTACAGCGGTCCTACGGGTACAACAGCTGAATCACACGCCACTCTGCAGCAGCATGTTACGAATGTGACCGATGGCCTTAGTCGGGTTCAGGCCCTTCGGACAAACGTTGACGCAGTTCATGATGCCCCGGCAGCGGAATACGCTGAACGGGTCGTCCAGGGAAGCCAGACGCTCGGACGTCTTGGTGTCACGGCTGTCTGCCAGGAAGCGGTAGGCTTGCAGCAGGGCAGCTGGACCCAGGAACTTGTCCGGGTTCCACCAGAAGGACGGGCAAGAGGTCGAGCAGCAAGCGCACAGGATGCACTCGTACAGACCGTCGAGCTTCTCGCGCTCTTCCGGGGACTGCAGACGTTCGATGGCCGGAGCCGGCGTATCGTTCTGCAGGAATGGCTTCACCTTCTCGTATTGCTTGTAGAAGATGCTCATATCGACGACCAGGTCACGGATAACCGGCAGACCTGGCAGCGGGCGAACAACCAGCTTGTTCTTCTTGACCACGGCAGACAGCGGCGTGATGCACGCCAGACCGTTCTTGCCGTTGATGTTCATGCCATCGGAACCGCAAACGCCTTCACGGCAGGAACGACGGTAGGAAAAACCTTCGTCCTGCTCTTTGATCAGGGCCAGCACGTCCAGCACCATCAAGTCCTTGCCACCGGTGTCTACCTGGAAAACCTGGGTTTTCGGAGCCGAGTCGGTGTCAGGGTTGTAACGATAAACTTCAACTTGCAACATATCGATCACCCTTTAGTAAGTCCGGACTTTTGGTTCGAAAGTCGGAACAGTCTTCGGCGAGAAGTTGACCGCACGCTTGGCAACGCGCTTCTCACCCGGGAAGTACAGGGTGTGGCACAGCCAGTTTTCGTCGTCACGGTCTTCGAAGTCTTCACGGGCGTGAGCGCCGCGGGACTCTTTGCGCACTTCGGCAGCGATGGCAGTGGCTTCGGCCACTTCCAGCAGGTTCTGCAGCTCAAGTGCTTCGATACGCGCAGTGTTGAAAGCTTGAGACTTGTCGTTGATCTTGACGTTGGCGATACGCTCGCGCAGGTCAGCCAGCTGGGCGATACCCTTCTGCATGTATTCGCCAGTACGGAATACACCGAAGTAGTTCTGCATGCAGTTCTGCAGCTCGCGACGCAGGGTTGCAACGTCTTCACCGGTGGTGCGCTCGTTGAGCTTGGCCAGGCGGTTCAGGGCAACGTCGACGTCGGTGTCGCTGGCGTCGCGGTATTCGATACCGTCGGTCAGCGCTTTTTCCAGGTGCAGACCGGCTGCACGGCCGAACACCACCAGGTCCAGCAGCGAGTTGCCGCCCAGACGGTTGGCGCCGTGTACCGATACGCAAGCCACTTCACCCACTGCGAACAGGCCAGGGATGATGGTGTCTTCGCCAGCGGCGTTCTGCGTGATGGCCTGGCCATGAATGTTGGTGGCAACGCCGCCCATCATGTAGTGGCAGGTTGGAACGACCGGAACCGGAGCAACCACCGGGTCAACGTGCGCAAACGTCTTGGACAGCTCGCAGATACCTGGCAGGCGGCTGTGCAGCACTTCCTCGCCCAGGTGGTCGAGCTTGAGCATCACGTGGTCGCCGTTCGGGCCACAGCCGTTGCCGGCGATGATTTCCTTGACCATGGAGCGCGCAACAACGTCGCGGCCAGCCAGGTCTTTGGCGTTCGGAGCATAACGCTCCATGAAACGCTCGCCATGCTTGTTGATCAGGTAACCACCCTCACCACGGCAACCTTCGGTTACCAGTACACCGGCGCCGGCAATGCCGGTCGGGTGGAACTGCCACATTTCGATGTCTTGCACCGGAACGCCAGCACGCAGCGCCATACCAACGCCGTCACCGGTGTTGATCAGGGCATTGGTGGTGGAGGCGTAGATACGACCTGCACCGCCGGTGGCCAGAACGGTGGCCTTGGAGCGGATGTAGGTGGTTTCGCCGGTTTCGATGCAGATAGCGATCACGCCGACAAAGGCGCCGTCCTGGTTCTTCACCAGATCGACCGCGTACCACTCGTTGAGGAAGGTGGTGCCGGCTTTCAGGTTGCCCTGATAAAGTGTGTGCAGCAGTGCGTGACCGGTACGGTCGGACGCTGCGCAGGTACGAGCAGCCTGGCCGCCCTTGCCGTAGTCCTTGGACTGACCGCCGAAGGGACGCTGGTAGATACGACCGGTTTCGGTACGGGAGAACGGCAGACCCATGTGGTCCAGTTCGAAGACCGCAGCCGGGCCTTCCTGACACATGTATTCGATGGCGTCCTGGTCACCGATGTAGTCGGAACCCTTGACGGTATCGTACATGTGCCAGCGCCAGTCATCGTTCGGGTCCGCCGAGGCGATCGCGCAAGTGATGCCGCCCTGGGCAGACACAGTGTGCGAACGGGTCGGGAACACCTTGGTGATCACCGCAGTCTTGTGGCCGCCCTGGGCCAGCTGCAGTGCGGCACGCATGCCGGCGCCGCCGCCGCCAATGATGATGGCGTCGAATGAAATGGTTGGAATGTTAGCCATGAATCAGATACCCCAGAGAATCTGCACACCCCAGACGAAGTAAGCGAACATCGCGACGCCGCATACTGCCTGGAAAAGGAAACGTACTGCTGTGGCCGACTTGCCCAGCGCCATCGGCGTCAGGTAGTCAGTCGAGATGGTCCACATGCCGACCCAGGCGTGAGCGCCCAGGGCCACCATGGCCAGCAGACTGAAGATACGCATCCAGTTGTTTGCGAACAGGCCATGCCACTGGGTGTAGTCAATGCCCGGATTCGCTACGAGGTATCCGATCAGGAAAATGAAATAAGCCGCGAGAACGACCGCAGACACACGCTGTGCCATCCAGTCATAAAGGCCCGAACGCGACAGGTTCGTAACGCTGGTTACCATATCCAAACTCCCGCCAGAACGATTACCACCACGGATACGGCGATAACGATTTTCGAGCCCAGCTTGCCGCCTTCCAGCGTCTCACCGATGCCCATGTCCATAATCAGATGGCGTACACCGGCCACCAAGTGATACAGCAAGGCGGACAGGAGGCCCCATGCAACGAATTTGGCCAGCGGACTGGTCAAGCACGCCTTCACCTCGGCATAGCCTTCCTCGGAGCCCAGGGATTTGCTCAATGCATAAAGCATGATGCCGATGCCCAGGAAGAGGATGATGCCGGAAACACGGTGGAGAAACGACGTAACGCCGGTGATGGGGAGTTTGATGGTCCTTAGGTCTAGGTTTACAGGTCGTTGGCTATTCACGGCTTTTTTCACACTGAAGAGCCCCTAACAATCAGGGCAAAGTTGTTGGGGAGTGCACTGGTCAGGCAACCACTACCCAGGGAGTGCGACCCCCAGCAAAGCGGGCCCAGAAGCCTACGGAGGTCGGTGGCCGAGTATAGACAGTTAGGCTACTAATGACAACGCAAAGACCTTCCCCTAATAGCTGATTGCGTTAGCGTTATAAAAGGCGTAAATGGCGCTGAATTTCGCGAAAAAATCCCTCCCAAAGCCTTCTGGGACAAGACTTTAGGCAAATTGACATTCGGATTTATCTCACTATAGTGGTGCGGGCCCTGCGTGGGGGGTCTGTCTGATGATTTCAAGCATAAATAGGAGGCCACATGGCTGACAAAAAAGCGCAGTTGATCATCGAGGGCGCAGCCCCCGTCGAGCTGCCCATTTTAACCGGCACCGTTGGTCCCGATGTAATCGATGTTCGGGGTCTGACGGCCACGGGCCGCTTCACTTTTGACCCGGGTTTCATGTCGACCGCCTCCTGCGAGTCGAAAATCACCTACATCGACGGCGACAACGGCATTCTGCTGCATCGCGGCTACCCGATCGAACAGCTGGCCGAGAAATCCGACTACCTGGAAACCTGCTACCTGCTGCTCAACGGTGAATTGCCCACCGCCGAACAGAAGGCCCAGTTCGTCAGCACCGTGAAGAACCACACCATGGTTCACGAACAGCTCAAGAGCTTCTTCAACGGTTTCCGTCGCGACGCCCACCCGATGGCGGTGATGTGCGGCGTAGTCGGTGCCCTGTCGGCGTTCTACCACGACTCCCTGGACATCAATAACCCGCAGCACCGCGAAATCTCCGCCGTGCGCCTGGTGGCCAAGATGCCGACCCTGGCAGCGATGGTCTACAAGTACTCCATGGGCCAGCCGATGATGTACCCGCGCAACGACCTGTCGTACGCGGAAAACTTCCTGCACATGATGTTCAACACCCCGTGCGAGATCAAACCGATCAGCCCGGTACTGGCCAAGGCAATGGACCGGATCTTCATCCTCCATGCCGACCACGAACAGAACGCCTCGACGTCCACCGTGCGCCTGGCGGGCTCCTCGGGTGCCAACCCGTTCGCCTGTATCGCTGCCGGTATCGCTGCACTCTGGGGCCCGGCCCACGGCGGTGCCAACGAAGCGGTACTGACCATGCTCGACGAAATTGGCGATGTCTCGAACATCGACAAGTTCATCGCCAAGGCCAAGGACAAGAACGATCCGTTCAAGCTCATGGGCTTCGGTCACCGCGTGTACAAGAACCGCGACCCGCGCGCCACCGTAATGAAGCAGACCTGCGACGAAGTACTCAAGGAACTGGGCATCAACAACGATCCGCAACTCGAACTGGCCATGCGCCTGGAAGAGATCGCCCTGACCGACCCGTACTTCATCGAGCGCTCGCTGTACCCGAACGTCGACTTCTACTCGGGGATCATCCTCAAGGCGATCGGCATTCCAACCAGCATGTTCACCGTGATCTTCGCCCTGGCGCGGACCGTCGGCTGGATCTCGCACTGGAAGGAAATGCTCTCCAGCCCGTACAAGATCGGCCGTCCACGCCAGCTGTACACCGGCTACGAGTCGCGTGACATCACCAAACTGGAAGACCGCAAATAAGACCTGCCTTGCGCAAACGTCTTAGCTGCACCGGATACGGCCTCTAACAGAGGTCGTATTTGTTTCTGCCCTCCCCTCGCCCCCCCCCAACCCGCAGGAACCGGCCTGCCGGCGAAGAGCCCTGCTCCTCACATACGCTTGCGCTGGCAAGCCAGCTCCTATGCTCCTGCACCTGCAGTCGGGGGGCTCCGGGTAGGGCGAGCGGACAGAAAAATGCCCCGGTCTCTCGATCGGGGCATTTCGCCATTACGCAGCTTCTATATAGAAGCCGATACATTCATCCCGCTTAGTGCGACACCGCCCCACTGGCACCCAGGCCGGTCTGCGAACGCACGAACTGCGGGAAGAACAGCGCCCGCTCGTTGACCGCCGCGGTCGACTTGTCGGTGATGGAGAAGAACCAGATACCGATGAAGGCGATGATCATCGAGAACAGCGCCGGGTACTCGTACGGGAAGATCGCCTTCTCGTGATGCAGGATCTGCACCCAGATGGTCGGGCCGAGGATCATCAGCGCCACGGCACTCACCAGGCCCATCCAGCCGCCAATCATGGCGCCACGGGTGGTGAGCTTCTTCCAGTACATGGAAAGCAGCAGTACCGGGAAGTTGCAGCTGGCGGCAATGGAGAACGCCAGGCCGACCATGAACGCGATGTTCTGGCTTTCAAAGAGAATGCCCAGGCCGATGGCCAGTACGCCCAATGCCACGGTGGTGATCTTGGAAACGCGAATCTCATCCTTCTCGTTGGCCTTGCCCTTCTTGATCACACTGGCATAGAGGTCGTGGGACACCGCCGAAGCGCCTGCCAGAGTCAACCCTGCCACTACCGCCAGAATGGTGGCGAAGGCCACGGCCGAAATGAAGCCGAGGAACACGCTGCCGCCCACTGCGTTGGCCAGGTGCACCGCCGCCATGTTGTTGCCGCCCAGCAAGGCGCCTGCGGCATCCTTGAAGTCCGGGTTGGTGCTTACCAGCAGGATCGCGCCGAAGCCGATGATGAAGGTCAGGATGTAGAAGTAGCCGATGAAGCCAGTGGCATAGAGCACGCTCTTGCGAGCTTCCTTGGCATCGCTGACGGTGAAGAAGCGCATCAGGATGTGGGGCAGGCCAGCGGTACCGAACATCAGCGCGAGACCTAAGGAGAACGCCGAGATCGGGTCTTTCACCAGGCCGCCGGGGCTCATGATCGCTTCACCCTTGGGGTGAACCTTGATCGCTTCGGAGAACAGGGTGTTGAAGTCGAAGTTGACGTGCTTCATCACCATCAGTGCCATGAAGGACGCGCCGGAGAGCAACAGCACCGCCTTGATGATCTGCACCCAGGTCGTGGCCAGCATGCCGCCGAACAGCACGTACAGGCACATCAGGATGCCCACCAGGATCACCGCCACATGGTAGTCGAGGCCGAACAGCAGCTGGATCAGCTTGCCGGCACCCACCATCTGCGCGATCAGGTAGAACGCCACCACCACCAGCGAGCCACAGGCCGACAGGGTGCGGATCTGGGTCTGTCCGAGGCGGTAGGACGCCACGTCGGCAAAGGTGTACTTGCCCAGGTTGCGCAGGCGCTCGGCGATCAGGAACAGAATGATCGGCCAGCCCACCAGGAAGCCGATGGAGTAGATCAGGCCGTCATAGCCAGAAGTGAACACCAGGGCGGAAATCCCCAGGAAGGACGCCGCGGACATGTAGTCGCCAGCGATCGCCAGGCCGTTCTGGAAGCCGGTGATCTTGCCGCCCGCCGCGTAATAGTCGGCAGCCGACTTGTTGCGCTTGGAGGCCCAGTAGGTGATGCACAGGGTGGCACCGACGAAGACCACGAACATCACGATCGCCGATACGTTGAGTGGTTGCTTGTGGACTTCGCCCGTCAAGGCGTCTGCAGCCCAGAGGGCGGGAGCGAAGGCGGCAAGACCGAGTGCTGCGAATAGACGTCGGATCATTGCTGAGCCTCCTTCAGGATCGCATTGTTCAACTCGTCGAATTCGCCGTTGGCGCGTCGCACATAGATGGCCGTCAGGATGAAGGCCGAGAGAATCAAGCCGACACCGATGGGAATGCCCCAGGTGATGGATGAGGTAGGACTGAGTTTGGCGCCCAGGATCTGGGGACCATAGGCGATCAACAGGATGAAAGCCGAGTAAAGCCCAAGCATGATCGCCGAGAGAATCCAGGCGAACCGCTCTCGTTTGCTGACCAGCTCCTTGAAACGCGGGCTGTTTTGAATCGAGAGGTAAATGCTGTCGTTCATTGTTTTTATCCTCGCAGCACAGATTTTAGGTGGAACCTAATCCACTCTATGCGGCTATGGAGCAGGTTCCAGACGACCTTAGTATTAGAACGACATTAGCGTTGGCGCCGGTTTTTTCTTCAATAAATGACAAGGCCGCCCACTGTTTCCAGTGCGCGGCCTCAAGACCCCTGATCTAGACGCGTTGTGCTTATTTAGCAGTCCACTCGGCAACCCTTTCCGGGTGCTTGCTCACCCAATCCTTGGCCGCCACATCGGGTTTTGCACCCTCTTGAATGGCCAGCATGACCTCACCGATTTCATCTTTCGAGGCCCACTGGAATTTCTTCAGGAAGGCCGCCACTTCCGGCGCCTTCTTCTCCAGGCCCTTGCTGCCGATGCTGTTGACGGTTTCAGCAGCGCCGTACACGCCCTTCGGGTCTTCGAGGAAGCGCAGTTTCCACTTGGCGAACATCCAGTGCGGCACCCAGCCGGTCACGGCGATGGAATCCTGTTTTTCTTCGGCGCGGGTCAGCTCGGCGATCATTGCCGCCCCGGAACTGGCCTGCAGCTTGTAGTCCAGGCCGTAGTCCTTGATCGCCTGGTCGGTCTTGAGCATCACCCCCGAGCCGGCGTCGATGCCGACGATCTTGTTCTTGAACGTGGTATCGGTCTTGAGGTCCTCGATGGACTTGGCCTTGACGTACTCCGGCACGATCAGGCCGATCTTGGCGTCCTTGAAGTTGGGGCCGTAGTCCACCACCTTGTCCTTGTTCTTGGCCCAGTACTCGCCATGGGTCACCGGCAGCCAGGCCGAAAGCATGGCGTCGAGCTTGCCGGTGGCTACGCCCTGCCACATGATCCCGGTCGCCACCGCCTGCAGCTTGACGTCATAACCGAGCTTCTGCTTGATCACTTCCGCCGCCACATGGGTCGTCGCCACGCTGTCGGACCAGCCGTCGACATAGCCGATGCTCAGGGTCTTGCTGTCGGCACTGGCCAGAGTGGAGCTGATGGCAAGTACCAGTGCGGCACCTGCGCCTAAGAGTCGTCGCATCTTCATCGTTACTTCCCCGAAAAGTGCAGTGCCGGGCGGCTGCCAGGCACGTCAACGTATGGTTATGGTGCTCAGCGCCCCCATCACGCCTCACCGCGAACGCGTTCGATCATCAGCGGAGTACTGATGCCTGGATCATCAACCCGCCCTGTTCCGCGACCTGCTCTGTCTACGACCTCAAGGCAGCCAGCAGCGACATCAGATAGCCAGTAACCAACGGCCGGCCTCTACCGGGCAGTGGGTCCGCCCGAACTTTGCATGTCAAAATCATGCAGCCCACCAAGCTGCGGACAAATGCGGGTAAGATGCCCGGCTTTGTTCCACGACGGCCCGATCATGCCCGCCACCCCTCGTTTCCCCGCCCTGCCCTATCTGTTCGCCTGCCTGCTCGGGCTGCTGGCCCTCTGCGGTTATTGGTACGGCCTTGGCCGGCCGGTGCACCTGCCGGATGTCGCCAGCGCCAGCCACAAGCTGCAGTGCGCTTCCTACACTCCGTTCGACAAGGACCAGTCGCCCTTCGACCAGCCGTTCAAGCTGCGCCCGCAGCGCATGGACGCCGACCTGGCCCTGCTGGCGACCCGTTTCGAATGCATCCGTACCTATTCCATGACCGGCCTGGAAGCCCTGCCGGACCTGGCGCGCAAGCACGGCCTGAAGCTGATGATCGGCGCCTGGGTCAACAGCAACCCGGTGGACACCGAAAAGGAAGTCGACCTGCTGATCGCCTCGGCCAACGCCAACCCGGACGTGGTCAGTGCGGTGATCGTCGGTAACGAAGCACTGCTGCGCAAGGAGGTCACCGGCGCGCAATTGGCGCGGCTGATCCTCAAGGTCAAGGCCGGGGTCAAGCAGCCGGTGACCTACGCCGATGTCTGGGAGTTCTGGCTCAAGCACCCGGAAATCGCCCCGGCGGTGGATTTCCTCACCATCCACCTGCTGCCGTATTGGGAAGACGATCCGTCGAACATCGACGCCGCCTTGAACCACGTGGCCGAGGTGCGCCAGGTGTTCGGCAACCGCTTCGCCCCCAAGGACGTGCTGATTGGCGAGACCGGCTGGCCCAGTGAAGGCCGGCAGCGAGAAACCGCGCTGCCCAGCCGGGTCAACGAGGCCAAGTTCATCCGCGGCTTCGTCGCCCTGGCGGAACACAATGGCTGGCACTACAACCTGATCGAAGCCTTCGACCAGCCCTGGAAGCGCGCCAGCGAAGGTGCCGTCGGTGGCTACTGGGGGCTGTTCGATGCTGATCGCCAGGACAAGGGCATCCTCGCCGGCCCGGTGTCCAACCTGCCGTACTGGCCGCTGTGGCTGGGCGTCGGCGGCCTGATACTGCTCGGCACCCTGGTGCTCGGCGGCCGGCCCCGCGACCACCGCGCCGCCCTGCTGCTGCCCCTGTTGGGCGCAGTGGCCGCTTGCAGCATCGGAACCTGGGGAGAACTGGCGCGGGCAACCAGCCGTTTCGCCGGTGAATGGTGCTGGGCCGCGCTGCTGCTGGGGCTCAACCTGCTGGTGCTGGCCCACGCCGCCCTGGCCCTGAGCCCTCGCCAGGGCTGGCGCCTGAAAGCCTTCGATGCACTGGAGAAACGGGCCGGCTGGCTGCTGACGGCCGCAGGGTTCGCCGCGGCGGTGATGATGCTGGAGCTGGTGTTCGACCCGCGCTACCGCAGCTTCCCCAGCGCAGCCCTGCTACTGCCGGCACTGGTCTACCTGTGCCGCCCGGTGCGAGTGCCGCGCCGGGAGATTGCCCTGCTGACCTTTATCGTCGGTGCCGGCATTGCCCCGCAGTTGTATCAGGAAGGTCTGGCCAACCAGCAGGCCTGGGGCTGGGCCCTGGTCAGCCTGCTGATGGTAGCGGCGCTTTGGCGCAACCTGCGGGCCCGCAGGGCCTGAGGCCATAGGCCATGGCCGCTGCTGCGGCTATGGCTTGCTGGCGCGCACCAGGCGCAAGCCGGCAATCACCACGGCAAATACCGCCAGGGTGGTGTTGTACAGGGCCAGGGCCGGGATGCCGATCAGCAACGCCAGTACGCCCAGCCCCCAACCGGCACGCCCGGGCATGACAAAACCCAGGAGCGCCACGGCCACCGCGCTCCAGCCCAGCACCTTGAAGTGAATCATCCAACCCAGGCTGGAGCGCAGCCCGCACTCCCAGCGGCTGGCAGCCTCGACACAGGCACCCACCCAGCGCGCATCCTCCATGAAGCCGTAGCGCAGGCCATAACTGGCGGCCAGCCACAGCGGCAGGACCACGAGCAGCAGAATCAGGGGAAGGCGGCGGGACATGAAACACTCCGAACAGTCAAAACGGCGCCCAGCATAATCCCCCGCGAACGCTTGGCAAGCGCCAGGCGCAGATATCTGTCATGCAAATGGCGGCAAAGTGTATCGTCCGGCTACTATCACTTCCCAATAAGCCTGTCGCAGGCGTTATTTGTGCCCAACCATGGCACTTCGGCAGCAGCGCGGTGGTCATAGCCTGCGAACCTCATTCGGTACCTTCTTCTAGGGATACAGTCATGCTTCGTTCCTTGCGCTTCGCTGCCCTGTTTGGCGGCCTTATCCTGAGTGCGTCCGCGCTGGCGGTCGACGTCGACCCGGCCACCTATGGCTACCCGTTGACCAACCCCTTCGAAGCCACCATCGCCACCACGCCTCCGGAGTTGCGCCCGGAACTGCCCTCCAACGATGACATCCGCCAGTCTGACCACAGCCTGACGCTGCGTCCGGAACGGGAATTCATCCTCCCGGACAACTTCTGGGCGGTGAAGAAACTCACCTACCGCATTGCCACCCAGGACCACGCCGCGCCGCTGATCTTCCTGATCGCCGGCACCGGGGCGCGCTATGACAGCAGCCTCAACGAGTACCTGAAGAAGCTCTACTACAAAGCCGGCTACCACGTGGTGCAGCTGTCCTCGCCCACCAGCTTCGACTTCATCAGCGCCGCTTCGCGCTTTGCCACCCCGGGCGTGACCCAGGAAGACGCCGAGGACATGTACCGGGTGATGCAGGCCGTACGGGCGCAGAATCCCAAGCTGCCGATCACCGAGTTCTACCTCACCGGCTACAGTCTTGGCGCGCTGGATGCGGCCTTCGTCAGCAAGCTGGATGAAACCCGGCGCAGCTTCAATTTCAAGAAGGTCCTGCTGCTCAACCCGCCGGTCAATCTCTATACCTCGATCACCAACCTCGACAAGCTGGTGCAGACCGAGGTCAAGGGCATCAACAACAGCACTACCTTCTACGAACTGGTGCTGGGCAAGCTGACCCGCTACTTCCAGCAGAAGGGCTATATCGACCTCAACGACGCCCTGCTCTACGACTTCCAGCAATCCAAGCAGCACCTGACCAACGAGCAGATGGCGATGCTGATCGGCACCTCCTTCCGTTTCTCTGCGGCGGACATTGCCTTCACCTCGGACCTGATCAACCGCCGTGGCCTGATCACCCCGCCCAAATACCCGATCCGCGAAGGCACCAGCCTCACGCCGTTTCTCAAGCGTGCCCTGCAATGCGACTTCGACTGCTACCTGACCGAGCAGGTGATCCCCATGTGGCGCGCCCGCACCGATGGCGGCAGCCTGCTGCAACTGATCGACCAGGTCAGCCTCTACGCCCTGCAGGACTACCTCAAGGCCAGCCCGAAGATCGCCGTGATGCACAACGCCGACGACGTGATCCTCGGCCCCGGCGACCTGGGTTTCCTGCGTAAAACCTTTGGTGACCGCCTGACCGTCTACCCCCATGGCGGCCACTGCGGCAACCTCAACTACCGCGTCAACAGCGACGCCATGCTGGAGTTCTTCCGTGGCTAAACATCTCCTGCTTATCGCTGCGTTGCTCTGCGCAGGCTATGCCCAAGCCGACAACAGCAAGGCCAACATTCCCGTCACCCCCGACCCCGATGGCTTCACCGAGCCGTTGAAGAAGCTCAAGTTCAATCCGGGGCTGGACCAACGCGAGTTCGAGCGCTCGACCTTGAACGCCCTGAATATCTACGACCCGCTGGAATCGTGGAATCGCCGGGTCTACCACTTCAACTACCGCTTCGACCAATGGGTGTTCCTGCCGGTGGTGGACGGGTACCGATACGTGACGCCGAGCTTCCTGCGCACCGGGGTCAGCAACTTCTTCAACAACCTGGGCGATGTGCCCAACCTGTTCAACAGCCTGCTGCAGTTCAAGGGCCAGCGCTCCATGGAAACCACCGCGCGCCTGCTGCTCAACACCACCATCGGCGTGGCCGGCCTGTGGGACCCGGCTACCAAGATGGGCCTGCCGCGCCAGAGCGAAGACTTCGGCCAGACCCTGGGCTTCTACGGCGTACCCGGCGGCGCGTACCTGGTGCTGCCGATCCTCGGCCCGTCGAACCTGCGTGATACCGCCGGGCTGGCGGTGGACTACACCGCCGAATCGGCGATCAACTTCCTCAATGTTTCGGAAGCCAGCAGCAATCACCCGGAAATCTGGGTCCTGCGCGGGGTCGACAAGCGCTACCAGACCAGCTTCCGCTATGGCCAGCTGAACTCGCCGTTCGAATACGAGAAAGTGCGCTACGTCTACACCGAGTCGCGCAAGCTGCAGATCGCCGAGTAACCCTGCCTCGCCCCGCCATCCGGCGGGGCGTCCGCTCCCCGTCAAAGCCCCTTCCTCGCCCGCTCGTTGAAAAGCCGATTGGCACACCCTGGCAAAATCGATACGATGCTAATCATTAGCTAGCTATCAATGTGTCTGAAAGATGAAACTGCCGACCTTTTTCCGCGCCGATATCTGGCAAGCCCTCTTCGCCCCTGCCCCTGCCGACCTGCTGTTCGCCGCGCGCAACCTGATTGCCGGCGGCCTGGCCCTGTACCTGGCGTTCCGCCTGGATTTCGAACAACCGCAATGGGCCCTGACCACGGTGTTCATCGTCAGCCAGTCCAGCAGCGGCATGGTCCTGGCCAAGGGCGCCTACCGCCTGCTGGGCACCCTGGTGGGGGCCGTGGTGTCGATATTGCTGATCGCAACCCTGGGCCAGGCGCCCCTGCTGTTCCTGCTGGCCATGGCCCTGTGGCTGGCCTTCTGCACCACCGGCGCCTCGCTGCTGCGCAACCACGCAGCCTACGGTTTCGTACTGGCGGGCTACACCACTGCCATCATCGCCCTGCCCGCCACCGCAGCGCCCTTGCAGGTGTTCGACCAGGCAGTGGCGCGCTGTTCGGAAATCGGCCTGGGGATCATCTGCGCCGCCGTGGCCAGCCAACTGCTCTGGCCGCGCCGGGTGGAACAGGCGCTGGCGGTCCAGGGCCGCGCCGCCTGGCTGGCCGGGCGCCAGGCCGCAGCCTCGGAGCTGCTGGGGGAAGACCAGCGCAAGGGGCTGCTGGAAGCCCTGGGGCGTATCGTCACCGTGGATGCCCAACGCGATCACGCCTGGTTCGAAGGCCCGCAGGGGCGCCGTCGCTCCCAGGCGCTGCGGGTGCTGAGCCGCGACCTGCTGGGCTTGCTCCGGTCCGCCCGCGGCGTGGCGCGGCAACGGCAGATGCTCGACGCCGCCACCGCGCAGCAACTCCAACCCTTGCTCGGCGAGACCATCCAGGCCCTGCAGGCCGAACATGACGCCGCCCTGCCGCCCTTGCTCCAGCGCCTGCAACAGGCACTGCAGGACCCTTCGCTGTCCGCCGAAGGCCATCTGTGCCTGGTGCAACTGGCCCAGGTACTGGAGCGGGTGGAACAGAGCGCCCTGAGTGTCAGCGCCGTGGAACAGGGCCGGGTCCCGCCCGGCGCTCCCGGCGCCCTGTCCTGGCACCGGGATATCCAGCAAGGGGTGCTGGGAGGCTTGCGCAGCGCCCTGGCCTTTCTCGCCGTCGCCGGCTTCTGGCTGCTGTCCGCCTGGCCCTCGGGGCTGGGGGCCGTCTCCATCTGTGGCGTGGTGCTGAGCCTGTTCGCCGGGCGTGAGAACCCTGCCGCGTCCTGCCTGAATTTCTTCAAGGGCATTGCCCTGTCCATTCCCGTGGCGGCCTTCGTCGGCCTTGGCCTGCTGCCGGGCTGGGACGGTTTTCCCCTGCTGTGCCTGGGGCTGGCAGTGCCGCTGTTCTGCGCTTCGCTGTGCATGAGCCGACCGAAGCTCGCGCCCGTCGCCTCGGCGTTCTGCATCTTTTTCGTCAACAACGTCGGCCCCAGCAACCTGATGAGCTACGACCTCGGGGCGTTCCTGAACAAGGCCATGGCCACCCTGATCGGTGTCGGCATCGCCGTGGTGGTGCTGCGCCTGGTCAGCCTCAACCCGGGCGAGCAGCACTACCGGCGGATGTTCAAGGCTTCGCTGTTCGATCTGGCGCAGCTCACCTCACGCCCGCCGGAGCAGGCCGAAAGCTGGTTCGGCGGGCGCATGGCCGATCGTCTGATCCGGGTGTCGCGGTATTGGCAGATGCAGCCCGAGAACCGCCGCAGTCACTGGGACAACGGCCTGCTGGGGCTGGACCTGGGAGATGAGCTGCTGCAATTGCGCAGTTGCCTGGACCCGGCCCGGGGCACCCTGGCCACGGAACGCGAGCATTATCTCGCGCACCTGGCGACGCTGCTCAGGCACGGCGGCCCCAGCGCCAACCGCAGCGAACAGCTGGATGCGGTCTCGGCGGCCCTGCTCAAGGCCCTGGATGGCGACCGCGACCTGCCCCTGCAAGCCCGAGAGATGGCCCGAGCGGCGATTCTGCAACTGCAGTTCACCTGGCGCCGCTGGTGCCGCCAGCAACAAGCGGCCGCGCTGCCGACCCCGGTGCCGGCAGCGGGCTGAGCGCCCGTCAGCCGCGCAGTGCGCGCCAGGCCTTGCCCGCCAGGGTGACCGCCAGCAGCACCACGGCACCGGCAATGATCCCGGCCACGGCATTGAGCAGGGTCGGCATCAACGCCGATACCGGGCCTATGACCCCGGCGCTGCGCTCGGCCAGCCCTTCTATCAGGTGGTGCACGGCGGGCACACCGTGGGTCAGGATGCCGCCGCCCACCATGAACATCGCCGCTGTACCGATCACCGACAGGCCCTTCATCATCAGCGGCGCCGCCCGCAGGATCGCCCCGCCGATGCGCTTGGCCAGGGCGGCAGGCTTGTGCACCAGCCACAGCCCCAGGTCATCGAGCTTGACGATGCCGGCCACCAGGCCGTAGACGCCGACGGTCATGACAATGGCGATACCCGAGAGCACCACCACCTGCTGGGTCAGGGAGGCCCCGGCCACGGTGCCCAGGGTGATGGCGATGATTTCCGCGGAAAGGATGAAATCGGTGCGCACCGCACCCTTGATCTTGTCCTTCTCGAAAGCCACCAGATCCACCTGGGGGTCGGCCAGGGCTTGCAGGGTCTGGGTATGTTCGGCCGCCACTTCGGCGTGGTGCAGGTATTTGTGCGCCAGCTTCTCGAAACCCTCGAAACACAGGTAGGCACCACCCAGCATCAGCAGCGGGGTCACCAGCCACGGCGCCAGGGCGCTGATGGCCAGCGCCGCCGGCACCAGGATCAGCTTGTTGCGAAACGACCCCTTGGCCACCGCCCAGACCACCGGAATTTCCCGCTCGGCGCGGACCCCGGAGACCTGCTGGGCATTGAGCGCGAGGTCGTCGCCCAGCACACCGGCGGTCTTCTTCGCCGCCATCTTGGTCATCAAGGCCACGTCATCGAGTACCGCGGCGATGTCATCGATCAATACCAGCAAACTGCTTCCGGCCATGAACCTGGCTTCCCTGCATGGAAATAAGGCGCGCAGCATACCGTGCCGCTGGCAGCACAAGCGAGATGCCAGAAGCAGTAAAACCGCGGCCGCCGGGCATTCTTGAGCCTCGCGCGACGCCGGTGCTACCATGCGCAACCGCCCGAACAGGCAAGGAATCCCCTGGTTTATGAGCACCATCCGCGAGCGCAATAAAGAACTGATCCTGCGGGCCGCCAGTGAAGAGTTTGCCGACAAGGGCTTTGCGGCGACCAAGACCAGCGACATCGCCGCCAAGGCCGGGTTGCCCAAACCCAACGTCTACTACTACTTCAAGTCCAAGGAAAACCTCTATCGCGAGGTGCTGGAAAGCATCATCGAACCCATCCTCCAGGCCTCCACCCCGTTCAATGCCGATGGCGTGCCCAGCGAAGTGCTCAGCGGCTACATCCGCTCGAAGATCCGCATCTCCCGCGACCTGCCCTTCGCTTCCAAGGTCTTTGCCAGCGAGATCATGCATGGCGCGCCGCACCTGAGCCCGGAGCAGGTGGAACAGCTCAACGCCCAGGCCAAGCACAACATCGAGTGCATCCAGACCTGGATCGATCGCGGCCTGATCGCCCCGCTCGACCCCAACCACCTGATGTTCAGCATCTGGGCCGCGACCCAGACCTACGCCGACTTCGACTGGCAGATCTCGGTGGTCACCGGCAAGACCAAGCTCGACGAAGACGACTACGAAGCTGCGGCGCAGACCATCATCCGTCTGGTGCTCAAGGGCTGTGAACTGGATCGCTGATAGCGTTTCGGTACTTTCTGGTTTGTTTCCCGGCCCGCAAGGGCGCAATAGTTTCAATCAAGATCCTGCGCGGCTTTTCGCAGCCTCGCGGGCTCGGCAGCGGCTACAGGCCGGGCCCGCGAGGTCGAGGGCTACGCGCTGACGCCAGCGTCCGCCGCCAGGCCCTGGGCTTCGATCGCGCTGATGGCGCACTGCTCATCGATGTCCGAGGTATCGCCACTGATGCCGATCGCCCCAATCACTGCCCCCGCCTGATCCCGAATCAACACCCCGCCCGGCGCAGGCACCACGCTGCCCTGCCCCAGACCGTTCAATGCGCCGATGAAGGCCGGGCGCTGCTGCGCGTCCAGGGCCAGCAGGCGCGAGCCCTTGCCCAGGGCCACCGCCCCCCAGGCCTTGCCGATGGCGATCTGCGGGCGCAGCAGGCTGGCGCCGTCCTCCCGTTGCAGGGTCACCAGGTGCCCGCCGGCATCCAGCACCGCGATGGTCAGCGGCGCCGCATTGATCTTGCGCCCCGCGTTGATGGCCTGGTTGGCCAGGCTGACTGCGACTTTCAAGGTTAAAGCGCTCATGGGTGCCGTCCTTATCTTGTTATTGAGAAAGTCTGGGGAAGCTTCTTGTAGGAGAAGTCCGATACAACAAATAGAACACAATGAATTTATTTTTTGTATACAATAATTCGCGAAAGGCAGCCCATGCGACAAAAGGACGCCGGTTTATCGGGGCTTTGATGAAAGCCGCTGCCGCTCAAGAAAATGGATTGACCTGCGCCATCCGCCGTGAATACACTTTGCGCAAAACCACTTGTATACAATTACAAAACGCAAGAGGCACAAAACCATGAGCAAAATGAGAGCAATCGAAGCCGCCGTTCTGGTGATGCGCCGCGAAGGGGTCGATACCGCTTTTGGCATCCCGGGTGCCGCCATCAACCCGCTGTATTCCGCGCTGCAGAAGGTCGGTGGCATCGATCACGTGCTCGCTCGCCACGTCGAAGGCGCCTCGCACATGGCCGAGGGCTACACCCGCACCAAGGCCGGTAACATCGGCGTATGCATCGGTACTTCGGGCCCCGCCGGCACCGACATGGTCACCGGCCTGTACAGCGCCTCGGCCGACTCCATCCCGATTCTCTGCATCACCGGTCAGGCCCCCCGCGCCCGCCTGCACAAGGAAGACTTCCAGGCCGTGGACATCACCAGCATCGTCAAGCCGGTGACCAAGTGGGCCACCACCGTGCTGGAACCGGGCCAGGTGCCCTACGCCTTCCAGAAAGCCTTTTATGAAATGCGCTCCGGCCGTCCCGGCCCAGTACTGATCGACCTGCCGTTCGACGTGCAGATGGCGGAAATCGAATTCGACATCGACGCCTACCAGCCCCTACCCCTGGCCAAGCCGGCGGCGACCCGCCTGCAGGCGGAAAAGGTTCTGGCCCTGCTGGACCAGGCCGAACGTCCATTGCTGGTGGCCGGTGGCGGCGTGATCAACGCCGACGCCAGCGAGCTGCTGGTGGAGTTCGCCGAACTGACCGGCATTCCGGTGATCCCGACCCTGATGGGCTGGGGCACCATCCCTGACGATCACCCACAAATGGTGGGCATGGTCGGCCTGCAGACCTCCCATCGCTACGGCAATGCCACCCTGCTCAAGTCCGACACCGTGCTGGGCATCGGCAACCGCTGGGCCAACCGCCACACCGGTTCGGTGGACGTCTACACCGAAGGCCGCAAGTTCATCCACGTGGACATCGAACCGACCCAGATCGGCCGCGTCTTCACCCCGGACCTGGGCATCGTTTCCGATGCTGGCAGCGCCCTGACCGTATTGCTGGAGGTGGCCCGCGAATGGCAGACCGCCGGCAAGCTCAAGGATCGCAGCGCCTGGCTGCATGATTGCCAGCAGCGCAAGGCCAGCCTGCACCGCAAGACCCACTTCGACAACGTGCCGGTCAAGCCGCAGCGCGTGTACGAAGAAATGAACCAGGTATTCGGCAAGGACACCTGCTACGTCAGCACCATCGGCCTGTCGCAGATTGCCGGCGCGCAGTTCCTCCACGTCTACAAGCCACGCCACTGGATCAACTGCGGCCAGGCCGGCCCGCTGGGCTGGACCATCCCCGCTGCCCTGGGCGTGGTCAAGGCCGACCCGAACCGCCAGGTGGTGGCGCTGTCCGGCGACTACGACTTCCAGTTCATGATCGAAGAACTGGCGGTGGGCGCGCAGTTCAACCTGCCGTACATCCACGTGGTGGTGAACAACTCCTACCTGGGGCTGATCCGCCAGGCCCAGCGCGGTTTCGACATGGACTACTGCGTGCAGCTGTCCTTCGACAACCTCAACGCGCCGGAACTCAACGGCTATGGCGTCGACCACGTGGCCGTTGCCGAAGGCCTGGGTTGCAAGGCCCTGCGGGTGTTCGAACCCAAGGACATCCAGCCGGCCCTGCGCCAGGCCCAGGAAATGCTCCAGACCTTCAAGGTGCCGGTGGTGGTGGAAATCATCCTGGAGCGCGTGACCAACATTTCCATGGGCACCGAAATCAACGCGGTCAACGAGTTCGAAGACCTGGCGCTGGTGGGCAACGACGCCCCTACCGCGATTTCCCTGCTCGACTGATACCCCTGGCCGCTGGCACCGGCCGGGCCCCGCGCGCCACCTCCCGCCAGAGGTGGCGCCCGGGCCGCCCGCCCCCTGGCGCCAGCCCCAGGCTTGACCGAACCACAGGAGACCACCATGCCGCGATTTGCTGCCAACCTGTCCATGCTGTTCACCGAACAGGACTTCCTCGCCCGCTTCAAGGCGGCCGCCGATGCCGGCTTCAGCGGCGTCGAATATCTGTTCCCCTACGAATTCAGCTCTGCCGAAATCAAGGCGCAACTTGACGCCCACGGCCTGAGCCAGGTGCTGTTCAACCTGCCGGCCGGCGACTGGGCCAAGGGTGAACGCGGTATCGCCTGCCTGCCCGACCGGGTCGAGGAGTTCCGCGCCGGGGTCGACCTGGCCATTGCCTACGCCCAGGTCCTGGGCAATACCCAGATCAACTGCCTGGCAGGCATCCGCCCACAGGGCGCCGATGAAGCCCTGGTGGAAAAGACCTTGGTCGCCAACCTCAAGTACGCCGCCGACAAGCTCCAGGCAGTGGGCATCAAGCTGGTGATGGAAGCCATCAACACCCGCGACATTCCCGGCTTCTACCTCAACAATACCGCCCAGGCGCTGTCGATTCGCGAGCAGGTGGGCAGCGACAACCTGTACCTGCAGTACGACATCTACCACATGCAGATCATGGAGGGAGACCTGGCGCGGACCATGGCCAACCACCTGGGCCAGATCAACCACATCCAGCTGGCGGACAACCCCGGGCGCAACGAGCCGGGCACCGGCGAGATCAACTACCGCTTCCTCTTCGAGCACCTGGACCGCATCGGCTACCAGGGCTGGGTCGGTTGCGAGTACAAGCCGCTGACCACCACTGAAGCCGGCCTTGGCTGGCTGAAAACCCACAACGCAATCTGAACCTGTACCTGCGTAGGAGCCGGCTTGCCGGCGAAGAGGCCCGCAAGACCGCCTTCGCTGGCCAGCCAGCGCCCACAAGGTCCCGTTGAATAGAGGATTTTTATCATGGCTAAAATCGGATTTATCGGCACCGGCATCATGGGCCACCCAATGGCCGCCAACCTGCAGAAGGCCGGTCACAGCCTGCTGCTCTCGGAACACCACGGCAAGGCTCCGGCCGACCTGATCGCCGCCGGCGCCATCGCCCTGGCCTCGCCCCGGGACGTCGCCCAGGAAGCCGAGTTCGTCATCATCATGGTCCCCGATACTCCCCAGGTCGAAGACGTGCTGCTGCGCGCCGACGGCGTGGCCGCCGGGATCGGCAAGGGCAAGATCGTCATCGACATGAGCTCGATCTCGCCCACCGCTACCAAGGCCTTCGCCGCCAAGATCAACGAAACCGGCGCCCAGTACCTGGACGCCCCGGTGTCCGGCGGTGAAGTCGGGGCCAAGGCCGCCACCCTGAGCATCATGGTCGGTGGCGACAGCCAGGCCTTCGAACGTGCCCTGCCGCTGTTCCAGAGCATGGGCAAGAACATCACCCTGGTGGGTGGCAACGGTGACGGCCAGACTGCCAAGGTGGCCAACCAGATCATCGTCGCCCTGAACATCCAGGCCGTGGCCGAAGCCCTGCTGTTCGCCTCGAAGAACGGCGCCGACCCGGCCAAGGTGCGTGAAGCACTGATGGGTGGCTTCGCTTCCTCGAAGATCCTCGAAGTGCACGGCGAGCGGATGATCAAGGGCACCTTCGACCCGGGCTTCCGCATCAACCTGCACCAGAAGGACCTGAACCTGGCCCTGAGCGGTGCCCGCGAGCTGGGCATCAACCTGCCCAACACCGCCAACACCCAGCAAGTGTTCAGCACCTGCACCGCCATCGGTGGCGCCAACTGGGACCACTCCGCCCTGATCAAGGGCCTGGAACACATGGCCAACTTCTCGATCCGCGAGAAGAAATAAGCAGCATCCGTAGCCGCTGCCGCAGGCTGCGCCAAGGTTCGCAGGAAACGCCTCACGGCGGGCCAGGGACAGGCCCTGCTGACCTTGCCGCCGCCTGAGGTGGCGGCTACACCCGTTTCAAGCCCCCCATAACAAGAAATCCGGGAGCCCGCCATGTCGGTCGATCCGCAAAAATTCCTCCGTGAGCTGTTCGCCACAGCCATCGACGCCGCCCACCCGCAACAGGTTCTGCAAGCCCATCTCCCCAGCGACCGCAGCGGCCGCGTCATCGTCATCGGCGCCGGCAAGGCCGCCGCGGCCATGGCCCAGGTGGTCGAGCGCAGCTGGCAGGGCGAAGTCACCGGGCTGGTGGTCACCCGCTACGGCCACGGCGCCCCCTGCACCAAGATCGAAGTGGTCGAAGCCGCCCACCCGGTGCCCGACGCCGCCGGCCTGGCCGTGGCCAAGCGCGTGCTGGAACTGGTCAGCAACCTGTCGGAACAGGATCGGGTGATCTTTCTGCTGTCCGGTGGCGGTTCGGCGCTGCTGGCCCTGCCAGCCGCCGGCATCACCCTGGCGGACAAGCAGGCCATCAACAAGGCCCTGCTCAAATCCGGCGCCACCATCGGCGAGATGAACTGCGTGCGCAAGCACCTCTCGGCGATCAAGGGTGGACGCCTGGCCAAGGCCTGCTGGCCGGCCACGGTCTACACCTATGCGATTTCCGATGTACCCGGCGACCTGGCCACGGTCATCGCCTCCGGCCCCACCGTGGCCGACCCCAGCACCTCGGCCGAGGCCCTGGCGATTCTCAAGCGCTATGGCATCGACGTACCGGCCGCGGTCCGCAGTTGGCTGCAGAGCCCCGAGTCGGAAACCGTCAAGCCCGGTGACCCGTGCCTGGCGCGCAGCCACTTCCAACTGATCGCCCGGCCCCAGCAGTCCCTTGAGGCGGCGGCCGTGAAGGCTCGCCAGGCCGGCTTCAGCCCACTGATCCTCGGCGACCTGGAGGGCGAATCCCGGGAGGTGGCCAAGGTCCACGCCGGCATCGCCCGCCAGGTCGCCCTGCACGGCCAGCCCGTGGCGGCGCCCTGCGTGATCCTCTCCGGCGGTGAAACCACGGTCACCGTGCGCGGCAATGGCCGTGGCGGGCGCAACGCGGAGTTCCTCCTGAGCCTCACCGACAGCCTCAAGGGCTATCCGGGCATCTATGCCCTGGCCGGCGACACTGACGGCATCGACGGTTCCGAGGACAATGCCGGGGCCATCATGACCCCGGACAGCTACGCCCGCGCCGCGGCCCTGGGCCTGAGCGCCAGCGACGAGCTGGACAACAACAACGGCTATGGCTACTTCGCGGCGCTGGGGGACCTGATCGTCACCGAGCCGACCCGCACCAACGTCAACGACTTCCGCGCCATCCTGATTCTCGAGAACCCCAAACATGACGCCTGACAAGAAGGTCAAAATCCTCGCCACCCTGGGCCCGGCCATCGACGGCATCGAGGACATCCGTGAGCTGGTGCAAGCCGGGGTGAACATCTTCCGGCTCAATTTCAGCCACGGCGCCCATGCCGACCACGCCCAGCGCTACGAGTGGATCCGCCAGGTAGAGCGCGAACTGAACTACCCCCTGGGCATCCTCATGGACCTGCAAGGGCCGAAGCTGCGGGTCGGCACCTTCGCCGAGGGCAAGGTGCAACTGGTGCGCGGCCAGGCCCTGCGCCTGGACCTCGACGCGACCCCGGGCAACGCCCAGCGGGTCAGCCTGCCGCACCCGGAGATCATCGCCGCCCTGGAGCCGGGCATGGACCTGCTGCTGGACGACGGCAAGCTGCGCCTGCGAGTGATCGCCAAGCACGCCGACGCCATCGAGACCACCGTGCTCAATGGCGGTGAGCTGTCGGACCGCAAGGGCGTCAACGTGCCCCAGGCGGTGCTCGACCTCAGCCCGCTGACGGCCAAGGACCGTCGCGACCAGAGCTTCGGCCTGGAACTGGGGGTGGACTGGGTGGCCCTGTCCTTCGTGCAGCGCCCGGAAGACATCCGTGAAGCCCGTGCGCTGATCGGCGACAAGGCCTACCTGATGGCCAAGATCGAGAAGCCTTCGGCCGTCACCCAACTGCGGGAAATCGCCGAGCTGAGCGACGCGATCATGGTGGCCAGGGGCGACCTGGGGGTGGAAGTGCCCGCAGAAAGCGTGCCGCAGATCCAGAAAAACATCATCAGCACCTGCCGCCAGCTGGGCAAGCCGGTGGTGGTGGCCACCCAAATGCTCGAATCCATGCGTTTCTCCCCTGCGCCGACCCGGGCCGAGGTCACCGACGTCGCCAACGCCGTGGCCGAGGGTGCGGACGCCGTGATGCTGTCGGCGGAAACCGCTTCCGGCGAATACCCGCTGGAGGCCGTGCAGATGATGAGCAAGATCATCCGCCAGGTGGAAACCGGCCCGGACTACCAGACCCAACTGGACGTCAGCCGGCCCCAGGCCGAGGCCACGGTCTCGGACGCCATCAGCTGTGCGATCCGCCGGGTGTGCAGCATCCTGCCGGTGGCGGTGCTGGTGAACTACAGCGAATCCGGCAGTTCGACCCTGCGCGCCGCCCGCGAGCGGCCTTCGGTGCCGATCCTCAACCTGACGCCGAACCTTGCCACTGCTCGCCGCCTGACAGTGGCCTGGGGCGTGCATTCGGTGGTCAACGACCGGCTGCGCCAGGTCGACGAGGTGTGTGCCACGGCCCTGGAAATCGCCCAGGCCCAGGGCCTGGCCAAGCGCGGCGACACCGTGGTGATCACCACCGGTGTGCCGTTCGGCCAGCCGGGCACCACCAATTCGTTGCGCGTCGAAACCCTTCTCTGACCCGCAGCCCATGGCGCCGCTGACCGGCCAGAGCCTCCCGCAGAGGAGGCCTGGGCGGTCGGCGCAACCCTCGCCCAGGGGCCGCCCCACTGATTTGCATCATGCCTTCACAGTCTTTCAATGCCTTCTGCCCCGACTGGGCCACTACCCTGCTTAACGGCTTCAGTCAGATCTTTCTCCAGCGCCATCCGCTGTGCGGCCTGCTGTGCCTGCTGGCGATCCTGGTCAGTGCCCCGGCACTGCTCGGCGCTGCCCTGCTGGGTGCCCTGGCCGGGCTGCTGACCGCGCAACGCCGGGGGTACGCCAAGGCCGACCGCCAGGCCGGGCTGTTCAGCTACAACGGCGTATTGCTGGGCCTGCTGCTGGGCCTGTACCTGCCCTGGTCGGTATTGCTGCCGCCGCTGATCATCGCCGCCGGCGGCCTCAGCGCGATCATTACCCAGCAATGGCTCAAACGTGCCCGCAACCCCGCCAGCCTGCCGGCCTACACCGCGCCCTTCGTCGGCCTCGGCTGGCTGCTGCTGAGCCTGATCGAGCCGCTGCCCGCGGCCACCCAGGGCGTGCCCGGGCTGTCCCTGGCGAACCTGCTGGGTGGGCTGTTCCAGGGCCTGGGACAGATCATGTTCCTCGGCCAGCCCCTGGCCGGCCTGCTGATTCTGCTCGGCCTGCTGCTGGCCAGCCGCCGCGCGGCAGCCTGGGCCCTGTTCGGCTCCGCCTGCGGCCTGCTCTTTGCCCTGCTGCAGCAAGAGCATGCCCAGGCCCTGCAGGGCCTGGGCGGCTACAACTGCGCCCTGGTCGCCCTGGCCCTGGGCCAGCAGGCCCGGCACCCCTGGCGGCCGCTGCTGGGGATGCTGCTGGCACTGCTGATCAGCCCGGGGCTGGTCGCCCTGGGTCTTGCGCCCCTGACCGCACCCTTTGTCCTGGCCTGCTGGCTGGTGCACACCGTCGACCGGGTGCTGGGCCGCAACGTGCGGGGCGACGCGCCTTGCGCTCCCCCGGCAAATCCCCCTAGGCTTCGCTGACTTTCGATTCAGGCGATTTCCATGGGCAACAGCGACAACTGGCGGCAGCGCCTCTACGTAATGATCTTCCAGACCGATACGGTGGCGGGGAGGCGCTTTGACAGCACCCTGCTGCTGATCATCCTCGCCAGCCTGGTGATCGTGATCCTCGACAGCATCGACGAGGTCCATCGCAACTACGCCAACGTCCTGGCCTACATCGAATGGGGTTTCACCCTGATCTTCGCCATCGAGTACGGGCTGCGCCTGTACTGCTCCCCCCGGCCGCTGCGCTATGCCTTCAGCTTCTATGGCCTGGTGGACCTGCTGGCGATCGTTCCGGGGATCCTCGCCCTGTATTACAGCGACGCCCAATACCTGCTGATCATCCGCATCATCCGCATGCTGCGGATCTTTCGTGTGCTCAAGCTGGCGCCCTACCTCAAGCAGGCCCACTACCTGCTGGACGCCCTGCGCGGCAGCAAGCAGAAGATCCTGGTGTTCCTGCTCAGCGTCTGCACCCTGGTCACGGTGTTCGGCACCCTGATGTACGTGGTCGAAGGCCCGGAGCACGGTTTCACCAGCATTCCCAAGGGCATCTACTGGGCCATCGTCACCCTGACCACCGTGGGCTACGGCGACATCGTGCCCAAGACCGTGATCGGCCAGGTGATCTCGTCCATGGTGATGATCACCGGTTACTCGATCATCGCGGTGCCCACCGGGATCTTCACCGCGGAACTGGCCAGCGCCATGCGCGGCGAGCAGCTCAAGCACGACTGCCCGGTGTGCCGCAAGAACACCCACGAACCCGCCGCGGCCTTCTGTTCCCGCTGCGGCAATGCGCTATTCAGGAAACTGGAATAAGCAAAGTACTTTTTAATCTTTAAAGAGATATAGCGCCCCGGCTATAGTCGGCGGCAAATTGCCTTCACTCTCGAACAAAAGGAATGTGCAGTGAAAAAACTCTTCAGCGCCTCGCTACTGGCCGCCAGCCTGGCCCTGGGCAGCGTCGCCCAGGCCGCACCGACCCTGCTCAACGTTTCCTACGACGTGATGCGCGACTTCTACAAGGACTACAACGCCGCCTTCCAGAAACACTGGAAAGCCGAGCACAACGAGAACATCACCCTGCAGATGTCCTTCGGCGGCTCCAGCAAACAGGCGCGTTCGGTAATCGACGGCCTGCCGGCGGATGTCATCACCATGAACATGGCCACCGACATCAACGCCCTGGCGGACAACGGCAAGCTGGTGCCGGACAACTGGGTGACCCGCCTGCCGAACAACAGCGCGCCGTTCACCTCGGCCACCGTGTTCATCGTCCGCAAGGGCAACCCCAAGGCCCTGAAGGACTGGCCGGACCTGCTCAAGGACGGTGTGCAGGTGATAGTGCCCAACCCCAAGACCTCGGGTAACGGCCGCTACACCTACCTCTCGGCCTGGGGCTATGTGCTCAAGAACGGCGGCGATGAGAACAAGGCCAAGGACTTCGTCGGCAAGCTGTTCAAGCAGGCGCCGGTGCTCGACACCGGTGGCCGCGCCGCCACCACCACCTTCATGACCAACCAGATCGGCGACGTGCTGGTGACCTTCGAGAACGAGGCGGAGATGATCGCCCGCGAATTCGGTCGCGACCAGTTCGAGGTGATCTACCCGAGCGTGTCCGCCGAAGCCGAGCCGCCGGTATCGGTGGTGGACAAGGTGGTAGAGAAGAAAGGTACCCGCGCCGCCGCCGAGGAGTACCTCAAGTACCTGTGGTCGCCGGAAGGCCAGGAAATCGCCGCCAACAACTACCTGCGCCCACGGGACCCGAAAGTGCTGGCCAAGTACACCGATCGCTTCCCGAAAGTCGACTTCCTCTCGGTGGAGAAGACCTTCGGCGACTGGCGCAGCGTGCAGAAGACCCACTTCAACGACGGCGGGATCTTCGACCAGATCTACACCAACGCCAAGTGACCCCTAACGGGTGAATGAAAAAAGCGACCTCCGGGGTCGCTTTTTTTATGCCCCAGGCATGGCGCTCAGAGGGCTCGCGCCGGAGTGAACAGCGCCGCTTCGGCGGCCTGATGGCGCTCCTCCAGCACCGCCTCCGCCTCGACTTCGATCAGCCACTCTGGCAGCGACAGCCCGCTGACGATGATCCACGAAGACGCCGGCGGCTGGCTGGCAAAGCGTTCGAGCAAGACGGCGCTGATGTGCTCCTGCTGGTTGCGGGCCGCTTCGGCGATGTAGATCCGCAGCATCACCACATCCGCCAGCCGGCCACCCGCCTCGGCCAGGACCCGGGCGATATTGTCGAAGGCCTGCTCGGTCTGCTCCCGCAGGCCCGGGCCCACGGTGCGCTCCTGCTCATCCACACCCACCTGGCCGGAAAGCAGCAGGCGCCGCCCACCGCGCACCTCCACCGCCTGGCTGAAACCGTATTGCAGGGAATTGAACACACTGGCTGGGTTGAACGTCGACTTTTCCATAAGGCACTCCCGGCGCATTGAACGACCGGAAACCGTAAACCAAGCCTTTGCCGACTTCCACTGCAACCCGCGCGCAGCAACATTTGGCAATGCAAGCCCCCACCCGCCTGGTGGCAAACCCGTGCAGCAGCGGCCTACATCGGCGGCGCGACCCCATCCTTGCCGGCGGAGATCGACTGCGCGGTGAGTTTGCCGTCATCGCTCTGGGTAACGAACATCACCACCTTGACCCCGACCTTGAGCAGGCTGCGGTCGCCGGGAGTCAGGTTGACGATGGGCACATCGTCCGGCACCAGGATCTTCTGCTGGCCGCCCTTGTAGTTGACGGTCAGGGTGCGGCCGTTGCTCACCACCAGGTCGCCGACGCTGCCGTTGGTCATGCTGCTGCCCTTGGCCAGGTCGAAAGGCCGGTGGCCATCACCCGTACCGGCCAACTGCGGTGGAAACACATGCACTTCCAGCGCCTTGAGGGTGCCGTCGGCCATGGGCATGGCCGCCGAGCCGATATAGCTGCCGGGCTTGATGTCCTCGATATTGGCCAGGGTCACGGCACGCACCTGGGTCTGGGGCGTCAGCTCGACGCTGACATTCTCCCCACTGTTGACGTGCACCCGCACCACGTCGCCGCCGACCCCGGTGATTTCCCCGCGTACGCCAATGCGCATGCCCGGCGCATCCTGGGCCAGGGCCGTGGTGCTGCCCAGCAGGAACGCCAGGGCCAGGCATTGAAGGTTGCACAACAAACCAGGCAAAGACCGATTCATGGAACGGATTCCTCAAGGCAATGGGTGCACAGAGCCCGTCAGTCGACTGCAAGGCCCCGGGGGAGCATGAGCATGCTATCGAACAGGATGTAAGTAAATGTATCATCGCCCCTCGACAGCGACACGCCCCGGTACTCAACGGGCCTTCATCATTCGATCGCTGACCTTTGCCACCCGGCCCGCTCCATCGCTTTGCCACGGGGTCTTGCCGACCTCGCTCCTTGCGCTTGCCCCAGAGATCGCCAATGAATTCCACGACCCAGGCTCTGCCCACCGCCAGCGCGACAATGACCCGAGGCATGGTGCTGCTGTTCGCCTTCTGCTGCGGGGCCATAGTCGCCAACATCTACTACGCACAACCGATCATCGAGCTGATTGCCCCGGATCTCGGCCTGTCCAGCGCCCTGGCCAGCCTGATCGTGTCGCTGACCCAGATCGGCTACGCCCTGGGCCTGTTCTTCCTGGTGCCCCTGGGCGATTTGCTGGAAAACCGCCGGCTGATGATCTGCACCACCCTGGTGGCGATTGCCAGCCTGCTGGGCGCGGCCTTTATCCAGCAGCCCAATGCCTTTCTCCTGGTGTCGCTGTTGATCGGCTTCAGTTCGGTGTCGGTGCAGATCCTGATTCCCCTGGCCGCGCACCTGGCCCCCGAGGAAACCCGGGGCCGGGTGGTGGGCGGGATCATGGGCGGCCTGCTACTGGGGATTCTCCTGGCCCGGCCGGTGTCCAGCGTGGTGGCCGACCACTTCGGCTGGCGGGCGATGTTCATCGCCGCGGCGCTGCTGATGGCAGCCATCAGCCTGGTGCTGATGCTCACCATTCCCAAGCGCCAGCCGGCCCACAGCGCCACCTATGGCCAACTGCTGCATTCCCTGGGCAACTTGCTGCGCCAGCAACCGGTACTGCGCCAGCGCGCCTTCTACCAGGGTTGCCTGTTCGCCACCTTCAGCCTGTTCTGGACCGCCGCACCGCTGGAGCTGGCGCGCCAGCACGGCCTGAGCCAAAGCCAGATCGCGATCTTTGCCCTGGTGGGCGCCATCGGCGCCATCGCCGCGCCCATCAGCGGGCGCCTGGCAGATGCCGGCCATACCCGCATCGCCTCACTGCTGGCCATGCTGCTGGCGGCCCTGAGCTTCATCCCCAGCCTGGTGCATCCGGCCTACAGCGTGATCGGCATGGCCGTGACCGGGGTGGTCCTGGATTTCTGCGTGCAGATGAATATGGTGCTCGGCCAGCGCGCCGTGTACGCCCTCGACGCCCACAGCCGCAGCCGCCTGAATGCGCTGTACATGACCAGCATCTTCATCGGCGGTGCCTTTGGCTCCTCGATTGCCAGTGCGGTGTACGAGCATGGCGGCTGGCTGGGCATCGTGCTGGTGGGCAGCGCCTTCCCGCTGCTGGCCTTGATGCGTTTCCTGCTGGTGCGGGACAACCGCCGCCCGGCCCGGGCCTGAGGAAAAGGCGCGGCGCCCTTGCCCCTGCCCGGAGTTGCCCGGGCAGGCAAGCTGCACCAGGGCGGGCGCCTCAGATGCGTTCGCGCACCAGGACTTCGATATTGGCCGCCGCCCCCCAGAGCCGCAGGCGCCCGATCAGGCCGGCATCGGTTTCCCCCACCAGGTACAGAGTGTCGATGGTCTGGGTCGCGGCCCATTCGACGAACTCGCTGCTGTCGAAGTCGGCCAGGCTGGCCAATTGGAATTCACTTTCATAGAAGCCCGGGGTGACCGGGACCGGGGTGTCCTGGGGGCCGGGGGCGCCGATGAAGTTGCAGCCCAGGTGCACCACACCCCAACGGGCTACCCGCCAATTGCCCAGGGCTTCATCCAGCCGAGCCCGGGCGCCACGGGCAAAACCCAGGCCATCGATGACCACGCGGCGGTTGATGATCAGCCACAGCTTGCGCCGCCGTGGTGCCTTGAGCAGCACTTCGCCGGTGACCTTGGAGGCGCGCAATGCCAGGGCGATCACCAGCAGCAAGGGCACGAAGTAGCTGTAGAGCCTCTCGGTAGCGCTGACCGTTACCAACCCGTACAGGCGCCGCACCTCGGCCCGCTGCTGCTCCAGTTCCTTGATGCTTTCACTCAAGCCCTGCAGCCATTGGCGGATGGGAGCCGCCGTGTATTCGCCGCGGATATCCTCCAGCGCCTGCTGCACCTTGACCTCTGCCAAGACCGAAAGGCGCCCGTCCGCGGTGCGCTCCAGCGCTGCAAAACGCTCGCACAGGCTGCTGACCTGGGCCGCATCCTGGGGCTCGTAGCGAGCGATGGCCGCCTTGCAGTGCTCCACGCCCAGCATGTCCTCGATCTCCGTGGCCACGCGCCGCTGCAGCCCGGCCTGGGCCTGCTGCGCCAATTGGTAGTCGGTCTGGAACCAGTCCACGCGCACCGCCTGGGTGGCGCTGATCAGGGCCAGGGACGCCAGCAGCAGCCAGGCGTAGTCCACGCGCTTCCAGCCGATCTCGCCCAAGCGAAAGACCGAGATCAGGCTCCAGCAGAAGAAGTAGTACATGAAGACGAATGCCAGCAGCAGGCACACCGGCTCCAGCGACAGGTAGATCAGCTCCGGCACCTCGGTCGGGCCAAAGCCATACACCAGCAACAGCACACAGATCAGCGCAAGCCAGAACACCATCGGCGTGAAATAGGGTTTGTTCAGGTCATTCTTCATCGGGCGCTCAACGGCTGATACTCGGGAACACCCCGCTGTATCGGCCAGGCATCCCGAGGCTTAAATAATCCAGCCCGGGCGCAGGCTCTGGCCTGCGCCTCTGCGCTTATCGGACAGGGTTACTGGAACTGGCGACCAAGCCCGGCGGGCACACCATGGATATCGGTGTCTTCCCAGGGCCCGTCAGGGCTGATGGAGCGGCTCCAGCCATTGTTCCAGCGGTAGTAGGTGCGCTGGCGGTAGAAGGTGTTGCTCTGGTCATCCAGCACATAGACCCCCAACCGCGCATCCCAATGGCTGTGCCCGCCCGGTGGCGGCGCGAAGCTGGCGGAGGTGCGTGGCAGGGGCTTGGCGGCGGGGATCGGCGCGCTGGGCGTACCCGGCGCCGTGGACGGGGCCGGGCGTGTGCTCGGCCCTGCCGGCGGGATCGGCTCGGAGCTGGTGGGCACCGGCCGATGGACCGTACATGCGCTCAACCCCAGGACCAGTGATAACAGGGTGATACGAGCGATGGCGGTCATGGCGGCTTCTCTGATTATTGATCCGGGCTGTCGATGGTCAGCTGCTGGGCAGCGGTGGTGCTGCTGGCCAGAGGCTGGCTGCGCCCGACCCACTCGCCGGCCGTCGGCTGGCCGGCGCGGGACACGCGCGCAACCAGTTGGACTTCAGGGAAGTTCGACAGTTTCAACTGCGGCATCATCGCGTCGGCATCCGCCAGCTCGACCGTGGCCGGCAAGTCGGCCACGGTCAGGCGCTTGGCCGCCAGCGGCGCGGGTGGGCCCTGGGTGGCGCGAGCGAAGATGAACACGCTGTCGCCCGGCTGGACCTTGGCCTTGAGCTCGGCCGCCAGGTCGACCCTGACCTTGAGCACCGCGCCCTTGGCCTGAGCCTTGGCCGCAGGTTCGCTGGCAACCTTGCCGCCACTGGCCACCAGCTTCTCGCTGGCGCGGTCGATACCGCCCTGCAACGCGGCGCGGGAGTTGTCGTCCGGCGGCAGTTGCGCCTGCAGGCGCTTCCAGTAGTCGATGGCTTCCTGGAAACGCCCGCCTTCGAAGGCGGCGATCCCCAGCAGCCCGAGGCTGGTGACTTCATTGGGGTCGGCTTTCAGGGCTTCGTCGGTCAGGCCCTGGACCTTGTCCGACCATTGCTTGTTGTCGGCAAAGTACTGCGCCTGGGCCCATTGCCCCAGCAGCTCGGGCTGACGCCCGGCCAGGGCCACGGTGCGTTCGAAGATCTTCGCCGCGTCCGCCGGCCGGTCCTGGGCCATGTAGGTTCGGCCGAGGAAGTACAGGCCTTCGGCGGAATCCGGCTGGGCCGCTACCGCACGCTCCAGGCGCCGGGTCATTTCCTCCATGGACTGTGGCGCCTGGGCGAACTCCCGGGTCAGCTCGACCTTGTCGCTGGCACCAAAATGCAGGTACAGGCCCAGGCCCAGTACCGGCACCAGCAGCGCGGCCAGCAACGGCAGCGGCTTGCCCAGGCGCGAAGTGCGCACGTTAGCGCTGCCTTCGGTATCGGCCAGCAGTTCGCGCGCGGCTTCGGCACGGCCACTGTCCATCTGTTCGGCACTGAGCACGCCTTCTTGCTGCTGGCTGTGCAGTTCGGCCACGCGCTCTTCATAAAGCGCCACGTTCAGCGCGGTACGATCCTCTTCACGCTGAGCGCGACGCTCACGCAATACCGGGATCAACAGGAAACTCAGGGCAATCAGGAGCAGCAGGCCTGCCGCAAGCCAGAAATCAATCATGGGTGGTTTTTATCCAGCAGTTGGTCGAGGCGCTGACGCTCTTCGACGGAAAGCGTGTTCGGGCTGTCGCTGCGCTGCACGCGCCGACGCCGGACAATCACGACAATGATCACCAGCCCGCCCAGCAGCAACCCGGCGGGGCCGAACCAGAGCAAGGCAGTCTTGCCGGTCAGGGCCGGCCGGTAGCGCACGAAGTCACCGTAGCGATCGACCATGAAGTCGATGATCTGCTGGTTGTCCTTGCCCTCGCCGAGCATGCGGAAAATCTCTTTGCGCAGGTCGGCAGCAATCGGCGCGTTGGAATCGGCGATGTCCTGGTTCTGGCACTTGGGGCAGCGCAGTTCCTTGGTCAACTCGTGGAACCGTTCGCGATCGGTGTCGTTGGCGAATTGGTAGGTGTCGATGGCGGCATGGGCCATGCCGGCGATGCCCAGGCCCAGGATGGCGGCGGCTAACCAGCGCTTCATGGCTTGGCCTCGTCGACCAGGGCCTGGTACTTGGCGGCCAGTTGCTCGCGCCACACCACTTCGTCGATCACCCCGACGTACTTGTCGCGGATGATGCCCTTGGCGTCGATGAAAAAGGTTTCCGGAGCGCCGTAGACGCCCAGGTTCAGGCCCAGGGAGCCCTCCTCGTCACGCACGTCCAGCAGGTAGGGATTGTGGAATTCGGCCAGCCACTTCAGGGCATCGGCGTTGACGTCCTTGTAGTTGATGCCGTAGATCACCACGCCCTTCTCGGCCAGCTTGTTCAGTACCGGGTGCTCGACCCGGCAGGAAATGCACCAGGTGCCCCAGACGTTGACCAGCGCCGGCTTGCCCAGCAGGTCGGCGCGGGTCAGGGTCTTGTCGCCCTGCACCGACGGCAGGGAGAACTCGGGGAACGGCTTGCCGATCATCGCCGAAGGCAGCTCGGCCGGGTCCAGATACAACCCACGATAGAGAAACACCGCCACCACCAGGAACACCGCCAGGGGCAACATCATCATCCAGCGTCTCATGCGGTGGCTCCTGTCATGCCCAGCGCTTCGCGCACGCGGCTTTTAACCTTGACCCGGTAGCGCCGGTCCAGGGCCGCCAGCAAGCCACCGAAACCGGTGAGCAGGCCGCCGAACCAGATCCAGCGCACGAACGGCTTGACGTGTACCCGCACCGCCCAGGCGCCATCGCCCAGGGGCTCGCCAAGGGCCACATACAGGTCGCGGGTGAAGCCGGCATCGATCCCGGCCTCGGTCATCATCGAACTCTGCACGGTATACAGGCGCTTCTCCGGATGCAGCACCGCCACTTCCTTGCCATTGCGCACCACGCGGACGGTGCCCTTGTCGGAAGTGAAGTTCGGCCCTTCGAAGTGCTTGGCGCCTTCGAAGATGAAGTGATAGCCGGCCAGTTCCATGGATTCGCCCGGCGCCAGGCGCAGATCGCGCTCGGCGCTGTTCTGGCTCGACAGCACCACGCCCAGGGCACAGACCGCGATGCCCAGGTGCGCCAGCTGCATGCCCCAGTAGCTGCGGGTCAGGCTCGGCAGGCCCTTGATCAGGCCCTTGTGCCGGGTCTTGTCGACGATGTCGCGAGCCCCGGCCAGCAGCACCCAGGCCGCCAGCAGGAAGGTCGCCAGCACGGCCCAGTTGAAGTCGCCATAGGCGATGCCCGCAACCACGGCCAGGGCCACGCTGCCCAGCAGTACCGGGCCGAGCATGCCCACCAGCCATTTCACCGGGGTGTCTTTCCAGCGCACCAGCACGCCCACCGCCATCACCACCATCAGCAGGGCCATCAGCGGAATGAACAGCGCGTTGAAGTACGGCGGGCCCACCGACAGCTTGGCGCCGGTCAGGGCGTCCAGCACCAGCGGGTACAGGGTGCCGAGGAGAATCATCGAGGCCGCCACCACCAGCACCAGGTTGTTGCCCAGCAGCAGGGTTTCCCGCGACCAGAGGTTGAAGCCCACCTGGCTCTTGACCACCGGCGCGCGCAGGGCGAACAGGGTCAGCGAACCCCCCACCACGAACAGCAGGAAAATCAGGATGAACACGCCGCGCTCAGGGTCGGAGGCGAAGGCATGCACCGAAGTCAGGACGCCGGAACGCACCAGGAAAGTCCCCAGCAGGCTCAGAGAGAAGGCGGCAATCGCCAGCAGCACGGTCCAGCTCTTGAACACCCCGCGCTTTTCGGTGACCGCCAGGGAGTGGATCAGCGCCGTGCCCACCAGCCAGGGCATGAACGAGGCGTTTTCCACCGGGTCCCAGAACCACCAGCCACCCCAGCCCAACTCGTAGTAGGCCCACCAGGAGCCCAAGGTGATGCCGATGCCGAGGAAGGCCCAGGCCACGATGGTCCAGGGCCGCGACCAGCGAGCCCAGGCGGCGTCCAGGCGGCCGCCGAGCAAAGCGGCGATGGCGAAGGCGAAGGCCACCGAAAAACCCACATAGCCCATGTAGAGCATCGGCGGGTGAACGATCAGGCCAATGTCCTGCAACAGCGGGTTGAGGTCGCGACCATCGGCCGGCACCTGGGGCAGGATCCGCGAAAACGGGTTGGAGGTCATGATCAGGAACAGCAGGAAGCCGGTGCTGATCATGCCCATCACCGCCAGCACCCGGGCCAGCATCACCTGGGGCAACTGGCGCGAGAACACCGACACGGCGAAGGTCCAGCCACCGAGGATCAGTGCCCAGAGCAGCAGCGAGCCTTCGTGAGCCCCCCACACGGCGCTGAATTTGTAGTACCAGGGCAAGGCGCTGTTGGAGTTGCTGGCGACATAGGCCACCGAGAAATCGTCGCTCATGAAAGCGTAGGTCAGGCAGCCGAAGGCGAACGCCAGGAAGGCGAACTGGCCCCAGGCAGCCGGCTGGGCCAGGCTCATCCACAGGCGATCACCGCGCCAGGCCCCCAGCAGCGGCACCACGGCCTGGACCAGGGCGAAGCACAGGGCGAGGATCATCGCCAGGTGACCGAGTTCGGGAACGAACAGTGCGAAACTCATGGCTTAACCCTCTTTCGCTGGTGTCGGTGCCGATTGGCCGCTGTCTTTCAGGGCCTTGGTGACTTCCGGCGGCATGTACTTCTCGTCGTGCTTGGCCAGCACTTCATCGGCCACCACCACGCCATCGGCGTTGAGCTTGCCCAGGGCAACGATGCCCTGCCCTTCGCGAAACAGGTCCGGAAGGATGCCGCGGTAGGTGATGGTCACCGACTTGTTGAAGTCGGTGACCACGAATTTCACGTCCAGGGAGTCGGCGGAACGCTGCAGGGAACCGGCCTGGACCATGCCGCCGGCGCGGATCCGCGTGTCCAGCGGTGCTTCGCCATTGGCGATCTGGGTCGGGGTGTAGAACAGGTTGATGTTTTCCTTCAGCGCGCTGAGGGCCAGGCCAACGGCAATGCCGACACCGACCAGAATCGCCAGGATGATCAAAAGACGCTTTTTACGCAGCGGATTCACTTACCGTTCTCCCGGCGCAGACGACGCGCCTCTTGTTGCAGATAGCGCTTGCGCGCCAGGATCGGCGCCACCAGCTCACGAGCCAGGACCACCAGGCAAATGCCATAGGCCGACCAGACGTAGAGGCCGTGATGGCCCATGGCGAGAAAATCGCTGAAGGATGCAAAGCTCATCGGGCGGCCTCCAGGCTGCGTTGGACTTCGGCCTTGACCCAACTGGTCCGGGCTTCACGCTTGAGCACCTCAAGGCGCATGCGCAGCAACAGCAGCACACCAAAGAAACAGTAGAAACCCAACGAGGTCAGCAGCAGCGGCAGCCACATTTCCACCGGCATGGCAGGCTTTTCGGTCAGGGTGAAGGTCGCGCCCTGGTGGAGGGTGTTCCACCATTCCACCGAGTATTTGATGATCGGGATATTCACCACGCCGACAATCGCCAGCACCGCACAGGCCTTGGCGGCGCTGTCACGATTGCTGATGGCGGCATTGAGCGCAATCAGACCTGCGTACAGAAACAGCAGGATCAGCATCGACGTTAGTCGGGCATCCCAGACCCACCAGGAACCCCAGGTCGGCTTGCCCCAGATAGCCCCGGTCACCAGGGCCAGGAAGGTGATCGAGTGCCCGATCGGCGCCGCGCATTGCAGGGCGACATCGGCCAGTTTCATTTTCCACACCAGCCCGACCACACCGCACACGGCCAGCATGACGTAGCAGGACTGGGCCAGCATCGCCATCGGCACATGGATGTAGATGATGCGGAAACTGTTGCCTTGCTGGTAATCCGGTGGCGCAAAGGCCAGGCCCCAGACCACGCCGAGGCCGATCAGCAACACGGCGGCAACACTCAGCCAGGGCAGCAGCTTGCCACTGATGCCGTAAAACCATTTAGGCGAGCCGAGCTTATGAAACCAAGTCCAGTTCATTCACTATTTCCATCACGGGTGCTTTTCGTGGTCGAAAAGCCTGGGTCTTTTCTCAGAAAGAAGTGATCAAAAAATGATCAGACCTCATTATTATTCGCCGACGCTGATCTTCAGGCCAGCCGCTATTGCAAAGGGTGTCAAGGTTACTGCCAGGGCGGTCAGGCTCCCAAGCCAGAGCAGGTAACCGGTTGCCGGCATGCCCTGCAATGCCGCCTGCAGGGCGCCACTGCCGAGAATCAGTACCGGGATGTACAACGGCAGGATCAGCAGCGCCAGCAGCAGGCCGCCACGCTTGAGCCCCACCGTCAATGCCGCGCCTACTGCGCCCAGCAGGCTGAGCACCGGGGTCCCCAGCAGCAGGGACATCAGCAGCACCGGCAGACAGGCGGCAGGCAGCCCCAGCATCACCGCCAGCAAGGGCGCGAGCAAGACCAGTGCCAACCCGGAAAACACCCAGTGTGCCAGTACCTTGGCCAGAACCAGAAGAGCCAGGGGGTGCGGCGAAAGGACCCACTGCTCCAGGGATCCATCCTCGAAATCACTGCGAAAAAGCCCGTCCAGCGAGAGCAGGACGGACAATAGGGCCGCTACCCAGACCAGCCCCGGAGACAAGGTTTGCAACAATTGTGTCTCAGGTCCCACGGCCAGGGGGAACAGTGCGACAACGATTGCGAAAAATACCAAGGGGTTGGCCAGTTCCGCCGGGCGCCGGCACAACAGGCGCGCTTCACGGGCCACCAACAGGGCAAACACACTCATGCAGCCCACCGTCCCAGGTCAATGTCACGGTAGCCAGAAGGCATGCGGGCCAGGCTGTGGTGGGTGGTCAGGACCACCATGCCGCCGCGCTCGCAATGGCCCGCCAGGTGCTCTTCGAGCTGGGCCACGCCCTGCTTGTCGAGGGCGGTGAAGGGTTCGTCGAGTATCCACAACGGCGGGCTGTCCAGGTACAGGCGCGCCAAGGCCACGCGGCGCTGCTGGCCGGCGGAAAGGGTATGGCACGGCACATCCTCGAAACCGCGCAGGCCGACCGCCGCCAGGGCCTGCCAGATCGCCTCGCGCCGGGCAGGCTGGTGCAGGGCACAGAGCCAGCTGAGGTTCTCCTCGGGGCTCAACAGCTCCTTGATGCCGGCGGCATGGCCGATCCACAACAGGTTGCGGGCCAGTTCCGCGCGCTGGGCGTGCAATGGCTGGCCATTGAGCAGCACCTGGCCGCTGGTGGGCTGCATCAACCCGGCCAGCAGGCGCAGCAGGCTGGTCTTGCCGCTGCCGTTGGGGCCGCTGATCTGCACCATGTCGCCGCCCGTCAGACGCAACTCGAGGTGTTCAAATAGCATCCGCCAATCGCGCTCACAGGCGAGTGCTACGGCTTCGAGAAGAGGGCTGGTCAAGGGATAGCGGGCCTTTACAGGTTCAAGTCGGCAACGGAGCGGCCGTTAAAGAGATGCAGGATAAATGCATTGGCGGCCTGTTCTAGAGAGCTGCGTCAAACAATTGCAATGTTTTCACCACTCCCCCAAAGACGGGCGGCATTATACATGCGAAGCCCTACGCTTATGAGGGCTAATTTCCACAGGTTGTGTCCGAATGACAGGCGAAATGAACATCCTGCCTGCGCCCCAGGTGCCCGCGCCCGGCGCCTCGCGCCCCCAGGCGATCAGCGGGGAACTGCTGAAGCTGGTGCCGCCCCTGGAGGGCCTGATTGCCGCCGGCCAGAGCGCCAAGGCCGAAGTGCTGTCGCTCAAGCAGACCGACCAGACGTTCCAGTTGCTGCTCAAAGTGACCCTGGACAACGGCCGGCAAACCACTTTGCAGGCCACCAGCAATCAACCCCTGCCCCAGGGCACCAGCCTGGCGGTCACCCAACCCTCGGCGGGCAACCTGGCGATCACCGTGCAACAGGCCATCGCCTCCAGTGTCGCCGCCCTGACCCGCCTGGACACCAGCCAACTGCCCCCCGGCACCCTGATCCAGGCCAAGGTGCTGACCACCCAGATGCTGCCCCAGGGCACCAGCCAGCCGGCGATCTATCGCTCCCTGGTGAGCCTGCTCAACACCGCACAGAGCGGCGCCACCCTGAGCATCGAAAGCCCGCAGCCGCTGCGCATCGGCAGCCTGCTCAGCGCCCTGGTCTCGGATGCCCAGACCCTGAATTTCGTCCCCCTGAGCAGCCGTCAGGAGCAATTGGCCATCGCCGCCCAACTGGCCAGCCAGCAAAGCCGCCAGGGTTCCCTCAGTAGCTTGATCAACGCCCTGCAGAACCTGCCCGCCGACAGTGACCCCTCGACCACCTCCACTGACCTGCGCGCCGCCGTCGAGCGTCTGCTGGCCGGCCTGCCCGACGTGCAGCAACTGAGCAACCCGCGCGGCGTGGCCCAGGCCTTGCTGGGCAGCGGCCTGTTCCTGGAAGCCCGGCTGCTGGCCGGGGCCAACCCGGGGCAGGTGCCGGACATGAAGGCCGACCTGTTGCGCCTGATCGCCCAGCTGACCCCGGGCCTGCCCTCCTCCACCAGCTTCAACGCCATCCTGGCCGCCAACACCCTGGCCCAGTCGCTGCCCAGCTTCGTGCGCAGCGCCCTGGGTACCCTCGGCCAGGTCAGCGCCAAGGCTTCGCCCACCGGCTTTCCATTGCCGGAACGGTTGCTGCAGAGCCTGGAAGGCGAAGGTGACCTGGAACAACTGCTGCGCCTGGCCGCCGCGGCCGTATCGCGTTTGCAGAGCCATCAACTGTCGAGCCTGGAGCAAAGCGGCCTGACCGACGATGGCCGGCTGTTGAGTACCTGGCAGTTGGAAATCCCCATGCGCAACCTGCAGGACATCGTGCCCTTGCAGGTCAAGCTGCAGCGCGAAGAGGCGCCGGAACCGGAGCCGGAACACAAACGCGAGGAACGTGAGCCCAAGCAGGCCCTGTGGCGGGTCGACCTGGCCTTCGACCTGGAGCCTCTGGGCCCGCTGCAAGTCCAGGCACAGCTGATCCAGGGCCGACTGTCCAGCCAGCTCTGGGCCGAGCGCCCCTATACGGCGAGCCTGATTGAAAGCCACCTGGGCAACCTGCGCGAACGCCTGCTGGCCTCGGGACTGAATGTCGGCGACCTGGATTGCCACCTCGGCACTCCGCCCCAGGGCCCGCAAACCCGATTGGAACAACGCTGGGTGGACGAAACCGCATGAAGCACTCTCCGCCACCACGCCAGGCCATCGCCCTTAAATACGATGGCCAGCAAGCTCCGACCCTCACCGCCAAGGGCGATGACGAACTGGCCGAAGCCATCCTGAAGATTGCCCGGGACTATGAAGTACCGATCTACGAGAACGCCGAGCTGGTGAAGCTACTGGCGCGACTGGAACTGGGCGAGAGCATTCCGCCGGAGCTGTACCGGACCATCGCCGAGATCATCGCCTTCGCCTGGAACCTCAAGGGCAAGTTCCCGGCGGGGCATGATCCGCAACGGGCGGAACTGGAGAAGGACATCACCGAACGCGGCGACGATTACTGAGACAGCCCGGCCGCATGAGGGCCCCAGGGGCCTTTTTGCAGCGGGCGTTCGCGGCTACATCAGCCTTTGTGCAGCTTGCTGACCAGCTCCGCTTCGGCCTGGGTGAGGCCGCAGGACTGGGTCAGTTCGTCGACGCTGGCGCCCATGCCCACCAGGCGCGCGGCCTGGGCGAACGACAGGCTGGAAGGGTCACGCTGCTCCAGCTGGGCCAGCTTGTCCGGCAAAGGCGCTACCACAGCGCGCAACTCGTGCAGGTCCTCGCCCATGCGCACCGTACCGCTCTGGTAATGGTCGACGCGCTTGGCCAGCTCCTTGATCCGCTGGTCGCGCACGGCGTCACCCTCAGCCTGCTGGGCAGCAATCTGCCGCTGGTTGCGGGTGTAGGACAGGAACAGAGCCAGAGTGGCGACCCAGAGGATCGCCAGGACAATTACCGCTACCTCGAGGATCAATCAGATACTCTCCAGTTCCGACCATTCCTCTTCGCTCATCATCTTGTCCAGCTCAACCAGAATCAGCAGTTCGCCGTTCTTGTTGCACACGCCCTGGATGAACTTGGCCGACTCTTCGTTGCCGACGTTCGGCGCGGTCTCGACTTCCGACTGGCGCAGGTAAACCACTTCGGCGACGCTGTCCACCATGATCCCGACCACTTGCTTGTCGGCTTCGATGATGACGATCCGGGTGTTGTCGTTGACTTCGGTCGGCACCAGGCCGAAGCGCTGGCGGGTATCGATCACGGTCACCACGTTGCCGCGCAGGTTGATGATCCCCAGCACGTAGCTGGGTGCGCCCGGCACCGGAGCGATCTCGGTGTAGCGCAGCACTTCCTGGACCCGCATCACGTTGATGCCGTAGGACTCGTTATCCAGCTTGAAGGTGACCCATTGCAGGATCGGATCTTCGGAACCCTGTGCAGACGACGACTTATTCATACCCTGACCCCTCAAATAACCGTTGAAAACGGCGTGTGTTCTGTGTGGCCACGCCCGACGGACGCGGCCTGTTGTTGGTTTACTTCGGCTTGTGGGCCGCTTGACTGATCGCCATCTGCTTGGCGCCACCGGTGGCGATCAATTCCGCCAGTTCGGCAACATCGAGCAAGGCGCACATATGTTCAATCACCGTGCCGGCCAGCCACGGGCGTTGGCCACGGTGACTGCGCCACTTGATTTCATTGGGGTCCAGGCGCAGCGAGCGGCTGACCTGATGCACCGCCAGCCCCCATTCATAGCCCTGGACCGAGATCACGTACTGCAGGCCCTGGCGGAAATCGTCGCGGTAGCGATCCGGCATGACCCAGCGTGCGGTATCCAGCACCTTCAGGTTGCCAGCCTGGCTCGGCAGGATACCGAGGAACCATTCCGGCTGGCCGAACAGCGGCGTCAGCTCCTGCCCGGCCAGGGAATAGATCGAGCCCAGGCACACCAGGGGCACCGCCAGGGTCAGGCCCGCGACATCGAACAACAGGCACTCGAACGGCTCTGCCGCCCAGGCGGGACGATCGCTGCCGGTGACCGGAGGCGGCGTATTGCTCGGCGGCAAGTGCACTTCCACCACGGGCGGCACCAGGGCCTGGAGCATCGGCACCACGGGCGAGAGGGTGCTTGGCATGGGCTCCGGCGCTTCCAGCACCGGGGTGGCAATAGGCTCTGGCGCAGCAACCGCAGGCGCCGAGTGCTGCTGGAGCTCGGCGTCACGGGCCTGCTCTTCCAGTACCGCGGCCTGGAATTCATCCAGCACTTCACTGGAGGCTTCGACCACTACCGGGGCGGGCACCGGGATCGGCGGCGGTGGCAGCAACTCCTCGTCGGTGGCGTCCTGCAGCAAAGCGTCCAGGTACGACTGCAGCGCCAACTGCGGCCGGCTCTTTATATCCAGAGGACGGTTCATGAGGATGCCCACGCTAAAACCCCGATACAGTGACCTGTAGGGGTTATCGGCCGGGCGGCGTGGCGACTTGAATAACGCTTCACGTCAAGCCACCTGCGCCACGAGCTGCTGGGCCAGCAAGTGCTTGAGCAAGGCCTTGTAGGCCAGTACGCCGCGGCTCTTGCCATCGAATTGCGAAGGGGTGACCCCGGCCCGGCTGGCGTCGCGCAGGCGGGTATCCACCGGAATGTAGCCTTGCCAGATCTCCTCGGGAAACTTGTCCCGCAGTACCCGCAAGGTGCCCAGGGAGGCCTGGGTACGGCGGTCGAACAGGGTCGGCACGATAGTGAACGGCAAGGGTTGCTTGCGCGAGCGATTGACCATGGCCAGGGTATTGACCATGCGCTCCAGGCCCTTGACCGCCAGGTGCTCGGTCTGCACCGGGATCACCAACTGCTGGCTGGCCGCCAGGGCGTTGACCATCAGCACCCCGAGCAACGGGGGGCTGTCGATCACCGCATAGTCGAAATCCTGCCACAGCTGCGCCAGGCTCTTGGCGATTACCAGGCCCAGGCCGCTCTGCCCCGGCGACTGGCGCTCCAGGGTGGCCAGCGCGGTGCTGGACGGCAACAGCGAAATACGCTCGTGGCTGGTACCCAGCAACAACTGGCCCGGCAGGTCCTGGGGCACATTGCCCTTGTGCAGGAACAGGTCGTAGCTGCTGTGCTCCAGGCTGTCCGGGTCATAGCCGAAGTAGCTGGTCATGGAGCCGTGGGGGTCGAGATCGACCACGACCACACGCTTGCCCGCCTCGGCCAGCAAGCCGGCTAAAGCGATGGAACTGGTGGTTTTACCGACACCACCCTTTTGATTGGCAACTGCCCAGACTCTCATTCGGTTGGTTCCTCCCGCCCGGCCACAGCGGGGCGAGACATAGCGCTAAGTTATAAAGCAGGTGACGGAGAATTGACGGCGCTTCCCTGTACCGGCGTTTTGACCGGGGTTGGTGCAGTTTGTGTGCCAGCACGCTTGAGTGCCGCATCCGGTGTTGCATGGGCGGTGCCGGTACCGGTCAGGCTGCGGCGCACATCCAGGTTGCGCGACACCACCAGCACCACCCGGCGATTGCGCGCCCGGCCTTCGGCGGTGGCGTTGTTGGCCACTGGCTGGAACTCACCGTAGCCCACCGAGGCCATGCGCGCCGGGTTCACCCCCTGCATCGCCAGCATGCGCACGATGCTCGCCGAACGGGCCGAGGACAGTTCCCAGTTGGTCGGGTACTGCGCGGTCTGGATCGGCAGGTTGTCGGTGAAGCCCTCGACATGGATCGGGTTGTCGAAGGGTTTGAGGATCTTCGCCACCTTGTCGATGATGGTGAACGCCTGGTCGCTGGGCATGGCATCGCCACTGCCGAACAGCAGGCTGGAGTTGAGTTCGATCTCCACCCACAGTTCATTGCCGCGCACGGTCATCTGGTTGGAGCTGATCAGGTCGCCAAAGGCTGCGCTGATGTCATCGGCGATGCTTTTCAGCGGGTCACTGGCCCCGGCGATGCCGGCGTCGGTCTGGTCGCTGTCCTTGACCAGGGGTTTGGCCGGGGTCACGGT
This sequence comes from Pseudomonas sp. NFPP25, assembly GCF_900116505.1. Taxonomy (NCBI): domain Bacteria; kingdom Pseudomonadati; phylum Pseudomonadota; class Gammaproteobacteria; order Pseudomonadales; family Pseudomonadaceae; genus Pseudomonas; species Pseudomonas sp. NFPP25. Next base: position 126,650 of record NZ_FPBG01000006.1, on the reverse strand, counting down.
CTTGGGACGCTCGTCACCGATGGGAATCGGCTTGAGGCTACGATCGGAGTCGGTGAAGACCCCGATCAAGGCTTCGGAAATGACCTTGTACTTGCCCTCGTTGATCGAGGAAATCGAGTACATGACCACGAAAAACGCGAACAGCAAGGTAATGAAGTCGGCGTAGGAAACCAACCAGCGCTCATGGTTGACGTGTTCTTCTTGCTGGCGACGACGGGCCATAATCAGTCCATGAAGCCTTGCAGCTTCAGCTCGATGGAGCGGGGGTTTTCGCCTTCGGCGATCGACAGGATGCCTTCGAGGAGCATTTCCCGGTAACGCGACTGGCGCAAGGCAACGGATTTCAGCTTGGCGGCGATCGGCAGCAGCACCAGGTTGGCACTGGCCACCCCATAGATAGTGGCGACGAAGGCCACGGCGATGCCGCTACCCAGCTGGGATGGATCGGCCAGGTTGCCCATCACGTGGATCAGCCCCATTACCGCGCCGATGATGCCGATGGTCGGCGCATAGCCGCCCATGCTCTCGAACACCTTGGCGGCCTCGATATCACGACTTTCCTGGGTATAGAAATCCACTTCGAGAATGCTGCGGATGGCTTCGGGTTCGGCACCGTCCACCAGCAACTGCAAGCCCTTGCGCGCATAACTGTCAGGCTCGGCATCCGCCACGCCTTCCAGGCCCAGCAGGCCTTCCTTGCGCGCGGTGAGGCTCCAGTTGACCACCCGGTCGATGCCGCCCGGCAGATCGACCCGGGGCGGGAACAGGATCCAGGCAAGGATCTGCATGGCCCGTTTGAAGGCGCTCAGCGGCGACTGCAGCAGTGCCGCGCCGATGGTCCCGCCGAGCACGATCAGTGCCGCCGGACCGTTGGCCAGGGCCGACAGGTGCCCCCCCTCCAGGTAGTTGCCACCGATGATGGCGACAAACGCCATGATGATCCCGATAAGGCTGAGCACATCCATCAGAGACAGGCCTCGACCAGGTGCCGGCCGATGTCGTCCAGGCTGTACACCGCATCCGCCAGGTTGGCCTTGACGATGGCCATTGGCATGCCATAGATCACACAGCTGGCCTCGTCCTGGGCCCATACCGCACTGCCGCCCTGCTTGAGCAGACGCGCGCCTTCACGACCGTCGGCGCCCATGCCGGTGAGCACCACCGCCAGAACTTTGTCGCTGTAGGACTTGGCCGCAGAGCCGAAGGTGATATCCACGCACGGCTTGTAGTTCAAGCGCTCATCGCCCGGGAGAATCTTCACCGCACCGCGACCGTCGACCATCATCTGCTTGCCGCCAGGCGCCAGCAGCGCCAGGCCCGGACGCAGGATGTCGCCATCCTCGGCTTCCTTGACACTGATGCGGCAGAGCTTGTCCAGACGCTCGGCAAAGGCCTTGGTGAAGGCCGCCGGCATATGCTGGATCAAGACGATGGGGGCCGGGAAGTTGGCCGGCAGCTGGGTCAGGACCCGCTGCAGCGCCACCGGGCCGCCTGTGGACGTACCAATGGCCACCAGCTTGTAGGCCTTGCGCTTGGGTGCCCGCGAATTCGCACTGGCCGCCGGCGCCGCTGTGCGGGCCGGAGCCGGTGCGGGAGCTGGCGAGCGCGAACTGGCGAAGCTCGAAGGAGCAGGTGCCGGCGCACTCGCCGGCTGTGGCGCCGGAGCACTGTAGCTGCTGAAGCGCCGATTGCTGCGCGAGATACTGTGGACCTTCTCGCACAACAACTGCTTGACCTTCTCGGGATTGCGCGAGATGTCCTCGAAGTTCTTCGGCAGAAAGTCCACCGCCCCGGCATCCAGCGCATCGAGGGTCACTCGGGCGCCTTCGTGGGTCAGGGAGGAGAACATCAGGACCGGCGTCGGGCAGCGCTGCATGATGTGCCGCACTGCGGTGATGCCATCCATCATCGGCATCTCGTAGTCCATGGTGATCACGTCCGGCTTGAGCGCCAGGGCCTGATCGATCGCCTCTTTACCATTGGTCGCCGTGCCGACGACCTGGATATTCGAATCCGCTGAAAGAATTTCCGAGACGCGGCGGCGGAAAAAACCCGAATCGTCCACCACCAGGACTTTGACTGCCATAAACACTCCGTTAGGTGGGGCGAGGCCAACCGCCCCTCCCCGCCGAATCAAATACGCCGTGCGGCGTAACGCTTGAGCATGCTCGGAACATCGAGGATCAGAGCAATGCGGCCGTCACCGGTAATGGTGGCGCCGGACATGCCCGGGGTTCCCTGAAGCATTTTGCCCAAGGGCTTGATGACCACTTCCTCCTGGCCCACCAGTTGATCGACGACGAAGCCGATCCGCTGGGTACCCACCGAAAGGATCACTACGTGGCCCTCGCGCTGCTCTTCATGAGCGGCGGAACTGACCAGCCAGCGTTTGAGGTAGAACAGGGGCAACGCCTTGTCGCGCACGATCACCACTTCCTGGCCGTCCACCACGTTGGTGCGCGACAGGTCGAGGTGGAAGATTTCGTTGACGTTGACCAGCGGGAAAGCGAATGCCTGGTTGCCGAGCATGACCATCAGGGTCGGCATGATCGCCAGGGTCAACGGCACCTTGATGACGATCTTCGAGCCCTGGCCCTTGGTCGAATAGATGTTGATCGAACCATTGAGCTGGGAAATCTTGGTCTTCACCACGTCCATGCCCACACCGCGACCGGACACATCGGAAATCTCGGTCTTGGTGGAGAAGCCCGGGGCAAAGATCAGGTTGTAGCACTCGGTATCGCTCAGGCGGTCGGCGGCATCCTTGTCCATCACGCCACGCTTGACGGCGATGGCGCGCAACACGTTCGGGTCCATGCCCTTGCCGTCATCGGAGATCGACAGCAGGATGTGGTCGCCTTCCTGTTCCGCCGCCAGCACCACCTTGCCGCCACGGGACTTGCCCGAGGCTTCGCGCTCTTCCGGCGATTCGATGCCGTGGTCCACCGCGTTGCGCACCAAGTGCACCAGCGGGTCGGCCAGGGCCTCTACCAGGTTCTTGTCGAGGTCGGTTTCTTCCCCCACCAGCTCCAGGTTGATCTCTTTCTTGAGCTGCCGGGCCAGGTCGCGAACCAGGCGCGGGAAGCGCCCGAAGACTTTCTTGATCGGCTGCATGCGGGTCTTCATCACCGCGGTCTGCAGGTCGGCAGTCACCACGTCGAGGTTCGACACGGCCTTGGACATGGCTTCGTCGCCGCTGTTGAGGCCCAGGCGCACCAGGCGGTTACGCACCAGCACCAGCTCGCCCACCATGTTCATGATTTCGTCCAGGCGCGCGGTATCGACACGCACCGTGGTTTCCGCTTCGCTGGCAGGCTTTTCCGCCGGCGGGGCCGCAGCGGCGGCGCGAGCCGGTGCCGGTGCCGCAGCAGGAGCAGCGGCAGCTTTCGGCGCCTCGGCCTTGGGCTCGGGCTTCTTCGCCGCCGGCTTGGCGACGGCAGCAGTGGCCGCCGCAGCCGGAGCCGCAGTAGCCGCGGCTGGCTTGGCCGCACCCGGGGTTTCGGAGAATTTGCCCTTGCCGTGCAACTCATCCAGCAGGGATTCGAATTCGTGATCGGTGATCAGGTCGCTGCCGGCTGCGGCTGCGCTTGGTGCGGCTGCGGCAGGAGCGGCTGGCGCCGCCGCCACGGCCGAATCCAGGGCCTCCACGGCGAAGTTGCCCTTGCCATGCAACTGGTCCAGCAATGCTTCGAATTCATCGTCGGTGATCTCATCACCTGCGCCAGCCGCACCACTGGTGGCACTGGCCGCGGCCGGTGCCACGGCATCCGGGGCGAACTGGCCCTTGCCGTGCAACTGATCGAGCAGGGATTCGAACTCGGCGTCAGTGATTTCATCGCTGGCCGGCTCGCCCTGGGCCGCAGGTGCGGCGGCAGGCGCTGCTTCGGCTTCGGCCTTGGCGGCATTCAGCGAGTCGAGCAACAGCTCGAATTCGTTATCGGTGATGTCCCCTGCCGGGCTTTCTTCAGCCACAGGCTCGGCAACCGGCTCAACCACCTCTTCCACAGCAGGTGCTGCAGGCTCGGCACCGGCAGGTTCGGCCAGGCGCGCCAGGGCCGCCAGCAACTCCGGTGTGGCAGCGGTGATTTCGGTGCGCTCACGGACCTGGCTGAACATGCCGTTCACCGCGTCCAGAGCTTCAAGCACCACGTCCATCAGTTCCGAGTCGACTCGCCGCTCACCCTTGCGCAGGATGTCGAAGACGTTCTCGGCGATGTGGCAGCACTCCACCAGCTCATTGAGCTGGAGGAAGCCGGCGCCCCCTTTAACAGTGTGAAAACCGCGAAAAATTGCATTGAGCAAATCCGCATCATCTGGCCGGCTTTCCAGCTCGACCAGTTGTTCGGACAGTTGCTCTAGAATCTCGCCGGCCTCAACCAGGAAATCCTGAAGGATCTCTTCATCGGCGCCGAAGCTCATTAATGGGTGCTCCTAGAATCCAAGGCTGGAAAGCAAATCGTCTACATCGTCCTGACCGGACATAACGTCTTCCCGTTTATCGGCATGAATCTGCGGACCTTCACCCTTGGCGAGATGTTTTTGCGGATCTTTTTCAGCGAGGATCGATTCACGGTCATGTTCGATACCGGCGAAACGATCGACCTGGCTGGCCATCAAGACGAGTTTGAGCAGATTGCTTTCGACTTCCGTGACCAACTGGGTCACACGCTTGATCACCTGACCGGTCAGGTCCTGGTAATCCTGCGCCAGCAGAATGTCGTTGAGGTGGCCGGAAACGGTACGGGTTTCCTGTTCGCTACGCGTCAGGAAACTGTCGACCCGGCGCGCCAGCTCGCGAAACTCTTCAGCGCCGACCTCGCGCCGCATGAAGCGCCCCCAGTCTGCGCTCAAGGCCTGGGCTTCAGTGCTCAGGCCGTTGACCAGCGGGGTGCTGCTCTCCACCAGGTCCATGGTGCGGTTGGCTGCGGCTTCCGTCAGCCGGACCACATAGGACAGGCGCTCAGTGGCATCCGTGATCTGTGAAACTTCCTCGGCTTGCGGCATGTGCGGGTCAATCTGGAAATTGACGATCGCGCTATGCAGCTCGCGGGTGAGCTTGCCCACTTCCTGGTACAGGCCGCGGTCACGGGTCTGATTGAGCTCATGGATCAATTGCACCGCTTCGCCGAACTTGCCCTTTTCAAGGCTTTCGACCAGTTCCAGCGCATGTTTTTTCAGGGTCGACTCAAAGTCGCCCAGTGAAGATTCGTTATGCTCCATAGCTCCCCCGTGGCGGAATGGCTACGCGTCTCAACCGATGCGTTCGAAGATTTTTTCGATCTTCTCTTTCAACGCCTGAGCCGTGAATGGTTTGACGACATAGCCGTTTACGCCGGCCTGGGCAGCTTCGATGATCTGCTCGCGCTTGGCTTCAGCAGTCACCATCAATACCGGCAGGTGCTTGAGTTTTTCATCGGCGCGCACGTGGCGCAGCAGGTCGATACCGGTCATGCCCGGCATGTTCCAGTCCGTTACCAGAAAGTCGATGCTCCCGCTGTTGAGTACCGGAATGGCGGTAGTGCCATCGTCGGCCTCGACCGTGTTGGTGAATCCCAGATCACGCAACAGGTTCTTAATGATCCGCCGCATCGTTGAAAAGTCATCAACGATGAGGATTTTCATGTTCTTGTCCAATTCGACCTCCAAGCAGTCTTAAACGCATCCAGCACCTGAACGCGCCATTCAATCAATCCGGCATAACACACAACGACTGCATGGAGCACATACTGCAAGACCGGTGCAGCGCTTGCTTCACCGGTCCTGAACGCAGTGTCCCCACACTGCCTGTCAGCGCGCTCGCCACTCCCCCAAACGCCCCCGCAAACGGGCTGCGCACTGGCTGTGTAACTGGCTGACCCGCGATTCGCTGACCCCCAGGACCTCACCGATTTCCTTGAGGTTCAGCTCTTCGTCGTAGTACAGCGCCAACACCAGTCGCTCGCGCTCCGGCAAATTGGCAATCGCATCCGCCAACGCGGCCTGGAAGCGTTCATCCTCCAGGTCTCGTGACGGCTCGAGATGAGCACTGGCGCCATCCTCATGCAGCCCTTCATGCTCGCCGTCCTGCAACAGGTCGTCGAAACTGAACAGGCGACTGCCCAAGGTGTCGTTCAAAATCCCGTAATAATCGTCGAGACTCAATTGAAGTTCGGCCGCAACTTCATGATCTTTAGCGTCACGACCGGTTTTAGCTTCAATTGCGCGAATCGCATCACTGACCATGCGCGTATTACGGTGCACCGAACGCGGTGCCCAGTCGCCTTTACGAACCTCGTCGAGCATCGCCCCACGGATACGGATACCCGCGTAGGTTTCGAAACTCGCCCCCTTGCTCGCGTCGTATTTGGTCGACACTTCGAGCAAACCGATCATCCCGGCCTGAATCAGGTCTTCTACCTGAACACTGGCCGGCAACCGCGCCAGCAGGTGATAGGCAATACGCTTGACCAGAGGCGCGTAGCGCTCGATCAATTCGTACTGGCTGTCACGCGCCGACTTCTTGTAGAGGTTGTAGCCACTGGCAGTCATAGCACCGGTCCCGCTGTTTGATGCACTAGCCGCTCGACAAAAAACTCCAGATGCCCGCGTGGGTTCGCCGGCAACGGCCAGGTATCGACTTTTTGCGCGATGGCCTTGAACGCCAATGCACACTTCGAACGAGGAAAGGCTTCATAGACCGCACGCTGCTTTTGCACGGCCTTGCGTACGCTTTCGTCGTAGGGAACTGCGCCGACGTATTGTAAGGCCACGTCCAGGAAGCGATCCGTGACCTTGGTCAATTTTGCAAACAGGTTGCGACCTTCCTGAGGGCTCTGAGCCATGTTGGCCAGGACCCGGAAACGGTTCATGCCGTAGTCGCGGTTGAGCAGCTTGATCAGCGCGTAGGCGTCCGTGATCGAGGTCGGCTCGTCGCACACCACCAGCAGTACTTCCTGGGCCGCGCGGACAAAGCTGACTACCGAGTCACCAATACCCGCAGCGGTGTCGATCACCAGCACATCGAGATTGTCGCCGATATCGCTGAAGGCCTGGATCAGGCCAGCGTGCTGCGCGGGGCTCAGGTGCACCATGCTCTGGGTGCCCGAGGCGGCCGGTACGATGCGGATGCCTCCAGGGCCCTGGAGCAGCACATCGCGCAGTTCGCAACGACCCTCGATGACGTCGGCCAGGGTATGTTTGGGAGTCAGGCCCAGCAGGACATCGACATTGGCCAGTCCCAGGTCGGCATCCAGCAGCAAGACCCGCCGGCCGAGCTCAGCCAGAGCCAGGGACAAGTTCACTGACACATTAGTCTTGCCGACGCCACCTTTGCCGCCGGTCACCGCAATCACCTGTACGGGATGCATGCTGCCCATGTTCTTTCTTTACCTTGTCTTACTTAGACGGGGCCACATAACTGGCTGCGCGTTCACCATTGGAACAATGCATGGCAGACCATCGATGTAGATACACTGCAATCTATTCATGATTACCTCAGCCAACCCGTTTGGACGGGCTGTGGTAAAGGTCAGCGAACATGTCGGCCATGGCTTCCTCGCTGGGTTCTTCCTGCATCTGTACGCTTACCGCGCGACTCACCAGCTGATGCCGGCGAGGCAGGTGCAGATCGTCAGGAATCCGCGGACCATCAGTGAGATAGGCAACCGGCAGTTCATGACTGATAGCCAGGCTCAACACTTCGCCAAGACTGGCTGTTTCATCAAGTTTAGTCAGGATGCAACCGGCCAGGCCGCAGCGTTTGTAGCTGTGGTAGGCGGCGGTCAGCACCTGTTTCTGGCTGGTGGTAGCCAGTACCAGATAGTTCTTCGCACGAATGCCACGACCGGCCAGGCTCTCCAGTTGCATGCGCAACGCCGGATCGCTGGCCTGCAGGCCGGCGGTATCGATCAGCACCACGCGCTTGCGCAGCAGCGGATCCAGTGCCTGGGCCAGGGACTGGCCCGGGTCCACATGGGTCACCGACACATTCAGGATGCGCCCCAGGGTCTTGAGCTGCTCCTGGGCGCCGATGCGGTAGCTGTCCATGCTCACCAGGGCAATGTTCTGCGCCCCGTACTTGAGCACGTAGCGCGCCGCCAGCTTGGCCAGGGTGGTGGTCTTGCCCATGCCGGCCGGGCCGACCATGGCGATCACACCGCCCTCTTCCAGAGGCTCGACTTCCGGGGTCTGGATCATTCGCGCCAGGTGCGCCAGCAACATGCGCCAGGCCTGACGGGGTTCGTTGATTTCGGTAATCAGTGCCAGCAGGTCACGGGCCAGCGGGCCCGACAGGCCGATGCGCTGCAGGCGACGCCAGAGGTTGGCCTGCTCCGGACGGCTGCCCTGCAATTGGCTCCAGGCCAGGGAGCCGAGCTGCACTTCCAGCAGTTCGCGCAGACCGTTGAGCTCGAAACGCATCGAGTCCAGCGCCCGCGTATCGGCAGGTGGCGCTGCTGGAGCCGGCGCCGGGCGCGGACGCTCGGTCAGGGTCGGCTCGATCAGGGGCTCGGCCGCGGTCAACGGCAGGCCGGCGAACAGCTGGCGATTGGTGATCGAGGCACTGTCGCCCTCGCCCCGCAGGCTCAGTTCAGCCTGGGCGGTGACAATCCGCGACTGGGTCTTGCGCAGCTCGTCCTCGAGTTCCATGTTCGGAACCCGTGGCGACAAGGCCGACAACTTGTAATCCAGCGCAGCCGTCAGCTCGACACCGCCGGCGATCCGCCGGTTGCCGATGATGGCGGCTTCAGCGCCCAACTCATCACGAACCAGTTTCATGGCCTGACGCATATCGGCGGCGAAAAAACGCTTAACTTGCATAACCCACTACCTCAGCCGTTGGGCCCTACTGTCGCAACGATGGTCACTTGCTTGTTGTCCGGAATTTCCTGGTACGCCAGCACATGCAAACCCGGGACGGCGAGACGGCCGAACCGCGAGAGCATGGCGCGGACCGGCCCCGCTACCAACAGAATCACCGGTTGACCTTGCATCTCTTGACGCTGCGCCGCATCGATCAGCGAACGCTGCAGCTTCTCTGCCATGCTTGGCTCCAGCAGAACGCCTTCTTCCTGGCCTTGTCCTGCCTTCTGCAGACTGCTGAGCAAAATTTGTTCCAACCTTGGCTCCAAGGTGATCACAGGCAGCTCAGACTCAGTGCCTACAATGCTTTGGACGATGGCACGAGACAATCCGACGCGTACCGCGGCAACCAAAGCGGCAGTATCTTGACTCTTGGCGGCATTGTTGGCGATGGCTTCGGCAATGCTGCGGATGTCGCGTACCGGCACCTGCTCGGCCAGCAGCGCTTGCAGGACCTTGAGCAACTGCGACAGCGACAGCACGCCCGGCACCAATTCCTCGGCCAGCTTCGGCGAACTCTTGGACAACACTTGCAGCAACTGCTGGACCTCTTCGTGGCCGATCAGTTCGCTGGAGTGCTTGTACAGAATCTGGTTCAAGTGGGTGGCGACCACGGTACTGGCGTCCACCACGGTGTAGCCCAGGGACTGCGCCTGCGGCCGCTGGCTGATTTCGATCCACACCGCTTCCAGACCAAAGGCCGGGTCCCGAGCGGAGATGCCGTTGAGCGTGCCATAGACCTGCCCCGGGTTGATCGCCAGCTCGCGATCCGGATAGATCTCCGCTTCGGCCAGGATCACCCCCATCAGGGTCAGGCGGTAGGCGCTCGGCGCCAGGTCCAGGTTGTCGCGGATATGCACCGTGGGCATGAGAAAGCCCAGGTCCTGGGAGAGCTTCTTGCGCACCCCCTTGATCCGCGCCAGCAATTGCCCGCCCTGGTTGCGATCCACCAGGGGAATCAGGCGGTAACCGACTTCCAGGCCGATCATGTCGATCGGCGTCACGTCGTCCCAACCCAACTCCTTGGTTTCCAGGGCACGGGCCGGGGAAGGCAGCAGGTCCTGTTGACGCTGGACCTCTTCCAGAGCCTTGACCTTGACCTGGTTCTGCTTTTTCCAGACCAGGTAAGCGGCGCCACCGGCCACGGCCGCCAGGCTGAGAAAGGAGAAGTGCGGCATGCCCGGCACCAGCCCCATCACGGCCATCAGGCCGGCTGCCACCGCCAGCGCCTTGGGCGAAGCAAACATCTGCCGGTTGATCTGCTTGCCCATGTCTTCGGAACCCGAAGCCCGGGTCACCATGATCGCCGCCGCAGTGGACAGCAACAGTGATGGCAATTGCGCCACCAAACCGTCACCGATGGTCAGCAAGGCGTATACCCGGCCCGCATCGCCAAAGCTCATGTTGTGCTGGAAGATACCGACGGCCATGCCGCCGATCAGGTTGATGAACAAGATCAGCAAACCGGCGATGGCGTCACCACGCACGAATTTGCTGGCACCGTCCATGGAACCGTAGAACTCGGCCTCCTGGGCCACTTCGAGACGGCGCAGCTTGGCCTGGTTCTGGTCGATCAGGCCGGCGTTCAAGTCAGCATCGATGGCCATCTGCTTGCCGGGCATGGCGTCCAGGGTGAAGCGCGCGCTCACCTCGGAAATACGGCCGGCACCCTTGGTCACCACCACGAAGTTGATGATCATGAGGATCGCAAAGACCACGATACCGACCACGTAGTTGCCGCCGATCACCACCTCACCGAAGGCCTGGATCACCTTACCGGCAGCGGCGTGGCCCTCCTGGCCATGGAGCATCACCACCCGGGTCGAGGCCACGTTGAGCGCCAGGCGCAGCAGCGTGGCCACCAGCAGAATGGTGGGGAACACGGCAAAGTCCAGCGGCCGCAGGGCGTACACGCACACCAGCAGAACCACGATCGACAAAGCGATGTTGAACGTGAAGAACACGTCCAGCAGGAACGCCGGGACCGGCAACATCATCATGGCCAGCATGACCAACAGCAGCACCGGCACACCCAGATTGCCTCGACCGAGGTCAGCCAGGTTGCTGCGAGCCGTGTTGATTAACTGAGAGCGATCCACCGATTTACCCCGTTCCGTAAAGCAAACTTTTGACGCCTGAAGCGGCACGGGGCTGCTACTGCAAGAAACCTTCCAACTTTTACCGAAAGGAAATATGGCGCCGGCATTGAGCTGAAAATGCCGGAAACCTCAGAGTGGCCGTGATTAATCCGGCAGCCAGGCAGCACGCCACGCCATCAATGCGCTAGCGTCCAGCATCCAGTCGCGCCGGACGACTTCACGCAGGGCATCCCCGGCCCGGGCATTGGCCTGTGGATCATCCAGATGCATGCGGATGGCCGCCCTCCAGTCCTGGAAGTGATTGGCAACCCGAGTCACCGGCAAATCACCGCGGAAACACGCCAGATCACTGCAGATGACCGGATAACCACAGGCGCCATACTCCAGGAGACGCAGGTTGCTCTTGCACTCGTTGAGCAGACTCTGCTGCATGGGCGCTACTGCCAGATCCAGATTCAGCCTGGCCAGCGCCGCCGGATACAGGCTGATCTCCACACCACGATGCACTTCCTTGACATAGGGCAGCAGTTCCTCGGGACAAGCCCCCATGAACACCCAGTCGACTTCCGTCGCCAGGGCTTTCACCACCTCGCCGATCACTTGAAGATTAGCCAGCTGCCAGTCCGCGCCCGCCCACCCTACCCGGGGCTTGTCGCCGGCACACCGCTGGCTGCTTGGCAACGCCCCCCAGCCCTGCTGGTCCAGACGACTGTGGATGACCCGGGTATCCGGATGCAGGCCATGCAGAGCGTCGGCCAGGGCTTCGGTGGACACCACCAGGCGATCGACGCAGGCCACGGCTTCGCGCAAATAGTAGGAAATATCCCCAGGCGTCATGCCCTGGGCAGCCTCCCCGACAGCCAGGCTTGGCAGGTGATCGTTCAGCTCAAAGACCTTGAAACTGCGCGAGAAGGCTTGCGCACGACGCATGGCGCTGAGCGACTCCTCGCCGATGTGGCGCTGGAAAACCATCGAATCCGGGGCCACTCGCGCCAGTTCGGCCGGCGATAACAGCGCCATCGACAGCACCCCGTCGATCAGGCCCGCCGAACTCTGCTCCTCCATCGGTCGAATGGCCCGATAGTGACCACTGCCATAACGATCCGAAGGATGCACCAGCACCACTGGCAACGGGCGCCAGATCAGCGGACGCCAACTTAACGACGGCTCGGCCAGTTGAAAGCCCTTTGGCTGCCCCAGGGAAAAATTCAGGTTGTAGGCCGGGTCCCGCGCCAGCACCGAAAGCCAGCGCTGGGACAAGGCATCTTCATCCCGCGGCGCAAACGCGGCCGGCGGCATACCGTGCATGACCCGCGCACGCGGCGTCCACACGGTCAGATAACCATGGCCCGCCAGGCGCAGGCACAGGTCAATATCCGCTCCCGCCTCAGGGAACAGCTCGGCATCCCAGCCACCCACCCCATCAAACAGGGCTTTACGTACCATCAGGCAGATGTCGGCGACCGCACTGCAATTGCGATCCACCTGCAAGCCATTCATGTACCCGGCAGCGTCGGCCTGCTGCCCGGCAAATGCTGCCGCCCCGCCGGCCGCCAGCCCCAGGATCAGTCCGCCATGGCTCACTTCGCCATCACTGGAGAGCGCTTTGGCCCCCACTACCGCCACCTCCTGGCGCAGCGCGTGATTCAACAGCGCATCAATCCAGCCACCGTCGAAGATCGCCGTCAGCGCACGCAGGAATACCAGATATTCACCAGAAGCCTGCTGCGCCCCCAGGTTGTTGGCGGTGGAACGATCCACGGCATAAGGCAGGCTGACTACCCGGATACGCTCAGCCGACAGCTCCGCGACAGCCTGCAACCACTGCCTTGCCTCTGCGGCCTGACAGGCGTTATCGACGATCAGCAACTCGTAGAAAGGGTAACGGGTGTGCTCCAGGACACTGAAAATACAGCGCTGCGCCGCCGCCAGGTCGTCACTCACCACCACCACGATCGATACCAGGGGGCGGGCCTGGTGCCCGTAGTCGATCAGATAGTGTCCCGCAAGCGAGCTGTCGACCTGCGCGCTGGCATAGCCACGCTGCGACAGGTGCTCGACCAGCGCACGGCGCTCATCTTCATTTTCACCCAGGGCCACGGGCGGACAACTCAGCAGCAATTCCGGGATATGCCCGAAACCGTCAATGCCACCTTGATTGATCAGGCGCAGGATCAGCTCGAACTCCAGGGCCCGCGCGTAGGCACCATCAAAACCACCCACCTCGATCAGCACCCGACGCCTGAAGATCCAGTGACGCGCCAGCACCCCCGGGAAACTCAGCAGGTAATCCAGGTTGAAGTCCGGGCGCAGCATGACCCCCGTGTCGCCATTGGCTTCTCGCAGCACGCCATCACAGAACACTGCACGGCAGTCGGGATCCGGCAGCAACTCCAGGCTGGCGACCAACAGGCCGCTTGGCGTGAACTCATCACCAGCGCGGACCAGCACACACCATTCGCATGCATCTTCTTGCAGCAAACGATTGACCTGCTCTGCGTAGTTCGCCTGAACCGGTGTGAAGTGCAACTCGGCGCCGCCGGCAACCAAGCCAGGCGCCTCATGCCCCAGTACCGTCACTTTCAGTTGCACAAGCCCCTGCGGCTGCGCCGCCAGGCTATGCAGGGTGCGCGCCAGCGCCTGGGCATCCGCGGCCAGATCAAGGACGATGATGCCGATTGAAGGAGCACCGCCGCCGGACTGCAGATAGCCCTCCATCAAATGCAACTGGGTCGGGCTTGGCACCCGCTGCTCGATCCAGCTGTTGATCTGCCGGTCGGCCACGCCCTTGGCGTAACTCTGGCGCAGAGCAGCCAGGATATCCACCGGCTCGAACCTGTCGCCGCCATACAGGGAACGCACCGAAACCAGATGGTTATCCAGCCCCCCTCGATGCCAGCCCAGTTCGCGCAATGTCCGTTTGAAATCAGCGTGCCCCTGGTTACCGATACCCGGCTTGTCGCGCCCCTGCTGACTGCCCTGCTGCAGGGACACTCGGAAATCGGTCAGCGGCTGCTTCAGCAACGCCAGGTTGCCCTTTTGCAGCAGCTTCACATACATCGCCAGGTCGCCCACCCAATAGATCAGGCAACCATTGAGCGACATAAGGCCATCCCCCAGCGCCAGCAGATCCTCTCGGCGACAAAGCACGCAACTCGGCTCGCCGATGAAGTTGAGGCTATGGTCGGCCAGCAGGCTGGTCAGCTCCTTGCCATCGATAACCACATCGGTAGCGAAAGGCAGGGATGTGGCCAGGGCATCCGGTTGCGGGACCCCGTCGGAATCGATCAGGCGGCGACGCGAAGACGCCATGGCCACAGAGGGATCTGACTCCATCGCAGCCACCAGTTGCGCGACACATTCAGGGTGCAATACATCGTCGTCATGGAGGAACTTGATGTACTTTCCACTGGCGACTTTTATGCACTCAATGGCATTGAAGAGCTCGCCGCGCAAAGACTCATTGAACTCATAGCGAATCGGAAAAGAGCAGGACTCCTGGTAACGAGCCGTGCACTCACGGATGGTCCCGGTACGCGAGTCATCGCATACCACCACCTCCAGATGCTCGTAGCTCTGCGCACAGACACTGGCCAGCGCCGCTTCAAAGTAAGTTGCCTTGTAAGCAGGAATGACCACACTGACCAGTGGCTTTGCGCTCATATAAACCTTCTTGCTAGTTAATGCCGATAGCCCGCCACCTTCGCTCGAGTGGCACAGGCCCAATCAAATGGCGCGCCAATGCAGCGCGCCAGAACGCAGATCAATAGAAGTACAGGCAGGTATCCCAGCGCTCTTCGGTGTGGTGGCGCAGGCCGATCTTGTAGTCGCCACGCACACTTTCGACAAAACGGGTGATATCCAGCAAATCGCCAGACCGGTGATAAGCCGAAATGGCCATTTTCGGGCGCCCACGACTGATGTGCTCACGGGCCCCTTGCAAGGCCTGCAATTCCGCCCCTTCGATGTCCATCTTGATCAGCGTCGGGCTGTCATCAAGCAATGAATCCAGACGGCGCACATCGACATCCCGGCAGATGGCCTGGGCAGTAGCGGCAGATAACAGGTGACCGCCGTGCCCGCCCTCATGCAAGAACGGCATCTGCCCGTCTTCGTTGCTCAACGCACAACCCAGCAACTCGATGGCACCTGACTGGGCAGGCGCGAGAGTACCGTTGTAACCGCTGATGAAGGATTGAATGGTGGCCCGATTGACCTCGTCCGGCTCGATCATCCAGATCTTCTGGAAGCGGCCGTCGGTCGCATCGAGAAAGGCCTTGGCGGACTCGGCAATCGAGGCGCCACAGTCAGCGAAGCGCTCATTCTGGTCAGGCAGCCACAAGCCGGAACGGAAATACAGGGTCAAGTAGGGCTTGGCAGCGTTGAGTATCCACTCGGGGTCGCACGTCAAATGGCCGAGCAAAACGCTGAACAGGGTGAAGCGTGAATAGTCATCGTCCAGACGCCGCCCGAGAGCAATCAACTCCTGGGCGTGAGCAACAATGTAGCTGCCCCAGTCATCAATCCGATGGTCGCTCGCCGGGTTGATGGAAAGCAGCCGCAAGCCCTGCTCAAAGTTGAGCATGGGGATGTTGTTGCGCAGCGCCAGGCTTTTGAAATAACGCCGGGAGTGATCATACCGACAGCCATTGACACTGATCAGCGCAGTATCCCGGGCCAACTTCAGGAAGGCATCCGAACTGATCACCGGAACGCCATGAAAGCTTTCCATCTTGCCGGCCTTGAAGTCGTCGACCACGGCAACAATCCGCACTCTGCCGGCAGCTTCATTGATAAAGAGTTGAGAGAACTGGGTCGTTCCCAACAGCACGACTTTTGTTTCACGCCCATTTGCGTCGTAGACATGACAGGCCTCAGGCGCAATACAGAAGCGCGGATCATGTTGATACGCAGAGACCGCCCGCTGAAAGATGGTGACCAGGTTTTCGTAGTTACCAGCCACTTCCAGCCCTTTAACACCAGCATAATTACTCGGCATACCCACTCCAGAAACGGCCCGCCCAATTGCCTGAGCGAATCGGCAAGATAATTAACATTCAGTTTTTCAGGATTCTGGCGCCATCTGGCATCAGGGCATCATAAAAGGACTTGTCAGCAAGGACTTCCGGCAACTTCCCGCCCAACAACCACTCGCAATGGCGACCGACTTTCGTGCCCGCCAGCGCAAAGCTGCCAGCGGAGAGCGTGGTGCCCCTGCCGATTTCCACGCCGCGCCCCAGGGTCACACCCGCCTGCAAGGTCACACAGGCCCCTAACTGCACGGAGCAGTCCAGAGTTACCTGGCGATCAAGCCAGGAGCCCAGCCCCACTACCGCACCGGAGGCCAGGTTGCAGCCCGCACCCACATAGGCATTGCCTTGCAGAACGGCGCTTTCTTCAACAATGGATCGAGGCGAAACCAGATTGAACAGGCGATACCCCGCCAACCGAACCTGGGCAATCAGCTTGTGTCGCGAGTAGTTGACCGCACGCTCATCCAGCGCCACAAACACTTCGAAGTCTTGCGCCGGATACCGATCGATGAATTCATCCAGCTGAAAGTTGTAACGATCAGCCGAAAGCAGGCGGTGCTGCACATGGGGCAAGCCCAGCTCAGTGGCCATCTGGCAGGCATGCTCGAAGGCCCAGCCCTCCCCCAGCACGATATGGCGAGTCATGGGCGCTCTCCCAAAACATGAGTTCTATACCAGAGATGCTGTTGAACGATATGCGCCTCATACTCGCCGTGCATGAAGCGCCGAGAGTGCTCACCGAACCCATCCTGCAAACGCTCGAGCACAACCGTGTCCTCGGCTATGACCTTGCGCTCGCCACGAATCAAAGTTGCCAGCAACGCAGTAAAGTCGGTGCGGACATCCTTGCGTGTGGCGGTCATCATCCACAGGTGATAATCGGTAACCCCAGGGGATACGGGATCGTACTGCTGAAGTAGAAAGTGATCACCCTTGACACTACAGAAGTTGACATTGGGATAAATGAACCAGTTGTAGTAGGCATGTTCACTGCCATATTTTTCGCACAACGGCGCAAACCAGTTCTCGTAGGGTTTGATCATTGATTTGTTACTATAACTCAACGAGTCAAGTTCAGGAGATTCAGAAGTGGCAATTAACCTAACGACTTCAGCCCCACCTCCAACAGAAGGGATTTCCCTGACCATTTGACTCATGGCCGGCATGAAGGTTTGAGGATGAATAAAAGGAACGTGATTATAATCCTTCACGTTTTCCATATTCAGCTTCCAGTTATAACGGACCTGATGACAACTGTAGATAATCTGCGAATCTAGGTGAGAGGAGACATCTTTTAACTGCTGGATAAACTCATCAGTAAATTGCTTGTTCAGCGCAAGTGGCTCTTCCGAAAAGTTGACAAACAACAACTGGCCAACCTCCTCCAGATGAAGCTTTTTCAGGCAGACTTTCTCTCGTTCCGCAGCACTGAACTGGTAAAGCCCATGATTGGGTATGCCCCGCAGCTCACCCTCAGAACCAAAAGACCAGGCATGGTAAGGACAAACCATCGGACGCTTGCCAGCATTTTCAATCTGGATAGGCGATAGCCGATGGGGGCACTCATTGATAAAGGCCCGGATACCGGCTTCGGTTCTCTGAACCAAGATCGGCACACCCGCTACCTTGCGGGTAAAAAACTGATTGCGCTCGCGCACCATCGAGGTGAAACCGACAAAAGTCCACAACTTGCCAAATAAGTTGGCACGCTCGTGGGAAAGAGTTTCCGCGGAGGTGTAATGGCTTGCATCCAAAGCATGACGCGACATAAAACATATCCACAAAAATGACCGAGCAGCCAGATGAATACCTAGCCTTCAATTCTGCTTGGTGAAAATGACTCGAGCGGGGTTACCCACCACCGTCGCACCGGCAGGAACATCCTTGAACACCACTGCGCCCATGCCGATAACCGCCCCATCGCCTACAGTCACCCCACGGGATAGCATGGCCCCAGAGTTGATTACGACGCCATTACCCACCTTGACATAGCCGGCCAACAAGCAACGGGGCGCGATATGCACATAATCACCAATCACCACGTCGTGACCGATCATGCTGTCTTGATCGATAAAGCAGTAACTCCCGATCCTGCTGTCCACACCACAACTTACTTCATACGAAAAAAATGTTGCACCCCAAGTGGTTCTCACGCCTAAAAGTTGAGGTTTACCAAAACCAATAAACTGGGCACCTTTTTCACGAAGCAGTTGTACCTGCTTTTGCCTGCTCGATGGATCTCCAATTGCGGCCAAAAATAGGTGATCAGATCCAGGCTGAAAACCTTCGGGAGTACCTAACCAAGGGCAATTAAGAGCTTCGGAGACAACTTCTTTTCCCCGCTCATCCAAAAAACCACCGAGAACCCAATCAACACCACAGGCGACATCAGCCTCCAGTTGGGCAAGAACCTGACGCCCAAGCCCACCTGCTCCCAATATGACGACCTGCTTCATAGCAGCTCCTGTTGATTTAACTGATGGTCAAACCACCATCCATGACCAGTGTTGTTCCTGTTATCCAACGGCTAGCACCGGAAATCATGAAAATCGCCGCATTAGCAATATCATCTGGCCGACCAAACCCTAGAGGATAATCTTCAAGCAGTTGATCAAGAGAGGTCACCTTGGCGGTTTCCGCCAAGATCGGTGTTTCCACCAGTGAAGGAGAAAGGCAATTAACTCGAATCCGACGCTTGACTAACTCCATAGCAAGACAACGCGACGCAGCAATCAAAGCAGCCTTGCTCGCGGAATAAGCCCCCACACCTGCAACACCGATATGGGCAGCGATAGATGAAAGAAATAGAATGGACCCATCATCTGCTACAAGATTGCGCTTCAAAACCCCTTGGGTAAGTAGCATAGGAGCTTCAAAGTTAATGGCGTGCACTTCCTGAAGATGAGTGTCAGTCATCATGCGCGTCGGACACAGGCGAGAAATGCCGGCACTGTGCACCAACCCATGAATTTCCGAACCAAGGGCTGCAACAACAGCGTTGCGCTCCTCTGCAATCGTCAGGTCAGCCAAGATCATCTGATGAGGCAGATCCGAAATGCTCTGCAACTCTTCAAAAGTCTTGGTCAGACGCTCACGATCACGTGCCGTTGCAATGACCTCGGCCCCCATGCGCGCGAAACTCAGCGCTATAGCCTGCCCCAGCCCCGAGCTGGCACCGGTAACCAAGACTCGCTTACCCTTGAGGCTGAATGGATTAAAACTGTTGTCAGCATTCACTGTGCTGCCCTCCGAAGAATATGTGCGGCCATTGGGAGGAACACCTCCCAGCCTCATCAGGATTCAATCAAATCAGGAAACTTCGCCCCCTGGATATCCACCAGGCAGGTTCCCCATGACAAACCAATACCAAACCCTGACAGCACTAGACGCTTAGATCCTTCCTCAAGCTGCTTGTTAATTCGCGCAGTCATGGTGACTGGCAGCGAAGCACCGCTGGTATTGCCAAAATCACGCAGAGTCGAAGGGACTTTCTCGACAGGAAGCGCCAACTTCTTACGGATGGTTTCGTTAATCATCCGGTTGGCCTGGTGAAAGATGAAGTAATCGACTTCGTCTTTCGAGGCATTGGCATATTCAAGCAACTTCTCTACTGCCGGCGGAACCCGCTGAGTGGAAAAGCTCAGCACCGCAGTACCGTCGAGCTGCAAGTCGATCGCTCGATGCCAGTGATCATTTTCATTCTCACGGAAAGGCACCAGATGCTGTATGCCTACCGGCTCACGATGCCCCCCGACCGGGAGGATGATCGCTTTGTGGCCGCTACCATCGCTATTCAGGTCGAAGTACATGGGCGGCGCATCCGCACAGAACTCCATCGCCGTAGCGGTGCCGGCATCCGAAAAGATCGGGTCATTGAGCTGGGCACCGCTGTCCCCAACCAGCACCAAGCCTTTCTTGATACCTCCGGCGCTGATCAGCGATCCGAGCAGATGCAGGCCGAACGGATAGCCGGAACACCCGAGGTTGACGTCGAACGCCAGGGTGGTATGGGGCAACCCCAGACGATCCTGAAGAATGATCGCAGTGGCAGGCGCCAGGTAGTCCGGGGACTGGGTAACCACGATCAGCGCGTCGATTTCCTCGAGCTTCCACTCCAGGCTTTCAATCAGCTTGGAGGCTGCATCGAAGGCCAGGTCGGAAAAACACTGCCACTCTTGCGTCAGCCTTCGCAGCTCGATACCGATATTGCGTACCAGTCTTTCGCGTTCTGGACGAATCTGCGGCTTGCAATCAGTCAGATTGGAAACAACTCGTTTAGGAACGCAAGTTGCCATACCGGCAAAGCGCACAGAATTCAACGTAACGAGTGGCATGAGACTTATCCTACCAAGTTGTAAAGATCACCAATGGTGACAGCCTTTTCGAGGTCATCACCGGTAATCACTTTCTTGTATTCCATATCGAACATGACAATCACACCCAATGCGGCGAGCGAATCCCACTCTGGCAAATTGCGCAACTCCGTCTCCATGGTGACTTCAACTGGCTCCTGAAAATCGGTGGCAGACAGAAAGTTTTCGATAAATGCTTCTTTGCTCATAACAGCCTCTTAATAATCAGAATCTGCGGTTTAAAATTCCGCAAAACACTCGCCTTCTTGGCGAAAGTCCCTCTCCAGTACGTTATATATTCGCCGAGTTTCCTGAGCGAATGACAGCAACGATCCGTTGCAGGTCCTCTGGCTCCAACCCTGGATAAATGGGCAGACAGATAACCTTTTCAGCCAATGCTTCGGCCACTGGCAAAGCATGGCGATGAAGTCCCTCCATACCTTCATACACCGACATCTGGGTAATCAGGGGATAGAAATAACGGCGCGCGAATATATTGTGCTCCTGCAACAACCCATAGAGCTGATCGCGGCTCAGCGCATATTCGGGCTCAATGGCAATCGGAAAGTAGGCATAGTTCGAGACAAGAGCGGCCGGTACCGGGTCCAGGTTAATACCTTTGATGGTTCGCAATTCAGAGCGATAGAAACAATCGATAGCTCTACGCTGTTCCAGGGCCGCGTCGATATGCTGCAGCTGCAAGAGCCCGAACGCAGCATTCACTTCACTCATCTTGCCGTTGATGCCACAGGTCACCACCGTGACCTCATCCACAAAACCAAAATTCCTCAATTGATCGATATGCAACTTTGTCTGTGCATCCGGGCTGATGATCGCACCGCCCTCGAAGGTATTGAAAACCTTGGTTGCATGCAGACTCAGGACACTGAGGTCGCCATGGCGCAGTACACTGCCACCGGCATCTTCCACGCCAAACGCGTGGGCGCCGTCAAAAATTACTTTCAATCCATGTTTATCGGCGATGGCCTGAATCGCCTCTACATCACAGGGATTGCCATAGCAGTGCACCGGCATGATGGCGGTCGTCTGTGGCGTAATGGCCTGTTCTATCTTTTTAGGGTCGATGTTGAAGGTCTGTGGATCGATATCGACAAACACCGGGGTCAAGCGATTCCACACCAAGGCATGGGCCGTAGCGACAAAAGAATAAGGCGTGGTAATCACTTCACCCTTCACATGCAGTGCTTGTAAAGCGGTAATCAGGGCCAATGTTCCATTGGCAAACAACGACAAATGCCCGACCCCCAAGTAACGAGCCAGTGCTTGCTCAAGTTCTTGATGGAAGGGACCGCAATTGGTCAGGCGCTTGTTTTTCCAGATCTGCTCCAGATAAGGAACAAATTCCTCTAACGGCGGCAGTAGCGGACTGGTAACTGTAATTATTTTTTCCATGACTTATCAGTTCTGAGCAGTTCGAACATCCCAAAGAACAAAGTCAATCCACCCGCTTTTTTCAGATTGATTCTGCCTAGTCAAAAAAGTAACCATTTCCATACACTGGCTACCCACAAGCAATAATCCAGCCAACAATCTGGCGGCGCTCGCCTCAGGAGTCGCGCCGCAGATCCGGCGGAATCGGCAGGTCCTTGAGCGGATCCGGGCGCTTGCCCTTGCCCGCGCGGTGCTGGCGGATCTGATAGACGTAGGCCAGTACCTGGGCCACCGCCAGGTAAAGCCCGGCAGGAATCTCTTCCTCAAGCTCGGTGGAATAGAAAATCGAACGCGCCAGGGCCGGCGACTCCAGCAGCATGACCTCGTGGGCCACGGCGATCTCGCGAATCTGCAAGGCCAGGAAGTCGCTGCCCTTGGCCAGCAGCACCGGCGCCCCGCCCTTCTCGGCATCGTATTTGAGCGCCACGGCGTAGTGGGTCGGGTTGGTGATGACCACATCGGCCTCCGGGATCGCCGCCATCATCCGCCGCTGGGACATCTCGCGCTGCAACTGGCGAATCCGCTGCTTGACCTCAGGCCGCCCCTCCTGGTCCTTGTGCTCGTCGCGCACCTCCTGCTTGGTCATCAGCAACTTCTTGTGGGCCTGGTACAGCTGCACCGGCACATCCACTGCAGCAATCAGGATCAGCCCGCAGGCCATCCACAAGGTGCTCCAGCCCACCACTTGGATGCTGTGGATGATCGCCTTCTCCAGGGGCTCATGGGCGATACGCAAGAGGTCGTCGATATCTGCCGAGAGCACCGAGAGCGCCACGAACAGCACCAGGGCAAACTTGGCCAGGGCCTTGAGCAGCTCGATCAACGCCGTGGGGGAAAACATCCGCTTGAGGCCGTTGGCCGGGTTCATCCGGCTGAACTTGGGCGCCAGGCTCTTGCCGGCGAACAACCAGCCGCCCAGGGAAATGGGGCCGATGACCGCCGCCAGCAGCAGGGTCAGCAGTACCGGCTGCACTGCCAGGATGGCGATCTTGCCCGAATGCAGCAGGTACAGGCCCATGGCCCCGGGGCTGAGCAATACCTCACGGGGCAGGGAGAAGTTCAGGCGCATGATTTCCAGCAGATCCAGGGCCAGGCCACCACCATAGACCAGCAGACCGCCCGCCCCCGCCAGCATGATGGCCAGGGTATTGAGCTCCTTGGAGCGGGCAATCTCGCCCTTTTCCCGGGAGTCCTTTTTGCGTTTCTCCGTGGGCTCTTCTGTCTTGTCCTGACCGCTCTCGCTCTCTGCCATGGTTCAGCGTGCCCTCGCCAGTTCGCGCAAGAACTGCAGGGCCTCGGAGGCCAGCGGTTGATACTGATTGAGAATGTCGGCCAGGCTGATCCAGACGATGCCCATGCCCAGCACCAGGGTCAGGGGAAAGCCGATGGAAAAGATGTTCAATTGCGGCGCCGCGCGAGTCATGACGCCAAAGGCGATGTTCACCACCAGCAGCGCGGTGATCGCCGGCAATACCAGCAGCAGCGCCGCCCCCAGCACCCAACCGAGCTTGCCTGCCAGCTCCCAGTAATGGTTGACCATCAGGCCGCCACCCACCGGCAGGGTGGTAAAGCTCTCCGTAAGCACCTCGAACACCACCAGGTGGCCGTTCATGGCCAGGAACAACAGGGTCACCAGCATGGTGAAGAACTGCCCGATCACCGCCACCGACACACCGTTGGTGGGGTCGACCATGGAAGCGAACCCCATGCCCATCTGGATCGCCACGATCTGTCCGGCAACCACGAAAGCCTGGAAGAACAGCTGCAGGGAAAACCCCAGTACCGCGCCGATCAGGATCTGTTCGGCGACCAGCAACAGGCCACTGAGATCCAGGGCGTGCACTTCGGGCATGGGCGGCAGCCCCGGCGCTATCACCACGGTGATTGCCAGGGCAAAGTACAAGCGTACCCGCCGCGGCACCAGGGTGGTCCCGAAGACCGGCATCACCATCAGCAGCGAGGTGACCCGGAACAGCGGCAACATGAAGCTCGCCACCCAGGTACTGATCTGGGTGTCGGTCAACGCCAGCAGGGACATGGGCTCAGCCGATCAACTGCGGAATACTGCCGTACAACTGACGGATGTATTCCATGAAGGTTTGCACCAGCCAGGGCCCGGCGACAATCAGGGTCACCAGCATCACCAGCAGGCGCGGCAGGAAGCTCAGGGTCTGTTCGTTGATCTGGGTGGCAGCCTGGAACATGGCCACCATCAGGCCCACCAACAAGCTGGGCACCACCAGCACCGCCACCATCATGGTGGTCAGCCAGAGCGCTTCGCGAAACAGGTCTACCGCGACTTCCGGAGTCATTGTCGATCACCCGCAAACAAGGTTTTAAACACCACCGAAACTGCCCGCCAGGGTACCGATGATCAACGCCCAACCGTCCACGAGGACGAACAGCATGATCTTGAACGGCAGGGAAATGATCAGGGGCGAGAGCATCATCATGCCCATGGCCATCAGCACACTGGCCACCACCAGGTCGATGATCAGGAACGGAATGAAGATCATGAAGCCGATCTGGAACGCAGTCTTGAGCTCGGAGGTGACGAAGGCCGGGACCAGGATGGTCAGCGGCGCCTGGTCAGGGCTGGCGATGTCGGTGCGCTTAGACAGGCGCATGAACAGCTCCAGGTCGCTGCTGCGGGTCTGCGCCAGCATGAAGTCCTTGATCGGCACCTGAGCCTTGGCCACGGCGTCCTGGGCGGTGAGTTTTTCCGCCAGGTAAGGCTGCAAGGCGTCCTGGTTCACCCGGTCGAACACCGGCGCCATGATGAACATGGTAAGAAACAGCGCCATGCCGGTGAGGATCTGGTTCGACGGGGTCTGCTGCAGGCCCAGGGCCTGACGCAGGATCGAGAAGACGATGATGATCCGGGTGAAGCTGGTCATCAGCATGACGAACGCTGGAATGAAGCTCAGCGCCGTCATGATCAGCAGGATCTGCAGGCTGACCGAGTACTCCTGCTGGCCGCTGGCATTGGTGCCAAGGGTGATCGCCGGGATCGACAACGGGTCCGCCGCCAACGCCAGCGGCGCCGCCAGCATCAGTGCCAACGTCAAGATGATGCGCAACGGCATTACTTCTTATCCTTCTGATCCTTGCCCAACAGCTCCATCAGGCGCTGGGCGAACTCGGGCGTCGCCTGCTCGGCACTGGGCACCTGCACCGGCTCCTTGAGTACATGCAACGGGGTGATGGTGCCCGGGGTCAGGCCCAGCAGGATCTGCTCGTTGCCAACCTGCACCAGCACCAGGCGATCGCGCGGGCCCAGAGCCCGGGAGCCGATCAGTTCGATCACCTGCCCCTTGCCGGCAGGACCGGCCTGCTGCACCCGGCGCAACAGCCAGGCCAGGAAGAAGATCACGCCGATCACCAGCAGCAGGCCCAGTACCAACTGGGTCAACTGGCCGCTGACACTGCCGGTCACGGGCGCAGCCGCAGCCACCGCGGCGGTGGCCGCCGGCTCCGCGGCCAGGGCGCTCAGGGGCAGCGCGAATGCAATGCCAAGCAGCTTGTTCACTTAGCGCAGCTTCTTGATGCGTTCGCTGGGGCTGATCACGTCAGTCAGGCGAATGCCGAACTTTTCGTTGACCACAACCACCTCGCCATGGGCGATCAGGGTGCCGTTGACCAGCACGTCCAGCGGCTCGCCGGCCAGGCGATCGAGCTCGATCACCGAGCCCTGGTTGAGCTGCAGCAGGTTGCGAATGTTGATATCGGTGCTGCCCACTTCCATGGAGATCGATACCGGGATATCCAGAATCACGTCCAGGTTAGGGCCGTCCAGGGTGACCGGCTCATGGTTCTTCGGCACGCTGCCGAACTCTTCCATCTGCAAGCGCCCGGAACTTGACGCAGCGCCGGCGTCCGCCGCCAGCAGGGCATCGATATCCGCCTGACCGGCATCACCGGTTTCTTCCAGCGCAGCAGCCCACTCGTCGGCCAGCGCCTGGTCGTCCTGGGAGTTAATTTCGTCAGCCATCATGGGTCCTCGACGGGCAAAAATTCATTGAACAGCAAACAGGTTGGAGCGCCGCTCAACGGCGCTCGATCGGCTCGATCACTTGCAGCGCCAGGTTGCCCTTGTGGGAACCCAGCTTGACCTTGAACGACGGCACGCCATTGGCACGCATGATCATGTCTTCGGGCAGTTCCACCGGGATTACATCGCCAGGCTGCATGTGCAGGATGTCCCGCAGGCGCAACTGACGACGGGCGACAGTGGCACTCAGCGGCACGGCCACATCCAGCACGTCCTCGCGCAGAGCCTTGCTCCAGCGTTCGTCCTGGTCGTCCAGGTCGGACTGGAAGCCGGCGTCGAGCATTTCGCGGATCGGCTCGATCATCGAATACGGCATGGTCACGTGCAGGTCGCCGCCACCGCCATCGAGCTCAATGTGGAAGGTCGACACCACAATGGCTTCGCTGGGACCGACGATGTTGGCCATGGCCGGGTTCACTTCCGAGTTTATGTACTCGAAGTTGACCGGCATGATCGCCTGCCATGCTTCCTTGAGATCGACGAAGGCCTGCTCCAGCACCATGCGCACCACCCGCAGTTCGGTCGGGGTGAATTCGCGCCCTTCGATCTTCGCGTGGCGGCCATCGCCGCCGAAGAAGTTGTCCACCAGCTTGAACACCAGCTTGGCGTCAAGAATGAACAGCGCGGTGCCGCGCAGCGGCTTGATCTTCACCAGGTTCAGACTGGTGGGTACGTACAGCGAGTGCACATACTCGCCGAACTTCATTACCTGCACGCCACCCACTGCCACGTCAGCCGAACGGCGCAGCATGTTGAACATGCTGATACGGGTATAGCGGGCGAAACGCTCGTTGATCATTTCCAGGGTCGGCATGCGTCCACGGACGATGCGATCCTGGCTGGTCAGGTCGTAGCTTTTGACACTGCCGGGCTCGGCAGCGTGTTCGGTCTGCACCAGACCGTCGTCGACGCCATGCAACAGCGCATCGATCTCATCCTGGGACAGCAGGTCCTGCACGGCCATGTCGTGTTCCTACTGCAGTACGAAGTTAGTAAAGAGCAACTGCTCGACCACCACTTTGCCCACCTCTTTCTGCGCCACTTCCTGAACGCTGGCGGTGGCCTTCTGACGGAGCATTTCCTGGCCGACCGGAGTAGCCAGGGTGTCGAAACTCTGCCCGGAGAAGAGCATGACCAGGTTGTTGCGGATCACCGGCATGTGCACTTTCAGCGCATCCAGGTCGGCCTGATTGCGCGCCAGCAGGGTAATGCTCACCTGCATGTAGCGCTGCCGGCCGTTCTGCGTGAAGTTGGCAACAAAGGCTGGGGCCATGGGCTCGTAGATCGCCGCAGGCTTGACGTTGCTGGCGGTCTCTGCAGCCGGGGCCGGCTTGCTCTGAGCACTGTGCATGAAGTACCAGGTGGCGCCGACCGACAGGCCGATGGCCAGCAACAACGCCAGGACAATCAAGAGGATAAGCTTGAGTTTGCTTTTCCCTGCGGTGGGTTTTTCTGCTGCTTCGCTCTTCGCCATGCCAATAATCCGTCACTAATCGGGGGTTCACAGTCGCACGGCAAGGCAAGAGCAAGTGTTATGCCAGATTTGTCAGAAAGGCGGGGATCAACAGCGAAGGGCAATGCTGCGAAGGGAAACCTGGGGTGCAAGCTGTTGCAGTTACACCGCGAGGATCAGTGCAGGGGCCGGTAGCGACCCCCGCCACAGGTCAGGCGTAGTAGTCGACGGCGCTGCTGCCGATCACGGTCTGTACCGGAGCCTGAACTTCTGCCACGGCCTGGGACGACTCATCATCGCCATTGTCCAGGCGCCCGCCGCTGGTGCTGGAACCGCTGCGGCGATTCTGCTCCTGCTGCGCCTGCTCCTGGCCCTGCCAGCCACGGGACTGATCGGAGACGTTGACGTCCACCTGCCCCAGGCCCTGCTGGTTGAACATGTCGCGCATGCGGTGCATCTGCCCTTCCAGGGCTTCGCGAACGCCAGCATGGGCACTCATGAAGGTGACCTGGGTCTGCTGGTCCGGAATCATGTGCACGCGAATGTCCAGGCGCCCCAGCTCGGCCGGCTGCAACTGGATGTCTGCCGACTTGAGGCTGGTGCTGGACAGGTACATCACCCGGTTGACCACCTCTTCGGTCCAGCCATTCTGGTGCATGGCCAGCGGCTGGTTGACCGGCACCGCGTTGGCCGTCTTGGGCGTCGCGGCCTGGGTCAAGGCCGCCAGGCGATTGGCGAAATCATCCACCCGGGTATCACTGGAAGCCCCCTTGAGGTCCTTCAAGCCATCGGCGATCAACCCGCTAAAGGCCTTTTCGCCGCCCTGCTCGGTGCCGCTCTTGCCCGCCTGCTGCTCGAGCATGCCGGCCATGCCATTGGCGAAGTTCTGCACCGAGGCCAGCTGCCCTTCATTGCCGGCATTGCCTGGCGCGGCCTTCGGCTGGCTCTGGCTGGACGCCGACACATGGCCGCCCTGCTCCATGGCCAGGCGCACCGCAGGCAAGGCATCCAGAGGATCAGCCTCGGGATCGAATTCAGGCTTGGCCGGCTCGACGGGTGGCGCCACCACTGCGGCAACGATGGCCGGCGCAGGGGCGACGGGAGCCGCCTCGACCGGAGGCGGCGCAGGTGTCGCCGGGGCCGGTTCAGCCGGCACCACAGGCTGTGGCGGCGCGATCTGTACCAGGCTTGGATCCAGCATCGGATCGCTGGGGGGCGGGGTGTCGGTTTGTGCGGTATCAGCCGGCTTGGCAGCATCAGTGGGCGCTGTTTTGCTGTCGCTGCTGTCGCTGCTGGCCGGCTTGTCGGCAGGCAAGGATTTGCCGCTATCGGCAACGGCTGGCTGCGGCGCGGCAGAAGAGTCCTTGCTGACATCCTTCTTCGGGCTACTGTCAGCTCCCTTGTCGCGCACCGACTTGGGCGAGTTGTCGGCAAAGCTTGGAGGCTTGGCCTGCGGCTGGTTCTGGGATTCCTTGGCGTAGAGCTGCGCGAAGCTGGAAGCCTTGTCCCCAGGCTCGGCAATGCTCGCCAGGGGGCTGACAGGTGCCGCTTGAGTCTTGGACTTAGCGCTGGCCTGGGCAGTGGCCTGAAGAAGCGAATTAGGGGTAACAGCCATGGGACAGTCTCCGCTGCACGGGGATCATAGGTACAGTTGGAAGACTTTACTGCAAAGGCCGGGCCAGTTTTATCAATCCGCAGATAAAAAGCTGTTTCTCAACAATGAAAGCGCTGCAGCTCCTGCTCGCACAAGCGTCGAACGATCGCGAACTCGCCGTCGATCTCCCCCACCAATTGTCGAATGCCATCCGCGGCCGACTGCCCGGCCCGCAGTTCCAGCTGATGACAGAGTTCGGCCAGGCGGGTCGCGCCCATGTTGCTGCTGCTGCCCTTGAGGCTGTGGGCGGTGGCTACCAGCAAAATCGTATCCTCGGACTTATGCAGCAACCGCACACGCTCCTCGGAATCGCAGACGAAGGTATCCAGCAGGACGGGATATTCATCCTCCATGACCTCTTGCAAAGCATTGAGCACCGTGTGGTCCAGATGAATCTCAGCCACTTGTTCACTCCTTGATCAAGAACCCGGGAATTATGCCAGAGCCTCCCAAGAAAACTCCACGCAGACACTGCGCCCATCATCCGCCCACACGGCCTGCTGGCTCATCTGCCGGATCAGACTGACGCCACGCCCCGACAGACGCTCCATATCATTGGGCCGCGCCAGGACCGCAGCCACATCGAAGCCCTCGCCACTGTCCTCGACGCGCACCACCAGGCGCCCTCCCGCTTCCAGGGGCTGCACTTGCAGATGCACCCGGACAAAGCCCTCCTGCAACTGCGCAAGCCGGGTCGAGCGTTCGCGGTAATAGCGGGTGAACCCCTCGGCATCGCGCTTGAGCCGCGAGTCGAGCTTGAGCACGCCATGTTCCAGGGCATTGGAGTAGAGCTCTGCCAAAACGCTGTACAGCGCCCCGCTCTGGGAGCGCAGGCCATGCACCTCAAGCAACAGTTGCAGCAGATAGGGCAAGGGATTGAAACGCTTGAGGGTGGCAGCCCGAAACTCGAAACTCACCGACCAGTCCAGCGGGCAGGACTGGCCACTGTCGGAGTACACCAGAGCCGGCGGCGCCAACCGGGGAAACTCCGGCAACCCCACCTCGACCATGCTCACATCATCCCGGGCACTGCCGCCAAAGCGCTCCAGGGCCTGCCGAATCTCCTCGAACAGCTGATCTTCCTGGCGATTGGCGGCAAACACCTGGTGCAATCGCTCGACGCCAAACAGTTGCTCCTCGGTGTTACAGGTATCGATCACCCCATCCGACAACAGGAACACCCTGTCTCCCGGCGCCATGGAAAACACTTCGGTACTGTCCTCGAAGGACTCGGCGCTCAACACACCCAGGGGCAAGTGGCGAGCCACCAGCGGCGTGCGTGCGCCGCTGGCGTGCCGATACAGATACCCTTCGGGCATGCCGCCGTTCCACACCTCCACCGCCCGCCGCTGGGAACTCAGGCACAGCAGGGTGGCACAGCAGAACATGTCCACGGGCAGGATGCGCTTGAGCTTGGCATTCATCTCCCGCAGGGTTTCCGGCAGGCCGTAGCCCTTGGCGGTCATGCCGTAGAACACCTCCGCCAGCGGCATGGCGCCTACCGCCGCAGGCAGCCCATGGCCGGTGAAATCCCCCAGCAGTACGTGCATGTCTCCGGCCGGGGTGTAGGCCGCCAACAACAGGTCGCCATTGAACAGGGCATAGGGCGATTGCAGGTAACGGATATTCGGCGCATCCAGGCAGCCGGCATGGGCGACCTTGTCGAACACCGCCTTGGCCACCCGCTGCTCGTTGAGCAGGTAGTCGTGGTGGCGAGTGATCTGGTCACGCTGGTGCAGCACGGTCTCTTGCAGACGGCGCAGGCGGTCCATGGCGTTGATCTTGGCACCCAGCACCACCGGGTTGTAAGGCTTGGCCAGAAAGTCGTCGCCACCCGCTTCCAGGCAGCGGGCCAGGGCCTCGCCACCGCTCAAGGAGGTGAGAAAGATGATCGGCACCAGGGTCTCGCCAGCCAGGGCCTTGATCTGCCGGGCAGCCTCGAAACCGTCCATCACCGGCATCAATGCATCCATCAGCACGATGTGCGGGCGCTGTTGCTGAAACAGCTGCACCGCCTCGGCGCCGTTGCTTGCCGCCAGCACCTGATGCCCCTGGCGCCGGATGATGCTGGACAGCAGCATGCGGTCCGCTGCGCCATCTTCGGCGATCAGCACACACAGGGGCTCGAGCATCGACCGCATACCGGTCAACTGATGTCGAAAAGCTTGTCGAAGTTGGAGATGGCGAGGATCTTGCGCACATCCGAGTTGCTGTTGATTACCCGGACATCGGCGTTGTCGCCGCCGGCGTGGTCACGCAGCAACAGCAGCATGCCCAGGGCCGAACTGTCGAGATAGGTGGCTTCCTTGAGGTCCACCACGATGGACTCCGGTGTCCGGTTGAGTCGCTCGTAGGATTCGCGAAACTCCTGGTGGCGTCCGAAATCGAAACGGCCTCTGATGGAGATCGTGAGTTTTTGCCCGTCCGGGGATATTTCTGTAACGACCGACATGTGACTGCTTCCTTGTCATTGACGACGTCTAAAAGGTTTAGCACCCACTCGCCGGGGGGACAACCCGCACGGGGCAAATGAGCACCATCAGTATGGGCTCTGACGAGGCAAACGTTGGGAAAGTTCATCCAGCAACTTCTGCTCACGCTTGTCCTCAAGCGCCCGCGCCTCGTCGATATAGCGCTGCACCAGCTTGCGCAGCCCCTCGACCCGGGCATAGGCCTGCTGCCAGGCCTCCCGGGCGCGATCGAGGTTGTTCTGGTGCCAGGCCAGGCTCTGTCGCTGCTGACCGACGGCGGTATCCAGCTGGCTGAGAAAGTACTGGTAGTTCATCAGCCAGTGGCCACTGACCCCCAACTTGCCGCGCTCGACCCACTGTTCCTGGTAGTCGCCACGAAAACGCTCCAGGTCCCCCAGCTTGCTCTCGGCCACACGCACCTGGCCGTGAAAGTACTCCAGGCGCTGGGCGGCCGTGCGCTCGGCACTCTCTGCCATGTCCACCACCGGCGCCAGGCGCGCGGCACGGCTATCAGCCATGGCCGGTTACCCGCCCGCTGCCGGAGCGAAAAGCATTTCCAGGTGGGTCTGGCTATGGCCCAGGCTGATGTTGTCATTGAGCCCCTGGCGCAGGTACGCAACCATGGCCGGATGCAGGGAAATGGCCGTATCGGTATCCCGGTCGCCGCCGGCCACATAGGCACCGACGCTGATCAGGTCCCGGGCCTGCTGGTAACGCGACCACAGCTGTTTGAAGTACTGCGCCCGCGCCATGTTGTCAGGGCTGATCACCGCCGGCATGACCCGACTGATGGAAGCCTCGATGTCGATGGCCGGGTAGTGCCCCTCTTCCGCCAGGCGCCTGGACAGCACGATATGCCCGTCGAGCACGCCCCGCGCCGAGTCGGCGATCGGGTCCTGCTGGTCGTCGCCTTCGGACAAGACCGTGTAGAAGGCGGTGATCGAACCGCCGCCGGCCTCGGCATTGCCGGCACGCTCCACCAGTTTGGGCAGCTTGGCGAACACCGAAGGCGGATAACCCTTGGTGGCCGGCGGCTCGCCGATGGCCAGGGCGATTTCCCGCTGGGCCTGGGCGAAACGTGTCAGGGAATCCATCAGCAACAGGACGTTCTTGCCCTTGTCGCGAAAATATTCGGCGATCCGCGTGCAGTACATCGCCGCCCGCAGACGCATCAGCGGAGCATCATCCGCTGGCGAGGCCACCACCACCGAACGCTTGAGGCCTTCCTCACCCAGGATGTGCTCGATGAACTCCTTGACCTCACGTCCCCGCTCGCCGATCAGCCCGACCACAATGATGTCGGCCTCGGTGAAGCGGGTCATCATGCCCAGCAGCACACTCTTGCCCACGCCGGTACCGGCGAACAGGCCGAGACGCTGACCGCGACCTACCGTCAATAAACCGTTGATGCTGCGAATACCCACATCCAGCGGCTGGCTGATGGGGTCGCGCTTGAGCGGGTTGATGGTGGGGCCGTCCATCGGCACCCAGTCTTCGGCACGCATCGCGCCCTTGCCGTCCAGCGCCCTGCCGGCGCCGTCCAGCACACGCCCGAGCATGCTCATGCCCATGGGCAAACGGCCGGTGTCGGCCAGGGGCACCACGCGCGCGCCCGGAGCGATCCCGGCCACGCTGCCCACCGGCATCAGGAATACCTTGCTCCCGGAGAACCCCATGACCTCGGCTTCGACCTTGACCGGGTGGTAGCTGTCATCGTTGATCACCATGCACCGGGTGCCCATGGCCGCGCGCAAGCCTTCGGCTTCCAGTGTCAGGCCGACCATGCGCAGCAAGCGGCCCTCAAGGATTGGCTGGCCCGGCAGGCTGACGGCCTGGGCATAGCCCCCCAGGCGCTTGCCGAAGCTGGTGCGTTCAAGGCGCATTGCTAGGGTCCGCTGGCTCGTGTGCGGCGTCAGGGTCCATAGCGGGGTCGGCGATGTCGCTCTGCGGCGCCGACGGCGTCAACGGCCCCAGGTCCAGACCAAGGTCCGCCGCTGCCGGATGCAGCGATTGTTCGTGCAACTGGTCGGACAGCTGGTCCATGGCCTGGGCGATCCGGGTTTCCATGCTGGCGTCGATACGGCTGTACTCGGTCTCGACCCGGCAACCGCCGGGCAGCAGCGCTTCGTCCTCGACGATGCGCCAGCTTTCCTCATGGCGCTCGCGCAGGCTTTTGACCTGCTCGAAATCCTGCGGATTGACGTACAGGCGCACATTACCGACGCCTAGGGGCAGCAGCTTGAGCGCTTCGCGCATGACATGTTCGATCTGCGTGGAGTCCATCGCCAGCTCGCGCTGGATCACCTGGCGGGTGATATGCCGCACCAGCTCCACCAGGGTCTTTTCAATCTGGGTGTCCTGCTCGGCAATGGGCTCGAACAGGTTGGCCATCAGTTGCTCGAGCGCCTGCAACTTGGCGCTCAGTGCCACTTCGGCTTCCTGGCGCACTTTGAGGGTGGTGCTGTGAAAGCCCTCTTTCTCGCCAGTGGCGAACCCTTCGTTATAGGCTTCCTGGCGGATGCTCTCGAGCTCTTCAAGGGTCAGCGGCTGGACTTCCTCCAGCGGCACTTCCTCGATCTCCTCCTGCACCTCTTCCGGCTCGGGCTCAGGCTCGGGCGGCTCGGGATCGAAACTGGGCAGCGCCCAGACGTCAAAACCCTCGACGTCCCGGGCGCGAATCAGCTCGCTTTGGGACTCATCACTGCTGGACGACATAAAGCGACCTTAGATCATTTCTTCGCCGCCCTTCCCGCCGAGAACGATTTCTCCGGCTTCGGCCATACGGCGGGCAATGGTGAGGATTTCCTTCTGCGCGGTTTCCACATCGCTGACGCGAACCGGGCCCTTGGCTTCCAGGTCGTCGCGCAGCAGTTCCGCCGCACGCTTGGACATGTTCTTGAAGATCTTTTCCTTGACCCCTTCGTCCGAGCCCTTGAGAGCCAGCACCAGCACGTCGGAAGAGACTTCGCGCAGCAGCGCCTGGATGCCGCGATCGTCGACATCGGCGAGGTTGTTGAAGACGAACATCAGGTCTTCGATCTGGCCCGACAGGTCTTCGTCCACTTCGCGGATCGAATCCATCAGTTGGCCTTCGATCGAGCTGTCGAGGAAGTTCATGATGTCGGCTGCACGCTTGATACCACCCAGGGTGGTCCGCGATGCGTTGGAGTTGCCGGAGAACTGCTTCTCGAGAATCTGGTTGAGTTCCTTGAGCGCCGCGGGTTGCACGGTGTTGAGCGAGGAAACCCGCAAGATGATGTCCAGGCGCGCCTTGTGGTCGAAGTTGCCGAGCACTTCGCCGGCCTGGTCAGGATCGAGGTAGGCCACCACGATGGCCTGGATCTGCGGGTGCTCGTAGCGGATCACGTCGGCAACGGCCCGCGGCTCCATCCACTTCAGGCTGTCCAGGCCGCTGGTGTTGCCACCCAGCAGAATGCGGTCGATCAGGCCGTTGGCCTTGTCTTCGCCCAGGGCCTGGGTGAGCATCTTGCGCACGTAGTCATCGGAGCCGACGCCGAGGCTGGTCTGGTCGCCGACAATATCGACGAACTCGCTCATCACCTGTTCGACCTGCTCACGGTGCACGTTACCCATCTGCGCCATGGCCACGCCCACCCGCTGGACCTCTTTGGGGCCCATGTGGCGCAACACTTGCGCAGCATCGGTAGAACCCAGGGACAGCAGCAGGATCGCGGCTTTGTCGACCCGGGTCAGTTTGGCGGTAGCGGCTCGGTTATCACTCATCTGCGTTAATCCACTCTTTCACGACCTGAGCCACTCGACCCGGGTCTTCAGCCACCAGACTCTTGATTGCGTTCAACTGAGCGTCATAACCCTCGCTCGGGCTCGGCAGCAGAATGCTCTGCGGGCCGCCGAGGCTCACGCGGTCGTTGCCCAACTCACCGTCCAGGCCGCCCATGCCGCCCAATTCGACGTCACTGCCCAGGCCTGCCAGTTCTTTGTTCTTGCCGCCGCCAGTGATGTTGTTGAGCACCGGACGCAACACGCCGAACACCAGCACCAGGATGAACAGCACGCCGAGCACTTGCTTGACGATGTCCCAGAACCAGGGCTGCGAGTAGAACGGAATATCGGCGATCACTTCCCCGCGTTCGGCGGAGAACGGCACGTTGATCACGCTGACGCTGTCGCCACGGCTGGCATCGAAGCCCACGGCGTCCTGCACCAGACGGGTGAAACGCGCCAATTCGTCGGCGCTCCACGGCGCTCGGCTGGTTTCGCCATTGGCCGGGTTGACCTTGACCTGGTCGTCCACCACTACCGCTACCGACAGACGATTCAGGCGACCCTGCTGCTGCTTGGTATGGCTGATGGAGCGATCGAGCTCGAAGTTCTTGGTGGATTGTTGACGCTTGTCCGACGGGTACGGCGCCAGCATCGGCTGGCCGGTGGCCGGGTCCATGATCTGTTGGCCGTTGGCGTCCAGCAGTGGCTGGCCCGGTTGCACCATGCCGGCGGCGGCAGTGGCGCCACCGGTGGTTTGTGGCGCAGAGGCCGGCGCCGGCGGCTGGTTGCTCAGAGCACCCGGCACGCCTTGCGGGCCGTTGCTGCTGGAGCGCTGCTCATTCACCGACTGCTCGCTGCGCAGGGCCGGCTGGTCGGGGTTGAACTGTTCGGAGGTGGATTCCACGGCACTGAAGTCGACGTCCGCCGAGACTTCAGCCTTGTAGCGATCGTTGCCCAGCACCGGTTGCAGGATGTTGTGCACCCGCTGGGTCAGCATGCCTTCCAGGCGGCGGCTGTAGTCGAACTGCTTGCCAGCCATGGTCAGTGCGGAGTTTTCCGCCTGGTCGGACAACAGGTTGCCCTTCTGATCGACCACGGTGACCTGGGACTTGTTCAGCTCGGGAACACTGGTCGCCACCAGGTTGACGATGGCCATGACCTGGCCGGGCTCCAGGGAACGGCCGGAGTAGAGTTCTACCAGGACCGAGGCGCTGGGCTTGCGTTCATCACGCACGAACACCGAGCTTTTGGGAATCGCCAGGTGCACCCGGGCACCCTTGACGTTGTTCAGGCTGGAGATGGTGCGAGCCAGCTCGCCCTCCAGGCCGCGACGGTAACGGGTCGCTTCCATGAACTGACTGGTACCCAGGCCCTGCTCTTTATCGAGGATCTCGAAGCCGACGTTGCCGTCACCCGGCGCTACGCCAGCCGCGGCCAGCTTCAGGCGGGCTCGGGACAGGTCATCGGCCTTGACCAGCAAGGCGCCGGAATTGGGCTCTACGGTGTAAGGAATGTCGGCAGAGGCCAGGGTATCCATGACCTGCTTGGCGTCCATACCCGCCAGGCTGCCGTACAGCGGCCGGTAATCGGGTTGCTGGGACCACAGCACCACGGCAAAACCAATCGCCACGCTGGCGGCCAGGCCCACCAACAGGCCGACCTGACGCAGCATGGTCATCTGGGACAGGTTTTCCAGGAAGGACAAACCGAACAGCGGCGGTTTACCGTCGATCGGGGCGGCCTTGGCCGGTACGTTATCGGCGACTGCTTCTGCCATGACTCAATCTCGTCCTTAAACCGGCATCTGCATGATGTCTTGATACGCTTGAACCAGCTTGTTGCGAACCTGGGTCAAAGCTTGAAAAGACACGCTGGCCTTTTGCGAGGAAATCATCACGTCCGTCAGGTCGACACCGCTCTTGCCAATTTCAAAGGCACTGGACAGCTGATTGGACGCCTGCTGAGTGTCATTGACCTTGTTCACGGCCTGGCCAAGCATGTCAGCAAAGCTGCTGCCGCTGACTTCTGCCACCGCGGCGGATTTAGGCTGCGACATTGCGTCCATCTGCATGGCACGCATATCCAGCATCAACCGATTAAATTCAACACCTTGGCTCATGGTCTACTCTCTCTGACGACCCGCAATTTTTTGACGCTCACTCAGCGGTTAGTGAGGTGTTAGCAACAAGGGTGCCAGCTCCATGGCCCTTATCGACAAAAGCCCATCCCGGGCTTGCCTCTCACAGATCAGGTCGCGAACAGATAGGCCTCGACGTCCATTCCAGCATCGCGCATCTGCGCCAACTTGTAGCGCAAGGTCCGCGGGCTGATACCCAGGCGTTCCGCGGCCTCCTTGCGTCGCCCGCGCTCGGAGCGCAGGGTATCGATGATCATCTGAAACTCCCGGCGCCGCAGGTCATCGCCCAGGCCACCGGATTCTTGAGCCGGCACCTCCACCTCGGCAGCCGTGCCACGCGCTGCCATCTGCACCACGGGCGCCAGCGCCGGCAGCGGAGCACAAGCCACAGGGCCGGCAAGACAGAAATCTTCCGGCTGGATCAAGCCCCCCTGCTGCAGGATCAATGCGCGCTGCAATGCGTTGTCCAGTTCTCTAACGTTGCCTGGCCATGGATAGGCCAGCAGGCACTCCTGGGCCTTGGCCGATAGCCTGGCCGCCGCGTGCTTCATTTTATTGACGTGCTTGGCCAGCAGGCGCTCGGCCAGCGGCAGGATATCGGCGGTACGCTCGCGCAACGGCTTCCAGGCCAGAGGAAATACCGACAAACGGTAATACAAGTCCTCACGGAAACGGCCGGCCGCTACCTCCCCCGCCAGATCGCGGTTGGTGGTGGCGACCACGCGGATATCCAGGGTGATCGGCTTGCGCGCACCAACCCGCTCCACTTCGCGCTCCTGCAAGACCCGCAGCAGCTTGGCCTGCAAGCCCAGAGGCATTTCGGAAATCTCGTCCAGCAGGATGGTGCCGCCATCGGCCTGCTCGAACTTGCCGGGCTGGGCAGCGATGGCCCCTGTGAAAGAGCCCTTTTCGTGCCCGAACAAAGTGGCTTCGAGCATGTTGTCCGGGATGGCCGCGCAGTTGATGGCGATAAACGGCTGATTGACTCGATGGGAATGCTGATGGATATAGCGCGCCAGCACCTCCTTGCCAGTGCCGGATTCACCGGAAATCAGCACCGTGGAGTCACTGCGGGCCACCCGCGCCGCCAGCTCCAGCAACTGAGCGCTGGCTGGTTCGAAGGCCACAGGCCCCTCATCCTCGCCAACACCCAGGCCGCCCAAGGCATGGCGCGCCACCAGGTCCAGCAGGGCCCGCGGCTCGAAAGGCTTGACCAGATAATCGGCCGCCCCCTGGCGCATGGCGTCCACGGCACGCTCGACGGCGCCATGGGCAGTCATCAGCAACACCGGCAGTTGTGGCTGGCGGGCTCGCAGCAGGCCAAGCAATTGATGACCGTCCATGCCCGGCATGTTGACGTCGCTGACCACCAGGCTGAAGGGCTCCGCGGCCACAGCCTCCAATGCTTCCTCAGCACTGCCGACAGCCTTGTAGTCATGACCGGCCAGCAGCAGGGTATCCGCCAGGGCCTCGCGCAATGCGCGGTCGTCTTCAACCAGTAGAACCTTGATTGCCATTACCTTCACTCCACTCCATGCACGCTGGAGAACAGAGGCAGTGTCACCAGCGCACAAGTACCGCGCCCAGGACGCGAGCGCAGCGACAATTCTCCCTGATGAGCACGGGCTACCGCCTTGACCACCGTCAGGCCCAGCCCGGTTCCATTGGCCTTGGTGGTGAAGAACGGCTCTCCCAGGCGCTCCAGGACCGCAGCGTCGATACCACTGCCACTGTCACTGATGCACAGCCGCAAGGTGTCGCCGCGGCTGTACAGGTGCACCTTGAGTCGCGCCGCGCCGGCACTGGCCTGCACCGCGTTCTCGATCAGATTGAGCAAGGCGCCCACCAGCGTGTCGCGATTGCACAGCAACTCACCGTGGTGGCTATCGCACTGCCAGCGCACGGCAACGTCCTGCACATGGGTCAGGGCCGCGGCCTGC
The DNA here is from genome assembly GCF_900116505.1 of Pseudomonas sp. NFPP25. Taxonomy (NCBI): domain Bacteria; kingdom Pseudomonadati; phylum Pseudomonadota; class Gammaproteobacteria; order Pseudomonadales; family Pseudomonadaceae; genus Pseudomonas; species Pseudomonas sp. NFPP25. The sequence continues at coordinate 87,423 of NZ_FPBG01000006.1, read as the reverse complement.
AACGACTGCAACAGCGACTTGGGCGTCAGGCGATCGGTCAGGGGCAATTCGCCACGGGCGAACACCAGCATGTCGCGCACTTGATGTTCCAGCTCGTGCAAACGCTCCTTGAGCCGCCCGGCAAAGCGCTGATGGGTAGCTACCGGCAGTTCCTGCTCAGTGAGATGGCTGGCGTACAGCAGGGCCGCCGACAGCGGCGTGCGGATCTGGTGAGCCAGGGAGGCAACCATCTTGCCCAGGGAGGACAGACGCTCATGACGGGCCAACTGGTCCTGTAGATGACGGGTTTCAGTCAAGTCATTGAGCAGCACCAACTGCCCGGGCTCGGCATCCAGCGAGCGCGTGGCAATCGACAGGCGTCGACCGTCACGCAGGGAAATTTCATGGCCATCATCTTCGCGAGGGGCAAAGCTGCGGGCGATGATGTTGCGCCACAACTGCCCTTCCAGCGGCAGCCCCAGCAGCTCGCAGGCTGCCGGGTTGGCCTCGGTGACGATGCCATGACCATCAATCACGATGACCCCGCCCGGCAACAGGTCCAGCAGGTTCTGCAGACGATTGGCCAGACGCTCCTTTTCCGCCAGCTCCTGCATGCGCTGGGCGCTGACCACCGCCAACTCGCCCTTGAGCTCGGTCACCCGGGCCTCAAGCATGCTGTAGGAGTCAGTAAGTTGGCTCGACATCTGGTTGAACAAGGCGAAGGCCTGCTCAAGACCTAGCCGGCTTGCCTGCTCTACGGACGACGATTGCCCCTGTGCATCAGGGGCAGGAGACATCTGGGCGGCTTGGGGCATCGTGCACTCTCGCGTGGCTGACCGTCAGTTAAACGGAACGTTGCAAGAGACTTAGCAATACCCGTGCCTAAAAAAAACCACCCAGTTTTCAAAGACTTGAAAAACCGGCGTCAATCATCCGCCTGTTCATCACCTTCACGACGGCTCATACCGTACTTGCGCATCTTCTCCACCAGGGTGGTGCGACGGATGCGCAAACGCTCTGCGGCCCGCGCCACGATGCCATTGGCGTCGTCCAGCGCCTGCTGGATCAGCCCTTGCTCCAGGCTGCCGAGGTAGTCCTTCAGGTCCAGGCCTTCCGGCGGCAGCATGGCCGTGGCGGCGAAGTCTGGCGCGTGACCGTTGATCGCTACGCGCTCTTCCAGATCGCTGCGCAGGCTGTCCACCAACTGCTCGTCTTCGTCATCCACATAGCGGAACTTCTTCGGCAACTCGACGACGCCAATCACACCATAGGGATGCATGATCGCCATGCGCTCCACCAGGTTGGCCAACTCACGAACGTTACCCGGCCAGCCATGCCGGCACAGCGACATGATGGCGGCAGAGTTGAAGCGGATAGAACCGCGCTTCTCGTGCTCCATTCGCGAAATCAGCTCATTCATCAGCAGCGGAATGTCTTCCACTCGCTCACGCAGCGGCGCCATTTCAATGGGGAACACGTTGAGGCGGTAGTACAGATCCTCACGGAAGCTGCCTACCTCGATCATGCTTTCCAGGTTCTTATGGGTGGCAGCGATGATTCGCACATCAACACCCTGGGTCTTGTTGCTGCCCACGCGCTCGAACGTGCGCTCCTGCAGCACCCGCAACAACTTGACCTGCATCGGCAGTGGCATATCGCCGATTTCGTCGAGGAACAGGGTGCCGCCATTAGCCAGCTCGAAACGCCCGGCACGACTGGTGATAGCACCGGTGAACGCGCCCTTTTCATGGCCAAACAGCTCACTTTCCAGCAGCTCTGCCGGAATGGCGCCGCAATTGACCGGCACGAAAGGCGCGTCGCGCCGCTTGGAGTGATAGTGCAGGTTGCGCGCTACCACTTCCTTGCCTGTTCCCGACTCGCCAAGGATCAGCACGCTGGCGTCGGTATCCGCCACCTGCTGCATCATCTGCCGCACATGCTGGATGGCGCGACTGGTGCCCACCAGGCTGCGGAAAAGATTGGGTTCACGGTGACGACCGCGCTCACGGGCCTGATCGTACATTTCACGATAGACCTGGGCTCGGTGCAGGGAGTCCAGCAATTTGCTGTAGCTGGGAGGCATTTCCAGGGTGGAAAGCACACGACGACGCTGGTCTTCAGGCAGATCAATGGAAGAATTTTCGCCCATCAACAGCACCGGAAGGAACTCATCCCAGGTTGAGAGTGTCTTTAACAGGCCCAGAAGTGCACCAGGAGCATTTACGGTCCCGATGAGGACGCAAATTACTTCGCGACTTGACGACAAAGAGCCGACAGCCTGCTGCCAGTCATGGCTACCGCAGGGTAAATTTTCTTCGCCAAGAAAATTTAAAATCACCGCCAGGTCGCGGCGGCGCACGCTATCGTCATCGATCAGCAGAATTTTGGTTTCACGCCACATGCAATAGCAACTTCCCTAGTCAACTCAATGCCCAGATAAGGGGCAAGCTAGACGCGCTTGTAGGCATTTTCTGCCTTATAGACGCCTGAAATCTGAAAACAGCCACTAGTTAAGTCAAAAAAGCGTGCACAGTCAAATTTATGGCGCGCAGTGTTCGGGATTAACTCAACATCAACCGAACAAATGGTAAACCTTTGCCGCGTTCTGTGCTTGCTGGATCTGCGACATCTCGTCGACTATCGCCTGGCGCTCCCCTGTTGCCACCTCAAGCAGTTGCCGGTAGACCCCCAACAACTCCTCCAGATTGTCGCGCAGTGCCGCCTCGTCGACCTCAGCCTCGCTGAGCACGTCCTCCATGCATGAACGGCACGCCAGGTCCAGCTCGCCAATGGCTTGCCAGTTGCGTTCGGCCAGGGCGCCGACCAGCGCCTCACGGGTTTCTTCAATGCGTTGCAGGACAGCACTCATGGTGTTCCTCCTTAAAACTGCGGACCCGGTGCGGCAATGGCATCCCAGCCATCCTTGACCGTACGCAGCAGATCGGCGACCTCATCGAGAATCTTCGGATCGGTCTTGATATTGGCTTCAGCCAGGCGCTTCATCATGTAGGTATACAGACTGTCCAGATCCCCCAGGGTATCCAGGGAGTTTTCCAGGTCCAGGCCTTCACGCAGACCACCAATGATGCCGATGGCCTTGCTGATGAATATGCCTTTGTTGGCGATATCCTTGCGCTCGATCGCCCCCTTGGCCTGAGCGATACGATCCAGGCCGCCTTCCATCAGCATCTGCACCAGACGGTGGGGACTGGCTTCGGAGGTCTGCGCCTGCGCACCGATCTTCTGGTACTGCCGAAGGGCTAACATCGGATTCATGTAATACCTCTTCAAAACTCAAGGGTTCGTATAAGCAATATATCGACGCAACGTCAAAAAACTTTAGGCCAAATACAAAAGCCCGGAGCGCTGAAAAACGCTGCCGGGCTTTTGGCGCTGAGTGAATATCAGCCTTTTTGCTGTGCGGTCAAGGCTTCAAACATCGACGTGATGTTACTGGCGGTGGCCTTCAGCTTGCCCACCAGGGTGTCCATGTCGTTGTACTTCTTGGTCAGTACCGCTGTCAGGGTAGCCACCCGGCGATCCAGGGCATCCTGTTGATCACTGAGCTTTTTCTTGGTGATATCCAGGGTCTTGGTACGAGTGGTCAGGATCCCCTCGGTCATGCTACCCACGCCCTGGGTAAACGGCTTGATCGCGTTAGTCATGCGTTCCAGCAGACCCGGGTTGGTACCATCACCGGTAAACAGCTTCTGCACTTCACCACCGAGCTTCTTGTCGGTCATTGCAGCCGTGAATTTCTTGTCGTCGAAATCCAGTGCACCGGTCTTCTGGTTGGTGGTGATCCCCAACTGCGCAAGCACTGTCAACTTGTCGCCGGCGCCCGTTTCGGACAGTGGTGCACGAATAGCCGCCAGAATCGAACGAGGCAGCGAGTCACCAGTGAGCTGTGCCGGGATGGTCGGGTTGCCACTGTCATCCAGGGAAGGCTTGGTCAGCGTAGTAATGCCGTTGGCCACGGCGTTATAGGCATCGACAAACTTCTGGATCGAGGTTTTAAGACCCTCAGTGTTTGTGGCAACTGTCACGGTGATCGGCGTGGTAGTTGGCGCAACCAGATTGAGCTTAAGACCGGAAATGGCCTGCGTGACTGTATTGGTCTTGCTGGTCAGTTGCATGCCGTCGACGCTGAAAACCGCGTCCTTGGCCAACCCACCGATATTGCCGGATGAGGCGGCGGAAGCCGGATTGGTATCACTCGACATCGGCTGAGTGCCATCGATCTCCAAACCGGCAATACCGCTGACAGAAATGTCGGTGCCTGCACCGGTCTTTTCGGAGCCGATCACCAGTCGCGAACCGAATGAGTCGGTCACGATGTTCGCGCTGAGCCCGGCCATGTTCATCTTCGAATCAGCGTTGATCGAGTCACGCACCGATTGCAGCGTCGCATTGGCGCCGACGGTCAACGGGTAGTTAATGCCATTTTGAGTGATGTTTAACGTACCACTCGGAATGGCACTGGTATTTCCTCCGCTAAAAGCCGCACTGGCCACTTTTGACGAAGTTGCAAGATTTTTGACGGTAACCGAGTATTTGCCGGCAACCGCATAGTTGTCTGCGGTGGCGTCTACGGTCTTGCTGTCGCTGGAGGTCGCAGCGAAACCGGCAAAGGCGGGATTCACAGAGCTTCCCAGCCCAGCAACCGACAGCGTGCTCTGGAAGGTCGACAACAACGACTGCAATGTCCCGATACCAGAAATGCTGGCGCTATTGGTGGTGGTCGCGCGATCGATCTGACCTTGCTTGGCCGCCTTGTCAGCAGCTACCAACGCCTTGACGATAGCACCGGTGTCGAGGCCGGAACCCAAGCCGGTACCCGGTAGAATTGGACTTGCCATGTGTCTCTCCCTTCAGTGTGCCGCCAGTCTTTTGACCACTACAGCGCTCAAACGTAACCAGCAACAATTTTCATGCCAGCTGTCAGGCCTTGGCACTGAACAACAGACTACTCGCATCATTCAAGCTATTGGCCAGTTTCAGCACTTCTTCATTGGGGATCTGGCGAACCACTTCACCCGAATCACTGGCAATGACTTTGACCACGACCTTTCCGGAAGGCTCGTCGATCGAGAACTCTAGATTGCGCTTGACCGACTGGACGAACTTTTCAATTTCCTGAACGGCCATTTTCAACTTTTCCTGCTCGGTCCGAGCTTCTTTCTTACTGTCCTGAGATGCGGTTTTGGCAACTGCAGGAACGACCTCTCGAGGCTTCTCCACGGGCTTGTCAGCGACAGGCGTCACCGGCTTGGCCGCTGGATAAGACAAGTTCAGCTTCACGCTCATATCCATGTCCATCACCTCTTAAAGTAAAAAAGCGAGAGAGCACGACCAGCGCACTCCCCCGCCAAAGCTTAGCCAGCTATTACTGAAGCAGTTTCAGTACAGCGGATGGCAGTTGGTTGGCCTGGGCCAGAACTGCGGTCGAAGCTTGTTGCAGAGTCTGCTGCTTGGTCAGCTGGGCAGTTTCAGCAGCGAAGTCGGTATCTTGTACGCGACCCAGTGCAGCACTGGCGTTTTCGTTGATGTTCTGCAGGTTGGAGATGGTGCTGGTCAGACGGTTCTGGGCAGCACCGAGGTCCGCACGGCTGGAGTTGATGGTAGCCAGAGCCTTGTCGATGGCGTCCATCGCGGCCTTGGTGTTGGTCTCGGCAGTGGTGCTGTCGTTACCGGTGATGTTGATGGTGCCGGAGTCAACGCCCAGGGTGGCAGCGTCGAAGCCGCTGTCCAGGGTGATGGTGATCTGGTTGGTGGAACCGGTGTTGGAACCAACCTGGAAGGTCATGGTGCCAGCGGAACCGTCGATCAGGTTCTTGCCGTTCAGGTTGGTCGACTTGGCGATACGAGTCAGCTCGTCCGACATCTGAGCAAATTCTTTGTTCAGAGCAACGCGGTCTTGGGTACCGTTGGAGTCGTTTCGCGACTGAACAGCCAGTTCACGCATACGCTGCAGGATGTTGGTGGATTCTTGCATCGCGCCTTCAGCGGTCTGGGCGATGGAGATACCGTCGTTGGCGTTTTTGATCGCCATGGTCTGACCACGGATCTGCGAAGTCATGCGGGTAGCGATCTGCAGGCCGGCGGCGTCGTCTTTTGCGCTGTTGATCTTCAGGCCGGAAGACAGGCGAGTCATCGAAGTCGACAGAGCGTCGGAAGCGCGGTTCAGGTTTTTCTGAACGTTCAACGACGTGACGTTAGTGTTTACTGTTAAAGCCATGACGAATTCCTCGTTGGTTGGGTACTGCGGCTTCCGGCCCTGGCAACCGCCGGGTAATGGCCTAGAGAACCTTCGTAATAGTTATCGTCGGTAATGCAAGTTGCTTTAGGGCTTTTTCAAAAATATTTGCCATCACCCGGCCATCCCTTGGAAAACAAGGGGTTAAGCCGACACCGAACGAAAAACTGACGCCAGAAAATACCCACCAAAAACACTCGCCCAGCCTGCCGCACCGCTCATCCACCAAACTCGGCCTGCAACCAGTCCAGCAGCTCGTACTCCAGATAGTCGGCCAATCCCAACCAGTCCTGCCCTTCCTGGCATGCCAGCATCAGGGTCAGCAATTGCGCCCAATCCTGCTGGACAGGCAGCGCAGCTCCATCCACCAACGACTGGATGGGATCGAACAGCTCAACCATGACACCCACCGCCTCGACATCACGCCCCAGACGAAACAGATCGGCGACTTCTCTGGCTCGGGAAACCATAGGCTCTAGCTGATTCATTGAGCAAAATCCGGGTGAAAGGTGGTACCGAGGATCATCGCGCCATCACGACTGGTATTGAAAAACGCCACCTCAGGCTGACTGCTGATATAGCGCTCCAGTTCGCACAGGTAGCTGCGGAAATTAAGCTGGGTCTTGACTCGCTGCCCATGCCCATCCAGCACCCAGTGTCGGGCCGCGCCGAGTTGCGGGCCAAGATCGCCGTCATGCCAACCGGCATGGGTACGGTTCATGGGGAACGCGAAGTCCGCACCAAACAGGGTGATCCGTCGCCCTCCCATCTTCACCGCCAGATCCACGGCCGGATGAATCACGCTGCCACCGGCATGCAGCTGTGCCCGGGGTATGCGCTGGCGCAATGCCTGGAACACCGGGCTGGCGGAATACGCCACATACCGCGGCCCGAGCCAGCCCTCGAGTACCTGCGGGTCCGCCAGCGGCATATACACCAGAGCGGTGCAGTCACTGCCTTGAGCAGGCAGGTGCCGGGTGGAAATTCGCTGGTCGACACTCACCACCAGGTCCACCCGGATGCCCTCTTTGAGCAGCGGCTGGTATGCCGTGTCGACACAGATCAGCAGCGGCCGCTGCGCCTGGCCGGACACGGCGCGCAATGCCGCATAGTGATGCTCCAGGCTCGGCCCCGTAGCGATAACAAAGACTTCGCTCCCGGGATGGCGATCAAACAGCTCGGCAATATCGCGATCCATCCCAACCCAAGGCTCAATGGCAGCCAGGCGCTCGACGATATCCGCTGTATCTGCGGTAAACAAACGATTATTGAAGGAAAGATGAGTCTCGCTGATCAACCGATCGCGGATCTTCGCGTTGTAGTCATCGGCCAGCACCAGCTCGGCCGGCAGGGCGAAAAACGGCAATGCAATCTCCGGCAGGTCGCCGGCATACAACAACTCGACCCGTGAATCAGCCAGCCAGGCCTGCTGTTCCAGCAGTTGCAGCACCAGCTTGAACAGTGCGCCATTGAGAATGTGCACATACAGACGCTCCAGCCCCGGCCGCTGCAGCAACGCCATTTGCAGGTCACCCAAGCCACAGCCGTAAAGATGCAATACCGCCGCCTCAGGCAGGCTGGCGGCCTGGACCTGAGCCTCGCGACTGCGATCATGGCGACTGGTCAGCTGGACCCCGCCAATGCTCAGGGTCGAGCCAAGGCCTTCCACCAGATCCGCCTGCAGCACAGCAGCATCCTCAGCCTGCACCCGTGCCAGCAGCGCCGGCCAGCGCTCGCCAATCACCCGGGCGTTGTGTTCAAAGCTGTCGCTCATGCCGCCTCGCTTATCACTCGTGCAAAAAAATAGCGCTCAAGATTACACCTTGAGCGCTATCTGTGCCGCTGCGAGCTGAAACTCAGGAGCGGTAGATGATGGCCGATCCCCAGGACAGACCAACGCCGAAGCCACTGAGGGCAACGCGCTTCCAACTGGAATCGAACATGTGCTTTTCCAGCAGTAGCGGAATGCTGGAGGACACGGTATTGCCGGTCTCCACCATGTCCTTGATGAACTTGTCGGGGTTGCCTTCGAAACGCCGGGCCACCGCATCGACGATCGCCGCGCTGCCCTGGTGAATGCAGAAGGCATCGATATCGTCAGACTTCAGCCCCGACTCATCCAGCAACTCGTGCAGGTGTGCCGGCACTTTCAGCAGAGCGAAGTTGAACACCTGGCGGCCGTTCATGAAGAACACACCATCGGTGACCTTCAGGTGCGGAGCCCCCGAACCATCGGTACCGAACTTGGCCTTGCCCAGCTGCCAAGTGGCGTCCTCGCCCAGCCAGGTGGCCGTGGCGGCGTCACCGAACAGCATGGTGGTATTGCGATCTTCGGGATCGACAATCTTCGAGTAAGGGTCAGCGGTGACCAGCAGGCCATTCTTCAGGCCAGCAGCTTCCATGAACCCCTTGATGGCATAGATGCCGTAGACGTACCCGGAGCAACCCAGGGAAATATCAAAGGCCGCGACGGTGGTGGGCAGGCCCAGCTTGTCCTGTACGATCGCCGCGGTGTGAGGCAAACCTTCTTCGTCACCGTTCTGGGTAACCACGATCAACACATCGATGGCTTCGCGCTTGAGTTCCGGGTTAGCGGCAAACAATGCATTGACTGCTTCGACACACAGATCGGAGGTTTCTTGCCCGGCGTCTTTGCGCGGCAGGAAGGCCGAACCGATCTTGCCCAGGATGAACTCTTCATCCTTGGCGAATTTTGCACCTTGTGCGTAATTGTCCACGCCGGCTACAGGCACGTAGCTCGCAATGCTTTTTATGCCAATCATTACGGCTTCCCAATAATAAACAGCTCAATACCCCCGCGCGATGACCGAGCAGGGGCTGCCGAAAAAACACAGATACTTGCGCCGAAACACGGCGGTATCGGGAAGAACCAAGGGCTATCACTGGACCTGTCACACAGGGCTGGCGCCATCTTCCCGGGCGATACAATACAGTGAAGATGCACGTTATGACTCACAGGTCACGCTATTTTGCCGAAACTGCCATACAAAGGGCTACTCGACGAATACCCAGTCCAGCGCGGTGCCGCGCTTGAGGGCCTGGCGCGCGCGACGGCCAAGCAGGGCGTCATAGTGCTTGGGAGCGAGCCCCAGCCCGGGACGGATGGCCCGCACGTTGTCGGCGCTGAACAGCTCTCCGGCCTGCATGTCTTGGGTGACATACAGCGACCGGCGGTAAACCAGTGATTTGCTCTCGGCCTGGGTGGCGCCATAGCTGACCTGCCCCATGGCCTGCCAGGCCCGCTCGGTTTCCAGCACCAGGCTGGCCATCTCTGCAGGCTCCAGGGAGAAGCTGGCGTCGACCCCACCGGCAGCTCGATCCAGGGTGAAATGTTTCTCGATCACTGTGGCACCTAGCGCCACCGCCGCCACGGACACACCGACACCCATGCTGTGATCCGACAAGCCCACCTCACAGCCGAACAACTCCCGCAGATGAGGAATGGTCAGCAGATTGCTGTTGGTCGGTGATGCAGGATAGGTGCTGGTGCACTTGAGCAGCACCAGATCGCGGCAACCCGCCTGTCGTGCAGCCCGGACACTTTCGTCCAGCTCGGCAATGCTGGCCATGCCAGTGGAGATGATCAGCGGCTTGCCGGTAGCGGCCACCCGGCGAATCAACGGCAGGTCGGTGTTTTCAAAACTGGCGATCTTGTAGGCCGGAACGTCGAGGCTTTCCAGGAAATCCACGGCGCTCTCATCGAATGGCGTGGAGAAGGCCAGCATGCCCAGGGCCTTGGCCCGGGCAAAGATCGGCTGATGCCATTCCCAGGGTGTGTGGGCCTGTTGGTACAGCTGGTAGAGCGATGATCCGGCCCAGAGGCTGTCCGGGTCCTTGATGAAGAACTCGCCCTGAGCGAGGTCCAGCGTCATGGTGTCGGCGGTATAGGTCTGCAACTTCAGTGCATGGGCACCGGCCCTGGCCGCTGCCTCGACAATCTGCAAGGCCACATCCAGCGACTGGTTATGGTTGCCGCTCATCTCCGCAATGATCAACGGCCCATGGCCGGCGCCCACGAAGCGCGAGCCAATCTTGAAACTAGTCATCCAGATGTTCCTTCAACATACGGGTGAATTCGCAGGCGCCTTGGCGATAGCCAGCCCGGCGAAACAAACTCAGCGACACTTGGTTATTCGACAGGACCTGTGCCCGCAGGCGCTGCACATCGGGCCAATGGCGCAGCAGGCAGGCCTCCCCCTGCTCCAGTAGAACCTGCCCCCAGCCTAGGCCGAAGCGTCCGGCAAACAGGTAGATCGACACCTCGGCCTGCCCTCCCTCCCGGTCATAACGCAGCATTCCCAGAGGGCCATCTGGCAACTCGGCGATCAGCAGCAAACACTGTGGGTCGCTCAGACAGGCCTCCAGCCACTGCACATGGTTCCACCAGTCGATGGCCTCGGGCTGCTGCGACCAGCGCCTGACCAGATCACTATTGCGCCCGTCAAATAGCAGCCGGGCATCGTCAAGGGTCGCCGGTCGCAGACGAACTGCCGCCGCGAACAGCGCCGCGGCCACCCGCTGCGAGCCCAGGCCATCGACCAGTTTCCGGGCACGAGCAGCCAGGCTATGGCGCAGCCCAGGGTTGCCCAGCATGAGCTTCACGGCATCGCGCAGTTGTCCGACTTCCACCTGCTCACAAGGCCCCAGGTACAAGTGGGCACCCGCTTCAGCCAACAGCCGGGCATTGGCCTGCTGATTGCCGGCCACGGTGATGCACAACGTAGGCACGCCCAGCACTGCACGCTCCCAACTGGTACCGCCCCCGGCCCCCAGGCACAGGTCTGCTTCGGCCAGCAACCCGGCGAAGTCGTTCACATAACTGTGCAAGTGCCAGTTCGGCCGGTCTGCTGCCAGCATCTGCATGGCCTGCCAATCCGGGTTGCCACTGCCAGCAACAAAATCCACCTGCAGTTCATGCAGGTCCGCCAGCGCCAGCATGGCCTTGTGGGTCTGGCCGGCAGCATCAAAACCTCCAAAGTTCACCAGCAGCCGCTGGGCCTGCGGCCGAATCAGGATCGGAGGGCGCCGGAACTCCTCACGCAGCAAGGCAAAGTGCGGCCCGAACAAGGTCCGGCACTGTGTGCCGTACAACCCGGCATACGCCTCGGCCGAACCACTGAAGTTCTGGTCCAGCAACAGATCTGCGGCATGCCGGCGGTTGGCCAGATCATCGATCGCGGCGATCCGCGGCGCCCATCGGCGAGCGGCGCTTTGCCACTGATGATCAAGACCGTAGTGATCCACCAGCACCCAGTCGAAGGCCGGCTGATCTACCAGGGCTTCCTGTAGTGCCGCGATATCGGCCTGCCAGGGCAAGGGCGCTTCGATACCCAACCGAGGATTCTCATCGGTATAGAACTCAGGCAGTGCAAAGGTCGGAAAACCTTCAGCTTGCAAGGCCGCCAAGCGATTGCCGGGCAGGCGACGGCAGGCGAATGCAACTTCGGCCCCCTGCTGGCGCAACACCTGAGCCAGGGTCAGGCAGCGGGCCACGTGGCCGCTGCCGATCGCCGGCGAGGCGTCAGCCCGGATCAGCACCCTCACTCCAGCTCTCCTGCGGCCTTGAGCGCGGCGTACAGGTATTGCGCCCGCCGCCAATCCTCGTCGGTGTCGATATCCTGCACCAGGTGACGCGGCAGGATCACCGGCAAGCTGCGAGAAGAGAACAACGCCTCCCCCTCCAGCCAGGCCTGGCTTCTACCCCAATAGAACTGCGCCGCATCCTGATAGGCCACGGGCAAATCCTGGGAGCGGGCCTGACTGAACTCCGGATACAGCGCGCCCAGAGCGCCCTGCTCGTCTAGCGTCAGCGCCCGTTGCACCGGAAAACCAAAACTGCACACCGAAAAGGCAAACGACCTGTCCTGATGCTGCTCCAGCAACGCCAGCCCCTGGCGCAAAAAACGCAGTTGCAACAGGGGGGCGGTGGCATAGATGCAACAGGCATATTCGAATTGCTGCCCCAGCTCCCGCAACGCTTGCAAGGCATGCACGATCACCGCCGCAGTGCCGGTGAAGTCATCCGCCAGAGCCTGCGGTCGGACAAAAGGCACCTCTGCGCCACAGGCAATGGCCAGCTCGGCGATCTCGGGATCGTCGGTGCTGACCACCACGCGCTGGAACAACCCCGAACCCAGCGCCTTATCGATAGAACGGGCGAGCATCGGCACGCCATCGAAGGGCTTGAGGTTCTTCCTCGCAATTCGCTTGCTGCCACCTCGGGCAGGGATCAAGGCCACACAACTCACACATCGCGCTCCACGCAATAGGCCCCCGCCTCGTTCAAGCAACCAGGACCTGACGATGCAGGCTGAGGGAAGCAAGGTCCAGCCATGGCAAAAACCGTCAAAGCAGAATCCGCCGCATATGTGCCACCACTTCATCTTGCAGCGCGTCGGTCAGCTCCGGGAAAAGAGGCAGACTGAGAGCCTCAAGGAAGTAGCGCTCGGCTTGGGGGAAGTCTCCCTCGGCGAACCCCTGCTCCTGATAGTAAGGCTGTAGATGCACGGGAATGTAGTGCAGGTTTACCCCAAGGCCCGCTGCGCGCAGCGCATCAAAGACCTGCTTCTGACTCAGGCTGATACGGCTCAGATCCAGCCGCACCACATACAGATGCCACGCCGAATCGGCGCCCTCCTGCACAGTCGGCAGGGTCACAGGCAGATCCGCCAGCAGCACCTGGTAACGCGCAGCGAGCTCGCGGCGTCGAGCCACAAACTCATCGAGCCGCGCCATCTGCGACAAGCCCAGTGCAGCATGCAGATCGGTCATTCGATAATTGAAACCCAGCTCCAATTGCTGGTAGTACCAGAGCCCGTTATCCGGAACCTGCATCAACCCCGGATCACTGGTAATGCCATGGCTGCGCAAACGCCGCATCCGCTCGGCGTACTCCGGATTATTGGTGAGCACCATTCCGCCTTCGGCGCTGGTAATGATCTTCACTGGATGAAAACTGAAGATGGTCATCGCCGCATGGGCCCCACAACCCACCGGACGCCCCAGATAGGAAGCCCCCACCGCATGGGCTGCATCTTCGATCAGGACAAAACCGTAGCGCCGGGAAAGCTCGGCGATAGCCTGCATATCGGCACTCTGGCCGGCAAAAGCCACCACCACAACAACCTTCGGCAAGGTGCCGTTGCGCTCTGCCACTTCAAGCTTCTGCGCCAGCAGGTTCGCATCCATGTTCCAGGTATGCGGATCGATGTCGACGAAGTCTACCCGGGCCCCACAGTAGCGCGCGCAATTGGCCGAGGCGACGAAGGTATTGGGGCTGGTCCACAGCAGGTCCCCCTGCCCCAGGCCGGCAGCCAGACAGGCAATATGCAATGCCGCCGTGGCATTACACACAGCCACTGCATGTTCGGCCTGGCAATACTCGGCCAACCCACGCTCAAAGCGCTCAATGGTCGGCCCCTGGGTCAGCCAGGGAGACTCAAGCACTTGCACCACAGCATCAATGTCGGCCTGACTGATGCTTTGACGCCCATAGGGAATCCGATAGGGAGTCATGATGGCAGTCCATTGCAGACCGGCCTGCTCAGGCACTCAGACACCCGGTGAAGCATCAATAGGCTGTTGTGCATGTGGATCTCCTTGGGGCAGTGATCAATTGGACAGCAACTGCTGCCAGTCCACCCGGCTCGCGGTCCCCAGCGCAAAGCCCTTGCCAGTCAACGCCAGGTTCTGGTTGTAGGCCGTATCCTGCGCAAAGCGCGCCGCCCATTTGTCTTTCAGGGCTGCCAAGGCCTGTGGATCTTGCGCCAGGGTGCCGGGATGCATGACCTGCGCTTGCGGAGTCAGGACGGTGAGATAACCGGCATCGGCCACCTTCAGGCACAGGTCGACATCGGCGAAGGCCTGGTCGAAATGCTCCTCGTCCAAACCACCTACGGCCTCGAACAACGCCTTGGCGATCATCAGGCAGACGCCGGATACCGCCGAGTAGTTCTTCTCCACCCAGAGGCTGTTCATGTAGCCCGGAGCATCCTTGGCCTCTCCGGCGAAGGCTGCGCCCAACTGGCCATTGAGGCCGAGGATCAGGCCCGCCTGGGTGGTCATGCCGCGCTCATTCACCAGCCTGGCGCCGACAATCCCGATCTCCGGACGCTGTACCTGGTTGAGCAGGCTGTCGATCCAGTTGGCATTGACCACTTCGGCATCGGCCGAAAGCAGCAACAGGTACTCCCCCTTGGCTTCAGCGCAGGCTGCATTGTGCAGTGCCGAAGTGCTCACCCGCTGGCCGCTGCGCAACACCCGGATCCGCTCCCCCTGGCGTTCCAGGCTGGCCAGCCAGCTATCGAGTTCGGCGTTCTGGCTGTGGTTCTCGGCAATCAGCACCTCGTAACGCTGGTAGCGGGTACGTTGCAGCACACTCACCAGACAGCGTTGCAGCTCGGCGAAGTTGTCCTGGCTCGGCAGAATGATCGAAACCAGCGGCCGATCGGCATGTTGATAGTCGATCTGGTAGGTCCCTGGCTGGGCAGAACTGACCTGAGCCCGATACCCACGATTGGCCAGGTGACGGCTCAGTACCTGGCGCTCCTCGGCATTTTCCCCGGCTGGCGCAGCCTGGCAGATCAGCAGCGGCTCGGCGAGATGAGCCAGGCCGGCCAGACCGCCGTCTTCGATCAGGCGCAGAACCAGATCCAGCTCGACGGCCCGAGCAAACTCGCGATTGAACCCACCTGCCTGCACCAGCACTTCACGGTGCAGCAGCCAATGGCGCGCCATCAGATTGGGGGCGCTTTGCAGCAGGTCCAGATTGACTCCGGGACGGAACACGTGACGCAAGGTGCCATCGGCTTGCCGCTGCACCTCATCCATCGCCACGGCCCTGATGCCTTCGGCGCCCAGCAACTCCAGGCTTGCCCGCAGCAGCCCGCTTGCGGTGAGCTGGTCACCCGCCTCCATCAGGAGTACCCAGTGCGCTGTGGACTGCGCCACCAGCTGATTCAGGCGCTCGATATAGTTGCCCTGGCTGACCTTGACGAAGTGCACAGTGTCCTGTGCCGTGGTCATCGCCGGCAGATCGCCGGTGGTCAGCACCACCAGCTTGAATGCCTTGCAGTGGTTGGCCATCAGGGAATCGAAAGTGGCTTGCAACTTGATCATGTCGGCGTCGAGGTCGAGCAGCAGAATCTGAAACTGCGGCCCACCGGCGCGCCTTCCCAGCAGATGGGCGATCGACTTGAACTGACCCGGTTTCGGGCCACGGCCTTCCAGCCAGCTGAACAACTGCCCGGACTGGGTATTGGCAAACAACGCGCTGCTATCGGTGGCCGGCAGCGCCTTGAGGCGGGCTGCCCACTCCTGCAGTTCGCGGAACACCTCCACTTCGTCGGTATCGCGCATCGACTCGGCAAGGCGCTTGACCACGGTGAAGTTGAACAGGTTCAGCGCCATGGCTTCCCACAGCCGGCTGCGAAGGGTTCGCGCCGTGTCATTCGAGTGCACCCGCAGCAATTCCTCCTGCTTGAGCAGCACCCCTTCCAGCTCATTGAGCTGCAGGCGCCCCGCAGGCATCGCATGCACAAGAAACTCGATCTGCGTCAACAGATCGAACATCGGCTGGTTGTAGAACGGCATTTCGACAAACTGCTCCGAGCCGAAAGCACGCACCGGGTCCTTGCCGACCTCGCTCCAGGTGGAGCGAAAGATCATCACCCCCTTGAGCGAACGGCCACTTTCAAGGCACTCGGCCAAGGCGGCAAAGCTGTCCAGCGCCAGCTGCTTCATCTGCTGCGCATCCGGGCCTTCGCAGTTGTGCGGCAGGGTCGCAAGAAACTCGGCAAATTGCTGATGCTGGGCCAACGAGCCGGCATCCTTGCTGCTCAGCAACGCCTGAATGCGGGCGGTGCGCTCCAGGGCCTCCCTATTGGCCTCACGAACAATGAACGGAACCGGCAGGATCCGCGCCTTGGCAGTGGCCAACAGGAAGAAGGCGTAACCGATATCCAGCCACTCGGCGCTCACCGCAGGTGGCAACTGGCTGTACCACTGGCGCAGCACATCGGTGCGGGTCACGGCATTGAAGGGGCTCAGGTAATGCCCCATGAAACTCATGATCCGCTCACGCCCGTTCGCGGCGGCGAAGTCTTCGGGCCCCTTGCGATCGCGCAGGTAATAGCTGGTTTCCAGGACCCGCGCCGAATACATCAGGCCATAGCCATGGCAGACCGCGTAATCGGGGTGGGCATCAAGGAAAGCAAGCGCGGCGCTAATCCCATCGGCGATCAAAAAGTCGGTGTCGCTGGCAATCGCCAGGTAGGGCGTGTCGACCAGGCCCACACCGTAAGTCAGCTTGCCCTGCTGGTCCTGCCGGGAAAACTGTGGCACGTGGCGGTAATCCACCTTCGGGAATTGGCGAGCCAGAGACTCGTCCGCCTTTTCCGAGGAATCCAGAACCAGGATGGAACAGGCAAAGCTGCTGTAGTAGCGCAGCGCTCGCTGTGCCAGCGCCTTGGCCTCGTGGGTCAATAGCACCAGAGTGAAACGCTCACTCATCGGGGCTGCATCCTCGTTTGCTTTTGTTTGAACCCACATCTGTCCATTCCCTCATCCGGCTGATCGCCTGGAACCTCAAATCATTAATGTTGTACGAACCCGATCCCGGCATGTCCCTCTCGGCTCATCCATCCCGCGAGCGCAACTGCGCCCCTGGATGCGCCAAAGAATTGGCTTGAGAACTGCTCAACACCTGGCCAACGCTACGCCTGACTCCAGGCACCGGCCACAACAGGCGAGCCGGAAGCTACCCGCACGCGTGCGCTACACCCATGAGCGCCGGAAGACACACCCGATCATCGACAGCGTTCGTTTTATGACAATTGCCAGCAAGGCTGCAGGAAACGCGCCAGTTCCATCGGTGCGTAGAGCGCAGCCCCCGCCACTGCGAGAGGCCACGCAAGAAACAAAAAAGCCACGCTTGGCAGGCGTGGCTTTTTTTTGCAGCGGCTTCTTCAGTCTGCCAACCAGCCCCACATCCAGTGCTGCAGGTTGTCGGGGCCCAGCATGAAGTCGCGCCGCACCGCCTCGCGCAATTCATCTCCCATGCGGTAGCTGGCAACAGGGTCGCTGAGGTGCATGCGGATCGCCTGCAGCCACTCTTCGGTCGTGTTGCTGCGAACCCTGGTGCACGGCAGGAAGCCACGATAGGCCTCAGTGTCGGTGCAAATGACCGGGTAGCCGCAGGCTCCGTACTCCAGCAACCGCAGGTTGCTCTTGCAGTCATTGAAAATATGGAACTCCAGAGGTGCCAGAGCCAGGTCAAGGTTCAAGCTGGCGAGCTTGAGGGGGTAAGCCTGCAAGCCGATCGCCGGATGGAACTCGTGCACATAAGGGCGCAAGGCGTCGGGGCACATGCCGAAGAACACCCATTCCACCTCAGAGGCCAGTTCACGCACGACATCGGCAATGACCTCCAGGTCCCCGGTGTGACTGGTGCCCCCACCCCAGCCGACCCGCGGCTTGCTGGAAGTACCGCGACGGCTGCTCAGCCCCGCCCAGGGTTCAGGGGCGAGCATATTGGGTACTACCCTGATATCGCTGTGCATGTCCGACAGGACATCCGCCAGCGGCTGAGTGGTGACCACCAGCCGATCGCACAGGGCAATGCCGTCGCGCAGCATCTGCTCGATGTTCGCCGGCTTGTTGCGAGCATGGCTGTTTTTCTTTGGCGCGCTGACCACGTAATCATCGAGTTCGAAGACCCGCAACGCACTGGAGTACTTCTTCATTCGCAGAATGTCGCTGGCCGCGCCGTCGCTGTAGCGCCCCTGGAGCACGATGGTATCGGGCGACAAACGCTCGATTTCCACGGTGGTCGGAGATTCGTATGCCACCCGAGCGATGACCCTGCCTGCCGCTTCCAGCTCGCGCAGTGGCCCGGTGACCCGGTAATGCCCGACCGCGCTGCTGTTGACCGGCAAGCCGAGCACCAGCGGCAAGGCTCGTGAGCAGAACGGGTTCCAGTTGTTGCGCAGGCTGGGTTCCAGGCTGAAACTGGAGAACCCCAGGCTCAGGGCCGGATTGTAGGCTGGATCGCGAGCGATCTTCGGCAGCCACTGACGGTAGAAGCGCTCCTGTTCAGCCTCCTGCATCTGCTGCTCAGGCGCCTGCGGTGGCGCCAACGCCGGGGCCAGCATCAGGGTGGCGTGGGGGGTCCAGACCACCAGGTAGCCATCGCGATCGACGCGCAGGCACAGGTCGGCTTCACCCAGGTCAGCGCCGAAACTCTGTTCATCCAGCCCGCCCAGACTGTCGAACACGTCCTTGCGGATCATCAGGCAGTCGCGGCTGACCGCACTCCAGTTCTGCACCACCTGCAGACGCTGCATATAACCACGGGCACCCAGTGCTTCGCCGATGAACGGCGAGCCCACGGGCCCAGACATGCCCAGTACCTGCCCGGCATGCAGGATGGAGCCATCGGTAGCAAGGATGCGCGCCCCCACGACAGCCACCTCCGGACGCTGGGCCTGGTTGAGCAGCTCGTCCAGCCAGTCGCTGGTGCAGATCCGTGTGTCGTGGCTGAGCAACAGCAGGTAGTCGCCGCGAGCCTGGGCCGCAATGCTGTTGGTCAAGGCCGCCTGGTTGGCGGGGCCGGCATAAGGCAAGACCCGCAGCATGTTGCCCCCCAACTGCCCCATGGCCGCCAGCCAGTCAGCCATGTCCGGGTCGCGACTGCCGGCAGCCACCAGCAGGATCTCGTAATGGTTGTAGGCGGTCTGCTCGATCAGGCCTTCGACGCAACGCTGCAAGGCCGGCAGCGAATCCCCGCAGGTGATGATGATCGACACCAGCGGCCGCGCACCGTGCTGATAGTCGATGCGATTGAGCAAGGGCAAATCATCATGGCGGATCCGGCACTGCACGCCGATGCGCTGCAAGTGCGCAGCGACCAGCCCCTCACTGGCTTCGATGACCTGGGGCCGGGACAGCCACTTTGCGAACGGGAACTCGGACTCGATCTGGATATCGGCAATATGCTCGATGGTTTGCGGGCCCACATTTTCCACCAGCCGCCACAACAGATCCTGGGGCGCCAGCTCGCCACGTGCGCAATCGAAGCCTCCCTCGCTCAGGAAACGCTCGCGGGAAAAGGCCAGCGAGCGCCCGACATAAGGGTAGGCACGCATCAAATCGAGGTTGAAGTCGGGCTTGAACACCGGTTCGGTTGACTGACCATCAAGCAATGCGCCTTCGTCACTGTAGGCGCAGAGCATGGCCGGGGTGTTGGCGATCCGCTCGGCCAGCACCAGCAATGCCGTGTCACGCAGTTGGTCACCCGACTGCAACAGATAGAACCAGTCACAGGTATCCAGGCGAGGGATCAGTTCGTTGAGTTGCCCGGCCCAGTCGGCCCGCAAGGGTTGACGCAGCACAGCCTCCCCGGCTGTACCGGCAGCGGTGGACAACACCACGATCGTTTCGGCTGGGTACAACTGGCCGGCCAGGCTGCCCAGCGTCCGCTCGAGAGCGGCGCCATCACCTGCCAGGTCCATGACGATCGGCACGATCCGCACCCGCCGCGGCCAGCTTTCGATGCGCTGCGGCAGCAACCGCTGTTCCGCCGCCGACAGGCAGCGTGCCGCCAGCCATTGCTGGTAGAACTCCTCGTAGCTTTGACTCTCGCCCCCTACCCGACCGTTGACCACGGCGCTGCGATTGCCGAGCACATGGAGCACCCCCAGCTCACGCCATGGCCGTGGCTGCTCGGCGGCTCGCGCCAGTTCAACGTAACGCACCCAGCCCGCAGCGGGCGCCGACTCGCCAGAACGCTCGGAGAGCATCCGCAATAGCCATTCCCATTCGGTGGCAACGGCCTTGAGCACTTGCGGCGTGCGGCTGAAACGCCCCTGATACAGGCGCTCGCAACTCAACACGGTGGACAGGGCCGCCAGATTGCCGCGGCGCATCAGGCAGATGAACAGCGCCAGGTCCAGCAAGGCGACAAAACCGGCGCCCTTGTGGATCAGGGCTGGCAGTACCTCCAGCACGTCGGCTCGACGCATCAGTGCCGCACTGAAGTTGCCGAGGAAGTTTTTCCGCGTGCCCTCGAAGATCGCCAGCATGTCATCGCCTTTGAGCAGCACGTCGAGCGGCGCAAAGCGGCAGTTTTCAATCCGCGGCGGAAGAATGGAGTTGCCTTCGTCGTTGAACACCCGTAGTGCGAACACCAGATTGACCTCAGGGTGCTCGATCAGCACTTGCGCCTGCAGGGCGATGCTCGGCGCAAACAGCCGGTCATCGTCGCAAAGCACCTTGATCAGCTCGCCCCGGGCCTCTTTCACGCAGCGCAACAGATTTTTCTGCAACCCCAAAGGTTGCGGGTTGCGCAAGTAACGCACCGGGTGCGCGGGTTCGCTCAGCCCTTGTACAACCTGCTGGATTTCATCGCCGGGACTGTCGTCGCAAACAACGATCTCCAGTGGCTGATAGGTCTGCGCCAAGGCACTTTCCAGAGCCTGGCTGAAGAAGCGTGGGTTGAAGGCGGGAATGACGATGCTGACTAGAGGGGCTTGGCTCACGGCGGGAAACTCTCGAGCGGCGAGCCCTGGCCAGTGATGCCAGGGCTGCAAGACCGCTTAAAAAAGACGGCTGGCTGCTCGAAGATCGCGGCGTCCGGGCGCCAGCCCGAACGCCACGCACTCAGACCTTGTTGAACAGACCCAGTTGGGCAATCTTGCTGAAGGCCAGCTGCGAGGCTTGCAGCATGGTCTGTTGCAGGGTCAGGCGGGTCATCACTTCGGCCGGATCGGAGTCGCTGATGGCCGAGCGGGTCTTGGTGTTGGCAGCTGCCAGGCTTTCGTTGATTTCGGTCTGGGTGTCCAGGGCCGAACCACGACCACCCACCGAACTGATACCGATGGACAGCTGGTCGATGCCACTGGCCAGGTTGGCCATCCCCGAGGCGAGGTCGGCCAGTTGCTTCTGGGTCGCCAGGGTGTTGCCGGCGGTTGGCGTGTTCAAGGCGTTTTTCAGCTGGCTCACGGTATCCAGTATGTTCTGGGTCTCGTGGGTGTTGACCGACACACTGAACTGATCGTTGGCCGCCGGAGAAGGCGCGCCGGTCAGGGTGAAGCTCACGCCCGCCGCGGTGGCGACGTTGCCCGGCCCGACCACGCCCGAGGACACCGGCTTGCTATCAGCGGTCAGTGGCGCAGCGTACAGATCGAAATTGGTAGCGCTGGTGAACTTGAGGATCGCCGAACCACTGGGGAAGGTGGAGTTGTAGGCCACCGGATCGGTAATGCTGGTGTTCGAGACCTGAGTCATGCTCGGGTTGCCCGGAGAGCGCGCCACGTTGAAGGTGTCCGGCTTGGAGCCCAGGGTGAAGGTATGCCCCGGCAGCACGGCGTTGGCGTCGTCACCGGACTTGAGGTTGACGTTCAGGCTCAGGTCGACCCCACGGAAGCTCACGGTCTGGTTCGGCGCAGTGCCGAAAACACCGCCTTTGCTGGCCTCGGCCGTCACATCGTTGCCACTGCCGTCGACGATCTTCAGCTGGGTGCCGGACACGAAGGACACGGTGTAAGGCTCGCCGCTGCGGAATTGGCTGTTGTAGGCACCGTTGTTGGCCACCTGGCCGTTGGACAGGGAAATCCGCCCGTCATCCACGGCTGGCGCGGTCATGGTGACCTGGCTGCGGCTGGTGTTCAGTGCCTGCTGGAACACGTCCCAACCGGTGCTGTTGGCGGCCATCATCATGGTGTCGCCGACCGGCAGTTGCAGGCTGCTCTGGTCACCGTTGTAGCTGTAGGTGCCATCGGAGTTGCGGCTGAACGGCGGAACGTCATCCTTGGAGCCACCGAAGATGTACTTGCCGTTTTCGTCCTGGGAGTTCATCAGGCTCAGCAACTGCTCTTCGATCTGCCCCAGTTCCGAAGCATTGGCCTGGCGGTCGGCGTCGGTGTAACCGGCGTTGCCGGCACCGGAGGCCAGTTCCTTGGCGCGGGCCAGCACGTTGTTGATGCTGGTCATCACCGATTCGGTCTGGCCCAGGGAGGCCTTGATCGAGTTGGTGTTGGTCTTGTACTGGTCCAGCAACGAAGCCTGTTGGCCCAGCTGCAGCAGGCGCGCGGCACCTACCGGATCGTCGGCAGCGGTCTTGACGCGAACCAGGCTGCTGGCCTCTTCGCTGCTCTGGACCACTTTGGAAAAGTTCTTCTGGTAGTTGGTAGCCGAGGACTCGTAAAACTGGGAGGTGGAAATGCGCATGGGCTACGACTCCTTAAAGGCTGTTGATCAGCGTGCTGAAGGTTTCCTGCGCAGCCTTGATGATCTGCGACGACGCTGTGTAGTACTGCTGGAACTTGACCAGGTTGCCGGTCTCATCATCCAGGTTGACCCCGGACAGCGAGTCCCGGGCGCCCTTGGCGTTAGCCAGGATGGTGCCGGTAGCGGCGCTGTCGAGGCTGCCCTGACTGGCCTTGGCGCCGACGTTCTCGATCAGCTTGCCGTAGGCATCCACCAGGGTGATGCCTTTGCTGGCAGAACCTGTATCGACTGTCTGCTTGCTCTGCAAACCGGCCAGCGCCAGGCCGTTGCGGTTGTCCGAAGAGCCGGCGCCGTTCACCGAGATGTTCATGCTGTCGCCGGCGGCGGGAGCGCCGGCCACGGTCATCTGCACGCCGAACGTCTTGGTCACCGGTGGCGTGCCGCCGTCGGTGATCGGCGCACCGCTGGCATCCAGCATGTTGATCTGCAGGTTGAGGGTGTTGGTCTGCCCGGGAACGATGGAGCCGCTGCCCATCTTGTTGCCCTTGGCATCGAAATAGTCGTAGCTCTGGCTGCCGCCTGCCGGCGCATTGAACACCACTTTGACCGGGCCCGAATTCTTGATTGCGGTCTGCATCTCAAGCTTGGCTGCGGCGTCGTAGTTGTCGATCGGCACGCTCAAGGAAGGCTGCGCGGAAATGCTCAGGGAGCTCTTGAGCCCGGCAGCCAGCTCGGCCTTCAGCGGAGCCGCGAGGGCCAGGCGCTTGGGGTCGGTCATTTCGGTCTGGATGGTGGTAGCGGCATTGCGGGTCGGAGTGATCTTGAAGCTGTCACCGGCACCGACCGTACCATTGAGTTTCAGCGAGAAGCCATCGATCACCGGTGCCGGGCTGGTGGTGGTGCTGAAGCTGCCCATGTCGGTGCCATCGGAACGCTTGACGCTGTAGTCGGTGGCACTGCTGAAGGTCACGGTGTAGTCGCTGGTGCTCAGCTTGCCGGTGTCCTTGATGGTGACATCGAAGTTGCCCGAGCCTGCGCTGTTGGTGGCACTGCCAATGCTGCGCTGGCTGATCATCCGGGCACTGTTGATGTCGTTGAACAGGTTGCCGCCGAAATCACCGTTCTTGTCGATGCCTTGAGCCATCAGGCTGTTCATCTGGTCGGCGACCACGAGGGCTACGCGGCCCAGCTCGTTCATCGCCGGATCCAGCACTTCGCTGCGGTAGCGCAGCAGGCCGCCGATCTCGCCACCGGTGGTGAGGTTGGTGATGTCGATGCTGCTCGAGCCCCGGTTCAACTGCAGCGCGGAGCGGCTCGGGTCGTTCTTGCCCTGCACCACTTCCAGGGTATTGGCCGAGTTACCCATGACCAGCGGCTGGCCGCTGCCCAGGTACAGGTCGACGCTGGAGCCACGCTCCGAGACCTGCACGCCGATGAAGGTCGAAAGCTGGCGCACGGTTTCATTACGCGCATCGAGCAGATCGTTGGGCATGCCGTTGCCGTTGGTCGACAGCTCGGAAATCTTCTGGTTGAGCTGGGCCACGGTGTTGGCCAGCTTGTTGACCTGGTCCGCCATGTTCGCCAGGTTGCCGTTGATATTGGTGTTCTGCTGGTTGAGCTGGCTGGATACCGAGTTGAAACGGTTGCTCAGGGCCTGGGTGTCGCTGAGCAGCAACTGCCGGGAAGCCTCGTCGGTAGGCTTGGCGTTGAGGTTCTGCACCGAGGCGAAGAACTTGGTCAGGGCGCCGGTCATGCCGGTGCCGCTGTCCGACAGCAATTGGTCGATCGGACTGATCTGCCCCTGGAACGCCGCGGCATCGCTGTTGAGCGAGGTGGCGGTGCGCAACTGGGCATCGAGGAAGCTGTTATAGACCCGGCGCACGTCCGCCAGGGTGGTGCCGGTGCCGATGAAGACGTTGCCATTCTGGCTGGAGGCCTTGGTGCCCTGCACGGTCTGCTGACGCGAGTACCCGGCGGTGTCGGCGTTGGCAATGTTGTTACCCGTGGTCATCAACGACGTTTGGCTGGCGGCCAGCCCCGACATCCCGATATTGAGCAAACTCATGATTCAGACCTTATAAATTCGTGGAAACGCCAGCCGCAGCGTAGTTCTGGTAATTCTTCATCTGCTTGGCTATCTGCGAAATCTTGCTTGCGTAATCCGGGTCCGTTGCATACCCGGCTTTTTGCAACTCGCGAACAAACTGTTCTGGTTTATCGGCCACCTTCAGCACTTCTTGATAGCGATTGTTGCTCTGCAACAAGGTCACCAGATCGTGGAAGCTGTCCTGATAGGAATCGTAGGAACGGAACGCCGCCGTCTCCTTGACCATCTGCCCGTTGCGGAACTCGCTGGTGATCGCCCGGGCCTGTGCACCCTGCCAACTGCTGCCGGCCTTGATGCCGAACAGGTTGTGGCTGCTGCTGCCATCCTGCTGGCGCATCACCGATTTGCCCCAGCCGGTTTCCAGGGCGGCCTGGGCCACCAGGTAGCGCGGATCGATCCCGATACGCTGGGCCGCCTGCTGCGCCATCGGCAGCATGGTGGCGACGAAGTCGTCGGCGGAACTGAAGGCACGCTTGGCCGGTGCCAGCGGCGGCTGGGCCATGGCCCGGCCATAGACCCGCATCTTGCCCTGGGACGCGGCGTAGCCCTGATTGACCCGCCACTCGCCCCGCAGCACGGCATCGGCGGCCGGGCTGTTGCGGGTCGGCGCGGCGTTCTGTGCGCCGCCCTCGACGGCACCGGCCGACGGCACGATGCCGGTCAACAGGCGATCGGTGAGCTTGCTGGGCAGGGACAGACGCCGCTGGTTGAGCAGCACCATGTCGTTATGCGCCACGCTCGTGCGCAAAGGATCGTGGGCCCGCGAAGCCCACATCGGGCGCTGGCCGTTGACCCGGCTCAACGGACCATCCTGGGCCGTGGTACCGGCAGCGATCGGCGTCGGAGTCGCCACCGGCGCCGCGGCCGGCAAAGTCGTGGTGGCCGCATTCGGATGAGCCGGCTTGTTCTTCATCATCTGGCGCATCAGCACATTGGCCAGGCCGATACCGCCACCCTCGCGAGACAGGGACACCGCCAACTGCTGGTCATACATGTCCTGGTACTGCTTGGCGGCCGGGGTATTGAGCGGGTTGTCCTGGCCTATGACGTCAGTGGCCTTGCGCATGGACTTGAGCATTTCATTGAGAAACAGCGACTCGAACTCCTGCGCCACTTTGCGCACGTTGGCTTCGCCGTCCTTGTCGCCGACCTTCAGTTGCTGCAGGCGGTTGAGGTCGGAGTAAGACCCGGAATCGCCGCTGCCAATCAGTCCGCTCTTACGAATATCCATGGCGCTCACCTCAAATCACGATCAGGTCGGCCTGCAAGGCGCCGGCCTGTTTCAAGGCTTCAAGGATGGCCATCAAGTCGCCTGGCGCCGCGCCCACCTGGTTCACCGCCCGGACGATCTCATCCAGAGTGGTGCCCGGGCCGAACTTGAACATCGGCTTGGCTTCCTGCTGAGCATTGACCCGCGAGCGGGGCACCACCGCGGTCTGGCCATTGGACAGAGGGCCGGGCTGGCTGACGATCGGGTCTTCGGTAATGGTCACGGTCAGGCTGCCGTGGGTCACCGCCGCCGGCGAGACCTTGACGTTCTGGCCAATGACGATGGTGCCGGTACGGGAGTTGATGATGACCTTCGCCACCGCCTGCCCCGGATCGATCTCCAGGTTCTCCAGGATCGACAGGTAGTCCACACGCTGGCTTGGGTCCAGGGGTGCAGTCACCCGGATCGAGCCACCGTCGATGGCTTGAGCCACGCCTGGGCCGAGCATGTCGTTGATCTTGTCGACGATGCGCTTGGCGGTGGTGAAATCCGACCGGTTGAGGTTCAGGGTCAGGCTGTTGCCCTGGTTGAAACCACTGGGCACGGCACGCTCGACCGAGGCTCCACCAGGAATCCGCCCGGCCGACGGTACGTTGACGGTGATCTTCGAACCGTCGCGTCCTTCGGCATCGAAACCACCCACCACCAGGTTGCCCTGGGCGATGGCGTAGACGTTGCCGTCGATACCCTTGAGCGGCGTCAGCAGCAAGGTGCCGCCACGCAGGCTCTTGGAGTTACCAATGGAGGACACGGTGATATCCACCTGCTGGCCCGGCTTGGCGAACGCCGGCAGATCGGCACTCACCGACACCGCCGCGACGTTCTTCAACTGCACGTTGCCGGAGCCGGCCGGCACCTTGATGCCGAACTGCGACAGCATGTTGTTGAAGGTCTGCAAGGTGAAAGGCGTCTGGGTAGTCTGGTCGCCGGTACCGTTAAGCCCGACCACCAGGCCATAGCCGATCAATTGGTTGGAACGCACGCCGGAAATGCTGGCGATGTCCTTCAACCGCTCGGCCTGGACGCCAAGGGAAGTGGACAGCAACAACGCCGCCGCCATCAGGTGCTTGAAATTGAGCATGAGTCTTTTCATCACCTAGAAAGGGAACAGCGGGCTGAGGAAGAAACGGTCGAACCAGCCAGGCTGGTTGGCATCGGCAAACGAGCCGGTGCCCGAATAGGTGATGCGTGCATCCGCGACCCGGGTCGAGGACACGGTGTTGTCGGTGGCGATGTCGTCCGCCCGTACCAGGCCTGCAATCCGCACCAGCTCATCGCCGGTGTTGAGGGTCATCCACTTCTCGCCACGCACCGCGATGATGCCGTTGGGCAGTACGTCGGCCACGGTCACGGTGATCGAACCGGTCAGGCTATTGCTCTGGGCCGCCTTGCTGTCGCCCTTGGTGGCGCGATTGCCGCTGTAGCCGGCATTCAGGGTCAGGTCGCCGTCGCCCAGCGGGTTGTTGGTGTTGGGCACGGCACCGAACAGCGAGGTCAGGCCAATGCTGTTGGAACTGGTCTTGGTCAGCGCCGAGTTGGCACCCTTGCTGGCGTTGGTCCGCTCGTTCAGGGTAATGGTGATGATGTCACCGACCCGGAACGCCTTGCGGTCGCTGTAAAGGTTCTGCTCGAAGCCGGCCTGGTAGATCGAACCGTTGTTGGACGCGGAAGGCAGCGGCGTACGCGGCAGCACCGGCGCGTAGTAAGGGTCATTGGGCTTGGGCGGCGGGGCGACACAGCCCGCGAGCACGGCACTCCCACTCAGCGCTAGAACACAAATAAACCGATTCATGACCCTTCCTCACGATGTTGCCGGTGCGCCACTTCAGACCCGTGGCGACCTCAAGACTTGATTACAGCTTCTGCGTAATGAACGAGAGCATCTGGTCCGCGGTGGAGATCACCTTGGAGTTCATCTCGTAAGCGCGCTGAGTGGTGATCATGTTGACCATCTCCTCAACGGTGCTGACGTTGGAGGCTTCCAGGGTGTTCTGCAGCGTGGTGCCGAAACCGTTGAGGCCCGGGGTACCGATCTGCGGCGCACCACTGGCGGCGGTTTCCAGGAACAGGTTGTTGCCCTGGGCCTGCAGGCCTGCCGGGTTGATGAAGTCGGCGGTTTGCAGGTTGCCGATCACCTGGGACGCCGGGTTGCCGGCAATGGTGATGGACACGGTGCCGTCCTGGCCTACGGTGAAGGTCTGCGCATCGTTGGGCACGACAACCGCAGGCTCCAGGGCAAAACCGCTGGCGGTGACGATCTGGCCGTCGGAGTTCAGGTGGAAAGTACCGTCACGGGTGTAGGCCGTGGTGCCATCGGGCTGCAGGATCTGGAAGAAACCGCGGCCGTTGATGGCCAGGTCCAGAGGCTGCTCGGTGGTCTGCAGGCTGCCGGCGGTGAAGTTCTTCTGGGTGCCGACAATGCGCACACCGGTACCGACCTGCAGGCCGGTTGGCAGCTCGCTGTCCTGGGTGGACTGGGCCCCCGGCTGACGCTTGATCTGGTACAGCAGGTCCTGGAACTCGGCGCGATCACGTTTGAAGCCCGTGGTCGAGACGTTCGCCAGGTTGTTGGAAATGACGGTCAGGTTGGTGTCCTGGGCGGACAGACCGGTTTTGGCAACCCATAGAGCCGGAAGCATTGATTTCTCCTCTCGCGCCTGTTTTACGGCGCTAGATACTGGTAATTAGCTGATCTGCAAGACCCGAGCCATGGCCTGGTCGTCTTCTTTGGCGCTGTTCATCATCTTCACGTGCAATTCGAACTGCCGGGACAAGGCCAGCACCGCGGTCATCTCTTCAACGGCGTTGACGTTGCTCGACTCCAGGAAGCCCGAGACCACCTGGACATTGGCATCGGCGGGTGCCGGCTGGCCGTCCTTGGTCTTGATCGAGCCGTCCAGGCCTTTGGTGAGGTTCTTGATGTCCGGGTTGACCAGCTTGATGCGGTCGACCTCGGCCATGACTCGCGGGCCCTCGCCCATGGCACGGATACTGATGGTGCCGTCCTGGCCAACTTCGATCTTCTGCTCGGGTGGCACGGCGATCGGGCCGCCATTGCCCATCACCGGCATACCGTTGCCGGCGCGCAGCACACCCAGGGCGTCGACATTCAAACTGCCGGTACGCACATAGCTTTCGCTGCCGTCGGGGCTCTGCACGGCGATCCAGCCGTTGCCGCTGACGGCCACGTCCAGGTCACGACCGGTCTCCACCATCGAGCCGGCACTGAAATCCGTTGCCGGGCGCTCGCTCATGGCAAAGGCGCGCGCCGGAAAGCTGTCACCAAATACCGGCATCGCACGGGCCTGCTCCAGGTCGCGCTGAAAACCATTGGTAGAGATGTTCGCCAGATTGTTGGCATGAGCCTTTTGCGCCAGTGCATTCTGGCTGGCGCCGGTCATTGCCACATAAAGGTACTTGTCCACAGTCTTTCCTCTGTCTGCCGGACGTTTGCCGCCCACCGCTGTACTGCGAAGCCATAAGCAATAAGCGCACCAACTTTTTCACGCAGTGGTGATCCCCAGGCGGGGCAAGGCTTTGCCTGATTACAGAGGAAAAAACAGCGCTGACAGAAGACGGAAAAACGGCGGTCTTATGCCGCTACCGGCAAGTAACGGCCCGGATACAAGCCTAGGGATTGTCGCCGGCATTCTTGCCGACCTCGTATTCGCGCAGCTTGTTGGCGATGGTGGTGTGGGAAACCCCCAGCCGCTTGCCCAGCTGACGGCTGCTGGGGTGCTCGGCGTACAGACTCTCGAGCACGGCCTTTTCAAAGCGCCCGACAATCTGTTCCAGGCCACCCTCCAGGGAGAAATCGCCAAGCGGCTGGCGCGCACCATAGTCCGGCAGCCGGATGTGCTCGGTCTTGACCGTACCGCCATCGCACAGGGAAACCGCCTGAAACAGCACGTTCTCCAGTTGCCGCACATTGCCCGGCCAGTGGTAGTGACTGAGGCGTTCCATGGCCGCCGGCGCCAGACGCGGCAACGGGCAACCGATCTGCCGGCTGGCCTGGTCGAGAAAGTGCTCCACCAGGGGGGTCAGGCCGTCGAGGCATTCGCGCAATGGCGGAATGTGCAGGGACAGCACATTCAACCGGTGATAGAGGTCCTGACGGAACTCGCCCCTGGCGCACAACTCGGAAAGATCCACCTGGGTCGCGCAGATCACCCGCACATCCAGGTACACCTCTTCATCGCTGCCGACCCGGCGGAAGCAGCCATCCTGCAGGAAGCGCAGCAGCTTGACCTGCAAGCGCGGGCTCATCTCCCCTACCCCGTCGAGAAACAGGGTGCCACCGGCGGTCAGCTCCAGCAGCCCCAGCTTGCCCTCTGCCCGAGCCCCCTCGAAGGCGCCGGGGCCGTAGCCGAACAGCTCGGTCTCGGCCATGGACTCCGGCAACCCGGCGCAGTTCAGGGCCATCAGCGGCGACTGCCCGCGCGGGCTGGCCAGGTGACAGGCACGGGCCAGCAGCTCCTTGCCGGTCCCGGTCTCGCCCTCGATCAGCAGCGGCGCATCCAGCGGCGCCATGCGCCGAGCCTCACGCACCACCGCCGCCATGACCTTCGAACTCTGGAAGATGCTGTCGAAGCCCCGCAGCTCCTGCTTGCGCACGTTGTAGATGCGCTCGCCAACGCGATCCGCCCGGTGCAAGGTCAATACCGCGCCGGCCATGGCTTCGCTGTCGTCATGTTCCGATTGCAGCGGCGCGATGTCCGCCAAGAACACATCGCCCCTGACCTTGACCCGCAACCCGTTGATCCGCGACTGGTTGGCCCGCACCAGTTCCGGCAGGTCGAAGTCTTCGGCGTAGCGCGACAGGGGAATGCCCGGCACCTCGTCCACCCGCACCCCGAGCAACTGCGCTGCGGCCCGGTTCGCCGCCACGATGGAGCCGCCCATGTCGATGGACAGCACCGGGAACTCCAGAGCCCCCAACAGCGCATTGAGCTCCATGTGCCGGCGCTCGCTGGGCATCAACCCGACTCGCTTGACGCCAAACACCCCGGCGATGGACTCGAACTTGGGGCGCAGCGCCTGGAATTGCAGGTTGATCAGGTTCGGGCAGTGCAGATAGATGGCATTGCCATGCTCGCCCCCCACCTCGCCGCGGGCCACGTTGATCCCGTACTCCACCAGCAGGTTGAGAATGTCGCGCAGGATGCCGATGCGATTCTGGCAGTGAACTTTGATACGCATAGAAGGAAGGCCCTGGGACTGACAGTGAAAGGCATAAGCGCCGAAAACCGACGCTTATGGCATCGGGTTTTACAAACTTTCTGCAGGATGGCGCAGATAATCGTCAAGATTATGTGACAGCAAACGGCTTTTTCAAACCTGAAAACCCACCACAGGGTGGAGACTCCGCCAGATTCGTAACGTTTACTTTACAAATTGATGCACAACAGCCCTCCACCCGCACCGGCCACCTGCTGCAAAGCGTCGCACCCTCGGGTATCACTGGGGTCACACATAACAAGAACGCATCCCCTGGCAGGAGAGCAGCATGAAGCAGACGCAGTACGTGGCCCGCGAGCCCGACGCGCAAGGTTTTATCGACTATCCACCCGAAGAGCACGCGGTGTGGAACACCCTGATCACACGCCAGTTGAAAGTGATCGAGGGTCGTGCGTGCCAGGAGTACCTGGACGGCATCGACAAGCTCGGATTGCCCCACGACCGTATTCCGCAACTGGGCGAAATCAACAAGGTCCTGGGTGAAACCACCGGCTGGCAAGTGGCCCGGGTACCAGCGCTGATCCCCTTCCAGACTTTCTTCGAACTGCTGGCCAGCAAGCGCTTTCCCGTGGCGACCTTCATTCGCACCCGCGAAGAACTCGACTACCTGCAAGAGCCGGACATCTTCCACGAGATCTTTGGCCACTGCCCGCTGCTGACCAACCCCTGGTTCGCCGAATTCACCCACACCTACGGCAAGCTCGGCCTGCAAGCCACCAAGGAAGAGCGGGTGTACCTGGCGCGCCTGTACTGGATGACCATCGAGTTCGGCCTGGTGGACACCCCGGCCGGGCGGCGCATCTATGGCGGCGGCATCCTGTCCTCGCCCAAGGAGACCGTGTACAGCCTGTCCGAAGAGCCGGAACACCAGGCCTTCGACCCGCTGGAAGCCATGCGCACGCCGTATCGCATCGACATCCTGCAGCCGATCTATTTCACCCTGCCCAACCTCAAGCGCCTGTTCGACCTGGCCCACGAAGACATCATGGCCCTGGTCCACCAAGGCATGCAGCTGGGCCTGCACGCCCCCAAGTTTCCGCCAAAACCCAAGGCGGCCTGAGCGGCCCGCACTCGCGAGCCGCTGCGAAAGATAGTAACTTCCAACAAGAATTGAATCCTGGGAACCCACCATGACCGCTCTGAACCAAGCCCATTGCGAAGCCTGCCGTGCCGATGCTCCTCAAGTCAGCGACGAAGAACTGCCGGTACTGATCAAGCAGATCCCTGACTGGAACATCGAAGTTCGCGATGGCGTGATGCAGCTGGAAAAAGTCTTCCTGTTCAAGAACTTCAAATTTGCCCTGGCTTTCACCAACGCCATGGGCGAGATCTCCGAGGCCGAAGGCCACCACCCGGGCCTGCTCACCGAGTGGGGCAAGGTCACCGTGACCTGGTGGAGCCACTCGATCAAGGGCCTGCACCGCAACGACTTCATCATGGCAGCCCGCACCGATGAAGTGGCCAAGACCGCAGAAGGACGCAAGTAATGCACTTCGACGCCATCGGCCGGGTTCCCGGCGACCCGATTCTCGGCCTGATGGGGGCCTACGCCAACGATCCCAACCCGCGCAAGTTCGACCTCGGCGTGGGGGTCTACAAGGACTCCCAGGGCCTGACGCCGATCCCGCGCTCGGTGAAGCTGGCCGAACAGCGCCTGGTGGACAGCCAGGACACCAAGATCTACATCGGCGGCCATGGCGACGCGGCCTTCGGCAAGGTGATCAATGAACTGGTACTGGGCAGCGATTCGAAACTGATCGCCACCCAGCGTGCCGGCGCCACGCAGACCCCGGGCGGCACTGGCGCCCTGCGCCTGAGTGCCGACTTCATCGCCCACTGCCTGCCGGGCCGTGGCGTGTGGCTGAGCAACCCGACCTGGCCGATCCACGAGACCATCTTTGCCGCGGCCGGGGTCAAGGTCAGTCACTACCCCTATGTGGGCAGCGACAACCGCCTGGACGTCGAGGCCATGCTGGCGACCCTGAGCCAGGTGCCCGAGGGCGACGTGGTGCTGCTGCACGCCTGCTGCCACAACCCCACCGGCTTCGACCTCGGACACGCCGACTGGCAACGCGTGCTGGACGTGGTACGCAGCCGCAAGCTGCTGCCGCTGATCGACTTCGCCTACCAGGGCTTCGGCGACGGCCTGGAGCAGGATGCCTGGGCCGTGCGGCTGTTCGCCGCCGAACTGCCGGAAGTGCTGATCACCAGCTCCTGCTCGAAGAACTTCGGCCTGTACCGCGACCGGACCGGCGCTTTGATCGTCTGCACCCAGGACGCCGAGAAACTGCTCGATGTGCGCAGCCAACTGGCCCATATCGCCCGTAACCTGTGGTCCACGCCACCGGATCACGGCGCGGCGGTGGTCGCCACCATCCTCGGCGACCCGGAGCTGAAAAGCCTCTGGGCCGACGAAGTGGAAACCATGCGCCTGCGGATCGCGCAACTGCGCGCCGGCCTGCTGGAGGCCTTGCAGCCTTACGGCCTGGCCGAACGTTTCGCGCATATCGGCGTGCAACGGGGAATGTTCTCCTACACCGGCCTGAGCCCTGCCCAGGTCCAGGAGCTGCGTGACCACCACAGCGTGTACATGGTCAGCTCCGGCCGCGCCAACGTGGCCGGGATCGACGCCAGCCGCCTGGACTTGCTGGCTGAAGCCATCGCCCGGGTCGTATAGCAACTTGCGCACCGTCACAGGCAGCCCTCTGGCTGCCTGTGACGGCAAGCCGCACCACTCGATGAAATCCCTTTCATCCCAAAAAGCGCGATAAAAATCTTTTTGTCATTTCCAGTGCTGTATCCTGCCCAAGCTTTTTAAAAGCGCGGATCTACCCAGCGATTTAAAAAACAGACTTTGCGAGGAGCAACGACATGCATGAGATCCCGAATCTCCCCTTCCCAAGCCTGCACGAAACTGAGCAGACAACTCCGCCACAAGCCAGTGCCGACAAGCCTGTAGTGCAAGAAGCCGCCGACAGCCGCAAGGCCGACAGCGAAGACTGAAAGCTGTAACCAGACCGTGTGGAAAGCGCTACTCAAGCGCTTTCCACACCGCCTGAAACCCTCCTCCC
Source organism: Pseudomonas sp. NFPP25 (assembly GCF_900116505.1). Taxonomy (NCBI): domain Bacteria; kingdom Pseudomonadati; phylum Pseudomonadota; class Gammaproteobacteria; order Pseudomonadales; family Pseudomonadaceae; genus Pseudomonas; species Pseudomonas sp. NFPP25. The sequence goes on along the minus strand of NZ_FPBG01000006.1, from coordinate 53,257 downwards.
GAGCCCCGCCGCACCATGACCGAATCCTTCAGCGAAACCCAAGCCAGCGTGCTGATCGGCACTGCCGAACAGATGATCGACGTGTGGAATCGCCTCAGCGATGAAAAACAGGCCGCTCTGCTGGCCCGCTTCGGCACCCAGGAAAATGCCCTGGCCGCCTTGGTCACCACCCGGTTGCTGGGCAACAATGACGCCTGAACCGACTCCGGCCAGGTAAAAACCTGAACAACCCATCGATTTCCCCCACAACCCCTCCCTGCACATCGGTATCATAAGCAGCCTATCTATTGAGCTGTCGCAGTGGTCCCCTTCCCATGCCAGATACCCAGCGCCCCTTGACGGTCACGCTGCACGTCGTCTCCATCGTCCTGTTCACCTTTATCGGCTACCTGAATATCGGCATTCCGCTGGCAGTATTGCCGGGCTACGTGCACAGCGAGCTGGGCTTTGGCGCGGTGATCGCCGGCCTGGTGATCAGCGTGCAATACCTGGCCACCCTGCTCAGCCGGCCCTATGCCGGGCGCATCATCGACAATCTGGGCAGCAAGCGCGCGGTGATGTACGGCCTGGCCGGCTGCGGCTTGAGCGGGGTGTTCATGCTGCTTTCGGCCTGGCTGCACAACCTGCCGACCCTGAGCCTGATCAGCCTGCTGATCGGCCGCCTGGTCCTGGGCAGCGCGGAAAGCCTGGTGGGCTCGGGCTCCATCGGCTGGGGCATCGGCCGGGTCGGGGCGCAGAATACCGCCAAGGTGATTTCCTGGAACGGCATCGCCAGCTACGGCGCCCTGGCCATCGGCGCGCCGCTGGGGGTGTGGCTGGTAAGCCGGCTGGGGCTGTGGAGCATGGGAGCGAGCATCATCCTGCTGGCGCTGCTCGGCCTGCTGCTGGCCTGGCCGAAACTCGCCGCGCCGATCGTTGCCGGCGAGCGCTTGCCGTTCATCCACGTGCTGGGCAAGGTGTTTCCCCACGGCTGCGGCCTGGCCCTGGGCTCCATCGGCTTTGGCACCATCGCCACCTTCATCACCCTGTACTACGCCACCCGGCACTGGGACAACGCCGTACTGTGCCTGAGCCTGTTCGGTGCCAGCTTCATCGGCGCGCGCCTGCTGTTCGGCAACCTGATCAACCGCCTCGGCGGCTTTCGCGTGGCGATTGCCTGCCTGTCGGTGGAAACCCTCGGCCTGTTGCTGCTGTGGCTGGCACCGGATGCCAATTGGGCCCTGGCCGGCGCAGCCCTGAGCGGCTTCGGCTTCTCCCTGGTATTCCCGGCCCTGGGGGTGGAAGCGGTGAACCTGGTGCCAGCCTCCAGCCGCGGCGCGGCAGTGGGGGCCTACTCGCTGTTCATCGACCTGTCGCTGGGCATCACCGGCCCGCTGGCGGGGGCGATTGCTGCTGGTTTCGGCTTTGCCTCGATCTTCCTGTTCGCCGCCATCGCTGCCTGCACCGGCCTGGTGCTGAGCCTGTACCTGTACCACCAGGCGCCCAAGCTGCGCCAAGAACGCGAGGCGCGCTAGAAGTCCACTTTGCCGCGCCCGGCCTTGATGCTGCCGCGCTTGGCCTTGGTCTCCAGGCGGCGCTTCTTCGAACCCAGGGTCGGCTTGGTCGGGCGGCGCTTCTTCTCCACCTTGATGGCGCTGAGAATCAGCTCGGTGAGGCGCTCCAGGGCATCGGCGCGGTTCTGCTCCTGGGTGCGGTACTGCTGGGCCTTGAGGATGATCACGCCGTCACTGGTGATGCGGCTGTCGCGCAGCGCCAGCAGGCGCTCCTTGTAGAACGGAGGCAGGGACGAAGCCGGAATGTCGAAGCGCAGGTGCACCGCGCTGGACACCTTGTTGACGTTCTGCCCACCGGCGCCCTGGGCACGGATGGCGGTCAGCTCGATCTCGGCATCCGGCAGATGCACGTTGTTGGAAATCACCAGCATGGAACAGGGATCCGTCTTCAGGGCGCATAGGATACCCCCATTCCCCACGCTCTTGCGGGTCTCTTCGCTGGCAAGCCAGCCCCCTACAGCGGGCAGGCACACCGTAGGAGCCGGCTTGCCGGCGAAAGCGATCTCAGCCCCCGACAAAAATCACGGCCATGAAAAACCCGGCCGGAGCCGGGTTAGTCGTTGCCAGGGCCGCGCTTACTTCAGCGAAGCACTGGCTGCCTGCAGCGCGTGCTGGGCACTGCGCTTGTTCTTGATGCAGTAGCAGACCCACATGAACACCACCCACACCGGGATCGCGTACACCGAGATCTGGATGCCCGGAATCATCAGCATGATGCCCAGGATGAACACCACGAACGCCAGGCAGACGTAGTTGCCGTAGGGGTACCACAGCGCCTTGAACAGCGAGGTCTGGCCGGTACGCTCCATGTGCTGGCGGAACTTGAAGTGCGAGTAGCTGATCATCGCCCAGTTGATCACCAGGGTCGCCACCACCAGGGACATCAGCAGCTCCAGGGCGTGCTGCGGAATCAGGTAGTTGAGCACCACGGCGACGAAGGTCACCAGCGCCGAAGCGAGGATCGACATCACCGGCACGCCGCGCTTGTCGATCTTGGCCAGGGCCTTGGGCGCATCGCCCTGCTCGGCCATGCCCAGGAGCATGCGGCTGTTGCAATAGGTGCCGCTGTTGTACACCGACAGCGCCGCGGTCAGGACCACGAAGTTGAGGATGTGCGCCGCGGTGTTGCTGCCCAGCATCGAGAACACCTGGACGAACGGGCTGCCGCTGTAGGCATCGCCGGAAGCGTTCAGGGTCACCAGCAGGGTGTCCCACGGCGTCAGCGACAGCAGCACCACCAGGGCGCCGATGTAGAAAATCAGGATGCGATAGATCACCTGATTGATCGCCTTGGGGATCACGGTCTTCGGCTTGTCGGCTTCCGCTGCAGTGAAACCGAGCATTTCCAGGCCGCCGAAGGAGAACATGATGATTGCCATGGCCATCACCAGGCCGCTGACCCCATTGGGGAAGAAGCCGCCGTGGGACCACAGGTTGCTCACCGAGGCCTGCGGGCCGCCGTGGCCGCTGACCAGCAGGTAGCTGCCCAGGGCGATCATGCCGACGATGGCGACCACCTTGATGATGGCGAACCAGAACTCGGCCTCGCCGAAGACCTTGACGTTGGCCAGGTTGATGGCGTTGATCATGACGAAGAACACGGCTGCCGAGGCCCAGGTCGGGACGTCCGGCCACCAGTAGTGCACATACTTGCCGACCGCTGTCAGCTCCGACATGCCCACCAGGATATAGAGGATCCAGCAGTTCCAGCCCGAGAGGAAACCGGCAAAGCCGCCCCAGTATTTATGGGCAAAGTGGCTGAAGGAGCCGGCCACCGGCTCCTCGACGATCATCTCGCCGAGCTGGCGCATGATCATGAAAGCGATGAAACCGCAGATGGCATAACCGAGGATCATCGACGGGCCGGCGGACTTGAGCACCCCGGCCGACCCCAGGAACAAACCGGTACCAATCGCGCCGCCCAGGGCGATCAGTTGAATATGGCGATTCTTCAGGCCGCGTTTCAGCTCGCCCGAATGCGAGTTTTGTCCACTCATGAAAAGGCTCTCACGCAAGGTAATGTGTGTCAGACGTTGCCGCCCGGTAAAGGCTTAAGCGGCGCGGATCAAACCCCAGCGCAGGCACCAGAAGTTCAGCGTTCTTTTAACGGTCATGCGTCACCTGTTTGTTTTTATCTGTGACGAAATCGAACCCACCACGCTCGTGACGCGGCGGAGTGAACAAGGTGGATAACCTTGAGTTTATTGGCCTTGCAGCGAGCTCTTCAGCGCCTCGCAAGCGGTCTGGAAAGCACGTTTCAGGCGCAAAATGCGCGGGTACGCAGTTGGGTCACAGTTAAAACGCCGCGCATTGTACACCCCTGACTCCCTGCCGCCAGACACCGCTTTATCAGCGTGCCGGTAACCGGAATCCTGCGGGGCCAGCCCGATGCTCGGCATCGGCGGCGCGAAAGTGGACGGACCGAGTGGGGTCGTCGATAAATGAGCGAAGGCCATCGCCCATCGAAGGGTGTGGGTGAAAGTCGGTTACGGCGTTCATTGCGCCTCCTTCTTGTTATGCACCTGTACGCAGGCAGATGTGCATCTCACCTGCCTTGGCGCCCCGGAACAAGCGGGCTAGAGCCTCGGCGGTGGCTTTCCCGAACAACTGCCGGCAGCTTTTCCTTACAGCACATCCATCGCCGCGAATTACAGGCGGATCACGGCGCATTTCGTAATTTTTTCTTTACGAGGCGTAACGATAAATTGCCAAACCAGATCAACTGGCGAACCGACTGCAAATTGACACCCACGCCGCCCGACAAGCGGAAAAGCCTTAGCTTTTTGTTTTCTGGGAATAAATATTTCACCTAAAAATAGAAAATAAAGTTCAGCAGAAAATAATCTAATTATTTTTTTGCACTTCAAAATGCCCTGGACTAGGTTTCCAGCCACTTGCCGGCTCAGCCAGCCGACAAGTTCCGGGAGTGGATGAGCGGCCCAGCAACCTTCCCGTTCTCCGCTGTTCAACTGCTCCGCCAATGGACTGCTTACACGCACTGTATCTAGGAGAGACACCATGCAAGCACTGGAACAAGACCTGGAAACCGAACTGCAACTGGACGACTGGTTCGAAGCCGCCACCCATGAAGCAGCAGTGGAAATGATGCAGGCCGACGCGGTGGTGCCATTCGGCACTGCCATGTGGCCGATGTAAGGCGCCCGGACCGGTGCAGGCCTGGTGCCTGCGCCGGTCACCTTTGTCCTCCAGGGAGGTTTTATGGACCAGACCCGCGCCATCCGCCATTTCCTGTACTACCTCGAGCGGCATCCGGCCTTGAGCGGCCCCCAGCCCTCCAGGGTGGTGATCGGCCACACCGCCGAGTACCAGGCCATGGTCAGCGCCATCCTCGAACAGTCGCGCCAGGCCACCCCACTGACGGTCAGCGCCCTGCGCCTGGACCAGGAGCCGGCGGCGACCCTTGCCCAGGCCATCATCGACTGTGACCTGTACATCTTCTTCTACGACTCCTCGACCCTGCCCCAGCCACGCCCCGACGGCCCGGAGTTCCTGCGGCCGCTGCATGGGCTGATGGCCGAGCACTGGAAGAAGTCCCTGCTGTTCAAGGATTACGGCGAGTACTTCTACGACACCTTCAGCGTCGAGCCGCAACGCATTGCCGACCTCAACGCCACTCTGATCCGCCGCCTGTCCCAGGCCACCACCCTGAGCTTCAGCGACCTTCAGGGCTCATATTTCGAAGCGCCCTTGAACAGCGTGAAGAAATGGACCGACATCAACGGCGTCGGCAACTACGACCTAGCACCGGGGGAAATCGCCACCCACAGCGATGCCATCAACGGCCATGTGAAGTTTCTCGGCACCTTCCTCAGCACCATCCCTTTCGCCCGCAAGTACGGGGTGCTGAAAGCACCGCTGGAACTGTGGATCGAGAACTCCAGCATCAGCCGGGTGGCCACCGAGGTGCCGGGGCTGGCCAATGACTTCAACAAGTACCTGGATGCCAACCCGTCCAACCGGCGCATAGAGGAACTGGGAATCGGCACCAACGAGGGCATCAGGTCCCTCTACGGGCGCAACTCCGGCTTCGAAGAGCGCCATTGCGGCCTGCACCTGGGCCTGGGGGGCGGCGCCAAAGGCAGCCATCACCTGGACCTGATCTTCAGCTCCGGAGTGCTGGCGGTGGATAACAAGCCTGTGTTCGACGGCCAGTTCGCCTTCTAGCGTAGGAGCTGGCAAGCGAAAGCCGCTTTCAGCCTGCGCAAGCCGGGTGGCCCGGTTCGCCGGCAAGCCGGCTCCTGCGCAGTTGAAGGCAAAAAAAACGCCAACCCGGAGGTTGGCGTTTTTGTCGGCAGGCCGGGAATCACTCCGGCTTGCGGCGACCAAAACCGGGACGCTGGCCGGAACCGGCCGGGGCGCCACGGCGCTTGCCGGAAGGTGCGTCCTTGTCCAGCACCAGGCTTGGGCGCTTGGACTTGGGCGCCGGCTTGGCCGGACGCTTGGTGTCCGCCGGGCGGTCGGCCACCGGAGTGCCGCGGCCAGTAGCCGGACGCGGAGCACGGGAGCCACGCTCGCCATCCGGACGGGCAGCCGGCTTGCGGCCAGGACGCTCGCCTTCGATCTGCGGCTCGCGGGAAACACGCGGGGTGGCCGCGCTGCCATTGGCCGGACGCAGGGTGCGCACGCGCTCGCTCTTGCCCACCGGACGCGAGGATTTGCGCTGCATGCGCTCCAGCTTGTCCTTGGACTTGGCATTGAGCTGCGGCATGGCCACCGGCGTCAGGCCGACTTCGGCGCTGAGCACATCGACTTCGTACTGGCTCATTTCGCGCCAGCGGCCCATGGGCAGGTCGGAGTTGAGGAACACCGGACCGAAGCGCACGCGCTTCAGGCGGCTGACCACCAGGCCCTGGGATTCCCACAAGCGGCGCACTTCACGGTTGCGACCTTCCATCACCACGCAGTGGTACCAGTGGTTGAAACCTTCGCCACCGGGCGCCTGCTGAATGTCAGTGAACTTGGCCGGGCCGTCTTCGAGCATGACGCCGGCCTTGAGGCGCTCGATCATCTCGTCGTCGACCTCGCCACGCACACGCACCGCGTACTCACGGTCCATCTCGTAGGAAGGGTGCATCAGCCGGTTGGCCAGCTCACCGTCGGTGGTGAACATCAAAAGACCGGTGGTGTTGATGTCCAGGCGGCCAATGTTGATCCAGCGGCCTTCGCGCGGACGCGGCAGCTTGTCGAACACGGTCGGGCGGCCTTCCGGGTCGTCGCGGGTGCAGATCTCGCCGTCGGGCTTGTTGTACATGATCACGCGGCGCACCGATTCGGCGGCCTCTTCGCGCTTGATCACCTTGCCATCGATGGAAATGGCGTCATGCAGGTCGACGCGCAGGCCCAGGGTGGCCTCTTTGCCGTTGACCTTGATCCGGCCCTGGCTGATCCAGGACTCGACATCGCGGCGCGAGCCGACGCCGATGCGGGCGAGGACTTTCTGCAGTTTTTCGCCGGCTGGACGGATTTCCTGGTCGTTCTGATCGGTATCGCTCATCTGGGCACCTCCCGGTGTGTCGCTTCAGGCTTGAGCGGCCTGAAGGGTGGAAAACAGGGTCTGTGGCGAAGGGATCGCCAAAGGGTCGCGAATCATACGCTCATGGCGGCGGTTGCGCATCACAGACTAGTTGATAAGTCGCCCCTCAGGACTTTTTCCGCCGGCCGGTGGCGCGCAATTGCAGCAGGCGCATGGCGGCTTCAGCCAGCACTTGACGGCGCTCGGCCTTGTCGAGCTTCTTCCAGGCCTTGATCTCACGCTTGCTGCGCCCGCAGCCGATGCAGATGTCATCGCTGAACTTGCACACGCTGATGCAGGGATCCTTGGCAGAACTCATCCATCACCTCTGTAGGAGCCGGCTTGCCGGCGAAAAAAACCGCCAGCCATGCGCCGAGCCGGCCAGCGACTACAAGGTCAATCGTCCAGCAGGCGGCGTTCGTTTTCGATGGCTTCGGCCAGGGCCTGGGCTTCGGCCTCTTCCTCGCTCAACTGCGGCGTAGCAGGCTCCAGAGCGGCTACTGCGGCGAGCAACTTGGCCCGGGCCTCGGCCACGCCCAGCACATCATCCTCTGCTTCGACCGGCGGCCGGTCCTCGGGTTCGACCGGGAATTCATCGGGCTCATCGGCGAGGAACTCAGATTCGGTCCGGGCCTCCTCCTGCGGGAGATCCGGCACCGGCTCTTGCACTCCTCCCTGCTCCGGTTCCACCACACCATCACGGTGCAAGTCTTCGAAGTCGGTCTTGATCCCCTCCTCCATGAAATCCAGCTCCAGCAGCAGGGTATGGAAGCTGGTTTCTTCCTTGGGTTCCTCCGGCTCGGCGCTGGCATCGGCCAGTTGTTGCAGGTGCTCGGGCACCGGCGCGTCGTCGAATTCCAATACCGGCTCGGCCTCGATCTCCCGCAGTTCCGCCAAAGGCGGCAGGTCGTCGAGGTTCTTCAGGTTGAAGTGATCGAGAAACGCCTTGGTGGTGGCGAACATCGCCGGCTTGCCCGGTACGTCGCGATACCCCACCACGCGGATCCACTCACGTTCCAGCAAGGTCTTGACGATATGGCTGTTGACCGCCACGCCACGCACGTCCTCGATCTCGCCCCGGGTGATGGGTTGGCGATAGGCGATCAGGGCCATGGTTTCCAGCATGGCGCGCGAGTAACGCTGTGGGCGCTCTTCCCACAGGCGGCCGACCCAGGGCGCGAACTTCTCGCGGATCTGCAGGCGATAGCCGGAGGCCACTTCCTTGAGCTCGAAGGCCCGCCCTTCGCAGGACTTGCCGAGCAGGGCCAGGGCTTTCTTGAAGACCGCCGGGTCCGGCCGCTCGGCTTCTTCGAAGAGCTCGAACAGGCGTTCCAGGGACTGGGGTTTTCCCGAGGCCAACAGAAAGGCTTCGAGCAGGGGCGCCAGCTCACGGGGTTCATTCAAATTCATGATTTAAGCTCGTTATTCGGCTCGCGCCCGTACGTGGATGGCCGCAAAGGGCTCATTCTGCACCAGCTCGACCAGGGATTCCTTGACCAGTTCGAGGATCGCCATGAAGGTCACCACCACCCCCAGGCGCCCTTCCTCGGCGGTGAACAGCTCGACAAAGGGCACGAAACCGCCGCCCTTGAGCCGCTCCAGCACATCGCTCATGCGCTCGCGGGTGGACAGCGCCTCGCGGCTCACCTGATGGCTTTCGAACATGTCGCCACGGCGCAGCACCTCGGCCATGGACATCAGCAACTCTTCCAGGGCCACATCCGGCAGCAGCTTGCGCGCCCGGGCCTCCGGGGCGTCGAGTTTGGGCACCAGCACATCGCGACCGACCCGGCTCAGGCCGTCGATGCCCTCGGCGGCCGCCTTGAAGCGCTCGTATTCCTGCAGGCGGCGGATCAGTTCGGCCCGCGGATCGTCCTCTTCTTCCTCGACTTCGGCTGAGCGCGGCAGGAGCATGCGCGACTTGATCTCGGCAAGCATTGCCGCCATCACCAGGTACTCGGCGGCCAGTTCCAGGCGCACCGACTGCATCAGCTCGACATAGCCCATGTACTGGCGGGTGATTTCCGCCACCGGGATGTCGAGAATGTTGATGTTCTGCTTGCGGATCAGGTACAGCAGCAGGTCCAGCGGGCCTTCGAAGGCTTCGAGAAAGACTTCCAGGGCATCCGGGGGGATGTACAGGTCCAGGGGCATTTCCATGACCGCCTGGCCGTAGACCATGGCGAAGGGCAGCTCCTGCTGGGCGCCGGCCTGGTCGTCGACGGTTTCCACTGCGGACATCTAGGCCTCGGCCATGAACGGCGCGGGGTCGCCGCAACCGACGCGGATCACTTCCGGCTCGCCGTCGGCGAGGTTGATCACCGTGGACGACTCGGTGCTGCCGAAACCGCCATCGATGATCAGGTCCACCTGGTGCTCCAGCAACTGGCGCATCTCGTAGGGATCGCTCAGGGCCTCGGTATCACCGGGCATGATCAGGCTGACGCTCATCAGCGGCTCGCCCAGCTCGGCCAGCAGCGCCAGGGCGATCGGGTTGCTCGGCACCCGCAGGCCGATGGTCCGGCGCTTGGGGTGCAGCAGCAGGCGCGGCACTTCCCGGGTGGCGTTGAGAATGAAGGTGTAGGGCCCCGGCACATGGGCCTTGAGCAGACGGAAGGTGCCCGTGTCGATCTTGGCGAACAGGCCCAACTGCGAGAGGTCGCTGCAGATCAGCGCGAAGTTGTGCTTGTCGTCCAGCTGGCGCAGGCGTCGAACCCGTTCGATTGCGCCCTTGTCGCCCATCTGGCAGGCGACGGCGTAGGACGAATCCGTGGGATAGATCACCACACCGCCGCCGCGAATGATCTCGACGGCCTGTTTGATCAGGCGTGGCTGGGGGTTTTCCGGGTGGATCTGGAAAAATTGACTCACTGTCTCTACCTGTTCAGGCGGCAATAATTGGCTCATGTTTGAACCGACACCAAAGGGGCGGCAGGTCTTCCGGGACCGGGCGATACTCACCAATCTCGGACCAGCCTCCAGGGCCATGAAAGTCACTGCCAGCGCTGACCAGCAGTCCGAATTCACGAGCAAGGATAGCCAAACTGCCCACTTGCTCTGCAGGTTGGTGGCCATTGACCACTTCGATAGCATGACCACCGGCTTGAATATAGTCGGCAATCAAGCGGCGACGCTTGCTGCGGGTGAAATCGTAATGCCAGGGATGGGCCAGGCTGACCCAGGCCCCCGCGGCCCGCAGTGTGCCGACGGTTTCTTCCAGGGTCGGCCAGTGCTGCTTGACGTCCCCCAGCTTGCCGGCCCCCAGCCATTTGCGAAACGCCTCGGCGCGATCCTTCACGAAACCAGCACGCACCAGGTAGTCGGCAAAGTGCGGCCGCGCCGGTGCATTGCCACTGTCCCCCAGTTCCTGCTGGATCGCCCGGGCGCCTTCCAGCGCTCCCGGCATGCCCTTGAGGGCCAGCTTGCGGCTGATCTCCTCCGAACGCAGCCAGCGGCCTTCGTGGAGTTTTTCGATGGCTTGCACCAAAGCCGGGGCCTGGGTATCGAAGCCGTAGCCCAGCACATGGATAGTGGCGCCGCCCCAGGTGCAGGAAAGCTCAACGCCATTGACCAGCTGCATGCCCAGTTGCTGCGCCGCCTGGCGCGCTTCGTCCAGCCCCTCGAGGGTGTCGTGGTCGGTCAGGGACAAGATTCGCACGCCTCTCTCGTACGCACGCGCAACCAGAACCGCGGGCGCCAGGGCGCCGTCGGAGGCCGTGCTATGGCAGTGCAAATCAACATTCACAGGACGATAAAACCTCAAGTCAGCTGGCGCTTTCGCTACCAAGGATGTTTGTTATTATGCCGGGACATCCTGCTTCTGGCTGCCACTGTGAAACAATTCATCGACTTCATCCCGCTGTTCCTGTTTTTCATCGTCTATAAAATTGATCCCCGCGTCGTCGACCTTGCCGGTCACGAAGTCACCCTGGGCGGCATCTACAGCGCCACAGCGGTGCTGATCATCAGTTCCCTGGTGGTGTATGGCGCCCTGTTCATCTCCCAGCGCAAGCTGGAAAAAAGCCAGTGGCTGACCCTGATCGCCTGCCTGGTCTTCGGCAGCCTGACCCTGGCCTTCCACAGCGAAACCTTCCTTAAATGGAAAGCTCCGGTGGTCAACTGGCTGTTCGCCCTGGCCTTCATCGGCAGCCACTTCGTCGGCGACCGCCTGCTGATCAAGCGCATCATGGGCCACGCCCTGACGTTGCCAGACCCGGTATGGACCCGCTTGAACATCGCCTGGATCGCCTTCTTCCTGTTCTGCGGCGCCGCCAACCTGTTTGTCGCCTTCACCTTCCAGAGCATCTGGGTCGACTTCAAGGTCTTCGGCAGCCTGGGCATGACCGTATTGTTCCTGGTGGGCCAGGGTATCTACCTCTCGCGCCACCTGCATGACGCCGATCCCACCACCCCGAAAACCGAGGACTGACATGCTTTACGCAATCATTGCCACAGACGTCGCCAACTCCCTGGAAAAACGCCTGGCCAACCGGCCGGCGCACCTGGAGCGGCTGCAAGTGCTCAAGGATCAGGGGCGCGTGGTACTCGCCGGCCCGCACCCGGCGATCGACAGCAATGACCCGGGCGCGGCCGGTTTCAGCGGCAGCCTGATCGTCGCCGAGTTCGACTCCCTGAGCGCCGCCCAGGCCTGGGCCGACGCCGACCCGTTCGTGACCTGCGGCGTCTACGCCCATGTACTGGTCAAGCCGTTCAAGCAATCGATGCCGTAAATCCTCCCGGGTGCGATGAACCTTCGCGGTTCATCGCGCTCTCAATCGCTCATTATTCTCGTTTGACTGCCGACAACCTGCCCAACACTCGATTGGAATCAGGAGTTTCGATGCGCCAAGGTCCGCTGTGCCTGCTGTTGGTCATGTTGTCGATCGGGGCTCCAGCCCTTGCCGAGGAAACCCAGGACACCGGCCATTCCACGCCGCTGTCCCTGAGCGCCGGCAGTCAGATCACCGAGTTGCAGCAACGCTTGAAAGAAAGCGAGCGCCTGCGCGATGAACTGAGCAAACAATTGCAAAATACCGATGCCGAACGGGAAAGCCCCCAACTGACTCGCTTGCGCCAGGAGAACCAGCGCCTCAAGCTGCAACTCAAAGAGGCCCAGGCCAACCCGGCACCCCGCCTGTTGACCGATCAACAGCAGTGGTTCGTCACCGGCGGCGGCGTGGCCCTGCTGGCCCTGCTCTGCGGGATCTTCGCCAGTGGCGGGCATCGCAAGCGTCGACAATGGCTAAATTGAGAGATTCATGAGCGACCTGTTACTGATTGATGATGACCAGGAGCTGTGCGAGCTCCTGAGCAGTTGGCTGAGCCAGGAAGGTTTTCTGGTGCGGGCCTGCCACGATGGCCTGAGCGCCCGTCGCGCCCTGGCCGAAACGGCGCCGTCAGCGGTGGTACTGGATGTGATGCTGCCCGACGGCAGCGGCCTGGAGCTGCTCAAGCAACTGCGCAATGAGCACCCCGACCTGCCGGTGCTGATGCTCTCGGCCCGTGGCGAACCCCTGGACCGCATCCTCGGCCTGGAACTGGGTGCCGACGATTACCTGGCCAAGCCCTGCGACCCCCGTGAACTCACCGCCCGCCTGCGTGCCGTACTGCGCCGCAGCCATCCGGTGGCGGCCTCCAGCCAGATGGAACTGGGCGACCTGTGCTTCAGCCCGCTGCGCGGTGTGGTCAACATCGACGAGCAGGACATTACCCTGACCGTTTCCGAAAGCCGCCTGCTCGAAGCCCTGCTCAAGCAACCGGGCGAGCCCCTGGACAAGCAGGAACTGGCGCAGATCGCCCTGGGCCGCAAGCTGACCCTGTATGACCGCAGCCTGGACATGCATGTCAGCAACCTGCGCAAGAAGATCGGCCCGCACCCCGACGGCCGTCCACGGATCGTCGCCCTGCGCAGCCGCGGCTACTACTACAGCCTCTGATCCCGATGTGCCCTGGCAGATTTGTCAGGGCCGTGAAATACCTTCTTTACCCAAGCTTTACCCTCCGCTGACTGCCGCTGACCTTGATCTGGGTAACCTGAACTCATCCGGAACTTACCGGGAATGAGACAAGGAGATACACCATGCGCAAGACCCTGATCGCTCTGATGTTCGCCGCCGCCCTGCCAACCGTGGCCATGGCCATGCCGGAAGGTCACGGCCCGATGGGCCCCATGGACGGCCCTCGGCACAGCGAGCACATGCGCGGCAAAGGCCCTTTCAGCCAACTGGACCTGAGCCGCGAACAGCGCCAGCAGATCGGCAAGCTGATGGGCGAGCAAATGCACGACCGCAAGGCCGTGGTGGAAAAGTACCTGGAGAAACTCTCGCCGGCCGACCAGAAAGCCATGAAGGATGAGCTGACCGCCAAGCACCAGAAGACCCAGGCCGATATCCGCGCCCTACTCAAGCCAGAGCAGCAGAAAGAGTTTGACGCCATCGTCAAGAAACAAGAGGAGCGTCGCGCCGAATGGGCCGAGTTCAAGGCCTGGAAAGCGCAGCAACCGCAAAAAGCGCAATAATGCGTTAGCGTCCACCCCCAGCCCAGTGGCCTCCCCCCACTGGGCTTTCGCGTTCGAGGAGTTCCTGTGCGTTCATTGTTCTGGCGCATCCTGGCCAGCTTCTGGCTGGCCATCACCCTGGTTGCAGGGCTGTCGATCCTGCTCGGGCACATGCTCAACCAGGATGCCTGGATCCTCAGCCGTCACCCCGGCCTCAACAGCCTGACCGAGGAATGGACACAGACCTACGAGAACCAGGGCGAGGACGCTGCCCAGGACATCCTCCAGCAGCGCAAGCGCCAGTACCACATCGATGTCCAGGTGCTCAACGAGAGCGGCGACCCGGTGGTTCGCGGCACCTTCCCGCGCCGCGCCGCGGCCTTCGAAGCCCGGCAGAACAATGACGACCGGCACCTGCCCTGGCGCCGCCTGACAGCGGAGTACACCAGCCCGAAAACCGGCGACACCTACCTGTTCATCTATCGCATCCCCCATCCGGAACTGGACGCCTGGCACCGCGACAGCCTGACCTGGCCCCTCAGCGCCCTGGCCATCGCCCTGGTGGTGCTGACCCTGTTCAGCCTCCTGGTCACCCTGTCCATCACTCGTCCCCTGAGCCGCCTGCGCGGCGCGGTACACGACCTGGGCCAGGCCACCTACCAGCAGAACAGCCTGGCGCGCCTGTCCAACCGCCGCGACGAATTCGGTGTACTGGCCCGGGACTTCAACCGCATGGGCTCGCGCCTGCAGAGCCTGATCGGCAGCCAGCGCCAACTGCTGCGGGACGTGTCCCACGAACTGCGCTCGCCCCTGGCCCGCCTGCGCATCGCCCTGGCATTGGCGGAACGGGCCGCCCCCGAAGAACGGGAAAAGCTCTGGCCGCGGCTGACCCGCGAATGTGACCGCCTGGAAGCGCTGATCAGCGAGATTCTGGTGTTGGCCCGGGTCGATGCGGACAACGCCAGCGCCGAAGAAGTGGACCTTAACGCCTTGCTGGTCGCCGTGCAGAAAGACGCGCAACTGGCCTGCCCGGAACAGCCGGTGCTGATAACCGCCCCGCCACAGCTGCACCTGCGCGGTTGGCCGACCATGCTGGAGCGGGCAGTGGACAACCTGCTGCGCAACGCTCAGCGCTTCAACCCCGCCGGGCAAGCGATCGAAGTCACGGCCCAACGCCAGGGCGAGAAGATCCAGATCAGCGTGCGCGATCATGGACCCGGCGTAGAAGCCGAGCACTTGAGCCAGCTGGGAGAGCCCTTCTTCCGCGCCCCGGGGCAAAGCGCTCCGGGCCATGGCCTGGGGCTGGCCATCGCCCGCCGCGCCGCAGAGCGTCACGGTGGCAGCCTGCTGCTGGCCAACCATCCTCAGGGCGGATTCATCGCCACCCTGGAACTGCCCCTGGTCCCCGGCGCCGTGGTGCAGGCCTGAACGCAACGCGGGCAAGCCGCTGCCGCCGGGTCCGGCAACAGCGGGTTTGCCCGCGAGGTACACAGCGTTAGAAGAGGAAAATCAGGCCTTGGCAGTCCAGGCGCTGACGAACTCGGCGGTATCGACCTTGGGGGCGATCCGCGGCTCATTCAGCGGCGTGCCAAGATAAAGGAAGGCAATGATCTCTTCGCCGTCCTCCAGGCCCAGGCCCTTGGCTACATGGGGCGAGTAGGACAACTCGCCAGTACGCCACACCGCGCCGATCCCCTGGGCGTAGGCCGCCAGCAGGATACCGTGGGCCGCGCAGCCCGCTGCCAGCAACTGCTCGCTCCTGGGCACCTTGAAGTGCTCCTGCAAACGGGCGACCACCACAACCACCAGTGGTGCGCGCAGGGGCATGGCCCGGGCCTTGTCCAGGGCCGCCTGGGTCACTTCGCCGCCCTGCAGCTGTACCGCCTCCACCAGCAACTCGCCCAACTGCTCGCGTGCCGCACCTTCGACGGTAAGGAACCGCCAGGGGCGCAACTGGCCATGATCCGGCGCGCGCAGGGCGGCGGCGAACAAGGCTTCGCGCTGCGCGGCGCTAGGCGCGGGCTCCACCAGGCGCGGCACGGAAACACGGTTGAGCAAAGCGTCGAGAGCCTCCATCGGCCACCTCCTGAAAAAAATGTCCGGCCATTCTAGCGGGATCTGCCGGCCGGGTGCCGGTTTACATGCCCTGCCCCGCAGGTAGAATGGGCGCCCTTCATCTACCAGCCCGAGCGGAACACATGGCGTTGCCGACCTTAAGGATCATTGGTTTCATCATCGGCATCTTCCTCATCACCCTGGCGATCGCCATGGTGGTGCCGATGGCGACCCTGGTGGTCTTCGAACGTACCGGCGACCTGCCGTCCTTCCTCTGGGCCAGCATGATCACCTTTATCGCCGGCCTGGCCCTGGTGATCCCCGGGCGCCCCGAGCACGTTCATCTGCGCCCCCGCGACATGTACCTGCTGACCGTCTCCAGTTGGCTGGTGGTGTGCATCTTTGCCGCCCTGCCATTCCTGCTAACCCAGCACATCAGCTACACCGACTCGTTCTTTGAAAGCATGTCCGGCATCACCGCCACCGGCGCCACCGTGCTCAGCGGCCTGGACAGCATGTCGCCTGGGATCCTGATCTGGCGTTCGATGCTGCACTGGCTGGGGGGCATCGGCTTCATCGGCATGGCGGTGGCGATCCTGCCGTTGCTGCGTATCGGTGGTATGCGCCTGTTCCAGACCGAATCCTCGGACCGCTCGGAAAAGGTCATGCCGCGCTCGCACATGGTCGCCCGGCTGATCGTCGCCACCTACGTGGGCATTACCATCTTCGGCAGCCTGGCGTTCTGGTGGGCCGGGATGAACGTGTTCGATGCCATCAACCACGCCATGTCGGCGATCTCCACCGGCGGTTTCTCCACCTCGGACGATTCCCTGGCCCACTGGAAACAACCGGCGGTGCACTGGGTGGCGGTGGTGGTGATGATCCTCGGCAGCCTGCCCTTCACCCTCTATGTGGCCACTTTGCGTGGCAACCGCCGGGCGCTGATCAAGGATCAGCAGGTCCAGGGCCTGCTCGGGCTGCTGCTGGTGACCTGGCTGGTACTCGGCACCTGGTACTGGTGGACCACCAACCTGCACTGGCTCGAGGCCCTGCGCCACGTGGCGCTGAACGTGACGTCGGTGGTCACCACCACCGGCTTCGCCCTGGGCGACTACAGCCTGTGGGGCAATTTCTCACTGATGCTGTTCTTTTACCTGGGGTTTGTCGGCGGCTGTTCCGGCTCCACTGCCGGCGGGATCAAGATCTTCCGCTTCCAGGTCGCCTACATCCTGCTCAAGGCCAACCTCAATCAACTGATTCACCCGAGGGCGGTGATCAAGCAGAAGTACAACGGCCATCGCCTGGACGAAGAAATCGTCCGCTCGATCCTGACCTTCTCGTTCTTCTTCGCCATCACCATCTGCATGATCGCCCTGGCCCTGTCGCTGCTGGGCCTGGACTGGATGACCGCCCTCACCGGTGCCGCCAGCACCGTGTCGGGCGTGGGCCCGGGCCTGGGCGAAACCATCGGCCCGGCCGGCAACTTCTCGACCCTGCCGGACGCCGCCAAGTGGATCCTGTCCCTGGGCATGCTCCTGGGCCGGCTGGAAATCATCACGGTGTTCGTGTTGTGTATTCCGGCATTCTGGCGTCATTGACCGGGGCCGGCGCGGCCTGTAACCGCGCCCGGTACTCACCGGGCGTGGCATCGAACCAGCGGCGGAATGCACGGAAGAAGTTGCTCGGGTCGGCAAACCCCAGCAAGTAGGCAATTTCCAGCAAGGTCATGCGCGGCTGCGCCAGGTACTGCTCTGCCAGTTCCCGGCGGGTGTCATCCAGCAGCGCCTGGAAGCTGGTGCCCTCTTCCTGCAGGCGCCGCTGCAAGGTGCGCTGGGACAGGTGCAGCGTCTGCGCCACCATTTCGCGCTTGGGCTCCCCCTGGGGCAGCAGGCGACACAAGACCTGCCGCGCCTTGTGGGTCACCCGGCTTTCGGAGAAGCGCGCCAGGTATTCGCCGGCGAAACGATCGTGCAGCAGGGCCATGGCCTCGTTGGCGGTGGGCAGCGTGGCCTCCATGTCGGCACGCTCGAAGATCAGCGCATCAAAGGGCGCGGCAAACACCAGGGGCGCGTGGAACATGTCCTTGTAGGGTTGCAGGTCACCGGGCTGCTCGCCCTGCAGCAACACCTTGCGCGGCTGCAACGCGCGCCCCGTCAGCCAGCCGCACAAGGCCAGGGCGCAGGCCAGCGAAGCCTCGGCACTTTGCCGGGTGGGCGGTAGATGGTCGCCATGCACCGTCAGGATCAGTGCATAGCCCTCGGGAAGAAGGCGGAAACTCAAGTCAGCGCTTTCGGCAATGATCCGCTGATAACGCACCAGCCGCTGAAACCCCTCCGCCAGGGTACGACTCGACATCAATGCATACCCGGCCACGTGAAAAGACGCAGGACGCACCACCTTGCCCATGTTCAGGCCGATCGCCGGGTTGCCGGAAAGCTCGACGGCGCGCTGCCAGAGCCGGGTCATGGAGTCCTGTGTGAAGCGCGCGTCGGGATCTTCCAGGGCACCGTAGTCGAGCCCCAGCTGCTTGAACAGGGCCCGGCAATCCAGGCCGTCCATCTCCAGGGCCTTGACGATTCCCAGGGTCCAGCTTGCAGAAGTCGTTCGTTCGCTCATGAGGGGTTCTTACATGATGAGCCGCATGCTACGGCCAATTTCCCAAGGATACTAAAGTGGCGCCTATTGTCACTGGCCTGCGCCGCCAAGGACTCTAGACTCAAATAAGCTCCCCGCCGAACATCCGCCGACAGAACAACAGACACAGAGATCGCGGCCATGGAAAACATCCGACAGTTCAACAGCTTCGCCGAGTTCTACCCCTACTACCTGAGCGAGCACAGCGACAGCACCTGCCGACGCCTGCACTTCATCGGCACCAGCCTGGTGATCTTCATCCTCGCCCTGGCCATCGGCAAAGGCGCCTGGTGGCTGCTGCTGGTGTTGCCGATAGCCGGCTATGGCTTCGCCTGGGTCGGGCATTTCTTCTTCGAGAAAAACCGCCCGGCCACCTTCCAGCATCCGCTGTACAGCCTGCTGGGGGACTTCGTCATGTACCGCGACATGATCCTCGGCAAGGTGCCCTTCTAGACCCCAGGGCCGCCAGCGGCTCCCCACAGGGCCAGGCCTTGCAGACCCGCCCCATGACAACAAGAGGATGGCCGATGAACACCCATGCGCGCTTTACCCATATGCAGGACGGCACCCAGGAGGACTGGGCGATCATCGCCGCGGATTTCAGTGCCTACGCCAAGCAGTTGCCGACACGCATCCTGGCCCACCTGCAATTGCTGGAAGGCGACTTCGGCGGCTTCCCGGTGGACCGCCTGACCCATTCGCTGCAGACCGCCAGCCGCGCCTGGCATGACGGGCGCGACGAGGAATACGTGGTCTGCGCCCTGCTCCACGACATTGGCGATACCCTGGGTTCCTATAACCATCCGGATATCGCCGCCGCCATTCTCAAGCCCTTTGTCAGCCCGGAAAACCTGTGGATGGTGGAGAAGCACGGGATCTTCCAGGGTTACTACTTCTTCCATCACCTGGGCATGGATCGCCACCTGCGCGAGCAGTTCAGTGACCACCCGCTGTACCAGTACACCGCCGAGTTCTGCGCCAAGTACGACGCCGCCGCCTTCGATCCGGCCTACGAGAGCCTGCCCCTGAGCTTCTTCGAGCCCATGCTGCAACGGCTGTTCGCCCAGCCCCGGCAGTCGCTGTACAAGGCGGCCATGGAGCAGGCCAGCCCGGCCTGAAAAACCGTGTTCGGCCCAGGGCTCAGGCCGGCTCCGCGACTTTCATCCGCTCAGCCTTGAGCAGGGCCTCACGGGCCTGGGCCTCGGCCAGGCGATAGAGTTCGATGCTGCCGTCCCAGTGCTCGATCAGGGCCGTGCAGGACTCCACCCAGTCACCGCAATTGAGGTAATCCACCTCGCCCACCTTGCGGATCTCGGCATGGTGAATATGGCCACAGACCACCCCGTGCAACTCGCGCTTGACGCATTCGTGGGCAATGGCTTCCTCGAAATCGCTGATGAAGCTCACCGCCGTCTTGACCTTGTGCTTGAGGTAGGCCGACAGCGACCAGTACCCATAGCCATAACGCGCCCGCCAGTGGTTGAGCCAGCGGTTGAGGGTCAGAGTGAATTCGTAGGCCGAGTCGCCGAGAAAGGCCAGCCAGCGGTGATAGCGGGTAATCACATCGAACTGATCGCCGTGGATCACCAGCAGATGACGCCCGTCCGCAGTGACATGTACCGCCTCGTCCACCAGTTGGATATTGCCGAGAATCAGCCTGGAGTAGCGCCGCAGGAATTCGTCGTGGTTGCCGGTGACGTAGATCACCTCGGTACCACGCTTGCTCATGGTCAGCAGGCGCCGGATCACGTTGGTATGGGCCTGGGGCCAGTACATGCCGCCGCGCAGCTTCCAACCATCGATGATGTCGCCCACCAGATAGATGCGATCGGCGTGATAGGCCTTGAGAAAGCGTGCCAGGTGTTCGGCCTGGCAATCCCGGGTGCCCAGGTGCACATCTGAAATCCACAGGGTCCGCACCCGTTGCTTGCGGCTGGGCTTGGCGAGTTCGGCATGGGTCATGGACGCTCTCCTGGATTTTTTGCGAGCTTGCGCCCCAGCGATTAATAGCCCATGACACAAATGCGGCAGTGCGATGACAGCGCGAAACGCCCGACCGCCGGTGTAGACTGGCCGCCTGCCAAGGAGACCGTGATGGGATCTATCCTCACTCTGCGCCACTACACTCATGACCTGATCGCCCACAGCCACGAACATGCGCAACTGGTGTTCGGCCTGCGTGGCCAGCTCGATTTCGAAGTCGAAGGCCAGGGCAGCCAGGTGCAGCAGCAGAGCTTCGTGGTGGTGCCGGCCGGCGCCCGGCATGTCTGCGGCAGCCCCAGCGGCAGCCATTGCCTGGTGCTGGATATACCCGGCGAACACTGGGTGCAGCAATCGTTGGGGGAACATGCCGAGGCCAGTCGGCGTTTGCTCGATGCGCCCCGACACCAGGTCCTGGGGCCGAGCCAGAGCCGCCTGGTCAACTGGCTGGCGGACAGCCCGGTGGACGACCCCTTGATTGCCCAGCAAGGCGCGGTCTTGCTGCTGGCCAGCCTAAATCATCGCGCCGACAGCCAGCCCCGCGAGCGCCGCCTGCCCTATGCCGCCCTGAATGCCCATATCGATCATCACGCCGCCCACCCCTTGCAGGTGGCCGACCTGGCCCGTATCGCCGGGCTGTCCGCTGCCCGCCTGCATGCACGGTTCATCGCCGAGTGCGGGGCCAGCCCCATGGAATACGTGCGACGCCGGCGCTTGCACATGGCCCTGGAACTGTTGCGCGGATCGACCTTGCCCATGGGCGAAATCGCCAGCCGCGTGGGTTACAGCTCCCAGAGTGCCTTTGCCGCGGCGATACTGCGGCAGTACGGCCATTCGCCGCGCCAACTGCGCCAAGGGGCAGACGCTAGTCCCTCGACAAAAAACGCCAGGATCGCGACAGACCAACAGTCCGCCCCGCCCGTAGACTGAGCCCATTGCCGCCTAAGGCCATTACTGCCCGTCTTGTGGTTAAGGATAAAAATGACTCCGCGTACCGCCCTTGGCGCCTTGCATATCGGTGCCCTGATGTTCGGCCTGACCGGTGTATTCGGTAAGCTCGCCGCCGCTTCGCCCGCGGTCATCGTCTTCGGCCGTGCAGCCTTTGCCGTGCTCGCCCTGGGTGTCTTCGCCCGCCTGGCGAGCAACACCCCCTGGCAGAAACTGGCCGCCACCGATTGGCGGCGCCTGCTGCTCAGCGGCCTGCTGCTGGCCGGGCACTGGGTGAGTTTCTTCGTGGCGGTGAAGGTCGCGGGGGTGGCTATCGCGACCCTGGGCTTTGCCAGTTTCCCGGCGTTCACCGTGATTCTCGAAGGCCTGATCTTCCGCGAGCGGATCCGCTTCAACGAAATGCTGTTGGTGCTGCTGGTCAGCATCGGCCTGGTGCTGGTGACCCCGGACTTCGACCTGGCCAGCCAGGCCACCACCGGCCTGCTCTGGGCCGTGGGCTCGGGCCTGCTGTTTGCGCTGCTGTCACTGAACAACCGTGCCAGCTCCGGGCGGATCCCCGCGGTGCAGGCGGCGCTCTGTCAAAACGTGGTGGTCGCTCTGTGCCTGCTGCCGGTGGCGGCTCCCGAGCTTAGCCAGGTGCGGGCCATGGACTGGCTGTGGATCAGCCTGCTGGGAATTTTCTGCACCGGTCTGGCCCACAGCCTGTTTGTCGCCAGCCTGGCAGTGATCAAGGCGCGCACCGCAGCGGTGGTGTTTGCCCTGGAACCGGTCTACGGAATTACCGTGGCCTGGTTGCTGTTCGGCGAAAACCCGACCCTGCGCATGTTGTTCGGTGGGGCCTTGATCATCGTTGCCATCGTGGTTTCAAGCCGCCTTTCGGCGGGTTCGGGCAGCAAGGCAGCCACGGCTGAAGCCGGCTCTCACTGAGTACGGTCGTTGTGGCCCAGGTCGCGCTCGGGGTCGATCTGGTCGCGAACCCGCTGCTTCAGCACCTTGGCCTCGGGAAAGCCACCATCGGCCTTGCGCTCCCAGATCTGCACGCCATCGCAGGTGATGCGAAAAGCCCCGCCGGTTGCCGGCTCCAGGGACACCTTGCCCAGGTCGTCGCTGAAGGTGCTCAACAGCTCCTGGGCCAGCCACGCCGCCCGCAGTAGCCACTGGCATTGGGTGCAATAGGTGATGATCACTTCGGGTTTACGTTCAGTCATGGTACGGCCGACTCCTGGATTCAAGGGCGTCGTTATAATAGCCGGCTTTATCGCCCGCCCCGAGAACCGTAATGCGCCGCCTGCTGTCCTGCCTGTTCCTCTGCCTGCTGCCCTTGCTCGCTCAATCTGCCGAAGCGCCACGACCGAAAATCGGCCTGGTGCTGTCTGGGGGCGCCGCCCGCGGCCTGGCCCACATCGGGGTGCTCAAGGCCCTGGAGGAACAGGGCATCCGCATCGACGCCATCGCCGGCACCAGCATGGGCGCGGTGATCGGCGGGCTGTATGCCTCGGGCTACAAGATCGACGAGCTGGAAAAGCTTGCGCTGAACATCGACTGGCGACAGGCCTTGTCCGATGCCCCGCCCCGGGAAGACGTGCCGTTCCGGCGCAAGCAGGACGACCGGGATTTTCTGGTCAAGCAGAAGCTCAGCTTCCGCGACGATGGCAGCCTGGGCCTGCCGCTGGGGGTGATTCAGGGACAGAACCTGGCACTGCTGCTGGAAAGCAAGCTGGCCCACGCCAGCGATACCCGTGACTTCGACAAGCTGCCGATCCCCTTCCGGGCCGTGGCCACCGATATCGCCAGCGGCGAGAAAGTGGTGTTTCGCAAGGGCCACCTGCCCCAGGTGATCCGCGCCAGCATGTCGATCCCGGCGGTCTTCGCACCGGTGGAACTGGATGGCCGTCTGCTGGTGGACGGCGGCATGACCGATAACATTCCCCTGGACGTGGCGCGGGACATGGGAGTCGACATCGCCATCGTGGTGGACATCGGCACACCGCTGCGTTCGCGCAAGCAACTCAATACCGTGGTCGACGTGCTCAACCAGTCCATCACCCTGATGACCCGGCGCAACTCGGAGGTGCAACTGGCGGCACTGCACCAGGACGACGTGCTGATCCAGCCAGCGCTGTCGAGCTTTGGCGTTACCGACTTTGGCCGGGCCCAGGAAATGATCGACGCCGGCTACCGCGCCACCCGCATCCTCGACGCGCGCCTGGCCCGTCTGCGTCCGGCCCATGCGCTGGATGCCGAACTGACCGCTGCGCGCCAGCCCAGCCAGCGCACGCCGATCATCAGCGCGATCAAGGTGGAAAACGACTCCAAGGTCAGCGACGAAGTGATCCGCTACTACATCCGCCAGCGCATCGGCGAGCCGCTGGACCTGGGCCGCCTGGAAACCGACATGGGCACCCTGTACGGCCTGGATTTCTTCGAACAGGTGCAGTATCGCGTAGCCCACAAGGGGCAGGACAACACCCTGGTGATCAGCGCCCGGGGCAAGCGCAGTGGTACCGACTACCTGCGCCTGGGGCTGAACCTGTCCGATGACATGCGTGGCGACAGCGCGTTCAATATCGGCGCCAGCTACCGCATGAACGGCATCAACAGCCTGGGTGCAGAATGGCTGACCCGGGTGCAGATCGGTGATCAGCAGGAACTCTACAGCGAGTTCTACCAGCCACTGGATGCCGGTTCACGCTACTTCATTGCGCCCTTCATCGCCGCCGAAGCGCAGAACGTCGAGGCGGTGCTGGACAACGACCCGATCGCCGAATATCGCGTGGAACGCTACGGTTTCGGGCTCAACCTAGGGCGCCAGATCGGCAACAGCGGCGAAGTGCGTTTCGGCGTCGGCGAGGCCTGGGGCAAGGCCGATGTGCGCATCGGCGACCATAACCTGCCCAGCGAAAACTTCAACGAAGGCTACTACCAGTTGCAGTACTCCTTCGACTCGCTGGACAACGTCTACTTTCCTCACTCCGGCGAAGACATCAAGCTGAGCCTGCGCCAGTTCGAACCGAGCCTGGGTTCGGACAATCGCTACCGGCAGTGGGAGTTCAAGCTGGACAAGGCGCTGAGCAGCGGCCCCAATACCTTTGTCCTGGGCGGTCGCTATGGCCGGACCCTGGACAACGCCGACGTGGTGACGTCCAGCTTCCTGCTCGGTGGAGCTCGACAACTGTCCGGTTTCCGTCAGGACGCCCTCTCCGGGCAGAACATCAGCCTGGCTCGCGCCGTGTACTTCCGTCGCCTGACACCACGCTCCTACCTGCCCCTGGACTTTCCACTGTACCTGGGAGGCTCGCTGGAGCGGGGCCGGGTGTGGAACAACGACAATGCCTTCGACAGCGGCTACATCAACGCGGCGAGCATCTTTCTGGGCTTCGACACGCCGCTGGGGCCGCTGAACTTCAGCTACGGCTTCAACGACGACAACCAGAAAGCCCTGTCACTGAATCTGGGCCAGACCTTTTGACAGGCACGCAAAAAACGCCCCTGGGCGCAGCAGGCTTGAATTCAGAATGGCAGAGGAGCAAGACAAACCGGGGTCAGGCAACCCCGGTTGAAGGCGTCAGGATTTTTCCAGATTGGCCAGGATGCGCTCATGAACGCGAATGCAGACCCGCAGGTCTTCTTCGTCAACGCCAACGAACAGCTCATGACGCAGGGCGGTGGCAATGGTTTCGATCTGTTCGATCAAGGGCCGGGCGGACGGACAGAGAACGATTTTCTTCGCCCGGCGATCTTCCACCACCGACTGGCGCTGAACCAGGCCCTGGGTTTCCAGGCTGTCCAGCAGCCGGGCCAGGGTCGGCCCTTCTACGCCGACGCTTTGCGCCAGCTCGCGCTGAGTGGGCGCCTCTTCGAAGCGGGCCAAATGCAACAGCACCAGCCAGCGGGCCTGAGACAGGCCGAGCCCCGCCAGGCGGCGGTCCAGTTCGGCACGCCAGCCGCGAGACATATGCGCCAGCTGCATACCAAAACGGTGTTCATCGGTTAACGGCATAAAACACTCATGATCAGACTGAAAATAAAGAAAAACTAATTATTAGTCAGCTAAGCATGCCCCTTGCCCGGAGGCAAGGCCTGTAAGGGACTGAATCGTTACAACATTGACGCACCCCTTCACATTTCAAACTCCGACTCCAAGGCCGCACGTACGCAATACAGAACCCCTTCCGGCACCCTTCCGGCAAACACCGGGATAACCTCGGCCACGGGCGGCAACTCGCCCTCGCCGTCGAGGAACGCATCCTGGATCTCTCCCAGCAGGTCTTCCGGCAAGTCCAGGGCCTGCTCCAGCGACAGCTGCTGCTTGCCGATGGCTTCGGCGAGCAGGGTGTAGACGTTCTTTTCCGTGCACTGCAACTGGCCGGCGATCTGCACCGGGGTCATCCCCGCACGAGCCAGGGTGATCAGTTCATGGCGCAGGTCGGCAACCACTTTCGGCGCCTCGACACCGCCGCCGAGGACTTCGAGGAAGGCTGCGCCATAACGCTCCAGCTTGCGCGCACCCACGCCGCTGACCTCGGCCATTTCGGCCATGGAGCCGGGCTGGCTGCGGAGCATTTCGAGCAAGGTGGAATCGGGGAAAATGACATAAGGCGGCACCCCATGTTCTTCCGCCAGCTTGCGTCGCAGGGCCCGCAGCGCTTCCCACTGCTCGCGCTCCTCGCCCCGTACCAGCTGGCTGGCCTGGCTGGTGCTGCTCTTGGGGGTGGTTTGCGGCTTGAGATCACGACGCAACTCCAGGGTCACTTCGCCCTTGAGCAGCGGGCGGCAGCTGTCGCTCAGGCGCAGGCCGCCATAACCTTCCAGATCGATGTCGGCCAGGCCGCGGGCCACCAGCTGGCGGAACAGCGAGCGCCATTCGCCTTCGCTGCGGGCCTTGCCGACACCAAATACCGACAGGTGCTGATGGCCGAAACTGCGGACCTTTTCCGTGTCCTTGCCCAGCAGCACATCCACCAGGTGACCGACGCCGTAGCGCTGGCCAGTGCGATAGATCGCCGACAGTGCCTGGCGTGCCGGCTCGGTGGCGTCCCAGGTCTGTACCCCATCGACGCAGTTGTCGCAGTGACCGCAGGGTTGCGGCATGTCTTCATCGAAATAGGCCAGCAGGGTCTGGCGCCGGCAACGAGTTTCCTCGCACAGGGCCAGCATCGCATCGAGCTTGTGCTGCTCAAGACGCTTGTGGCGCTCGTCGCCCTCGGAGTTCTGCAGCATCTGCTTGAGCATCAGCACGTCCTGCAGCCCGTAAGCCATCCAGGCGTCTGCCGGCAGGCCGTCACGACCGGCGCGACCGGTCTCCTGGTAGTAGGCTTCCAGCGACTTGGGCAAGTCCATGTGGGCCACGAAGCGCACGTTGGGCTTGTCGATGCCCATGCCGAAGGCAATGGTGGCCACCATGATCAGGCCCTCTTCATTGAGGAAGCGCTTCTGGTGATAGGCCCGCAGCTCATTGGGCAACCCGGCATGGTAGGGCAGCGCGGTGAAGCCCTGCTCGCAGAGAAATGCAGCCACTTCGTCGACCTTTTTGCGCGACAGGCAATAGACGATCCCGGCATCGCTGCGCCGCTCGTTGAGGAAGGCCTGCAACTGCTTGCGTGGCTGCTCCTTGGGCACGATGCGATAGAAGATGTTCGGCCGGTCGAAGCTGGAGAGAAAACGCTCGGCGTCCTGCAGGTGCAGGCGATTGACGATCTCTTCCCGGGTGCGCTTGTCAGCCGTGGCGGTCAGGGCAATGCGCGGCACCTGGGGGAACATTTCCGCCAGCTGCCCCAATTGCAGGTATTCGGGGCGGAAGTCGTGGCCCCACTGGGACACACAGTGGGCTTCATCAATCGCGAACAAGGCGATTTCCAAGCTCTGCAGAAACGCCAGCATGCGCGGCTGGACCAGGCGCTCGGGGGCCAGGTAGAGCATCTTCACTTCGCCGCGCCGGATACGCGCGGCCAGGTCACGCTGCTGCTCGGCGCTGAGGGTGGAGTTCAAGGCTGCCGCCGCGACACCGAGTTCCTCCAGGGTCGCAACCTGGTCGTCCATCAGCGCGATCAGCGGCGAAACCACTACCGCCAGCCCTTCGCGAAGTAGCGCCGGGACCTGGAAACACAGCGACTTGCCGCCGCCGGTGGGCATCAGTACCAAGGCATCGCCGCCGCTGGCCACGCGCTCAATGATCGCACCTTGGCGACCACGGAAACTGTCGTAGCCGAAGATGTCCTTGAGGACGCGTTGAGCCTGTTCGAGCATGAAAAACTCCAAAAATCGCTGAAATCCCTGGGGGCAGACTGGACGAAAAGCCGGCACGCTTCACCGACATTTGCGTTAGCGGACTTGTCCGGAACAGACGGCCAGCCTGCAGGGCATCACAAAACGCGCGAGTATACCCGACCCCTTCCCGGCAGAGGGCACCGACAATGGACCGCTGGTAACCTTTAGAACCGCTCAAATCGGCACCGCGGCTGGCTTGAGCGCGCAAGAAAGCCTAGAATTCAGCATCGTTTATTCCCCAAGGTAGCCGTCAATGTCCTTCGCTGAGCAACTAACCCGCCTGCAAGTCTTCCTCGATGCAGATGATCTGCACGACGAGGCGCTGGACTACGTGGCCGCTCACGGCTACCTGACCGCGCTGTCCATCTGCTCGGAAAGCGTTCCGGACCGTGAATGGATCGACGCCCTGTTCGCCGAAGAGCCGCACTACCGTGACGACGCCGAACGCGAAGCCATCGAGTCGACCCTGCTGGCCCTCAAGGCGCACATCGCCCGCCAACTGGCTTCCGACGAAGAATTCGAGCTGCCCTGCGAACTCGACCTGGGCGAGGACCCGGACGACTCCGACCTGCGCGGCTGGTGCATCGGCTTCATGGAAGGCGTGTTCCTGCGTGAAGCGGCCTGGTTCGAAACCGCCGAGGAAGAAGTCAGCGAGATGCTGCTGCCGATCATGGTGGGTTCCGGCCTGTTCGATGAACAGCCGGAGTTCTCCGACATCGCCAGCGATGCCAACCTGATGGACGACATGATCGTGCAGATCCCGGAAGCGCTGACCGCGCTGTACCTGCTGTGCAACGCCCCCGACGAAAAACCTGCGCTGCTCAAGCCGCGCCACCACTGAGTCGTTGCCTATGGCCAAGCCCATAGGCCAACGCCCCCTGCTATGGCGTTACGTTCTGCTGGCCATCGGCTGGTCGAGCGTAGCGCTGGGGGTAGTGGGTATCTTCCTTCCTGTATTGCCTACCACGCCTTTCCTGCTGCTGGCAGCCGCCTGCTTTGCCCGTAGCTCGCCACGCTTCTACCAATGGCTGGTGCAACACCCGCGCCTGGGTCCGTGGATCCGCGACTATCTCGACGGCAACGGCATTCCGCTCAAGGGCAAGGTCTACGCCATCGGCCTGATGTGGTTGAGCATCGGCTTCTCCTGCTACCTGGTGCCATCGCCCTGGGCCCGGGGCTTCATGCTGACCAGCGCAGTACTGGTGAGTCTCTATATCCTGCGGCAGAAGACCCTGCGGCGCTCCTGAAGGTTTGTGGGGTGGCCGGCAAGGGCGGGGCCACCGCGCGCCATCGCCGCCTGCGGCAGCGGCTCCAGATTCGGGAGCGGTCAGGATTTGGCGTGGTTGCGCTGGTAGGTGTCTTCGCCCATCGCGGCAATCTGCCCTTCGATCAGGGCCTCGAAAGGCCGCAACAGCGGCTCGAACGAAGCAGGAGCTTCAAGTACCTGCAATGCCTGAACGATCGCTTCCACAGTGGACAAGGCTCCCGGCCCCGGGGCCTTGCGCAGGCGATAGCGAGACTCCACCCCAGTCGCCAGGGTCACCCTTGGCAGCGCCGCCAGCAACGGATTGAGGTGCAGCAACTTGCGCGCCTTGCGCCAGGTGCCGTCGGGCACCACCAGCAGCAGCGGTACATCCGTCTCGGCATAGGCCTGCAATGGCCGGGCATCATCCGCCGGGAACAGCAGGCATGCTCGATATCCGGGCTGGTCGAGCAACGCCGGCAGCTCCTCGAACACCTCCCCCACCACCAGTTCGGCGTTGTTCAGCCCCAGCGCCGCCAGACGTGCGGTGTTCAAGGCATGATTGACCTCACTGGGATGCTGCAACAACAGCACTCGGGTGCGGCTGGGTAGCTGGGGAATCAGCGGGCACAGACAATGGCCCGCAGGGCGCAGGCAACGCTCGCAGCGTGCTCGAGACATGGGACCTCCTTATGACTGGTTGAGCTGCGCCTTGAGCAGGTCGCGAAAGGTCTGGATCAGCGGCTCTCGACCGCGTCCGCGACGCATGATCATGGAGAACGGCGCCTGGTAGCCAAAGGTTGCCGGCAGCAGCACCCGCAAGTCGCCCTTGTCCGCCCAGGCCTGGGCGTAATGTTCCGGCAGGTAGCCGATGTAGGCGCCGGACAGCACCAGGATCAACTGCGCCTCCATGCTCTCCACCGTCGCCGCACTGTGCTTGAAGCCGTGCCGGGCCAGTTCGGCCTGGCTCCAGTAGCCGCGGCCGACCATGCGTTGCTGGGTGATCACCTGCTCGGGAATGCGCCGCTCGCTGTACAGCGGGTGGCGGTTGCTGCAATACAGCCAATGCTGCTCGCGGTACAGCGGCATGTACACCAGGCCGCTCATGCGCGTGGAAAAGGCACCGATGGCCAGGTCCAGGCGATTGTCCTGCACCCCCAGCTGCAACTCGTGGGGGCTCATCACCGACAGGTGCAGGTGCACCGCCGGATGCTCCTGGCTGTAGGCGCCGATGGCCTCGGCGAACGGCAGGGCCTTATCGCTCACCGTGGAGTCGATCACCCCCAGGTTCAGGGTCCCGCGAAGCTCGCCCTTGAGGGCTGCGGCGTACTGTTCGAAACCTTCCAGCTCGCCCAGCAGGCGCAGGGTTTCCTGGTGGAACAGCTCGCCCTTGCTGGTCAGGCTGAAACCGCCCCGGCCACGGTGGCAGAGCACCAGGCCCAGGGACGCCTCCAGCTGGCTCATGTAGGTGCTGATGGCCGAGGTGGAAAGATTGAGTTCATGCTGGGCGTTGGCGAACCCCTGATGCCGCACCACGCTGACGAAGATGCGCAATAGTTTCAGATCAGGTAAAGCGTTGGCCATGACAGGCTCCGATAACAGGCAAAACGACAACGTCCCTGCGGCGAGGGGCGGGTTCTCGCCGAGTGGCAAAGCAACCCCGATGGCCTCCATGCCCGCTTTCAATCCAACCCTGCAACCCGGATAACGGTGGCTGCACCACCGGACGGGAGCAAGCTCCCTCGCCACCAAGGGCCTGGGGAGCAGCGCGGGAGTCTAGCGCGCCATCGGCCATTAGTTTAGAAAAATCTGAACTAAGTATTTGTTCGTAGCGATTCTTTCCCCGCACTACATTTCGCAGAATCGGCCCCACTCGGTTGCTCGGGCAGGATTCGCTGCGCCGTCGACCCCATAAATATAAAACAACGATGAGGCCTATCCCGTGGACAAGATTCTCCACCAACCACTGGGCGGCAACGAAATGCCGCGCTTCGGCGGCATCGCCACCATGATGCGTCTTCCCCATCTGCAATCCGCTGCCGGCCTGGACGCTGCGTTCGTCGGCGTGCCCCTGGACATCGGCACCTCGCTGCGTGCCGGCACCCGTTTCGGCCCGCGGGAAATCCGTGCCGAATCAGTCATGATCCGCCCTTACAACATGGCCACCGGTGCTGCCCCGTTCGACTCGCTGTCGGTGGCCGACATCGGCGACGTAGCGATCAACACCTTCAACCTGCTGGACGCGGTGCGCATCATCGAAGAAGCCTATGACGGCATCCTCGAACACAACGTGATTCCCCTGACCCTGGGCGGCGACCACACCATCACCCTGCCGATCCTGCGGGCCATCCACAAGAAACACGGCAAGGTCGGGCTGGTGCACATCGATGCCCACGCCGATGTCAACGACCACATGTTCGGTGAGAAGATCGCCCACGGCACCACCTTCCGCCGCGCCGTGGAAGAAGGCCTGCTGGACTGCGACCGCGTGGTGCAGATCGGCCTGCGCGCCCAGGGCTACACCGCCGAAGACTTCAACTGGAGCCGCAAGCAGGGCTTTCGCGTGGTCCAGGCCGAAGAATGCTGGCACAAATCCCTGGAGCCCTTGATGGCCGAAGTCCGCGAGAAAGTCGGCAACGGCCCGGTGTACCTGAGCTTCGACATCGACGGCATCGACCCGGCCTGGGCCCCAGGCACCGGCACCCCGGAAATCGGTGGCCTGACCACCATCCAGGCCATCGAGATTGTCCGTGGCTGCCAGGGCCTGGACCTGGTGGGCTGCGACCTGGTGGAGGTTTCGCCGCCTTATGACACCACCGGCAATACCTCGCTGCTGGGCGCCAACCTGCTGTACGAAATGCTCTGCGTGCTGCCTGGCGTCGCCCATCGCTGAGACTCAGCACATGCTGCGCGCCGCCAGACCGTTTGCGGCGCAAAGCGGTACTACCCGCTTCATCTTTACCCCGTCCTCGACTGCTGTTGCGCAATGCCTGCCAGGCATTAGCCGGGCCGATAAGGGGCCAAGGATGGTTCCGAGGTGCGGTGACGCATCCCGGACAACGCCGTCGTCCGCCCACAAGGAGACGGCGCCGGATTGACTCATGACGTAGCCACGAAGCTGCGCATGCAAGGGGAGCAAGACTTCAGCCAGGAACGCGAAACCATTGGGTCTCGCACAAAACAACAAGGCCTCTGGCTGGCCTGTCACAACCATTTGTCCGCTGTGCCGGAAGGGCTGCCACCCCCTTAGCCAATGTGATCGGAGCAGATCATGAATAACAACAAAGAAAAAAACCCTAGCAACATCGCAACCAACAGGATCGGACAGATCCTCGAGCACCAGCGCGACACCAGGCCTTGCGACCTGTTTCGCCTGCCCCCCGGCCTGGCCAGCACCGCCATCGCCACTCTCGAAACTGCGCACTCCAGCATGGCCAGCCGCTGTACCAGCGGGCTGCTGGCAAGTCGCGCGCTACTGCCCGGATAACCTCCTGGAGCGGCCGGCCTCGCGATAGAGCCCCTGGGTCTTGCACAAGACTTGACCCCGCCTTCGCTGAGCAGCCAGCACCTGCATGAACCGTTTGTTTCACATAAAAAAGATAATCGGAGACACGCCACCATGGCTTTAGATCTATTTGTCGTACTCATCTATGCCGCCGGCATGCTCGTACTCGGCTACTACGGCATGCGCAAGGCCAAGACCCACGAGGACTACCTGGTGGCCGGCCGCAACCTGGGCCCGACCCTGTACATGGGCACCATGGCCGCCACGGTCCTGGGCGGTGCCTCCACCGTCGGCACCGTGCGCCTGGGCTATGTCCACGGCATTTCCGGTTTCTGGCTGTGCGCCGCCCTGGGGGCGGGGATCATTGCCCTGAACCTGCTGCTGGCCAAGCCGCTGCTCAAGCTGCGCATCTTCACCGTCACCCAGGTGCTGGAGAAGCGCTACAACCCCATGGCCCGCCAGGCCAGCGCAGTGATCATGCTGGCCTACGCGCTGATGATCGGGGTGACTTCGATCCTCGCCATCGGCACCGTTCTGCAAGTGCTGTTCGGCCTGCCGTTCTGGGTTTCGGTTTTGCTGGGAGGCGGCGTGGTGGTGGTGTACTCGGCGATCGGCGGCATGTGGTCGCTGACCCTGACCGACATCGTCCAGTTCGTGATCAAGACCGTGGGCCTGATGTTCATCCTGTTGCCGATCTGCCTGTACCGCGTAGGCGGCTGGGATGAGTTGGTGGCCAAGCTGCCAGCGTCCAGTTTCAGCTTCGCCGCCATCGGCTGGGACACCATCATCACCTACTTCATGATCTACTTCTTCGGCATCCTGATCGGCCAGGACATCTGGCAACGGGTGTTCACCGCCAAGACCGAGAAAGTCGCGCAATACGCCGGCACCCTGGCGGGCTTCTACTGCATCCTCTACGGCCTGGCCTGCGCCCTGATCGGCATGGCCGCCCATGTTCTGCTGCCGGACCTGGACAACGTCAACAACGCCTTTGCCGCCATCGTCAAAGCCTCGCTGCCGGACGGCATCCGTGGCCTGGTGATCGCTGCGGCGCTGGCCGCCATGATGTCCACTGCCAGCGCCGGCCTGCTGGCCGCCTCCACCACCCTGACCGAAGACCTGCTGCCAAGGCTGCGCGGCGGCAAGCAATCGAGCCTGGGGATCAACCGCCTGTTCACCTTCCTCACCGGCATCGTGGTGCTGGGCATTGCCCTGGTGGTCAACGACGTGATCAGCGCCCTGACCCTGGCCTACAACCTGTTGGTGGGCGGCATGCTGATCCCGCTGATCGGCGCCATTTTCTGGAAACGCGCCACCACTGCCGGCGCTATCGCCAGCATGGGCCTGGGCTTCGTCACGGCTCTGGCCTTCATGTTCAAGGACGGCCTGGATGCCAACACACCGATCTACTACAGCCTGGCCGTGGGCCTGGTGAGTTTCGTGGTGGTGAGCCTGGCCTCCCGGCGCCCTGCGCCCCTGGCCAACGCAATCTGACGTGAAGCCGGAGGTCTGAAGCTTTTCTTCGACGGGTGCGGCGTCGGTGGCCGCACCCGTTTTTTTTCGCCTGGCAAAAGCCTCACGGCACCGACGGGCAAAGCCCGCAGCCATTTTCGTCAGGACCATGAATGGACGAATGGTTACCCCGCCGGAAAAAAACCTGTGCTGTACTCAGATCCAGCGACGACTGTTCCCGCAGGAAAACAGTACAAGGATCGCTGGCCGCCTCAGTGCACGCTATCGCTTCACCCTTGGATGGGGTCATAAAACAATAAGAGCCTCTCCCTGCCCCGAGGTGTTTATGGACCGTTTCTCCATCCAGCAAAGCATCCGTCATGCCATCGATGCACAAATGGCCCAGAAGTGGCCAATCCCGCCCTGCCAGGCCCGCGAACACGACACCTACTCCCTGGACCTCAAGGCCCTGCTGCACAGCCTGGAGCGAGAGTTCAACATTCGCCTGGATCCCGACCGCGACCTGTATCGAATCAGCAGCATCAGCGAGCTGAGCCTGTTCATCCTGGAAAAGACCCGCGCCGACGCTGCCCGTCCCGCCTGACCTGCTGTCGTATCGGGAGCAACGCAGATGAATCGGGCCCAAGCGCGCGCGGCAGTGCACCTGCTCATTCGCCACTGGCTGGATGAGCCTGTGGATTTCGATGACCAGAGCGGTCTCTCTGAACTGGGGCTGGACAGGGATGATATCGAGGCGCTGCTGTGGCGCCTGGAGGACAGGTTCGACCTGGGTGTCTTGCCCCGTGAAGAGCAGCGAGCGCTCGGGCAACTGGAAAGGGTGGATGACCTGGTGCAATGGTTATTGGAAAAGGCCCGGCAAAACCAGGATTGACCCGATTGCCCCAGGCCTGTGGCCCAGCGACTGCCGGCTAGAAGACATCCGCGAGAGCCGGAGCCTGCACTCCGCTCTCGCCTCTGCTTCAGCGACGACGTTGTTGACGGCGCCGCAGCTCTTCGTCGGTAGGAATCGGCACCGGTTGCAGCGGTGGCTCGATCAGGCCCAGTGCGACGCCAAGGTCGTGCAGCCAGCTTTGCAGTTTGTCTTTCATAGTGCCCCCTCAGGGTCGTGCCGAGCGGCGATACTGCGCCGCCTCAAGCAGATAATAGCCCTATCTTTTCCAGCGCGCTGCTGCGCAATGGCAATGAACTGTTACTGGATTAAAGCCAATGGCCATCGGGTGCTCAAGCATGGGCCCGCGCCTGCTGCGCAAGCTGCACGCCAGCGCCCTGTTGCAGCTCGATCCAGGCATTGAGATTGGCCCCGACCATGCCCTTGCGCCACATCAGCCAGGTAGTGGCACGGGCAAAAGGCTCGGCCAAGGCATGCACCGCCACGCTTTCGCGCCCCGGCAGGCTGTCGAGCATCGACTGAGCCATCAGCGCCACCCCGGAACCGGCGATCACACAGGCCAGCATGCCCTGATAGGACTCGATCTCCATGGCCCGCCCCATCGCGGCGTGGTAGTGGGCAAACCAGGATTCCAGACGCATGCGATAGGAGCAGCCCTGGCGAAAGGTGAACACCGCACGGCCCTCCACGTCCCGGGCCGTACGCACCGGCGGATGGTCGGCTTCGCTGATCAGTACCAGGGTCTCGTCGCACAGGGGCACGCCATCCAGGCCTGCCAGCTCCAGCGGCCCGTCCACCAGGGCTGCATCCAGGCGCCCGGTGAGCAAGCCTTCGAGCAACTCGCCGCTGGGCCCGGACTGCACCTGCAGGTTCACCGCCGGATAAGCCCGGTGATAACGCGCCAGCAACGCAGGCAAGTGAATCGCCGCGGTGCTGTACATGGTGCCCAGGACAAACTCCCCGGCCGGCTGACCGCCCTGCACCGCGGCATGGGCCTCGTCGTGCAAGGCGAACAGGCGCGCGGCGTAATCCAGCAGCACCTTGCCCGCCGGCGACAACTGCAGGCGCTGACGCTCGCGCAGGAACAGTTCGACCCCCAGTTGCTCCTCCAGTTGCTTGAGCCGGGTCGAGAGGTTCGACGGCACTCGGTGCAGGCGCTCGGCGGCGCGAGTGATGGAGCCTTCCTCGGCCACGGCCTGGAAGATGCGCAATTGGCTGAACTCCATGACCTTCTCCAAAACTGAACAAGTTACTCAATATTATTCATTTTTAAAGAAAGTCAATCAGCCCTAGCCTGACGGTCATTGTCCCCATCGATGGAAAGCCGACCATGTCTCCCCTGCTCCGCCTGCTCGCCAGCTTCATTGCCCTGATGATGGCCATGGGCATTGGCCGCTTCGCCCTGACCCCGCAACTGCCGCACCTGATCAGCGAAGGCCAGGTCGACCTGACCGCCGCCGGGCTGATTGCCGCCGCCAATTACCTGGGCTATTTCCTCGGAGCCCTGGACGCCATGTTCGCCAGGCGTCCGGCCCAGGTGCGCCTGCGCCTGCTGGGCGGCTTGTGGCTGTGCGTGCTGCTGACCCTGGCCTCGTTCTGGGCCCAGGGCTTCTGGCCGCACCTGCTGCTGCGCTTCGGCACCGGGGTGGCCAGCGCCTGGGTGCTGGTGATGATCACGGCCCTGAGCCAACCCCTGGCCCAGGCGGCGGGCCGGCCACGCCTCGGGGCCCTGGTGTTCGCCGGCCCGGGGCTGGGCATCATGCTCACCGGGCTACTGGCCCTGGGCTCCAATCTTCTGGGGCAAAGCTCGGCCAACCTGTGGCTGCTGTATGCCGCGGTCGCCTTGTTGATGCTGCTGGTGATCCTGCCGATCCTGCCCCCGGCCTCGGCGCGCCCCAGTGGCGAAACGCAGAGCGCCTGCGCCACTGAGCACAGCGTGGCGCGCCTGGGGCTGGTCTACGCCCTGTATGGCGTGGGCTACATCATCCCCGCGACCTTCCTTTCGCAGATGGCCAATGCGCGCTTCCAGGGCCAGTGGCAGGCCGACCTGTTCTGGCCCGGTTTCGGCCTGGTCGCGGCCGTAGGCGTGGCCCTGGCCAGCCTGCGTCGGCACACCCCGCACAGCACCCGGCAATGGCTGATGGCGACCTTGTGGCTGCAGGCCGCCGGGGTCTTTGCCTGCCTGCTGGGCAGTGGCCTGGGGCTGGTATTGGGCGTGTTGCTGTGCGGCACGCCGTTCCTGGCCTGCATGCAGTTGGTGATGCAGCGCTCCCGGGAACTGGCACCGCAGTCGGCCCAGCGCAACGCCGGCCTGCTCACTGCCTGCTTTGCCGTGGGCCAGTCGAGCGGCCCGTTGCTGGCCGCCCTGAGCAGCCACTTCAGCGGCGACCTGCAACTGGCGCTGGTGGTGGCGGGCTGCGGCTTGCTGATCGGCGCCAGCCTGCTCTGGCAACTGCGACCAAGGGCACAGCGCTGTGCGGTCGTCTCGTGAAGCGCGGGCTACAACAAGCGCTGGATCCGCCGCCGCAGCCACTGTTCGGCGCTGACGAAGGTAATACCCAGCAGCACCAGCATTGCCCCCAGCACGAAGTTGAGGCTCAAGGGCTCGTCCAGTAACAGCACGCCGAAGGTCACGCCGAACATCGGGGTCATGAAGGAAAACACTGCCAGGTTCGCCGCCAGATAACGCCGCAGCAGCCAGAACCAGGTCAGGTAGCTGAAGAACGATACCACCAGCCCCTGGAACAACACGCTGGCCACCGCTACCGGAGTCAGGCTGACCTGGGTCACCTGGCCGCTGAGCACGGCGATCAGCAACAGGCCGACGAAACCGACGATCAACTGATAGAACAGGGTCAGGGTCGCCGGCGCCTCGGACAGCCGCGAAGCCCGTACCACCACTGTGGTCGCGCCCCAGGCCAGCCCCGCCAGCAATCCCAGAACGTCGCCCAGGAGCATGCGCCGGTCCAGGTTGTCCAGGGAGATCCCGCCGGCAAAGGCAATGCTGATGCCGATAAAGGCCAGGACGATCCCCAACCATTGCAAGGGCCGCAAGCGTTCGCTGGGCAACAGCCAATTGACCCCAAGGGCGGTGAAGATCGGTGCGGTGTAGAGAAACACCGACATGTGCGCGGCACTGGTGAGCTTCAGGCCTTCGGCGATAAACAGGAACTCCAGGCCAAACAGAGCGCCGGCCAGCAAGCCGCCGCGCCAGGTACTGGAAACCTGGGACCAGCCGCCTTTCCAGCACATCAGTACAGCCACCAGCAGCGCCGAGATCCCCGAACGGGCGGCCGCCTGCATGATGGGCGCGATGTCCGCCGCGGCCCACTTGATCATCACCTGCTGCACGCCCCAGATCAGGCACAGCCCCAACATCACCTGCAGGGCAAACCCATCGGCGTTGCGCCGTTCGATGCTCACCGCCGTACCTCACATTGATTCAATGACATGACCCCTACCCGAAATAAAGAACTGCCGCCGCGCCTGACGGGTCCCCTGGAGCAGACCTAGTTCCCGTCGTTTGCGCCAGGCGCCCAGCGGCAGGCACAGAAGACGCCGAAACTGCAGGCCAGGGCACTGGCCAGCATGCCCCAGGCCATGTCCAGCAGCGCCAGGGAAGCCGACCAGCCCTGCAAGGTCGCCCAGTTGCTCAGGTCATAAGTGCCGTAGGCCACCAGCCCGAGCAGCGCCCCCAGGCACGCAGCCCGGCGCCAGCCGCCCTGCTGCAGGGCGGGCCGCACGGCGAACAGCAGGCAACCGCTAACGTAGAGGAGGTAGAACAGCGCTGCCGGCAACAGCCGTGGCTGTTCCAGCAGCAGCGCCCCCAACTGGGCCCGGTAGGTTTCGCCCATCATCAGCCCCAGCCAGAGCGCGTCGAGTAGCAGGAACGCCAGCAAGGTGGCGAGCCAGGCAACCAGCGTGGTTTTCATAAGCCTCGCCCGCAGCGTGAAGTGAGTCTCAGCTTAGCTCGATACGATCCGCGTGAATGACAATCTGGCCCTGCTTGTAGAGGGCACCGATGGCCTTCTTGAAGTTGCCCTTGCTAACCCCGAACAAACTGCTGATCAAGGCCGGATCGCTCTTGTCGCTGACCGCCAGCGAGCCATCGTTTTCCCGCAACTTGGCGAGGATCTTCGAGTTCAGGCTGGTGGCCGCCTGTTCACCGACAGGTTGCAGACTCAGGCTGATCTTGCCGTCGGCGCGCACTTCCTTGATGAAACCTTTCTCTTGCATCCCCGAGCGCAGGAACTTGAACACTTCGTTCTTGTGGATCAGGCCCCAGTGCTTGTTGTTGATGATGGCCTTGAAGCCCATGTCGGTGGACTCGGCCACCAGCAAGTCGACTTCCTGGCCGGCCTTGTAGTTGGCCGGCGTCTTGTCCAGGTAGCGGTCCAGACGGGCCGTGGCGGTAATACGGCGAGTGTGCTTGTCCAGGTAGACATGCACCACGCAGTATTCGCCGGCGTTCATCTGGCGCTTTTCCTCGGAGTACGGCAGCAGCAGATCCTTGGGCAGCCCCCAGTCCAGGAACACCCCGATACTGTTAACTTCTACGACTTTAAGACTGGCGAACTCACCAACTTGAACTTTCGGCTTTTCGGTAGTTGCGATTAACTTGTCAGCACTGTCCAAGTAAACAAAAACATTCAGCCAGTCTTCATCTTCACTGGGAATGTCCTTGGGGATATAACGATTGGGCAGCAATATTTCGCCGTCTGCCCCACCGTCCAGATACAAACCAAAGTTAGTGTGTTTAACCACTTGCAAACTGTTGTAGCGCCCGACTAAAGCCATTTCCAATACCCTCATTGCGTGGGCGGCATTCTACCTGTTTTCCAGGCCTGCGTTGACGCTCCTGAATCGCCGGCCACGAAATCCTTGATTTTTCTGGCGTTCCCGGCGCTCAACCGGCCGCTCGTCAGGCAAACAGCCGTGCATAGAGCCTTTGCGGAGCACAGCGAGAGGGCATTTTTTTCGATGGGTCCGTAGTTAAAACAGCGACTTAGGAAAAATATCCGAAAAATAAACTTAGGAAAAACAGCAGGAAGCGCCTTTCTGTTCCAGGGGATATTTACCAAGCAATTGTCAAGTATTTCTGATAAGATGCCTGGCCAAATTAATTTTCCCGAAAGGTTAAATGGCCGCCATGCGAGTAAAAGCCTCCAACAGCAAAGCAAAACCAGCTCCCGCCGTTGAAACCAGTGAATCGATCAACGAACAGATCGCAGCGTTCCTGAAATCGGGCGGCGAAATCCAGCAGATCGCCAAAGGCGTCAGCGGCCAGACTTTCGGCCCGTCCAAGCAGATCAGCCTGGGCAAGAAGTAACTCCCCCGCGCATTATCCTGGTCCCTTAGCGCTTTGCCCTCAAAGCGCTAGGACTGGCACCCGCTCTCCTCCCCACTACCAGCAAATCGACGAACGGCCTTCAGCCAATGGCATTCGCCGGTATCCTTTACTCCCTCTAGATCAATCGTTTCAGCCGCCTTTCAGGTTGTCGCTCCGCGCAGTTCAGGGAGTGCTGCATGCTCAAATCCTCGTTGCTGGCCTGCAGCCTGCTGTTGGCCTGCCCCATTGCCCATGGGCAAATCTTCCAGCGCGAGCTGGGGGATTTCGACCTCAAGCTGGGCACCAGCCCCAGCCGCAGCATGGCCCAGGGCCTGGTCAAGCCGTCCTCAAGCGGCTCGTTCCACGGCGGCCTCGACCTGAGCCACGACAGTGGCTGGTATGCCGGCCAGTGGGCCCCCAGCATGGGCCTGAGCCCCTCCAGCAAACTGGAGGTGGATTCCTACCTGGGCTTCAAGCAGCCCTTCGACCAGACCCTGGGCTACGAACTGGGAATGATCCACTACAACTACCCGCAGTTGCGGACCCAGGACAGCCAGGAATTCTACGGCGGCCTGACCCTGCTCGGTAGCCGCTTCGGCGCGGCCTTCAGCAATGACCCGGACAAACGCAACAGCACCCTGTTCGCTGACCTGGGCGGCAACGTACCGTTCGGCATTGGCGTCAGCGTCAAATACACCACCCATCAACTGAACAATGGCGTCTCGATCGCCGACGGCGGCTACGTGGCCGGCTTCAATGACTGGTCGATCAAGCTCTCGCGCCCCTGGCTGGGGATCGACCTGAACCTGATCTACAGTGACTCCAGCCTCAGCGGCAACGACTGCAGCGCCTACTCCGGGCATAACCCGCAATGCGACGGCCTGCTCACCTTCAAGGCCGAACGGGCGTTCTACTGAACGTCTGAACTGCGAGGCACCTTCAGGGTTCAGATACAGCAACCCGCACTCGCAAGGACTCGAACATGGCGCGCCGCTGGCACCTCCTCATTCCGCTCCTGATCATCAGCCTGCTGCTGGGCGCCTGTAGCCGGGTCGGCCTGGCCTATCGCAACCTGGATGTGATCATTCCCTGGAACCTCAACGACTACCTGGACATGAACAGCGAGCAGAAGAGCTGGTTCAACCAGCGCCTGCAGCAGCACCTGAGCTGGCATTGCACCACCCAGCTTCCGGGTTACCTGGACTGGCTCGACCGCCTGCAACTGATGGTGCAGAACAACCAGGTCAGCGACCAGGGCTTGCAAGAGCGCACCCGGGAAGCCAAGCAAGCCATCGCCGAAACCGCCCAGCAGATCACCCCGTCCGCCGTGGAGCTGCTCCAGGGTCTGAACGACCAGCAAGTCAAAGAGATGAATTCCGCCTTCGCCAAGGACCTGCAGGAACACCAGGAGCAATACCTCAAGCCGCCGTTGGCGCAACAGATAGAGCAGCGCAGCCAACGCATGAGCAAGCGCCTGAACGCCTGGCTCGGCCCCTTGAGCCCGAGCCAGCAGCAACGGGTGGAACAATGGTCCAGCAGCCTGGGCGAGCAGAACCAGCAGTGGATCGCCAACCGAGCCCACTGGCAGGCGCAATTCAGCGCGGCCGTGGAGCAACGGCAAAACAGCGATTTCCCACAACGTATCGAGCAATTGCTGGTACACCGCGAGAGCGTATGGACGCCGGACTATCGCCAGGCCTACGCCCACACCGAACAGGCCGCACGCAGCCTGCTGGTGGACCTGATGGCACAAAGCACCCCGGCCCAGCGCCAGCGCCTGCTGAAGAAAATCGACGGAGTGCGCAAGGACTTCGCCGAGCTCAAATGCCTGCAGAACGCCCGCCAGGGCTAGGCGCAACCTAGGCGATCTGGGCCTTGGAGGCCACCTGATCGAAGGTCGCCGGATCCAGCGCATCGGCCTGCTCATCCAGCACCTGGCGCGGGTGATCATTGCCCGGGATGCTGCTGTCGATCAGGCACAGGAGGCTGGAACCACGGGGCGTGAGCACGAAGTTCTCGCCATTGCCCCCCTCCTCTTCCGGCCGGCTTTCGATAAAGCCCCGGTCCAGCAGTAACTTTTCGTACTCGGTGGCGGTGACTTTCAGGTCATCCAGATTGCCGGTGGGCTCGCCTTCCGCCGCCTTGGCCGCCGCATGCTGCTCGGCATAGGGCCGCGGAGTGAAGCTGTGGCCGGCGCCGTTCTGCACTTCGTGCAGCAGCCGTTCGATCAGATCCCAGTTATAAGTCGTCATCCTGATTCAACCTCCAGACAAGCGAATGAAATGCCTTCACAAGTTGTGACCGGCAGGCCATTCAGCCGTTCAGGAAATCCACCCCAGGCCGCCGCCCCCTGATCGGAAAACCGCTGGGCGGTTTGTCGATCCACTCCAGCGCCAAACGACTAGCGTGTGTAAGACCCATCGCCCCCACTGCCTTGAGGAGAGATGTCATGTCCGTTACCGAGCATCCCGTGGTCTCCCGGGAACAATGGCTGCAAGCCCGCAAACAGCACCTGATCCACGAAAAGGCCTTTACCCGCCAGCGCGACCAGCTCAGCGCCGAACGCCGGGCGCTGCCCTGGGTAAAAATCGACAAGCCCTATCAGTTTCATGGCCCCGATGGCCCGCTGGGCCTGGCCGATCTGTTTGGCGACCACAGCCAACTGCTGGTCTACCACTTCATGTTTGCCGAAGGTTGGGAGGAAGGCTGCAAGGGCTGCTCGTTCGTCGCCGACCACTTCGATGGCGCCAACCAGCACCTGGCCCACCACGATGTAGCGCTGGTGGCCATCTCCCACGCCCCTTATGCCGAGTTCCAGGCCTTTCGCCAGCGCATGGGTTGGCATTTCGATTGGTATTCCAGCGCCGGCGACGACTTCAACCAGGACTTCGGCGTCAGCCTCAGCACCGAGCAACTGGCCCAGGGCACTGCCAGCTACAACTACGAACAGGCCAGTGGCGATGAGCAGGAGTTGCCCGGGCTCAGCGTGTTCTACCGCAACCCGCAAGGTGAGATATTCCACACCTATTCCACCTATGCCCGCGGGCTGGACCTGTTGCTGGGGGCCTACAACTTCCTCGACCTGACGCCCAAGGGGCGCAACGAAGAGCAGATCATGGGCTGGGTCCGGCACCACGATCGCTACCAGGCAACGCCCCAGGGCAAGAGCAGCAGTTGCTGTTGTGACGATTGAGAACCTGTTCGCCGGCAGAACCTGCCGCAGGAGCCAGCTTGCCGGCGAATCGCACTCACAAACGGCACAAATCTGCGGCAGACTGTGACGACCCACCCAGCCAACTAAGCTGTAGACATGAGCGCCGCCTATCACAGCCTCCACGAATACACCCTGCGCATGAGCCGGGTGCTGGAGCATATCGACCAACACCTGGACCAACCCCTGGAGCTGGCAGACCTGGCGCGGGTCGCCCATTTCTCGCCCTACCACTTCCACCGCCTGTTCAGCGCCTGGGTCGGCGAGCCCCTGGGTGCCTACCTGCGCCGCCGACGCCTGGCCTGCGGCGCCTACCTCATGGCCAGCCGCCCCTCGGCCTCAGTGCTGGAAATTGCTCTGGAAGTCGGCTTCGGCTCCGGCGAGGCATTTTCCCGGGCCTTCAAACAGCACTTCTCGGTCTCCCCCAGCACCTGGCGCGATACCGAGCCCAAACGCTGGCACCGCCGCCTGGACGACATCCGCGAACGCCGTCTGCGTGAATTGCGCAATCCTGATCAGACCCACATCCCCGCCTTCGACGATCCTGACGCCTTCATTCACCTGAAGGAAACCGCGATGAAGGTCACCCTGCAGCAACTACCCGCCACCCGCGTGGCCTACCTGCGCTACATCGGCGCCTACGGCCCGGGCATTGGTGTTTTCTGGCGCGAAACCGCAGCGCCATGGATGCTCGAACATCAACTTTTCAACCGCGTGCGCTACGGCATCGGCCACGACGACCCGGACCTCACCCCCGCCGACAAATGCCGCTACGACGCCTGCGTGGAAGTGCCCGAAGACTTCAAGGCCAGCGCCCCGGCCGTCGTCACCACCTTGCCCGGTGGTCTCTACGCCGTGGCCCACTACCGCGGCCTGGGCCCGGCTATCGCCGACGCCTGGATCGAACTGTGCCGCGACTGGCTGCCCAAGAGCGGCCTGCAATTCGACCCGCGCCCGGCCTTCGAACGCTACCCGGCGGATGCCTTCTACGACGTCAAGACCGGGGAGCTGGAGTGTGAGATCTGCATTCCGGTGAAAAAGCTATAACCCAAAAAGCACGTTGATCCCCCTGTAGGAGCGAGCTCGCTCGCGAACAACGCCAACGATAACGCGCCGCTACTGAAAGAACGCGACGCCCTGACGCTCATCGCGAGCGAGCTCGCTCCTACAATCCCCCCACACACTCACTCAACGAGAAGGAATGGCCGTGATATCGCGAACGATGAACCTCGGCAGAGCACGAATGTAGAAGTTCTCCACATCCGAGTTACCGCTGTTGGTGATCGCCCCCAACATGGTCTTCA
Organism: Pseudomonas sp. NFPP25; assembly: GCF_900116505.1. Classification (NCBI taxonomy): domain Bacteria; kingdom Pseudomonadati; phylum Pseudomonadota; class Gammaproteobacteria; order Pseudomonadales; family Pseudomonadaceae; genus Pseudomonas; species Pseudomonas sp. NFPP25. Next base: position 8,837 of record NZ_FPBG01000006.1, on the reverse strand, counting down.
TATTGCGCAACTGGCCCATGGCCCCGGCAGGCTGCAAACCATCGCGCTCCTGGGCGAAATGCAACACCTCGGCGCCGTCGCGCTTGACCTGCACCTTGTAGCCAAAGTCGACACTGGCAAGGATCGTATTGTCATCGACGACCATCGACACCAGCCCGCCCTGGGAATCACTGAGGCGGCGCTTGTACACCGCATCTACATCCAGCAGGTAGTCGGCACTGTCCTTGGTGGCGGCGTAGCGATTGGCATTGCCCAACTGCCGGATCAACTCCATGCCCAGTTGCTGACGCAACTTGTCCTCAGGCAGAAAACGCTCGCTCTCGCCGACCAACTGCAGGTTGAAGGTGTCGATCCAGTAAGTCGCGTTGGCGGGAATCTGCACCGGTTTGGGCGAGATGTAATAGTCCGGCGTGGAAGCACAACCGGCGAGCAAAGCGAGGGTGAAGAGCAGAGACAACAGACGCATGACGGATCTTCCTTGAGAAGGTTTTCAACAACGCACCGCCACCTAAAAACCACCTGTGGCATGGCGATAAGCGGCGGCATTGTAAGCCAGGAAAATCACGGCGGACCGGCTTGAACAGGTCCTCTCGACAAATTAGGAATTGCCTTACAGCAGAAGCAGACAATCCAGTAGGAATGAGGCTTAAAGGACAGGGAGGAACGCTGGATATAGTCGAGGGGGCGTTGAAAGAACGACCGGAGTTGGCGACCTGATTTACAGAGTCCTCAGTCAAACTAAAGAGGCTCAATAAATGACGCGTTATCAAGCTATAACCGGCCACGACTGCAACATCCCCTCCCAGCTGATCGATACCCAAGCCGCCATTGACGCCCTGCACGATGCAGTGGCGTATCGCATTCGCGCCGTGACTCAACTGCTGGAGAACTTAACGGTTTCTGATGACACGCCCAGAGGTGCAGTGGTGCTGCAGGAACTATCGCTGGTGTGCAGCATTCTGCTGCGAGATGGGTGTGATTTGATGGATGTGACGACGAGGCGGATGCAGGAGCAGGTGCTCCAGTAAGCCAAAAAGGCAGCTTGAAAGTCACCAATTTTCTATCACCTTTTAATCGGACACTGATCGATCAAAGACTCACTTGCTCTCTTTGGCAACAGTACTCAGACCTGCATCATTGATCAAATAGCGGCTTCCCACATCACCCAAGACTTTCAGGATAAATATAACTAGAACTGCCACCCTACCTTCGCTTGCGTGGGCACTGATTGCAACAGACGAGATTTGCGATCAATCAGAAGATCAGGATTGAGGTTAGTAAGAATAGGTTGGTGATTACGGCGGAGTGAAAATAATATCCCCAGCACTGCTGGGGATATTAAAAGAGCCAGTTCCCAATTCGTTTTTTACAGTTCACTATGGCTCGTAACCCTCAAACTCCCAAAGTCCTAGCCGTGAAACTTTCCTTGCAACTTCTTTCCAATTTTCACCAGCGCAGCCCAGTAAAAACGTTTTTATAGATTCATTAATTTTTTTATAATTATATTCACGAACAATCAAATAATGACTTCCGATAATAACCACATCTTGCGCGCAATTTTCTTCAATCCACTTTGGAGTACAAACCTCTATATCAAATGACTCTTCCCCGTCCTCCCCCACTGGACCAATCATCGCTTGAAGGAGAAAACTAAAGTTTGTTGGTGATTCCGGCTTGTAATTTTCCAGATCGTAAATTTCTGGGCTATGAAGCCGTTTTAATTCTGCATACATAGTCTAATCCGTTATATTCAGATGGCCATTTGATTGCCACCTCTTTGATTCTTGACCAGGAAATCTTTGCTCAAAGTTAGCTTGAGCCTTCCCCTGACTGGGTTTGTAAGATGGTGGTCTATATTGCTTTAAACCGTCACTACTGACTAAGGTTTTCCCATCACTAGCAACCTTATACCCATCTCCTACCCATGCTTTTCCCAAAGCATCAGCTTGTTCTCTTGTACCAGTACCAATATTAAAGTTACCTTTACCTTGCGAGGCGTCTCTGAGCTGGCCACTTAGTTTAGCCCAATCATCTACTCCTGCTTTTGCATTCTGCAAATCAAGCACCGTATTCGGTGCCTTGCCCGTCAGATCAGGCCCTTTCGCGTTGCTCCCTATACGCTCCAACGCCGCCTTTTCAGCTGCGACTAATGCCTCTGCTTCCTTAGCAGCTCCTTTTGCAGCCTGCCCCGCTGCAACTTCCCCTCGGACACCTCCCGAAAGGATCTTACCTAACGCCGCAGCCAGCCCCATGCCACTGAGTTCACCGGCCATAAACATAGCCCAAGCCTTGGTGAATTCAGTAGCAGGTTGGACACCATCGAAACCAAGCCCTCGGGCCTGATCCACGAGCGCTTCACTTATCTGCTCAGCAGTAGCCCCCCGATTCCGCATATCTTCTGCGAGTGTGCTCGCCGCTTGCCCATATTCAGTCAGGCCCGGGGGAAGATGCTCCACGAAGTTGTATTGAGTAGCATTCTGCGCAACCCAGGCCCCCTTCTCGATCTTGGCTGTATCACTATCCTTCTGAGCCGCCGCCGCTAGCACACCCACAATTTGTGAGCTCATGATTAGCAGGTCTTTATTGCCGTTTACCAGACCATTCAATTGGACAACCAACGCTTCGTTGGCGCCCGCAGCCAATGCCCCAGTCTTGAAGTCCCCACCAGTCGCTTGCGACAGCAATCCACCAACCATGGCGTGAACTAGGATTTTGGGCAGTTTACCGTCGTCCAGCACCCCTTTGGTGTAATCCCCCACGGCATTGAAACTGGCCGCAGCCAAGGTATTGAACAAGGCACTTTTCAGAGCATCACTTGCACTGCCGCCCTGCCCCAACGCTTTGCTCAACAGCATGGAGGTGCCGCTCTGCAGTGTTTGGCTCGCCGCAAATTGCCCAACACCTGTCCAAGTGCTGAGGTTCGGCCCAATAACCTGATTCGTTACTGGGTTGGTGTAAGTACCTGTCCACTCATTGAAATAACCAGATGTAAGCCCCGCAGTAACACCGGAGATCACATACCCTTTCATGGCGCTGGAAGAGGTCACATCCTTAAAGACCGCCCCCAGATTTCCGCCATTGTTGATAAAGCTAACAGTTGCGTTAGTCGCGGCGCCTGTAGCGATAGCTCCCGCACTCGACACCAGCACTCCAGCAGTCCCCGAACTCATGGTCCCCGCAGCAACCGCTCCACCGGTAGCGGTCCCCATAGCTCCCATTGCCATTGGCCCAACCACCGCCGCCATCACAATCGCAATAATGATCTGCGAAGCCGGCCCCAGCCCGGAGTTGCTGTACTTGTAGGAGTCGTGGATCTCCTTCACCACCCGCCAATCAACATCGCCACGCTTCTCGGCCTCTTTGAGCCAGGCCAGTTGCGGGTCGGCCTTGACCATCGCGTCGATGCTCTGGCTGACGGTTTGCTGGTTGACCTGCCTCACATCGATCTTCAGGCCATCAACGGCCTTGATCACGATATTGCCGGCCGCCACCATCTGGGTCTGGCGCAGGGTTTCGTCGGTATTGCCCTTGCCTTTGGAGGACACCCAGAAGGAGTTGTTATTGGTCTTCTCGTGACTCTCCTGGTGCAGATCCTTCACCCCTTCAAAGGTTATAGCGCCGCCGCTATCCAGGGTGATGTCCTTGCCGCTCTCCAGCTTGGCGACCTGATACCTCTGGTCACCGTCGCTCTTGAGGGTCAGGTTGCCACCGGCGCTGATCTCGCTGCCGATATGTGTGGTGCGGGTGACTTCGTCATGCTGGGTCTTGAGGTTGCCCCAGCCCCCCTTCTTCTTCATGTCATACAGCGAGTGCTCACTGTCCTGCTCCGCCAGCAGGTTCAGTTCGCCACCAGCCACCAGATAGGCTTCATCCCCAGCCTTGACCTTGCTGGAAATCAGGGTCATGTCCTGGCCGGCCTTGAGCATCACATCCCCGCCCGCCGTCACCGTGGTGGCTTGTTGGTGGACGCGATCCTCTTCGCTCTTGGTGGTACCGGTCTTGCTGGCCCAGTGTTGTTCATTGGCGGCCGAGGCCAGGGTCAGGTTGTCCTTGGCCGTCATCGAGACGTCGCCCTTGACGTCAATCTGGCTGGCGATGGCGGTGACGTTGCCACCGGCCTCAATGCTCAGGTCGCCGCCGCTCTCCAGGATGGCGCCGTGCTGGGTTTTGCTCTGGTCGAGGTTGCCGATGCCACGGTCATTGCTGACTACTTGCTCGACGGCGTTGAGGCTGACGTTGCGACCGGCCTTGATGCGGGTGTCGCCACCGCTGTGCAGGACGCTGCCGTTGCTGTCGAAGTCCCGTTCGGCATCGATGCTCAGGCTGTTGCCTGCTTCGATGCGGGCGGCGCTGTCGAGGAAGTCGCGACGCTGCTCGCGGACGTAGGCTGCGCTGCTGCTCTGGTGGGTGGTCAGGGTGCGGTCGTTGATCACGTCGCCCTGGGTGGTGGTCAGGGTGACGTCGCGCCCGGCGATGATGCCGCCGGCGCGGTTGACCAGGTAGTCGCCCGCCAGCAGGTCCTGGCGGTTGCCCGCCTCCGCCAACCCACTATTGACCAGGTTCGCCCCCGCCACCGCCGACAGGTCATTGGCCGCGCGCAGGGTGCCGACGTTGTTCAAGTCCTTGCCGGCAATCAGGCTCACGTCCTTGCCCGCGATCAGGGAGCCGTTGGGCGCCAGGCGGTTGTTGGCCTGGGCCAGGTACAGCACTGGCACCAACACCTGTTCGCCGTTCACTTCATGGCTTTCCAGCCAGACGATGTCGTGGGTCAGGGCGGCGACTTGCTCGGAGGTCAGGGTCACGCCCACCGACAGGTCAAGCTGTTGCTTGCTCTGGATGGCGTTGTCCATCAGGTGCTTGAAGAGCTTTTCGTTGCTGTCCTGGCCGTCGATAAAGCGCTGGCCGGTGCGGGCCACCATGGCTTGCTGGATGAGTTTCTGTTCGTAGAAACCGTCCCCCAGGCGCTTGGCGCTTTCATCGGGGTTGTATCCGAGGTTGGACAGCAGGTAGTCCGAGCTCATGAACTGCTTGAGGTTGGTCAGCGCCGGGTTGGTTTCGATCAGGTACTTGTGCGGCCGGGACAGGCTCGCGGCGTCCGGCAGGCCGGCGATCTGCGCAGGCGTCGGGGCCTGGGCCAGGGTGCTGCCCTGGCCGCTGAGGCGGAACAGGCCGTTGCCGCCGGTGGGCAGGGTGAAGCCCGGCAGCTCCAGGGGGTTGACCTGTTGCTGGGCCAGTTCCGGGGGCAGTTGCGGGTTGATCCGGATCGGCGTCGAGTAGCCGTTGCCAACGCCGGTGTCGGTCAGGGTCTTGCCGGCGCCGACGTACTCGTAAAAGGAGCGGATCACGCTGTTGTCGAGGGTCTGGTCAGCCTTGAGGTTGACCTTGCCACCGGCCTGGATGGTGGCGGCGAAGGATTGGTCGCCGTCCACCACCTTGCTGCTGGAGGACAGCATCACCCCGGTCCAGGCAATGAAGGCGCTGAGGTCGGAGGCGAAGCTGCTCGAAGGCGTCGGGTTGTTGCGGGCGTTGAACGCGGCGGCTAGGGCTGCGGCGGTGCCGGTTTCGTTGACGAAGCTCCAGTAGCGCCGCAGGGTGGTGATTTCCTGGGGTTGCAGGCCCTGGTTGTGGACGGTCTCGGCCTTGATGTTGATGTCGCCGGCCGCGGTAATCAGGCTGCTGGTGTTGGTCAGGGTCTGGGTGTCGATCTGCAGGTCGGCGCCGCTGTTGAGGCTGGCGGCGGCGCTACTGTTGGTCACCCGCAGGCGGTCGGTCTCGGCCACTTCCCACAGGCCGTTGATGCGGCCACCGCCACGGTCGTCGCAACCGGCGACGGGAATCAGGGTGCAGGACAGGCGGGTGATGCTGGCGGCACTCTTTTCGTGCTCGGTGTACTGCAACACGTCCATGACGTTGTTGAGGGTGCTGGCGGCGATGGTCAGCTTGCCCAGGCTTTCGATATCCCCGGAGCGGTTGTCCAGCAGGTCGGCCCTGGCTTGCTGGTCGTCCTTGGCGATCAGCGCGGCACCCAGGCTGTACACCTGGGCATAGCGGTTGGTGAAACTGTTGGTCAGCAACTGCATATTGCCGCCGCTGGAGATCAGGCCATGGTCGTTGACCAGGGTGGCGGCGTTGAGGCTCAGGTCTTCGCCGCTGCCCAGGGTACCGAGGTTGTGGATGCTGGCGGCATTCAGCAGCAGCTTCTGGCTGGCGGTGATACGCCCGGCGCTGTTCAGCGCACCGTCGATCTTCAGGGTGCCGTTGGCGCCACCGGCGATGCTGGCGCTGTCCGCCAGGTCCAGTTGGGCGGCATGCAGGTCCAGTTGACCAATGCTGCTCAGGCGCCCCTTGCCGCTGTAGTTGCCGTTCAGGTCGAGGTTGAGCGCGGCGTCACTGCCGATCAGGCCGTCGTTGTTCCAGTGGCTGCCGCTGCCGGTCAGGCCGGTGCCCGCCAGGAGCTGGCCGTCGGCGGTCTGGGTCAGGTGGTCGACCTTGACCAGCAACCGGTCGGCTTGGATTGCACTGCTGTTGGTCCAGCGCTCGGCTTCCAGGGTCAGTTGGCCGGCGGTCTTCAGGCGGCCGCCGACGTCTTCGAGGTTGGTCATGGAGATGCCGAACACGCCACTGCCGCTGTGCAGCAGGCTGCCGCCGCGGTTGTTGAAGCCGCCGGCGTCGAAGGCCAGGTCGTTGTTGGCGGTTTCCAGGGAGCCGTCGCGGTTGTCGAAGGTGCCAGCGATGCTGAACCGGGTCTTGCTGGCCAGGCCCAGGGCCCGCAGTTGCCCGCGCTGGTTGTCCAGGCTGGCAGCAGCGGTGGCCAGGGTACTGCCGCTTTCGATCAGGCCCTGGCGGTTGTCCAGGGCACCAGCGAGCTCCAGCTCGATCTGCCGGGCGCTGATCTGGCCGGCGCTGTTGTCCAGGTCCTTGGCGCTAATATGCAGAGCCTGCTGGGCGAAGAGCGCGCCGTCGCGGTTGTCGAGGCGGCCATCGGCCGCGGTTTCCAGGGTGGCGCCGCCGTTGAGGGCGGACACCTTGCCGGCCCTGTTGTCGAGGTGGCCCGCCTTGAGCGTCAGGTCGCCCTGCTGGGCAATCACTTGTCCGCCTTGGTTGCCGGCGTCGGCCGCCACATCGAGGCCCAGGTTGGTCTTGGCCTGCAGCAGGCCTCTGGCGTTATCCAGACGCTCGGCATTGAGTTGCAGGTCGGCTTCGCGGCTGAGGATCTCTCCGCCATCGCTGTTCTGCACTTCGCCACTGGCGTTGATCAACACCGACTCATTGGCCGCGACCCGGCCCTTCTGTCGGTTGTCCAAGTGTTCGGTGAACAGCCGCAGCCACTGCTGGCTGGAGAGTTCGCCGCCCTGGTTCTCAACCTTAGTGCTGCGCTTGAGCAGCAAAGGGCCAGCGGCGGACAGGGTGCCCTGGTTGTTGATCAAGTGTCCCAGCAGGTCGAGGGTAACGCCCTGCTTGCCGGTGAAGGTGCCGTGGCTGTTGTCCAGGTCGCTGCCGATGAACTCCAGGTCGCCAGCGGCGTTGACTATGCCGCTCTGGTTGCCCAGGGCCATGGCCTGCAGGGTCAGGGTCGCGGCGCTGTCGATGGAGCCGCCCTGGCTGTTGTCCAGCCGGTCGCTCATTTTGAGGCTCTGTGCACCCGCGCTGGAGATCATGCCCTTGAGGCTGTTGTCGAGGCTGGCGGCCTTGACGTCCAGGGCCTGCTGGCTGACCAAGGCGCCGCCCTGGCTGTTGTTCAAGGCGTCGCTGAGGGTGACCTCGACACCGCCTTTGAGGCTGGAAACGGTGCCTTTGTTGCTGTTGTTCAAGCCCGTGCCATTGAGGGTCAGGCCCTGCCAGCCCGAGAGCAGGCCGCCCTGGTTGTCCAGTTCTGCCGTACCGGTTATCTCCAGGGTCTGTTGCGCCAGTACCACGCCGGTGAGGTTGTCCATGCCGGCCAGTACCAGGGTGCTGCTGCCCTGGCTCGACAGCTCGCCACCGCTGTTGCCCAGGTGGCCGAGGGTGGCATTGAGGGACTGCTGGCTCTTGATCAGGCCGCCCTGGCCGTTACGCACTTGCTCGGCATCGAGTTGCAGGCGCTCGGCGCTCAGCAGCTTGCCCTGATGGCTATTATCCAGAGCCCCGGCACTGACCGTGACCTGGCGCTGCCCGCTCAGGGTGCCGCCCTGGTTGTTCAGGGTCTGGGTGGTCGTGACCGTCAGATCACGGCTGGCCACCACACTCTTGCCGCTGTTGTTCAGGGTCTGCGCAGTCAGCGTGACATCGCCGTTCGGGTTGCGGCTGTTGTCGAGGTTGACCCCGGCTTCGATGATGCCCTGATTGTTCAGTTGCCCGCCGCTGCCCAGGTTGATGCTGTTGGCCGCCGCCAGAGTGCTGTGGTTGTTCAGGTCGCCCCGGGCCTGCACCTTGAGTTCGCTGCCGGCGTAGACCGCGCCCTGGGCCTCCAGACTGCCGGCCTTGATCGCCACCGCGCCCTTCTCGGCAGTGGCGTCCGCCATGCGCAACTGGCCGTCGGCGTCCAGTTGGATATCACCGCCACTGGCGATCAGCTTGCCGTCGAGCTTCACCCCCACTCCGGCCTCGGTGCCCACCAGCTTGATCGCCCCGGCGTACATGCCGCCCAGGGCTGATGAGTCGATGGCCAGTTGCGGTGCATCCGCCGGGTTGGCGGTGCGGGCCGTAGCGTTCAAGGTCTTGGCGTCGACGTCGTTGGCCCCGGCGATCACCGCCAGGTGCCGGGCCTGGATCTCGGCGTTGATCTTGGCGCTGCGGGTGATGATTTCGAACTGGTCGATATTGCTCGCGTTGAGGCCCGCGCCCTCGATGGCGACGCT